>CBIHOG010000024.1:0-75086 GCA_966211435.1 uncultured Variovorax sp. | reverse complement strand
GGGGGGGTGGGCCCTGTCGCGCCAGGGTGCGTGGCGGGGGGGGCGGGGGGGTTGATGCGCCCGCCGCGGGGGGGGGGGGGCGCCCGCGGGCGCGCCCCCCCGACGGCGGCCTCGGTCTCCTGCTCCCGCTAGGTACGGCCTTCTTCGACGGCGTGGCAGGCCACCTGAACGCCGCGCAGCGTCTGCAACGGCGGGCGCTCGGCCTTGCAGCGCGCGTTCGCCAGCGGACAGCGCGGATGGAAGGTGCAGCCCGTCGGCGGATTGAGCGGGTTGGGCACTTCGCCCTGCACCGGCGTGCGCGAGCGGCCTGTGTGCTTCATCTGCGGGATCGCGTCCAGCAGCATGCGGGTGTAGGGATGCTGCGGCGTGGAGAAGAGCTTCTCCTTGTCCGCCACCTCCACCAGCCGGCCCAGGTACATCACGCCGACCTGGTCGGCAACGTGGCGCACGACCGCCAGGTTGTGCGAGATGAAGAGATAGGTCAGGCCCTGCTCGCGCTGCAAGTCCTTCATGATGTTGAGCACCTGGGCCTGCACGCTCACGTCCAGCGCGGAGGTCGGCTCGTCGCACACCAGGAATTCCGGCTGCGTCGCCAGCGCGCGCGCGATGGAGATCCGCTGGCGCTGGCCGCCGGAGAACTGGTGCGGGTACTTCACCATGTCCAGCGGACTCAGGCCAACGGACTTGAGCAGCTCGCCCACGCGCTCCTTGAGGGCCGGGCCTTCTTTCAGGATGCCGTGCTCGCGCAAGGGCTCGCCGATGATGTCCTCCACGATCCAGCGCGGGTTGAGGCTCGCATACGGATCCTGGAAGATCATCTGGATGCGCCTGCGCAGCTTGCGTCCGTCCGCGGTCTTGAAGGCCGCGTGCACGTCCTGCCCGTCGAAATGCATCCCTCCGCGGCTTGGGTTGTAGAGCCCCACCAGCAGGCGCGCGACCGTGCTCTTGCCGCAGCCCGACTCGCCCACCAGCGCCAGCGTCTTGCCGCGCTCGATCGAGAAGCTCACGCCGTCGACGGCATGCAGCAGCACGCGCGGCTTGCGTTCGAGCACGCGGTTGAGCCAGGGCGGCGAGACGTCGAAAGTCTTGGCGAGATCGTTCGCCTGGACCAGTGCCGTCATGCCGCCACTCCGTAGGCCGGTGCCGCGCCGTGCGCATGCGCGTCATGCAGCCAGCAGGCCGCCTGGGTCGCGCCCGCGTTCATCAGGTCCGGCCGGTCCGTCATGCAGCGGTCGAAGGCGCGCGGGCAGCGCGGGTTGTAGGCGCAGCCGCGCGGGATGGCATTGAGGCGGGGCATGGAGCCATCGATCTGGTTGAGGCGCTCGCGGTCCATCGTCATGTCGGGGATGGCGGCCATCAGGCCCGAGGTGTAGGGGTGCGCGGGCTGGTGGATGACTTCGTGCACGGGTCCGATCTCCGCCACGCGGCCGGCATACATCACGGCCACGCGGTCGCAGGTCTCGGCGATCACGCCCATGTCGTGGGTGATCAGCATGACGGCGGCGCCGCGCTCCTTGCAGATGTTCTTGAGCAGTTGAATGATCTGCGCCTGGATCGACACGTCCAGCGCGGTGGTCGGCTCGTCGGCGACGATCAGCTTGGGCTCCGCCGCGAGCGCGAGCGCGATGACCACGCGCTGGCGCATGCCGCCGGAGAACTGGTGCGGGAAGTGATCGATGCGCTGCGCGGCGGCGGGGATCCCGGTGTCCTGCAGCAGGCCGATGGCGCGCTTGCGCGCCTCGGCCTCGCTCACGGGCAAGTGCGCGCGGATGGTCTCGGTCAGTTGCCGGCCGATGGTGTAGAGGGGGTTCAGCGAGGTCAGCGGATCCTGGAAGATCGCGCCGATCTTGCGGCCGCGGATGTGGCGCATGGCCTCGTGGTCGAGGTTGTCGATGCGCTGCCCCTCCAGGCGGATCTCGCCGCCGGCCACGCGGCCGGGCGGCTCGAGCAGGCCGATGATGGCCGCGCCCGTGAGGGACTTGCCGGCGCCGGATTCGCCGACCACGCCGAGGATCTCGCCGGGGGCGATCTCGAAGGAGATGTCGTCCAGCGCGCGCAGCGTGCCGCGCCGGTGGGGGAACTCGACGACCAGGTTGCTGACTTGGAGAAGACTCATGGGACGGGCTCCTCTTTCAGCGCAGGCGCGGGTTGAGCGCATCGCGCAACCAGTCGCCCAGCAGGTTCACGCTGAGCGCGATCAGCACCAGCATCAGGCCGGGGAAGACGGTGATCCACCATTCGCCGGAAAAGAGATAGTCGTTGCCGACACGGATCAGGGTGCCGAGCGAGGGCGAGGTCGGCGGCACGCCGACGCCCAGGAAGGACAGCGTGGCCTCGGTGATGATGGCCGTCGCCACCTGGATGGTGGCAAGCACCAGCACGGGCCCCATCACGTTCGGCAGCACGTGGCGCACCATGATGCGCCAGGGCGACACGCCGGTGACGCGCGCGGCCTGCACGTACTCCTTGCTGCGCTCGACCAGGGTCGAGCCGCGCACGGTGCGCGCGTACTGCACCCAGCCGGTGAGCGAGATGGAGACGATCAGCACGAAGAAGGCGAGCGAGGTGTGCGCGTTCGGGAACATCGCGCGCCCGACGCCCGCGATCAGCAGCGCGACCAGGATCGGCGGAAAGGAAAGCATGACGTCGCAGACGCGCATGAGGAAGGAGTCGAGCCAGCCACCCCAGAAGCCGGCCAGCAGGCCGAAGAGCACGCCGACCACGACGGAGAGCACGACCGAGACGAAGCCGACCACCAGCGAGATGCGCGCGCCGTAGATGACGGCCGAGAGGATGTCACGGCCCTGGTCATCGGTGCCCAGGAGGTACTTGGCCGATCCTTCGGCGCTCCAGGCCGGCGGCAGGCGCGCATCCCCCAACTGGAGCGAGGCGAGGTCGAAAGGGTTGTAGGGCGACACCCAGCCGGCGAAGACCGCGCAGAAGAGGCAGACGAAGGCGATGACGGCCGCGAAGATCGCGACCGGCGAAGTGCGGAAGCTGTGGCCGACATCGCTGTCGAGCCAGCGGGCAAGGTTTTTTTTCATCGTGAAGCGGAAAGAACGGGGCCCGCTGACGCGGGCCCGCGGAGGTCAGGCCAACTGGTGCTTCACTTCTTGATGCTCATCCACTTGAAGGGCATGTAGTTGTCGGCCATCTGGGTCAGCTCGACCTTCTTGCTCACGCCCCAGGCAAGCGCCTGCTGGTGCAGCGGCAGGGTGCCGATGTCGTCCATGTGGATCGCGAAGGCCTCCTTGATCATCGCGTCGCGCTTGGGCTTGTCGGTTTCCGACTGGATCTTCTTGGTCAGCTCGTCCAGCTTCGGGTTGCAGTACGCACCGAGGTTGAACTGGCCGCTGCCCTTGTCGTCCGGGCAGGCGGTAAGCGCGGTCAGCGCGTTGTGCGCGTCATAGGTGGTCGGGGTCCACCCCAGCAGGTAGAAGCTGGTGTCGCGGCGCAGGACCTTCGGGAAGTAGGTGCCCTTGGTCTCGGTCGCGAGGTTGATCTTGACGCCGATCTTCGCCAGGCTGGCGGCCACGCTCTGGCAGATCTGGCCGTCGTTGACGTAGCGGTCGTTCGGGCAGTTCAGCGTCACCTCGAAGCCGTTCGGGTAGCCGGCCTCGGCCAGCAGCTTCTTGGCGGCCTCGGTGTCATAGGGCAGGCGCTTGTCCTGCGCTTCGGTCCAGCCGTTGATGCCGGGGCCGACCAGCAGGCCGGTCGGGCGCGAGGCGCCGCGCATCACGGTCTTCTGGATGCCGACGATGTCGATCGCCTGGTAGAAGGCCTGGCGCACGCGCTTGTCCTTGAAGGGGTTCTTGCCCTTCACGCTGGAGTACAGCAGTTCGTCGCGCTTCTGGTCCATGCCCAGGAAGATGGTGCGCAACTCGGGGCCTGCGATGACGCGCGCGTTGGGGCTGGCGTTGATGCGGGCGACGTCCTGCACCGGCACGGGCTCCATCACGTCGATCTCGCCGGAGAGCAGCGCGGCCACGCGGGTCGCGGGGTTCGCGATGGGCGTGAAGATGATCTCCTGCGCGTTGCCTTCGATCTTGCCCCAGTAGGTGGGGTTGCGAACGAACACCGTGCGCACGTTCGGCTGGCGCTCGCGCACGCGGTAGGGGCCGGTGCCGTTGGCCTTGAAGGAAGCGGTGTTCTCGATGCCCTTGCGGCGATCGACGGGCTTGGTCGCCTGGTTTTCCTCGCACCACTTCTTGCTGAGGATCATCAGCTGCGTGATCACGTCCGGCAGGATGGGGAAGGGCCCGCGGGTCTCGATCTCCACCGCGTACTCGCCGACCTTGCGCACTTCCTTGATGTCGGTGGTGTTGGACTGCATGTCGGAGCCCTCGCCCGCCGCGCGCGCGAAGCTGAAGATCACGTCGTCGGCCGTGAAGGGGGTGCCGTCATGGAACTGCACGCCCTTGCGCAATTCGAAGCGCCAGACGGTGGGCGAGGTCTGCTTCCAGCTCGTCGCGAGCAGCGGCGCGACGCTCAGGTCCTTGTTGCGGCCGACGAGGGTCTCGTACACGTTGGCGTCGGTGCTGAGCTGCAGCGACTCGTTGAGGGAGTGCGGGTCGAGCGACAGCGCGTCGCCCTGGTTCGCGATGCGGATGGTCTGCGCGCCGGCGACCATGCCGGCCGCGCCCAGCAGCGTGAAGACCGCGGCCGCAGCCATTTTTTTCTTGAGATTCATTGGAAGCACTCCTCGGGGTTGAAAAGAATCAAGACGCCGCAGCGCGGGTCTTGGTGTGGGACTCTGTGGTTTCGGCCGCGGCCAGCGGCATGCCCTGCTCGACCAGGCCCGCATGCAGCGCGGCGCCGAGCGGGAGGATCTCGTCGTTGAAGTCGTAGCGGCTGTTGTGCAGGAAGGCGCCGCCGCGGGCGTCCTGCCCGATACGGAGGTAGGCGCCGGCCTTCTGCTGCAGCATGAAGGAGAAGTCCTCGGCGCCCATGCTGGGCTCCATGTTGCGCTCGACGTTGTGCGCGCCGACGATCGACTGCGCGACGTCGCCGGCGAAGAGCGCCTCGGGCGCGGTGTTGATGGTGGCGGGGTAGATGCGCTCGAACTTGACCTCGGCCTTCGCGCCGAAGCCGGCGGCGACCGATGCGCAGAGTTCGGCCAGGCGCTGCTCGACCTGCGTCTGCACCCGGGCGCTGAAGGTGCGCACGGTGCCGACCAGCGTGGCCGAGCCGGGCACGACGCTCATCGCGCCCAGGTCGCCGGCCTGCACCGCGCAGATGCTGACGACGGCCGCATCAATGGGGCGCACGTTGCGCGACACGATGCTCTGCACCGCCGTGATGATGTGGGCCGACACCACGACGGGGTCGACGGTGAGGTAGGCATGCGCGCCATGGCCGCCCTTGCCGGTGACCTCGATGGTGATGCGGTCCGCCGCGGCCATCATGGCACCGCGGTTGATGCCGACGGTTCCCGCCGGCATGCCGGGCCAGTTGTGCATCGCATAGACGGACTGCACCGGGAAGCGGTCGAAGAGCCCGTCCTCGATCATCACGCGCGCGCCGGCGAAGCCCTCCTCGCCTGGCTGGAAGATCAGCACCGCCGTTCCGTCGAAGTTGCGGGTCTCCGCGAGGTATCGCGCGGCACCGACCAGCATCGCGGTGTGGCCGTCGTGCCCGCACCCGTGCATGAGCCCGCTCTTGGCGGAGCGCCAGGCGAAGTCGTTGTCCTCGCGCATCGGCAGCGCGTCCATGTCGGCGCGCAGGCCGATCATCCGGCCGCTCGCGGTGGACTTGCCGCGGATCACGCCGACCACGCCGGTCTTGCCGATGCCGGGGTGGATCTCGTCCACGCCGCAGGCGCGCAGCGCCTCCTGAACGCGGCTGCTCGTGTAGACCTCTTCGAAGCCGAGTTCCGGATGCGTGTGCAGATCGCGGCGAAAGGCCGTGATCTCGGGATGGAAGCGCGCGATATGCGCGAACGCACGGCCCGAGGCCTGGAAACGGACTTCGCTCATCAATGGCCCCCGGCGTTGCCGACGCGCAGACGCGGGTCGACCACGAAGTACAGGAGGTCGACCACGAGATTGATGACCACGAAGATGAGAGCGATCAGGCAGAGGTAGGCGGCCATGACGGGAATGTCGGCGAAGGTCACGGCCTGGATGAAGAGCAGGCCCATGCCCGGCCACTGGAAGACGGACTCCGTGATGATGGCGAAGGCGATGAGGCCGCCCAGTTGCAGTCCGGTGATGGTCATCACGGGCACGAGCGTGTTCTTCAGCGCGTGGCCGAAATGGATGACGCGGTCCGACAGGCCGCGGGCACGCGCGAACTTGATGTAATCGGTGCGCAGCACCTCCAGCATCTCGGCGCGCACCAGCCGCATGATCAACGTGAGCTGGAAGATCGCGAGCGTCACCGCCGGCAGCACGATGTGGACCCAGCCATCGCTCCTGAGCAGCCCCGTGCTCCACCAGCCGAGCTGCACCGTCTCGCCGCGCCCGAAGCTCGGGAACCAGCCGAGCAGCACCGCGAAGACGAGGATCAGCAGGATGCCGATGAGGAAGGTCGGAAGTGACACGCCCAGCAGCGAGATCGTCATGAAGACCTGGCTCATGAAGGAGCCGCGGCGCAGCGCCGTGTAGACGCCCATCGGGATGCCGATGACCAGCGCGAGGACGGCGGCGACCAGCGCCAGCTCGAGCGTCGCCGGGAAGCGCTCGCCGATGAGGCGCGAGACCTTGCTGCCCTGCCGCAGGCTCAAGCCGAACTCGCCCTGCGCCGCATTGACCAGGAAGTGCCAGAACTGCACGAAGAAGGGCTTGTCCAGGCCGAGGTCCGAGCGCAAGGCCTGGATCTGCTCGGGGCGCGCGTCCTGCCCGAGCAGGAACACCACCGGGTCGCCGACGTATTGGAAAAGGAGGAAGGCGATGAAGGCGACCGCGACCATGACGATCACGGCCTGGATCAGGCGGCGCAGTACGAAGGCAATCATTCAGCAGAGGAAGTGTTCAACGATGCTAGCAGCAGCAAGGTGCGTGCCCAGGCGGGAGTTCCCCGGGTTGCGACCTTGCTTTACAAGGCTCAATCGACCTTGATGACGCGCCAGTCGAGGCGGTTGTCGGCGCGGTGCACGACCTCGATGTTCTTTTTCATCGCCCACGGAATGATCTGATTGTGCAGCGGGATGTGGGCGACGGTGTCGTTCTGCAACTGGAGCGCCTCGGTCAGCAGGCGGTCACGCACGGGCAGGTCCGTCTCGGTCTTCGCGCGGTCGATGATCTGGTCCATGCGCGCGTTGCTGTAGCGGCCCACGTTGTAATTGCCGTCTCCCCCACTGCCCACCGTGCGCGTGAGCGACTGCAGGCTATAGAGCGCGTCGAAAGTGGGCACACCCCAACCGAGCATGTAGATGCTGGCTTCGTTGCGCTGGATCATCGGGAAGTAGGTGACCAGCGGCAGCGTGCGCAGCTTGGCCTTGACGCCCACGCGCGCCCACATCGCGGTGACGGCCTGGCAGATTTCCTCGTCGTTGATGTAGCGGTTGTTGGGGCACGCGAAGTCGACCTCGAATCCTGCCGGATAGCCGGCCTCCGCCAGGAGCTTCTTCGCGGCTTCGGGATCGTGGGGGTGACGCTTGTGCACGCTGTCGGTCCATCCGTTGACCTGCGGAGCCACCAGCGCGCCGGTAGGCTGGCTCAGCCCGCGCATGGTGACGCGCGTCAGGCTGGCGATGTCGATCGACTGGTAGAGTGCCATGCGAACACGCTGGTCCTTCAACGGGTTCTTGCCCTTCACATTGGAGCCGGGCAACTCGTCGCGAAACTGGTCCATGCCGAAGAACATGGTGCGGTTCTCGATGCCGTCGATCACCTTCAGGTTGGCGCTCTGCCGCAGGCGGCCCAGGTCCTGCGGACTGGGGTCCAGCACGAGGTCGACCTCGCCCGACAGCAGCGCGGCGATGCGCGTGGCTTCGGACTTGATCGGGTTGTAGATCACCTCGGTCACGTTCGATGCGTTCTTGCCCCAATAGTGGGGGTTCTGCACAAGGATCAGGCGCTGGTCCGGCTGCCATTCCTTGACCATGTAGGGGCCCGTGCCCATCGCGTTGCGGTGGGCATGGCTCTCCTCCGGCGTCTTGATGTCCTTGGGCTCGAGGGACTTGTTCTTCTCTGCCCACGCCTTGCTCATGATGCGCAGTTCGGTCAGCTGATTGAGCAGCACCGGATTGGGGCCCTTGAGGAGGATGTCGACCGTCTCCGCATCGACCTTCACCACCTTGTCGATGCCCTGCGTGTAGACCGCGTAGTTCGAGGTCTTGGCCATCGCGCGACTCAGCGAATACACGACGTCCTCGGGCGTGAGCGCCGAGCCGTCGCTGAACTTGACGCCGCTTCGCAAGGTGAAGCGCACCTGGGTCGGGGAGACGTTCTTCCAGGCGCTCGCAAGCTGGGGCTCGGGCTTGAAGGTCTTGCTGTTGTAGTAGACCAGCGAGTCGTAGATCGCCGCGTGCACGCCGTTGCCCAGTGCGTTGTTCTGAGAATGGATGTCGAGCGTGGGAATGTCGCTCGCGCTCGTCCATTTGAATGTCTTCGCGTGCAGCGCGGGCGCTGCGAAAACGGCCACCGCGACCATCGCGCAAGCCCATGGATTCTGGATGTGCATGTTTGAGACTCCGTCCGTGAAACATCAAAACGCGGACTATGCAGCAGCCCTTTGCGCTTCAGACGCTTAGCACTTTGTGTCCCGAGGGATTTGCGTCTTGGCGGGAATCCGCAGACGAAAAAAAGCCACCCGACTTTCGTCGGATGGCTTTTAAGACTTCCCAGTGATGCTGGCCTAGGCCAGCGTCAGATCAGAAAGCGTGACGGATACCGAAGTCGAAACCGTTGGCGCTGCTGGCAGCATTGCCGACGCCGGTAACGAAGCCGGGAGCGCCACCGGTGGTGACAGCTGCGCCGTTCTTGTTGGAGATGTGCGCGTACGTAGCGTACAGGGCCGTACGCTTCGACAGGTTGTGCACATAGCCCAGAGCGAACTTGCGAGCGCGCGGGTCTTCGGCGAAGTCGACCTTGGCCTTGACTTGCGAGTAAGCAACGCGGATCAGGCCAGCACCGACCGGCACGGTAGCGCCGAGCAGGAAGCCGTCGAGGTTCACGCTGTCGGTACCGAAGATGACGGGCAGGTCGGCATCGTTCTTCACGCGGCCGATTTCACCGAACAGCTTCACCATGCCGAGGTCATACGAAGCACCCAGGTTCAGGGTCTTGGTCTGCACGGTGTTGGCGGGCGTGAACGACACGTCGTCTTGACCGTAAGCAACAGCCACGTCCAGCGGGCCGTTGGCGTAGCCGAAGCGGCCGCCAACGTAGCGACCAGCCGTCGACACGTCGATGTTGTCGGTCTTCACGTTTTCGTGGAAGCCGTACTGCACTTGGCCGTAGAAGCCGCCCAGGTTCGGGGGCAGGAAGTAGCCGACGGTGTTGCTTGCGCGAACGGTGTTCGCGTCGGTCGCCAGGCCAGCACCAGCCAGAACAGCGCTGTGAGCGGAGTTCAGGATGTTGGTGCCAACGCCGTTGGTGCCGAACGGATCGAACACGGTGTCGTTCCAGAACGTCGGGGTGTAGTCACGGCCGATGCGGACTTCACCGAAGCCACCAGACAGGCTCACGGTCGAACGACGGTTGAAGATGCCAGGCGTGAAGGTCGCGGCTGCGGGGCCCGAAACGCTGTTGGTGTTGCCACCCATCGTGCCGTTGTCGTTGCCGAGGCCGGCTTCGAGCCAGAAGCTGGCAGCGAGGCCGCCACCGAGGTCTTCCGTGCCGCGGAAGCCCAGACGGCTCGAGTTGTAACCCGAATTCGTCTGTGCCCACTGCTTTTGCTTGACCGAGCCACCAGTGCCGAGGTCGGTCTTCGCGTCGTAGTAGCTGACGCCGGCGTCAACCACACCGAACAGCGTGACCGACGACTGGGCCGAAGCAACACCGGCAACAGCCAGAGCAGCCAGGGCAACTAGAGATTTTTTCATTGCAAGTTTCTCCAAGGTTAAACATAGGGCTCCGGTGCGAAGGGCTCACCGTGACTGGCACTTTTGTGCTCCCACCGGACCCCGGGCCAACCTCCTTTTGGGAAGTTGTCGCTATTGCACCAGAGCCGCCTCCGCAGGGCAAAACAAATCGCCCGAAAAGCAGGAAGGGAGAGACGTTTCGTTGCAGTCCTGCAACAAGCTTCCGTCTTACTTTCCATTCCACGATGCGAGATCGTGACACGACAACCTGCGTCGAACGCCACATCGGTTCCAATCCATCCATGAACCGAGCTTCCGATCACGTTCTGGGCGCCGCGGATGCGGCCCTGCGCACCCTGTTCGCCAGGCCCCATGCGAGTCGCAGCGCGCCGCCCCCCGCCAGCCCGGCCGGCACTCTCAGCGAAGCTGAACGGCGCGAAGCCGGCGCGCTGATGCGCGTCAACCACGTCGGGGAGGTCTGCGCCCAGGCCCTCTACACGGCGCAGGCGGCCGTGACGCGAGACCCGGCGCTGCGCGCGCACTTCGAGGCGGCGGCGCATGAGGAAACAGACCATCTCGCCTGGACGCAACAGCGCCTGGACGAACTCGGGGCCCGCCCTTCCCTGCTGAATCCGGTCTGGTATCTTGGCGCTTTCGGGCTGGGCCTCGTCGCCGGCCGCCTGGGCGATCCGCTGAGCCTCGGCTTCGTTGCCGAAACGGAGCGCCAGGTGGAAGCGCACCTCGACGGCCACCTGGACCGCCTGCCCCTGGCCGACACGGAATCACGCGCCATCGTCCAGCAGATGAAAGTCGACGAGGCCCGCCATGCCGCGCAAGCATGGAGCGCCGGCGCAAAGGAGTTGCCGCCTCCCGCCAAGGCGCTGATGCGCCTGGCCGCCCGCGTCATGACAACCGTGGCCCACCGCCTCTGATCGACGGGCTGGCCGCCCGCTCAGGCCTCGATCAGGTCGAAACTGGTCGTGATCTCCGCTGTCTTGGCCAGCATGATGGTCGCGGAGCAATAGGTATCGTGGCTCAAGGCGATCGCCCGTTCGACCGCCGCTGCCGGGATTCCCTTGCCCTTCACCGTGAAATGCAGATGGATCTTGGTGAAAACCTTCGGATCCTTCTCGGCCCGCTCGCTTGTGAGCTTCACGCTGCAGGCCTCCACCTGGTGCCGGCCGCGCTTCAGGATCAGCACCACGTCGTACGCCGTACAGCCACCCGTGCCGGCGAGCACGGTTTCCATCGGCCGTGGCGCAAGATTGCGGCCGGCGTTCTCAGGCTTGGCCGCATCCGGGGCGCCGTCCATCATCAGGACGTGGCCGCTGCCCGTTTCGGCGACGAAGCCCATCGGCGAGTCCGTTCCCGCGTTCCCTGTCCAGCTTACTGTGCATTCCATCTTGCAAACTCCATGGCCTCGGAGGAGGCGGCCGCACGAACTGCGGTTTCTGTGTTGAAAAAGCATCACTGCTTGTTGCAATGCAACAAACTCCCGATATACTTTATTTCATCGCACACCAAGCCGTGTGCACCGGTTGTCTCCTCCACCCTCCCAATTGGTGGATTTAGCCCCGAGCCGCAAGGCTTGGGGCTTTTTTCTTGGGGTCCGGCCGCACCGCCGGCAGGCCTATGATCGCGCCCCTATGTCCAAGCCGACCGCCGCCCTCACTCCCGCCGACTATCTGAAGAAAATCCTGACCGCCCGCGTGTACGACGTCGCGGTCGAATCACCGCTCGAGCCGGCCAAGGCGCTGAGCGCCAGGCTCGGCAACACGGTGCTGCTCAAGCGCGAGGACCAGCAGCCCGTCTTCAGCTTCAAGCTACGCGGCGCCTACAACAAGATGGCGCACCTCGGCGCCGAGCAACTCGCCTGCGGCGTCATCTGCGCGTCGGCCGGCAATCATGCCCAGGGCGTGGCGCTCGGTGCCCGCAAGCTGGGCGCGCGCGCCGTGATCGTGATGCCTGTGACGACCCCGCAGCTCAAGGTCGACGCGGTGCGCGCGCTGGGCGGCGAGGTCCACTTGCACGGAGACAGTTATTCGGATGCCTACGAGTACGCGCTGGCGCAACAGAAGCAGCACGGCCTCACTTTCGTCCATCCCTTCGATGACCCGGACGTGATCGCCGGCCAGGGCACCATCGCCATGGAGATCCTGCGGCAGCACCAGGGTCCGCTCGACGCGGTCTTCGTCGCCATCGGCGGCGGCGGGCTCATCTCGGGCGTGGCCAACTACATCAAGGCCGTGCGTCCCGAGATCAAGGTGATCGGCGTCCAGATGAACGACTCCGACGCGATGATGCAGTCCGTTGCCGCTCACCAGCGCGTCACGCTCCCGGATGTCGGTCTTTTCTCGGACGGCACGGCGGTCAAGCTGGTCGGGGAGGAAACCTTCCGTGTCGCCAGCGAACTGGTCGATGAGTTCATCGTCGTCGATACCGATGCGGTATGCGCCGGCATCAAGGACGTGTTCATCGACACCCGCAGCATCGTCGAGCCCGCCGGCGCGCTCGCGGTCGCGGCCATCAAGCAGTACGTCGAGGCGCGCGGCACGCGGGGCGAGACCTATGCGGCCATCCTGTGCGGCGCCAACATGAACTTCGACCGCCTGCGTTTCGTCGCGGAGCGCGCCGAGGTAGGCGAGGAGCGCGAGGCCCTGTTCGCCGTGACGATCCCCGAGGAGCGCGGCAGCTTCCGCCGCTTCTGCGAACTGATCCGCCAGTTGCCGGGCTCATCGCGCAACGTGACGGAGTTCAACTACCGCATCAGCGATTCGAAGGAAGCCCATGTCTTCGTGGGCCTGACCACTACGGCGCGCGGCGAATCCAAGACGATCGCGGACATCTTCATCGCCCACGGCTTCGGCGCCATCGATCTCACGCATGACGAGCTGGCCAAGGAGCACATCCGCCACATGGTCGGCGGCCGCACAGGCCTCGCGCACGAAGAGCGCCTGCTGCGCTTCGTCTTCCCGGAGCGTCCGGGCGCGCTCCTGAAGTTCCTGAGCCTGCTGCAGCCCAACTGGAACATCAGCCTGTTCCATTACCGCAACCAGGGCGCGGACTACGGTCGGATCCTCGTGGGATTGCAGGTGCCAGGGGCCGACGACGGAGCCCTCGCCGACTTCCTGCAGACCCTGGGCTACCCTTTCGTGGAAGAGACCCACAACCCCGTCTACGCCCTGTTCCTCAAATCCTGAGGACGAGCGGCTTTCAGCGCGGCGCCATCACGGGTCCAGGTCCAGCTCCAGGTCTGAAGCCAGGGCCAAGTCCGAGGCTAGGCCCCGGACCAAGCGCGCCGGGAATCGCAGGCGGCGGATTCGGCGCGAGAGGCTGCGTGGGCAACTGCAGGGTGAACGCCGAAGGGCCGTCCGCACGCGCACCGAACGAAGCCGAACGCGTGCTCACCGATTGCAGCACGTAGCCATCCACCACCTTCGCGCCAACGCGAAAAGGTCGAGGTGGCTTGCCATCGACGACGATCAGCGCCGCGCCTTGCTGGTCCGCATCCGCGATGATGCCCAGCAAGGCAAAGCGGCTGGCCGCCTCCGGCGCGGCGACCACATTGCTCTGTGCCGGCAGCACGCCCAGCAGTTGGGCAACCAGGGCAGGGTCGACGGAGACGGCCGGCGCGCTCGCCACGGCGGGCGGCGCGATGGCGTCCGGCGGTGCGCTCAAGCGCAGTCCCCAGAACACTGCGCTCGCGGCAGCGAGCGCCCAGAAACCGGCGGTGGCGCTGGCCGCCGGCCAACGTGAAGGGGCGTAGGGAACTGACATAGGCGAGGATTATCATATGGCGAGCGCGGCTGAACGCCCTGCATCTTTCTCTCAAATTCTGTCTTTATGCCTCTTTCTCGCTTTCCTCTCGCGCGCGCGCTTCAACGCGGCTTCACGCTGATCGAACTGATGGTCGTGCTGGTCATCATCGGCGTGCTCGCGGCGCTGATCGTGCCGAATGTCATCGAGCGCGCGGACGACGCGCGCGTCACCGCCGCCAAGACCGACGTCAACAATCTCATGCAGGCGCTCAAGCTTTACCGCCTCGACAACCAGCGCTACCCCACCGCCGAACAAGGGCTGCAGGCCCTGCTCGCCCGTCCCACCACCGGCCCCGCCGCACCGAACTGGAAACCCTACGTCGAGAAGCTGCCGAACGATCCGTGGGGCCGCCCCTATCAATACATGAACCCCGGCATCAAGGGCGAGATCGACGTGCTTTCGCTGGGCGCTGACGGGCAGCCTGGCGGCGAAGGCAAGAATGCCGACATCGGCAGCTGGCAGTAAGCCTTGCTGCCGCCGCGTCGATAGCGCCCGCCCCACCGGCGGCTTCACGCTGCTCGAACTGCTGGTCGTCATCGCCATCATCGCGCTCGCCACCGCGGGTGTCGGGCTCGCCCTGCGCGATTCCGGACAAGCGGCGCTCGACCGCGAGGCCGAGAGGCTGGCGGCCCTGCTCGAATCGGCACGTGCGCAATCGCGGGCGAGCGGCATCGCGGTCCGTTGGCGGGCCACGCCGCAAGGTCCCGCGAGCTTCAGCTTCGATGGCCTGCCGGTCGACAGCCTGCCGACCCACTGGCTGGCCGAAGGCATCGCCGCGCAAGCACTCACGGGCAACGGAATCGCCGTGCCGGCACTGCAACTGGGGCCCGATCCGATCATCGCGGCGCAGCAGGTGCTGCTCACGATGGATGGGCCGGATGCGCACAGCGTGCGCATCGGCACCGACGGCTTGCGGCCCTTCGCCATCGTCGCGCCGTCGCCATGAACCGGATTCACCCCACCGCCCGCGGCGCCCGCCGGCGCAGCCGTGCGCTCGGCTTCACGCTGATCGAAGTGCTCGTCGCGCTCGGCATCGTCGCCATCGCCTTGATGGCGGGCGCGCAGGCCACCTCGGCCCTCACGCGCAATGCCCAACGCCAATCGGACGTGCTGCTCGCCGGCATCTGCGCCGAGAATGAACTCGTCAAGGCGCGGCTCGCGCGGCAGATGCCTGCGGTCGGCGACGCCGCGCTGACCTGCACGCAAGCGAATGTGAGCTTCGCCATCACCGTCTCGACCGTGGCGACGCTGAATCCGAATTTCCGCCGCGTCGACGTGCAGGTCCGCGACGCCGACGCCGCGCCGGTACTTCAGGTTTCCACCGTCGTGGGGCGCTACTGATGCGCAAGTCGAGGGGCTTCACGCTGATCGAGCTCATGGTCGCGATCGCGGTCATGGCATTGCTCGCCATCATGAGCTGGCGAGGGCTGGATGGCATGGCGCGCGCGCAGCAGCAGAACCGCGAGCGCGGCGATGCCGTGCTCACGTTGCAGACATCCCTGTCGCAATGGACGGCCGATCTCGATGCCACGGTGGCGCTGTCGCAGATCTCCGCGCTCGACTGGGACGGCCGTGCGCTGCGCCTCACGCGCCGCGGCTCGGACAACGCGACGCCATCGGTCTACGTCGTGGCCTGGGCGCTCAGCGCCGATGCCAGCGGAGCCATGCGCTGGCGCCGTTGGCAGTCCCCCCCCGTCGTCACGCGCCAGGAATGGCAGCAGGCCTGGGAGCGCGCCAGCAGCTGGGCGCAGGACGGGAGCAACGAGCCGCGTGGCGCCGAGGTCGCGCTGATGCCGCTCGAGACGTGGCAGCTCTTCTATTTCCAGAACGACGTCTGGACACCCGCCGCCGGCGGCGGCACGCTCATCCCCGACGGCATCCGGCTGGTGCTGAACCTGCCGCCCGGCGCCGCGCTGGCGGGCCAGCTCACGCGCGACTGGGTCCGTCTGGCCGCCACGGCACCCAAGTCATGAAGCAGCGCACATTTTTCCACTCGCGCGGGCGTGGATCCCAATTCGGCGCGGCCCTGCTGGCGGCGATGCTCACCGTCACGCTCGTCGCGACCTTCGCCGCCGCAGCGCTGTGGCAGCAGTGGCGCGCGGTCGAGGTCGAGGCGGCCGAGCGCGCGCGGATCCAGTCGAGCTGGGTGCTGATCGGCGCGCTGGACTGGTCGCGCCTGATCCTGCGCGAGGACGCCCGCGCGAACGGGACCGGTGGCGGCGCGGACCATCTCGCGGAGCCCTGGGCGGTGCCCCTGGCGGAAGCCAAGCTGTCGAGCTTTCTCTCGGCCGAAAAGAACGTGGCGAGCGATTCGACGGAGGGGCTGCCCGAGGCGTTCCTGTCCGGCGGCATCGTCGACGCGCAGTCCAAGCTGAACGTGCGCAACCTGGTGAAGGAGGGCGCGGTGGTCGAGAACTCGGTCAAGGCTTTCCAGAAGCTGTTCGACCTGCTCGGCCTGCCCGCCCAGGAGGTCAACTTGCTGGCGTCCAACCTCCGGCGCGCGCTCCCCGTCTACACGCCGCCGGTCAACCCGACGGGCCAGGCCGGCCAGCCGGCGGCACCCAGCAGCGCGCCGAGCACCTCGGACTCCACTTCGGGCAGCGCACCGCTGATGCCGCAGCGCGTGTCGCAGCTCGTCTGGCTCGGGCTGTCCCCTTCGACGGTGGCGGCACTGGAGCCCTATGTCACCGTCCTGCCGGCGGCCACGCCGCTGAACCTGAATACGGCCAGCGCCGAGGTCATCTATGCAAGCGCGCCCACGCTCGACATGGCCACCGCCAAGAAGATCGTGGCCCAGCGCACCCTCAAATACTTCCGCAGCACGGCCGACGCGGCCGCACTTGTGCAGCAGGGTTTCACCGGCTTCAACGACCACAGCGTCGCCAGCAACTATTTCGAAGTGCACGGCCGGCTCCGGCTGGACCGCGTCTGGGTAGAAGAGCATTCTCTCGTTCAACGCGACGGGCTCAACGTCCTCATCGTGTGGCGTGAGCGTGGCGCGGGCGCCACGGCACCACCGCCTAAATCCTGAACAATTGGCGCAGGCCTCACCTTCGTCATGCTTCTTGGGTAAAAATCGCCGACCCGCCCCGTGGGGCCGCCACTAGACGCTATCAAATTGGTAGCGAATTCGTCGTCTCACTCCTACAATAGCGGCCCGTCCCGTCGTCCATGCCAGTTCTTTTTGTAACCATTCCTCTCCCGCCCGCCCCCTCCGGTGGCGAATACGGCTGGGCGGTCTGGTCCAGCGATGGCCGAAAGCTGCGCTCGCAAGGCAGCGCGGTCCCGGCGCTGCTGCCCACCAGCGAAGAACTCACGCTCTGCGTGCCCGCCGCCGCGTTGTCGTGGCATCAAGTGACCCTGCCGCAAGGCAGCCTCAGCAGCACGGCCCGCTTGCGCTCGGTGCTGAACGGTCTGCTCGAAGACCGCCTGCTCGATGAGCCCGAGCAGCTGCATTTCGCGCTCGAGCCCGAGGCCGCCGTGGGCGTCCCGATCTGGGTTGCCGCCTGCAACCGGGCCTGGCTGCGCGGCGCCGTGCAGGCGCTGGAGAGCGCGGGACGGCGCGTCACGCGCATCGTGCCCGAATTCACGCCGCAGCCGGCCGGAGCGCCGACCATGGCCTTCGCCATCGGCGAGCCCGACAATGCGCAGCTCGTCATCTGCGGCACGGACGGCGTCGCCCTCCTGCCGCTGGACCATGCCGGCATTGCGCTGGCGGGCGTGTTGCCCGAAGGCACGCCGACACTGGCCGAGCCGGCCGTCGCGGAACTGGCCGAAAGCCTTCTCCAGCGCCGCATCCCCATCATCAAGCCGACTGCGCGCTGGCTGCAGGCCAGCCGCTCACCCTGGGACCTGGCGCAGTTCGACCTGGCCTCCACGGGCCGCGCACGGGCGAGCAAGAAGCTCGCCGCGATCTGGCGCCTGGCATGGCATGGCCCCGAATGGCGTGCCGCGCGCTGGGGCGCGCTCGTGCTGGTCCTGGTACAGATCATCGGCCTCAATGCCTGGGCCTGGAAGGAGCGCAACGCGCTGGAAGCCAAGCGAAGCGCCGTCCGCAACATCCTGACCCAGACCTTTCCCGCTGTTCAACTGGTGGTCGATGCGCCGGTGCAGATGGCGCGCGAAGTCGCTTCGCTCCAGGCAGCGACAGGCGGCATCTCCACCAACGACCTCGAACCCATGCTGGGCGCACTGGCCGCCTGCCTGCCGCCCGGTCGCGTTCCCACCGCGATCGACTACAACGCCGGCCAGCTCCGGCTGCGCGGCCTGGGCCTGAAGGCAAGCGAGACGGGCACCGTCACCAGTACCTTGTCCGCCCGCGGCTACAGTGCCCGCAGCGAAGGCGACCTGTTCGTGGTCCAGGCGGAGGCAGCACGATGAAATGGCTCGAAACCCTCGAAGCGCGCTGGCAGGCCTGGTGGCCGGAACTCGAGCTGCGCGAGCAGCGCCTGTTCATGGCCGGTGCCGCGCTCGTGGCCCTGGCGTTGATCTGGTGGCTGGCGCTCGCTCCGGCCTTGCGCACGCTGTCTTCGGCGCCCCAGGAGCACGCCCAGCTGGACGCGCAGTTGCAGCAGATGACGACGCTCCAGACGCAGGCCAAGGCCTTGCAGTCGCAGCCCCGTGCGACCCGCGAGGACGCCATGCGCGGCCTGGAAACCTCGGTGCGAGAGAACCTCGGCCCCAATGCCCAGCTTCAGCCGGCCAACGCCGGGGAGAACGTGACGATCTCGCTGCGCGCCACACCTGCCGAATCGCTTGCCCAATGGTTCACGCAGGCCCGCAGCAACGCGCGCGCGGTGCCGCGCGAAGTCCACCTGACTCGCGCCGCCCAGAACGCGGCACCTCCCGCCGCGCCCCTTCGCCCCGGCGCCCCCGTTCCCCCGAAGGACGGCGGTCCGCCGGTCGTGCGCTGGGACGGCGCCCTGGTCATGGGCCTGCCCGCTCGCTGAAGGCCCGAACCATGGCGACCCGAAAAAGCTCCACTCCCGCGGCCTCGTCTGGCCGGCGCTGGGCCGTGCTCGGCGCACTGGCCGGCGCGCTGCTCGCGCTGGCCGTCTATGCGCCGGCGCGCTGGCTTGCCGCCGCGCTGGAGCGCTGGAGCGACGGCCACCTGCAACTGATCAACGCCCGCGGCACTGTCTGGAACGGCAGCGCCGGCGTCGTTTTCTCCAGCGGCAGCGCGGGCGCGGAAGCGATCTCGCTTCCCGGCCTGCTCGGCTGGAAGCTGCAGCCGCGCTGGGACGGCGTCGCCGCGGCGCTCGACATCTCCTGCTGCGCGGCACAGCCCGTGTATCTCAAGGCACATCCGCACGCCAAGGGCGTGCAGATCGAGTGGCGCGACAACCGCTCGCGCTGGCCCGCCGCGATGCTCGGAGGCTTCGGCGCGCCCTGGAACACGCTCAAGCTCGAAGGCATGCTGGACATTTCCATGCAAGCGTTCACCATGCGGCTGGACGGCCCGCAACTGGGCCTGGCGGGTCGGGCGGTGCTCGACGCAACGGACATCTCGTCCAGCCTCTCGACCTTGAAGCCCATGGGAAGCTACCGAATCACGCTGGAAGGCGGCCCGTCGCCAACGCTCCTGCTGACCACGCGCGAAGGCAGCCTGCAACTCACGGGCAGCGGCCGATGGAACGGCGAGGCTCTGCGCTTCGACGGCGAGGCCAGCGCCGCGCCA
This sequence comes from uncultured Variovorax sp., assembly GCA_966211435.1. GTDB lineage: Bacteria > Pseudomonadota > Gammaproteobacteria > Burkholderiales > Burkholderiaceae_C > Variovorax. Next base: position 55,623 of record CBIHOG010000024.1, on the reverse strand, counting down.
GGGCGCGAAGACGCACTTTCGAATTTGTTGAACATCATCGGGCGGCGCCAGGGCGCGCGCTCGCTTATCACACTGGGTTGACCATGAAGCCAAAGTCTTCGACCGTCGCTCGCATCGGCACCATCGCGCTCGCGGCGCAGGTCCTGATCGCGGCGTGCATCTCGTCCGCGTTCGCGCAGGAAGGTCCCGCGCCGCGCCGCGGCGAACCGATCACGCTGAACTTCACCAACGCCGACATCGAGGCCGTCGCGCGGACCATGGCGGTCGTCACCGGCCGCGACGTGGTCGTCGACCCCCGCGTCAAGGGCACCATCAACCTTCAGACCGACCGCCCGATCTCGCCGCTGGCGGCGTTCAACCAGTTCGCCGCCGCGCTGCGGCTGCAGGGCTTCTCGATCGTGCAGTCCGAGGACCTCTACAAGGTCGTCCCCGAGGCCGATGCCAAGCTGCAGAGCAACGCCGTGACCACGTCCACGTCGACGACCGCCACGCTCAGCGGCAATCAGATCGTCACGCAGGTCTTCAAGCTGAACTACGAGCCGGCCAACAATCTGCTGCCCGTGCTGCGGCCGCTCATCGCCCCCAACAACACGATCAACGTGAACCCGGGCAACAACTCGCTCGTGATCACCGACTACGCCGAGAACATGCGCCGCCTGGCCCGCATCATCGCGGCGCTCGACGTGCCCAATGCCTCCGACGTCGAGGTGATCCCGCTCAAGTATTCGATCGCCACCGACATGGTGCCGCTGGTCACCCGACTGATGGAAGGCGGCTCGTCGACAGGCGTGGGCCCGGCGGCCGGCGTCCCGGGCACGGCTGACGCTTCCTTCCGCACCACGCTGCTGGCCGAGCCGCGCAGCAACGCGCTGATTCTTCGCGCGGCCAATCCGGCGCGGGCACAGCTCGTCCGCACGCTGGTCGCGAAACTCGACCGGCCACCGCTCGAAAGCGGCAACGGCGAAGCCGGCAACGTCTATGTGGTGTACCTGAAGAACGCCGACGCCGTGAAGCTGGCGACCACCCTGCGCGCGGCGATGTCGGCCGATGCCCGTGGCGGCACCGGCGCCGGCGGCGCAGTGAGCTCCTCGCCGCAGGGCGGCTTCCTGCAGCAACAGCAGCAGTTCCAGCAGCAGCAGGGGGGCATGGGTCAGAGCAGCCTCTCCAGCGCCAGTTCGGCCGCGACCGCGCCGCTCAACAACAACAACCAGCCCTCGACCGGCGGCCAGATCCAGGCCGACCCGTCGACCAACTCGCTGATCATCACCGCGCCGGAGCCGCAGTACCGCCAGATGCGCGCCGTGATCGACAAGCTCGACGGCAAGCGCGCGCAGGTCATGGTCGAGAGCCTGATCGTCGAGGTCAATGCCGACAAGGCGGCCGAGTTCGGCATCCAGTGGCAGACGGCGCTCGGCAAGAGCGGCGACAGCAACGTCGGCATCCTCGGCACCAATTCCGCCCTCGGCGGGCCGAGCATCGTCGATCTCGCCGTCGGCCTCGCGACCGCGAATCCGGCGACGCGGCCGGCCGCCGGCATCAACCTCGGCATCGCGCACCGCGTCAACGGCCAGTACATCCTGGGCTTCCTGGCCAACTTCTTCCAGAGCAACGGCGAGGGCAACGTGCTTTCCACTCCCAACCTGCTCACGCTGGACAACGAAGAGGCCAAGATCGTCATCGGCCAGAACGTGCCCTTCGTCACCGGCCAGTACACCAACACCGGCAGCAGCACCAGCACCGTCAGCCCTTTCCAGACCATCGAGCGCAAGGACGTCGGCCTGACCCTGCGCGTGCGCCCGACCATCAACGAGAACAACACGGTCAAGCTGCAGATCTTCCAGGAGGTCTCCAGCGTCCAGGCCAGCACGGTCAACAACATCAACGGCCCGACCACGAACAAGCGCAGCATCGAATCGAGCGTGCTGGTCGATGACGGCAACATCATCGTGCTCGGCGGCCTGCTGCAGGACGAATATTCGAACTCCACCGAGAAGATCCCGCTGGCCGGCGATATTCCGATCATCGGCAACCTCTTCAAGAACGAGACCCGCTCGCGCAAGAAGACCAACCTCATGGTCTTCCTGCGCCCGGTGGTGGTGCGCGACGGCGGCACCAGCGACCAGCTCGCCTATGACCGCTACGAATCCATCCGCAGCCTGCAGCAGACCTCGCAGCCCGAGAACCGCATCTTCATGAAGGGCGTGAACGAGAGCGCCATCCTGCCGCCGCTGCCGCCGGCCAATGCCGACCGCCGCATCGAGGGCACCCGCCTGGTGCCGCCGCCCTTGTCGATGGACAGCGTGCCCTTCGGCGCACCGGCGCCGATGAAGGGTGCCCTGCCGCCGACCGCCGACCCGGCCACGCAACGCGAACTGCCCTAGGATCCCGCCGTGCGCTATCCCCTGCCTTACGCCTTTGCGCGCGGCCAGCAGCTGCTTCTGGAAGAAGCGGACGACGGCAGCTACACGCTGTGCATGCCGCAGATCCCGCCGCGCAGCGCGGTGGGCGAGGTGCTGCGCAAGTACCCAGTGAAGAACTTCGAGCCGCTGGCGGCGGAGCAACTGGCGCAGCGCATCAGCGCGGCCTATGCGCAGGGCGAGTCGAATGCCGCCGCGGTCGTGAGCGAGGTCCAGAGCGATGCCGACCTCTCGCGCATGATGCAGGAACTGCCGGCGGTCGAGGACTTGCTGGAAAGCGCCGGGGACGCGCCCATCATTCGCATGCTCAACGCGCTGCTCACGCAAGCCGCGCGCGACGGTGCCAGCGACATTCACATCGAGCCCTACGAACGGACCTCCTCGGTGCGCTTCCGCATCGACGGCACCCTGCGCGAGGTGGTGCAGCCCAATCGCGCCCTGCATGCCGCGCTGATTTCGCGCCTGAAGATCATGGCCGACCTCGACATCTCCGAGAAGCGCCTGCCCCAGGACGGCCGCATCAGCCTGCGCATCGGTACCCGCGCGGTCGACGTGCGGGTCTCGACGCTGCCTTCGGCCCATGGCGAACGCGCCGTGCTGCGGCTGCTGGACAAGAGCGAAAGCAAGCTGACGCTGGAGTCGGTGGGCATGCAAGGCGACACGCTGGCGCGCTTCGAACACCTGATCGGCCAGCCCCACGGCATCATCCTCGTGACCGGCCCGACCGGCTCCGGCAAGACCACCACGCTCTATGCGGCGCTCAGCCGGCTCGATGCCAGCACCAGCAACATCATGACGGTCGAGGACCCGATCGAGTACGAGTTGCACGGCGTCGGCCAGACGCAGGTCAATGCCAAGATCGAGTTGACTTTCGCCAAGGCTCTGCGTGCCATTCTGCGGCAGGATCCCGACGTGATCATGATCGGCGAAATCCGCGACTTCGAGACCGCGCAGATCGCGATCCAGGCATCGCTCACCGGCCACCTGGTGCTCGCGACGCTGCATACCAACGATTCGGTGAGCGCCATCACGCGTCTCACCGACATGGGCGTCGAGCCCTTCCTGCTCAGCTCATCACTGCTCGGCGTGCTCGCGCAACGGCTGGTTCGCAGAATCTGCCCGGTGTGCGCGACGCTCGCCCCCAGCGGCGACGAGGCGCAGCCAGTGGGCTGCGAAGCCTGCGGCCAGACCGGCTACCAGGGCCGCACCGGCATCTTCGAACTGCTGGTGGCCGACGACACCGTGCAATCGCTGATCCACAGCCGCGCACCCGAGAGCCAGATCTTCGTGGCGGCCGAACGCGGCGGCCTGCGCTCGATGCGCGAGGACGGCGAACGGCTGGTCAAGGCCGGCGTGACCTCGCGCGCCGAGCTGCTGCGCGTCACCCGCGATTGATGCCTAGTCTTGGACCACGAGGTTGCGCGTTTGAGGATCGGTCGTCACTTCGCGCACGCGCCCGGCGTTGTCGAACAGGATCTGGTACTCGCCGAAGCTGCTGATCCACATGCGCCAGAGCGGCGCGCCGAGCGTCGGGTTCTCGCTGGTGATGGGATAGCCCACCGCCATCAGCACCTGCTCTCGCGTCATGCCCTTGGCGACGCGCGCGGCCTTGATGGCATCGCGGATCTTCGGCGGATAAGCGGCGATCTTCTTCGACGGGTCCTCGGTCACGACATAGCGTTGCGCGAAGGTGCCCAGGTCCAGGTCGCGGCTGTAGTCATTGCCAAGCGCCTGCTTGCCGCCGTTCAGCTCGACGTGGACGCGGTAGCGCCCGTAGCCGGTCACGCGCAAGGGCGTGCCGGCGGGAATGATCCGCTTGCCGCTCTCGGCGTAGTTGCTGTCGCTGATCCAGCTTCCATCCGTGCGCATGTTGCAGCAGAGAAAGCCGTCGAAAGTCGGCTGTGCCATGGCCGGGAAGGCAAGCGCCCCCAGCAGCGCCGCGACAGCCGCGATGGTCCGAACCCGCATGGAAACTCCTCGAAAGATGTTGTGAAACCCGCATGCCGCAAGGGCGCCTCCAGCGCCGACAATGCGGACTCGCGCATTTTGCCGCCACCGCCACATGCCCGCCTATTCGTTTGAAGCCATAGACCAACGAGGCCAGGCCCGCAAGGGCGTCCTCGAAGCCGACACCGCGCGCAGCGCGCGGGGGCTCCTGCGTGCGCAGGCACTGATCCCGCTGTCCGTCACGGTGGTGGGCAGCGTCGAGAGTGGCGTGCCGGCGCCCGCGGCCTGGCGCCGGCTGTTCGGCGGTGGACGCGTCTTCAACGCCACCGGCCTCGCCGTCTGGACGCGGCAGATCGCGGGGCTCGTGTCCTCCGGCCTGCCGCTCGAACGCGCGCTCAGCGCGCTCACCGATGAGGCCGAGAGCGAGGAGCAGCGCAACCTGGTCGCCGCCCTGCGCGCGGAAGTCAACGCCGGCTCGCCCTTCGGCCGCGCGCTGGCGCAGCACCCGCGCGAGTTCTCGCCCATCTACACGGCCGTCATCGGTGCCGGCGAGCAGAGCGGCAACCTCGGCCTGGTGCTCGAACGCCTGGCCGACGACCTGGAGCAGCGCCAGGCGCTGCAGCAGAAGCTGGTGGGTGCGGCGCTCTACCCGGCCATCGTGACCCTGGTCGCCATCGCGATCGTGATCTTCCTGGTCAGCTACGTGGTGCCGCAGGTGGCCAATGTGTTCGCGGGCACCAAGCGCTCGCTGCCCATCCTCACCGTCGGCATGCTGGCGCTCAGCGATTTCGTGCGCAACTACGGGTGGGCGATGCTGGGCGTGATCGTCGCCGGTGGCTTCGGCGCGCGGATGGCGCTCGCGCGAAGCGCCATCCGCGAACGCTTCGACGCCGCCTGGCTCAACCTGCCGCTGGTCGGCAAGCTGGCGCGCGGCTACAACGCGGCCCGCTTCGCCAGCACGTTGGCGATGCTGGCGACCGCGGGCGTGCCGATTCTTCGCGCGCTGCAGGCCGCGTCCGAAACCCTCAGCAACACCGCCATGCGCGCGGATGCGCTCGATGCGTTGGTGCTGGTGCGCGAGGGCGCTCCCCTGGCATCCGCGCTGGCGCAGAAGAAGCGCTTCCCCGGCATTGTCTCGATGTTCGCCCGCCTGGGCGAGCAGACCGGCACGCTGCCGCTCATGCTGCAGCGCGCGGCCAACCAGCTGGGCGCCGAGGTGCAGCGCCGCGCGATGCACATGGCAACCATCCTCGAGCCGCTGCTCATCGTGGCGATGGGCGGCGTCGTGATGTTGATCGTGCTCGCCGTGCTGATGCCGATCATCCAGCTCAACCAGTTCGTGAAGTAGCGCATGGCCGTCACCCTGGACGACAAGCTGGTGGTCGCGATCTCATCGCGCGCGCTCTTCAACCTGGAAGAAGAGAACCTCATCTTCGAATCCGGCGACGACGCGGGCTACATGAAGCTCCAGCTCGAGCGCCTCGACGTGCCGGCCAGGCCGGGCATCGCCTATTCGCTGGTTCGCAAGCTGCTGCGCTTCAACGACGACGGCGTGCAACGGGTCGAGGTCGTGATCCTCTCGCGCAATGACCCGGTGTCGGGCATGCGCGTCTTCCGCAGCGGCGTGGCCAACGGCATCTCGCTGCAGCGCGGCGTGTTCACGCAAGGCCGGCCGCCCTTCGGCTACCTGCGGCCGCTGCGCGCGCATCTCTTCCTCTCGGTCAACGCCGAGGATGTGCGCGAGGCATTGAATGCGGGTTTCCCGGCGGCACGGGTGCTCGTCGAATCGGTGCATGCGAGCGACGCCTATCCGAACGAGGTGCGCATCGCCTTCGACGGCGACGCCGTGCTCTTCAGCGACGAGGCCGAGCGCGTGTTCCAGGCCGAAGGTCTCGTCGCCTTCCAGCAACATGAATCCAGCAAGGCCGAGTTGCCCCTTCCCGAAGGGCCGTTCAAGCCGCTGCTCGCCGCCCTGCAAAGGCTGCAGCAGGCCGGCAACCCCGCGATGCGCATCCGTACCGCGCTCGTCACCGCGCGCAGCGCGCCCGCGCACGAACGGGCGATCCGCACCCTGATGAACTGGAACATCAAGGTCGACGAAGCCATGTTCCTGGGCGGGCTGCCCAAGGGCGAGTTCCTGCGCGAGTTCGAGCCCGACTTCTTCTTCGACGACCAGACGGGTCACGTCGATGCGGCCGCGCGCCACGTGCCCTCGGGCCATGTGTCGAGCGGCATCAGCAATCCGCGCTGAGGCCGCGGGGCGGGGCCGTTTTCAGCAGGGCTTAAGAATGCGCCGGCCTTCGGCGCTACGATGCCCCGCAACGTGCCGCGTCGGCACGATCCCACGTCCATGCCCATGACCGACTCCAACAGAACCCCGAGCATGCTCGCCACCCTGCGCCGTATCGGCGCACTGTCGGCGCCCTACTTCCGGTCCGAGGAAAGGTGGAAGGCGCGGGGCCTTCTCCTTGCCGTCGTCGCGCTCAACCTGGGCACGGTCTACGTGTCGGTGCTCATCAACGACTGGAGCCGCGTCTTCTACGACGCGTTGCAGAACAAGAACGAGGCGGTGTTCTGGACGCAGTTGCTGCGCTTCACCTACATCGCGATGGCGGGCATCGGCGTCGCGGTCTTCAAGTTCTACCTGACGCAACTGCTGCAGGTGCGCTGGCGTGCCTGGATGACGCGCAGCTACATGAGCCGCTGGCTGTCCAACCGCACCTTCTACCGGCTGGAGTTGGCGCGCTATGCCCAGAAGGCACAGGATCCCGCCACGACCGGCACACACAACGCCAATCCCGACAACCCCGACCAGCGCATCCAGGAAGACATGCAGCTCTTCACCGACTACACGGTGACGCTGTCGATGGGCATTCTCAATTCCGTGGTCACGCTGGTCACCTTCGTCGGCATCCTCTGGGGCCTCTCGGGCGCCTCCGCGTTCAGCGTGGGCGGCCACGAGTTCACCATCCCAGGCTTCATGGTGTGGGTGGCGGTGCTCTATTGCGTTGTCGGCACCACCATCACGCACTTCATCGGACGGCCGCTGATCGGGCTCAACTTCCGGCAGCAGCGCTTCGAGGCCGACTTCCGCCATCACCTGGTGCGCGTACGCGAGTACAGCGAAGCCATCGCGCTGGACCGTGGCGAGACCGTCGAGCATGCGCAGCTCGACATGCGTTTCTCGACCGTGCTGCGCAACTACCTGTCGCTGATCCGGCAGCAGAAGAACCTGGTGGCCTTCACCGCGTCCTTCGCGCAACTGGCCACGGTGTTCCCCTTCTTCCTTGCCGCGCCACGCTTCTTCAGCGGCGCCATCCAGTTCGGCGAACTGATGCAGATCGCGCGCGCGTTCAACACGGTGCAGGACTCGCTCTCATGGTTCGTCGACAACTACGACCGCGTGGCGGTCTGGCGTGCCACCGCCGATCGGCTCACGAGCTTCGACGAAGCCATGGGCGCCCACGCGCTGTCGGACGATGCGCTCGTGCGCGATGCCGCGACGTCGCTGCGCACCGACGGCCTCGACGTCGCGCTGCCCGACGGTGCCCGGTTGCTCGCCAACACGGCGCTCGCCGTGCAGCCCGGCGAGAGCGTTCTGCTGCAGGGCCCTTCGGGCAGCGGCAAGTCGACATTGTTCCGCGCCTTCGCAGGCATCTGGCCCTTCGCGCGCGGGCAGGTGACCATCCCTGAGAACGCGATGTTCATTCCGCAGCGCCCCTACGTGCCCGACGGCAGCCTGCGCGATGCGCTGGCCTACCCCCATCCCGCCTCGGACTACAGCGACGAGGCGCTGCGCCAAGCCCTGGAAGACGCCCTGCTGCCGGACCTGGCGAGCCGCCTGGACGACAAGGATGCCTGGAGCCAGAAGCTCTCCGGCGGCGAACAGCAGCGGCTCGCCATCGCGCGCGTGCTGCTCAAGAAGCCGGCATGGCTGTTCGCCGACGAAGCCACCAGCGCGCTCGACGCGCAGGCCGAGGAAACCTTGTACAAGCGCCTGGCGGCGGGCGTTCGGTCGGCGGGCGGCGCAATGGTGTCGATCGCCCACCGGGCCTCGGTCGGCGCCTTCCACGACAAGCGCTGGACGCTGGTGCCGGAAGCCGAAGGCGCTGGCGCCCGCTACCGGGTCGAAGCCACGTAGCGCTCCCAGCCCCGCGCCCGCAGTTCGCAAGCCGGGCAGTTGCCGCAGCCGTAGCCCCAGGCGTGGCGATGCATGCGATTGCCGAGGTAGCACGTGTGCGTGTCCTCGACGATCAGGTCCACCAGCGGCGTGCCGCCCAGGCGGTGCGCCATGGCCCAGGTCGCGGCCTTGTCGATCCACATCAGCGGCGTCTCGATGAGGAATCGCCGGTCCATGCCGAGCGAAAGCGCCAGTTGCATCGCCTTCATGGTGTCGTCGCGGCAGTCGGGGTAGCCCGAAAAGTCGGTCTCGCACACGCCGGCGACGATCACCTCCAACCCGCGCCGGTACGCCAGCGCGCCCGCGAGGGTGAGGAACAGCAGATTGCGCCCCGGCACGAAGGTGTTGGGCAAGCCGTTGGCCTGCATCTCGAAGGCGATCTCCTGCGTGAGGGATGAGGCGCTGATCCGGCCCAGCACGTCGACCGGCAGCAGATGGTCCTCCCCCAGCCGTGGCGCCCATCGCGGGAAACGCTCGCGCAGACGCGCCAGCACGATGGTGCGCGCATCGAGTTCGACCCGATGGCGTTGCCCGTAGTCGAAGCCGACGGTTTCCACGCGCTCGTATTTCTCGAGCGCCTCGGCCAGGCAGGTGGTGGAGTCCTGGCCTCCGGAGAAAAGGACGAGAGCAGTGGTGTGCATGAGGCCGCCTAGAGAAAACGTTCCAGCAGTTTGCGCGACCCTCGGTCCAGCGCTTTCACGTCGGGAATCCGGAATTGCAGGCCGTGCGCGCTGGCGATCAGCAGTGCACCGCCTTCCAGCCGGCGGATGTCCTCCTCGGCTTTCAGCACGAAGCTGGCCTCGCCGCGGTCGGTGCTGACCTGCCAGGTGCTTGGCACGCCGAAGCTGGACACCTTGCGCAGCCTCAGCAGCGTCGGCGCGAAGTCGCGTGCCGCGAGTTCCTGCGCGAGCAGCGCGCGCATCGCCTCGGGCAGCGCGTCGAGGCGGTCGACCCAGACGAGTTCGCGTCCGTCCGGGCCGACCAGCGAAATGCCGTCGTCAGGTGCCGTGAGCGGAAAGGCCCGCACCGGAACCACGCCCTCATGCCGCGCGCCTTCGGCGTCGACGAGTACGAGACGGCCGAAAGCGTCGCGTTCCAGTTGCAAGCCGTTCATGCGTCCCCCGCCGGATGGGCTGCGTGGCCGCCAAGCGCCAACGCCACCGAAGCACGCTCGGCCACGGCCCCCGCGCTCTCGTCGTCCGCCTGCCGCAACTGGGCCTGGTAGAGGCGCCAGTAGGCGCCCTGCCTTTCCATCAGTGCATCGTGGGGACCGACCTCGACCACCTCGCCACGGTCCATCACCACCAGGCGATCGGCCTTGCGCAGAGTCGACAGCCGGTGCGCGATGGCGATCGTGGTGCGGCCCTGGACCAGGTTGTCCAGCGCCTTCTGGATTTCCTTCTCAGTCTCCGTGTCCACGGCCGAAGTCGCCTCGTCGAGGATCAGGATGCGCGGGTCGATGAGCAACGCCCGCGCGATGCTGATGCGCTGCCGCTCGCCGCCGGAGAGACCCTGCCCTCGCTCGCCTACCAGCGAGTCGTAGCCGTGCGGCAGTCGAAGGATGAAGTCGTGCGCATGCGCCGCGCGGGCCGCGGCCACGATCTCCTCGCGCGTCGCGGCCGGCTTGCCGTAGGCGATGTTCTGCGCGATCGTGCCGAAGAAGAGAAAGGGCTCCTGAAGCACCAGCCCCACGTGGCGCCGGTAGTCGGCGACGGCGAAGCGGCGGATGTCCGTGCCGTCGACCTTGATCGCGCCATCGGTCACGTCGTAGAAGCGGCAGATCAGGTTGACCAGCGTGCTCTTGCCCGAGCCGCTGTGGCCGACCAGCCCGATCATCTCGCCCGGCTCGATCACCAGGTCCAGGTCGCGGATCACGGCGCGGCTGCCATAGCGGAAGCCCACGTCCGCCATTTCGATGCGCCCCTGCACGCGCTCCACCTTCACCGGATTCGCCGGCTCCGGCACATTGCTCACGTGATCGAGGATGTCGAAGATGCGCTTGGCGCCGGCAGCCGCCTTCTGCGTGACCGACACGATGCGACTCATCGAATCGAGGCGCGTGTAGAAGCGCCCGATGTAGGCGATGAAGGCCGTGAGCACACCCACCGTGATGCGCCCGCGCGCCACCTGCCAGATGCCGAAGCCCCAGACCACCAGCAGCCCGATCTCGGTGAGCAGCGACACGCTCGGCGTGAAGAGCGACCAGGTCTTGTTGAGCTTGTCGTTGACCTGCAGGTTGTAGGCGTTGGCGGCATGGAAGCGGCTGGCTTCGCGCTTTTCCTGCGCGAAGGCCTTGACCACGCGGATGCCGGGGATGGTGTCGGCCAGCACGTTGGTCACCTCCGACCAGACGCGGTCGATCTTCTCGAAGCCGGTGCGCAGGCGGTCGCGCACCACGTGGATCATCCACGCGATGAAGGGCAGCGGCACCAGCGTGACGACCGCCAGCAGCGGGTTGATGGAGACCAGGATCACCGCCGTCATCGCGATCATCAGCACGTCGGTCAGGAAATCCAGCGCGTGCAGCGAGAGGAACACGTTGATGCGGTCGGTCTCCGAGCCGATGCGCGCCATCAGGTCGCCGGTGCGCTTGCCGCCGAAATAGTCCAGCGGCAGCGTGAGCAGATGCTCGTAGGTGGTGGTGCGCAAGTCGGCGCCGATGCGTTCTGAAACCAGCGCCAGCAGATAGGTGCGCGCCCAGCCCAGCGCCCAGCCGGCCAGCGCCGCCCCCAGCAGGGCGCCGAGGAACATTGCCACCTTGCCCACCGGAATCTGGTGCCCGTTCTGGAACGGAATCAGGATGTCGTCCATCAGCGGGATGGTCAGGTAGGGCGGCACCAGGGTCGCCGCCGTCGAAGCGAGGGTCAGGAGAAACCCTGTGATCAGCTGCTTCCGGTACGGCCGGGCGAAGCGGCCCAGCCGCAGCAGCACCCAGGTGGAGGGTGGCGTCTGGAGCTCGGGCTCGGCGGCAAGCCCGTCATCCGGGTCGGCCGCCGCCGGCGTCACGCCGGAGGCCTGCTGGCCGAAGAGCTTTTGCAGCCGCAGCGCCGAGGCCTGCTGGGCGAGGGTGTAGCGCCAGCGGGCGAGGCGGCCGCGCCCGTCCAGGAGGTCCAGCGTGCCGATGCCGGCGTGGTCCGTCATCTGGAGCGCCAGCCCCGGCCCGCCCAGGAGCCATTCGGACCAGGAACCGCCGGAATCCCGCGCCAGCAGGCGCCGATCGGTCAGCGCCACGATGCCGGACGCAAACCGAAGTTCCCCATCCAGGTCAACCGCCAGGGTCGCGAGAACGTTTTCCGCTTCAGTGAGCCGGCCGTTCAGAGCTTCTGAGGCCTCCTCCGCTTCGCCCTCCGGGGTGCCGACTGGATCTTGATGTTGCATTGTGTTTCTGTGACTCTGGCCCTTCAGGGGACCCTTCATGGCGCTTCCCGGGCGCCGATTCTGACCGATCGCCATGGGCGCGCGTGAAGGCGCCGCGGTGCTCGGCCAAAGCACATCGAACGTTTCCATGACCCGTTTCGACGACATACGGCTTCTGCGCATCAACTATTTGCGCGGTCCCAACCTCTGGACCTACCGGCCCGTGCTGGAAGTCTGGCTCGACCTCGGCGCGCTCGAAGACTACCCCTCCAACCGGATCGAGGGTTTCACCGACCGCCTGACCGCCCTGCTGCCGGCCCTGATCGAGCACCACTGCGGCGTCGGCGAGCGCGGCGGCTTCATTCAGCGCCTGACCGAAGGCACCTGGGCCGGCCACGTGCTGGAACACGTCGTCATCGAACTGCTCAACCTGGCCGGCATGCCGACCGGCTTCGGCCAGACGCGCAGCACCTCCCGCCAGGGCGTCTACCGCATGGTCTTCCGCGCCCGGGACGAGCAAGTCGCCCGCGTGGCGCTGGCCGAGGGCCACCGCCTGCTGATGGCCACCATCAACAACATGCCGTTCAACGCCGCCGACGTGCAGCGTGCGGTCGACGCGGTCAAGGCCAAGGTCGAAGACTGCTACCTGGGCCCGAGCACCGCCTGCATCGTGGGCGCCGCCACCGACCGCGGCATCCCGCACATGCGGCTGAACGCCGGCAACCTGGTGCAGCTCGGCTATGGCGCGAACCAGCAGCGCATCTGGACGGCCGAGACCGACTACACCAGCGCCATCGGCGAATCCATCGCCAGCGACAAGGAGCTCACCAAGACCCTCCTCGCAGGATGCGGCGTGCCCGTGCCGGAAGGCCAGGTGGTCGCCAACGCGGAGGAAGCCTGGGAAGCCGCCGAGGACATCGGCCTGCCGGTCGTGGTCAAGCCCTCGGACGCCAACCACGGCCGCGGCGTCTCGCTGGAGCTGAACACCCGGGAGGAAGTCATCGCCGCCTTCGCGGTCGCCGAGCCCGAAGGCAGCGACGTGATGGTCGAGCGCTTCATCCGCGGCCATGAGCACCGGCTGCTGGTGGTCGGCGGCCAGGTGGTCGCGGCCGCCCGCGGCGAGATCATCACGGTCACCGGCGATGGCAGCTCGACCGTGGCCCAATTGGTCGACGGCCAGCTCAACAGCGACCCCCGGCGCGGCGCGGAAGAAGAGTTCCCGCTCGACTTCATCGACATTCCGACCGACGCCAAGCTCCAGCTCGAACTCAAGCGCCAGGACCTGGACGCCGCCGCCGTGCCCGCCGCCGGCCGCGTGGTCACGATCCAGCGCAACGGCAACATGGCCATCGACTGCACCGACCAGGTGCATCCCGAAGTCGCCCACGCCGCCGTGCTCGCCGCCCGCGTGGTGGGCCTGGACATCGCCGGCATCGACCTGGTCGCGCAGGACATCGGCCGGCCCCTCGCCGCGCAGGGCGGCGCCATCGTCGAAGTGAACGCCGGCCCCGGCTTGCTGATGCACCTGAAGCCGGCCGTCGGCTCGCCCCGGCCGGTGGGGCGCGCGATCTGCGACCACCTCTTCCCGGAGGGCACGCCCGGCCGCATTCCCGTGGTCGGCGTCGCCGGTTCGCGGGACACGGCCGTGCTCGCCCGTCTGGTCGCCTGGCTGATCGGCCTGGGCGGGCGCCACACCGGCCTCGCCTGCGGCGACGGCCTGTTCCTGGAACGGCGCCGCGTCGATGCCCGCAACAGTGCCCATTGGGAAGCCGGACGCCGCCTCCTGGTCAATCGCGCGGTCCAGGCGGTGGTGATCGAAAACGGCGCCGAAACCATCCTGCGCGACGGCCTGGCCTACGACCGCTGCGAAGTCGGCATCGTGACCGACCTCGAAGGCGCCGAGGGGCTGGCCGAATTCGACATCACGCAAAGCGACCACCTCGTGCGCGTGCTGCGCACCCAGGTCGACGTCGTGCTGCCCGAGGGCACGGCCGTGCTCAACGCCACCGACCAGCGGGTCGCCGGCCTCGCGCCCCTGTGCGATGGCGACGTGATCCTCTATTCCACGGACCCGCAAGCCGAGGCACTGACGAAGCACCAGTCTTCCGGCGGCAAGGCCGTGCTGGTGCGGCAGGACCGCGTGGTGCTGGCCAACGGCAGCAGCGAATCCTTCCTGCCCGGCCTCGGCCGGCTCACGGTGTGGCGCGCGACCCATGCCGGTGTCAGCCTGGAAAGCCTGCTGGCGGCGGTCGCCGCGGGCTGGGCGCTGGGCATCCCGCTGAGCCTGATCGGCGCCGGCGCCGAAGCCTTCGAGGCCGACCTGAGCGCCGCGCTGGCCTCCCTGCAGCTGTCCCAGAGCCTGCTTTCGCCCGAACAACAACTCGCCTGACCGGCCGGATCCCATGGAAGTCACTCGCATCCGCGCGCTCCGCGGCCCCAACCTGTGGAGCCGCCACACCTGCATCGAGGCAGTCGTTTCCTGCCGGGGCGACGAGAACGCCATCGGCCAGTTGCCGGGGTTCGAATCGCGTCTTCGCGCGCTCTTTCCGAACATCGGCGAACTGCACCCGATCGTGCTCGGTCAGCCGCTGTCGCTCGCCCACGTCATGGAGAACGCCGCCGTGGCCTTGCAGGCCCAGGCCGGCTGCGCCGTCAATTTCGGCCACACGGCACGGACGACGGATGAAGGCATCTACCAGGTCACCTTCCAGTACAGCGAGGAAGCCGTGGGCCGGCGTGCCGCCGAACTGGCCAGTCAACTGATCGACGCCGCACTGGGCAACGCGGAATTCGACGCCACCGCCGCCGTCACCGAGTTGCGCGACCTCGACGAATCCGAGCGCCTCGGCCCGAGCACCGGCTCGATCGTCGACGCGGCCGTCGCGCGCGGCATCCCCTTCCGCCGCCTCACGAGCGGCAGCCTGGTGCAGTTCGGCTGGGGATCCAAGCAGCGCCGCATCCAGGCCGCCGAAGTCGACAGCACCAGTGGCGTGGCCGAGGCGATCGCGCAGGACAAGGAACTCACCAAGCAACTGCTCAACGCCGCGGGCGTGCCGGTGCCTCTCGGCCGCCCGGTGAGCAGCGCCGAGGACGGCTGGGCGGCGGCGCAAGAAGTCGGCCTGCCCGTCGTCGTGAAGCCGCAGGACGGCAACCAGGGCAAGGGCGTGACGGTCAACATCACGACGCGCGACCAACTGGTGGCGGCCTACGACTCCGCGAAGGCCTACGGCGAGGTGATGGTCGAGAAGTTCCTTCCCGGCTTCGACTTCCGCCTGCTGGTGGTAGGCGACAAGCTCGTGGCCGCCGCGCGCCGTGATCCGCCGCAGGTCATCGGCGATGGCAGCAAGACCGTGCGCCAACTGGTCGAACTGGTCAATCAGGATCCACGCCGGGGTGAAGGCCATGCGACCTCGCTCACCAAGATCCGCCTCGACGACATCGCCGTCGGTCGCCTGGAGGCGCAGGGCCTCACGCCCGACAGCGTGCCGACGCTCGGCCAGCGCGTGGTGCTGCGCAACAACGCGAACCTCTCCACCGGCGGCACCGCCACCGACGTGACCGACACCGTGCACCCCGAAGTCGCGGCACGCGCCGTCGACGCGGCGCAGATGGTCGGCCTGCACATCTGCGGCGTCGACATGGTCTGCGAGAACGTTCTGCGACCGCTCGAGGAGCAGCACGGCGGTGTGGTCGAGGTCAATGCCGCGCCCGGTTTGCGCATGCACATTTCGCCCTCCTTCGGCCGTGGCCGCGCGGTCGGAGAAGCGGTGATGGACACGCTCTTCGCCCACGGCGACGACGGCCGCATCCCCGTGGTCGCCGTGACCGGCACGAACGGCAAGACCACCACCGCGCGCCTCATCAACCACCTGCTCGCCGGCAGCGGCCTGCGCACCGGCATGACCAACACCGACGGCGTCTACGTCGACGGGCGGCAGACCGACAGCGGCGACTGCAGCGGGCCGAAGAGTGCGCGCAACGTGCTGCTGCATCCCGACGTCGACGCCGCCGTGTTCGAAGTGGCGCGTGGCGGCATCCTGCGCGAAGGGCTCGGCTTCGACCGCTGCCAGGTGGCTGTCGTCACCAACATCGGCAGCGGCGACCACCTCGGACTCAACTACATCACGACGGTGGAAGACCTCGCCGTGCTCAAGCGCGTGATCGTGCGCAACGTCGCGGCCGGCGGTTACGCGGTGCTCAATGCGATGGATGCCAACGTGGCGGCCATGGCCACGAGCTGCCCGGGCAGCGTGATCTTCTTCGCCGCCGACCGGCAGCACCCTGTCATGGCCACGCACCGCGCGCAGGGCAAGCGCACCGTCTACGTCGACCAGGACGCGCTGGTCGCGGCCGAGGGCTCGTGGCGCGAACGCATCCCGCTGCGCGACGTGCAGATCACGCGCAACGGAACCATCGGCTTCCAGGTCGACAACGTGATGGCCGCGGTCGCCGCCGCCTGGGCAGTGGGGCTGGACTGGGACACCATCCGCAGCGGCCTCGCCAGCTTCATGAACGACGCGGCCGGCGTTCCAGGCCGCTTCAACGTGATGGACTACCGCGGCGCGACGGTGATTGCCGACTACGGCCACAACACCGACGCCATGCAGGCCTTGGTCGCGGCCGTCGACACCATGCCCGCGAAAAGACGCTCGGTCGTGATCAGCGGCGCCGGCGACCGCCGGGACAGCGACATCCGCGACCAGACTGCCATCCTGGGCCAGGCCTTCGACGACGTGATCCTCTACCAGGACGCGGCCCAGCGCGGCCGCGCCGACGGGGAGGTGATGGCGCTGCTGCGCCAGGGGCTCGAAGGCGCGCAGCGCACGCGCAACATCGACGAGATCCGCGGTGAATTCATCGCGATCGACGCTGCCCTGGCTCGGCTGCAGCCCGGCGATCTTTCACTGATCCTGGTGGACCAGGTGGAGGAAGCGCTGGCTCACCTCGCGAAGCGCATTGCCGAAGGCTGAGCCCCTGCCTGAACGCGTCTGACGGACGCGTCCCACAAGAATCGGCGACTCCCGTCGCCGTCGGCGGGCGAGGTGTCCCACAGTCCGCGCGGCGCCGCCGCTCCCACACTGCCTTCACAGCGGCGCGACCCTGCGCCGCCCGTGTAAAGGAGTGATCTCATGAACACAGCCATTCGTTCATCCTTGGCTGCCTTGCTGGCGGCAGGCGGTCTCATCGGCGCTGGTTCCGCCTTCGCCGTGGGCCCTTCGGAAGTCCCGATGCAGCGCGGGGGCATCGCCTGCGATGGCGTGCTGCAAGATCGCGCTGCCTGCCTCCGTGAAGCCGGCGCGGCGCGCTACGAAGCCAACCGCGGCGGGCTCACGAGCGCCTCGCCGATCAGCTATGAACAGAACGCACTGGCGCGATGCAGCTTGCAGCCCCCGTCGGAGCAGATGGCTTGCGAGCAACGCGTTCGTGGGACGGGCATGACCTCTTTCGACGGCAGCGTGCTCGGCGGGGGCGTCATCCGCGAGACGGTGACACCCGTGCCCGCCCCGATCCGTTGACCGGTCGACAGGGAGTGAACTAATGTCCTACCCTGTCATTTAAATGTCATAAAAGGTCATGGGGGTGATGGCTATAGTCGTGGGCCCGTGTCAACCGAGAAAACACCCCCATGAACGCCATCAAGGTCGCCCGCCGATTCATTGAAACGGATCCGACCAACGAGTCGGCCAAGATTCTTGCCCGCCTGGTGCTGGCCCTGGAGTCGGAGCACAGCTTCGAACTCGTCACGCTCTACGCGTTGGACTACAAGAGTTTCCAGCTGGCGATGGACATCCTGAAGGAGTGGCGGCTCGACCGCTACTACGCCAGCAAGTCGAAGTTGTTCGACCTGTCCGTGCAAGTCAACGAGCTGCAGAGCTGAACACGGCCGCTCGCGCGGCACGCGGTGGCGTGATCGAATTCGAACTCAAGTTCCAGGTCGACCCACGGCAACGTGCCGCCGTCGAATCCGCCGTGGCGCGGGGACGCTCGCAGCGCACCCGGCTCCAGGCGCGTTACTTCGACACCGCGGATGGTGCCCTTGCAGCTCGGCACGTGGTGCTGCGACTGCGCAAGGAAGGTGACGCGTGGGTGCAGACCGCGAAGGCGCCGGCCGGTGGTGCGCTGCGTCGCCACGAGCACAACGTCGCGATCGCCGTCCCAGGAGCAGCCAAGGTGCCGTTGCCGCGCATCGAGCGGCATGAGGGTACACCCGTGGGCGAACTGATCGCCGAGGCGCTGCGGCTGGCGGGGCATGACCCGGCCAACGTGGCGCTCGTGCCGCTCTACGGCACCGACATCCGACGCACCACCCGCGAGATGCGCACCGGCGACGCCCGCGTGGAACTCGCCTTCGATGAAGGCGAACTGCGCAGCGGCGACCGTACGCGCGCCGTGTGCGAACTCGAGATCGAACTCAAGAGCGGCAGTCCGCAATCCATGCTGGAGTTCGCCGGACGCTGGCGCGACCGCTACGGGCTTTGGCTGGACACTGTTTCCAAGTCCGCGCGCGGGGAGCAGTTGGCCTGCGGCGCCGCGCATGACGCGCCCGTCAAGGCCGAGCCGCCGGCCCTGGACAAGGCCGCGACGCCTTCCCAGGTATTCGACGCCGTCCTGCGCGCCTGCCTGGACCAGATCCTTCCGAACGCCAGCGAGGTCGCGGCGGGCAGCGGCGACCCGGAGCACGTTCACCAGTTGCGCGTCGGCATCCGACGGCTGCGCACGGCGCTGCGCGAGATGGAAGCCTTCGCGCCCGACATCGATCCCGCCTGGGAGCCCGCCCTGGTCGGCGCGTTTCGCGCGCTCGGTCGCGGCCGCGACAGCACGTACCTGCGCGACACGATGCAACCGGCGATGCTGGCCGTCGGCGGGCCGGCGGTCGAAGGCCTCGGCTCAACTGAAGATATCCCGGCACCCGCCGACGCGGTCCGGGCACCTGCGTTCCAGACACTGCTGATGCGCCTGCTCGAACGCTCCCTGCCGCGCGACCAGGCCGGCGAAGCCGCGGCGGCGTGGCAAGGCGATGCCGCTTCACCGCGCAAGCTGCTGCGCGAACGCCTGTCCAGGTTGCACCACCAGGTGGTCCGCGACGGGCGCCGTTTTGTGAAGCTCGAGGCCGTCGAACAGCATCGCGTGCGCAAGCGCCTGAAGCGCCTGCGCTACCTGAGCGAATTCGTCGCGCCGCTTTTCGGGAACAAGGCGACGCAACGCTACCTGGCCGGCTTGCATCCGGCGCAGGACGCGCTCGGAGAGCACAACGACGCGGCCGTTGCCATGGAAGCCTATCGCCAGGTGGCCGTTCACGACGGGCGTGCATGGTTCGCCGTCGGCTGGCTCTCGGCCCGCAATCCGCAAAGCGCGGCGGCCTGCGACGAAGCGCTTCGCAAGGTGGCGGACGCGCGGCCCTTCTGGAAGCAGTCGAAGCGCTGAGCGCCGCCTCAGGTGGAAATCGCCTTCCGCTTCCCTGATTCGTAGACCTGGAGGTGGCAATACGCGGCGCGCAGCAGCGGCACCTCCAGGCCGAACGCCGCGGCGCGGCGCAGCATGTCGCCGACGATGTCGTCCGCCTCCAGGCGGCTCGCGCCTTGCGCGATATCGCGCATCATCGAGGCCGCCCACGCGGAACTCCGGTCGAGCAGGCGCGCTTCCATCTGCTGCACCGTTCCTTCAGCCAGCGGGTGTTTCGAGGCCGCCGCGACCGCGCGGCACTCGGCCATCGCCTGCGCCATGAGAGCCGGCCCGGTCTGCGTGGCCATGATCTCGCCGACGGTGCCGCGCATCAGGCAAGTCATGGCCGCGCCCGCGGCCAGCATGACCCACTTGTCCCAGAGCTCCTGCTCGATCGCGTCCGAGAGGCTGCGCACGCCCGGCCCGCTGGCCATCAGCGCATGGACGCGCCGTGCCAGATCACGCTGCGTGCCAGTTCGCGCGCCGACGACGAACTTGTCGTTGCCGCCGTAGTGCACGATCTCGCCGCTCTTCTCCAGCATGGTCGCGATATAGGCCACCCCGCCCAGCACCTTGTCGCGGCCGAAGCGCGTGTCGAGCCGGTCGTAAGCTGCCAGGCCGTTGAGCAGCGGCAGCACTGCCGCGCCACCTTCGACGGCGGGCGCGATGGCGTCCATCGCGGAGTCGAGGTCGTAGCCCTTGCAGGCCAGCAACACCAGCTCGAATCCGCTCGTGGAATCGACGCGCTCGATCGGCCTGACCGGCGTGCTTACGGCACCCAGGTCGCTGCGAACCACGAGCCCATGCGCCGCCAGATGCGCCGCACGTCCGGGCCGCACCAGGAAACCGACTTCCGCACCCGCTTCCATCAGGCGCGCGCCGTAGTAGCCGCCGATCGCCCCCGCACCCAGCACCAATATCTTCATGCTTGCTCCTTCTTGAACCACACACCTGATGCGACCGCACTCATCGTGATCGTCCCGTACAGGAACAGCGCCAACGCCGAGGCCGCGAAGAACCAGCGCAGCGAGCCCGTGAAATGCAACACCAGCCAGCCGCCGCCCACCGCCACCAGCAGCCGGACCAGCCCCGACAGCAGCGGCCACGCCATCCGCCCCGCGCCCTGCGACGCGAAATACAGCGTGAATCCCATGCCGAAGAAGCCGAAGAACGGCCCGGCGACGCGCAGGTAGGCGCTGCCGGCATCGAGCATTCGCGCGTCGGCGCTGAACAGTTGCATCCATGCGTGCGGCCAGATGGCGGCCGCCAGCCCGATGAACTCGGCGATGCAGAACGCGAGCACGCCGCCCGTGACGGCGATCCGCAAGGCGCGTTCCGGCTGGCCCGCGCCGATGTTCGAGCTGATCATCGCCACCAGCGGCGCACCGATGCCGAAGGCGATCGGAAGGATGAAGTATTCGAGCCTCGCCGCCGTGCCATAGCCCGCGAGCGCCGCGGTCCCCGCGTACGCACCGACCAGTGCCGTGGTCGAGGCGACGAGGCCATTGGTGAGCAAGGGGTTCAGCGTGGCGAGCCCGCCCACGCGCAGGATGGCGCGTATCAGCGGCCATCGCAGCGGCCCCCTGCGCAGGCGCACCGCATTGCGGCCGCTCAGCAGATACCAGCCAAGCGCGACCACGCCTCCCGCGTAGTACAACACCAGCGCCCACCCCGCCCCCGCGATGCCGAGCTCGGGAAAAGGACCGACGCCGAAGATCAGGCACGGCGAGATCACGACCAGCAGCAACGCCCCGCCGCAGATGGCCATGCCAGGCACGAGCATGTTGCCGGTCCCGCGGATCACGCTCGCGAGCGCGTTCATGACCCACATCAGCAGCAGCCCGCCGGCCAGGACGTTCGAGTAGGCCAGCGCCGCGTCGAGCGCGCCACCCTCGGCGCCCATCGCCCGGTAGAGCGGCGCACCGAAGAGAAGAAGCAGGACCGAGAACAGCAGCCCCAGCGCGCCGTTGAGCAGCATCGCCTGCAGCACCAGCTGGTTTGCCTCGCCTTCCTTGCCGGCGCCCAGCGCACGCGCGATGGCCGAGGAGATGCCACCGCCCATCGCGCCCTGCGACATGTTCTGCATCATCATCAGCACCGGCATGACCAGCGCCGCACCGGCCAGCGCATTGGTGCCCAGGTGGGACAGGAACCAGGTCTCGACCAGCCCCGTGCTGGACTGGGCCACCATCATCAGCAGATTGGGCCAGGCCAGGCGGATGAGCGTCGGCGCGATCGGGCCGTGCAGCATGGCGCCGAGGCGGGCATTGGCGGGACGAGCCGCATTGATGACAGACGACATGTATTTACAATCATAGCCGTCATTTCGAAAAGGAGCTTTCCATGCCACGCGTATCCCGGCAACAGGCGGAGAGCAACCGGCTCGCCATCCAGGACGCCTCCGCGCGCCTCTTTCGCGAGCAAGGCGTCAAGGGCGTGAGCGTCGCCGACGTGATGGCGGCCGCCGGCCTCACGCATGGCGGCTTCTACGGCCATTTCGAGTCCAAGGACGAACTGGCGGCCGTGGCCTGCGCGCGCGCGTTCGAGCAATCCACGGAACGTTGGCGAAGGCGGGTCGAAGGCAAGCCGGACAGTGCCAGTGCGCTGAGTTCGCTGGTCGACGGCTATCTTTCCGTGCAGAGCCGCAATGGCGTCGGCGACGGCTGCCCCATCTCGGCGCTCGCCACCGATGTGGCGCGCGAGCCGGCGGACAAGCCGATCCGCGCTGCCTACCTCGCGGGGTTGAAGGAACATTTCGAGGTCCTGCTCTCGCTGCATGACAGCGGCGACGCCGCAACCGACCGCGAAGAGGCGCTGTCGCAGCTCTCCACGCTGGTGGGCGCCATGGTCCTGTCGCGTGCGACACGCGGCGACGCGATCTCCGAAGAGCTGCTCGGCGCGGCGCGCGCGCACCTGCTGCGGCCCGCCGGCGCGGCCTGACTCAGCGCGTCAACGCCAGCGCGTGCACGGGCCTTCCCGCACGAAGATCACATCCATTGCGAAGTGTTCGCGCTCAGGCGGAACAGCTCGCCCACCGAGTCGTCGATGCGCGGGATCGCCCGTGGAAGAGCGACCCCTTGCGTGGCGAAGCCTCGGGGCTTGGGTCTCGTTGCCGCTACTCGGCGCGGATGCCGGCGTCCGTCATCTGGCGCACCAGCACCGGCCCTTCGGCCTTCACCTGCGCCTCGAAGGCTTCGGCGGATTTGGACGGTGTCGCCTCCATGCCCTGCGAAGCGATCTTCTCCTGCACCTCGTGCTGCGCCAGCACTTTCGAGACGGCCTCGTTCAGCCGCTTGAGCACCGCCTTGGGCGTGGCCGCCGGCGCGAACATGCCAAACCAGAAGGTGTATTCGTAGTCCTTCAGGCCTGCCTCGCGCGCGCCCGGGATGCCGGGGACCGCGGGCGAGGCATTCGGCTGCGTCAGCGCGAGCGGCCGCAGCTTGCCGGCCTTGATGAAGCTGATCACCGTGGGCGGCACCGCGAAGAGCAGATCGCTGTCACCCGCCATCACCGACATCGCGGCCGGCGCTCCGCCCTTGAATTGCAGCGAGCTGAACTGCACGCCGGCGGCCGATTCGAAGAGCGCCGAGGCCAGGTGCGGCGCCGAGCCGAAGCCGGCCGAGGCGTTGAAGAGCTTGCCGGGGTTCGCCTTGGCATAGGCCAGCAGCTCCTTCAGGTTCTTCACCGGCAGGTCGTTCTTGACGCAGATCACGGTGGAGCCGGTGGCAAGGCGCGAGACCGGCGCGAAGTCCTTGTCCGCGTCGTAGGCGATGCTCTTGTAGAGCACCTTGTTCACCGCCGGATGGCTGGAGACGAGCAGCGTGTAGCCGTCCGCGGGCGCCTTCGCGACCTGCGCGTTGGCGATGTTGCCGCCGGCGCCCGCGACGTTCTCGACGAAGACGGAAGTGCCGAGTTCCTTGCCCATCTCCGCGGCCACCAGCCGCGTGATGAAGTCGCCTGAGCCGCCGGGCGAATACCCGATCACCAGCCTGATGGGGCGCGTGGGATAGGTCTGGGCGTGCGCGCCGGCAGTGGCGAGGAGGGCGACGAGGAGTGCGGTGAAAAGGCGCATGTTGTCTCTTCTGCTTGGAGGGTCTACTTGGAGGAGGGAAATGAACGAAGGCTGTCGAGGAAATCCAGTTGCTCCGCGCGCCAGCCGGCCTCGACGCGCACGGTGTCGCCGAACTGCATGTAGCGCTCCTGCGGCGGCGCATGCCGGGGCCACGCCATGCCGAGGCCCGCGTGGTTCGGGTCGCCCTTGGCCGCGAAGGCCACCCAGGCCTTGCGCAAGGCGGCGGACAAGGCCGCGTCGGCTGGGTCGACCGGCTCGGAAGGGTCCGCGCCCGGGAGCGATTCCAGATTGCCGAAGACCGATGCGATCTCGTCGGCGTGGTGCGGCCCGTCGTCGCGGGCGCGCGAGCGGCGCGTGAAAAGGTAGCGCCAGGTCGGGCCGCCCAGGTGCTCCATCGTTCGCGCGAGGTCGCGCACGCCGGCATTGAACTGCGTGTCGGCGAAGAGCTCGGCCACGCGGGCCCGCACCTCGCCGTCGTCCTTCGCGCGGTACTCCATGGCGACCGCATCCGCGGCGGCGCCGAAATCGATCGCGAGCAGCTTGCGGTAGGCGGGCAGGGTGTCGATGGGCCACCGCGCCGTGAGGCTCGAACCCTCGTCGGTGTTGCCGCCGATGAGCAGCGGCAGCACCTGCAAGGCGCCGTGCTGCCAGGCGCTGCGCTCGTCCTCGCGCAGCACGTGCCCGTCGACGATGGGCCGCAGCACGCGCGGCGCGCTCAGGCTGCGCACCGGCGGCGCGAACGCGGCGGTGCGGCCGAGCAGTTCACCGCTGCCGAGCGCGCGCAAGGCCTCGATGTCATCCCCCAGCACCTGCCCCGCGGCCTGCCCCTGTTCCAGGGAGGCGAGCGGCCGGCCGGTGCCGGGGCTTTGCAGGATCACCTGTTGGAACAATCCCTTGGCGAGCGGCGAAGCAAGCAGCAACGCGATCGAGGCCGAGCCGGCGGAGTTGCCGAACAGCGTCACGCGCGCCGGATCGCCGCCGAAGACCGCGATGTTGTCGCGCACCCAGCGCATCGCGCAAAGCTGGTCCAGCAGGCCGTAGTTGCCGCTCGTGCCCTCCTGCGATTCGGCGCTCAGCGCCGGGTGCGCGAGGAAGCCGAAGAGGCCGACGCGGTAATTCAAGGTCACGATCACCGCGCCTTCGCGTGCCAGCGCGGCGCCGTCGCTGCGCGGATCGGAGCCGGAACCGGCGACGAAGCTGCCACCGTGGATCCACACCATCACCGGCAGCGAAGCCGCGGCAGCGCCCGCCGGCGTCCAGACATTGAGGTAGAGGCAATCCTCGGCACGCCGCGGCGCGCGCGTGGGCTCCGCGCCGGGCTGCGGGCAATCCGCGGCGAATTCGACCGCGCTTCGCACACCACTCCACGGCACGGGCGGCCGCGGCGGACGCCAGCGCAACGCGCCGACCGGCGGCGCCGCATAGGGAATGCCTTTGTACACGTCGACCGCCTGCTGATCCGCCGGGGCGGCCAGGCGGGCGCCCACCAGCACGCCGGACGCGGTGCGCACGACGGCAGGCGGCGAATTCTCGGGTCGCGTGGGATCGGAGCGGAACATTGGCGGAGCAAGGCGCAGGCAGGAAGGGGCCCGCATTGCACCAGATCGGCGCGCGAGAATCCAAGACGATCGGCTTGGGTCTGCCCAAAGAGAATCGTGGGGACAGCCGTCCTCAGGCTGGCGGCTGGGCCTTGTCCAGGGCTTCCGACAGCGATGCATTCAGGGCCGCGAGCGGATGCGCCAGTGGGCCGAGACGCTGCGCGAAACCGAGCACCGACGGTCCCAGCAGGTCGAGCAGGGCCGGTTCCTGGGCCGAGGGCGCGCGCCGCGCCGCGCACAGCAGGTAAAGCGTGCGCAGCGGGCACGGATTGACGATGCGGCGGCCATGCAGCCGGCCGCGGGCCAGTTCGTCGCTGGCGCTGGCGAAGGGCATCACGCTGTCGGCATCGCCATGGGCGACCAGCTCGCGTGTCGCGGCGACCGAGGAGACCTCGCGCACCACCTCCAGTTCGCGCGCGATGCGCTGTGCACTTGCACGCAGAAGCTGGTGCGTGCCGTCGCGCCGATCGGGCAGCACGAGCTTGCGGCCGGCCAGTTCGCTGAACTCGATCGGCGCGTCGCTGTCGCCGCCGGCCGGCGCGCTGATGAAGACCAGTTCCTCCTCGAGCAGCGGCACGCGCAAGAGCCCGGGACGCTCGGCGATCTCGTAGGCGAGCGCAAGGTCGATCTCGCCGCGCTCCACGCGGTCGGCCAGCACGAAGCTCATTTCCTCGACCAGTTGCAGCTCGATGGCCGGCAGCTTGTCCGCGACGCCCAGCGTGATCTCTCGGCCGAGGAAGTTGATGAGCCCGTTCGTCAGCCCGAGGCCGATGCGCTCGCGCCCCGCGCCGCCGAAGGCCCGCACGCCGCGCTCGGTCTCGTCGACGAGGCGGATGATCTCGCAGGCGCGCTCGTAGAGCATCGAGCCCGCCGGCGTCGGCGACACGCCGCGCGAATGCCTCGCGAGCAGGGGAATGCCGAGCGAACTTTCAAGTTGCCGCATCTGCGCGCCGAGGGCCGGTTGCGCCACGAAAAGCTGCGTCGCCGCACGCGTCAGGTTGCCCGCCTCGACGACGCGTACGAAATACCTAAGCTGGCGAAGATTGATGGCCGGGGCTCCCGAACGGACGAAGGTGCACAAGATGATATTCCGTGCACTAGGCCCGGATACGCCATCCGGTGCATGCCGGCTTCGGGATTTACCCACTTAACATGACGCCCCCATGTTCAGCAACTTGCGTTTTACCGGACCCGACGCCGCGCGCTACCAACTCGGCCAGCCGATGTACGTGCACGACCGAGAGAAGCTGCTCGGAATCCTCGATCCCGTGCAGATCAGCCGCGACGGCACGGAAGTGCACATCTCGCGCTTCGCGCCCGCGCCCTTCGTGCGCGGCGAGCGCCGCAACTTCGGCCCGCTGATGCTGCTGGAAGTCACCGCCTTCCTCGCGCGCGAATTCATGATGGTGCAGATGGTGAGCTACTCCCTCAGCCGGGAGATCGAGACCTACGGCGACGGCAGGCAGGTGGCCTCCGCGCGCTCCGCCCTGCTGGACAGCATGGGCGCGCACGGCGTCACGATCACGCCGCAGCCGGATTCGGACAAGCCCGGCAACTTCGTCGTGCAGGGCGCGTGGATGTACAACGAGCGCAACCTGCAGGCGCTCAATGCCTGCCTGAAGCGCGAGCGCGACCTCTATCGCGATCTCGAACGGCAGGCGATGCAGAAGACATCGGCGTCCGGCCTGCGCGGCCGGCTCAGGCGCTGGCTGCGCGGGCACTGAAGCCCCGCCAGGCGCAGCCTAGAGGATCAGCAGCGCCCGGAAATCGTTGACGTTGGTGTAGGTCGGCCCGGTCACGCACAGGTCGCCGATGGCATCGAAATAGCCATAGGCGTCATTGCGATCGAGATGATCCGCGAGCTTGCGGCCCGCCGCGTCGGCGCGCGCCAGCGTATCGGGCGTGACGAAGGCGCCCGCGTTGTCCTCCACGCCGTCGATGCCGTCGGTGTCGGCCGCCAGCGCCCACACCCGCTCACGGCCGGCGAGCGCACCCGCGAGACCGAGGCAGAACTCTCCCGCGCGACCGCCCCGGCCCTTTGCCTGTCCGGGCTGGCGCGGACGGATCGTGACCGTGGTCTCGCCGCCGGAAAGGATCACGCAGGGCTTGGCGAAGGGCGCATCCCGCAGCGAGACGGCGCGTGCCAGCGCGCCATGCACCTTGCCCACCTCGCGCGACTCGCCTTCCATTTCGTCACTCAGGATGTGCGCCTCGATGCCGCTCGCGCGCGCGGCAGCGGCCGCGGCCTCCAATGATTGCCGTGGCGTCGCGATCAGGTGCGTCGCGTGGCCCTTGAATACCGCATCGCCGGGCTTCGGCGTCTCGAGCGCGCCGCTCTCAAGCCGCGCGCGCACGGGTGGCGGCACCTCGATGCGATAGCGGTCCAGTATCGCGAGCGCATCGGAGCAGGTGGTGGCGTCGGGCACCGTCGGGCCGCTCGCGATCACGGCCGGATCGTCGCCCGGCACGTCGCTGATGGTGAGCGTGACCACCTGCGCCGGCGCGCAGGCGGCCGCGAGCCGGCCGCCCTTGATGCGTGAGAGATGCTTGCGCACGCAGTTCATCTCGCCGATGTGGGCGCCGGAGTCGAGCAGTTGCTTGTTGATGCGCTGCTTGTCGGCGAGCGTGAGGCCTTCGGCCGGCAGCGTGAGCAGCGCGGAGCCGCCGCCCGAGATCAGGCACAGCACCAGGTCGTCGGCTGTCAGGCCTTCGGCCAGGGCAAGGATGCGCTCGGCCGCTTTGAGGCCTGCTTCGTCGGGCACCGGATGTGCCGCCTCGACCAGTTCGATGCGCTGTGCCAGGCCCTCGGGGCGCGGCGGAATGTGGCCGTAGCGCGTGACCACCAACCCCGAGAGCGGCGCATCGGCCGGCCAAAGGGCTTCCAGGGCTTGCGCCATCGAGCCGCCCGCCTTGCCGGCGCCCAGCACGAGCGTGCGGCCCTTCGGCGGCCTGGGCAAGTGCGCGCCCATGCTCGCGAGCGGCAGCGCGCGCCGCACGGCGACGCGGTAGAGGTGTTCGAGGAATTCGCGCGGCGCGGCGCGCGGGTCGGGTGCCTGCTGCGGCGACTCGCGCTGCTGTTGTTTCGATGCGTTCATGGTTCCGCCTTGTCTCCGTCCCATTGTCTCAGCACGGCCGCCCGCGCCCGGGTGCTACTTGGTGGGCGCACCCGCCTCGAACCACTTGCCGACCAGCGCTCGCTCGGCGTCCGTCATGCCGGTCGCGTTGTTCATCGGCATGATCTTCGTGACCACGACCTGCTGGTACACGGCCTGCGCGTGCGCGGCGACCTGGTCCGTCGAATCGAGGCGCACGTTCTTCATCTGCACCTGCGCGCCGTGGCACATGTAGCAGCGCTGCGCCAGCACCTTCTGCACGTCGCCGAAGGCCACCTTCTGCACGGCGGCGCCGGCCGGCGGCGCGGCGACGGGGTCCGGCTTCATCCAAACGATGGTGAGCCCCAGCACCGCGATGCCGAAGAGCGCGTAGGGCAGCGGGTGACGCGCATTGCCCAGCTTGAAGCGATGCCGCACCACGAAGAACTGCCGGATGGCCGCGCCGCCGAGCATGATCAGCAGCAGCACGATCCAGTTGTACTTGTGCGTGTAGGTGAAGCTGTAGTGGTTGCTCAGCATCGCGAACAGCACGGGCAGCGTGAAGTAGGTGTTGTGCACGCTGCGCTGCTTGCCGCGCTGGCCGTGGACGGGATCGACGGGCTCCCCGCGTCGCAGGGCTGCCACGTTCTTGCGCTGGCCGGGGATGATCCAGAAGAAGACGTTGCCGCTCATGGTCGTGGCCATCATCGCGCCGACCAGCAGGAAGGCCGCGCGGCCCGCGAACCAGTGGCAGGCGAGCCAGGTCGCGAGCGCGATGAAGACCGCCACGAGCACCCCGACGATGGTGTCGCCATGCTTGCGCCGGCCGAAGGCCTGGCAGATGCCGTCGTACACCATCCAGAACACGACGAAGAAGGCCAGCGCCACGCCGATGGCAGCGCCGGGCTGCCAGTCCATCTTGGACTTGTCGATCAGGTAGGTGCTCGCGTTCCACAGGTAGGACATCGTGAAGAGCGCGAAGCCGCTGAGCCAGGTGCTGTAGCTTTCCCAGTAGGACCAGTGCAGGTGGTCCGGCAGCTTCTTCGGCGACAGCGTGTACTTCTGCATGTTGTAGAAGCCGCCGCCGTGCACGGCCCACTGCTCGCCACCGACGCCCTTGTCCAGCGACTCCTGGTCCTCGGGCTTCTCGAGGCTGTTGTCCAGCATCACGAAGTAGAAGGAAGCGCCGATCCAGGCAACGGCGGTGATGACGTGGACCCAGCGCAGCAGCAGGTTGGCCCAGTCGAGGTAGTAGCTTTCCATGTGCTCTCTCTCAACCATGTCGGCGCGTGGGGGCGCCGTGGAGTTTTGGCCTGCTCACCACTGCGGGCGCTGTAAGCAGAGAAAGTGCCGCGAACGCAGGCCCTGGGGTGGACCTCGCTCCGCTGCGGCCGGTTGTGGACTCAAGTGTATACAAACTAGGTTGTCGCGGGCTAGGGGTTTGCGTCATTCGTCGTCTTCGAGCGACTGCAACAACTGTGCCGCGACCGCGACGGCGATGACCTCGGGCTCCTTGCCCTTGATGCCGGGGATGCCGATCGGCGACGTCACGCGGGCCAGTTCTTCCGCGCCGAAGCCGCGTGCTTCCAGGCGATGACGGAAGGTAGCCCACTTGGTCTTGCTGCCGATGAGGCCGATGTAGGGCAGGTCGTCGCGTTCGCGCAGGCGCTTGAGGCAGGCGATCACGATGTCGAGGTCTTCCGCATGGCTGAAGCTCATGATGAGCACGCGCGAACCCGGCGCGAGCTGCGCGACGGCCTGCTGCACGGGCTCGGAATGCTCGGTCTCGATCTGGGCCGGCAATGCCTGCGGGAACACGCCGTCGCGGCTGTCGATCCAGCGCACCGCGAAGGGCAGGCCGGCAAGCAACCGCGCCAGCGCAGCGCCGACGTGTCCTCCGCCGAAGAGGGCGACAGGCTCCAGGCGTGCCAGCAGTTCGGTCTGCAGTTGCCTCGCATCCTCCGCCGATACGCGGCGGTATGACAGGTGGACCACGCCGCCGCAGCACTGTCCGAGGCTAGGGCCCAGCGGATAGCGTCGCACCTCGCCGATGGCCGGCCCGCCGGCGAGCCAGGCGCGCGCCTCGCCGGTGGCCTGGAATTCGAGCTGCCCGCCGCCGATGGTGCCGGTGAGCGCATCCGCCCAGACGGCCATCCACGTTCCCGCCTTGCGTGGCGCCGAGCCTTCCGTGGCCTCGACGCGCACCAGCACGGCGCGCTCATACCGCAGCCGGGCGAGCAGTTCGTCGACGGCACCGGTCACGCGCGATACCTCCCGTTGCGCCGGGCACGCGCCGGCACGGTATAACCGCGCCGATGACTTCCAAGACTCGCCACTTCGCGCTCGGCAGCGCCCTGCTTTGCGCCCTCGGGCTGGCCGGCTGCGGCAGCGGCCCGACCGCGCCGATCACGCGCCCCGTGCCGGGCCAGCTGAGCAATGCCACGCCGGACCCGGCCGAGGCGTCGGGCAAGCAGCCGCGGCCGTCCAGCGCGACCACCGCGCGCGCCTACCGACGCGATGCCGCAAGGCACATCTACGACCACAACAAGGAACGCATCTATGGCGGCAAGCTGCCGCCGCTGCTCTATGCCATCGGCACGCTGGAAGTGAACCTCGACGCCGGCGGCAAGGTGCTCTCCATGCACTGGATGCGCGCGCCGAAGCATGCGCCGGAGGTGATCGCCGAGATCGAGCGCACGGTGCTCGAGGCCTCGCCCTTCCCGGCCGCCACGCAGATCGGCAAGGTCACCTGGACGGACACCTGGCTGTGGGACAAGGGCGGTCATTTCCAGCTCGATACGCTCACCGAAGGGCAACTGCAGGCCGCTCAGGATCCGCGGTAGGTGGCGTAGCTCCACGGGCTCACGAGCAAGGGCACGTGGTAGTGCTGGTCGGTGTGCGCCACGCCGAAATCCAGCGCGACGCGGTTCAGGAAGTTCGGCTCCGGCAGCTCGACGCCGCGTGCCTTGAAGTAACCCGCGACGTCGAAGACCAGCCGGTAGGTGCCCGACTTCAGCGTGCTGTTGTCGTAGAGCGGCGCGTCGCTGCGTCCGTCGGCATTGAGCGTGAAGCGGCGCACCAGCGTCGCGCGCGCGTCCTCGCCCGTGCCGTCGGTCGTGAACAGCGCGACATCCATGCCGGCCGCCGGGCCGCCGTGCATCGTGTCGAGTACGTGGGTACTGAGGCCCATGGTCTGGCTCCTTGAAGGCGTTCGGGAAATTCCGGTCGACAAAAGTGTATACAGTTCTGGGCTTTGGGTCTATCATGAAAACATGGACTCGACCACCACCCGCGCCATCGTCGACGCACTCACCAAGGCCATTGTGGAGCACCGGCTTCAGCCGGGGAGCAAGCTCGCGGAGCAGAAGCTCGCGGACCATTTCGGCGTCTCGCGCACGCTGGTGCGGCAGGCGCTCTTCCAGCTCTCGCAGAACAAGCTGATCCGCCTCGAACCCGCGCGCGGCGCCTTCGTCGCCGCGCCGGAAGTCGACGAGGCCCGGCAGGTCTTCGCCGTGCGCCGCATGCTGGAGGCCGAGATGACACGCGCCTTCGTGCGCAACGTGACGCCGGCCAAGATCAAGGCGCTGAAGGAGCACGTCGCGCTGGAGAAGGCGGCCGTGTCGGGCGAAGACATCTCGGGACGCACCGAGCTGCTCGGCGACTTCCACGTGCGCATGGCCGAGCTCATGGGCAACGCGGTGCTTGCGCAGATCCTCGGCGAGCTGATCTCGCGCTGCGCGCTCATCACGCTCATGTACCAGAGCACCAGCGCGGCCGAGCATTCGAACGACGAGCATGCCGACATCGTCAAGGCCCTGGCCGCCAAGGACGAGGAGCGCGCCGTTCGCCTCATGACCGAACACCTGGAGCACGTCGAAGCCAACCTCACCTTCGATCGCAAGCTCCCGACCCACGACATCTCCCTCGCACTGGCCTGAGCCCATGAGCAGCAACTACGACGCCACCCTGCCCTATCCGCGCGACCTGGTCGGTTACGGGCGCAATCCGCCGCACGCGCAATGGCCCGGCCGCGCGCGCATCGCCGTGCAGTTCGTGCTGAACTACGAGGAAGGCAGCGAGAACAGCGTGCTGCACGGCGATGCGGGATCCGAGCAGTTCCTCTCCGAGATGTTCAACCCGGCGAGCTTCCCCGACCGCCACATCAGCATGGAAGGCATCTACGAGTACGGCTCGCGTGCCGGCGTGTGGCGCATCCTGCGCGAGTTCGAGAAGCGCGGG
Source organism: uncultured Variovorax sp. (assembly GCA_966211435.1). Classification (GTDB taxonomy): domain Bacteria; phylum Pseudomonadota; class Gammaproteobacteria; order Burkholderiales; family Burkholderiaceae_C; genus Variovorax. The sequence goes on along the minus strand of CBIHOG010000024.1, from coordinate 23,278 downwards.
TTGCCGCTCACGGTCTTCGGCGTCAGCATGGCGTTGGAGCGTCATCCCGAACTCACGGCGGCCTTGAAGGAACTGGGCCACGAAATCGCGTGCCATGGCTGGCGCTGGATCCACTACCAGAACATCGACGAAGCCACCGAGCGCGAACACATGCGCATCGGCATGGAGATCATCCAGAAGCTCACCGGCGAGCGGGCGCTCGGCTGGTACACCGGCCGCGACAGCCCGCGCACGCGGCGGCTGGTGGCCGACTACGGCGGCTTCGAATACGACAGCGACTACTACGGAGACGACCTGCCCTTCTGGATGAAGGTGCGAAAGACCGACGGCGAGGTGGTGCCTCAGCTCATCGTGCCCTACACGCTGGACTGCAACGACATGCGCTTCGCGCTGCCGCAGGGCTACTCGCACGCCGACCCCTTCTTCCAGTACATGAAGGACAGCTTCGACGCGCTCTACGCCGAAGGCGACGAGGCGCCGAAGATGATGAGCATCGGCATGCACTGCCGGCTGCTCGGCCGGCCGGGACGCATCACGGCGCTGCAGCGTTTCCTCGACCACATCGCCACCCACGACCGCGTGTGGGTCTGCCGCCGGCTCGACATCGCACGCCACTGGAAGAAGACGCACCCCTACATCGCCACGAATGGAGCCTGACATGGCCATCACTCTCGAACAACTGAACGCCGCCTCCGCCGCAGAAGGCACGGCGCTGCTGGACGGCATCTACGAGCATTCGCCCTGGATCGCCGAGCGCGCCATGCCGTCGCGCCCCTTCCGCTCGCTGCCGCATCTCAAGCATGCGCTGGCGCAGGTCGTGGCCGCCGCCTCGGTGGACGAGCAGTTGCGCCTCATCCGAGCCCATCCCGAGCTCGCGGGCAAGGCCATGGTCAGCAAGACGCTCACGGCCGAATCCACCAACGAGCAGGGCAAGGCCGGCCTCACCGATTGCACGCCGCAGGAGTTCGAGAAGATCCAGCAGCTCAACGCCGGCTACAACGCGAAGTTCGGCTTCCCCTTCATCCTGGCCGTGCGCGGCCCGCGCGGCACCGGGCTCGCCAAGCGCGAGATCATCGAGACCTTCGAGCGCCGCCTGGACAACCATCCGGACTTCGAGCGCGGCGAGGCGCTGCGCAACATCCACCGCATCGCGGAGATCCGCCTGGACGACAAGTTCGGCGCGCAGCCCGTGATCGGCAACGACGTGTGGGACTGGCACGAGAGGCTCTCCGCGCACAGCGACACGGGCTATGCCGAGAAGGGCCAACTCACCGTCACCTACCTCACCGGCGCGCACCGCGCCTGCGCGCGGCAGATCGTGCAAGACATGCGCGACGCCGGCTTCGACACCGTGCACATCGATGCCGTCGGCAACGTGGTCGGCCGCTACGAGGGCGCGACGCCCGACGCCAAGGCCCTGCTGACCGGCTCGCACTACGACACCGTGCGCAACGGCGGCAAGTACGACGGCCGCCTCGGCATCTTCGTGCCCGTGGCCTGCGTGCGCGAACTGAAACGCCAGAACCGCCGCCTGCCCTACGCGATCGAGGTCGTAGGCTTCGCCGAGGAGGAGGGCCAGCGCTACAAAGCCACCTTCCTCGGCTCCGGCGCGCTCACCGGACACTTCAATCCGCAGTGGCTGGATCAGAAGGATGCCGACGGCATCACGATGCGCGAGGCTCGCCGCAACGCCGGCCTGAAAGACGAGGAGATAGCAGCGATCCGCCGCGATCCGTCGAAGTACCTCGGCTTCGTCGAGGTTCACATCGAGCAGGGGCCGGTGCTCAACGAACTCGACATCCCGCTGGGCATCGTCACCTCCATCAACGGCAGCGTGCGCTACGTCGGCGAGGTGATCGGCATGGCCAGCCACGCCGGCACCACGCCCATGGACCGCCGCCGCGACGCCGCCGCCGCCGTGGCCGAACTCATCCTCTTCGCGGAGCAACGCGCCGCCAAGGATGGCGACTCCGTCGCCACCGTAGGCATGCTCGAAGTGCCGAGCGGCTCCATCAATGTCGTGCCGGGCCGCTGCAAGTTCAGCCTGGACCTGCGCGCGCCCACCGACGCGCAGCGCGACGCGCTGGTGGACGATGTGCTGGCCGCGTTCAAGTCGAGCTGCGAGCGCCGCGGCGTGCGCTATACGCTGGAGGAAACCATGCGCGCCGCCGCCGCACCCAGCGCCCCCGAATGGCAAAAGCGCTGGGAAAAGGCCGTCGATGCCCTCGGCGTGCCGCTCTTTCGCATGCCCAGCGGTGCCGGCCACGACGCGATGAAACTGCACGAGGTCATGCCGCAGGCGATGCTCTTCGTGCGCGGCATCAACTCCGGCATCAGCCACAACCCGCTCGAATCGAGCACCAACGACGACATCCAGCTGGCCGTGCAAGCCTTCCAGCTGCTGATGGAAGACCTGTCATGACCGACTACAAGAAACTCGACGCCTGGATCGACGCCCACTTCGACGAGGAGGTGCAGTTCCTCCAGCAACTCGTGCGGGTCCCCACCGACACCCCGCCGGGCAACAACGCGCCGCACGCCGAGCGCACCGCCGAACTGCTGCAAGGCTTCGGCCTGCAGGCCGAGAAGCACGCCGTGCCGGCGCAGGAGGTGAAGGACTATGGTCTCGAATCGATCACCAACCTGATCGTGCGCCGCACCTACGGCAGCGGCGGCCTCACCGTCGCGCTCAATGCGCATGGCGACGTGGTGCCGCCCGGCGAAGGCTGGTCGCACGACCCTTACGGCGGCGAGATCGAGGACGGCAGCCTCTACGGCCGCGCCGCCGCGGTCAGCAAGAGCGACTTCGCGAGCTTCACCTTCGCACTGCGCGCGCTGGAGGCCGTGGCCAAGCCGGCCAAGGGCGGCGTCGAGCTGCACTTCACCTACGACGAGGAGTTCGGCGGCATCCTCGGGCCGGGATGGCTGCTGAAGAAGGGCCTGACCAAGCCCGACCTGATGATCGCGGCCGGCTTCAGCTACGAAGTGGTCACGGCCCACAACGGCTGCCTGCAGATGGAAGTCACCGTGCACGGCAAGATGGCGCATGCCGCGATCCCGAGCACCGGCGTCGATGCGCTGCAGGGCGCGGTGCACATCCTCAACGCACTCTATGCACAGAACACGCTGTACAGGCAGGTCACGTCGAAGGTGGAAGGCATCACGCATCCCTACCTCAACGTCGGCCGCATCGAGGGCGGAACCAACACCAACGTGGTGCCCGGCAAGGTCGTCTTCAAGCTCGACCGCCGGATGATCCCGGAGGAGAACCCGGTCGAGGTCGAGGCGACGATCCGCAAGCTGATCGCGGACGCGGCCAGCGAGTGCGCCGGCATCACGGTGGAGATCAAGCGGCTGCTGCTGGCCAATTCGATGCGTCCGCTGCCCGGCAACAAGCCGCTGGTCGAGGCGATCCAGAAGCACGGCGGCGAGATCTTCGGCGAGCCGATCAAGGCCATGGGCACGCCGCTCTATACCGACGTGCGGCTCTATGGCGAGGCCGGCATCCCGGGCGTGATCTACGGCGCCGGACCGCGTACGGTGCTGGAATCCCATGCCAAGCGCAACGACGAGCGCGTGGTGCTGGAAGACCTGCGCCGCGCCACCAAGGTGATCGCACGCACGCTGAGCGACCTGCTGGCCTGAGCCCATGCGCCGACGGGAAGCCGAGCGGTTAGCATGACGGCCATCATCGAGGGGCATCATGCGCAGTACTGACGACATCATCGGATTCGAATTGCCGGCGGACGTGGCGGCTGACCTGGCCAAGGGCGGACCGGACTGCGCCGGGCCGCTCGTCGAGAGCACGCTGGTGTCGCTGCTGGAGCTGATCCGCGAGCAGCTGAAGCTGGACGTGATGTTCGTCTCCGAGTTCGCCGACGGGCGGCGCGTGTTCCGTCACGTCGCGACCGCGCCGGACAAGGCCATCATCCGGCCCGGCGACTCCCATGCGATGGAAGACAGCATCTGCGTGCAGGTCATCGACGGCCGCGTTCCCAAGATGGTGCGCGATCTTCGCGTGCTGCGCACGCGCCAGTCGCTGCCCGATGTCACCCGGCCCATCGGCGCGCACATCAGCGTGCCGGTGCGCATGCCCGACGGCAGCATCTTCGGGACGCTCTGCGGCTTCGCGATCGAACGCAGCGTGGACCTGTCGGAGCGCGACCTCCGGCGCATGGAGGTCGCGGCGCAAGCCACCGCACGGCTGCTGGCGCAGGCGGCGGGGCACACGGATTGGGCGGGTTTGCGATCGCCTTAGCGTTCCGTTCTCCTGGGAACCCAGGGACGCACGGGAGTTCGCGAGGGAACGGTCGTCGGATCTCAATGTGAAGCCACGTAGACCGACGACGGCCCCGGATCCGGCAGCGCGAACGCCTTCTTCATCCGCGCGACCTCCTCGCCCGGCGTCCTGCCGAACATGCGCTTGAACTCGCGGCTGAACTGCGACGGGCTCTCGTAGCCCACCTGCCTGCAGGCCACCGCCGCCGTCACGTCGTTGCGCACCATGAGCAGCCGCGCCTGGTGCAGCCGGGTGGACTTGAGGTATTGCATGGGCGAGCTGTTCGTGACGGACTTGAAGTGAGCATGGAAAGACGGGACGCTCATGCCCGCCTCCGCAGCCAGTTGCTCGACATCCAGGCGCCGTGGGAAGTCCACGTGGATCCTTCGCAGCGCCTTCGCTATCTTGCCGAACTGGCCCTGGGCCGCGAGCGCGGCGCGCATGGCGCCGCCCTGCTCGCCCGCGAGCACCCGGTAGTAAATCTCGCGCACCAGCGCCGGGCCCAGCACGGCCGCCTCGACGGGTGAACTCATGGCTTCGAGAAAGCGCAGCACGGAATCGCCAAGCTTCGGATCGATCGGCGTCGACATCATCCCTCGCGGCCGTGCGGGCGCCGCCGGCGCCCGCCTGTCGAGTTGCAGCAGCAACTCGGCCACGACATTGAAGTCCAGGCGCAGGTAGATGGCGAGCAAGGGCTCCGCCGCGCTTGCGTCGGTCTCCATGGAGAAGGGCACCGGCACCGACACCGCGAGGTAGTGCTGGGCGTCATAGATGTAGACCTCGTCGCCCAGGAAGCCTCGCTTGCGTCCCTGGCAGACGACCACGATGCCAGGGTCGTACAACACCGGCGCGCGGCTGAGCGGACGGTTCGAGCGCAGGAAGCGCACATCGGGCAAGGGCGTCAGGTTGTAGCCCTCGGACGGCGCGAGCGCGCCGAGCAGCGCGATCATGCGGCGCTGCGTGAGCGTTGCTTTCAAGGTGGGACTCATCGCGGTCCACTGTGCCACGGCAACGCGCGCCGTGCCGGTCTTCGCATAGCTTCAGGCAAGCAACACAGACGGATGGACATAGCCGCGGAGGCCGCCCGTTTCTAGCATCAATGGCATGAACAAATCACCCATCACCCGCACCTTCCTGATCACCGGCGCGAGCTCCGGCTTCGGCCTTGCTTTCGCCGTCGCCGCGCTCACGGCGGGCCACACCGTCGTGGGCACCGTGCGCAGCGAGGAAGCCCTGCAGGCCTTCGAGGCGCGTGCGCCCGGCCGCGCGCACGCCGTCATCCTCGACGTGACGGACTTCGCGGCGATCGACCCCGCTGTCGCCCGGATCCGCCAAACGCATGGCCCGATCGACGTGCTCGTCAACAACGCCGGCTACGGCCACGAAGGCACCCTGGAGGAGTCCGAACTCGACGAGATGCGCCGTCAGTTCGACGTCAACGTCTTCGGCGCGGTGGCGATGATCAAGGCCGTGCTGCCAGGCATGCGCAAGCGGCGCGCGGGCCACATCCTCAACCTCACCTCGATGGGCGGCTACATCACGATGCCCGGCATCGCGTACTACTGCGGGAGCAAATTCGCGCTCGAAGGGATCTCCGACACGCTGGCGAAGGAGGTCGCGCCTTTCGGGATCAAGGTCACGGCAATCGCGCCGGGATCGTTCCGCACCGACTGGGCCGGCCGGTCGATGGTCCGCTCGGGTCGCAGCATCGCCGACTACGACGCGATCATGGATCCGGTGCGGCAAGCGCGCCAGGCCAAGAACGGCAGGCAGGCAGGCGACCCGGCGAAGGCGGCGCAGGCGCTGCTGAAGGTCGTCGAGGCGCGGGATCCGCCGGCGCACCTGCTGCTCGGCACGGATGCGCTGCAGCTGGTGCGCGGGAAACTGGCCGCGCTCTCAGAGGAGATCGCGGCGTGGGAAGCAGTCTCGAGCTCGACGGATTTCGGCTGACCGCAGCCTAGATGGCCCGGCCATTCACGCCGCGGCGAGCGAAGCTGCTCACCGGCCGCGACACCGCGCCATGGGAGGAGGCTTCGCCATACAGGTCACCGGCGCGCGCGGCGGCAACGGCCTGCGTGCGCACCGTGGCGCGATCCACCCCGCTCGCGTGCGCCACCGGAACGCCTGCGGAGGCGCCTTCGGCGTAGGGGTCGACGCTGCGTGCCGCGACCCGGCCTTGCGCGCTCACTTCGGCACGGCTCGCGAAGGAGTGGACTTTCAGCACGCCTTGGTACTCTTCGGCGCTTGCGCCCGCGGCGAAGACAGAGAGGACGGCGGCGGCGGCGGCGGCGGTGAGGAGCTTGCTGGACTTCATGATGCGGTCTTTCAGTGTTGGAGGGTTGCGGGGAGGAAAGCGATGAACGAATTACATCGCCCTGCTGTATCCGCGGTGTATCGACGAGCCGCTGATTTGAAATCCCCCGTATTCGCATCGCGCTCAGACACGGTGGCATACAAACAAGGACAAGGGCCGCGCCAGCGCTCAGTGGCAGGTGCCTGGCACGCATCGTGCCTGCGGCGGAACCGGCCACGCCCGCAGCCTCCAGGGACGCGGGTTTTCCGCCATACAAGCCATCGCCTGAACTGTATACAGTTTGGCGTACACAACGGTGGACGATGTGCAGCGCAGCACGGTCACCCGTTCCCTCGACGCAGCGCAAGGAGATCTCGCATGACGGCAACCTCCCCTTCTCCCACGGTCCACTCTGTCGACCAGCGGCTGCCCGCCGGCAAGCTCGCGGCCCTGGGCCTGCAGCACGTGCTCGTGATGTACGCGGGCGCGGTGGCCGTGCCACTCATCGTGGGGCGCGCGCTCAAGCTGAGCCCGCAGGAAGTGGCGCTGCTCATTTCCGCCGACCTTTTCTGCTGCGGCGTCGCCACGCTCATCCAGGCGCTGGGCGCGACGCAGTGGTTCGGGATCAAGCTGCCCGTGATGATGGGGGTGACCTTCGCATCGGTCGCGCCGATGGTCGCCATCGCCAATGCGAACCCGGGACAGGCGGGCGCTCAACTGCTCTTCGGCGCCATCATCGGCGCGGGCATCGTCTCGATCCTCATCGCGCCGATGGTCTCGCGCATGTTGCGCTTCTTCCCGCCGGTGGTCACGGGCACCATCATCGCGGTGATCGGCATCAGCCTGATGCGCGTGGGCATCAACTGGATCTTCGGCAACCCCGTGGGGCCGACCGCGCCGGCGCTGGTGGACCCGGTCTACGCCAAGTGGCTCGCGGATGTGACCTCCCCCGGCTCGGCGGTGCCGCCGGTGCCCAAGGGCCTCGCGATCGTGCCCTCGATGCCCAATCCCAAGTACGCGGACCTCGGCGGGCTGGGCATCGCGGCGCTGGTGCTGGTCTCCATCCTGCTCATCGTGAAGTACGGTCGCGGCTTCATCGCCAACATCTCGGTGCTGCTGGGCATCGTCATCGGCGCGGTGGTCGCCACCTTCTTCGGCTTCATGACCTTCGAGAAGGTCGGCAGCGCGGCCTGGGTGGATGTGGTGCTGCCCTTCCACTTCGGCATGCCGCGCTTCGACCCGGTATTGATCCTCACGATGTCGCTGATCATGATCGTGGTGATGATCGAATCCACCGGCATGTTCCTCGCGCTGGGCGAGATGACGGAGAGAGACATCAGCCAGCAGGACCTCGCGCGCGGCCTGCGCACCGACGGCCTCGGCACCCTGATCGGCGGCGTCTTCAACACCTTCCCCTACACCAGCTTCTCGCAGAACGTCGGCCTGGTGGCAGTCACGGGCATCAAGAGCCGCTTCGTCTGCGTGGCCGGCGGCGCGATCCTGATCGTGCTGGGGCTGCTGCCGAAGATGGCCGCGCTTGTGGAGTCGCTGCCCACGGTGGTGCTGGGCGGCGCGGGGCTGGTGATGTTCGGCATGGTCGCGGCCACCGGCATCCGCATCCTCTCCGGGGTCGACTTCAAGGGCAACCGCCACAACGCGATGATCGTCGCCGTTTCGATCGGCATCGGGATGATTCCGCTCATCGCGCCCAACTTCAAGCAATGGATGCCGCATGCCATCCACTCCCTGGTGGAGTCGGGCATCCTGCTGGCCTCCATCAGCGCCGTGCTTCTCAACCTGTTCCTGAATGGCGCGAAGCACGACGAAAGCGCCGTCATCGCGGCAGCCAGGCAAGCCGAGGCGCACTGAGCTCTTTCCATTCACGACAACAGGAGACAAGCGATGCAAGGCAGCCAGCATGGAATCCAGGGCGCCGACCCGCGTCTGATCAACGAGGATCTCGCGCCCGTCACGGGCGCGAAGAAGACATGGTCCTCGTACAGCGTGTTCGCGATGTGGATGTCGGACGTGCACAGCGTCGGCGGCTACACCTTCGCGGCCAGCCTCTTCCTGCTGGGACTTTCCGGCTGGCAAGTCCTCGCGGCGCTGGTGATCGGCATCGCGGTCGTCAACGTGCTGATGAACTGGATCGGCAAGCCGAGCCAGCAGCACGGCATCCCGTTCCCGGTGATGGCGCGTGTCAGCCTGGGCGTGATGGGCGCGAACTTCGCGGCCACCATCCGCGGCGTGGTGGGCATCGTCTGGTATGGCGTGCAGACCTACTTCGCGTCGAAGGCAGTGGCGACGCTGGTGCTGGTCTTCTTCCCCACAGCCGCATCGCTTCAAGCCACCAGCTTCCTGCGGCTGGACCTGCTGGGCTGGGGCTGCTTCCTCTTCATGTGGTTCTTCCAACTGCTGATCTTCCAGCGCGGCATGGAGGCGATCCGCAAGTTCATCGACTTCTGCGGGCCGGCGGTGTACCTCGTGATGTTCCTGCTGATGGGCTGGATCCTCTGGAAGGCGGGCTGGGACTCGCTCGACCTCACGCTCAGCGACAAGGTGCTGACGGGCGCCGAGTCCTTCGTGGCGATGGGCAGCGCCATCCTGCTGGTGGTGGCCTACTTCGCGGCGCTCCTGCTGAACTTCGGCGACTTCTCGCGCTTCGCGAAGAGCGAGCGCGACATGAAGGTCGGCAACTTCCTTGGGTTGCCGGTCAACTTCATCCTCTTCGCGATCATCGTGGTGGTGGTCACGGCGGGCAGCGCCAAGGTCTTCGGCCACATGATCATGGACCCGGTGGAGATCGTCTCGAAGATCGACAACAAGTGGGCCGTGGTTCTGGGCAGCGTGACCTTCGTGATCGCGACGATGGGCATCAACATCGTGGCCAACTTTGTCTCGCCGGCCTACGACATCGCCAACCTCTTTCCGAAGCACGTGGACTTCAAGAAGGGCGGCCTCATCGCTTCCGTGCTCGCGGTGGTGGTGTGCCCATGGATCTTCGTGGACAGCCCGAGGGCGATCACGGTCTTCGTCAGCATCTTCGGCGCGGTGCTCGCGCCGATGTTCGGCGTGATGGTGGCGGATTTCTACCTGCTCAAGAAGCAGGTGATCGACGTGCGGCAGCTCTACACGATGGCGCCGGAAGGGCGCTACCACTACGACGGCGGCTGGAACAGGGTGGGCCTGGCGGCGCTGGGCATCTCCGGCGTGATCTCGATCGGCTGGGAGCTGTGCACGCAGTTGCTGAAGGTGCTGCCGGAGAACAACTTCGGCTGGGTCATCGGGGCCGTGGCCGGCGCGGTGATCTACATGCTGATGATGCGCGGCGCCAGACGAACTTAGTTCAGATTTCGTCCTGAGATACTCGGGGCGATGAATTGTTCCAGCGCTCAGGCAGCGCATTCGACACTCGCGCAACGCAGCCTCGCGGCGGTCTGGCACCCTTGCACGCAGATGAAGCGGGCGGCCGCCGTGCCGCCACTCGCGATCGCCCGCGGCGAGGGCCCCTGGCTCTTCGACGACGCGGGCCGGCGCTACTTCGACGCCACCAGTTCCTGGTGGGTCAATCTCTTCGGCCACGCCGATGCGCGCATCAACGCGGCGCTCAAGGAGCAGCTCGACCACCTGCCCCACGTGATGCTCGCGGGGTGCACGCATGCGCCGGCCGTCGAGCTGGCCGAGCGGCTCTCGGCGCTGACGGATGGCGTGCTCGGCCATTGCTTTTTCGCGAGCGACGGCGCGTCGGCGGTCGAGATCGCGCTCAAGATGAGCTTCCACCACTGGCGCAACAAGGGGCACGCCGCCAAGCGCGAGTTCGTCTGCCTGCGCCACGGCTACCACGGCGAGACGCTGGGCGCATTGGCCGTGACGGACGTGGCCGTGTTCCGCGATGCCTACGCGCCGCTGCTGATGCAGGCGCACCAGGCAATGTCACCCGATGCACGTCAGGCCGCGCCGGGCGAATCCGCGGCCGGCGTGGCGCGTCGCGCGGCGGCCGAACTGGAAGCGCTATTCGAGGCAAGGCATGCGCACATCGCCGCGATCATCCTGGAGCCGCTGGTGCAAGGCGCGGCCGGCATGGCCATGCACGACCCGTCCTACCTGCGCCTGGCGCGCGCGCTGTGCGACCGCTACGAGGTGCACCTGATCGCCGACGAAATCGCGGTCGGCTGCGGGCGCACCGGCACCTTCTTCGCGTTCGAGCAAGCCTCGTCGCCGGGCGAGCCGCGCATCTGGCCGGATCTCGTCTGCCTCTCCAAGGGGATCAGCGGCGGCTACCTGCCCTTGTCGCTGGTGCTGTCGCGCGATGCGATCTACGAGGCCTTCCTCGACGACGACGTCGCGCGGGGCTTCCTGCATTCGCATTCCTACACCGGCAACGCACTGGCCTGCCGCGCGGCGCTGGCCGTGCTCGACCGCTTCGCGCAGGACGACGTGCTGGCGCGCAACCGCGCGCAGGCGGCCGTGCTGACGGCCGCGCTGGCGCCGCTGGCCGATGACCCGCGCATCCAGCACCTGCGCCAACACGGCATGATCTGGGCCTTCGATGTGCGCGAAGCGCACGCCGGCCCGCGCTTCGCCGAGCGCTTTCACCTGGCGGGCCGCGCGCATGAGCTGCTGATCCGCCCCATCGGCCGCTCGGTGTACCTGCTGCCGCCCTACGTGCTCGACGAGGCACTGTCGCACTGGCTTGCCCAGCGCGTGCTCTCGACGCTGCACGACGTACTGGACCAAGACCCCTTCGATGCTGATCGACCACCTGAACCGCCGACTGCGTGAACGCGAAGACCAAGGTCTTCGGCGCCAGCGGCGTACCGCCGGCTCCCCATGCGAACCGAACCAGCGCGTCAGCCGGCCCGGCGAGGCGCCGCGCGGCATGCTTGCCTTCTGCAGCAACGACTACCTCGGCCTTGCGAACCATCCCGCGCTGGTCGAGGCGCTGGCCGAGGGTGCCCGGCGATACGGTGCAGGCAGCGGCGCCTCGCACCTGATCAACGGCCATTCGCACGCGCACGCGGCGCTGGAGGACGAGCTGGCGGCTTGGATGGCCCCTTGCATCCCGGCCGCGCGGGTGCTGAGCTTCTGCACCGGCTACATGGCGAACCTCGCGCTGCTCACGGCGCTCGGCGATGCCACCGCGACGATCTTCTCGGACGAACTGAACCACGCCTCCATCATCGACGGCGCGCGGCTCGCGAAGGCCGCGGTGCAGCGCTATGCGCACAACGATCTCGACGCGCTGGCGGCGCATCTTTCGCGCTGCGCCACGCCACTCAAGCTGATCGTGACAGACGCGGTCTTCAGCATGGACGGTGACCTGGCCGACCTGCCCGGGCTGCTCGCGCTGGCGGAACGCTTCGATGCCTGGCTGATCGTCGATGACGCGCATGGCTTCGGCGTGCTCGGCGCGCAAGGCCGCGGCAGCCTCGCGCACTTCGGCCTTTGCAGCGAGCGGCTCATCTGCATGGGGACGCTGGGAAAGGCCGCGGGCATCGGCGGCGCCTTCGTCGCGGCGCATCCGGTCGTGATCGACTGGCTTGTGCAGACCGCACGCCCCTACATCTACACGACGGCCTCGCCGCCCGCGCTGGCGCACGCGTTGCGGGCGAGCTTGCGGCTGATCGAGGGCGAGGAAGGTGATCGGCGCCGTGCGCGCTTGCGTGAGCACATCGGGCTGCTGCGTGCGCGGCTCTCCGCGCTGATCGAATCCCGGCCCGGGCTCGGCTGGCGGCTCGGCGACTCAGGCACCGCCATCCAGCCGCTGGTCGTTGGCGACAATGCGCGCGCGCTGGCCCTGGCAGCGACGCTCGATGCGAGCCGCTTGTGGGTGCCGGCCATCCGTCCGCCCACCGTGCCCGTTGGCACCGCGCGGCTGCGCATCACGCTCAGCGCCGCACACGGCGCGGAGGATGTCGAGCGCCTGGTCGGCGCCCTGGCACGTGCGGCCGACGAAGTCGCGGAGCTTGCCGGATGACGGCGTCCACACTGCGCGGCTGCTTTGTCACGGGCACCGACACGGAGATAGGCAAGACCCGCATCAGCGCGGCGCTGCTGCATGCGCTGGCGCAATCGGGCCTGCGCAGCGCAGGGCTCAAGCCCGTGGCGGCGGGTACCTCACTGATCGGCGGCGAGCGCGTCAACGAGGATGTGCGCGCGCTGCGCGATGCCAGCGCCGTCTCGCTGACGGACGCGGAAGCCGGCCCCTTCCAGTTCGACGCGGCCTGCGCGCCGCACATCGCCGCCGCGCTCGAAGGCCGGCAAATCGATCGACGCGCCATCCTCCGCTCGGCACGTGCGCTGGCGGCACGCGCGGACGTCCTGGTGGTGGAAGGCGTCGGCGGCTTCCGCGTTCCGCTCGGCGCGCAGTGGGACACGGCGGATATGGCGCGCGACCTGGGCCTGGACGTCGTGCTGGTGGTCGGCCTGCGCCTGGGCTGCATCAACCATGCGCTGCTGACGGCCGAGGCCATCCGCGCCCAGGGCCTGCGTCTGGCCGGCTGGATCGGCAACCACGTTTCGCGAGACATGCCGTGGGCCGGCGAGAACATCGCGACCTTGCGCGATTGGCTCGGGCGGCAGCACGGCGCGGCCTGCCTGGGCGTCGTCCCGTGGCTGGATGATCCGCACCCGGCGGCGGTGGCCGCGCATCTGGATCGCGCGGCGCTTCGCGCGCTCTTCTAGAACGCCGAACGCACCACGCCGCCGTCCACCCGCAGCGCCGCCCCGCTGGTGGCGGAGGCCGATTCCGAGCACACGTAGACGACCATGTTGGCGACCTCCTCGGTCGTCGTGAAGCGCTTGAGCAGCGACGTCGGACGCGCCTTCTCGAAGAACTCCTTCTCGAAGGACTCGAAGGACCGCCCACCGGAGAGCTTGTGCACGAACTCCGACACGCCCTCCGAGCGGGTCGGACCGGGCAGCACCGCGTTCACGGTGACGCCGGTGCCGGCGCAACTTTCCGCCAGGCCCCGCGACAGCGCGATCTGCGCCGTCTTGGTCACGCCGTAGTGGATCATCTCGACCGGGATCTGCACGCCGCTCTCGCTGCTGATGAACACGACACGGCCCCAGTTCTTCGCCTTCATGCCCGGCAGGTAGGCGCGCGACAGGCGCACGCCGGACATCACGTTGGTGTCGAAGAAGTGCTGCCAGTCTTCGTCGGGAATGTCCTCGAAGGGCTTCGGGTCGAAGATGCCGAGGTTGTTCACCAGCACGTCGACCACGGGGTGTCGGGCGACCAGCGCCTCGATCTGCTTCGGGTCCGAAAGGTCGCCGGCAAAGCCCTCCACCTTCGCGGCCGGAACCTGTAGGCGCAGTGAGGCGAGCGCCTCGTCGACCGAGGCCTGCGAGCGGCCGTTGACGATGACGCGGGCACCCTCGCGGGCGAGCCCCGCGGCGATGGCGTGGCCGATCCCCTTGGTCGAACCCGAGACCAGCGCGAGCTTGTCGGTCAGATGCAAGTCCATAGCGTTCTCCTTGTGCGCGCCATGGTAGCGCGAGTGACGCCGCTTCGCTCGCGGATCGCGCAGAATCTCGGTCATGACCCAGCGCTCCCGCCCCGACCCGGACCTCGAAAAGGCGGCCGCCGCCGAGCCGAAGGAGACGGCCTTCGGTGAGCTTCCCGAACTCCTCGCCGGGGAGACCGAGAACCAGTCGGCCGCCGCCATGGATCGCCTCTCCAGCCGGCTGCGCCATGAGCGCCGCGCCGCGCGCGTCCGGATGCTGGCACTGCTCGCCGCAGCGCTCGCGGCCTTGGCCTGGGCGGCCTGGCGCGTCTTCAGGAATTGATATCGACCGATGAAAGATCCGATCACCTTCGGCGCGGCAGTGAGTGCCGGCGCCATGCTTCTGCTCGCCACGTGGAAGGCGCCGGTACCGCGCTGGATCGTCATCTTCCTGCTGCTGGGCGGCCTGTGCTGGGTTTTTGCCGCGGACCCGAAGCCACCGCAGCCAGCACAGCACCCCGCGGCGCAGGCGGTCCATGCCTGAACGACGGCGCCAGGCGGTCACGCGCCGCTCGCGCGTGGCCAGGCAGGGTGGCTGGCGCCGCAGGGATGCGCATCATCCTGCGGTTTCGGGCGCCTCGAATTGCCGGGCCGCGAAGGACCAGACCAGCGTGCTCGCATCGGGCCCCGCCGCATCACTGAACAGCATGCTCGCGGCGCCGCCGCTCCAGGCATGGCCCAGACCGGCGATCTCGCACAGGCGCACCAGCGTGCGGCCCTTGCGGGTGTAGTCGGTGATGCGCATCGGGTGGCGCTTGCCGCGCTGCCGCATGCGCGTGGTGCCGGCGCGCGCGCCAGTGGCGGTCGCCCACACGTCGGCGCTGCTGGCCGCGTTGCTCGCCGACACCACGGTGTCCGCGTCGCCATGCAGGATCAGCAATGGGGGCAAGGTGGTGAACGCGGCCGCCGCACCCATGGCCTTTCCCACGGCGGTGACCGGCATCGGCGGCACGTTCCGGCCCCGCATGGCGCCCAGCGCGGTGGCGGGCGAACGCGCGGCGCCGGGCGCGACGCCCGAGTGCATGGCCACGGCCTGGAAGCGCGCCGGATAGCGCGTGGCAAGCAGCGCCGCCATGCTCGCCCCCGCGGACAGGCCGGCAACGGCGACGCGCTCGCGGTCCGCCGGATAGAGCAGCAGCACCTGATCGACGGCCGCCATCAGCGTCGCGGCCTCGGCATCGGCCTTGCCGGAGCGGCGGTCGTACCAGTTCCAGCAACCTTGCGCGTTGGCGAGCCGGTCCTGTTCGGGATACAGCACCAGGAAGCGGTGACGGGTGGCCAGCCTGTTCATGCGGGTGCTCACCGCGAGGTCGCGCCCAGTCTGGCCACAGCCGTGCAGCATGACCATCAGCGGGAGTTTCTCTCCGGCCCGCAGGTGCAGCTCGGCCGGCCGGTAAAGGTGGAAACGCCGGGCGCCGGCCGGGCCGACCGCCATGCCGGGCAGCCAGTCGCCCCGGCCCGGCGGCGGCTTGAGTTGCCTGGCTGCCGCGCGCTGCACCTGCTTCGCGATGCGCTGGGTGCTGCCGAGCGTGGCCTTGGTGAGCGCCTTGAGATTGCGCTGGTAGACGCGTGCCAGCGGCAGGACGGAGCGGAAGGAGCGGGAAGCCATCGGCATGTGGATCGGTGAAGCCGCACGGTAGCAGCTTCACCGGCGCGGGGCCACCGCGCGGCCATTTGCGGTCCGGGTGTACTCAGTAGCGCTCGGGCACGTACATGCTCGCCGGCACCGGATGGCGCAGATAGTCGGCGTTGCGCACGCGCGCGGGCAGCGTCACGGGCGGGTGCGCCACCTCCTGGTAGGGCAGTTGTCCGAGCAGGTGGCTGATGCAGTTCAAGCGCGCCTTCTTCTTGTCGACGGCCTGCACGACCCACCACGGCGCTTCCGGGATGTGGGTGCGGTCCAGCATGGTTTCCTTCGCCTTGGTGTATTCCTCCCAGCGGCGGCGTGATTCAAGGTCCATCGGGCTGAGTTTCCACTGCTTGAGCGGATCGTGAATGCGACCGAGAAAGCGCATGTGCTGCTCCTCGTCGGTGATGGAGAACCAGTACTTGATGAGCTTGATGCCGGAGCGCACGAGCATCTTCTCGAATTCGGGCACGGTGCGGAAGAACTCCTCGTACTCCTCGTCGGTGCAGAAACCCATGACGCGCTCGACGCCAGCGCGGTTGTACCAGCTGCGGTCGAAGAGCACCATCTCGCCGGCGGCGGGCAAGTGCGCCACATAGCGCTGAAAGTACCACTGCGTGCGCTCGCGGTCGTTGGGCGCCGGCAGTGCCGCCACGCGGGCGACGCGCGGGTTGAGCCGCTGGGTGATGCGCTTGATGACGCCACCCTTGCCCGCCGCGTCGCGGCCTTCGAACAGGATCACGACCTTCTGCTTGCTGTGCTGCACCCAGTCCTGCAGCTTCACCAACTCGCCTTGCAGGCGGAACAACTCTTTGAAGTAGGCTTGGCGCGCGGCCTTGTCATTCACCTGGCCGGATTCGAGTTCCTCGAGATTGCGGTCCTCCAGTTCGAGTTCGATTTCCTCGTCGTAGCTGTCGACGAGGTCGCGGGCGATGCGCTGCATCAGCTCTTCGTGGTCGTTCAGGGTGCTGGGCAGGGTCATGCGGGGATGCTGCCCCCGCTTCGTGACCGAACGGTGACAGACAAGGCCCGCCGCGGGCGTCGTCAGCGGCCGACGTCACGAAACCGTCACAGGCCGCGCCCACGATGGAACAACGCCCCGCAACGCCGCGCCACGCGCCATGGGTAACATTGCCGTTCTCGCACGACTTTTGAGACTTCCGCCCCTTGCCTCCGCAGGAACTGACTACCGGCGCCAGCACCTATGGCAGCGATGACGCGGGCCTGATCTGCGGCTATCTCTTCGACAGCTCCGCGCCCGAGCCCGCGCGGGCAGTGGATTCGGCGCAGGCCGCCGCGTGGCTGGCCTCCGGGGCGGATGCCCCGTCGCCGGCCGGCGGCGGACCTTACATGTGGCTGCACTTCAACCTGAGCCACGCCCAGGCCGAACGCTGGCTCACCCGCCATGCCGGCCTGTCGGACATCTTCTTCGAGACGCTGAAGGACGGCCTGCACTCCACGCGCATCGAGCGGGCGGACGACGCGTTGATCGCCGTCATCAACGACGTGCATTTCGAATTCAGCTTCGAGCCCTCTGACATCTCGACGCTGTGGATCCACGTCGGCCCGCGGCTGGTCGTGACCGCGCGCGCCAAGCCGCTGCGTTCGGTGGACGCGCTGCGCACGGCGGTGAAGGCGGGCGACGCGCCACGCTCCAGCACCGAACTGCTTGAACACCTGCTGCGCGCCCAGGCCGACGTGCTGGTCAACATCGTGCGCGGCGTGACGACGCGCATCGACGAGATCGAGGACGAACTGCTGGCCGGCAGGCTGGACCACAAGCGGGCCCGTCTGGGCGTCCTGCGCCGTGTGCTGGTACGGCTGCAACGCCTTCTGGCGCCGGAGCCGGCCGCCCTCTTCCGCCTGCTGCAGAACCCCCCGCGGTGGATGGCCGAGCACGACGCGCAGGAACTGCGCGGCTCGACCGAGGAGTTCTCGGTGGTGCTGCGGGACATGCAGGCGCTGCAGGAGCGCATCAAGCTGTTGCAGGAGGAAGTGGCGGCCAACGTCAACGAGGACAACAACCGCAGCCTCTTCGTGCTGACCGTGGTGACCGTGCTGGCCCTGCCGATCAACATCATGGCGGGCCTTTTCGGGATGAACGTGGGCGGCATCCCGCTGGCCGAGCACAAGCACGGCTTCTGGATCGTGGTGGCGATCATCATCACCATCACCGCGGGCGCGGCGTGGCTGGCTTTCCGCAAGAAGCGGTGATACCGGAGAACGAATAAGATCGTGGCGTGTCCTCGATCTCCTCGATCCTCAATGCCGACCTGCATTGCCACTCCGTGGTGTCGGACGGCACGCTGACGCCGGAGGCCCTGGCGGCCCGCGCGGCCGCGAACGGCGTCGAGCTCTGGGCGCTGACCGACCATGACGAGATCGGCGGCCAGCACCGCGCCGCGGCCGCCGCGCGCGAGCACGGCATGAAGTACCTGACCGGCACCGAAATCTCGGTGACCTTCGCCGGCGAGACGGTGCACATCGTCGGCCTGGGCTTCGACCCGGACGACGCGGCCATGAGCGAAGGCCTCTACGACACGCGCGGCGGGCGCGGCAAGCGCGCGATGGAGATGTCCGAGGGGCTCGCAAAGGTCGGCATCCAGGGCGCCTACGAGGGCGCGCTCAGGTTCGTCGGCAATCCCGAGCTGATCTCGCGCACCCATTTCGCGCGCTTCCTGGTCGAGCAAGGCCATTGCAAGGACACCTCCGAGGTGTTCCGCAAGTTCCTGACCGAGGGCAAGCCCGGCTACGTGCCCCACCGATGGGCCACGCTGAAGGACGCGGTGCACTGGATCACCGCTGCCCAGGGCATGGCCGTGATCGCCCACCCGGGGCGCTACAAGTTCACCGCCAACGAAGAGTACGCGCTCTTCGTGGAATTCAAGGCCCACGGGGGCCAGGCGATCGAGGTCGTGACCGGCAGCCACACGCCAGCCGAATACGTCGAGTACGCCGACAAGGCACTGGAGTTCGGCTTCGCCGCATCGCGCGGCAGCGACTTTCACAGTCCTGATGAAAGCCATTGCGACTTGGGCAAGCTGCCGTGGCTCCCCGGCACGCTCACGCCGGTGTGGGAATTGCTCGAGCACCGGATCCAGTGAGCGGGCCGGAGGGCGCCGGGGCGGCCGCGCCCCGCAAGAGCACCCGCGACCTCGAATCGGAACGCATCCTGGCAGGCATCGGGCTGGTACTGGTCGCCGTGGCCTGCTTCGCCACGCTGGACACCGCCACCAAGCTCTCGACCGCCGCCGTCCCCATCCTGATGGGGGTGTGGGTGCGCTATGCCTTCCAGGCTGTGGCGACGACGGCCGTGCTGCTGCCACGGCACGGCGTCGCGCTGCTGCGCACGCGGCACCCCAAGTACCAACTGCTGCGCGGCGCGCTGCTGCTGGCGTCGAGCACGCTGGCCTTCTTCAGCCTGCGCTACATGCCGCTGGCGGAGTTCACCTCGATCGTCCTCATCGCGCCGCTGGCCATCACGCTGCTGGCCGCCACCACGCTGAAGGAGACGGTCTCGCCGCTGCGCTGGGCGCTGGTGGGCGGAGGCTTCGCGGGCACGCTGGTGATCCTGCGGCCGGGCGGCGACGCCTTCAGCTGGGCGGTGCTGCTTCCACTGGGGCTGGTGCTCACGAACGCGTGGTTCCAGGTGCTGACCAGCAAGCTGGCGCAGACGGAGAATCCGCTGACCATGCATTTCTACACCGGCTGGGTCGGCACGTTGCTGGCGTCCATCGCGGTGCCCTTCGTGTGGGCCACGCTGCCGTCCTGGCACTGGTGGGCCCTGTTGTGCCTGATGGGTTTCATGGGCACGGTCGGCCATTTCATCCTCATCCTTGCGTACCAGCGGGCGCCGGCCTCCACGCTCACGCCCTACCTCTATGCGCAGATCGCCTTCGCGATGCTCGGAGGCTGGGTGATGTTTTCGCATGTGCCGGACAAGTTCTCGCTCATCGGCATGGGGATGATCGCCGTCTGCGGCGCGGCAGGGGCGTGGCTCACGGTGCGCGAGCGGCGGGTGCCGATCGAGCCGGCGGAGTCCTGAGGCCGCCGGCTCGATCCCGGGGCAGAATCCGCCATGGCCCAGTATTTCGAAGTGCACCCCGACAACCCCCAGCAGCGGCTGCTCAAGCAGGCGGCCGCCCTGCTCGCGCGCGGCGAGATCGTCGCGGTACCGACCGATTCGAGCTATGCGCTGGCCTGTCACCTGGACGACAAGGACGCAGTGGACCAGTTGCGCCGCATCCGGCAGGTGGACGACAAGCATCACCTCACGCTGATCTGCCGCGACCTGAGCGAGCTGTCCAACTACGCCCGGGTCGACAACAAGCAGTACCGCCTGCTGAAGGCGGCCACGCCGGGCCCCTACACCTTCTTGCTGGAAGCGACCAAGGAAGTACCGCGCCGCGTGAGCCACCCGCAGCGCAAGACCATCGGCCTGCGCGTGCCCGACCACAAGGTGCTGTGCGAACTGCTCACGCTCCACGGCGAGCCGTTGCTGGCCACCACGCTGATCCCCCCGGGCGAGACCGAGGCCATGAACGACGCGCAGCAGATCCGCGAGCGTTTCGAGAAGCAGATCGGCGCCGTGATCGACGCCGGCGCCTGCCCGTCTCAGCCGACCACCGTGGTGGACCTCACGCCCATGGGCACGGGCGGCGACCCGGTCCTGGTACGCCAGGGGCGCGGCGCGCTGGCCGTTCTGGGTCTCTGAGCGCCCTGCCCCGGGCCATATAACCCGGTCTGAGACAATCCGTCGGTGGATATCTCAAATCTGATTCAAACAGTGCTCATCTATGCGCTGCCCGTGGTCTTCGCGATCACCGTGCACGAGGCGGCGCACGGCTACGTGGCCCGCTACCTGGGCGACAACACGGCGTGGATGCTCGGGCGGGTGACGCTCAACCCCATGAAGCACATCGACCCCGTCGGCACCATCCTGATGCCGCTGGTGCTGTACTTCGCGACCTCGGGCGCCTTCCTCTTCGGCTATGCAAAGCCGGTGCCGGTGAATTTCGGGCATCTGCGCAACCCGAAGCGCGACCAGATCTGGGTGGCGCTGGCGGGGCCAGCGTCGAATTTCATCCAGGCGATCCTGTGGGCGCTGTTCCTGGTCGGACTGGTCGCCGCCGGCATCGACGAGACCTTCTTCATCAAGATGGCGCAGGGCGGCGTGCTGGTCAACCTCGTGATGTGGGCCTTCAACCTCTTCCCGTTGCCGCCGCTGGACGGCGGGCGCATCCTGTCCGGCCTGCTGCCGCGGGGCAATGCACAGATCTTCCTGGCCCGCATCGAGCCCTACGGCTTCTTCATCGTCATGGGCCTCGTGCTCGCCGGTATCGTCAGCAACTGGTGGCTGCGCCCGCTGATGGGCCTGGGCTACCAGTTCATCAACCTGCTGCTGACCCCTTTCACGACCCTGCTGCGCTGAGTCTTTCGCCATGGCTTCCTCCGTCCCTTCGAACGCACCCGTCCGCTTCCTCACGGGCATCACCACCAGCGGCACGCCGCACCTGGGCAACTATGTCGGCTCGGTGCGGCACTCCGTGCGCTTCAGCCTGCAACCCCATGTGCAGAGCTTCTATTTCCTGGCCGACTACCACGCCCTCATCAAGGTGGACGAGCCGGCCCGCATCCAGCGCTCGACGCTGGAGATCGCGGCCACCTGGCTGGCCTGTGGCCTGGATCCGGAGCGCGTGACCTTCTACCGCCAGTCCGACATCCCCGAGATTCCGGAGCTGACCTGGTTCCTGACCTGCGTCACCGGCAAGGGCGTGCTGAACCGTGCCCACGCCTACAAGGCCGCGATGGACAAGAATGTCGCCAAGGGCGAAGACCCGGACGCCGACGTGAACGCCGGCCTCTTCATGTACCCGGTGCTGATGGCTGCCGATATCCTGATGTTCAACGCCCACAGGGTGCCGGTGGGCCGCGACCAGGTGCAGCACATCGAGATGGCGCGCGACATGGCGCAGAGTTTCAACCACCTCTACGGCGAGCACTTCACCCTGCCGGAGGCCGAGATCGACGACGCGGTCGCCACCCTGCCCGGGCTGGACGGCCGGAAAATGAGCAAGAGCTACGACAACACGATCCCGCTCTTCGCGCCGCGCGCCCAATTGCAGAAGCTGATCGCGGGCATCGTCACCGATTCGCGCGCGCCCGGCGAGCCGAAGGACACCGAAGGTTCGGCCCTCTTCCAGATCTACCAGGCCTTTGCCGACGGCGAGGAGACGGAAACGTTGCGCCGAGCCTACGCCGACGGCATCTCCTGGGGCGACGCCAAGCAACTGCTCTTCGAGCGCATCGACCGCGAGGTCGCGCCGCTGCGGGAACGCTATGACGCGCTGCTGAATGACCCGGCGCAGATCGAGAAGATCTTGCGCTCGGGCGCGGAGAAGGCGCGGGCCCTCTCGCGCCCCTTCACGCAGCGGCTGCGCGATGCCGTCGGGCTGCGCAATCTGGCAGCGCGGGAAGCGCCATCCGCAGGCAAGGCGGCCAAGGCTGCGCGCCCGAGTTTCAAGCAGTATCGGGAAAGCGATGGGCTTTTCTATTTCAAACTGCTCGACGCCACCGGCGCACTGCTGTTACAAAGCGTGGGGTTCGCGTCTCCACGTGAGGCCGGCCAGGCGATCGCCACCTTGCGCAAACAGGGCGGCGCCGCGCTGACGGGGCTCTCCGCGCAGCTCGAACCGATCGACAATCAGGGCGTCCAGGCAGCCACGGCCGCGCTGGAGGCGCTCGCCGCGGAAGCGGAGGGTGAGACCCAAGGGAAGAATTCGCGGGCCTAAGGGCCTGCCCAAAAAGCGAGAAAACTATGAGTATCTATGTCATCGACGATCACCCCTTGATGCGCGACGCCATCGTGATGGTGTTGCGCCGCTTGCGGCCGGCCGAGAACATCGTGGAGCTTGAACGGCTCGACAAACTGGCCAGCGCGGTCAAGCAGCATGGTGCGCCCGCGCTGTTCTGCCTCGACCTGAAGCTGCCGGACACGACGGGCGTCTCCGGCGTCGTTGCCGTGAAGCAGGTCTATCCGGACGTGCCGATAGCGGTCTACTCGGCGTCGCCGTCGGCCGACATGGAGGAAGCCTGCATCGAGGCGGGCGCCGACACCTATATCGAGAAGTCGGCCAGCTCCGCCGAGCTGACGGCCGCGCTGCGCGGCCTGCTGATGGCCGACACCGAGGCCGAGGAGCCGGTGGCCGCCGCCAACAGCAAGCTTTCGAAGCGCCAGACGCAGCTGATCGCCATGCTGGACCAGGGCATGAGCAACCGCGACATCGCGACCGAGCTGGACATCAGCGAGCACACGGTGAAGGTTCACCTGTGGCGCCTGTTCCGCCGGCTCGGCGTGAAAAGCCGGACCCAGGCGCTGCATCACGCACGCACCAACGGGCTGCTCTCGTCGTCGAACTGATTCGGGCCGCGCTGCCCCAGTGCGGCGGCTCAAATGACAATGAACCAGGGACCGTGGCGATGGCTCGCCAGGGTCCCTGGTTCATCTCACATCTGCTGGTAGGCCGTGCTGGGCTTGAACCAGCGACCAACGGATTATGAGTCCGCTGCTC
>CBIHOG010000023.1:0-77205 GCA_966211435.1 uncultured Variovorax sp. | reverse complement strand
ACGGCAGCACCGAGTCGGGCCAGGTCGCGACGCGGCGGCCCACGCAGAGCGAGGTGTGGGAGGCTTTCGGCGACATCCAGGTGCGTCTGGAGCAGCACGAGGGCAATGGCGGCGAGCGTTTCATCTTCGAGGGCGACTTCATCCCCGAGCCGACGCCGATGGCCGACATCCTGGAGCTGCTGGACGCGCGGCGCTTCCGGCTGCTGGGGCGGGCCAATGACCTGATTCACGTGGCGGGGCGGCGCAGTTCGCTGGGCTACCTCAACCACCATCTCAACAGCATTCCGGGCGTGGCGGACGGAGCCTTCTGGCTGCCGGACGACGTGACGGATGGCGTGGTGCGGCCCGTCGCCTTCGTGGTGGCGCCGGGGCTGGATGCGCACGCGATCATCGCGGCGCTGCGCGAGCGGCTCGAAGCGGTCTTCGTGCCACGGCGGGTGGTGCATGTGGCGGCTTTCCCGCGCGAGGGCACGGGCAAGCTCACGGTGCGGGCGCTGCGGGAGTTCGCGCTCTCGCAGCTCGCGTCGGACGACACGCCGGTTCAGCTGACGCGCGAGGTGCCGGCGGATCACCCGGTGTTCGCAGGCCACTTTCCCGGCCAGCCGTTGGTGCCGGGCGCCTTGCTGGTGTCGCAGGTGCTGGAGGCGGTGCACGGCGTGCCGGCGCTGGCCGCGCGCATCGGCACGCAGCCCACGCTGGCGGCGGCGAAGTTCCTGGCGCCGGTGCGGCCGGGGAGCACGCTGCTGATCGACCTGATCCCGGAGACGGGGGCTTCGCGGGGCCTGCGCTTCGAAGTGCGTTGCGGCGAGGTGCTTGCCGTGAGCGGGCGCTGGACGCCCTCGGCCGGCGGCGGCGCATGAGCGCCGCGCCGGGCCGCCCCGGGCAAGCTTGCATCGCCGTGCGCAGCACGAAGGTGCTTCGATGAGCGCGGAGCCTCCAGAGGCCGGCGACGCGAAGTCGCGCGCGGCCGATTGGGCGCGCGCGCCCGAGCGCAGCAACCTTGTGGCGTTGCGGGCCATCAGCTGGGTCGCGATCAAGTGCGGGCGGCCGTTGACGCGGTTGATCCTGCATCCGATCTGCCTCTACTTCCTGCTGTTCTCGCCGACGGCGCGGCGGCAGATCAAGCGCTACCTGTTCCGCGCCATCGGCCCGCGGGCGGGCTGGGGCGACGGGTACAAGCTGCTGCACGCGTTCGCGTCGACGGTGCTGGACCGCATCTATTTCCTGCGCGGGCGCATGGATCTCTTCGACGTGCGGGTGCATGGCAACCTGCCGGTGGAGGCCGAGGCGCGGGCAGGGCGGGGCGCCTTCCTGCTGGGGGCGCACATCGGCAGTTTCGAGGCGCTGGGCGCCTGCAAGCAGCAGAGCGAGGACCCGGACGACCTGCGGCTCGCGATGCTGATGTACCAGGACAACGCGCAGCACATCACGGCCGTGCTCGGCGCCATCAGCCGGCCGGAGCTGCGGCCGCACATCATCGCGCTGGGCCGGCCGCATTCGATGCTGGCGCTGCGCGACTGGCTGGACGGCGGCGGGCTGGCCGGCCTGCTGGCCGACCGCACGCTTTCCGGGCCGGAGGAGGCGGGGCAGCAGCGGGGCACGAGCGTCGCGGTGCCTTTCCTGGGGAAGCCGGCGCTTTTCAACGACGGGCCTTTCCGGCTGGCGGCGCTGCTGCGGCGCAAGGTCTACTTCATGGCGGGGCTGTACGCGGGGGGCGCCCGGTACGATGTGATCTTCGAGCCGCTGGCGGATTTCAGCGAACGCGTGACCGACATGGCGGAGCGTGAACGCCGCATCCAGGCAGCGCTCGAAAGCTATGTGGCGCGGCTGGAGTTGCTGTGCCGTGCCTACCCGTACAACTGGTTCAACTTCCATGACTTCTGGCTCGAAGATTCGGATTGAGCGCCGGTTCCGGGCGCTGCTGGCGGCGCTGGCCCTGGGGTGGGGCACCGCTCCTGCCTGGGCGCTGGAGCTGCCGGAGCTGATGGGGCTGCTGTCGAAGCAGAAGAGCGGCGAGGCGACTTTCACCGAGCAGCGCTTCGTGCGCGGGATCGAGGGGCCGCTCGCGGCCAGCGGGGTGCTGAGCTTCACGGCGCCGGACAAGCTCTCTCGCCGCACGCTTTCGCCGCGCCCGGAGAGCATGGTGGTGGACGGCAACACGCTCACTCTGTCGCGCAGCGGCCGCACGCGCACCATGGCGCTGGACAGCATGCCGGAGCTGCAGGGCATGGTGGAGGCGATGCGCGGCACGCTCAGCGGTGACGCGGCCACGTTGCAGCGCTACTTCCGCAGCACGGTGACGGGCTCGGCGTCGAGCTGGGCGATGGAGCTCGCGCCCATCGACGAGCGGCTGGCCGCGCAGGTGCGCACGGTGCGCATCAGCGGGCGGGCCGGCGAGGTGCTGGGGGTGGAGATGGAGTTCCTGGGTGGGGACCGCTCGGTGATGAACATCGTGCCTGAACGTGGCGGGGCCAAGGCGGCACCTTCCGCACCGGCCACGCCTGCCCGGCAGGCGCCGTGAGCGCGCCCGCTGGCGCTCCCGGCCGGCGCCGTGCCGCGCTGGTGCTCGGGCTCTGGCTGCTGCTGCTGGCGGCCGGCGCGGCGTTGATCGCGCGCACGCATTTCAGCGCGGATCTTTCCGCCTTCCTGCCCGCGAGTCCGGATGCGCGGCAGCGGGTGCTGATCGAGCAGTTGCAAAGCGGCGTGGCCTCGCGCACCTTGATGCTGGGCATCGAAGGCGGCAAGGATGCGGCGCAGCGGGCCGTGGTTTCGCGCGCCGTGGCGGCCTCGATGCGCGAGAGCAAGTTGTTCGACCAGGTGCAGAACGGCGACACCGCAGACTGGACGGAAGCAGGCACGTGGCTCTTCGAGCACCGCTACCAGTTGGCGCCGGACGTGACGCCGGAGCGCTTCACCGCGGCGGGCTTGCGCGAATCGATCTCGGACACGCTTTCGCTGCTGGGCACGCCGGGCGGCAATGCCATCAAGCCGCTGCTGGAGCGTGACCCGACGGGCGAGACGCAGCGCATCGCCGAAGGGCTGATCCCCGCGACGGCGCCGCGCAGCGAGGCGGGCGTGTGGGTGTCGCGCACCAAGCCGCGCGCACTGCTGCTGGCGACCACGCGGGCCTCTGGCGGCGACCTGGATGCGCAGGCCGCCGCGATCGCGCGCGTGCACGCTGCCTTCGACGCGGCCACGCGGGAGATGGGCGCGCAGGCGCCGAAGTTGCTGCTGAGCGGCTCGCCGGTGTTCTCGGTGCAGAGCCGCGACAAGATCAAGGGCGAGGCGCTGCATCTGGCGGCGGTCGGCGGCGTCGTCATGGGCCTGCTGCTGCTGCTGGCCTTCGCCTCGCCGCGCGCGCTGGTCATCGCGCTGCTGCCGGTCGCCTCCGGCGTGGTGGCGGGCACGGCCGGGGTGAGCCTGGTCTTCGGCGAGGTGCATGGGCTGACCATGGGCTTCGGCAGCACGCTGATCGGCGAGACGGTGGACTACGCCATCTACTACCTCATCCAGGCGCGCGGCGCGGCCGTGCCCGGCACGGGCTGGCAGCGTTGGCGCGACATCCATTGGCCGACGGTGCGGCTGGGGTTGCTGACTTCAGTGTGCGGTTTCGCGGCGCTGGTGTTTTCGGGCTTCCCGGGGCTGGCGCAGCTGGGCGTGTTCTCGCTGGCGGGGTTGATCGCGGCGGCGCTGGTGGCGCGGCACGTGCTGCCGGTGCTGGCGCCGGACGGGGCGACGGGCATGGGCATGCGGCGCCAGATGGCGCAGGTGGCCGGCTTCATCGTGCGCGGGCTGCCGCGGCTGCGCTGGGCCATCGCGGGCCTGGGCGTGGCGGCGCTGGTGCTGGTGCTCTGGCAGGGCGGGCATCTGTGGCGTGCCAATCTGTCGGCGATGAGCCCGGTGCCCAAGGCCGCGCAGGAGCTCGACGAGGAGTTGCGCGGCGACATCGGCGCGAGCGAGGCGGGCACGCTGGTGGTGGTGCACGGCGCGGACGAGCAGGCGGCCCTGCGCAACACCGAGGCCGCCGTGGCGCGGCTCGATGCGCTGGTGGACAAGGGCGAGTTGGCCGGCTTCGAGACGGTCACGCGCGTGCTGCCCAGCGCGGAGGTGCAGAAGGCGCGCATCGCCAGCCTGCCGGATGCCGCGACGCTGCGCGCGCGCCTGGCCGAGGCGCTGCAGGGGCTGCCGCTGCCGGCGAGCCGGCTGGAGCCTTTCGTCGCCGAGGTCGAGGCGGCGCGCGCCCGGCCGCTCATCGATCGCAAGGCGCTGGAAGGCGGGCCGCTGGGCGCGCTGGTGAATGCGCTGATGTTCGAGCGGCCGACGGGCGGCTGGTCGGTGCTTGTCTCGCTGCATCCGGGCGCGAGCTTCGACGGCGCACGCTTGCAGGCCGCGCTGGCGGGCTCGCCGCAGGTGCAGGTGATCGACGTGGGGCGAGAGCTGTCGAGCCTCTACGACCATTACCTGCACGAGGCCTTCGTGCAGGTGTTGCTGGGTGCGCTGGCGGTGGTCGTGCTGCTGGGTGTGTACCTGCGTTCCTGGCGGCGCCTGCTGGCGGTGTGCCAGCCGCTGCTGGTGGCGGTGGTGCTGACGCTGGGCGGCATGGCGGTGCTTCAGGTGCCGCTGGGCATCCTGCACCTGGTGGGGCTGCTGCTGGTGGTGGCGGTGGGGTCGAACTACGCACTGTTCTTCGACCAGCTGCGCGAGACCGGGCGGGCGGACGAGGACACGCTGGCCTCGTTGATGCTGGCCAATCTGACGACGGTGGTTTCCTTCGGGCTGATCGCGATCTCGGACATTCCGGCGCTGTCGGCCATCGGCCGCGTGGTGGCGCCGGGCGCGTTGCTGGCGCTGCTGCTGTCGGCGGCTTTCGTGCATGGGCCCCGGAAGGCGCCGCCCGCCGGGCCGGGCCCGCGCTGATGGGAAAATCCACGCCGTCCATGTCCCAAGCCGCCCCTGCTTCTACCGCCGCCGAGTCCTGGCCCTGGCCGCCCATCATGCGCGCCAGCGTGGGCTGGCACGCGCTGGCGATCGGCGCGGGCATCTTCGTGCCGGGCGCGGCGCCGTGGGCCGTCGGCGCGATCGTGCTGAACCATGTCTTGATCACGGCCGCCGGCCTCACGCCGCGCAGCAGCCTGCTGGGGCCCAACATGACGCGGCTGCCCGAGGCGGCGGTGGCGCGGCGCGAGGTGGCGATCACCATCGACGACGGGCCGGAGCCGGAGGTCACGCCGCGCGTGCTCGATCTGCTGGATGCGGCGGGCCAGCGCGCCACCTTCTTCTGCATCGCCGAGCGCGTGCTCGAACATCCGGCGCTGGCGCGCGAGATCGTGGCGCGGGGCCACAGCATCCAGAACCACACGGCGCGGCACCGGCACAACTTCTCCTTCCTCGGGCCGCGCGGTTTCGCGGCCGAGATTTCGCGCGCGCAGCAGGTGCTGGAGGAGGTGGCGGGCCAGCGGCCGACCTGCTTCCGCGCGCCGGCCGGGCTGCGCAATCCTTTTCTCGAACCGGTGCTGCACCGCCTGGGGCTCAGGCTGGTGAGTTGGACGCGGCGCGGCTTCGACACGCGCGAGCGCGAGGCGCAGACGGTGCTGGCACGGCTGGCGAATGACTTGAAGGCGGGCGACATCCTGCTGCTGCACGACGGGCATGCGGCGCGCACGGCGGCGGGGCTTCCTGTCGTGCTGGAGGTGTTGCCGCCGCTGCTGGCGCGCATCCAGGCCATGGGCTTGCGCGCCGTGACCCTGCCGGAGGCGATGGCTGCATGAGTTTCAGGACTTCGACGGACGCCGCATGGCGTCATCTGCACGAGGCGGCGACGGCCCCCTACAAGAAGGCGGGCAGCTTCGCCTGGCATTTCGCGCGTGGCAAGCTGGGGCGGGATCCGGTGTTCCGCGGCCTTGTCGAGCGCGGGCTGATCGGCGAGGGCCATGGCCGGGTGGTCGACATCGGCTGCGGGCAGGGGCTGTTCGCGAGCCTGCTGGCCAGCATGAGCGGCCTGCAGTCGCAGCCCGGCCAATGGCCGGCCGCGTGGTCGCGTGCGCCGGTGGCGGCGCAGTACACCGGCATCGAGCTGATGCCGAAGGACGTGGCGCGGGCGGAGGCCTCGGTCGGCCACCTGGAGCCGGCGCCGCGCTTCCTGTGCGCCGACATGTGCACGGCGGAGCTGCCGGCTTGCGACCTGGTGGTGATCCTGGATGTGCTGCACTACGTGGATCATCCGGCGCAGGAGAGTGTGCTGAAGCGCGTGCGCGATGCGTTGCAGCCGGGCGGGCGGCTGTTGCTGCGCGTGGGCGATGCGGCGAGCCGGCGCGGCTTCGCGATCAGCCAGTGGGTGGACCGCACGGTCACGCGCATCCGCGGGCACCGCGTGTCGCCCACCTGGGGCCGGCCGCTTGATGAATGGATGGCGCTGCTGCAGCGTCTTGGTTTCTCGGCGCAGAGCATCCCGATGAGCAAGGGCACGCCCTTTGCCAACGTGCTGCTGGTGGCCGACTTGAAGGAGTCCAGATGAGCGCACCCCAAACCCTCGACCGCGCGGGCATTGCCCTGCGCATTCCGCACAGCGGCAGCATGTGCCTGCTGGAGCGGCTGGAGTCGTGGGATGACCATGCCATCCACTGCACGACGACCACGCACACATTGGCGGACAACCCGTTGCGTACGGCCAGCGGGCTGCTGTCGCCGAACCTGGTCGAGTACGCGGCGCAGGCGATGGCGCTGCATGGCGGCCTGCTGGCGCCGGAGGGCAGCGAGCCGTCGGCCGGCTTCCTGGCGAGCGCGCGCAACGTGCGGCTGTCGGTCGAGAAGCTGGACGAGCTGCAGGGCGCGATGCACGTGCATGCGCGGCGCATCTCCGGCGACGTGAGCCAGATCCTCTATGAATTCGCGGTGAAGGATGCGCAGGGCCGGCCGCTGGCCGAAGGCCGCGCCGTCGTCGTCCTGAACACGCCACTTGCCTAGGAACACTCCCGTGAGCCTCAACGGAAAACGTGCACTCATCACCGGCGCCAGCGGCGCCCTCGGCGCGGCCATCGCGCAGCGCCTGGCGCGCGACGGCGCGACCGTGCTGCTGCATGCCAACTCGCGGCCGGAATCGGTCGAGCAGCTGGCCGCGACGATCGCGCAGGCCGGCGGCAAGGCTGAATGCGTGGTGTTCGACTTGCGCAGCGACGAGGCTTCGCGCGCGGCCTGCGAGCGCATGCTCGAAGGTGGGCCGGTGCAGCTCGTCGTGAACAACGCCGGCGTGCATGACGACGCGGTGCTGCCGGGCATGCAGCCCGAGCAGTGGCACAAGGTGATCGACGTGTCGCTCAATGGCTTCTTCCGCGTCACGCAGCCGCTGCTGCTGCCGATGCTGCGCACGCGCTGGGGGCGCATCCTCAACATCTCCTCCGTCGCCTCGCTCACGGGCAATCGCGGGCAGGTGAATTACGCGGCGGCGAAGGGTGCGCTCAACAGCGCGACGAAGGCGCTGTCGCTCGAAGTGGCGGCGCGCGGCGTGACGGTGAATGCCATCGCGCCGGGGATCATCGCCTCGCCGATGGCCGATGGCGTCTTCAGCGCGGAGATGATCAACCAGATGGTGCCGGTGAAGCGCGCCGGCAGGCCGGAGGAGGTGGCGGCGCTCGCCGGCTTCCTGGCGAGCGACGAGGCGGCGTACATCACGGGGCAGATCATTTCGATCAACGGCGGGATGATCTGAGACTCCGGGCGCTCCGAGCACGCTAGCGCCCGGGCGCGCGGCCCTCAGGGCTGGAAGGGCGGCATGCGTCGCAGCCTGCGCCAGATCAGGCCGGG
Organism: uncultured Variovorax sp.; assembly: GCA_966211435.1. Taxonomy (GTDB): domain Bacteria; phylum Pseudomonadota; class Gammaproteobacteria; order Burkholderiales; family Burkholderiaceae_C; genus Variovorax. Next base: position 69,405 of record CBIHOG010000023.1, on the reverse strand, counting down.
CAGCCGCAGCACGAACTCCAGCATCAGCCGCCCGTGCATCCAGCTCAGCAGCAGGTTGTCGCGCACATAGTTGAAGTGCGAGACGCCGCCTTCGGCCGCCGTGAGGTACTTCACCGGCGCATCGATGTTCACGGGCTTCACCCCGCGCCATGCCAGCCGCACGACGGCCTCGGTGTCGAAGTCGAAGCGCCGCATCCAGGGCTGGCGGGCCATGGTCTGGATGAGCGCGTCGACCGGGTACACGCGAAAGCCGTAGAGCGAGTCGCCGACGCCGGCGAACAGGGTCTCGATCTGCGTCCAGCCATTGGAGATGCGCCGGCCGCGCACGCGCAGCATCGGCGCGCTGGCGTCGAAGACCGGCCGGCCGAGCACCATGGTGTCCGGCCGAGCCTGCGAGGCCTGCATGAAGGCGGGGATCAGGTCGGCCGGGTGCTGGCCGTCCGAATCCATGGCGAGCGCATGCGTGTAGCCGGCTTCCTGGGCGGCGCGCAGGCCGTGCAGCACGGCGGCGCCCTTGCCCTGGTTGTGCGGCAGCACCCACACGCGCAGGCCGGGGTCGGACGCCGCCATCCGTTGCAGGCGCTCGCCGGTGCCGTCGGTGCTGCCGTCGATGACGACCCACACCGGGTTCCATTGCGCGCGCGCCGCGCTGACCGTCGAGAACAGGCGCTCGCCCGTGTTGTAGCTGGGGATCAGGACAAGGTGGGTGCGCGAGGCGTCTGGCATGCGGGCTGCGCGTCGGTGGCGCGCTGTTCCAGGTTTTGGCGAAAGTACTGTTCAAGCTGGCGCAGCAGCTCGGCGCTGTCCGGCTGGGGCGCGAAGCGTTCGCCCAGGCGAAGAGTGAAGACGATGGGCAGCGGCGGCACGCGCCACAGCGGCCAGCCCTTGGCGAGGTAGGGCGTGTCGGTGTCGATGAAGACGGTCTGGATGGGCGCCTGCGCCAGCTTGGCGATGAGGGTGACGCCGGGGCGGAAGGTGTTGAGCGGCGGCGCCACGGTGCGCGTGCCTTCGGGGAAGATCACGAGCTGGCCGCCGTTCTTGAGGTCTTCCACGGCCTGCTTGACCATGGTGCGCGCCGAGTCGTTGCGGATGTAGCGCGCCAGGCGCGCGCCGGCGCCGAGGAAGATGTTCCTCATCAGGTCCGCCTTCATGATGCAGGCGCTGCGCGGCAGGTGCGCGACGAGCAGCAGGGCGTCCAGCATGGTCGGGTGGTTGGCGATGAAGATGAGTCCCCTCTCGTCGCACAGCGCGTCGAGGCAGCTGGCGTCGATGCGCATCATGCCCGTGATCGACGCGAGCGCCCAGTAGAGCCGGTAGACCCGCGCGATGACGAAGCGCCCGAGCCAGCGCCCGGCCGCGACGGGCACCAGCGGGTAGATCAGCATCGCGACCAGGTTCCACGCCAGCGAGACGCTGCCGAGCAGCAGCAGCAAGGCGTACAGCGGCAATGCAAGCGGAACGGCGAGCGCGCAGCGAAGCAGCCGATTCATCGCGTCTTTTTGCGCGCGCTCAGGCGCGCAAGGCCCCGGCGGCGACCGCGTGCGCTTCGATTTCCACGAGCAGGTCCTGGCGGCAGACGTCGGCCTCCAGGTAGACGGCATGGGTCACCGTGTGGGCTCGCGGGCCGAGCGCGGCTTCGAGCACCTGGCGCACGATGGGCGCGTCGCTGACGTGGCGTACGTAGACCACGCAGTCGAGCTTCGAGAGTTCGAACTTCGCCGTGGTGCGCTCGCTGGCGGCGCCGATGACGGCGGCGAGGTTGCGCAGGGTTTCCTCGGTCTGCGTCTTCACGTCGCCGATGTGCACGGTCTCGTGGCCGATGATGCTGGCGGTGCCGGAGATGAAGAGCGCGACGTCGCCGCCGCCGATCTCCGCCAGCGCGGCGCGGGAGAAGGTGGGCGCGCGCGGGCCGTAGGTGGGCGGGTAGCGGTAGGCCGAGACCTGGCGCGGGTTTTCCACCGGCAGCGGCGCACTGCGGCCGGCCAGGAAGCGGATGCACAGCGCGCCCTGGTGGATGCCGAGCGCGCAGGCGGCGGGCGCCCCTTCGAAGGCGGCCTGGCCGGCCTCGACGAAGGCCTGCTGGCGGCCGGAATTGAACTGCCGGTAGCGCTCCATGCCGCCGCCGTCGGCGTTGATGCGCGGCAGGTAGTTCCAGATGCGCAGCACGTGCGCGCAGCCGGTCTGCGCGAGCGATTCGAAGAGGTCGTGGTAGGCGCGGTGGGCGAGGGTGGCCAGCGGCTGTTTCTCGACGGCTTCGTCGAGGTCGATGGCGCCGAGCATCCAGTGGCCGTCGCAGCGCCAGCGCACCACGCCGGTGGTGCCGGATTCGATGTGTTCGCTGGCATGCCATACGTCCGCCATGGCGCCGGTGGAGAGCACGCGCGCGTTGACGGTGGGCATCCAGGCGAGGTCGGCGGGCGTGCCGTAGCCAAGGGCGCCGAAGGGCGCGGTGCCGCGGGTGGCCAGCGCCAGGCTGTCGGACAGGGACATGCGCTCCACGCGCAGGGGCGGAGCGCCCAGGTGCTCGCGCGCGCTCACTTGGCCTCGACGATGTTTTCGCCGACGAGCGGCCCGAGGTCCCGGATGTTGCTGCGGCGGCGCTGCCACGCAAGCCAGGTGCGCTTGGGATGGCCGGCCGAGACGGCGTAGTAGAGGGTCTTGAGAATCCGCAGCGAGCCCCAGATGGGCGTCTTGCCGTAGATATCGCCTGCCAACAGGGACATGAGCGCTTCTTTCACACGGAAGGGGTTGTCGGGATACATGAAGAACTCGCGGATGGTCGGGTTCGTCACGCGGAAGATGAACCAGGAGAACTCGCGCGGGCCCTTGCGCATGTAGCGCTCGAAGTCCTGGCGCGCGGCGGTGGCGCGCGCGGGCTGGTCGAGCGCCGCCGCGACCAGTTCCGCGCCCTCGAAGGCGTTGTGCATCGCGAGGTAGACGCCCGAGGAGAACACGGGGTCCACGAAGGTGAAGGCATCGCCCAGCATCAGGTAGCGCTCGCCGCTGCAATGGGTGCTGGTGTAGGAGTAGTTGCCGGTGGCGTGGACGGCGTCGCCGACCAGCGTGGCGTCCTTCAGGCGCTTCGCCAGCGGCGCGCACATGGCGATGGTGTCGGCGAAGAAGTCCTTCAGCGGCTTGTCGCGCGACTTCAGGTAGTAGGGCCAGCACACGGCGCCGATGCTGGTGGTGCCGTCGGCCAGCGGGATGTACCAGAACCAGCCGTGCGCGAACCAGAAGATGGTGATGTTGCCCGCCGCCTTGCCGGGCGCGCGCTCGGCGTTGGTGAAGTGGCCGAAGAGGGCGGAGCTGTTGTGCTTCGGGTTCTTCTGCTTGGCCTTGAACTTGTTCGACAGGAAGGTGTCGCGGCCGGAGGCGTCGATGACGAAGCGTGCGCGCCAGGTGCGCGCCGCGCCGTCGTCCATCACGGCCTGCACGGTGGCGCCTTCGGCATCGAAGGCCACGTCGCGCACGCGGCAGCCTTCCACGGCCTCGGCGCCTCGCGCGGCGGCGTTGCGAAAGAGGATCTCGTCCATTTCCGAGCGCCGCACCTGCCAGGCGTAGGGCATGGTCTTGTCCCAGGCCTCGATGAACTCAACTTGCTGGACGTGTTCATGCTCCGGCGAGACGAACTCGACGCCCCACTTGGGCATGCCGATGCGTTCGAGCTCGTCGCGCAGGCCGAGCTTGTCGAAGAGCGCGACGTTGGCGGGCAGCAGCGATTCGCCGATGTGGAAGCGCGGATGGTGCGCCTTCTCGAGCATGACCACCTTGCGGCCCTGGCCGGCGAGCAGGGCGGCAGCGGTGGCGCCGGCCGGGCCGCCACCGATCACGAGCACGTCGCATGACGCCTCTGCCGGTGCGGTGGCTGCAGCTTTTGTCTTAGGGGTGTTCATGCGCTGTGCTTGTTCCTGGAAGATGTCCTTCGGGGGACGTGGCGCGGTTGGCCGGGATTATCCCAAAAAGCATATGCGCTCCCGGGCCCTGCGGTGCGGTCATTCTGAGGGCGCGTTGCGTGCGCCGGACAGTAAACTCGGGCCCTGCTTTGAAAACACGAGATAGCGAGATATAGAGCCATGGCCGGACACAGCAAATGGGCAAACATCCAGCACCGCAAGGGCCGGCAGGACGAGAAACGAGGCAAGCTCTGGACCCGCGCCATCCGCGAGATCATGGTGGCGGCGCGTGCCGGCGGCGGCGACCTGAGCGGCAACCCGCGCCTGCGGCTGGCGGTTGAAAAGGCCAAGGCCGTCAACCTGCCCGCCGACACCGTCAAGCGCAACATCGACAAGGCCACCGGCAACCTCGAAGGCGTGAACTACGAGGAAATCCGTTACGAAGGTTACGGAATCGGCGGCGCCGCCATCATCGTCGACACCATGACCGACAACCGCGTGCGCACGGTGGCCGAGGTGCGGCACGCCTTCTCCAAGCACGGCGGGAACATGGGCACCGAGGGTTCGGTGGCCTTCCAGTTCAAGCACTGCGGCCAGTTCGTCTTCGCGCCCGGCACGAGCGAGGACAAGGTGATGGAGGTGGCGCTGGAGGCCGGCGCCGAGGACGTCGTCACCGACGAGGACGGTGCCATCGAGGTGCTGACGGCCGTCGGCGACTTCGAGGCGGTGAAGAACGCGCTGGAGGCCGCCGGCCTCAAGCCCGAAGTGGCGGAGGTCACGATGCGGGCCGAGAACACCATCGAGCTGAGCGGCGAGGACGCCGCCAGGATGCAGAGGCTGCTCGACGTCCTGGAGGATCTGGACGACGTGCAGGATGTCTATCACAACGCGGCGATCTCCGAATGACGGGAGCGCGCCAATGAAAGCCTGGGAATGAAGGTACTGGTGATCGGGGGAGGCGGCCGCGAGCACGCGTTGGCGTGGCGGCTGGCGCAGGCTGAGCGGGTCAGCAGGGTGTATGTGGCGCCGGGCAACGGCGGGACGCGAGCGGACACGCGCTACGAATGTGTCGACATCACGGAGCCGGCCGCGCTGCGCGCCTGGGCCGCGAAGGAGAAGATCGGGCTGACCGTGGTCGGCCCCGAGGCGCCGCTGGCGGCCGGCGTGGTGGACGAGTTCCGCGCGCACGGCCTGCGCATCTTCGGGCCGACGCAGGCCGCGGCGCAGCTGGAGAGTTCGAAGGCTTTCTCCAAGGCCTTCATGAAGCGCCACAACATCCCGACGGCCGAGTACGAGGCCTTCACCGATGCGGCGGCGGCGCATGCCTACGTCGACGCGAAGGGCGCCCCCATCGTGGTCAAGGCCGACGGCCTGGCGGCGGGCAAGGGCGTGGTGGTCGCGATGACGCTTCAGGAAGCGCACGAGGCGATCGACTTCATGCTGCTGGACAACAAGTTCGGCGTCTCCCACAACGAGGGCGGCGCGCGCGTGGTGATCGAGGAATTCCTGCAGGGCGAGGAAGCGAGCTTCATCGTGCTGTGCGACGGCCGCAACGTGACCGCGCTGGCCACCAGCCAGGACCACAAGCGCCTGCTCGACGGCGACGAAGGCCCGAACACGGGCGGCATGGGCGCCTATTCGCCCGCGCCGGTGGTGACGGCCGAGGTCCATGCGCGTGCGATGCGCGAGATCATCCTGCCGACCATCCGCGGCATGGAGAAGGACGGCATACCGTACACCGGCTTCCTCTACGCCGGCCTGATGATCGACCCCGCAGGCCACCCGAAGACGCTGGAGTTCAATTGCCGCATGGGCGACCCGGAGACGCAGCCGATCATGCTGCGCCTGAAGTCCGACCTGTTCGAGGTGTTCTGGCATGCGACCGACGGCACGCTGGACCAGGTCGAGCTCGAATGGGACCGCCGTGTCGCGCTGGGCGTGGTGATGGCGGCGCACGGCTATCCGCTGTCGCCGCGCAAGGGCGACCGGATCCGCGGCATTCCGCCCGAAGCGCCCGACGCGGTGGTCTTCCACGCGGGCACGACGCTGGAAGACGGCGAGCTCGCGACCAGCGGCGGGCGCGTGCTGTGCGTGACCGTGCTGGCCGACAGCGTGAAGCTGGCGCAGCAGCGGGCCTACGCGGTCGCGGCGCGCATCCAGTTCGACGGTGCGCAGTACCGCAAGGACATCGGCCATCGGGCCGTCCACGTGCGCGGATCCCAGGGCTGATGCGTCCGGACCCGGAAGCCGTCGGCGACTACCTGCGGGGCCTGCAGCAGCACATCGTGGCTGCCGTGGAAGCGGCCGACGGCGGCACTTGCGTGCGGGACGCCTGGCGGAAGGCGCCGGGCGAATCGCTGCAGGGCAGCGGCCTCACCTGCATCCTCGAGGGTGGCGCGCTGTTCGAGCGCGCCGGCTGCGGCTTCTCGCAGGTGCGCGGCCCGAAGCTGCCGCCTTCGGCCACGCAGCACCGGCCCGAACTCGCGGGGGCCCCCTTCGAGGCGATGGGCGTCTCACTGGTGTTCCACCCGCGCAATCCCTACGTGCCGACGGTGCACATGAATGTGCGCATGATCGCCGCGCTGCCGGAAGGCGCCGAGCCGGTCTGCTGGTTCGGCGGCGGCATGGACCTGACGCCGTACTACGGCTTCGAGGACGACGCGGTGCACTTCCACCGCACTTGCCGCGATGCGCTGGCGCCCTTCGGCGAGGACAAGTACCCGCGCTTCAAGAAGTGGTGCGACGAGTATTTCTACCTGAAGCACCGCGACGAGCAGCGCGGCGTGGGTGGCGTGTTCTTCGACGATTTCTCGGAGCTGGGCTTCGAGCGGAGTTTCGCGATGCTGTGCTCGGTGGGCGACGCCTTCCTGCCGGCTTACCTGCCCATCGTGGAGCGGCGCCGCGCGATGCCGCATGGCGAACGTGAGCGGGCGTTCCAGCTCTACCGGCGCGGGCGCTACGTCGAGTTCAACCTGGTGTGGGACCGCGGCACGCACTTCGGCCTGCAATCGGGCGGGCGCAGCGAATCGATCCTGTTGTCGATGCCGCCGCTCGCGAGCTGGGCTTACCGCCAGGAACCCGAGCCCGGATCGCCGGAGGCCGCGCTCTACAGCGATTTCATCGTCAGGCGCGAATGGGTGTGAGCAAGCCGCGCATCGGCGTGTTCGGCGGCGCCTTCGATCCGCCGCACAACGCCCATGTGGCGCTGGCGCGGGCGGCGTTGGCGCAACTGGATCTGGTCGAACTGCGCGTCTTCCCGACGGGGCAGGCCTGGCACAAGGCGCGGGCGCTGAGCGCGGCGCAGGACCGGCTGGCGATGACGCAACTGGCCTTCGCCGGCATGGCGCGCACGCTGGTCGATCCGCGCGAGATGCTGCGCTCCGGCCCCACCTACACGCTGGACACCTTGCGTGAATTGCAACAGGAGCGGCCGGGCGCGCAACTGGTGCTGATCATGGGGGCGGACCAGGCCACGTCGCTCACGCGCTGGCACGGTTGGGAGGAGATTCTTTCAATCGCTATAATTTCCGTAGCATTTCGTGCAACAACCACGGGCTCCACGGGCGGCAACGCCCCTCCGATCCTGCCGGCGCTCCCGCCCGGCGCGCGATTCGAGAGCCTCGAACTCCCTGCGATGGACATCAGCGCGACCGACCTCCGGTCGCGCGCCGCGCGTGGCGAAGACCTGTCGCGACTGGTTCCGCCGGCGGTTGCACGCTATATTGACCAACATCACCTCTACCGATCCACCTGATGACCACTGAAGCCGCCGCCAAGAAAGACACCCAGAAGCTCCAAAGAGCCATCGTCGATGGACTCGAGGACGTCAAGGCGCAGGACATCCAGGTATTCGACACCGAGCATCTTTCGCCGCTCTTCGAGCGGGTGATCGTCGCCTCCGGGACCTCCAACCGCCAGACCAAGGCGCTCGCGGCCAGTGTGCGCGACGCGGTGCGCGAGGCAGGCTTCGGCAAGCCACGCGTCGAGGGCGAGGACAACGGCGAGTGGATCATCGTGGACTGCGGCGCCGCGGTGGCCCACATCATGCAGCCGGCCATTCGCCAGTACTACCACCTGGAAGAGATCTGGGGCGACAAGCCGGTGCGCACCCGCCTCGGCGCCACGAAACCCGTGATGGCCAAGGCCAGCGAGGAAGAGAAGGCGCCGCCGGCCGCGAAGAACAGCACCTCGCTGCGCCGCTCCAGCGCCGCGAAGTCGGCCATTCGCGCGGCCGAGCAGGCGGCCAGGCAGCCGAAGCCCGCCGCGAAGAAGCCCGCCGCGAAGAAGACGGCCGCGAAGTCCCCCGTGAAGACGGTGGTGGTCAACAAGGCGCCGGCCAAGAAGGCCGCCGCCAAGAAGGCTGCGCCGGCAGCGAAGAAGACCGCCGCGCGCAAGGCCGCGCCCCGCAGCCGGGCATGAAGCTCCTGGTGGTCGCGGTCGGGCAGCGCATGCCCGACTGGGCGCAGACCGCCTGGGACGACTATGCCAAGCGCTTCCCGCCCGAGCTCAAGCTGGAGCTGCGCGCCGTCAAGACCGAGCCGCGCGGCTCCAAGACCCTCGAAACCCTCTACGCCGCCGAGCGCGAGCGCATCGAGGGCGCCATCGCCAAGGGCATGCGCATCGTGGTGCTGGACGAGCGCGGCACGGCACTGACGACCAAGGCCCTGGCCGCACGCCTGACGGCCTGGCAGGGAGAAGGTGACGACGTGGCGCTGGTGATCGGCGGGCCGGACGGGTTGGACCCGGCCTTCAAGGCTGCCGCGCACGAACGCATCCGCCTGTCGGACCTCACGCTGCCGCACGCGATGGCGCGGGTGCTGCTGGTCGAACAACTCTACCGGGCGTGGTCGGTGAACGCGGGCCACCCTTATCACCGCGAATGAAGCCGGATTTCATCTACCTCGCGTCGCAGAGTCCGCGCCGCGCGCAACTGCTGGGGCTGCTGGGCGTTCGTCACGAGTTGCTGCTGGCCGGGCCTGAAGAGGATGCCGAGGCGCTGGAGGCAGTCCTGCCGGGCGAGAGCCCGACGGCCTACGTCCAGCGCGTCACGGCGCTCAAGCTGGATGCCGCCGTGGCCCGCCACGAGCGACTGGGCCTGCCGCCCGCGCCGGTGCTCTGCGCCGACACGACCGTCGCCTTCGGCCGCACCATCCTCGGCAAGCCGCGGGACGGCCGCGATGCCCGGCGCATGCTTGCCATGCTCTGCGGGCGCACGCACCGCGTGCTGACTGCCGTGGCCCTGCAGGACGGTGGCCGGCGCCACGCCGCGCTCAATGTTTCGCGCGTGCGCTTCGCCGCGGTCTCCAAGACGCGGATCGCCGAATACGTGGAAACCGGCGAGCCGCTCGGCAAGGCAGGCGCGTACGCCATCCAGGGGCGCGCCGCGGCTTTCGTCGAGCACATCAGCGGCTCGCATTCGGGCATCATGGGCCTCCCGATGTTCGAGACAGCCGGGCTGCTGCGGCAGGCCGGATTCCATCTATAACAACCATGCAAGACATCCTGATCAACTGGTCCCCGCAGGAGACCCGTGTCGCCCTGGTCGAGCACGGCGCGGTGCAGGAACTCCACGTGGAGCGCACGCTGGAGCGGGGCCTGGTGGGCAACATCTACCTGGGCAAGGTCTCGCGCGTGCTGCCGGGCATGCAGTCGGCCTTCATCGACATCGGGCTGGATCGCACGGCCTTCCTGCACGTGGCCGACATCGTGACGCCCTTCACCCCCGGCTCGCGGCCGAGCGCGCCCGCGCCGGAGCGGGACCACCGCAACGGCGGCGCGATGGTGCCGATCGAGAAGCAGGTGTTCGAGGGCCAGTCGCTGCTGGTGCAGGTGATCAAGGACCCGATCGGCACCAAGGGAGCGCGGCTGTCGACGCAGATCAGCATCGCGGGGCGGCTGCTCGTCTTCCTGCCGCAGGACAACCACGTCGGCGTCTCGCAGAAGATCCCGCCCGACCTGCGCGACGCCTTGCGCGCGCGCATGCAGGCGCTGATCGAGGCGGCGGCCGCGGCCGACGGCGGCGGCGTGCTGCCGGCGAACACCGGCGGCTTCATCCTGCGCACCAACGGCGAGGACTCGACCGACGCCGAACTGGCCGACGACATCGCCTACCTGCGCAAGACCTGGACGCGCATCCGCGAGCTGTCGATGCGCATGCCCGCCATGTCGCTGTTGCACCAGGACCTGAGCCTGCTGCAGCGCGTGCTGCGCGACATGACCAGCGAGGACACGCAGACCATCCGCATCGATTCGCGCGAGCAGTTCGACGTGCTGCTGAAGTTCGGCCTGGAGTTCATGCCGCAGGCGGCCGGCAAGCTGCAGCTCTACAAGGGCGAGCGGCCGATCTTCGACCTGTATTCGATCGACGAGGAAATCGCCAAGGCGCTGGGCCGCCGCGTCGACCTGAAGTCCGGCGGCTACCTGGTGGTGGACCAGACCGAGGCGCTGACCACGGTGGACGTGAACACCGGCGGCTTCGTGGGCGCGCGCAACTTCGACGACACCATCTTCAAGACCAACCTCGAAGCCGCACAGGCCATCGCGCGGCAGCTGCGCCTGCGCAACCTGGGCGGAATCATCATCGTCGACTTCATCGACATGGCGCGTGACGACCACCGCGAGCAGGTGCTGGCCGAATTCCGCAAGCAGCTCGCGCGCGACCGGGTGAAGACGACCGCTGGCGGCTTCTCGCAACTCGGGCTGGTGGAGATGACGCGCAAGCGCACGCGCGAATCGCTGGCCCACATGCTGTGCGAGCCCTGCCTGGCCTGCAACGGCCAGGGCATCGTGAAGACGGCGCGCAGCGTGGCCTACGACGTGCTGCGCGAGATCCTGCGGGAGGCGCGGCAGTTCACGCCGCGCGAGTTCCGCATCGTCTCCTCGCCGCAGGTGATCGAGCTGTTCCTGGACGAGGAGAGCCAGCACCTGGCGGGGTTGAGCGACTTCATCGGGAAGCCGATCTCCCTGCAGTCGGAGCCGGCGATGGGGCAGGGGCAGTACGACATCGTCCTGCTTTGAGGTCCGCGGGCTAGAGCGTCGGCTCCTGGTCCGGCTTCGCGGTGCGCACCGCCGTCGTCTGCATGCGGGCGTAGAGCCCGTCCAGCGCCATCAGCTGCGCATGGCTGCCTTGCTCGATGATCTGGCCGTGCTCCATCACGATGATGCGGTCCGCATGCTGGATGGTCGACAGCCGGTGGGCCACGATGAGCGTGGTGCGGCCCTGCATCACGCGTGACAGCGCGTCCTGCACCAGCCGCTCGGATTCGGTGTCCAGCGCGGAGGTGGCCTCGTCCAGCAGCAGCACCGGCGCATTCTTGTAGAGCGCCCGCGCGATGGCCAGGCGCTGGCGCTGGCCGCCGGAGAGCTGCGTCGCGTTGTGGCCCAGCAGGGTGTCGATGCCTTGCGGCAGGCTGCGCACATGCGCAGCGAGGTTGGCGGCGTCGACGCATTCCATCACGCGTTCGCGATCGACCTCTTCACCCAGCGCGACGTTGGCGGCCAGGGTGTCGTTGAGCATCACCACGTCCTGGCTGACCATCGCGAACTGCTGGCGCAGGCTCTTCAGCTGCCATTCGCCGACGTCCTTGCCGTCGAGCAACACCTGCCCGCCGCTGGGCAGCACGAAGCGCGGCAGCAGGTTGACCAGCGTGGTCTTGCCCGAACCCGAGGGGCCGACGAAGGCGATCACCTCGCCCGGCGCGATGGCGGTGCTGACCCCGTCGAGCGCGCGCGCCTCGTTCTCGCCTCGGTAGCTGACCCGCACGTCGCGCAGCTCGATGCGCCCTTCGGCGCGGGGCTTGGTGTAGGTGCCCTGCGGCTCGGAGGCGACGCTGTCGATCAGGTTCAGCCCGCGCTCCAGCGCCGCCAGGCCGCGCGTGATCGGGTTGGCCACGTCGGCCAGCCGGCGGATGGGCGCGATCAGCATCAGCATGGCCGTGATGTATGAAACGAAGCCGCCCACGGTCAGCCCCTGCTGGCCGGCCTGCCACAGCGCGATCATGACGACCACCGACAGCGCCGCGGCGGCGAACATCTGCGTGAGCGGCGTCATGGCGGCGGAGGCGATGGTGGACTTCACGGCCAGCCGGTTCAGGCTGTGGCTCAGGCGGTCGAAGCGGGCCATCTGGCCTTCCTCGGCGTTGTGCAGGCGAACCATGCGGTAGGCGAGCACGTTCTCTTCCACCACGTAGGCCAGGTCGTCGGTCGCCTTCTGGCCGAGGCGGGTGAGGTGGTACAGGCGCCTGGAGAGCACCTTCATGATCCAGGCCACGCCCGGCACCAGCACGCCCACGATGAGCGTGAGCTTCCAGTTCAGGTAGATGAGATAGCACAGCAGCACGACCAGCGCCAGGCCGTCGCGCGAAAGGCCGAGCAGCGCCTGCACGATCAGCATCGCGCCGGTCTGGACCTCGTAGACCACGGTGTTCGACAGCGCGCTGGCCGACTGGCGCGAGAAGAGGGCGAGCTCGGCCGTCATCAGCCGCTCGAAGAGCACGCGGCGCAGCCGCTCCATGCCTTCGTTGGTGATGCGGGCAAGCGCGTACTGCGAGATGAACTGCGCGACGCCTCGCACCAGGAACATCAGGATGATGGCCACCGGCACCGTCCACAACGCCAGGTCGCCCTGGGTGAAGCCGCGGTCGAGCAGCGGCTTGAGCAGGGCGGCGAGCAGCGGCTCGGTGAGGGCGGCGATGAAGGCGGTGACGAAGCCGAGGACCCACCATTTGCGGGCGCCGGTGAACCACCGGGCGAGCCGGGTGAGACGTTGCGTCAGTGTGGAGCGCTCGATCTCGTCGGCGGTAGAAGCTTGCATGGCGGCGCATTCTACGGTCGCGCCTCCTGTAGGACCGGGCCGGGTCATACTACGTTTTGTGACCTTGCGCCAAGCGCAATGTGTACCATGTGGCCTCGTTTGCTCCGGAAGAAGAAACTTAATCTCCGGAAACCTCTCCGAACTGCATGAAAAAGCCGTTGCCAGACCTTTCCCCAACCCCTTCTTCATCGCTTCTCGCCCGCCGCAGCCTGATCGCGGCACTTGCCGCATCCCCAGCGCTTTCCGCATTCGCCCAGTTCCGGGTCGAGGTGTCGGGCGTCGGGTTGACGCAGCTGCCGATCGCGCTCGCGCCGTTCCGGGGAGAAGACGCGTCGCCGCAGAAGATCTCCGCCATCGTCCAGGCCGACCTGGAGCGCAGTGGACAGTTCCGCGGCGTCGATGCCTCCGGCCAGTCGCTGGACGAAGCCTCGCGCCCCGACCTGAGCCTGTGGCGCCAGCGCACGGCGGACTCCCTGGTGGTGGGCAGCGTGAGCCGGCTGGCGGACGGCCGCTACGACGTGCGCTTCCGCCTCTGGGACGTGGTGCGCGGCGCCGACCTGGGCGGGCAGAGCTACACCGTGCCGCAGGGCGACCTTCGCCTGGCCTCGCATCGCATCGCCGACTACGTCTACGAGAAGCTCACCGGCGAGAAGGGCATCTTCTCCACCCGCATCGCCTACGTCACCAAGGCCGGCGCGCGCTACAGCCTCTGGGTGGCCGATGCCGACGGCGAGAACGCGCAGGCCGCGCTCGCGAGCCCGGAGCCCATCATCTCGCCCGTGTGGTCGTCCAACGGCTCGCAGCTGGCCTACGTGTCCTTCGAGTCGCGCAAGCCGGTCGTCTACGTGCACAACGTGGCGAGCGGCCAGCGCCGGCTGGTCGCCAACTTCCGCGGCTCCAACAGCGCGCCCGCCTGGGCGCCGGACGGCAGCACGCTGGCCGTCACCCTCAGCCGCGACGGCGGCTCGCAGCTCTACACCATCTCATCCAATGGCGGCGAGCCGCGCCGGCTGACGCAAAGCAACAGCATCGACACCGAGCCCTGCTACTCGGCCGACGGCAGCACCATCTATTTCGTGAGTGACCGCGGCGGTGCGCCGCAGATCTACAAGATGGGCGCCAGCGGCGGCAACCCGACGCGGGTGACCTTCAGCGGCTCCTACAATATTTCTCCGTCCGTCAGCGCCGACGGCCGGTGGTTGGCCTACATCTCCCGCATCGGTGGCGCCTTCAAACTCCAGGTGATGGAGCTTGCTTCAGGCAACGTGCAGTCCATCACCGAGACCACGGCCGACGAGAATCCCAGCTTTGCCCCCAACAGCAAATTGATCGTCTATGCAACCAAGTTGCAGGGACGCGAGGCGCTGATGACCACGACGCTCGACGGAAAGATCAAGGCGCGTTTGGCAGGCCAGGCAGGAGACATACGTGAACCGGACTGGGGTCCGTTTCAAAAGCAATGATTTACTTGAGGAGTTCGAAAATGTTGAAACGTACGATTTATTCGTTGGCCATCGTTGCGCTGATCGCCGGGTGTTCTTCCGGGACCAAGCTGAACGATGCACCGGTCGTCGACCGCGGCGCGAGCGGCGGTGCCGGCTCGGGCGGCGCGGCCAGCGGCGTGGCTCCGGTCACCATCGACCCGAACGCGCAGACCGCGCAGGGCCCGGTCGGTGTCGCACGGATCATCTATTTCGACTACGACAGCTACACCATCAAGCCCGAGTTCCAGCAACTCATCGATGGCCATGCCCGCTTCCTGAAGGCCAACCCGCAACGTCGCGTGTCCATCGAAGGCCACACCGACGAACGCGGCGGCCGCGAGTACAACCTCGCGCTCGGCCAGAAGCGCTCCGAAGCCGTGCGCCGCGCCCTCGCCCTGCTGGGCGTGGGCGATGCCCAGGTCGAGGCCGTGAGCTTCGGCAAGGAAAAGCCGGCGGTGCAAGGCACGGGTGAAGAGGTCTGGGCGCAGAACCGTCGCGCCGAGATCTTCTACCGCTGATGATGCGGAGCGTTTCCTTGCGAAGCGCTGCACTCGCCGCCGCCCTGTTGTGCGCCTCTCTGGGCGCGCAGGCCGCACTGTTCGAGGATGACGAGGCTCGCCGCGCCATCCTCGACCTGCGCCAGCGCGTCGAAGCCATGCGCGTGCAGGGCGAGCAGCGCCAGTCGGACGACACCGCCCAGTTGCGGCGCAGCCTGCTCGACCTGCAGACGCAGATCGAGCAGATGCGCGGCGACATGCAGCGCATGACCGGCCAGAACGAGCAGCTCACGCGCGCGGTTTCCGAACTGCAGCAGCGGCAGACCGACCTGGACGACAAGCTCAAGAAGAACGAGCCTCAGAAGGTCGCGGTCGATGGCCGCGAGTTCAGCGCCGATCCGAAGGAGAAGGCGGACTTCGACGCCGCCCTCGGCATCTTCCGCGCGGGCCAGTTCCCGCAGGCGCAGACCGCTTTCGCGGAGTTCGTGAAGCGCTATCCGCAAAGCGGCTACAACGCCTCGGCGCTGTTCTGGCTCGGCAACGCGCAGTACGCGACGCGCAACTACAACGAGGCCATCGCGAATTTCCGCTCGATGCTCTCGCTGGCGCCCGACCACGCGAAGGCGCCGGAGGCGGTGCTGTCGATCGCGAACTGCCAGATCGAGCTGAAGGACACGCGCGCGGCCCGCCGCACGCTGGAAGACCTGACGAAGGCCTATCCGCAGTCCGAAGCCGCGCAGGCCGGCCGCGAGCGTCTGTCGCGCCTGCGCTGACGCCTGAGTACAGGCGCGACGCCGTGTCGACCGCGACCCTGCCGGAACTCGCGCCGGACGATGCCGACCTGGCCCGCCGTTTCGGCGGGCTCGAGCGGCTCTACGGCGTGCCCGGCGCGGCGCGCATCCGCGGCGCACACGTGATGGTCGCCGGCATCGGCGGCGTCGGCTCCTGGGCGGTGGAGGCGCTGGCCCGCAGCGGGGTGGGGCGCCTCACCCTGGTCGACCTGGACCACATCGCGGAGTCCAACATCAATCGCCAGATCCACGCGCTCGACGCGACCGTCGGCCAGGCCAAGGTCGAGGCGATGCGCGAGCGCATCGGCCACATCAACCCCGCCTGCCGGGTGCTGCCGCTCGACGAGTTCGTGGAGCCGGACAACTGGCAGGGCCTGCTCGCGAGCGCGCAGGCCGCCAACGGCCCGGTCGACGCGCTCATCGACGCCTGCGACCAGGTGAAGGCCAAGGTCGCGATGGCGGCCTGGGCGCGCGAGACGGGCGCCGGCTTCATCACCGTCGGCGCGGCCGGCGGCAAGCGCCTCGCGCACAAGGTGGACATCGACGACCTCTCGCTCGTCACCCACGACCCATTGCTCGCGCAACTGCGCCAGCGCCTGCGCAAGCTGCACGGTGCGCCGCGCGAAGGCAAGAAGATCGGCGTGGCCTGCGTCTTCAGCCGCGAGAGCGTGGCGCCGCCGGATGCCTCCTGCGCGATCGAAGGCGACGGCTCGCTCAACTGCCATGGCTATGGCTCGGTGGTGAGCGTGACGGCGACCTTCGGCCAGTGCGCGGCCGGGTGGGTGCTGGACCGGATCGCCAAAGGCGCCAAGCTATAATCGCGGGCTTTGCCGGACCAGCTGCCGGCAATCGAAGAGAAAAGAAGCGTGGGACGTTAGCTCAGTTGGTAGAGCAGCGGACTTTTAATCCGTTGGTCACTGGTTCGAATCCAGTACGTCCTACCACCATCCGCTTCGACATCAACGGCTCGCCTCCACCCCGACGGCCGCCTCGCCCCCACCGCTGCCCTCCCGCAACCGACGCTCGTGCGACAGCGCGTACGACGGCGAACGAAAAAGCAGGATCGGATCATGGGTCGGCGCGATGCCGTCGGCCATCATCAGCGGGTCGTAGTTGATCCTGTAGCTCCCCGCCAGCGCGTCGGCGCAGGCCCGGTCCAGCACGAGCCGGCCGCCGCGCACTTCACGGCGGTTCGCCGGCCACGGCAGCGTCGGATCGTCCACCGGGTCGCCGGGCTCGCCGAGGCTGATCAGCATGTCCCATTCGATCGGCCCCTGCTTCATGCGATCGAACAGCGCCGGCACGAGAAAGTCCCGCGGCGCGGCCGCCAACGCCGCGTCGCTCATGCGCTTCTCGCCGTCGCGCGGGACGAAGCGGAAGCGCACCATCGTCACGCGGTCGTCGCGGTCGATGAACCTGAAGGTGTGGATGCCGAAGAACGCGCTGTTCGCGAAGCTGGGCGGCGGGTTGTGCTCGGCCAGGAAATGCGCCTGCGAGGCGAAATCCGGATGGCTTGCGACGAAGGCGCGGATCTGCGCCGGATCGGGCTTGCCGGTGGCCTGATCGGCCTTCAAGGCCATGAACCTGTCCAGGAAGGTCTTCGGCATGGACGCGAAGAACATCGGCGTGTTCAGCATCGTCATGTGATGCAGTTCGCCTCGAGGCAAGCGGAACTCCAGGGCGAGTCCGCGCGTCGACTTCTCGAAGTCCGCCGCCGTCGGATCACCGCCGGCCAGCGAGAAACGCGCCACCACCTCGATCGGCGCGCCTGAGAAGAGGCTCGAACGCGAGTACCGCGCGGCGCCGGGATCGCCGATGAAGCGCCCGAGTGCGCCGACGCCTTTCGCGTGGTTTCGTCTCTTGCCGGCGTGGCGCCCGTAGGCGCCTTCCAGCGCGTCGGTGACCTCGCGTGAAAGCTCCTCGATCCGGTCGTCGGCCGAGGCGGGCGCGGCGGCCGGCGCCGGAGCCGCGCCTGCCGTGGTGCTCACCGCGGACACCAATGCGCCGCTGATCGAAAGACCCGCTGTCTGGATGAGCGACCTGCGGCTGATGCCGGCGGCGCCCGCCTCGGCCGAAGCCGATGCGGCAATGCGTTGCGTGGGATGCATGTGGATTCCTTGAAAAGCGATGGGAATGTCACTTTCAGGCGCCCGCATTGCGAAGCGATGCCGCGCGGCGCGGCCATCGTTTCAAACGTCGCGCCACCCTGCGTCGGATGAAACCGCGGGAACACAGGCTCCGGCGAATCTGGTCGCACTCGGGGCGCAGGCCTCGAGCTTTCCATCGTCGCCCCTCCTCTTCATCCTTCGAAAGGAATCCCATGACCTCCATCCCACTTCCCGCACGCGCCGCCAGTCCGCTTTTCCTGTCGCTGAGGCTGGGGCCGTACATCCTGCGCAACCGTGTCGTCATGGCACCGATGACACGCGCCCGCGCGGAACCCGGCGATGTTCCGGGCGAACTGACGGTCGAGTACTACCGCCAGCGCGCCAGCGCCGGCCTGATCATCTCCGAAGGCGCGCAGGTGTCGCCACAGGGCAAGGGCTACATCGGCACGCCCGGCATCCACTCGCGCAAGCAGGTCGCCGGCTGGCGCCGCGTCACCGACGCCGTGCACGCGGCGAACGGCCGGATCTTCCTGCAGCTGTGGCACGTGGGCCGCATCTCGCACCGCTCGCTGCAACCCTACGGCAGCCTGCCGGTCGCGCCGTCCGACATGCTGCCCAAGGGGCAGACCTACGTCGAGGGCGGCTTCGTCCCGCTCGAGCGCCCGCGCGCGCTCGATACGCTGGAGATCGCCGGCATCATCGATCAGTTCGCGCGCGCGGCCGAGCACGCGCTCGACGCGGGCTTCGACGGCGTCGAGATCCACGCGGCCAACGGCTACCTCCTCGACCAGTTCCTGCGCGACGGCACGAACCGCAGGTCGGACAAGTACGGCGGCCTGATCCAGAACCGCGCTCGCCTGCTGATGGAGATCACCTCGCGCGTGGCGAGCATCTGGGGCGCGAACCGCGTCGGGGTGCGGCTGTCGCCGGTGAACGAGTTCAACGACATCTCCGACAGCGATCCCGAGGCCGCCTTCACGCGCGTGGCCGAACTGCTCAGCCCCTTGCGCCTGGCCTACCTGCACGTCATCGAGGGCAACTTCGGCGCGCCGGGCGCCTCCGCGCCGTCCTTCGACGTCAGCAAGCTGCGCCATGCCTTCGACGGCGTCTTCATCCTGAACAACGGCTACGACTTCGCGCTGGCGGACAAGGCGCTGCGCAAGTCGCAGGCCGACCTGGTGGCCTTCGGCAAGCCCTTCATCGCGAACCCCGACCTCGTGGACCGGATGAAGTCCGGCATCCCGCTCGCGGAGCCCGACGTCTCGACGATGTACAGCGGTGGCGCGGATGGCTATGTGAACTATCCGGCCGCCTCCACGCGCACCTAGGCGCCGCGCCGCTTGCGCAGCATGGTCGCGAGGCAGCGCGCGATGTCCTGCCGGACCAGCGGCTTGGCGAGCACCTCGCCAACGCCCGCGGCGCGCGCCCGGGTCACCAGCGCGCTGGTGACGTAGCCGCTCATCAGCACGATCGGGATGTCGCCGCGCAGCTTGCGCACTTCGGCGGCCAGGCCCGACCCCGGGAGCTCGGGCATGGTCTCGTCCGACAGGATGAGGTCGAAGCCCCCGGGATCGGCCGCGAAGACTTCGAGCGCCTCCACGCTGGAGGTGAAGCCCACGGGCTCGTAGCCGAGCGCGGCGATCACTTCCTCGCCGCTCTGCACCAGCGAGGCCTCGTCGTCGACCAGCAGCACCCGCTCGCCGTCGCCCAGCAGCAGCGGCGCGTCCGCTTCCTTCTGCGCGGCGCCGTGGCCGAGCCAGGGGATGTACACCACGAAGTGCGAGCCGGCGTGCGGCGCGCTGACCACCTCGATGCCGCCGCCCAGGTCGGCGACGATGCCATGGACGAGCGAGAGCCCCAGGCCGGTGCCGGCGCCCATGCCCTTGGTGGTGAAGAAGGGGTCGAAGATGCGCCCGATCATCTCCGGCGGGATGCCCTCGCCCTGGTCCTGCACCGACAGGCGCACGTACGGGCCCGGCGGCAGCTCGCCGGTCGCGACGGGCGTGGCCTGGGCCTGGTCCACCAGCGAAAGCCTGACCGAGATCTCGCCGCCTTGCTTCATCGCGTGCATGGCGTTGGTGCAGAGGTTCATGACGACCTGGTGGATCTGCGTGGCGTCGCTCAGCACGGCCGCATCGCCGGCGCAGAGCTCGCGCCGCAGCGTCACGCCGCGCGGCAGCGAAGGCTGCAGCAGGTCGAGCGCCTCGCCGACGACCGACTGCACGTGCACGGGCGAGCGTTCGGCCGTGCCGCTGCGGCTGAAGGCCAGGATCCGCTCGACCAGCGACTTGGCCCGCAGCGCGGCCGTCAGCACGCCGTCGATATGACGCCGCAGCATCGCGTGGGCACCGGTCTCGGCATCGGTGCGCGCCAGCTCGCCGTAGCCGAGGATGGCGCCGAGGATGTTGTTGAAGTCGTGGGCGATGCCGCCGGCGAGCGTGCCGATGGCCTCCAGCTTGTGCGCCTGGCGCAGCTGCAGGTCGAGCCGGTCCCGCTCGCCCTCGGTGCGCTTGCGGTCGCTGATGTCCTCGATCGAGCCGGCCATGCGCTTCGGCACGCCGGACGGGTCGCGGACGCAGACGCCGCGGATGCGGACCCAGTGCTCGCTGCCGTCGCCGGCCAGGCGGAACTCGCGGTCGTAGAGCGCCGTCTTGCCCGCGAGGTGCTCGGCGATGGCCTCGGCGTGGCGCCGGAGGTCCTGCGGCTGGAAGCGAAGCAGCCCGTTCCATTGAGAGGTCGCGCGCGTGTTCGGGCCGCCTGGCGGGATGCCGAGCAGGTGCAGCGCCCGGTCGGAGTAGTAGAGCTGGTCCGCCGCCAGGTCCCAATCCCAGATGCCGTCGTTGGCGCCCGCGACGGCGAGCGCGAAGCGCTCCTCGGAGGCCTTCAGCCCCGCGCGCGCCGCCTCGAGGCGGGTGAGCTGGCGCAGCACCGCGACCAGCAGCGCCGCCGCCACCGCGACCAGCAGGGCGGTGCGGATCACGGTGCCGATGGCCTGCTCGCGCCAGGCGTCGAGCGCGACGCTCGCGTCCTCCGTCACGCTCACGTGGAAGGGCTGGCCCGGCACCGGCCGGGTGACGCCGTAGCGCCGGGTCTTGTCCACCGCGCTGAGGAAGTCGACCGGCCGCGCCGGCCCGGTGCCCCGGTGTGTCGAGGCGACCAGCTGCCGGTACTCCGGCGCGCTGCGCCCCACCAGGCCGGGCATCGCGGGATAGCGCGCCACCATCGTGCCGTCGTCGTGCAGCAGGATGACCGCCATGCCCGGGCGCAGCGCGGCGCTGGCGTAGAAGGTCTGGAAGTACTCGGCATTGATGGCCGAGGTGACGATGCCGTCGAACGCCCCGCCGGGGCCTTCCAGGCGCGCCGCGATCGGCACGATCCAGCGGGTCGCGTTCTCGGAGGGCGTGACCGTGTCGGTGAAGGTCTCAGGACCCGGGCGCTGGCTGAGGACGGCGAAGCTCTTGCGCCTCGCGATGCTGCCCCCCGGGCCCGGCCATGATTCCGCGTCGGCGAGGCGCTCGCCCGTCGCGCTGGCGATGACGATGTTGCCGGTGGCGCTCAGCAGGCCGCGCTGCCGTCGCAGGTATTCGAACATCTCGCGGCTGCCGGCGGGCGGGAGCTTTCCCATCGCATGGGCCTGTGCGATCTGCCGCACCACCACCTCGACCGGCATCAGGGCGGCGCGCGTCTGCTCCGCCAGCACGCGCGCCAGCGTGTCGACCTGGCGCTCGGCGTTCAGGCGTGCCTCCTGGCGCGAGCGGAGAATGCCCTGCGCGGCGCTGCCGACCAGGGCCAGGAGGAACAGCGTGCTGCACGCGACCAGGATGCGGCGGCGGCGCCGGAAGGGCGACGAGACACCGTCGCCCCGCGCGGGGGACGCGTCGGTCCTCACGCCCGCGCGGCCTCGCTGCGGAAGATGCGCACGGGCACGGCCTTCGACGTGGGCGTGCCGCTGCGCTCGTCCCGGCTGTAGAGCGGGACCAGCCCGTTCGTCTCCGGATAGTAGGAGGCGCAGGCGCCCGTGGGCATGTCGTAGGGCACCACCTTGAAGCCGCGGACCACGCGATCGATGCCGTCGGTCGAGAGGGTCTGCAAGTCGACCAGCTCGTCGGCCGCGAGCCCGCGCTTCGCCATCTCGTCGCGGCTGAGGAACAGCACGCGCCGCTGCCCGAAGACACCGCGGTAGCGGTCGTCGAGCCCGTAGATCGTCGTGTTGTACTGGTCGTGGCTGCGCAGCGTGGTGAGCCACAGCGCGTCCGGATCGTCCTGGCGCGGATCCTCGTCGAGGCCCGCGAAGACGTGGAAGTTCGCCTTGCCATTGGGCGTGTTCCAGATCCGCTGGCGCGCGGTCGAGCCCAGGTGGAAGCCGCCCGGCTGCCGCACGCGCTCGTTGAAGTTCCTGAAGATCGGCAGCGTCGCCTCGATCGCGTCGCGGATGCGGTCGTAGTTCGCGATCATCCAGAGCCAGTCGACCCGCGAGCCGGGCAGGGTGGCGCGCGCCATCCCGGCGACGATCGCGGGCTCCGACAGCAGCCGCGGGCTCGCGGGCTGGTTCCTGCCGCGCGATGCCTGGACGTTGCACATCGAATCCTCGACCGTGACCGCCTGCGGGCCCTCCGCCTGCAGGTCGATCTCGGTGCGGCCGAGGCAGGGGAGGATCAGCGCCTGGCGCCCATGCACCAGGTGGCCGCGGTTCAGCTTGGTGGCGATGCCCACCGTCAGCTCCAGCTTCCGCATCGCGGCCACGGCGATCTCGGTGTCGGGGATCGCAGCGACGAAGTTGCCGCCCATGCCGATGAAGACCTTGGCCGTGCCGGCGATCATCGCCTCGACCGCGGCCACGACGGCATGGCCGTCCTTGCGAGGCGGCTCGAAGCCGAAGACGTCATGGATGCGGTCGAGGAACTCCGGCGCCGGCTTCTCGTTGATGCCCACCGTGCGGTCGCCCTGCACGTTGGAGTGCCCACGCACGGGGCAGGCGCCCGCGCCGGGGCGGCCGATGTTGCCGCGCAGCAGCAGCAGGTTGACGATCTGCTGCACGGCATCGGTGCCGTGCCGGTGCTGGGTGATGCCCATGCCCCAGGCGCAGATCACGGACTTGGCATTGGCATAGATGCGCGCGGCCCGGACGAGGTCGCGCTTGCGCAGGCCCGAGCGGCGCACGATGTCCGCCCAGGCGGTCTTGCGCAGGTCCGCGATCAGGGCCTCGACGCCGTGCGTGTGCATCGCGATGAAGCGGGTGTCGAGGATGCGCCGTCCGCTGTCGCCGGCCGCATCATCGGCCTCGATGAGCGCCTTCATGATGCCCTTGAGCGCCGCGACGTCGCCGCCCACGCGCACCTGGAAGTAGTGCGAGCTGATGGCCGTCCAGTCCATCAGCGCCATCTCCATCACGTTCTTCGGATCGGTGAAGCGTTCGAGCGCCCGCTCCCGCAAGGGGTTGAAGGTGACGATCCGCGCACCCCTGCGCGCGGCCGCGTGCAGCTCGTCGAGCATCCGCGGGCTGTTGGTGCCGGGGTTCTGGCCGAAGATGAAGATCGCGTCCGCATGCGCGAAGTCTTCCAGCACCACCGTGGCCTTGGCGACGCCGATCGCGGGCGGCAGGCCGACGCTGGACGCCTCGTGGCACATGTTCGAGCAGTCGGGGAAGTTGTTGGTGCCGAACTCGCGCACGAACAGCTGGTAGAGGAAGGCGGCTTCGTTCGAGGTCCGCCCCGAGGTGTAGAACTCGGCCTGGTCCGGATGCTCCAGCGCGCGGAGCGCGCGCCCGATCAGCTCGAAGGCCGCCTCCCATTCGATCGGGACGTAGGTGTCCGATGCCTCGTCATAGACCATCGGATGCGTGAGGCGCCCTTGCTGCTCGAGCCAGTGGTCGGACTGCTGCTCCAGCCATGTGACCGTGTGCGCCGCGAAGAACTCCGGCGTGGCGCGCTTCGCGGTGGTCTCCCAGGCCAGCGCCTTGGCACCGTTCTCGCAGAAGATGAAGGGCGCGTGGTGGGTCGGGTCCGGCCAGGCGCAGCCGGGGCACTTGAAGCCGTCGGGCTGGTTCATCTGGAACAGCGAACGCGTGCCCTTCACCAGGGTGCGCTGGTCGAGCAGCACGTGCGTGGTCGCCCTGAGCGCTCCCCAGCCGCCGGCCGGCGCGCTGTACGGTTGAATCTTCGGCTTCGATGTCATGCGGCGATCCTCCAGGTTGACAGGCGATTGGGACCGCGCGGCATTGCCGGCGCGTTTCGAAAACACCGCCGTCCATTGCAGTTGTAGGAATCGCCCGCGAGGCGTGGCCGCGTTGCGCTTCGGCGGTGTTTCTGGCGTAACACAAGCCTCGCCGCACGTAACGACCCCGGCATCGTCGGTCTGTCCAATCGCCGGCAAGCACCGCGAGACGCGGTCCATTCAACTTGCTGGAGGCCAGGGACATGCGTCCGAATGAATCATTGCTTCGTTGCGGCTTGATCGCCGCTGCATCGGCGGCGCTGCTGTTGAGCGCTTGCAGTCGCGCCAAGCCGGAGGCGCCCGCGCCCCAGCCGCCGGAGGTGGCCGTCGTCACGGTCCATCGGCAGGCGGTGCCGGTGAGCACCGAGCTGCCGGGCCGCACCTCGGCCTATCTCGTGGCGCAGGTGCGTGCCCGCGTCGACGGCATCGTGCTGAAGCGCGAGTTCAAGGAAGGCTCAGAGGTCAAGGCCAACCAGCGGCTCTACCAGATCGATCCGGCGCCCTCGCGCGCCGCGCTGGACAGCGCCACCGCGACCTTGCAGAACGCGCAGGCCAACGTCGTGGCGGCCACGGCACTGGCGGAACGCGACAAGGTGCTCATCAAGGGCAATGCGATCAGCAGGCAGGATCTCGACA
This sequence comes from uncultured Variovorax sp., assembly GCA_966211435.1. GTDB lineage: Bacteria > Pseudomonadota > Gammaproteobacteria > Burkholderiales > Burkholderiaceae_C > Variovorax. The sequence goes on along the minus strand of CBIHOG010000023.1, from coordinate 44,971 downwards.
ACGCCGTCGCCGCGCAGGGCCAGGCCGCGGCGGCCGTCGCCTCGGGCAAGGCCGCGGTCGAGACGGCCAGGATCAACCTGGGCTACACCGACGTGGTGTCGCCCGTCACCGGCCGCATCGGCGTCTCGCAGGTCACCGAGGGCGCCTTCGTGCAGGCGAGCGCCGCGACGCTGATGTCGACCGTGCAGCAGATCGACCCGATCTACGTGGACCTGAACCAGTCCAGCCTCGCCGGCCTGCAGCTGCGCCAGGACGTGGCCAGCGGCAAGCTGAAGCTCGACGGCCCCGGCCAGGCGAAGGTGAGCCTCACGCTCGAGGACGGCAAGCCCTACCCGCAGGCGGGCAAGCTCCAGTTCACCGACATCACGGTCGACCCGGGCACCGGCTCCGTGACCGTGCGGGCCATCTTCCCGAACCCGGACGGCGTGCTCCTGCCCGGCATGTTCGTGCGCGCGCGGATCGACGAAGGCACGGACAGCAGCGCGCTGCTGGTGCCGCAGGTCGGCGTCACGCACGACGCGAAGGGGCAGGCCACGGCGCTGGTCGTGGGCGCCGACGACAAGGTGCTGCTGCGTCATCTCCAGGCGAGCCGCACGCTCGGCGACCAGTGGGTGGTCGAGGGTGGCCTCGACGATGGCGAACGGGTCATCGTCTCCGGGCTCCAGACCGTGCAGGCGGGCGCGGTGGTGCGGCCGGTCGAGGCGGCGGCCGCATCCGCCGCGCGCAAGCCGTCGCCAGCGGACGGCGGGCCCGCCACCCCGGTGGCGTCCGCAGCCAACTAGGACGACCCGACCATGGCCAAGTTCTTCATCCAGCGGCCGATCTTCGCGATCGTGCTGGCCATCGTGATCATGCTCGCGGGCGGCTTGTCGGTCCTCAAGCTGCCGGTCGAGCAATACCCGCAGATCGCACCGCCTTCGGTGCAGATCGCCACCAGCTACCCCGGCGCCTCGGCGACCACCGTGCAGGACACCGTGGTGCAGGTGATCGAGCAACAGATGAGCGGCCTCGACCACTTGCTGTACCTGTCCTCCACCAGCGACGACACCGGCCAGTCGACCACCACGCTGACCTTCGCGCCGGGAACCGACCCGGACATCGCGGAGGTCCAGGTGCAGAACAAGCTGCAGCTCGCGACGCCGCTGCTGCCCGCGCCGGTGCAGCAGTCCGGCATCCGCGTCACCAAGTCCAGCAGCTCCTTCCTGCTCGTCGCCGGCTTCGTGTCGACCGACAACAGCATGAACAAGTTCGACATCGCCAACTATGTCGTCTCCCACGTGCAGGACCCGCTCAGCCGCATCGACGGCGTCGGCAACTTCAACGTCTTCGGCACCCAGTACGCGATCCGCATCTGGCTCGACCCGCGGAAGCTCGACAGCTACTCGCTCACGCCGCTCGACGTGACGGCGGCCGTGTCGAGCCAGAACGTCCAGGTCTCCGGCGGCCAGCTCGGCGGCGCGCCGGCGGTGCCGAACCAGCAACTGACGGCGACCCTCACCGAGGCCACGCTGCTGCGCACGCCGGAGGAGTTCGGCAACATCCTGCTGAAGGTGCTCGCCGACGGTTCGCAGGTGCGCCTGCGCGACGTCTCGCGCGTCGAGCTCGGCGCCGAGAACTTCAGCGTCGACACGAAGTACAACGGCCAGCCGGCCTCGGGCATCGCGATCCAGCTGGCCACGGGCGCGAACGCGCTGAAGACCGCCACCGCCGTGCGCGCCCGCATCGCGGAGTTGACGAAGTACTTCCCGCCCGGCCTGAAGGTCATCTATCCGAACGACTCCACGCCTTTCATCCGGACCTCGATCGAGGAAGTGATCAAGACGCTGCTGGAGGGCATCGCGCTCGTCTTCCTGGTGATGCTGCTGTTCCTGCAGAACATCCGCGCCACGATCATTCCCACCATCGCGGTGCCGGTCGTGCTGCTGGGCACCTTCGGCGTGATGGCCTCGCTGGGGTTCACGATCAACACGCTGTCGATGTTCGGCCTGGTGCTGGCCATCGGGCTGCTGGTGGACGACGCCATCGTCGTGGTGGAGAACGTCGAGCGCGTCATGGCCGAGGAGGGCCTGTCCGCGGTCGAGGCGACGCGCAAGGCCATGGGCCAGATCACCGGCGCGCTCATCGGCGTGGCGATGGTGCTGTCGGCGGTGTTCGTGCCGGTGGCCTTCTCCGGCGGCACCGTCGGCGCGATCTACCGCCAGTTCTCTCTCACCATCGTCTCGGCGATGCTCCTGTCGGTGTTCGTGGCGCTCACGCTGACGCCGGCCCTGTGCGCGACCATCCTCAAACCGCCGAAGGAGGGGCACGGGGACAAGAAGGGATTCTTCGGCTGGTTCAACCGCCGCTTCGACAGCGGCCGCGAGAAGTACGCCAGCGGCGTGCGCCACGTGATCGCGCGGTCGGGGCGCTGGCTCGTCATCTACGTGGCGCTGATCGTCGCGGTGGGCTGGATGTTCGTGCACCTGCCCTCGTCCTTCCTGCCGACGGAGGACCAGGGCTACATGTTCGTCCAGGTGCAGACGCCGCCCGGCGCGTCGATGGAGCGTACCGGCCTGGTGCTGGAAGACATCAGCAACTACCTGCTGAAGCAGGAGGGCAAGGCGGTCGAGGCCACCTTCGAGGTGAACGGCTTCAACTACGCCGGGCGCGGCCAGAGCCAGGGGCTGCTGTTCATCCAGCTGAAGGACTGGAGCCTGCGCAAGAGCCCCGAGCTCAGCGCCAGCGCGCTGAACAAGCGCATCGCCGCGCACTTCGCGTCGTACAAGGAAGCCAGCATCATCCCCATCGAGCCGCCGCCGATCCAGGGGCTCGGCACGGCCGCCGGCTTCGACTTCGAGCTCGAGGACCGCGGCGGCGTGGGCCATGACAAGCTGATGGAGGCCCTCGGCAAGCTGACAACGCTGGCCAGGCAGGACCCGGACCTCGCGCTGGTGCGTCCCAACGGGCTGGCCGACAACCCGACCTTCAAGGTCGGGATCGACCGCGAGAAGGCCAGCGCGCTCGGCGTCGCCGTGGGCGACGTCGACCAGACCTTCTCCATCGCCTGGGGATCGCAGTACGTCAACAACTTCCTCGACACCGACGGACGCATCAAGAAGGTCTTCGTGCAGGCCGACGCGCCGTTCCGCATGAACCCGTCGGACATGGACCAGCTCTACGTGCGCAACAGCCAGGGCACCATGGCGCCGTTCTCTACCTTCGCCACCGGTTCGTGGACCTACGGCTCGCCGCAGCTGCAGCGCTACAACGGCGTTCCCGCGGTGGAGATCCAGGGGCAGGCCGCGGCGGGCAAGAGCACCGGGCAGGCCATCGCCGCGATGGAGCGCCTGATGAAGCAGATGCCGCCCGGCATCGGCTACGAGTGGACCGGCATCTCGCTGCAGCAGCAGCAATCCGGCTCGCAGGCGCCGTACTTCTATGCGCTGTCGATCCTGGTGGTCTTCCTGAGCCTCGCGGCCTTGTACGAGAGCTGGTCGATCCCGCTCTCCGTCATCATGGTCGTGCCGATCGGGGTGCTGGGCGCGCTGGGCGCGACCAGCCTGTTCGGCCTGTCGAACGATGTCTACTTCCAGGTCGGCCTGCTGACCACGATCGGGCTGTCGGCGAAGAACGCCATCCTGATCGTCGAGTTCGCGCGCGAGTTGCAGGCGCAGGGCCGCGGCGCGCTGGAGGCGGCCGTCGAGGCGGCGCACATGCGGATGCGGCCCATCATCATGACCTCGATGGCCTTCGTGCTGGGCGTGCTGCCCCTCGCGCTGGCGCACGGGGCCGGCTCGGGAAGCCAGAACGCCATCGGCACCGGCGTCATCGGCGGGATGCTCACCGCGACCTTCCTGGCCACTTTCATGATCCCGATGTTCTACGTCGTGGTCGTCGAAAAGCTCAAGCTGAAGCGGACGCGGCCGCGCGCCGCGCAGGCATCGCCCATGGCCGCCGCAGGCGGCGCCCATTCCCCCGAAGGAGGACACTGACATGAAGCTGCGCAGCCATCTGTCGATCGTGGCAGCCGCGGTGCTCGCCGCCGGTTGCTCGCTGCAGCCCCTCTACCAGCGGCCGGTGGCGCCGGTCGCCGCCGCCTTCCCCGTGGGCGATGCCTACAAGGCGTCCGACGGCACGCCCGGCGGCACCGCGCTGCCCGCGGCCGAGACAGGCTGGCGCGATTTCCTTGCCGATGCGCGGCTGCAGCGCCTGGTCGAGATCGCCCTGCGCAACAACCGCGACCTGCGCGTCGCGCTGCTGAACGTGGCGCAGGTCCAGGCACAGTACCGGGTGCAGCGCGCGGCGCTGTTCCCGCAGCTCTCGGGCACGGCGGGCGCGGCGCGATCGCGCAGCCCCGCCGGCCTGGAGCAGAGCGGCCGCGCCCTCGTCGCGCATGAGTATTCGCTGGGCCTGTCCGCCTCGTGGGAGCTCGACCTCTTCGGCCGCCTGCGAAGCCTCAAGGACGCGGCCCTGGACCAGTACCTCGCCAGCGCGCATGCGCGCCAGGCGGCCGAGATCCTGCTGGTCTCGCAGGTCGCCGACCAGTACCTCACCGTCCTTGCGAGCGACGAGCAGCTCGAGGTGACGCTGGACACGCTCCACGCGGCCCAGGCCTCCTACAAGATCCTGCAGCTCGAATTCGACACCGGCACCGCGTCGGAGCTGGACCTGCGCCTCTCGCAGACGCTGGTCGAGCAGGCCGAAGGCAACCATGCCGCGCAGGTCCGCCTGCGCGCGCAGGCGGAGAACGCGCTGGTCCTGCTCCTGGGCGAACCGCTGCCGCCGGACCTGCCCGCGCCCGTGCGCCTGGGCGGCCAGAAGATCCTGGCCGACATTCCCGCCGGGCTGCCTTCGGACCTGCTGGTGCGCCGCCCGGACATCCTCCAGGCCGAGGACACGCTGCGCGCCGAGAACGCCGACATCGGCGCGGCGCGGGCGGCCTTCTTTCCCGACATCTCGCTGACCGGCACGCTGGGCGTGGCGAGTTCGACGCTGGGCGGCCTGTTCAAGGCCGGCGCCGGCGCGTGGTCCTTCGCGCCATCGCTCATCGCGCCCATCTTCAATGCCGGCGCGAACCAGGCCAACCTGGACATCGCGAAGGTGCAGAAGGACATCGGCATCGCGCAGTACGAGAAGTCGATCCAGGTCGCCTTCCGCGAGGTGTCCGACGGCCTCGCGGCACGCGGCACCTACGACGAGCAGCTCGCCGCGGCGCAGCGCCTCGTCGATGCCGAGCAGCGCCGGCTGGAGCTCGCGCAGATGCGCTACGACACCGGCGTGGACAGCTACCTCGATGTGCTCAGCGCGCAGACGGACCTGTACACGGCCCGGGAGGGCCTGGTCTCGGCGCGATTGAATCGCCTGACCAGCATCGTTGACCTCTACCGCGCGCTCGGCGGCGGCTGGATCCAGCACACGGGCGACAAGCCGCGCCCGGCGGACGATGCCGTCCAGGCGGGCGCGGCGGCGGTCAAACCCACCAGTGCGCCCCGAGCGCCAGGTTGAAGACGACGCCGAAGGTGAGGTACATCAGCCAGAGCCCGGTGAGCACCTGCCAGAAACCGATCAGCCGCAGGCCGGGCGCGGCCCCGCTCAGGCGGGTCGGGATCTCGGTGAGGTAGACCAGGGCGAGGCCGATGAACACGATGCACACCGGCGTGTCGCCCGCGCGGTGGAAGACCATCGCGCCCAGCACCGAGAGCAGGAAGAATGCGATCGCCATCCAGCCCTCCGGCACCGCGCTGGCGCCGACGTAGCGGCGGTGCGCGACGGCGAACCAGTGGACGCCGAAGGCCGTGAACGCCACCGCGGCCATGTAGAGCGCGGGGGCGTTGCCGAACACGTCGAACCAGGTGAGGCCGATGGCCAGGATCACGCCGGTGATGAACTGCATGAACCCGGCCATCCAGAAGCACCACAGCGCGATGGTCTTCTCGACCTCGCGGCTCCTGGCGGGGTACTTGAAAAGCGCCTGGCCGCCGGTCACCAGGTAACCGGTGCCGAGGCCGAAGAAGCCGATGGCCACCGGCCAGAACCGCGATGCGTCCAATGCGACTGTCGTGATATGTGCGTTCATGTCGGGCTCCTTTCTTCATGAGGGTCGAGCGCTACCTGTGGCCGCCACCGCCGCCGAATCCGCCGCCATGGAAGCCGCCGCCTTCGAATCCGCCGCCGTGGAACTCGCCGCCGTGGAATTCACCTCCGTGGAACGCATCGCCGCGGAACCCGCCCCCGTGGAAAGCACCCCCGAACGCGCCCGGACGGACCGAGGCGAAGCTGCCATGGAAGGGCGCGACGCCGCCCACGCGCGGCACACCGCGATCGAAGTTGCCGCGGCTGGCGAAGAAGTGGTTGTGGGCGACGTACGGCGCATGGTCGAAGATCGCTCGCCGCGCGCGCCAGTCGAAGCCCCAGCGGTACCAGCCGAAGCCGTAGCCGGCGAAGAGGCCGATGCCGAGGCCCGCGCCGAAGAAGAGGCCGGGCCCGTCGTAGTAGGTGCCCGGAAGCCCGACCCACCCCGGATACGCCGCCAGCGGTGCGCCGTACACGACCCACGGGTCGTACGCCGGCAGATAGACGACCTCGGGGTCCACCGGCTCGATGGCGACCGCCTGGTCCTGCGTCGTCACGATCTGCTGGCTCGTGCTCTGCAGGTTGCCCGAGGCCTGCGCGCGGCGGCGCAGGACCTGGATCGCATCCATCAGCTCGCCTTGCCTGTTGACGTAGGCATCGCCGAGCGCCGAGGTCCAGGACAGGTTGGTGTCCATGTTGTCGAGCACTGCCGGGAAGGCCGTCAGTGCCTTCACGCTGGGATCCCAGGCGAAGGCATTCACCGCGTCGGCCAGCGGCTGGCCTTGCAGGCCGGGATGGTTGCGTACCCAGCGCGCCGCCTGCACCACGTCCAGCGGATAGGTGGAGGCGGCGAGGATCTGCGCGACCAGCGGATCGGGGTCCAGCGCGATGGGCGCCACCAGCTGGAGCAAGGGCCCGGCGGGCTGAGGCGCGGCGGCGGCCACGCGCGCCGGCGTGGCGGCGGCGACGTCGACCCCGGGGGACTGGACTTGCGCCTGCGCGATCAGCGCGGAGCAGCACGCGAGCACCAGCGCGGACCGTGCGAAGGGCCGCGCGAGACGCCGGGCAGGTGCCGGGCGGATGGAAGGAGTGGAAAGTGAGTTCATGGCAATGTTCCCGCGAAAGAGTGCTTGGAAAGTCCCGAAGCCCACGCCTCGGGTGCCATCAGGTTCGCGCTGGCGTGTGTTGTGGCGGTTTCCGAAATCGCGGGGCCGCGCGACGTTTGCAACCTCGTGCCGACCAGCCTTTGTTTCAGTCGTCGCGCCGGCGTGCGCTTCGGTCATCGCCGGCGCGAACGGGCGGTGCACCATGGCTCGAACTTCCGGAGAACTTCATGAAGACCCATCTCATCGCCATCGTCGTCGCCATCGCCGCATCCGGCATCGGGGCCGCCGCCACCGCCGGCACGGCGCTGCCGCGCTACATGCTGGGCCAGGCCGCTTCGGCCGGCCAGGCCGGGCGCACCGTGGTCATCACGCCTTCGACCCGCTACGTCAACGTCACCGACGGCGAGGTCGTGACCTTCGTCGCGAAGGGCGCGCCCTTCACCTGGGCCTTCGACTGCCCGCCGGGGACCTCCTCCTTCCGGCTCAACCGCGTGGCGCCGGCCGGTGCACTCGACCACCCCGTGACCGCGTACATCCAGCCGAACCTCGAGTACTACGACTGATTCACGAGCCTTCGGTGCCCGCGTCGTCCGCGGGCCTGGCTTCACCCTTCCAGTGGAAGTACAGGTTCTCGCCGGCGCCGCCGTGCAGGTCCACGAGCCGGGTCTCGGTCTGTCCGTCGAGGCTGGCCGCGACGCGGTAGCGGCCGTCGGGCAGGTTGAGGTTCACCATCGGGTCCGCGTCGAGCAGGACGAACACCGGGCGGCCCGACATGTCGGTGATCCGCAGGTCGACATCGGCCGCGAACTCGTTGTCCTTGCGTTCGGAGAACGCGAGCCGCAGCTTGAAATACTTCTCCGCCTTGCGCACGGCCGCTTCGTCGGACTGGCCGATGCCGCCCGTCATGAACTGGACCTGGGGATGCACCTCGACCACGAGGGGCGCCTCCTGGGCGTGGACGAGAGGTGCGGCGGCGCAGAGCAGCGCGAGGGCCAGCGCGGGCCGGCTGGCGAGGGTGGGCATCTTCATGGTGATTCCTTTGCAGTGGTTGCATCGGCCGCGGAGAGGACCGCGGCGAGCCCAGTCTGGAAAGCGGTCGTGTCGCGGAGGTTGCGGCGCGGCAGGCTGTCATTGCGGATGCAACCGGGACGCGCCGCGAATGTTTCATCTGTCTCCGGCGGCGTCATCCGGCGCTCACGCGGGCGCGGGACAGTCGCTCCATGCCCCGTGGCGGCAACGCGGCCGTGGCGGCGATAGGTTTGCAATGCCCTGATCGAAAGGAGTCCTGCTATGAGACGAGTCCTGGTGACGCTCGCGCTGGCGATGCTGTCCTTCACGGCCTTCGCGCTGCCGAGCCTCGACGAGGTGCAGGCCGAAGTGCGGCGCGGCAACTACGCGCAGGCCGAGGCCTCGATGCGCGAGGTGGTCAAGGACCGGCCGGGCAGCGCCCGCGCGCACTACGTCTATGCCGAGATCCTGGCGCACAACCAGCGCTATGACCGCGCGGCGCAGGAGGCGCGGGAGGCGCGGCAACTCGCGCCCGACCTGAACTTCACCCAGCCGGACGAGTTCCGCGCCTTCGAGGCGCTCCTGGCGCGTGAACGGCGCACCAGCCGGCCCCTGTCGAGCATGTGGTCCCCGGCGAACGCCTGGACGCCGGCGCTGGACAGGCCGCTGGCCCCGGCCCGCAACACCGGCATCCCGGCCTGGCTGTGGGTGCTCAGCGGCGCCGCCGTCCTGCTGCTCCTGTGGCGCACGGCCGCGGTCGTGAGCCGCGCCATGGCGACGCCCGCGAACCCGGCGGGCACGGGATACCGCTACGCCGCCGCGCCCCAGCCACCGGCGTCGTTTTCGAATCCGGGCGCGGCCTATGCCCCGGCGAGCGCGGCACCATCCGCCGCGAGCGGCATGCTCGGCACCGGCGTCGCCGCGGCGGGCGGTTTCGCCGCCGGCATGCTCGTCGACAAGCTGCTCTCCGATGGGCGCGAGCGCGGCATGTCCGGCATCGGCGCGGCGCCGGGCGTCGGCTTCCTGCCCGGAGGCTACGAGGGCACGTCCTCGCGCGACGAGGCGGCCGACGAACTCGAACAGCGCCCGATCGACTTCGGATCCGGCAATGGGTGGGGCGGCGGCGACGACAGTGGCGACATCAACGACGGCAACGAAGGCAACGGTGGCGGCGATGACGGATGGTGAGACCGGGCCCGCAGGCTACATCGAGGCCGCTGTCGCGCGAGAGAGCGCGGCCGGGCAGGCCTTCGACACGGACCACGTGGCCCAGGAGTGGCCCATCGCCCTGGTGTTCAATGGCATCTCGCACGCGGTGATGATGGCCACGCCGCGCGAGCTCGAGGCCCTGGCGGTCGGCTTCGCGCTGACCGAAGGGCTGGTGGGCCAGCGCAGCGAGATCCGCGACATCGAGGTGCTGCTGCACGAGGACAGCGCCGAGGTGCAGGTCACGGTCGGCCAGCAGGCCTTCAACGGCCTGAAGGCCCGGCGCCGCTCGCTCGCCGGACGCACCGGCTGCGGCGTCTGCGGCATCGAGAGCCTCGCGCTGCTGGACCTCGTGCCCCGGCCCGTCGAAACCCCCGGCCTCGAAGTCCGCCCCGGGATCGAGGGCATCCGGCGCGCGTCGGAGGAACTGCCGCGTTTCCAGGCCCTCAGCCGGCTCACCGGCGCGCTGCATGCCGCCGCGTGGTGCAGTCCTCGGGGCGAAGTGCTGATGGCGGTCGAGGATGTCGGGCGCCACAACGCGCTCGACAAGCTCGTCGGCCTGCGCGCCATGCGAGGCCTGCCGTTGAACGACGGCTTCGTCTTTCTCTCCAGCCGGGCGAGCTACGAACTCGTGCGGAAGGCGGCGCGCGTCGACATCCCGATGCTGGCGACCGTCTCCGCGCCGAGCTCCCTCGCGATCCGGATCGCACGCCAGGCGGGCATGACGCTCGTGAGCTTCTGCCGCCGCGACAGCTTCGTCGACTACACCGCGGCTGCGTCCCGGCTCAGCCCGGCTTGATGCCGCGGCGTCCGCTCGTCCGCTTGCGCTTGAAGGCGCCGGCCGAAGGCGCCTGGCCGGTGGCGTACCGGGTCCGCCGGCGCCCGGATGATCGCGGCTTGCCCTCCTGCCAGAAGCGCTCCATCGCAAAGTGCGTGTACGAGGCCGACCATCCGATCAGCAGCAGCCCGTTGAGCGCTTCCGCGCCGGCCAGCATGCGCAGCGCGCCGGCCGGCACGACGTCGCCGTACCCGAGCGAGGAATAGGTCTCGAAGGAGAAGTACAAGGACACGTTGAACGAGGGCGGCCCGGCCGTGCCCAGCGCGCCCAGGCCGTTGTGCCTGGACAGCAGGTAGTAGGCCGCGGCGAACACGATCACCTCCGTCACGTGGACGACGAATAGGCTGACCATGACCACCAGCACGCGCGCGCGGCCCGCCGCGCGCAGGCGCGGAACGACGAGATTCAGCGCCTGCAGCGCCTCGTAGTGGAGGCAGGTCGTCGCCAGCAGCAGCGCGATACAGAAACCGTTGATCAGGACCGCGGGCGACATCGGGTCTCAGTACATCGACTCGACCGGGGCCGTGAAGATGTAGCCCGCGCCGCGTTCGGTGACGATGAGCCGCGGGCGCGACGGATCGGCTTCGATCTTGCGTCGCAGCCGCACGATCTGGACGTCGACGGTGCGGTCGTAGACCTCGGCGTCGTGCAGCCGGGTCAGGCTCATCAGCTGGTCGCGCGACAGCACGCGCTGCGCGGAGCCGCAGAAGGCCGCCAGCAGGCTGAACTCGCCATTGCTCAGGTCGAGCCGGCTGCCGTCGGGCGCGCTGAGCTTGCGGGTGCGCAGGTTCAGCTCCCAGCCCGCGAAGCGGTAGGCGCGGCGCTTGTCCCCGCGCGGCGGCAGCTCCGACGCCGCGTGGTAGCGGCGCAGCACCGCACGGATGCGGGCCAGCAGTTCGCGCGGGCTGAAGGGCTTGGTGACGTAGTCGTCGGCGCCGAGCTCCAGGCCCATGACGCGGTCGGCCTCCTCGGCATTGCCGGTCAGCAGCACGATCGGCACCGAGGCATGCTCGCGCAGCGTCCGCGCCAGCAGCATGCCGTTCTCGCCGGGCAGGCGGATGTCGAGCAGCACGAGGTCGATCGCCTCGTCCTTGAACACCTCCAGCATCTCGCGCCCGCTGGCCACGGCGGTGACGCGCATGTCGTTGCGCGCCAGGTAGTCTTCCAGCACGGTGCGGATGTCCGGATCGTCGTCCACCACCAGCACGCGCGGCATGTTGGCCAAGGGGTCGGGGGGGGATTCGATATTCACTGCGACGGCTCCGTCTCGGGATGGGTTCGGTCTCGTTCGGCCGATGTTGGGCGCCCGACATTGCGGCTCGGTTGCGAAAGCGCCCGGCAGCGGTTACAGCTGAAATGATGGCGGGCTCAGGACGCCGGCCGCGCGGTGGCGATGCCGGGCCTGCGCTCCAGCGGCGCCGATGGCACGGCCGCGGGCAGCACCGGCACCGCCTGCTTCAGCCGCGTCGCCTCGATCGGGAACGGGTCGGGCGCCTTGCCGCTCAGCTGCCACGCCACTACGGATGTAGCGGCCTCGCCGCGCGTTGAAACCGCGGGGACACCTTCGCGCCGGACCATGGTTACCGCGCGCTGGACGCGCAAGCTCTCAGTCATCCAAAGGAGAAGCCATGAACTGGATCATGCGAAAGCAGGAAGACATCGCACCTGCGAACAACCTGGTCGACCCGCAGCGGCGCAAGATGCTGGTGGGCGTGGCGGCCTCGGCCGCCGCCATCGGCGTCGCCGCTTCCGCGAAGGCGGCCTCGTTCGGCAATCCGGACCGTCCGCCCGAAGGCCGCATCAACGCGAAGAACGCCACCAGCCTGGACGACCCTGGCCCGGCCAACCCGGCACTGGCGAACCAGTTCCCGTCCTTCCAGGATCCGCCGGCCACCGACGTGAACGGCATGCCGCTGTTCTGGGCCTCGTTCAACAACGCGCACAAGCGCTTCCAGAACGGCGGCTGGGCGCGCGAAGTCACGCAAGCCGACTTCGCGATCTCGGAAGACATCGCGGGCGTCAACATGCGGCTGTCCGAGAACGGCATCCGCGAACTGCACTGGCATCAGCAGGCCGAGTGGGCGATCATGCTCGACGGCCGGTGCCGGATCACGACGCTCGACGAAGGCGGCCGGCCGGCGGTCGGCGACGTCAATGCCGGCGACCTGTGGTACTTCCCGGCGGGCCTGCCGCATTCGCTGCAAGGGCTTGGCTCCGCGGGCGCCGAGTTCCTGCTCGCCTTCGACAACGGAAAGTCGACGGAATTCAACACGCTGATGCTGACCGACTGGTTCGCGCACACGCCGCCGGACGTTCTCTCCATGAACTTCGGCGTGGAGCCCGAGGCGTTCAAGAACATCCCGCTCGACCAGCGCTGGATCTTCCAGGGCAAGGAGCCCGGCCCGCTGGCCGCCGACGTGCGCGCCGTGCAGTCGCCCAAGGGCGCGCCCGCGCATCCCTTCGTGTTCCCGCTGAGCGGCATGGCGCCGACGCGCCAGACCCTGGGCGGCTCGGTGCGCGTGGTCGACAGCCGCAACTTCAACGTGTCGAAGACCGTCGCGGCCGCGCTGGTCACGATCAAGCCGGGGGCGATGCGCGAACTGCACTGGCATCCGAACGCGGACGAATGGCAGTACTACCTCAGCGGCCAGGCGAGGATGACCGTGTTCGACACAGGCCCGAAGGCGCAGACGGCGGACTTCAAGGCGGGCGACGTCGGCTATGTGAAGAAGAGCCTCGGGCACTACGTGCAGAACACCGGCCTGAGCGACGTGGTGTTCCTGGAGATCTTCAAGGCCGACCACTATGCCGAGGTTTCGCTGTCCGACTGGCTGCGCCATGTGCCGCCGCAGCTGGTGATGCAGCACCTGAACATCAGTGCCGAAACATTGGCGGCGTTCTCCAGCGCGCGCACCAGGACCGTCTGAGCGGGCGCGCAGGGCATGGAGAAGACCGCCACGCTCGCCCCGGGCGCGGCCTTGCCGCCGGAGCGCGGCGCGCGCCGGTCCGCCGGCCGCGGCCCGGGGGCGTGGCCGTTCCTGGCCCTGGCCGGGCCGGCCGTCGTCGCCTCGGTGGGCTACATGGATCCGGGCAACTTCGCGACCAACATCCAGGCCGGCTCCACCTATGGCTATCGGCTGCTGTGGGTGGTGCTGGTCGCGAACGTCGCCGGCATGCTGTTCCAGTCCCTGTCCGCCAGGCTGGGCATCGTCACCGGCCGGAACCTGGCCGAACTCTGCCGGGCGCAGTTCTCGTCGCCGACGGTGCTCGGCATGTGGATGGCGTCGGAGGTCGCCGCGATGGCGACCGACCTCGCCGAATTCCTCGGCGGCGCGCTGGGCATCTCGCTGCTCTTCCATGTGTCGCTGCCGTGCGGCCTGGCCGTCACCGGCGTGGCGACCTTCGCGATCCTGCAGCTCGACCAGCGCGGCTTCCGCCCGCTGGAGATCACGATCGCCGCGCTCGTCGGCGTCATCGGCCTCGGCTATGTGTGCGAACTCCTGTTTGCGCCGACGGACTGGCACGCCGCGCTCTTCCATACCTTCGTGCCGCAATTGCCCGACCGGGCGGCCGTCACGCTCGCGGTCGGGATCGTCGGCGCGACGATCATGCCGCACACGCTCTACCTGCATTCCGGGCTGACGCAGGGCAGGGTGCCCGCGCGCAACGAGCGCGCACGTCGCGGCCTGCTGCGCTTCTCGAACCTGGGCGTCGTGCTGGCGCTGGGTTTCGCGGGCCTGGTGAACCTCGCCATGGTGGCCATGTCCGCGTCCGTGTTCGCGCGCTCGGCGCCGGGCATCGCGGACATCAGGCTCGCCTACCAGACGCTGGTGCCGGCGCTGGGGGGCGCGGCCGCGGGCATCTTCCTGGTCGCGCTGGTCGCCTCGGGCATTTCGAGCTCGGTCGTCGGCACGATGGCCGGCCAGGTGATCATGCAGGGCTTCGTCGGCTTCAGCATCCCGCTGTGGGTTCGCCGCCTGGTGACGATGGTGCCGGCCTTCGTCGTGGCGCTCGGCTTCGACGCGACGCGCGCGATGATCCTCAGCCAGGTCGTCCTGAGCTTCGTCCTGCCGCTGCCGCTGGTCGCGCTCGTCGTGCTGTCGTCGCGGCGCGCGGTGATGGGCGACTACGTGATGGGCAAGGGCGTCGCGCTGGCAGCGGGCGCGGCGACGGCGCTGATCGTTCTGCTCAACGTCGTGCTGGTCGGGCAGGCGCTGTACTGATCGGCGCCTGATCACGCAGGCCGGGCGAACCCGGCCCCGTCCGCATCACCCCGAAGAAGCCCGCGCAGGCCCGCGACGGCGGTCTCCCAGCCCCTGGAGACGCAGCCGAGCGCGCGGACCGAGGCGGCGATCCCGTGGGGCATGGACCAGGGCCCAAGTGCTGCCATGCGGCGCGGCGATGCGCGAAGGCCGGCCACCGGATCAGCCTTCGCGCCATCCTCTTGTAGGCGGGGCTTGGCATGCGGCCCCGAAACCTTTGCCGCGGCCCTGGAGTTCACTATATTCCCGTGTTTCCGCCCGGACTTGGCGGTCATCATGGCGAGGCAGGGGCTCGCCCACGAAAGGCGAGCTTCACGATGTTCGATGTGGCGGACGGGGCGGATGGTCAGGATCATTTCAGCTTCCTGGATGGCGGCGGCGAACTGGGCCGCCTGGTGCGCGACTTCGCCTGGGAGCGGACCGCGCTCGGCCCGATACGCGACTGGCCGCAAAGCCTGAGGACGGCCACCAGCCTGCTGCTGCGCTCGCCCGTCCCCATCGTGATGCTGTGGGGCGTGGACGGCTTCATGATCTACAACGACGCCTACTCCGTGTTCGCCGGCGGCCGCCACCCGCGGCTGCTGGGCTCCACGGTGCGTGAAGGCTGGCCGGAGGTCGCGGATTTCAACGACCACGTGATGAAGGTCGGCCTGGCCGGCGGCACGCTGGCCTTCAAGGACCAGCAGCTCACCTTGCACCGCCACGGCAGCCCTGAACCGGTGTGGATGAACCTCGACTACTCCCCGGTGCCGGACGAGAGCGGCAAGCCGGCCGGCGTGCTGGCGATCGTGATCGAGACCACCGAGCGTATCCGCGCCGAGGCCGCGTTGCGCGCGAGCGAGGCGCGCTTCGGCGCGATCGTGAACTCCGTCGAGCAGATGATCTGGTCGACGCGGCCCGATGGCTTCCACGACTACTTCAACCAGCGCTGGTACGACTTCACCGGCGCCACGCCGGACGCGATGAACAGCGAGTCGTGGAACGAGATGTTCCACCCCGACGACCAGGAGCACGCCTGGAAGGTCTGGCGCCACAGCCTCGCCACCGGCGAGCCCTACCTGATCGAATACCGCCTGCGCCACCATTCCGGCGAATACCGCTGGGTGCTCGGGCGCGCGCACGCGGTGCACGGCCCGGACGGCGCCATCGTGCGCTGGTACGGGACCTGCACCGACATCCACGACCACAGGCTGGCGGAAGACGCGCTGCGCGAGAGCCGCGACCACCTGGCGATGGAGACCCAGGCGCTGGAGATCATCAACGCCACCGGCGCGGGCCTGGCCGCCGAGCTCACGCTCGACACGCTGGTGCAGCGCGTGGTGGACGCGGGCGTCGAGCTCACCGGCGCGCGCTTCGGCGCCTTCTTCTACAACGTGCTGGACGAGCAGGGCGGGCGCTACATGCTCTATGCGCTCGCCGGCGCGGACCGCGGCGCATTCGAGAACTTCGGCATGCCGCGCGCGACCGCCGTCTTCGCGCCGACCTTCCGCGGCGAAGGCGTGATCCGCTCGCACGACATCCTGGCGGACGAGCGCTACGGCCACAACCCGCCGCACCAGGGCATGCCCCAGGGCCACCTGCCGGTGCGCAGCTACCTGGCCGTGCCCGTGACCTCGCGCTCCGGCGAGGTCATCGGCGGCCTGTTCTTCGGCCATGAGCAGCCGGGCGTCTTCACCCCCCGCTCGGAGCGCGTGATGGTCGGCCTCGCCGCGCAGGCCGCCATCGGCATCGACAACGCACGCCTGTTCGACGCCGTGCAGCACGCGAACGCGGAACTGGAAGAGCGCGTGAAGGCCCGCACCGCCGAGTTGGAACAGGCGCACGAGCGGCTGCGCCAGTCGCAGAAGATGGAGGCCGTGGGCCAGCTCACCGGCGGCATCGCGCACGACTTCAACAACATGCTCGCCGTGGTCATGGGCTCGCTGGAGCTGCTGAAGCGGCGGGTGGGCGTCAGCGACGCGCGCGCGCAGCGCTATGCCGAGGCCGCGATGGACGGCGCGCGCCGCGCGGCCGTGCTCACCCAGCGGCTGCTGGCCTTCTCGCGCCAGCAGCCGCTGCGGCCCGAGCCGGTCGATGCGAACAAGCTGGTGGCCGGCATGTCCGACCTGCTGCGGCGCGCGCTGGGCGCCGACGTGCAACTGGAGACCGTGCTCGCGGGCGGCCTGTGGCGCACCAGCGCGGACCCGAACCAGCTGGAGAACGTGATCCTCAACCTCGCGGTGAACGCGCGCGACGCCATGCCGCAGGGAGGCCGCCTCACCATCGAGACACAGAACACGCACCTCGACGCGCGCTACGTCGCCTCGCACCTCGGCGTGCCCTCGGGCCAGTACGTGATGATCGCGCTCACCGACACCGGCGTCGGCATGAGCGAGGAGGTGATCGCCAAGGCCTTCGACCCCTTCTTCACCACCAAGGAGGTGGGCAAGGGCACGGGGCTGGGCCTGAGCCAGGTCTACGGCTTCGTCAAGCAGACCGGCGGGCACGTCAAGATCTATTCCGAAATCGGGCACGGCACCACGGTCAAGGTCTATCTGCCGCGCTACCTGGGCACGGGCGAAGGCGCGCAGGACGACCCGCAAGGCGGCGACTTGCCCCTCGGCGAGACACAGGAGGTGGTGCTGGTGGTGGAGGACGAGCCCGCCGTGCGCCAGTTCAGCGTGGATGCGCTGGGCGAGCTCGGCTACCGCGTGCTGGAGGCCGATGGCGCCGCCGCCGCGCTGCGCCAGCTGGAGGCCCATCCGGAGATCTCGCTGATGTTCACCGATGTCGTGATGCCCGAGGTCAACGGCGCCCGCCTCGCGGAAGAAGCGCGGCGGCGCTGGCCGGGTCTGAAGGTGCTCTTCACGACCGGCTACACGCGCAACGCGGTGGTGCACAACGGCGTGCTGGACGCGGGCGTGCAACTGATCGGCAAGCCCTTCACGCTGGAGGAACTCGCGGCGAAGGTGCGCGAGGTGCTGGACGCGTAGCCCGTCAACGCGCCCAGCGCACGAGCGCGTCCGCGACCTTCCAACGACGCGCGGACGCGGCGCCCTGGATGGCCGAGGGCGTGCGCGAGAAGCGCGGCGCCGGCGCCGGATGCAGGGTGCCATCCACCTCCACGAAGGCGCCGCGCGCCACGTTGTGCGGATGCGCGGGCGCCTCGCCGAGCGCGAGCACAGGGGCGAAGCAGGCGTCGCTGCCTTCCAGCAGCGCGGCCCAGGCGTCCCGGCTGCGCGTGAGGAAGATGCGTGCGAGTTCGGCGCGCAGCGCGGGCCAGCGCGCGCGGTCGGCCTGCGCATCACGCAGCGAAGGCTCCACGTCCAGCCGCTCGCACAGCTCGGCGAAGAACTGCGGCTCGATCGGCCCGACGCTCACGTGCCCGCCGTCCGAGGTCTCGTACACGCCATACCAGGGCGCCCCGCCGTCGAGCGCGTTGGCGCCGCGCCGCGGGGTGAAGCTGCCGCGCATCGCGCCGGTGTGGAACAGGCTCATCAGCGAATGCACGCCGTCGGTGATGGCGGCGTCGACCACCTGGCCACGGCCCGAGCGTTGCGCCTCGTGCAGCGCCGCGAGGATGCCGACGACCAGGTAGAGGCTGCCGCCGCCATAGTCGCCCACCAGGTTCAGCGGCGGCACCGGAGCGCCGCCGGCCGGGCCGATGGCGTGCAGCGCGCCTGTGAGCGCGATGTAGTTGATGTCGTGGCCGGCCGCCTGCGCCAGCGGCCCCTGCTGGCCCCAGCCCGTCATGCGGCCGTAGACCAGCTTCGGATTGCGCGCGCCGACCTCGTCGGGGCCGAGGCCCAGGCGCTCCATCACGCCGGGGCGGAAGCCTTCGACCAGCACGTCGGCCTGCTCGACGAGGCGCAGGACCTCCTCGCGCGAGTCCGCGCTTTTCAGGTCGGCGAGCACGACGGTGCGGCCCCGCGCCGTGATGTCCCTCTTGTCGCCGGGCTTCCCGCCCATGCGCTCCACCGTGACCACGTCGGCGCCCATGTCCGACAGCAGCATGCAGGCGAAGGGCGCGGGCCCGAGGCCGGCGAACTCGACGACGCGCAGGCCCTTCAGCGGGCCGCTTGCGGCCTCGCGGGTGAAATCGTTCATGTCTTTCCTTGCGCGATGCAGCGCCATTGGAGCAGCGAGAAGGGCGGCTGCGCGTCCGCGTGATGCTCGAACACGCCTTCCACCTCGGCGCCGATGCGCACCTCCTGCATCGGATCGCCCAGCAGGTTGCCGACCATGCGCACCTGGCCCGCGTGCGGCAGCTCGACCAGCACCACGAGGTAGGGCCCATGGCCCTTGAGCGCGGCATGCGCCGGATGCCACGCCCGTTCCCAGCTGAAGATGCGCCCGCGCGAGGCCACCTCTTCCCAGGCCGGGTCGAAGGCGTGGCAGCGATGGCAGATCCATTCGGGGCCGAACTGCCAGGTGCCGCAGTGCGCGCAGTGCTGCACGCGCAGCCGGCCTTCGCGCAGGCCGCGCCAGTAGGGCGCCGAGAGGCCGTCCGGCTCCGGCACCGGCACCGGCAGGCCGGGCGGCAGATAGCGGGTTGTCGATTCGTCGTTCACAGTACGGCCTCCGAACACAGCAGCAGGCTGCTCGCGGGCGAGACCATCGGCCCGCCGATCACCAGTGCCACGTCGTTGCGCGCGGCCTGGCTGGTCGAGCTGCCGCGCACCTGGCGCACGGCCTCCAGCACCAGCTCGAAGCCGTGCATGTAGCACTCCGCCAGGTTGCCGCCGCTGGTGTTGAGCGGCAGGCGGCCCGAGGGCGCGACCAGGTTCTCCAGCGTCAGAAAGTCGTTGGCCTCCTCCGGCGCGAAGAAGCCGTGTTCCGCCAGCGCCATCACCACGCCGCCGGTGAAGTTCTCGTAGCTTTGCACCACGCCCACGTCGGCGGGCGTGATGCCGGCCATGGCATAGAGGTCCGGTGCCACGGTCTCGAAGCTCGCGCTGCCATAGCGCGGCGCGTTGTGCGGGATGGCGCCCGCGCGAAAGCCCGAGCCACCGGCCGCGCCGAGCAGGTAGGCCGGCTTGTGCGCGAAGTCCTTTGCGCGCTCCGCCGCCACCAGCACGATGGCGGCGGCGCCGTCGTTTTCCATGCAGCAATCGTGGAGGTGGAAGGGCTCGGTGATCCATCGGGACGCTTCGTATTTCCCGATGTCCAGCGGCTTGCCGTGCATCACCGCGCGCGGATTCGCCTGCGCGTGGTGGTAGGACGCGAGCGCGATGGCGCGCAGCGCCTCCTGCCGCACGCCGTGCTCATGCATGAAGCGGCGCACGCGCATGGCGAAGCGCTGCGGCGGCGAGAGCACGCCGTGGGGCATCAGGTAGGCCTTCTCTCCGGAAATGGTGTCGATGCCGCCGACCTGGCCGAAGCGGCCGTGCTCGCCCTGCGCGAGCGCGCGGAACACGACCACGCACTCGGCCAGCCCGGCCGCGATGGCCGCGGCGCCGTTGGCCACCGCCGCCGCGCAGCCGCCGCCACCGCCGCCCCATTGCATGGTCGCGGCGCGCAGCTGCCGGATGCCGAGCGCGGCCGCGAGACGCGACGGGTCGCTTCGGTCGTCGCTGTACGAGCAGAAGCCGTCGATCGCGCGCGGGTCCACGCCGGCATCGTGGCAGGCGGCGAGGATTGCCTTCAGCGCCAGCTTGAACTCGGCATCCGGCGACTGGCCATGGCGGTAGTACGTCGTCTCGCCGATGCCGGCGACGGCCACGCGCCCCCGGAGCGTGCGTTGCGTCATGCCGGCGTATCGGCGGCCTCGTGCCGCACGGCGGGCGGACCGAAGGCGCCGGCCTCCGCCAGCGCGGCGAGGCGTGCGTCGTCGCAGCCCAGCGCCTCGCGCAGCACCTGCGCCGTGTGCTGCCCGACCGTCGGCGCCGCCACCGGGTCGGCGATGGGCGTGCCCGCATAGCGGATCGGCAGCGCCATGTTCGGCACCCACCCCACCGTGGGATGCGGGATGCGCGTCACGAGCCGGCGTTCGCGCGCCTCCGGCGAGCGGATGGCCTCGCCGACCGAGCGCACCTCGCCGCAGGGCACGCCGGCGGCGCGCATGCGGCCCTGCCAGTGCGCCCATGGATGCGCCGCGAAAGCGTCTCCCAGCAGCGCGAAGAGCTCCTCGCGCCGCTGCGTGCGCTCGCGCCCGGTCGCGAAGCCCGGGTCGCTCGCCACGTCGGGCCGCTCCAGCACCTGCGCCATCAGCCGCTGGAAGATCTTGTTGTTGCCGCAGTTGATGTAGAAGGACTTGTCCTTCGCCTCGAACACGCCCGAGGGGCAGGTGTCCGGGCTGGTGTTGCCGTGTCGTTGCGGCTGCGCGCCGGTGAAGACGTGCTGCAGCGTCGCATAGCCCGTCATCAGCACCGCGTTGTCGAAGAGCGCGACCTCCACCGCCTGCCCGCGCCCGGTCCGCTCGCGCGCCACCAGCGCGCCGAGGATCGCGTTCGACGCCATCATGGCCGTGCTGATGTCCATCACCGGCGCCAGCGCGCGCACGCCCTGGCGGTCGGCATAGCCGTTCATCGAGACGAAGCCGCTCTCGGCCTGCGCGATCGGGTCGAAGCCCAGCCGGTCGGCGAAGGCGCCTTCGCGGCCGTAGGCCGAGACCGAGCAATACACCAGCTCGGGGTTGGTCTTGCGGCAGCTGTCGTAGTCCAGCCCGAAGCGCTCCATCACGCCGGTGGAGAAGTTCTCCACCACCACGTCCGCCTTCGCGACCAGTTCGCGCGCCACCTGGAGGCCTTCAGGCGTCTTCAGGTCCAGCGCCACGCTGCGCTTGTTGCGGTTCGACCAGAGGAAGGGAGCGCCCTGCGACAGCTCGGGGTGCACCGGCGGGTACTGCCGGAAGTCGTCGCCGCGCCCCGGCGCCTCGATCTTGATGACGTCGGCACCCATGTCCGCGAGGATCATGGTCGCGAAGGGACCCGCGATGAAGTGCGTGAAGTCGACCACCAGGATGCCGGCCAGCGCCTGGGGTGCGCCGGCGGGGCGGGGCCGGTGTTCGGGGAAGTCGCTTTCGAGGTTCTCGAGCATGGACGGTGTCCTCACATCTGGATGTTGGCTTTGCGCACGACGGGGCCCCACTGCGCCGTCTCGTCCCGGATGAGCTTGTCGAGCTCTTCCGGCGTGCTGCTGCGCGCCTCGACGTTGCGCTCGACGAACATCTTGCGCACCTCGGGCCGCGCGACGGCGGTCGCGACGGCCGCGTTGAGTTTCGCGATCACGTCGTTGGGCGTGTCCTTGGGCGCGAGCACGCCGAACCAGGCCGAGCTCCTGAAGCCCGGCACCTCTTCGGCGATGGCCGGCAGGCCGGGCACCGTGTCCGTCGGCTTCGGCGTCGCGACGGCCAGGTAGCGCACCTTGCCGGAGTTGACCAGCGTGGCGCCGTCCAGCCCGGTCACGAAGGCGGCTTGCAGCTGGCCGCCCGCGAAGGCCGTCATCATCGGCGCACCGCCGTTGTAGGGGATGTGCTGCATGCGCACGCCGGCCGCCTCGTTGAAGTACTCGGCCGTGAGGTGCGACAGCGAGCCATTGCCCACCGAGCCGATGTTCAGGCTGTTCGGGTTCTTCTTCGCGTAGGCGAGGAATTCCTTCATGGTCTTCGCGGGGCTGTCGGCCGGCACGGCCAGGATCATCGGCGTGATGGCCACGGTGGAAACCGGCCGCAGGTCCTTCAACTGGTCGTAAGGCACCTTGCGCATCAGCGCCACCACCGCGTTCGGGCCGGTGTTGCCGAAGACCAGCGTGTAGCCGTCCGGCGCGGACTTGGCGACGTAGTCCACGCCGATGGTGCCGCCCGCGCCGGGCTTGTTCTCCACCACCACGGTCTGGCCGAGCGTCTCGCTCATCGACTGCTGGACGGCGCGCGCGAGCTGGTCGGTGCTGCCGCCCGCGGCGTAGGGCACGATCATGCGGATCGGCTTGGAGGGGTAGTTCTGCGCGAGCGCGGGCAGCGCCAGCGCGAGGCCGGCTGCGCAGAGCAGGGCGCGGCGGATGGTGTGCTGTGGGTTCATGGTGGGTCTCCTTTGTCTGTGGAATCGTGAATGGGGTCGGGGCCGGCCTCAGCCTCCGAGGACGGTGGACCAGTAGCTGCGCGCGCGGTCCATGTGGCGCAGGATCAGCAACTGCGCCTTGGCCGAATCGCGCCGGCGGATGTGCTCCAGCAGCCGGCGGTGGTCGCGCAGCGAGGCCTTGCCCTGGTCGAGGTCCGCGAACATCGCCTCGCGGCGGCGGCCGGTGAAGCGGTAGAAGGCGTTGAGCACGCGTACCAGCACCGAGTTGTGCGTGGCGTCGACCAACGCGATGTGGAAGTCGGTGTCGGCGCTGGCGATGTTGCCGCCCTGGGCCAGCACTTCTTCCGTGCGGCGCAGCACGGCTTCCATGCGCTCCAGGTCGGCCGGCGTGTGGCGCTTGCAGGCCAGGCCGGCGGCCTGCACTTCGAGATGCGCGCGCACCTCCATCGTTTCCGCGACCTCGCCGGGCGTCGGCGTGGCCCCCATGTCGGTGAGCATCACCAGCGCCTCGAAGCTGCTCTCGCGCTCGACGTGACGCAGGTAGATGCCGGAATTGGGGCGGGATTCGACGATGCGCAACGTCACCAGCGTGGCCAGCGCCTCGCGCACCGCGTTGCGGCCGACGCCCAGGCGCTCGGCCAGGTCGCGCTCGGAAGGCAGTCGGTCTCCGGGTTGCAGGCGGCGGTCGCGCAGGTAGGCCAGGATGCCGGAGATCACGCTCGCGCTGCCGCCGCAATCCGGCGGCGCATCGTGCGCGCCATCGGGCTTCATCGCCATGGGTTGCGCCTTCATCAGAGGTCCAGCACCAGCGTCTTCGAGCGCGAGCCGGAGCAGCAGATCATGATCGCGTCGTTGGCCTGCTTCTCTTCGGCGCTCAGGAAGTCGTCGCGGTGGTCCGGCAGGCCGGAGAGCACCTGCGTGCGGCAGGTGCCGCAGACGCCGGCCGTGCAGGCATAGGGCACGTCGATCGCGTGGTCCAGCAGCGTGTCGAGGATGGTCTTGCCCGGCGCGACCGCCAGCCGCCTGTCGCTGCGATGGAGCACCAGCTCGTAGCCGCCTTCGGTCGCGGCCTCGGCAGTGGCACCGAAGCGCTCGAAGTGCACGGTGTGCGGCGCGCGCGGCGCGCAGGCCGCGATGAAGGCGTCGATCATGCGGGCGGGGCCGCAGCAGTAGAGGTGCGCGTCCGGCGCCGCGTCGCGCACGATGGCCGCGATGTCCAGCCGGTCGATGCGCGAGGAGCCGAAGCAGAGGTCCAGCTCGCCGCGCTCGCCGGCCATCGCGCGCAGTTCGTCGAGGTAGGCCGTCTCCTTTGGCGAGCGGGCGGCGTAGTGCAGGCGCCAGCGGCGGCCGAGCGCGCCGAGCCGGTGCAGCATCGACATCACCGGCGTGATGCCGATGCCGCCCGCGATGAAGACGGACTGCGCCGCTTCCTCCGCGAGCGGGAAGTCGTTGCCGGGCGGGGCGGCGCGCATCAGGTCGCCGACGCGCGGCGCCGAGTGCATCCACTTCGAGCCGCCCCGGCCCTCGGCGTCGCGCTGCACGGCGATGACGTAGCGGCCGGCGTCCGAGGGCGCGTTCACCAGCGAGTAGCTGCGCACCATCTCGCCCGTCAGATGCAGGTCGATGTGCGATCCGGCCGTGAAGGCCGGCAGCGGCTGCTGCGTGGCCGAGACGAATTCGTAGGAGACGATGCCTTCCGCCTCCAGCCGGATCTGGCGCAGGCGCAGCTCGATCAAGGTGCCGCCGCTCATCGTTCAGGGCGTGTAGCCGAAGTCGGCGCCGAGGCGTGCGGTCATGAGCTCGCGGCCGGATTCGCTCCACGACTCGCCGGCGGGCAGGGTGAGGGAAACGGCGCGCACCATGGGCAGGTCCGGGTCCTCGATGCGCGGTGGGCGCTGCTGGCGCGCTTGCAGGTTGCGCACGGTCTCCAGCAGCAGCCGGCGCGTCATCGCGATGCCGGTGTCGCTCATGCCGAGGTGCTCCTTCGAGCGGTCGTAGATCGGGGCCACGCCGGACTGGCATGCGGCGTCCTGCACCCACAGGCCCGGCAGGCCGGAGAACCAGGTCTTGGTCTGCGCGTCGTAGTTGAAGAGGAAGGCGCTTTGCAGGTTGAACCTGGTCCAGTACTTCGCGTAGGGCTCGGTCGCGGGGCGGGGGGCGTAGGCGTTCTGGCTGGGGTGGCCCGTCTCGCGGCCGGCATGGCCGTTGTCGAAGAGCTTGCGCGTCTTCTCGTAGAACTTCTGCGTCGGGTGGTAGGAAAACATGATGCACAGCGTGTGCTGGTCGTCCAGCGGCACCCAGGCATGGCCGCTCAGTTCCGGGTACTGGGCCTGCGGCGGCACGAGCGTGAAGAAAGGCAGCAGGAACTGGTTGACGCGCCAGTAGTGCGTCTGCTCATCCAGCACGCGGCGCGAGGCGATGCTCATGCCGTAGTCCTGGCGCTTGCACTCGAAGGTCGGGCGCAGGTCCTTCTTGGCCACCCAGTCGCTGACGACGCCTTGCGAATCGATGCGCCCATGCAGGATGGGCGCGTGCGCCGAGTCGATCTCGCCCTCGACGGCTTGCAGCCAGTTGCACTCCTGCACGCGGAAGCTCACGTACACGTTCTCCTGCGGCACCAGGTTCCACTCCATGTTGGGCAGCGGGGGAGGGGAGTCGCGCTCGGGGCCCATGTACGCCCACACGATGCCGTTGCGCTCGCGGCAGGGGTAGTTCTTGATGCGCACGGTCTCCTTCAGCCGGCTCTGCGCGGGCTCGGCGGGCGTGTCCACCACGCGGCCCTCGGTGTCGAACTTCCAGCCGTGGTAGATGCAGCGCACGCCGCAGTTCTCGTTGCGGCCGAAGACCAGCGGGGCGCCGCGATGCGGGCAGGCATGGTCGATGAGGCCGACGCGGTTCTCGCTGTCGCGGAAGGCCAGCAGGTCCTCGCCCAGGAGGCGCACGCGCTGCGGCTGGCCGTCGGCCTCCAGGTCGCGCGAGGGGAGGAAGGGGATCCAGTAGAGGCGCATCAGCTGGCCCATGGGGGTGTCGGGGCCGACGCGGACCAGGGTCTCGTTGTCTTCGTGCGAGAGCATGCGGGTAAATTCCTTGTGGGGCTGGTTGGCAGGGTGCCGGTAGATCCAGATTGGATCAACCAAATTGGTAGGACCAATGCTATCCATCGTGCCTGGGCGTGTAAAGCGCGCCGGGCTATACCCCCTAGAATGGCTCAACCATAGATGTTTGCTTGGACGAACTCCGCATGACGGCACCGACTTCCTCCGCCCCGCGCCCGGTGCGCGCGGCGGCTTCCCTGATCGTGGTGCGCGATGGCGCCGATGGCATGGAGGTGCTGCTGCTGCGCCGCGCCGAGAAAGAGGCCGACCAGAACAGCGGCGCCAGCGTCTTCCCCGGCGGCGTGCTCGACTCGCACGACCCGTCGATGCACGGCGCCTGCCGCGGGCTCGACGACCTGCAGGCCAGCCTGCGGCTCGGCGTGCCGGATCACGGGCTGGATTACTACGTGGCCGCGGTGCGCGAATGCTTCGAGGAGGCCGGCCTGCTCTTCGCAAGCGATGCGCGGGACCGGCTCGTCGCGCTCGATGCGCTGGCGCCGGCGGATCTCGCCGCCCTGCGCCATGCCGCGCAGGAGGGCACCGACGCGCTGCTTCACCTGTGCGCTCGGCACGGATGGCGGCTCGCCGTCGACCGCCTGCAGTACCTGACCCACTGGCTCACGCCGCCCGGCATGCCGCGCCGCTTCGACACGCGCTTCTTCGTGGCGCTGGCGCCGGCGGGGCAGACCGCCAGCCCGGACTTGCGGGAGACGGTCGGGCACCTGTGGCTGCGGCCCGCGGAGGCACTCGATGCGCGGCGCGCGCTGAAGCTGATGAACGTCACGCGCCGCATCCTGGAACAGCTCCAGGTCTTCCCGAGCGCGCAGGCCTGCCTCGCCCATGCGCGCGCGCTGCGCGAGGTCGCGATGATCATGCCGCGCATCGCCGCCGGGAAGAACGGCCGGCAGCCCGTCAACCCTTGGGAGCCGGCCTACGCGGAGATCGCGCGCCTCGATCCCGAAGGCCATGGCCAGGCGCGCTGCGAGATCGAGCCCGGCACGGCGGTGCGCCTGTCGCCGCACGTCATTCGCGTGAGTTCGGCGGGGCAACGCCACGGTTACCTCGTGGGCGGCGGCGTGTGCAACGAATGGGCGCTGCTGGACCCGGTGCACGGCGACGAGGCACACCTGGCCGCGCTGCTGGCGGCCGCGCCGGGGCCCGTGCGCTGGACCATGTGCACCGCCGCCGCCGCGCAGCCGGCGGCCGATCGCAGGCTGTCGCCGGGGGAAAGCCTCGAACTCGGCGCCTGCACGCTGCGCGCGGTGCGCGCGCCCGGCGGGGAGGCGGCGGACCTGTGCTTCCTGCTCCTGG
This sequence comes from uncultured Variovorax sp., assembly GCA_966211435.1. GTDB lineage: Bacteria > Pseudomonadota > Gammaproteobacteria > Burkholderiales > Burkholderiaceae_C > Variovorax. Next base: position 18,097 of record CBIHOG010000023.1, on the reverse strand, counting down.
AGGAGAAGACGCTCTTCAGCGGCGCCTGCCCCGCGCCAGCGCTCGCGATGCTGCCCGAAGACTTCGACTGGGTGGCGCCCGCGCAGGGTTTCCTGCAAGCCCGCCCGGTCCCCACGATCTCCACCGACCCGACATGAACACCGAAACGAACCGAGCCGACGTCCTCGACGCCATCCTCGCCGAACGCTACAGCTGCCGCGGCTACCTCCCCACGCCGGTGCCGCGCGAGACCGTCGAGGCCATCCTGCGCGCGGCGCAGCGGACCGCGTCGTGGTGCAATTCGCAGGCCTGGCAGGTGATCGTGGCCAGCCCCGCCGCCACGGACCGCTTGCGCGAGGCCATGGCGGCGCCCGAGGCTGCCGCCGAGCAGTCCTTCGACATCGCGCCGCCCGCCGAATACCGCGGCGTCTACCGCGAGCGCCGCCGCGAGTGCGGATTCCAGCTCTACGACAGCGTCGGCATCGCGCACGGGGACCGCGAGGCTTCAGGCCGGCAGGCGCGGCTCAACTTCGTGTTCTTCGGCGCACCGCAGATGGCGCTGGTCACCACCGACGCCGCGCTCGGCACCTACGGCGTGCTGGACTGCGGCGCCTATGTCGGCAACTTCATGCTGGCCGCGCGCGCCCGCGGCGTGGCCTGCATCGCGCAGGCCGCCATCGCATCGCGCTCGGCTTTCCTGCATCGCTGGTTCGACATCCCGCAAGACCGCCAGGTCGTCTGCGGCATCGCCTTCGGCTACGAGGACCCGGCCCACCCGGCCAACAGCTTCCGCACTTCGCGCGCGGACATCGGGCAGGCCTGCCGCTGGGTCGACTGAGGCCGCGCCCCTTCAGAGCTTGACGCGGCCGGTGGCAACCAGCTTCTGCGTGAGCGCGAGCTGCTCATTCAGGAAGGCGCCGAGCTTCTCCGGCCCCCAGCCCGCCGGCTCGAAGCCCAGCTCCAGCAGCTTGGGCGCGACGTCCGGCAGCTTGACGATGCGCGCCATCTCGGCCGAGAGCTTGTCGATGATCGGGCGCGGCGTGCCCGCCGGCGCGAAGAGGGCGCCCCAGCCTGGCATGTTCACCTCGGGAAAGCCCAGTTCGGCGAAGGTCGGCACGTCGGGATAGAGCGGAAAGCGCGTCGGGCTCGCCACCGCCAGCGGCCGGATCTTGCCCGGGTAGCGCGACACGCCGCCCAGCGAGACGACGGCCGCGTCGATCTGCCCGCCCATCAGGTCCTGCAGGGCCGGCGCCTCGCCCTTGTAGGGCACATGCACGGTCTCGATGCCGGCGGCCATGTTGAGCAACTCGCCCACGAAGTTGCCGCCCGAGCCCTGGCCGTAGGAGCCGTAGGAGAGCTTGCCCGGCTTCGACTTGGCGAGCTCGACGAACTGCTTCAGCGTCTGCACGTCCAGCGACTGGCGCGTGCCGATGGCCACCGGCGTCAGCGCGAGCATGCTGATGGGCGCGAGTTCCGAGAGCTTGTAGGTCTGGCTCGGCTGCAGCACCAGGTTGCTGATCAGTGCGCTGTAGTTCACCAGCAGCGTGTAGCCGTCCGGCGGCGCCTTGGCGACCGTGGCCGCCGCGATGGCGCCGCTCGCGCCCGCCTTCGACTCGACGATGGTCGGGTGGCCCCAGGCCTCGGTGAGCTTCTGGCCTATGACGCGCATCATCGTGTCGTGCCCGCCGCCGACCGAGGTCGGGATGATGAACTTGATCACGTTGTTCGGATAGGTGCCCTGCGCCCGGCCCAGGGCCGGGAATGCGGCTGCGCCCAGCAGCCCGAGCCCGGTGGCCAGCGTGCGGCGGCGGGAGTGGTTCATCGGCTTGTCTCCTGTATGGATGGTTCGGATCTTGATCTTGTATTGGTTGAACCATACATAATATGATGAGAACGGTCAATCGGCGCGCACCCGCCGCCCGGGGCGCACTACGATGGCGGCTGAAGCAAACCCCAAGGAAACATGTCGGAACCCACCCCAGTCTTCGCGCCGGTGCGCCTGCGCCGCGCCTTCGAGGCCGTCTGCGACCAGATCCGCCAGCAGGTGGCCGACGGCAGGCTCGCCGCCGGCGACCGGCTGCCCAGTGAACGCGAGTTGTCGGAGCAGTTCGGCGTCAGCCGCAGCGGCGTGCGCGAGGCGCTGCGCAGCCTGGAGATGGCCGGCATGGTGGAGGCGCTCACCGGCATCAACGGCGGCTTCTACATCAAGCAGGCGCACCCGGACGGCATCACGCAGGCGGTGCGCGACATGGTGTCGCTCAACAAGGTGCCGGTGGCGGACCTGACGGAAGCGCGCATCCTGCTGTGCGGCCTGGCCATCCGCCTGGCCTGCGAGCGCGGCACCGAGGCGGACTTCCAGGCCATCGAGGCCGACACCGACCGCTTCGCCGAGCTGGTGAAGCAGGGCAAGCCGGTGCGCGACAGCGGCCTGGTGACCGAGTTCTACCGGCTCATCGCGCGGGCGACGCACAACGAGGTCATCGTGATGCTGGTCGACGCGCTGTCGGAAGTGCTGCGCGTGCTGCTCGCGCGGCTCGACTCGCCGCCGCAGGGCAACGTGGTGCAGGTGCGTCGCAAGGTGCTGCGCCTCATGCGCGAGCGCGACCCGGAGAAGGCGAGCGCCGCGCTCGCCAAGCACCTGAACGCGCTCAACGTGCTGCTGGAAGCCATGGAGGCGCGCAAGCCCGCGCGCTGAAGCCCGCGCCGTCCCGCCCTGCGCGGCCCGTCCCATGTGGCCGGTGTTCCGGCCTTGCAATGGTCGAACCATCCTGTATTGACCCTGCCGTTCCCTCGGAAGACGAGGAGCCGGGGGCGAGAGCGCCTTATCATTGGCTCAAAGGTCCAACTATTAGCTCTACAGTTTTCCAGAGAGAGGGATGTCATCCATGAACGCCAGAGAACCGCAGGCCGCCGCAGCCGAGGCGCCCGCCGCGCCCGCCAAGTTCCAGGTCATCCGCTCGGCCCGCGCCTTCGAGGAGATCGCGCAGCAGATTCGCACCGAGCTGGCCCAGGGCCGGCTCAAGGTCGGCACGCGTCTGCCGTCGGAGCGCGCGCTGTCGGAGCAGTTCGGCGTGTCGCGCAACACCCTGCGCGAGGCCCTGCGCTCGCTGGAGCATGCGGGCCTGATCCGGCTGCAGAAGGGCGCGAGCGGCGGCGCCTTCATCAGCGGGCGCAGCGGCGACGCCATCGCCACCGGCCTGATGGACATGTACCACATGGGCGCCATCCAGCCAGCGCACCTGACGGAGGCGCGCATCTGGCTGGAGTCCATCCTCGTGCGCGAGGCCTGCGCGCGTGCCACGCCGGCGGACATCGAGGCGCTGACGAAGAACGTCGAGGCCGCGGAAGAGGCCATGCGGCAGGATGACTTCCCGGCGCGCGCGGCAACCAACCTCGAGTTCCACCGCATCCTCGCGCGCATGACGGGCAACCCGATCATGGTGATCGTGATGAACGGCGTCCTGAACGTGCTGGCCGAGTTCATCGGGCAGGTGGGCCACTACGAGAACGCCTACGTGCTGCCTTCGCGCCGCCGCTTCCTGAAGCACATCGCGGCGCGGGATGCGGATGCGGCGGTGGCGGAGATGGAATCCATCCTCAAGCGGCTGCAGCGCAGCTATCTCTCGAAGGTCGAGGCCGGCGCCGCCGAGAAGGCGGCCGCGCCCGCCGCGGCAAGGACGCCCAAGGCTTCTGCCAAGGCGCCCGCGAAGGCGGTGGCCAGGCCGGCCGCCGCCAAGACGCCTCGCTGACCCCACCGCCGACCCCACCGCCAGACGACCGCCCGCCGCAAGGCGCGCGGTCGTTCTTATTTGCGCGCGCTGGGGGCGAACCCCGCTTGACAGCCTGCACACCGGTTCCTACCATTTTGCAATGGTTCAACCAAGACTGAAAGCGGCGATGCAAGAAGACGACAAGCCATCCACCGGCGAGCTGCTCGCGGTGCTGCTGGCACGCGATTTCGAGGATGGCGAGAAGGTCATCATCGGCACCAACTCCGACATCCAGCTCGCCGCCTGCAACCTCGCGCGCGAGATGCAGGCGCCCCGGCTGTGGTGGATCTCCGGGCCCGGCGGCATGGTCAACCCGGTGCGCGACCACCTGCTGTCCACCGCCGACTCGGAGAACATCGAGTCCTCCGAGGCGTGGATGGATCTGCCCAACATGATCGACTTCATCGACTGGAAGATCCACTTCTTCGACTTCGCCATCCTCTCCGCACTTCAGGTCGACCGCTTCGGCAACATCAACACCGTGGTGGTGGGCGACCATGCCCGGCCGAAGGTGCGCGGCCCGGGCACGGTGGGCATCAGTGCGCTGTGCGGGCTGGCGAAGCGCTTCTACGTCGCGCTCACGCGCCACGACAAGAGCGTCTTCGTGCCGCGCGTGGATTTTCTCTGCGGCGCCGGCCACATGGAAGGCGGCGATTCGCGCGTGCAGGCGGGCCTGCCGCCCGGCGGGCCGAAGCTGGTGGTGTCGCCGCTGGGCGTGTTCGATTTCGAGCCGGCCTCCAAGGCAATGCGCGTGCGCTCGATGCACCCTGGCGTCACGCTCGATCGCATCCGGGAGGCGAGCGGCTTCGAGATGTGCGTCGACGGCACGCCGCCCACGACCGCCATGCCGACCGCCGAGGAGCTGCGCCTGCTGCGCACCCGCGTCGACACGCGTGCCACCCTGCGCCGCAAGTTCCCTTGACCCGCCCAGGATTCCCATGAGCAAGAGCAAACTGATCTCCCTCGACGAGGCGGTGGCCTGCGTCCAGGACGGCGACAAGGTCGCCCTCGGCGGCTGGATCTTCAATGCGCAGCCGATGGCGCTGGTGCGCGCGCTGATCCGCAAGGGCGCGCGCAACCTCGACCTGATCCCCGCGCCGGGTTCCATCGCGCCGGACATGCTGATCGGCGCCGGCTGCGCGCGCAGCACGGCTTGCGTGTTCATCAGCTTCGAGCAGTTCGGCCTCGCGCCGCACTTCCGCCGCCAGGCCGAGGCCGGCACGCTCAAGGTCTACGAGCTTGACGGCCCCGGCATCGCCGGCGGCCTGCGCGCGGGCATCTGCGACCTGCCGTGGTCGCCCATCCCCGACCTGGGCACCGACCTGCCGCGCCACACGCCCGAGCACTACTGGCCGCTGCCCACGAAGCCAGGCGAGCGCAGGCTGCTGGCGGCCGCCGCCATCAAGCCCGACGTGTGCCTTCTCCACGCGCAGCAGGCCGACACGCACGGCAACGTGCAGTACCTGGCCACGCCCTTCTTCGACGCGATGCTGGCGCAGGCCTCGCGCCGGGTCATCGTCTCGGTGGACCGCATCGTCTCGGCCGACACCATCCGCCGCTCGAACCATCTCACCAAGCTGCCCGGGGTGATGGTGGATGCGGTGGTCGAGGCACCCTACGGCGCGCACCCGACTTCATCGCCCACGCTCTACCGCGCGGACGAGCGGCACCTGAAGGAATACGTGAAGGCCAGCGCGAGCGAGGAGGGCTTCGCCGCCTACTTGAAGCGCTACGCGGCCGACGCGGCCGCGCACGCGGCCTACCTCGATGCCCTTGGCGGCGCCCGGCTCGCCGCGCTCGCGGCGTCCGAAACGAACCTGGACTGAGGGACGCCCGATGAACGACACCCAGGCCCGGCCCGGCATCCTCGACGGCGTGCGCGTGCTCGACTTCACCGCGATGATGTCGGGGCCGTACTGCACGCGGCTCATGGCCGACCTGGGCGCGGAAGTCATCAAGGTCGAGCCGCCGGAAGGCGACTACATCCGCCTGCGCTCGCCGCTGCGCGAAGGGCGCAGCACCTACTTCGCGCAACTCAATGCCGGCAAGAAGAGCCTGTCGCTCGACCTCAAGAAGCCCGAGGCGATCGCGCTGATCCGCGAGATGGTGGCCAAGTGCGACGTGCTGGTGGAGAACTACCGCCCCGGCGTGATGAAGCGCCTGGGCCTGGACTATGCCTCGCTGTCGGCGCTGAACCCGAAGCTGGTCTATTGCTCCATCTCCGGCTTCGGCCAGGAGGGCGAGTGGTCCGGCCGCAGCGCCTACGCGCCGGTGCTGCATGCGGCCAGCGGCTACGACATGGCCAACCTCGATTACCAGGAAGGCGACATCGAGCGGCCGCTGAAGAACGGCATCTTCGTGGCCGACGTGCTCGGCGGCTCGCTGGCCTTCGGCGCGATCCAGAGCGCGCTGTTCCGCGCGGCGCGCACGGGGGAGGGCGACTGCATCGATCTCTCGCTCATGGACGCGATGCTCGGCATGCTGGTCTACGAATGCCAGGAGGCCCAGTTCCCCGCCGAGCGGCGGCGCCCGCTCTACCGGCCGACCAAGGCGCGCGACGGCTTCCTGCTGATCGCGCCGGTGAGCCAGAACAACTTCGAGGCGCTGGCGCGCGGCGCGGGCCATCCGGAATGGATCACCGACCCGCGCTTCGCGGTCAATGCCGACCGCGAGCACCACTGGGGCGAACTGATGCAGCTGCTGGACGACTGGGCCGCGGACCGCACGGCCGCGGAGTGCGAGGCCGAGATGACCACCGCCGGCGTGCCGTGCTCGCGCTACTTCACGGTCCGCGAGGCCATGAAGCTGCCGCCGCTGGCCGCGCGTCAGGCCTTCCAGACCATCGACGACGGCGCGGGCAAGTTCCAGGTGCCGAACCCGGCCTTCCGCTTCGCCCGCACCGCCGCGCATGCGCGCGACAGCGTGCCGGCCCTGGGGGCGGACGGCCCGGCGCTGCTGAGCAGCCTGCTTGGCTGCAGCGACGAGAAGATCAGCGCCTTGCGCGAGAGCCGGACGTTGAGATGAAGCTCTCCCCCAGGCTACCCTCGCTGCGCGAGGTCCGCCTTCCCCCTCGCCGGGGGCGACCCCTGCGGCCCGGCGGAGCCGGTTCCGCGGGGTCCCTCGGTTGGGGTGACCGGTTTTTTCAACACAAGAAGCAGGAGACAGTCATGAAGAGCAGATTGATGCGCGCATGCCGCGCGCTGGGCGCGGCCTTGCTGGCGGCGGGCGCGCTGGCCTTGCCGCAGGCCGGCATCGCGCAGGCGAACTTTCCGAGCCGGCCCATCACCATCGTCGTGCCCTATCCGCCGGGCGGCACGACCGACGTGCTGGCGCGCGTGTTGCAGGAGCCGCTGCAGCGCTTCCTGAAGCAGCCGGTCATCATCGACAACCGGACCGGGGCCTCGGCCGTGCTGGGCACCAAGCTGGTGGCCAAGGCGCCGGCGGACGGCTACACGCTGCTCTTCCCGAACAACGGGCTGGTGATCTCGCCGCAAGTCTCGAAAGACGCCAACTACGCGCCGCTGAAGGATTTCGCGCCGGTCTCGCTGGTCTCTCTGCAGCCGATGATCCTGGTGGTCAACCCGACGGTGCCGGCGAAGAACGTGCGCGAGTTCATCGACTACGCGAAGGCGAACCCGGGCAAGCTGGAGTTCGCGACCGCCGGGCCGGCCTCCTTCGGTCACCTGGCGACGGAGCTCTTCAGTCGCCGCGCCGGCATCGAGATGGTCCACATCCCCTACAAGGGCCAGGCGCCGACCACGCAGGCCATCCTGACGGGCGAGTCGAAGGTGCTGCTGAGCACCAGCTCCTCGCAGATGAATGCCTTCATCAAGGAGGGCAGGGTGCGGCTGCTGGGCGTGTCCTCGCTGCGGCCTTCGCCGCTGGCGCCGGGCGCCGCGCCCATCGCCGACACGCTGCCGGGCTTCAACCCGGAGGTGTGGTTCGGCCTCTTCGCGCCCGCCGGCACGCCGCGCGACGCCATCGCCAAGCTCAACGAGGCCATCGCCAAGGCGCTCGCGCTGCCGGAGGTGAAGGAGAAATTCGAGACCGCGGGCGCGGACGCGACGGCCAGCACGCCGGAGCAGCTGGGCAGCCGGATCGCGGAGGAATACGCCACGTGGACCCAGGTGATCCGCGAGGCGAACATCAAGACGGAGTGATCCGCCGGCCGGCGGATCGCGGGTGAGAAGGATCGCCGGTCAGGCCGGCGTGAACATCGGCAGCATGTAGCTGCCTTCCATGGGCTTGAACACCACCTTCACGCGGTCGCCGATGCGCACCGCGTCCAGGTCGCAGTCGACGATGTTGGTCAGCATCGTCACACCCTCGTCGAGCGCCACATAGGCGATGGCGTAGGGGATGGGGCCCGCGCGCCGCGTCACGCTGACGCTGTAGACCGTGCCCCGGCCCGAGGCGTCCACCCACTCGGTGTCGCCCAGGCAGCAGGGGCACAGCGCGCGCGGATACCAGTGCACCTTGGCGCAGGCGGTGCAGCGCTTGATGCGCAGCACGCCTTCCTTCGCCGCGTTCCAGTAGGGCTCGGTGGCCGCGTCCACGATCGGCACGCCCAGCGGGCGTTCCTGGTACATCGTCGTCATTGCACTTGTCTCCTCAGCTTCGTTCCATGATCAGGGTGGCGCTGCCGTGGCGCGAGCCCAGCAGGCCGCCGGTGCCTTGCGCCAGGGCCAGGGTGCAGTCGGGCACCTGGACCAACGGATGCGCCTCGCCGCGCAGTTGCCGCACCGCCTCGATCACCTTGGTGATGCCGCCGCGGTTGGCCGGATGGTTGTTGCACAGGCCGCCGCCGTCGGTATTGAAGGGCAGCTTGCCGACGCCCGAGATCAGGTTGCCGTCGGCCACGAAACGGCCGCCTTCGCCCTTCTTGCAGAATCCCAGGTCCTCCAGCTGCATCAGCACGGTGATGGTGAAGCTGTCATAGACGGATGCGTACTGGATGTCGCCCGGCTTCACCCCGGCTTCCGCGAAGGCGATGGGGCCTGAGACGGCCGCGCCGGAGTAGCTCAGGTCCACCTGGCCATTGGCCTGGCCTTTCACCGTCTCGCCCGCGCCGAGCACGCTGACGATGGGCCGCTTGAGCGAGCGCGCGATCTCGGGTCGCACGACCAGCAGGGCGCCGCCGCCATCGCTCACCACGCAGCAGTCGAGCTTGTGCAGCGGGTCGGAGATCATGGGCGAGGCCAGCACCTCCTCGACCGTGACGGGCTCGCGCAACATCGCGTTCGGGTTGTGCTGCGCGTGCGCGGCGGCGGCCACCTTGATCCACGCGAGCTGCTCGCTGGTGGTGCCGAACTCGTGCATGTGGCGCGCGGCGGCCAGGGCGTACATGTTCACCGTGACGGGCGCGTAGGGCATCTCCCAGGGCACGTCGGGCGTGGCGGCGGTGACGTTGCGCGGGCCGGTGCCCACGCTGCTCGCCTCGCTGCGCGGGCGGCCGGCGAGCGTGATCAGCGCGACGTCGCACTTGCCGGCGGCGATGGCCTGCGCGGCGTGCGAGACCTGGATCAGGTAGGCCGAGCCGCCGGTGTCGGTGGTGTCGACGTGGCGCACCTTGAGCCCGAGGTAGTCGACCATGCTCAGCGGCCCGAGGCCGGGTGCGTCGCCCGCGCAGAAATAGCCGTCCACGTCCTGCGGCGTGAGGCCGGCGTCGGCCAGCGCGCCGCGCGCGCATTCGGCATGGAGCTGGGCGACGGTCTTGTCGGGCGCCTTGCGCGTGGGGTGTTCGAAGGCGCCCGCGATGCAGGCCTGCCGCTTGATGCTCATTGGGAATCGCTCCTTGTGTTGCTTGCCAATGGTAGAACCATAGAATGAGCTGTGTCAACGCCGCGGCGGTTGACGCGGTCATCGCGTGCTCATTATCATTGGTTCAACCAACAACATGCTGCCGGCTCCAGGCCGCGCGAGGAAGACAAGCAATGACCCCCCATGAAGCGAAGACCTGGCCGCGCGCCTTGCCGCGCGAGATCGACATCCCGCCGACCAGCCTGTACGCCAATCTCCTCGTCTCCGCGATGCGCTTTCCGGACCGGCCCGCGGTCATCGACGAGTTCGGCAGCCTGCGCTACGCGGAGCTGGCGGCGCAGGTCGAGCACATCGCCGCCTTCCTCCAGAACGAGCTGGGCGTGCGGCGCGGCGACCGGGTGCTCATCTACATGCAGAACGGCCGCGGCTGGATCGCGGCGTACTTCGCCATCCTGCGCATCAACGCCGTCGTGGTGCCGGTGAACCCGATGAACAAGCGCGACGAACTGCCGCACTACCTGCACGACACGGAGGCCGTCGCCGCCTTCTGCGGCAGCGACAACGTGGCGGAGATGCTCGCCGTGCCCGCCGCGCGGCAACTGCGCCGTGTCATCGTGGTCGGCAACGCCGGCCCCGCCGATCCGCAGCCCGAGGTGGCGGGGCCGGCGCGCACCATCGGCCTTCGGCGCGTGCTGGCCTTGCCCTGCGGCAAGGCCGCGCCGCTGGAGCACCTGCCGGATGCGCTGGCGCTCATCCTCTACAGCTCCGGCTCGACCGGCACGCCCAAGGGCTGCATGCACACGCACCGCACGCTCACGGCCAGCACCGTCATCGTCGCGCACTGGATGGGGCTGGTGCCGCATTCGGTGCAACTGGTCGCGCTGCCGTACTTCCACATCACGGGGATGCAGAATCTGCTGAACGCCCCCATCTACGGCGGCGGCACGCTGGTGTTGATGAAGCGCTGGAACCGCGACCAGGCGGCCGAACTGATCGCGCGCCACCAGGTGAGCCACTGGACCGCGATGCCGACGATGGTGATCGACTTCCTCGCGAGCCCGCGCCTGGCCGAGTACGACCTGCGCTCGGTGCGCCGCATCGGCGGCGGCGGGGCGGGCATGCCGGAGGCGGTGGGCGCGCGGCTGAAGGCGCTGACGGGGCTGGACTTCCTGGAGGGCTACGGCCTGTCGGAGACGGCGCATGTCTCGGGCAATCCGCCGGATGCCTTCAAGCGGCAGTGCCTGGGCATGCCGCTCTTCGACACCGACCTGCGCGTCGTCGACCCTGAGACGAAGGCGGAGTTGCCACCCGGCGAGGTCGGCGAGATCGTGATGGCGGGCCCGCAGGTCTTCACCGGCTACTGGCGCAACGAGGAGGCCACGCGCGAGGCCTTCTTCGAGCGCGACGGCAAGCGCTTCTTCCGCAGCGGCGACCTGGGGCGGCGCGACGAGGAGGGCTACTTCTTCATTGTCGACCGGCTCAAGCGGATGGTGAACGCCTCCGGCTTCAAGGTGTGGCCGGCCGAGGTGGAGTCGATGCTGCACGAGCATCCGGCCATCGCCGAGGCCTGCGTCATCGCGGCCTTCGACCCCTACCGCGGCGAGACGGTGAAGGCGGTGGTCGTGTTGCGCGACGCGCATGCCGGCCGCGTCGGCGAAGCGGATGTCATCGAGTGGGCCAGGAACCGGATGGCCGCCTACAAGTATCCGCGCATCGTGGAGTTCGTGGCCGAGCTGCCCAAGTCCGCGACCGGCAAGATCGCCTGGCGCCAGCTGCAGGAGGCCGAGCGCGCGAAGCAGGTGGCCGTGGCGGCCTGAACGGCTTGATCGGTGCGCCAAAGCGGAATATCATTGGTTCAACCAAACTGAATCGAATCATCATCCCATGCAGAATCTCGTCACCCTCGAAGGCCGCACCATCGTCGTCACCGGCGCGGGCCAGGGCATCGGCCGCGCCATTGCCGAACTCGTGGTCGATCTGGGCGGCAACGTCGTCGCCGTCGACCTGAATCCCGACACCCTGAAGACCGCCATGGCCGAGCTGCCTGCACAGCGCGTGATGCAGGTGGTCGGCAGCGTGACGGATGCGGCGCTCGCGTCGAAGGCGGTGGAAGAGGCCGTGGCCCGCTTCGGCGGCGTGCACGGGCTGGTCAACAACGCCGGCATCACGCGCCCGGCCATGATCGAGAAGATGACGCCCACGCAGTGGCAGGAGGTGATCGACGTGCACCTCACGGGCACCTTCTTCTGGCTGCAGGCGGTGGGGCGCCACATGGTGGCGCGCGCGAAGGGCGGCGACGCCACGGGCGGCGCGATCGTCAACATCTCGTCGGACGCGGGCCGCAAGGGCTCGATCGGCCAGGTCAACTACGCGGCCGCGAAGGCCGGCATGCTGGGCGTCACGATGACGGCGGCGCGCGAATGGGGCAAGTACAACATCCGCGCCAACTCCATCTGCTTCGGCGTGGTCGAGACGCCGATGACGGAAGTGGTGCGCGGCGAGAAATTCCGTGACGGCATGCTGGCGCAGATCCCGCTGGGCCGCTGGTCGACGCCGCAGGAGGTGGTGAAGACGGTGTGCTTCCTGATGTCGGACGCGGCGTCGTACATCACCGGCCAGCACCTCGGGGTGAACGGCGGGTTCCACATCAGCCTGTGAACGCACGCGCATGAAGACCCGCGTCACCGACTTGCTGGGCATACGCTATCCGATCGTGCAGGGCGGCATGCAGTGGGTCGGGCGGGCGGAGCTGGCCTCGGCCGTGTCGAATGCCGGCGGGCTGGGCATGCTCACCGCGCTGACGCAGCCCACGCCCGAGGACCTGGCGGGCGAGATCGCGCGCTGTCGCGGCATGACGCCCCGGCCCTTCGGCGTGAACGTGACCATGCTGCGCAGCGTGAACCCGCCGCCCTATGAACGCATCTTCGACGTGATCGTGGAGAGCGGCGTGAAGGTGGTGGAGACGGCCGGCAACGTGCCCGCCGAAGCGGTGGCGCGGCTGAAGCGGCATGGCATCGCCGTGCTGCACAAGTGCACCTCGGTGCGCCATGCGCTGGCGGCCCAGAAGCGGGGCGTGGACATCGTGAGCATCGACGGCTTCGAATGCGCGGGACATCCCGGCGAGGACGACGTGCCCGGCCTGGTGCTCATCCCGGCGGCGGCACGCGCGTTGGAGATCCCCGTCATCGCCTCCGGCGGCATCGCCGACGGACGCGGCATGGCGGCGGCGCTGGTGTTGGGCGCGGAGGGCGTGAACATGGGCACGCGCTTCGTCTGCACGCGCGAGGCGCCGGTGCACGAAGACATCAAGCAGGCCCTGGTGAAGGCGAGCGAGCGCGACACGCGCCTGATGTTCCGCACGATGGGCAACACCGCGCGCGTCTTCGCCAATGCCGTTGCCGACGAAGTGATCGCCGCCGAGCGCCGCGGCTGCAGCTTCGAGGACATCCGCCCTCTGGTGGCTGGCGCACGCGGCCGCGCGGCGCTCGAATCGGGCCGCCTGCACGACGGGCCGGTGTGGGCCGGCCAGGTGGTCGGCCTCATCGACGACGTGCCCACTTGCGCCGAACTTCTGGAGCGCATGGCCGGCGAATGCCGGCAGGCGCTGGCGCGGGCCACGCGGCTGTCGCTGCACTGAAAGACCGCGCGGCCCCGCCCGCGCGGCGAAGAAGAGAAGGAGAACCCGATGTACATGCCCCCCGACAGCAAGCTGCACCTCGACCCGCGGGACGAGTACACCCACACGCCCGAGCCGGTGTCGAACTACAACGAGAGCATGTACTTCAACGCCTTCGACACGGCGCGCGGCATCGGCGCCTGGATGCGGCTGGGCAACCGCCCGAACGAAGGTCATGCGGAGATGAGCTGCTGCGTCTACCTGCCCGATGGCCGCGTCGGCTTCATGTACGGCCGTCCCAAGATCAGCCACAACGAGGCGATGGACGCGGGCGGCATGCGTTTCGAGGTGCTGGAGCCCTTCAGGCGCCTGCGCGTCAGCTACGAGGGCGAGCTGCTGCTGATGGATGACCCGCACGCCATGGCCGACCCGAGCGGCGCCTTCAAGCGCTACCCCAAGCGGCCCACCTCGATCGCGCTCGACTACGAGGGCGTCTCGCCGATGCATGGCGGCGAGATCGTCGCCCTGGACGGCAGCCGGCTGGAGGTCGACCCGGCGCACGCGGTCTACCGCGGCCACACCGAGCAGAACATGGCGGTGCGCGGCCACGTCACGGTGGATGGCGTGCGGCATCTCATCGAGGGCTTCGGCTACCGCGACAAGTCCTGGGGCCCGCGCCACTGGCACAGCTTCTATTGGTACAAGTGGCTGCCCGTCACCTTCGGCCGCGACTTCGGCGTGCTGCTGTCGGTGAAGGGTCGCAAGGGAAAATCGAACAACGTCAGCGGCAATGTGCTGCGCGACGGGCGCTACGAGCCCGTGATCGACGGGCACGTCGAGACGGTCTACGACGCGCATTACTACCCGACGAGCTTCATCGCGCAAGTCCGCACGGCCGAGCGTGCGTACACGCTGGAGGGCAAGGTCGGCGCGCTGGTCCCGCTGCGCCACAAGAGCGCGAGCGGCGACCCGGAGGCTTACACGCGCATCACCGAGGGCATCACCGAGTACAGCTGCGAAGGGCGCACGGCGCTCGGCATGTCGGAGTACTGCGACTTGATGGTCAAGGGCACCCCGATCTCCCTCCTCGAAGCGCCCGCGCGATGAAGACGCTGGACTACCGCGTGGAGGAGGGCGTCGCGACCCTCACGCTCAACCGCCCCGAATCGAAGAACGCCATCGACCCCGCGATGGCGGACGAGCTCGGCGACCTGCTGGCTTCGGTGCGAGCCGACGAGGCCGTGCGCGTGCTCCTCATCACCGGCGCGGGCGGTGCCTTCAGCGCCGGAGGCGATGTCAAGGCCATGGGCCAGGGCGGCCCGCGCACGCCGGAGCAGCGGCGCGCGGGCATGGCACGCTATACCCGCATCTGCACCGAGCTGATGGCGCTGGACCGGCCCGTGATCGCCGCCGTGGACGGCGTGGCTTTCGGCGCGGGCTTCAGCATCGCGCTGATGTGCGACATCGTGCTGCTCAGCGAGCGTGCGCGGCTGTGCATGGTGTTCCAGCGCATCGGGCTCGTCCCGGACATGGGCGCCTTCTACACGCTGCCACGCGTGGTCGGCCTGCAGCGCGCGAAGGAGCTGATCTTCTCCGCCCGCGAGATCGACGCGGCCGAGGCGCTGCGCCTGGGCATCGCCATGGAGGTGTTGCCCGCCGAGGGCCTGCTGCCGCGCGCCACCGCCATCGCGCGCAGCTTCGCGGGGGCCTCGCCGGTGGCGATGAGCATCTCGAAGCGGGCCCTGCAAAGCTCGCTGGCCAGTGACTTGCCCACGCTGCTGGAGATCGAATCCGCGGGCCAGGCCCTGGCCTCGAACAGCGACTACGCGAAGGAGGCGGTGCGCCGCTTCGCCGCGCGCGAGCCTGCTCAGTTCCGCTGGCCGGCCGCTTCCACGGACTGAAAAAGGAGAACAGGACATGCTCGACTACCGCAAGACGCGCGACTGGCAATCCGGCGCGGTGCGCCACGACTACAAGGCCCGGGACACCATGCTCTACGCGCTGGGGCTGGGCCTGGGTGCGGATCCGCTCGACGAGAAGCAACTGCGCTTCGTCTACGAGAAGGAGCTCGCCGCCTTGCCCACCATGGCGGCCGTGCTGGCCTCGCCGGGCTTCTGGATGCGCGAGCGCAAGGAACTGGGCATCGACTTCATGAAGCTGGTGCACGGCGAGCAGGCCGTGCGGCTGCATGCGCCGCTGCCGGCCTCGGGAACGGTCATCGGCCACACGCGCGTCACGCGCCTCGTCGACAAGGGCGAAGGGAAGGGCGCGATCCTGCATGTGGAGAAGGAACTCGCCGATGAGGCGGGGCAGGCGCTGGCGACCGTGGAGAGCGTCTATTTCCTGCGCGGCGACGGCGGTTTCTCCAGGGAGCAAGGGCCCGGCGACGAAGCCGCGCCCGCCGCGTCCGCGATGCCGGAGTCGGCACCGGAGATGGTGCTAGACCTGCCGACGCGGCCCGAGCAGGCGCTGCTCTACCGCCTCTCCGGCGACATGAATCCGCTGCACGCGGAGCCCGCGTTCGCCGCCAAGGCCGGCTTCCCGCGCCCGATCCTGCATGGGCTCGCGACCTGGGGCATCGCCGGGCGTGGCTTGCTCCAGGCCTATGCGGACCACGATCCGGCGCGTCTTTCGAGCATGCGTGCCCGCTTGTCGGCACCGGTCTTCCCAGGCGAGACGCTGCGCCTCGAAGGCTGGCGCGACGGCGGCGAGATCGCCTTCCGTGCCCGCGTGGTGGAGCGTGATGTCCTGGTGCTGACCAACGGCCGGGCCGGCATCCGATGAGGGCCTGGCGCGTCGAGGAGATCAGCGACCCGGGGCGCATGCGCCTGGCCGATCTGCCCATGCCCGTGCCCGAGGCCGACCAGTACCTCGTGAAGGTGGAGGCGGCCGGGCTCAATTTCCTGGACACGCTGATGCTCAAGGGGCAGTACCAGGCCAAGCCCGCATTGCCCTTCACGCCCGGCGTGGAGGTGGTGGGCACCATCGTCGGCGGCGGTGCCGGCGGCCTGCCCGAGGGGACGCGCATCGCGAGTGCCATGCCCGCGGGCAAGTTCGGCGGCTTTGCCGAATACGCCGTCGTGCCGCGCACCGAGGCCGTGGCCCTGGCGGCCGACATCTCGCCCGGCGCCGCGCTCGCCTTGCGCGGGAACTACCCGACCTCCCTCTACGCGCTGCGCCACGCGGGCCGGTTGGCGGCCGGCGAGACGCTGCTGGTCCACGCCGGCGCCGGCGGCGTCGGCAGCGCCGCCGTGCAACTGGGCAAGCTGCTCGGCGCCCGCGTGATCGCGACGGCCGGCAGCGCCGCCAAGCGCGAAGCCTGCCGCGCCCTCGGCGCCGACGAAACCATCGACTACACGGACCCAGGCTGGGTCGCGGCCGTGCGCAAGCTGGTGCCTCAAGGCGTGGACGTGGTCTACGACCCTGTGGGCGGCGAGATCGGCGCGCAGAGCTTGCGCTGCCTCGCCTTTGGCGCGCGCCTGCTCGTCATCGGCTTCGCGGGCGGGGGCTTGACGCAGTTGCCGGCCAACCGCCTGCTGCTGGCCAACGCCTCGGCCATCGGCGTCGCCTGGGGCGAGGTGCGCAAGCGCGAGCCTGCACTTGCCGCAAGGCTGGCCGAGGAAATCCACGCCTGGTACCGCGAAGGCCGCCTGCGTCCGCTCGATGCCACGGTCTTTCCATTCGAGGAGGCACCTGCCGCGCTCCAGGCACTGGCCCGGCGCCGCACCGCGGGCAAGGCGATCCTCACACTGAACACGACAACCCCAGGAGACAACCGATGAACTTCGACCTGCCCGCCGAAGCGGAAGAGATGCGCGTCGCCACGCGCGACGCCGTCGACGCGCTGCTCAAGCTCGAACCCCGCTACCACGAGACCGGCGAGGTGCCGGAACAGGTCGAGCACACGCTGCGCGAGATGGGCTTCTACGGCATGGCCATCCCCGAGGAATACGGCGGCATGCCGGTGGACCATCTGACCAGTGTCGCGGTACAGCTCGAACTCGCCCGCCTGCCGCCGCAGTTCTGGCCCTTCGTGCGTTCGGCCATCGGCCCTGGCGTGCACATCGTCGTGGACCATGGCAGCGAGGCCCTCAAGAAGCAGTGGCTGCCCGAAATCGCCTCCGGCCGCTCGCGCAACTGCATCGCCATCACCGAGCCGCATGCCGGCTCCGACGCCGCGCGCATGACCACGACGGCCACGCGCGACGGCGACCACTACGTGCTCGACGGCACCAAGACTTTCATCTCCAACGCCAACCACGCGCACTCCATCACCGTGCTGGCCGCGACCGACCGCTCCGCCGGCAAGAAGGGCATCTCCGCCTTCCTGCTCGACACGAAGACGGAGGGCTTCAAGGTGACGCGCACCATGCCCACGATGGGCTGGATGGACGACAGCCTGTGCGAGATCGCCTTCACGAACTGCCGCATTCCCGTCGCCAACCTGCTGGGCGAGGAGGGCCGGGGCCTGTCGTATGCGATGGCGGGCCTGAACGAGGGCCGCCTCAACGTCGGCTGCCAGGCCCTGGGCCCGGCGCAGATCGCGCTCGACGAAACCATCGAGCATGCGAAGACCCGCGTCACCTTCGGCCAGGCGCTGGCCGAGCACCAGGCCATCCAGCACATGATCGCGGACATGGCAATGGACCTGCACGCGGCGCGCATGGTGCTCTTCGAGGCCGTGTGGCGTGCCGCGCGTGGGGAAGACGCGCGCATGAAGGCTTCGATGGTCAAGGTGATCTGCACCGAGGCGGCCTGCCGCATCGCGGACAAGGCGCTGCAGATCTTCGGAGGCTCCGGCTACTGCCGGGGGACCATTGTTGAGCGGGTGTACCGGGACCTGCGGGTGCTGCGCATCTACGAGGGCGCGTCGGAGATCCACCGCAACATGATCGCGCGGCAGCTGCTGTCCTAGGACGCGCCGGGGCGCCTCGCTCGCCGCCGACAGTATCCTGGTGGGCGAGGATGGCGC
>CBIHOG010000022.1:0-78316 GCA_966211435.1 uncultured Variovorax sp. | reverse complement strand
CACGCTGCCGCTGCCCGTGACGCTCAGCGTGGTGTTGTCGGCCATGGCGAGGGTGGGGGTGGTGAGGGTGCCGCTCTCGGCGAGCGTGCCCCCCGCGATGGTGGTGCCGCCCGAGTAGGTCTGGGCGCCGGTGAGGGTGGCGGTGCCGGTGTTGTTCTTGATCAGGCGCTCGAAGCCGGTGGTGCGCGTGCCGTCGAAGCTCAGCGCGTTGGCGTTGTTCAGCGCGATGGCGTCGCCCGCGGCGCTGCTCTCGGTGCCGCCGTCGATGGTGTTGCCCAGCACCGCGCCGTCGTTGAGGGTGAGCAGGTCGTTGCCCGCGCCGAGGTTGATGGGGCCGCTGCCCGAGAGGGTGCCGCCGAGGGTGAAGGTGTCCGAGCCGGCGGTGCCGCCGTAGCTGCCCGCGACGTTGAGCGTGGCGCCCGCGGCCACGGTGGTGGTCTGCGCCTGGGCGCTGCCGCTGGCGGTGATGTCCAGCCGCCCGGCGTTGACGGCCACGCTGTTGAAGGCCGAGGCGCCGTTGATCTGCAGGGTGCCCGCGCCGGACTTGCCCAGGGACTCGAAGCCCTGCAGCCCGCCCAGGGGCACGGTGTTGCCCGCGCTGACCGTCACGTCCAGGGTGTCGTTGCCCGCGCCCGCGTCGATGTTGCCGGTGACCACCGTGGTGTCGTGGGTGCGGAAGGTGTCGTCGCCCGCGCCCAGGGCCAGGGTGTTGGCCGCGCCGATGTCCAGGGTGCCGGCCACGTCCAGCACGTCGTTGCCGCCTCCCAGGTCGCCGCTGGCGCGCAGGGTGGCGCCGGCTTCCACGATCACGGTGTTGGCCCCGGCGCTGCCGGTGAGCACCGTGCGCGCGGCGGGGCCGGCCTGCACCGTGCCGGCCACGTCCAGCGTGGCGCCGTCGCCGATGCCCATCGTCTGCGTGGTCAGCGTGCCGGCGGCGGCCACGGCCAGCGTGCCGGCGTTGAGGTTGGTGGTGGCGAAGGTGTGGGCGCCGGCGAGGGTGGCCACGCCGGCGTTGTTCTTGGTGAGGGTCTCGAAGTTGACGACTTCGCCGCCGGCCAGCGTCAGGGGCGCGGCGTTGTTCAGCACCAGGGTGTCGGTGCCCGCGCCGCCGTCGAAGGTGCCGCCGTAGGCGGTGATGTCGGCGCCGCTGTTGAGGGTGAGGCTGTCGTCGCCGTTGCCCAGCGCCACGCCCGCGCTGCCCAGGAGCGCCCCGCCCAGGGTGAGCGCGTCGTTGCCGTCGCCCAGCGCCAGGGTGGCCGTGGCGGGGCCCAGGTCCAGGGTGCCCAGGGCGGTGACGGCGTCGTTGCCGTCGCCCAGGTCGCCGTTCATGCGCAGGGTCGCCCCGGCGCTCACGTTCACGTTGCTGTTGGTGCCCGCGACGTTGGTCGCGACGACCGCGCCGCCGGCGGCGCTCTGGAAGCTGCCGTCGATGGTGAGGGTGGCCGCGCCCATCGTGAGGGTGTTGCTGGTGAGGGCGTTGTTCACGTCCAGCACCCCGCCCGTGACGACGGTGGCGCCCACCGCGTTGGCCGCGGCCGCGAGCGTGGTGGTGCCGCCGCCGATCTGCGCCAGCGTGCCCGCGCCGGTGATGGTGTTGGCCACGCTGTAGGCGTTGGCGCGGTTGAAGGCGATCGTCGCGCCCGCGGCCACCGTGGCGTTGCCCAGGCCCAGGTTGCCGCTCGCGCCGCCGTTGCCCAGTTGCAGGGTGCCCGCCTGCACGGCGGTGGCGCCCTGGTACAGGTTGGCCGCCGTCAGCGCCAGCGTGCCCGCGCCGCTCTTGATCAGCCCGCCCGTGCCCGTCATCGCGCCGCTGAGCACGCCGTCCACCGCCGCGCTGCCGTCGTCCGCCTGCACCGTGCGCGTCGCCGCCCCCAGCGCGATCGGGTTCACGAAGTCCACCGTGCCGTCCGCCGAGCTCGCCCCGAGGATCAGGTTGCTGCCGTCGAGCACGAAACCGTCCACCCCCCACGTCACACCCACGCCTGCGCCACCGAGGTTCACGCTGCGATTGCCCCCGCGCGCCGCGAAGCCACCCGAGCCGCTCCACTTCACCCCCTGGACGAAAGCGTCGTCGGTGAAGTCCGGGGTGACGCCGCCGTTGTTGGCGCCGTTGATGAAGGCGCCGCGCAGGGTCGTGAGATTGCGGCTGAAGTTGCCGCTGGCCGCGGTAAGGCCGAGCACGCCGCCATTGAACTCGATCAGGCTGCTCATCGGGAGCGGCGTGGGGCCCAGGGTGTAGGTCGGATGCGGCGCTGCGTTGGAGGCCGTTCCCATGCCGCCGGTGATGGCCGTGGCGGTGCCGGCATAGAGTGCGCCGCCGCTGATCAGCGTGTTGCCGGTGTAGGCCTGACCCGTGGCGTTGAGCTGCCACGTGCCGGGGCCGGCCTTGATCAGCCCGGACTCCAGAAGGTTGGCATTGGTCGCGGTGGCGTTGTCGCGCCACGCCGCGGAGAACACGTTGAGATCCGTGTTGGTGCCGCCCAGCGTGAAGGGAGGCTGTGCGGATGCAGTGTTCTGCAGCGGCGCTGTCGAGGTCCAGGTCAGCGCGCCCGTGCCGCTGGACTCGATGGCGGTGTTGCCATTGATGGTGATGGCGCGGTCCGTGCTGTCGCCGCTGCCGAGATAGCGCAAGGTCGCGACGCCCAGGGCCGCGGAGCCGATCGTCAGATTGGAGGCCGCACTGGGACCGGCGCCGATGCTGCTCGCCACACCGCCATTGGCAAGTCGGAGAACCTCCAGCACGCCCATATCCACATGCGTCGCGCCCAGGTAGGTACTGGCGGGGCTGACCAGGCGCCAGGTGTTGGTGCCTCGCTTGAGCAAGCCTCCCGGGCCATTGGCGACCACGCCGGTAAGCTGGTTGATGGCGTCCGGTGGACTGGCGCCGTCCAGTGTCAGGTTGGCCGTGCCGGCGACGCCAGCCAGAGACAACGCGCCGGTCGGGCTGTTGGCCCTGATGGTGCCCCCTCCGCCAGTCAGGGTGAAGCTGCGATCGCTGGTCTCGCCGGGCCCTACGTATTCCAGAGTGCCGGCCGCAAGCACCAGGTTGCTCGCGGCGTTGCTCGCCGCACCCAGGTTGCCGGCCGTGCCGCCGTTGCCGATGGTGGAAACGCGCACGGTGATGGGGATCACGGCCGTGGTCGTCGTCCCGGCCAGCGTGGTCACGCCGGTGTAGGTGTTGAGGGCGCTGGGCACCAAGGTGCCGCCGGCCGCGTTGGCGCTCTGGAAGACCACGCCGCCGTTGCTCAGCACGCCGCTCAGGCGCGCCGTTCCACCGTTTCCGACGTTGATGGTGCGCACCGCGCCATTGAGGTTGACGGGGTTGCGGAAGTCGATCTCCGAGTCGCCCGCGCTGCTCGCCGCGAGGTTGAGCCATGAGCCGGCAGGGACGAAGCCGCCGACATCCCAGGTGAGAACCTGTGGCGTGGCCGCGCCACCGATGTTCACCGCCCGGTTGGCCCCTGCCGCGGAGAAGCCGCCGTTGCCCGTCCATCGAATCTGACCTGCCCCCGCCCCCGCGCCCAACGGCCGGGTGAAGTCGCCGCTGCCCGCGGTGAGCACCAGCGTGTTGCCGATGCTGCCGGCCGGCCCGGCCAAATTGATGCCGCCATTGGGGGACGCCGCACCCGGCGTACCCAGCACCACGCTGCCTCCCGCGCCCGGGGCACTGAGGATGAGGTCGCCGGTGTAGGTGTTGTTGCCCGCGAGTTCGATCAGGCTGTTCGACAGGCCGCTCCGGCTTCCCGCGACCTGCAGATTGCCCGCGCCGGAAATCTGGCCCGTGATCCTGGCGTGGTTCGCCACGTTGCCGCCGATGCCGTCGATGACATAGGTCTGGCCGGCCCCGGGTATCACCAGCGGATTCTGGAAGTCCAGCGTTCCCGCAGTGCCGCCGTTCGTGGTCGAACCCAGCACCAGGCGACTGGTGGCGGCCACGAAGTTCGGCGTCACGCCCCAGGTCAGCGTGGCGGGTGTGGCAGCGCCGCCGATGTTGACGGTCTGCGTGCCGGGTCCCGCCGAATAGAAGCCGCCGTCGCCGGTCCATCGGACCTGCCCGCCGCCGGCACCCAGGCTCCGGGTGAAACTCGCGAAGCCGGGCGCCGCCGCGGTGCCGGTCGTCAACCCGACGCCGGCGCTGCCACCCAGGTCTCCGGCTAGCACGAGGTTGCTGTTGGGTGACAACGCTCCCGCGCTGCCAAGCACCAGCACACCCGTCGTCGTGATATTGGTCGGCCCCGAATAACTGTTGGTGCCCGAGAGCGTCGCCTGGCTTCCCACCGAGGTGACGGACAACACGCCGCCGTTGTTGCCCCAGTTGCCGCTGAAGGTGCCGCCGGCGAGTTCGACCGTCGCCGCGCCCTGCAGGGTTGGCGCGCCCGACCAGGTGCCGTTGCCGCCGAAGCGCACCGTGTCGCTGCCCGGGGCGACCGCGGCAATGGTCAGGTTGTTGGCAATGTTCGCGTTGAAGCTGATCGTCGTGCCGGGCGAGACGATGAAGTTGGACGCCGAGGCCGCATTGCCCGCGTCGCCCAGCGCCCGCGCGTTGTTGAGAACCAGCGCGCCTTGCTGCAACTGCGTGACGCCGGTGTAGGTATTGACGCCGCTCAGCGTCAGGGAGCCAGTGCCGCTCTTGATCAACCCACCGCCGCCACTGACGACGGAATCGACAATGGCGCCGCCGGCCCCGGTGATGGTGGGATTGGCGCCACCCAGGTTGAGCGTGCCACCGCTCAGGACGTAACTGGCCCCGAAGCTCAGGCTGTGGGCGTTGATCGTTCCGGCCAGCGTGACGGTGTTCCCGGCGGGCGCACCCGCGGTGGCCAGACCGAACACCGCATCGTCGAATAGGGCGTTGTTCCAGGCACCGAGCGTCGCGCCGTTGAGCCACCGGAGGCTGGTCGCGTCCCACACGCCGCTGCCGCCCGTGCCCGCGGCCGCGCCATTGGGATCCCAGCTGACGGTTGCCGCGCCAGCCTCCTGCAACCAAGCGCAGCAAAGCAATAGCGAAACAACCGCCGCCCCGCGTTTGGCGCTGCCGCCTTTACCGTGGGCACGGGCGATTTCGGCGACGGCGACCCAGCTGCCGAGGGCGGCATTCCAGACGGAGCGGTAGATTCTGTTCATTTTGATTCGACTTTCAAACGGGAGGAGAGGTAGATCTCTAAGCGCGGGGTACGCGAAAAACCCTCTGCGCACCATGCAGGCAAGTAAGTGAATCGTGTCGAGGACTCCCTGGAGCCAGGATCGGCTGCGACAATTCGAGCGAATTACGTGGGCATATGCCACGAAAGCCTATTTTTTGCCGCAGCCCGACAGGACCTGTCGCCGTCGTCGCGCCAACGGTAGATCCCCAGCACGCTAGCTCGCAGATCGAACGGCAGTTGGAGTTCATGAGGTGGCCTCTCACTCTTGATCACTACCGCGTCGGCCTCGCAAGTTATTTTTCGAGACCTTTTGTCAACGACCGCTTCGGCAATTGGAGCGGCTCAGAAAACCGAGTTCGCGTTAGCGGTCCAAGGTGAATGACTTTAGAAACTAGCGCACCCGGTTGCAATGACGGCGCCTTTCTATTTTTCACTCTTTCTTTCAAAAAGGAGTGCGCAACCTCGCCTCACCAGAATTGGTAATTCGTCGAAATAAATATCTATTTTTTGCAAAAAAAATAGCGGGCCATGGCCCGCTATTCGATATGCCCCGCAGAAATCAGCGAGGGCGGCCGGGGCCGCTCAGGAGATCGGCCAGACTACGCCGTTGTCGTTCAGGATGGCATCCAGCGGCAGATCGTGCGCCTCGGGCTCGAATTCCTCCAGGAAGCCATTCGTGAAGCCCAGCCCCACGGTGAAGGGCCGCGGCGCCAGCGTCGCCAGCGTGCGGTCGTAGAAGCCGCCGCCATACCCGAGGCGATAGCCGCCGGCGCTGTAGCCCAGGCAGGGCACGAAGAGCAGCGTTGGCACGATGACCTCGGTGTCCTTGGGCTTCGGGATGTCGTACGCGTCGTTTTCCATCGGACAGCCGGGATACCACGAGTGGAAAGTCAGGGTCTTCTGGACGCGGTCGACCACCGGAAGCCCGATGCGGCGGCGCTGCGGCTCGTCCAGCAGCTCGCCGTCTTCCTTCCAGCGATGCAGCGCGGGCAGCGGGTCGAATTCGCCCTTGATCGGCCAGTAGGCGCCGATCACCGTGT
This sequence comes from uncultured Variovorax sp., assembly GCA_966211435.1. Taxonomy (GTDB): domain Bacteria; phylum Pseudomonadota; class Gammaproteobacteria; order Burkholderiales; family Burkholderiaceae_C; genus Variovorax. Next base: position 72,132 of record CBIHOG010000022.1, on the reverse strand, counting down.
CCGGACGGCCCACCAGCCAGATGCGCATCACCCGTTGCAGCAAGTCGGCGCGCGCGAGCCGGTCCGGCATGGCGAGGCGTTGCTCGATCAGCGCGGCGCGCAGTTGGCCCTTGAGAAATGTGGCTGTTGCCGAGGTGTCGGCACCCTTTGACTTGTCCATAATCCCCCGATGCAGTTCGCACGCATTTTGGCACCCACGCGCCTCCGGCCCCGCGCCTCCCTTTCCACCCTGCTTCTTTCGCTCGTCCTCGTGACGGTGGCGATGCCGCATCCGGCGGCGGCGCAGAACCGCGACGACGACCTGATCGCGCAGATGAAGCAGGCCTTTCAGCGTGGCGACAAGGCACGCCTCACGGCCCTGTTGCCGCAGGCGCGAGGCCATGCGCTCGAGCCCTGGGCGGCCTACTGGGAACTCAAGGCCCGCCTGTCCGAAGCAAGCGCCGGCGAGGTGCAGGACTTCCTCTCCCGCTATGCCGGCACCTACCAGGAAGACCGCTTGCGCAACGACTGGCTGCTGCTCACCGGCCAGCGCCGCGACTGGGATGGCTTCGCCACCTTCCATCCGTCCTACCGCATGAACGACGACGCCCAGGTGGCCTGCTACGCCATCCTCGTCGACGCGCTGCGCAGCGGCAACGCCACCAAGGCGAAGGCCGAGGAGGTGCGGCGCAACTGGCACGCGCAGCGCGAGCTCGACGACGGCTGCCTCACCGCCGCCGACCGCATGATCGCCGCCGGCCTGATGTCGCCCAACGATGCGTGGAAGAAGGCCCGCCTCGCCATCGAGGCCAACCGGCCGCAGGCCGCGCGCGCGGCGATCACGCTGGTCGCGCCCGATGCGGTGCCGCTCTTCGACGAACTCAACGCCAGCGTCGCCAAGTTCCTGACCGGCCGCGCCTTCGTGGCGGCCAAGTCGCGCAAGGAGCTGGTCGTGCTGGCGCTGATCAAGATGACCATCGCCGATCCGGACATGGCCGCCACCCAGCTCGACGGCAAATGGGGCCCGATGCTGAGCGCCGAGGAACGCAACTGGCTCTGGGGCGCGATCGGCCGGCAGTACGCCACCAAGCTCTCGCCGCAAGCCAACGTCGCCTTCGCCAACGTCACGAAGAACAGCGAACTCTCCGACGACATGCTGGCCTGGAAGGCACGCGCCGCCCTGCGCGTGGGCAACTGGAAGAGCGTGCAGGCCGCCATCGACGGCATGAGCGAGGCGGCGCAACTCGACCCGACGTGGGTCTACTGGAAGGCCCGCGCCCTGCAGAGCTACGGCGGCGACGAGCGCCGCGCCCAGGCACGCGCGCTGTATGAAAGCATCGCCGGTACGCGCGGCTTCTACGAGCTGCTGGCGCTGGAAGAACTCGGCCAACGCGCCGCGGTGCCGACCCGCCCCGCGCCACTCACCGCCGAAGAGAAGGAGGCGGCACGCAACAATCCCGCGCTCAACCGCGCCATCTACGCCATCTCCATCGGCCTGCGCCCCGAGGGCACGCGCGAGTGGAACTACGCCACCAACCTGCACGACAAGGGCGGCATGGGCGACCGCGAGCTGCTCGCCGCCGCCGACTTCGCCTGCCAGCGCGAGGTGTGGGACCGCTGCATCAACACCAGCGAGCGCACCAAGGGAGCGATCGACGTCGAGCAGCGCTTCCCCATGCCCTTCCACGACACCGTGCTGCGCAAGAGCGAGGAGATCGGCCTGGACCCGGCCTACGTCTACGGCCTGATCCGACAGGAGAGCCGCTTCATCATGGACGCGCGCTCGGGCGTCGGCGCCTCGGGCCTCATGCAGGTGATGCCCGCCACCGCGCGCTGGACCGCCCGCAAGATCGGCCTCGCCGATTTCACCCCCGGCCAGATCAACGACCGCGAGACCAACATCACCATCGGCACCAGCTACCTCAAGCTCGCGCTCGACGACTTCGACGGCTCCATGGCGCTGGCCGCGGCCGCCTACAACGCCGGCCCGGGCCGGCCGCGCAACTGGCGCAACGGACCGGTGATGGAGGCTGCCATCTGGGCCGAGAACGTGCCCTTCACCGAAACCCGCGACTACGTGAAGAAGGTGCTGGCGAACACCACCAACTACGCGGCCCTGATCACCGGCCGCCCGCAATCGCTCAAGGAGCGGCTCGGCAGCATCGGCCCGCGCGACGCCGCGGTCCCCGAGCCCAACAAGGACCTCCCCTGATGTCCTGGTGGGACGAGATGACCGACACCGTCGTGTCCGAGTTCTCGGACGTAGGCGACGTCGCGCAGCTCACCCGCATCCTCCTGCGCCTCGCCCTGGCCGCGCTGCTGGGCTTCGTGCTGGGCTTCGAGCGCGAACAGAAGGGCAAGGCCGCCGGCGTGCGCACGCACATGCTGGTGGCCATCGGCTCCGCCATGTTCGTGCTCATTCCCCAGCAGACCGGCATCACGCCGGCCGACATGAGCCGCGTGATCCAGGGCCTGGTGGCGGGCGTGGGCTTTCTCTGCGCGGGCACCATCCTCAAGGGCCGCAGCGAGCAGCAGGTCGAAGGGCTCACCACCGCCGCCGGCTTGTGGATGACGGCCGCCATCGGCATGGCCTGCGGCCTCGGGCGCGAAGTGACCGCCGTGCTCAGCGCGCTGCTGGCGCTGGTGGTGCTCTCCCTGGTGCCGCGCGTGGTGGAGCTGATCGAACGGCTCCTCGGCCCGCCGGCCGACGACGGCGCCCGGCCGCGCGTGATCGCCTCGGAAGACGAAGCCGGGCGCTGATGCCGCGCGGGCCGCATCAATGGTCCGCTGCTTCCGCATCAATCGCGGGCCGGCCGGAAGCTAGCATCGAAGGCTTTGCAATCGACCTGGAACAGGCAGCACCATGATCAAGCTCTACTTCGGCAACAAGAATTACTCGTCCTGGTCGATGCGCCCCTGGGTACTGATGAAGCAGGCGGGCATTGCGTTCGAGGAAGCGAAGGTGCGCTTCGACTCCTTCGAGGCCGGCTCGCAGTTCAAGCAGGTGATCCTCAAGGTCAACCCGGCCGGCAAGGTGCCGGTGCTGCAGGATGGCGAGCTGGTCATCTACGACACCCTCGCCATCTGTGAATACCTGGCCGAGAGCTTTCCCGAGAAGAAGCTCTGGCCCGAGGACAAGGCGCTGCGCGCCCACGCCCGCAGCATCTGCGCCGAGATGCATGCCGGCTTCGGCGCGCTGCGCAACCATTGCGGCATGAACATCGAGGCCGATCTCTCCGTGCAGGGACAGCTCATCCTGCGCGACCAGCCGGGGGTGCGGGCGGATCTCGAGCGCATCGTGCAGATGTGGAGCGGGCTGCTCGCGGCACACGGCGGTCCGATGCTCTTCGGCGCCTTCTCCATCGCCGACGCCTACTTCGCGCCGGTGGGCTCGCGCATCAAGACCTACGGGCTGCCGGTACCGCCGGACATCGCCGGCTACATCGATCGCGTGCAGGCGCTGCCGGGCGTCAAGGCCTGGATCGTCGATGCGCTGGCGGAGAAGGATTTCCTCGCCTTCGAGGATCCCTACCGCCTCGGCCGCTGAAGCTTGTCGCTGATGCAAGCCTATCTCGTCGGCGGCGCGATCCGCGATGCACTCCTCGGCCAGCCCGCCGGCGATCGCGACTGGGTGGTGGTCGGCGCGACGCCGGAGACAATGGTCGCGCAAGGCTACCTCCCCGTGGGGCGCGACTTCCCCGTCTTCCTGCATCCCGAGACGCGCGAGGAATACGCGCTCGCGCGCACCGAGCGCAAGAGCGCGCCCGGCTACCGCGGCTTCACCATCCATGCGGCGCCCGACGTGACGCTGGAGGAAGATCTCGCGCGCCGCGACCTGACGATCAACGCCATCGCCCTGCCCATCGACAAGATCGGCCCCGGGCATGAACTCGTGCCCGGCCCCGCCGACCTGATCGACCCCTTCCACGGCCAGCGCGACTTGCGCGCGCATGTGCTGCGCCACGTGACCGACGCCTTCCGCGAGGACCCGGTGCGCATCCTGCGCGTCGCGCGCTTCACGGCGCGCTTCACCGGCTTCAGCGTGGCGCCGGAGACGATGGCACTGATGCGCCAGATGGTCGAGGCTGGCGAGGTCGACGCGCTCGTGCCCGAGCGCGTGTGGCAGGAGCTCTCGCGCGGGCTGCTGGAGGCGAAGCCCTCGCGCATGTTCGAGTTGCTGCGCGAATGCGGCGCCCTCGCCGTGCTGCTGCCCGAGGTCGAGCGCCTCTGGGGCGTGCCCCAATCCGAAGTGCACCATCCCGAGATCGACACCGGCGTGCACCTGATGATGGTGCTCGACATGTCGGCCCGCCTGCACGCGGCATTGCCCGTGCGCTTCGCCTGCCTGGTGCACGACCTCGGCAAGGGCACGACGCCGGCCGACGTGCTGCCGCGCCACATCGGCCACGAGCAACGCAGCGCCAAGCTGCTGCGCGGGGTGTGCGAGCGTTGGCGCGTGCCGGTGGAGATCCGCGAACTGGCGGACGTGGTGGCACGCGAGCACGGCAACATCCACCGCAGTGGCGAACTCAATGCCGCGTCGCTGGTGCGGCTGCTGGAGCGCTGCGATGCCTTCCGCAAGCCGGCGCGCTTCGACCAGGTACTGCAGGCCTGCGAGTGCGATGCGCGCGGCCGGCTGGGTTTCGAGGACGCGCCCTACCCGCAGCGCCCGCGCCTGCTGGCGGCGCTCGCCGCCGCGCAGTCCGTCGCCACCGACACGGTCGCGCAGGCGGCACAAGAGGCAGGCGCCAAGGGGCCGAAGATCGGCGAGGCGATCGCGAAGGCCCGTGTCGCGGCCGTCGCGGCGGCCCTGCCCTCTGCCGGCTGATCCCTCGCGCCTCAGGCGTCCGGCCGCATCCACAGCCAGGCCGCGACAGCCGCCATGACAAGCGGCACCCCCAGCTTGACGGCCATCGGGGCCGCCGTGAACTGCAGCATGGCCGCGCTGCAACTCATCATGACGGTCGCGATCCACTTGGCCCGGCGCGGCACCGCGCCCTTCTCGCGCCAATCCCGGATGGAACCGCCATAACGAGGGTGGTCCAGCAGCCAGGTCTCCAGCGCCGGCCACCCGCGTCCGCCAGCCCAGGCCGCGCCGAGCAGGAAAGGCACCGTCGGAAGGATCGGCAGGAAAAGGCCGATCACCCCGAGCGCGATGAAGAGGACCGCGAGCGCGCGCCAGAGCAGTTGGGCAATCACCGGGGAGACGAGTAAGACGACATGCGCCCATGGTAGGGCCGTGCGCGGCGGCGCGGCGCGCTCGCGGCGCAGTCTCGCGCGAATTGGGCATTGGCCGACGCGCCCGACGGCATGAGTCTGCTATGGTTTTCCCTCCATGCAGACACCTCCCCGCCTGACGCCCGACGCCGCCCTCTTCCTGGACTTCGACGGCACGCTGGTCGCGCTCGCGGAGACGCCCGAGGCCATCGAGGTGCCGAGCGCGCTCGTCGCCCTGCTCGGCGACCTGCACGACCTGCTGGGCGGTGCGCTCGCCGTCGTCTCCGGTCGCCAGATCGACGTCATCGACCGCTTCCTGGCGCCGCTGCGCCTGCCGGCCGCGGGCGAGCACGGCGTGCAGCGACGCGACGCCGAAGGCCTGATGCAGGAGCAGCACGCCCCCGACCTCGCGCTGGTGCTGGAGGCCGCCAACGAGCTCGCCCGAATCTACGAGGGCCTGCTGGTGGAGCGCAAGCACGCGGCCATCGCACTGCACTACCGGCTTGCGCCGCAGCTCGAAGCCGTCTGCCGCGACGCCATGGAGCGCGTGATCGCCGACCAGCCCCAGCTGGAGCTCATGCACGGCAAGTTCGTCTTCGAGGTCAAGCCGGCGGGCATCAACAAGGGCATCGCGATCGATGCCTTCCTGCGCGAGGCTCCCTTCGCCGGACGCGTGCCGGTGTTCGCTGGAGATGACACCACGGACGAGAGCGGGTTCGCCGTCGTGCAGCCGCGCGGCGGCGTGGCGATCAAGGTCGGTTCCGGGCCCAGCCAGGCCCTGCATCGGCTGGATTCGCCGCGCGCGGTGTTCGAATGGCTGGTGGCGGCGCGGGACTTGCTCGCGGCACCTGCATCCGGAACACCCAGGAAACCCGAATGACCAGCCAGCCCCGGAAGAAGTCCGACCCGATCGAAGACCGCGCCGGCGAGGCGATCGCCGGTGCCGCCAACGCCGGCAACCAGGCCGCGCCGCATCCCGAACGCCTCGACGCGCCCGCTGCGCGCCGCGGCTTCGGTCCGCCGGCCGAGCAGTCGCTTGACGTCGGCGTGATCGGCAATTGCGCCTACAGCGCGCTGATCGACGCGCGCGGGCGCATCGTCTGGAGCTGCCTTCCCCGCTTCGACGGCGACCCGGTGTTCAACGCGCTCCTGCATCCGGGCGAAGACGCCAGCGCGTGGGGCATCGAGATCGAGGACTTCGCCTCCTCCAGACAGTGGTACGAGCCGAACACGGCCGTGTTGCGCACCCAGCTCTTCGACAGCGCCGGCCAAGGCATCGAGATCACCGACCTGGCGCCGCGCTTCCAGAGCCGATCGCGCTACTTCCGCCCGCTCACGCTGGTGCGGCGCGTGCGGCCGATCCAGGGCACGCCACGCATCCGCGTCTCGCTCGCACCGCGCTTCCAGTGGGGCGCGCTGGCGCCGGCCATCACGCGCGGCAGCAACCATATCCGCTACGTCGGGCCGGACTTCACGCTGCGGCTCAACACCGACGCCTCGGTCTCGCACATCCTCGCGCGCCAGCCCTTCGTGCTCTCGCGCGAGCACAACTTCATCCTCGGCGCCGACGAAACGCTGAACGAAGGCATCGCCGACGTCGCGCGTCATTTCGAGCAGGAGACCATCGCCTACTGGCGCACCTGGACGAAGCGGCTCGCGATCCCCTTCGAATACCAGGAAGCGGTGATCCGCGCCGCGATCACGCTCAAGCTGTCGCTCTACGAGGACACCGGCGCCATCGTCGCGGCCATGACCACCAGCATCCCCGAGGCGCCGGGCAGCCAGCGCAACTGGGACTACCGCTACTGCTGGCTGCGCGACGCCTTCTTCGTGGTGCGCGCGCTCAACAGCCTGTCGGAAGTCGGCACGATGGAGGACTACCTCCGCTGGCTGGCCAACGTGGTGATCGGCTCGCACGGCGAGCACATCCAGCCGCTCTACGGCATCGGGCTGGAGCGCGAACTGCCCGAGTCCTTCGTCGAGGGGCTTGGCGGCTACCGCGGCATGGGCCCGGTGCGGGTGGGCAACCAGGCGCAGGAGCACTTCCAGCATGACGTCTACGGCAACATCGTGCTGGGCGCGGCGCAGGCCTTCCACGACCACCGGCTGCTGAGCCGCGCGGGCGTGGCCGAATTCCCGCACCTGGAGGCGGTCGGCGAGCAGGCCATTCGCGTCTACGGCACGCCCGACGCCGGCATGTGGGAGCTGCGCACGCGCGCTCGCGTGCACACGAGCTCTGCACTGATGAGCTGGGCCGCCTGCGACCGGCTCGCCAAGATCGCGCGCGCGCTCGGCCTGCCCGAACGCGCGGCCTACTGGCATGGCCACTCCTCGCGCATGAAGGAGGAGATCCTCGCCAAGTCCTGGTGCGAGGAGCGCCAGGCCTTCGCCGAGAGCTTCGGCGGCCACGAACTGGATGCGAGCATCCTGCTGATGGTCGAGGTCGGCCTGATCGACGCGCGCGATCCGCGCTTCATCTCGACCGTCGACGCGATGGAGAAGTCGCTCTGCGACGGCCCCTACATGCGCCGCTACGAGGCGGCCGACGATTTCGGCAAGCCCGAGACCGCCTTCAACATCTGCACCTTCTGGCGCATCGACGCGCTGGCCAAGATCGGCCGCAAGGCCGAGGCGCGGCAGATCTTCGAGACCATGCTCGCCGCGCGCAACCCGCTCGGGCTGCTGTCGGAAGACACGCACCCGGTCACGGGCGAGATGTGGGGCAACTTCCCGCAGACCTACTCGATGGTCGGCATCATCAATGCGGCAGTGCGGCTGTCGGCACCCTGGGATTCGTGCATATGAGCAGACTGGTCGTCATCTCCAACCGGATCGCGGACCCGCGCAAGCCTGCGGCGGGAGGCCTGGCGGTGGCGCTGGGCGAGAGCCTGCAGCAGTCGGGCGGCCTGTGGTTCGGCTGGAGCGGGACGGTGGTGGAGAACGGCCCGACCGGCGAAGGCGAGCTGCACGTGCAGCAGGCCGGCAAGGTCACGCTCGCCACCATCGACCTCTCGCGCGACGACCACGACAGCTACTACCTGGGCTACAGCAACGACGTGCTGTGGCCCGTCTTCCACGACCGGCTGGACCTGGCCAACTTCGAGGCCGGCTTCATCGGCGGCTACCGGCGCGTGAACCAGCTCTTCGCCCGCAAGCTCATGCCGCTGCTGCAGGAGGACGACATCATCTGGGTGCACGACTACCACCTCATCCCGCTCGCGGCCGAACTGCGCGCGATGGGGTGCCGCCAGCGCATCGGCTTCTTCCTGCACATCCCGCTGCCGCCGCACATCATCATGGCGGCCATCCCGCAGCACGAGTGGCTGATGCGCTCGCTCTTCGCCTACGACCTGATCGGCTTCCAGGCGCGGCAGGACGTGCAGCACTTCGAGCAGTACGTGCGCAACGAGGCGAACGGCGAGTTCCTCGGCGAGGACCTCTACCGCGCCTACGGCCAGACGGTTCGCTGCAACGCCTTTCCCATCGGCATCGACGTCGACGAATTCGCCGCGCTCACGCACGCGAAGGAGTCGCGCGACATGTACGAGACGATGAAGCGCGAGTACTCCTCGCGGCGCCTGCTGCTCGGTATCGACCGGCTCGACTACTCCAAGGGCATCCCGCAGCGGGTGCGCGCCTTCCGCGAACTGCTCGCGCACTACCCGGAGAACCGCCGCAGCGCGACGCTGATCCAGATCGCCTCGCCCACGCGCGAGACGGTCGATGCCTACGGCGACATCCGGCGCGAGCTGGAGTCGCTCTGCGGCGCCATCAACGGGGACTACGGCGAGCTCGACTGGATGCCGGTGCGCTACATCCACCGCATGGTCGCGCGCAAGCGCGTGCCGGGGCTGTGCCGCGCCGCGGCCGTCGGGCTGGTGACGCCGCTGCGCGACGGCATGAACCTGGTCGCGAAGGAATACATCGCGGCGCAGGACCCGGCCGATCCGGGCGTGCTGGTGCTGTCGCGCTTCGCGGGCGCGGCCGAGCAGCTGCGCGAAGCGCTCCTCGTCAACCCCTACGACACCCACGGCACGGCCGAGACCGTGCAGCAGGCGCTGCAGATGCCGCTGGAAGAGCGGCGCGAGCGGCACCAGAAGCTGCTGTCGCGCATCCGCGAGCACGACGTGCACTGGTGGCGGCGCACCTTCCTCGAAGCGCTGCGCGAAGCGGCGAGCCAGCGCTAACCCGTCAGCAACTGCGCCAGCCGCCGGATCGGCGACGCGAGGCGCCGGACCGGCACCGCTCGCGGCACGCCGCGCACCCGCGCCGCCGACAGGGCCCGGATCTCGATCCAGCCGCTGCTTGCGACCACGTGCGCCTGCCCTTCGCGCAGGGTGCTTGCCGTGCTGAACATGTTCTCGGCCAGCCAGGACGGCGGCGCCGCGATGCTGACGCTGCCCCGCTCGACGAGCAGCATGGTGCCGGCATCGACCGCGATGCGCAGGGAATCGCCGGGCAGAAGGCCCGTCGAGGAGAGGAATTCGCTCTGCATGGTCATCTCTCTATGGACTGTGGAGGTGCTTGAATCGTAGGCAGCATCCCTCCCTGGAAACAGGCACAGCGGACAACCATCGGCGGCGCAACAGACGCACCCGCAGCCCATCTGTTATGGTCTTTTCACCCAGCATCTGCATCTGTTTTCAGGCTCCGGCCTGAAGGAGCATCGAAGCCATGGATTCGCTGCCGCTCTATCGCCAACTCGCCGCGCACTACCTGGACGCCATCCGCGCCGGCTCGCTGAAGACCGGCGACAGGTTGCCTTCGCTGCGTGCGCTCATGCGGCTGCACGGCATCAGCCTGTCGACCGCGCTGCTGCTGTGCCGATCGATGGAAAGCGAAGGCTGGGTCGAGGCGCGCGACCGCTCCGGCTACTTCGTGCTGCGGCCCGCGCGCCCGGCAATGGCGCCGATGGACGAGCCCGCCGCCGACCGGCCGCCGGACCCGGCGCAGTATGTCGGCGTGCATGCCCTGGTCTCGGACTTCGTCGCGCGCGGCCGGCAGAGCCCGGTGAAGCTCAACTTCTCGATCGCGCGCGGTGCGCCGGAGCTCTATCCCGCCGAGGCCTTGCGCAACGCGATGACGCGCACGCTGCGGCAGCGGCCCGGCCTGCTCGCGACGGCCTCTTCGCAGAAGGGTGGCGGCGTCTTCCGCGAGGTCGTGGCACAGCGCAGCCTGCGCATCGGCATGACCCTCTCGCCCGACGAGATACTGGTGACCAACGGCTGCATCGAGGCGCTGAACCTCGCGCTGCGCGCGGTGGCCCGCCCCGGCGACACGGTGGCGGTCGAATCGCCCACTTTCTACGGCTTGCTGCAGGTGCTCGAAAGCCTGGGCATGCGCGCGCTGGAGATCCCGACCAGCCCGCAGAGCGGCATCTCCATCGAGGCACTGGAGCTCGCCATCCAGGCTTACGGCAACATCAAGGCCGTGGTCGTGGTGCCGCACCTGCAGAACCCGCTGGGCAGCGTGATGCCGGATGCGCACAAGCAGCGGCTCGCGCAGCTGTGCGATCGGCATGCGATCCCGCTGATCGAGGACGACACCTACAGCGAGCTGCTCGACACCGACACGCCGCCGCGCGCGCTCAAGTCATGGGACCGCACGGGCAACGTGATCCACTGTGCCTCGCTGCACAAGATCCTGGCGCCAGGCCTGCGCCTGGGCTGGATCAGCGCCGGGCGCTGGCATGCGCGGGTGGAGATGCTCAAGTACGCCCAGACGCGCAACAACGAGGAGTTGTCGCAACGCGCCGCGGGCGAGTTCATGGGCACGGGCGCCTACGACCGGCACCTGCGGCGCTTGCGCGCCTTCCTGAAGACGCAGCGCGAGAAGACGGTGGACGCGATCGCGAGCCACTTCCCGGCCGGGACGCGGCTGAACCTGCCGCCGGGCGGCCTGCAACTGTGGGTGGAATTGCCGGACCGGTTGTCCTCCGCGAAGGTCTTCGATGCGGCGCTGCGCGAGCAGATCCTCTTCGCGCCCGGCACGCTGTTCTCGAACGCCTCGCGCTTCGACCACTACATGCGCATCAACTGCGGCTGGCCTTTCAGCGAGGCGATCGAGGCCGGCCTGCGGCGGCTGGGCGAGATCGCCGGCGCCTGCGCGCGTGAGCAGGTGGCATCGGAAGACCCGCGCAGATCTGGCTACGCGCCCGCAGCTCAGCCGACGAGCGCCAGCGCGGCGTAGTCGCCCACCTTGTCGCCCAAGCCGGCGGGCACCAGCCGCACGCCGCGCGTCAGCGCGGCCAGCTTGCCGTCGACCTCCGACTGCAGTCGCGGCAGCAGCAGTTCGCGGTTGTTCCAGAACACGCTGCCGCCCAGGCTGATGCATTGCAGGTCCAGCGTGGCGACCAGGTTGTAGAGCATGCGGCCCATCACGCGGCACAGCCCGTCGACGATGGCGAGGGCCTGCGCCTCGTCGCGTCCGGCGGCCTCGAACAACTGCGAGCCGGACTCCGAGAAGCGGCGCGCGATGGCATTGCCCGCCGCCATGCCCTCGACGTCGCCGACGTTGCCGCAGCCACACAGCGCCTTGTCGTCGCTGTCCGCCACGAAGCTGTGGCCCGCATGGCCCGCGTTGCCGTTCTTGCCGTGCAGCACGCGGCCGTCCACGCACAGGCCGACGCCGACGCCGGTGCTCCACGTGACATAGGCGCAATGGTCGAAACCCTTCAGCGCGCCCCAGCGCCGTTCGGCCTCCAGCGCGGCCACGGCATCGTTCTCGACCCGCACGCGGGGGAAGCGCCGGCGAAGCGGCGCCTCGAGCTGCGCCGTCATCCAGTCGTTGGGCAGGCCGCGCGCCGGGCCGGCAATGCCGCCGCAGATGTTCGGCGTGGCGACTTCGACCATGCCCTCACGCAATTCGAAAGGCCCGGCGGAGGACACGCCCACGCCGTCGATCGACCCGGCATCGATGCCCTCGGCGGCGCAGATCTCGTCGATGAGCCGCAGGATCTGCACCGCGACGGCGTCGTTGCCGCCGGTCTTGGCGGTGGGCTCGCTGCGGCGGCCGACGAGCGGCGAATCGCTGTCCGCGGCAAGGCTCACGGCGATCTTGGTACCGCCGACGTCGACACAGGCTTTCATCGTTTCAGATCCATCGTGCGACAAGCGCCGCGATCATGCTGAGCACCACCGTGCTGCCGATCGGGAGCTGCCATTCGCGCCCGAAGGCACGGAACTCGAAATCGCCGGGCAACCGGCCGAAGCCGAAGCGCCGCAGCCAGCCCGTGAGGCCGCTCATCAGCAGCAGCGCGAGGACGACGACGATCAGCCAGCGAATCATGCGTGCAGTCTAGACCGCGAGCACGGCGAGCGCCTGTCGGTGAAGTTCGCGCGTGGCGGCGGCGATGACGCGGCCGTCGGAGTGGATGCCCAGCGGCTCTCCCTGCCAGTCGGTGATGACGCCGCCCGCGGCCTCGATGAGGCCGGCGGGACCGAGGTAGTCATAGGGCTGCAGGCCGGTCTCGACCACGAGATCGATGGTGCCGCCAGCGAGTTGGGCATAGCCGTAGCAGTCGCCGCCGAAGCGGCGCATGGCGCAGCGGCGGCTCAGGCGGTCGAAGGCCTCCCAGTCGGCCGCGTTGAAGATGTCGGGCGACGTGGTGACGATGCGCGCCTCGGCGATGGCGGCGCAACGGCTCGCATGCACGGCGGTGCCGTTGCGATGCGCGCCGAGGCCGGCCTGCCCGACCCAGCGCTCGCCGAGCACCGGCATGTCGACCATGCCCAGCTCGACGCGGCCGCCGCGCACCAGCCCGATCAGCGTGCCCCACAGCGGCGAACCGGTGATGAAGCTGCGCGTGCCGTCGATCGGGTCCAGCACCCAGATGCTTTCGGCCTCCAGGCGCTCGCGGCCATGCTCCTCGCCATAGATGCCGTCGGCCGGGCGCTCGGCGCCGAGGATGTCGCGCATCGCGGCCTCGGCGGCGCGGTCGGCCTGGGTCACGGGGCTTTCATCGGCTTTCGCGATGACTTCCAGCGGCGTGCGAAAGAGGCGCAGCGAATGCGCGGCCGCCGCGTCGGCAAGGGCGTTGGCGATGCGCAGGGTGTCTTGGGCAGAAGCGGACGAACTCATGGGAAGATCATGGGAAGAAGGTGCGGGCGGAGGCAAAGGAATAGATTAAACCTGACACGTGGCCGGTTTGACGCCGCACATCCCGCGCCCGTAGCATGGGCTGAACTCCACGCATCGGGAGCAAAGCCATGAACCCTCCCCGTTCTCTCCAGGCCCTGATGGCCGTGCTGGTTCTGGCGCTGTGCGCGCCGGGCGTTTCGCTGGCCACGCCTTCCGCTTCGGAACACAAGGTCATCGAGACGCTGATCCAGCGTGTGCAGGACCACAAGTCGATGAAGTTCATGCGCAATGGCGAGGAGCACGACGCGGCCGAGGCGGCGAAGCACCTGCGCGCCAAGTACCAGCACTTCAAGGAAGAGATCGTGACGGCGGAGGATTTCATCCGCTTGTGCGGCACGCGCTCCGAGGTGACGAAGCGTCGCTACAAGGTGCGCATCGCCACGAACACGATGCGCGATGCCAGCGAGTTCCTGACGCAGGAGCTGCGGCAGGTCCGGCGCGAGGTCAAGGCCTGAGCGGCGGAAGGCCTCAGAAGGGCGCGTCGCCCACGATGGTCGTGCGGTAGAGCTTGCGGCGCATGTCGTCCGAGGTGCCCGCCGCCAGGTGCATCAGCGAGCGGTTGTCCCAGAACACCAGGTCATGCGGCGCCCACTGGTGACGGTACACGTACTCCGGCTTCACGCTGTGCACGTACAGCTCGGCCAGCAGCGCGTCGCTCTCGTCCTGCGGAAGCCCGACGATGCGCGTCGTGAAATGCTCGCTGACGAAGAGTGCCTTGCGGCCCGTCTCCGGATGGGTGCGCACGACCGGCTGCACGGCGGGCGCGACCTTGTCGATCTGCTCCTGCGAGAGCTTGGGGCGCCAGGGGTTCCTGGCGCGCAGTTCCTCGTACTTGGCGAGGTAGCTGTGCTCCGCCTTCAGCGGCAGGATGCGTTTCTGCAATTCCGGGCTGAGCCCCTCCCACGCGAGGTGCTGGTCGGCGAAGAGCGTGTCGCCGCCCTCGGCCGGCAATTCCTGCGCATGCAGCAGCGAGCCCAGGCTGGGATGCGGCTTGTAGGAAATGTCGGAGTGCCAGTAGACGCCCGCGTCACCCAGTCCAATGGGCTCGCCCTTCTCGTTCTTGATGTTGGAGACGATCAGGATCTCCGGATGGCCCTTCAGGTGGAACTGGTGCAACACGTGGATTTCCAGCGGGCCGAAGCGGCGGCTGAATCCGATGTGCTCGTCGGGCGAGATGCGCTGGTCGCGGAACACCAGCACGTGGTGGTCCAGGTGCGCGCGATGGATGCGCGCGAAGTCCGCGTCGTTGATGGGCTTCGAGATGTCCAGGCCGACGATCTCGGCGCCGACGGGCGCGTCGAAGCGGCGCACTTCGAAATTCTGCGGCGGCGCTTCGCGCATGCCGGCATCGGGAGAAAGAACTGCAGTCATCCGGGCCAATCCATCGTGGCGCCGCGCGCCGGAATGGCGCACGGCGAACCCAGCACTTTAGGAGCCGGCGGCGGAATTGCAAAGAATCGTTGGTTGCTAGCTTATGCCTCACAGCGTGTGGCTTCGGTCGCCTTCCGTGAAGCCGAGGGGTTCCCACGACTCGCCCGCCGCGAAGCCGACGACCTTGAACAGCTCGCCCATCTCGTGCTCGTGGATGAGGCGCGCGGCCATCGTCCGCTGGGCCAGCGAGGCTTCTTCCATCAGCGGCAGGATGCCGCAGTTCAGCAGGAATCTCGCCTGGCTGGCGTAGCCCAGCACCTGCAGGCCGGCCTCCTGGCCCGCCAGGGCGATGGCGGTGAAGTTGACGTGCGCCGTGATGTCCTTGGCGCCCACGTCGGACAGCGGATCGCCGTCGGCTTCATGGCCGCGGTGGCACATCACGGTGCCCATGTGGCGCTGCGGGTGGTAGTACTCGGCCTCGGGGAAGCCGTAGTCGATGAAGAAGGCCGCGCCCTGCGTCAGGCGGTCGGCCAGCGTCGCGATGAAGGCCTCGGCCTGGGGGTGGATCTCGGTCAAGTAGTCGTGGGCGCCCTGCACGTCCACGGGCGGGCGCAACTCCGTGGGCCGGTCTTCCCATCCGAAGCCATCGCCCTGGCGCACGACGCCGCGCTCGAACCACCGGCCGCCGGTGCGCGCCAGCAACTGCACCGGCATCGCGTCGAGCACTTCGTTGCCTACCACCACGCCCTGCATGGACTCGGGCAGTTCGGAAAGCCATTCGACCTTGGCAGCGTGCGCCTGCAGCGTCGCCTGCTGCCGCTCCCGCAAGGTACCGGAGAGATCGACGATGCGGTAGCGCGCGACGCGCTCGCCCAGGGCTTCCAGCAGTTGCAGCGCGAGCGCGCCCGAGCCGGCGCCGAATTCCCACACTTCGCGCGTGCCGGTCTTCTCCAGTGCCTCGCCGACCTGCGCCGCCAATGCCCGGCCGAAGATCGGCGTGAGTTCCGGCGCGGTCACGAAGTCGCTGCCCGAGGACGGCATCTGGCCGAACTTGCGGCTCGCGTTGGCGTAGTAGCCCAGGCCCGGCGCATAGAGCGCGAGGGCCATGAAACGGTCGAAGGGAAGCCAGCCACCGGCGCGCTGCAACGCGGCATCGATAATCCGGGTCAAGGGGGTGGCGCGTTCCGCGCCTTGCTCCTGGTTCATACGGGAAATCTATCAGGATGGCTGAATCGACTCCACGCCGCGGCGTGCTCGTGACCGGCGGCGGCCAGCGGCTCGGTGCCGCGGTCTGCGAGGCCTTCGCGCGCGCGGGCTGGACAGTGTGGTGCCAGTACCGCGCGTCGCGCGACGAGGCGCAGGCGCTGTGCGCGCGTTTGCGCGCGGAGGGCCTCTACGCCACCGCCATCGAGGCCGAGATCGGCGCGGAAGAAGGCCGGCAAGCGCTCGTGACGCAGGTGTCGCGCGAGACGCCGCTCGCCTGCATCGTCAACAACGCCTCGGCCTTCGAGCCTGATACGGGGCTGGACTTCGACGCTGACGCGGCCCTGCGCCAGATCGGCCTGAACCTGGTCGCGCCGCTGTCCTTCGCGCGACTGCTGGCGCGTGGCGCCAGGGCGGGCGACGGCATCGACCGCGCAGCCATCCACATCCTGGACCAGAAGGTCTTCAACCTGAACCCCGACTATTTCTCCTACACGGTGTCGAAGCTCGCGCTGGAGCGCGCCGTGGCACTGCAGGCGCAGTCGCTCGCACCGGCCGTGCGCGTGTGCGGCGTGGCGCCGGGCATCCTCTACCGCAGCGGGCCGCAGAGCGAGGCGAACTTCGCGCAGGCTTCGCGGGCCAACCTGCTGCGCCGGCCCATCGACCCGGCCGACGTCGCGCGCAGTTGCGTCTTCCTCGCCGGCACGCCCAGCGTGACCGGCACCACCCTTTGCGTCGACAACGGCCAGCACCTGGTGCCGCTGCCGCGCGACATCATGTTCGTCGTCGACGACCTGCTGAAAGCCTCCATCCCATGACCACCGCCGCCCTCGACCCTCTCCTGCTTTCCTGCCGTCGCGTCTTCCTGCGCGACTACGAGGTCTGGATCAACATCGGCGTGCACGAGTTCGAGAAACGCGCCGAGCAGCGCGTGATCATCAATGTCGACCTCTACGTGCCGCTGGCGCTTTCGACGCCGAAGGCGGACGAGCTCGACGAGGTCGTCGACTACGACTTCATCCGCCGCACCGTCGCCACGCGCCTGAGCAAGGGCCACATCCACTTGCAGGAAACACTGTGCGACGACATCCTGACGCAGGTGCTCGCGCATCCCAAGGTCCAGGCGGCGCGGGTGTCGACGCAGAAACCGGATGTCTACCCCGACTGCGAAGCCGTCGGCGTCGAAGTCTTCAGGAGCAAGTGATGAGCGCAGTGTGGATCGACGGGACGGACGACGCGCCTTCGTCCCCCAACAACCTCAAAATCGAACGCGAGACGCACAAGCTCGAGAAGCGCCTGTGCCGCGAGGTCGGCCGCGCCATCGTCGACTACAACATGATCGAGGAAGGCGACAAGGTCATGGTCTGCGTCTCGGGCGGCAAGGACAGCTACGCGCTGCTCGACATCCTGCTCAAGCTCCGGGCCCGCGCGCCGATCCGTTTCGACATCGTGGCGGTCAATCTCGACCAGAAGCAGCCGGGCTTCCCGGAGGACGTGCTGCCCGGCTACCTGACGGCGCTGGGCGTGCCCTTCCACATCGAGGAGCAGGACACTTACTCCATCGTCAAGCGCGTGATCCCCGAGGGCAAGACCACCTGCGGGCTGTGCAGCCGCTTGCGCCGGGGCATCCTCTACCGCGTGGCCGACGAGCTGGGCGCGACCAAGGTGGCGCTCGGCCACCACCGGGACGACATGCTGCAGACCTTCTTCCTGAACATGTTCTTCGCGGCCCGCCTCAAGTCCATGCCGCCCAAGCTGGTGAGCGACGACGGCCGGCACATCGTGATCCGCCCGCTGGCCTACGTGGCCGAGAAGGACCTGGTTCGCTGGGCGCAGCACCGGGCCTTCCCCATCATCCCGTGCACGCTCTGCGGCAGCCAGGAGAACCTGCAGCGCAAGCAGGTGGGCGAGATGCTGCGCGAATGGGAGCGCAAGCACCCCGGGCGCATCGAGAACATGTTCGGCGCGTTGCAGAACGTGGTGCCCTCGCACCTGCTGGATGGAACGTCCTTCGACTTCAAGGGTCTCAAGGCGACGGGGGTGCCCGACGCCGAGGGCGACAAGGCCTTCGACGCGCCCGAGTTCCCGGCGCCCTCGGCGTTGCGCATCGTGCAACTCTGATCGACCCGCGCCTCGCTGCGAGGCGCATGCGAAGGAGATTCGTATGAGACGGCTTTTGTCCGCGGTCCTGGCCCTCGCGGCCATCGCCAGCCTGGCCGGCTGCGCCACCGCCTGGGTGGTGGACAGCGACGTAAAGAGCTTTTCGAGCATCGGCACCGTGCAGCCGGGCGCCACCTACCGCTTCGAGCGCCTGCCCTCGCAGCAGGCGAGCGAGGCACGGCAGCAGCAGCTCGAGGCCATGGCCGGCGCGGCGCTTGACCAGGTCGGGCTGCATCGCGACGACAAGGACGCGCGCTATTCCGCGCAGATCGGCGCCCGCGTGACGGCCGAGCTCTCGCCCTGGGCCGACCCCTGGCTCTACAACAGTCCGTGGGGCTACGGCTATGGCGGGCTCGGCTACCGCCGCGGCTGGTACGGCCGGGGCTGGTATGGCGGCGGTTGGTACGGGCCGGCCTTCCCGCCCGCGGCCAACCCCTGGTACGTGCGCGAGGTCAGCATCGTGCTGCGCGAGCTGCCTTCCAATCGCGTGGTGTATGAAACCCATGCGCGCAACGATGGGCCGTACACGGCCAGCGGCGACGTGCTGCCGGTGATGTTCCAGGCAGCGCTGCAGGGCTTCCCCAACCCACCGCCGGGTGAGCGCCGCGTCAACATCCAGATTCCCTCTGCATCCAACTAGGACACCGGGCCGCCCCTAGAATCCCCGCCGATGGAGGCCACTCGACTGATTGCCGTTCGCCATGGCGAGACCGCCTGGAACGTCGACACGCGTATCCAGGGGCAACTGGACATCGCGCTCAATCCCACCGGCCTCTGGCAGGCGGGGCGCGTGGCGCAGGCGCTGGAGGACGAGCCCATCGCCGCCATCTATGCCAGCGACCTTGCGCGCGCCTGGCAGACCTCGCAGGAAATCGCCCGGCCCCACGGCCTCGAGGTGCGCGCCGAACCCGGCTTGCGCGAGCGCGCCTTCGGCCACCTCGAAGGCCGCACCTTCGCCGAGATCGATGCCAACCTTCCGCACGAAGCCCGGCTCTGGCGCACACGAGACCCGGAGTTCACGCCAGATGGCGGGGAGTCTTTGCTCACTTTCCGCGACCGCGTGACGGGCATTGCGAGCCGCATCGCCGAAAGCCACGCCGGTGAGCTGGTGGTCCTGGTCGCGCACGGCGGCGTGATGGACGTGCTCTACCGCGCCGCCACCGGCCAGGAACTGCAGGCCCCCCGCACCTGGGCCCTGGGCAACGCGGCCATCAACCGCCTGCTCTGGACCCCCCAGGGCTTCACCTTGGTGGGCTGGGCGGACACGGGGCATCTCAACGACGGCGCGTTGGACGAAGCAACGGCCTGATGCCCACGTTCTGAGAAAAAATAGAACTTTTCTATCGTTTTGTGCCGCGGACCTGACGAAACCTGTCAGCCGTTTGTATTCAAATTGTAAGAACGGGTGCACAATCGTTTCCAAGGGGCGGCGTTGTCAATGGTCCAGACGCAACCAAGTGCGTCAAGTGTTGCCAACGCCCCGCAAGATGTATGTCTTTCGCATGACTTTTGTCGTGTGGCGCTTGTTTCTCTGCCTTGGCACCATCAAGGCAGCTTGCAAGTTGACTGCTTTGTTATTACTTTCGCACTTGGACACATCGTGTTTCGTTAGCGGGTCGTGTCAGTAGGAGGAGCTTTCCTGTGACGACATTCATTTCAGTACACCAGCGCGTCGCCTTGCGCGCTGCCGCCACGCCGGATGCGGTGGCGGTGAGTTGCGGTGATCAATTCCTCACCTACGCACAACTGAACGCGCGGGCCAACCAGCTGGCGCGGCGCCTGCAGCGTGCCGGCGCGGCGCGCGACCAGTTGATCGCCATCGGCATGGACCGCTCGATCGAGATGATCGTCGGCCTGCTCGCGATCCTGAAGTCCGGCGGCGCGTACCTGCCGATCGACCTCGAGTACCCCATGGAGCGGCTCGAGTTCACCATCGGCGACGCCAAGCCGGTCGCGATGCTGACCACCAGCGCGAGCGCCGCGGCCATGCCGGCCTCCGACGCGCCGGTGTTCCTGGTGGACGACGCGAGCCTCGCGCAGGAAGACGACAGCAATGTCGGCACCTCCGACCCCGACGCGCTGGCCTACGTGATCTACACCTCGGGCTCCACCGGCCGCCCCAAGGGCTGCCTGGTGACGCACATGAACGTGGCGCGGCTGTTCGACGCCACCGACGCGTGGTACGGCTTCGGCCCCGCCGACGTCTGGCCGCTCTTCCACTCCCATGCCTTCGACGTGTCGGTGTGGGAGATCTGGGGCTCGCTGGGCTACGGCGGCAAGCTGGTGGTCGTGCCCTACCTGACGACGCGTTCGCCCGACGAGTTCCTGGCCCTGCTGGTGCGCGAGAAGGTCACCGTCCTCAACCAGACGCCATCGGCCTTCCGTCCGCTGATCGAGGCCGATCGCCGCGCCGCCCTGCCCGCCGGCTCGCTGCACCTGCGCCGCGTGATCTTCGCCGGCGAGCCGCTCTCCTTCGAGATGCTGCGGCCCTGGTTCGAGCGCCACGGCGACCAGAAGCCTGTGATGGTGAACATGTACGGCATCACCGAGACCACGGTGCATGTGAGCTACCGCCCCGTGAGCTGGGACGACCTGGAGCAGCGCCGCGGCAGCATGATCGGCTGCCCCATCCCCGACCTGCAGATGCACCTGCTGAACGAGCAGCAGCAGCCCGTGGCCGATGGCGAGACGGGCGAGATCGTGGTCAGCGGCCCCGGCGTGAGCAACGGCTACCTGCGCCGCCCCGACCTGACGGGCCAGCGCTTCATCGACTGGATCGACCCCGCGACCGGCAAGACCGTGCGCGCCTACCGCTCCGGCGACCTCGGCAAGCGCCATCCCGATGGCGACATCGAGTGCCTGGGCCGCATGGACCACCAGGTCAAGATCCGCGGCTTCCGCATCGAGACCGGCGAGATCGAGAACCTGCTGCTGCGCCACTCCGGCGTACGCGAATGCGCCGTGATCGCCCGCACCGACAACGCCGACGGCGAAGCGCGCCTCGTGGCCTACGTCGTGCCGAGCGAAGGCCACGTGCCGGCTTCCGTGCTGCGCACGCACCTGGCCAAGGACCTGCCGCAGTTCATGCTGCCATCGGCCTTCGTCGAGATGCGCGTGCTGCCGATCACCGAGAACGGCAAGCTCGACCGCCGCGCCCTGCCCGCGCCGCCGCGCGAGCGGCCCGAACTGGCGATGGCCTACCTGGAACCCTCGACGCCGCTGGAGCGCCGCGTGTGCCAGGTCTTCGCCGAAGTGCTGGACATCGACCGCACCGGTCTGGACGACAACTTCTTCGAGCTGGGCGGCACCTCCCTGCTCGTGACGCGCGCGCTGGCCTTGCTGGAAACCGCCGGCAATCGCACGTTGGGCGTGACCGATTTCTTCGCCGACCCAACGCCGCGCGCGCTGGTGAAGCTGCTGCTCGCACCGGCCGAGGGCGCCCGCGCCGCCGCCGGCGCCGCGCTGGCCGATGCCGCGCGAGCACATGAGCTGGAACCTGTCGCCATCATCGGGATGGCCGGCCGCTTCCCCGGCGCCGCCGACATCGAGCAGTTCTGGGACAACCTGCGCGCCGGTCGCGAATCCATCACCTTCTTCGACGACGCCACGCTGGACCCCGGCGTCAGCGCCGCGCTGCGCGCCGACCCCGACTACGTGCGTGCCCGCGGCATCATCGAAGGCGCCGAGATGTTCGACGCCGCCTTCTTCGGCATCGGACCGAAGGAAGCCGAGATCATGGATCCGCAACAGCGCATCCTGCTGGAGCTCGCCTGGGAGTGCCTGGAGCGCGCGGGCTATGCGCCCGATTCCTGCCCCGGTCCGGTCGGCGTGTACGCCGGCATGTACAGCAGCACCTACCTGCACCGCCACCTGCTGAGCCGCCCCGACCTGGTCGAGCAGCAAGGCGAGTTCCAGGTCTCGGTAGGCAACGACAAGGACTACGTCGCGACCCGCGTGGCGCACCGGCTCAACCTCACCGGGCCGGCGTTGAGCGTGCACACCGCATGCTCCACCTCGCTGGTCGCGGTGGCGCAAGCCTTTGCCGCGCTGCGCAACGGCGACTGCGACATGGCCCTGGCCGGCGGCGCCGCCGTGACCTGCCCGCCGCGCAGCGGCTATCTCCACCAGGAAGGCGCGATGCTCTCGCCCGACGGCCACACGCGCAGCTTCGACGCGCAGGCCGGCGGCACGGTCTTCAGCGACGGCGCGGCCGTGGTGCTGCTCAAGCGCCTGTCGGCCGCGCTGGCCGATGGCGACACGATCCACGCGGTGGTGCGCGGCGCCGCCATCAACAACGACGGCGGCGTGAAGGCCAGCTTCACCGCCCCCAGCATCGACGGCCAGGCCCGCGTGGTCCAGGCCGCGCTCAAGTCGGCCGGCGTGGATGCACGCAGCATCTCCTACGTCGAGACGCACGGCACCGCCACGCCCATGGGCGACCCGATCGAGATCGCGGCGCTCACCAAGGCCTACGCCGTGCAGACCCGCGACACCGGCTTCTGCGCCGTCGGCTCCGTCAAGAGCAACATCGGCCACCTGGTGGCAGCCGCCGGCGCCACGGGCCTGATCAAGACGGCGCTTTCGCTGCGCGAGCAGACGCTGCCGGCCTCGCTGCATTACGAGGCGGCGAACCCCTCCATCGACTTCTCGCGCACGCCCTTCCGCGTCAACGACCGACTCCAGGCCTGGCCACGGACGGCGACGCCGCGCCGCGCCGGCGTGAGCTCGTTCGGCGTCGGCGGCACCAACGCGCACGTCATCGTCGAGGAAGCGCCGCTCGTCCAACCATCCGAAGCCGGCAAGGGCCCGCAGGTGCTCCAGCTTTCCGCTCGCACCGCGACCGCCCTGGCCAGCGCCATGACGCGCCTCGCGGACCATCTGGAATCGCATCCGGAGATCTCGCTGGCCGACGCCGCGCACACCCTGCGCGTGGGCCGCAAAGCCTTCACGCACCGCGCGGCCGTGGTCGCCGAGACAGCCGCCGAAGCCGTGCAGGCGCTGCGCACGGACGACCCATCGCGCAAGGCCACCGGCGAGACCAGCCCCTGGACGCCGCGCGCGGTCTTCATGTTCCCCGGCCAGGGCGCGCAGTACGCCGGCATGGGCCGCCAGCTTCACGCCGAGGAAGCCGTCTTCCGCCAGGCCTTCGACGAATGCATCCAGGCGCTGGAGGGCACCGTGCCCTTCGACCTGCGCGAGCGCATGTTCTCCGACGACGAAGGCGCGCTGCGAGCCACCTCGCTGACCCAGCCCGCCACCTTCGTGCTCGAGTACGCGTTGGCCCGCCAGTTGCAATCGCTCGGCATCGCGCCTTCGGCCCTCATCGGCCACAGCGTGGGCGAATTCGTCGCCGCCGTGCTTGCCGGCGTGATGACGCTGCGCGATGCCGTACGGCTCGTGGCGCAGCGCGGCGCGCTGATGCAGGCCCTGCCTGCGGGCACCATGCTGTCGGTGCGCATGCCCGCCGCCGACCTGGCGAAGCGCCTGCCCGACGGCCTCTCCATCGCCGCCGACAACAGCCCCAACGCCTGCGTCGCGGCCGGGCCGAGCGGACTGATCGACAGCTTCCGCCAGCAACTCGAAGCCGACGGCGTCGCGGCAAAGGTCGTCCAGACCTCGCACGCCTTCCACTCCGCGATGATGGAAGACGCCGTCGCGCCCTTCGAGGAACTGGTGCGCAATGTGCCGCTCTCCGCGCCCACGCTGCCGATCTTCTCTACCCTCACCGGCCAGCTGCTGAGCGCCGCCGAAGCCACCGACCCGGCCTACTGGGCCCGCCACCTGCGCGAGACCGTGCGCTTCTCGCCCGCCCTGCTGGCCGCGCTGGAGCAGACCGATCACGCCCTCTTCATCGAGCTGGGTCCGCGCAACACGCTCGCCACGCTGGCCCGGCAGCACGCCTCGCGCCAGCGCACGCTGCCCGCGCTCTCGTTGCTGCAGGACCGGCCCGAACTGGAATGCGCGAGCTGGCGCCTGGCCACCGCCCGCCTCTGGACACTGGGCCTCGCCCCCGAACTCGCCGCCCTCGACCCGCGCGCGCGCAAGCTGCGCGTGGAACTGCCCACCTACCCCTTCGAGCGCAAGCGCTTCTGGGTCGACCTCGCCACCCCTGCCACCCCCGTTGCAGCCGTGGCGCTCGCCGCACCCGCGACGAACACGGCCCCGGCCGCGTTCGCGCCTTCGCCCCTTCCCGCCCCACAGCTCACCGCGACCCCGGACACCGCCATGACCACAGTCACCTCCTCCCCCGCCCGTGCCGATCGCCGGCCCGCTCTCGTCGCCCGCCTGCGCGAAGTCTTCGAGGACATTTCGGGCCTCGACATGGCGCAGGCGCCCGCCAACGCCGCCTTCGTCGAGCTGGGTCTGGATTCCCTCACGCTCACGCAGGTCGCGCTGCAGGTCAAGAAACAGTTCAAGGCCAGCCTGACCTTCCGCCAGTTGATGGAGAGCTACCGCAGCTTCGACGCGCTCGCCGAGTTCCTGGACGCGACGCTCGCGCCCGAACCCGTCGCCGCGCCGGTGGCGGCAACGCCCGCCGCAGTGCCGGCCGCGGCGGCAGTCGTCGCGATGCCGCAGCAGGCGATGGCAGCCGTCATGCCGGTGGCGGCCGTCCTGCCCCTGGCCGCGATGGCGCCGGGCAATGGCGGGCTGGTCCAGCAGGTCATCGCTCAGCAGATGCAATTGATGCAGCAGCAACTCGCATTGCTGTCGGCGGCACCGACGGTACAGGCCAGCCTCGCGCTGCCGGTGCCGGCGGTGGAGCAACCCACGCCCATGGCCACCGCCGCGGCCACGGCGTCCAATCCCGCACCCGCCGCCGCGCAGCCCGCCGACGACGAGGCGCTCGCCGCGCCCAAGTACGACGTCAAGAAGGCCTTCGGCGCCATCGCGCGCATCCACACGCAGAGCAAGGAACCGACCGAGCGCCAGAAGGCGCGGCTGGCAGCCTTCATCCGCCGCTACGTGGAGCGCACCGCCAAGAGCAAGGCCTTCACCGAAGCCAATCGCCCGCACATGGCCGACCCGCGCGTGGTCAACGGCTTCCGCCCGGCCACCAAGGAAATCGTCTACCAGATCGTGGTCGAACGCTCCAAGGGCTCGAAGCTCTGGGACATCGATGGCAACGAATACGTCGACGCGCTCAACGGCTTCGGCATGAACCTCTTCGGCTGGCAGCCGGACTTCATCCTCGACGCGATCCGCGACCAGCTCGACAAGGGCTTCGAGATCGGCCCCCAGCACCCGCTGGCCGCCGAGATCACGCAGCGCGTGTGCGAGATGACCGGCTTCGACCGCGCCGGCCTGTGCAACACCGGCTCCGAAGCCGTGATGGCCGCGATCCGCATCGCGCGCACCGCCACCGGCCGCAGCACGGTGGTCGTCTTCACCGGCTCCTACCACGGCACCTTCGATGAAGTGCTGGTGCGTGCCGGCCGCAATCACAAGGGCATGTCGGCCGCGCCAGGCGTGATGCAGGGCATGTTCGGCGATGTGCGCGTGCTCGACTACGGCACGCCCGAGGCGCTGGAATTCATCCGCGAGAACGCTGACGACCTCGCCGCCGTGCTGGTCGAGCCGGTGCAGAGCCGCCGCCCCGACTTCCAGCCGCGCGAGTTCCTGCGCGAAGTGCGGGCCATCACCGAGAAATCCGAGACCTGCCTGATCTTCGACGAGGTCATCACCGGCTTCCGTTCCCATATCGGCGGCGCGCAAGCCGTGTTCGGCGTGCGTGCCGACCTCGCCTGCTACGGCAAGGTCATCGGCGGCGGCCTGCCGGTCGGCGTGATCGCCGGCAAGCGCCAGTTCATGGATGCACTGGATGGCGGCGCCTGGCAGTACGGCGACGACTCGGTGCCCACAGTAGGCGTGACCTATTTCGCCGGCACCTTCGTGCGCCACCCGCTCGCCCTGGCCGCGGCCAAGGCCGCGCTCGACCACCTGAAGCAGGACAACAACGCGCTGCAGACACAGCTCAACCTGCACACCGCGGCCATGGCCGACGAGCTCTCGGCCTTCTGCCGCGAAGTCGGCGCACCACTGGAGATCCGCTACTTCTCCTCGCTGTGGCGCATCAGCTGGCTGGAAGATCATCCGCTGCAGGACCTGCTGTTCGCCATGATGCGCAGCCGCGGCGTGCACATCCTGGACAACTTCCCCTGCTTCATGACCGCGGCCCATACGCAACAGGACATCGCGACCATCAAGTCGGCCTTCAAGGAATCCGTCGCCGAGATGCAGGAAGCCGAGTTGCTGCCGCGCCGCGTGCCGGCCAAGCTGGCACTCGACCCTTCGCACCCGCCCGCGCCCGATGCGCGGCTGGGCCGCGACAAGGACGGTCAGCCCGCGTGGTTCGTTCCCGATCCCAAGGTCCAAGGCAAATTCACCAAGTACCAAGCATGACCGAAGCCGTCGCCATTTCTTCGCCCGAGGCCGCCGCCGAGGATTTCGACCCGTTCGCCTCCGGCCTGATCGAGCGCATCGTCCCGACCACCGAGGCGCAGCGCGAAGTCTGGCTCGGCGACCAGTTGAGCCCCCAGGCCTCGCTCGCCTACAACGAGTCGACCTGGCTGCGACTGAAGGGTTCGCTGGACACGCGCGCCCTGTCCACGGCACTGGACCGGCTCATCGCGCGCCATGAATCGCTTCGCTCGACCATCTCGCCCGACGGCACGCAGTTGCTGATCGGCGAGGCGACGCCGCTCGACCTGGCGGAGCACGACCTGCGCGCGCTCGACCCGGCGGCGCAGAAGCGCCGCCTCGACGACGACTCGACCGCCGCCGTGCTGGCACCCTTCCACCTGGAGCAGGGCCCGCTCTTCCGCGCCGCGCTCTACCAGCTCTCGCCCATCGATCACGTGCTGCTGATGACGGCGCATCACGCGATCTGCGACGGCTGGTCGTGGGGCGTGATCGCCGCGGATCTCGGCCTTCTCTACGGCGAGCAGACCGGCGCCGGCCCGGCCCCCGAGCCGGCCGCCCAGTACTCCGACTACGCCGCCTGGGAAGCCCAGGAGGCCGCGAGCCCCGAGATGCAGGGCCATGTCGACTACTGGCTCTCGCGCTTCGCCGGCGGCAGCCTGCCGGTGCTCGAGTTGCCGCTCGACCGCCCGCGTCCGCCGGTGCGCACCTTCAGCTCCTACCGCATCGACCAGGTGCTGCCGCAGGATCTGATCGATGCCCTGCGCAAGGTCGGCGCCGCCTCCGGCACCAGCCTGTTCGCCACCATGTTCAGCGGTTTCGCCGCCACCCTGCACCGGCTCACCGCGCAGGACGACCTGGTGATCGGCATCGCCGCCGCGGGCCAGTTGCCCAGCGACATGCCCTCGCTGGTGGGCCACTGCGTCAACCTGCTACCCATCCGCGTCGCGGTCGAGGCGCAGACCGGCTTCGACGCGCTCTCTCGCCAGTCGGGCAGCGCGCTGCTCGACGCCTTCGAGCACCAGACGCTGACCTACGGCTCGCTGCTGAAGAAGCTGCCCGTGCCGCGCGACCCCAGCCGCCTGCCGCTGGTGAACGTGCTCTTCAACGTCGACCGCGATTCGGCGCCCAATGACGGCAACTTCCCCGACCTGCGCGTCCAGCAGGGCACCATCGGCCGCCGCTTCGAGAACTTCGAGCTCTTCCTGAACATCACCCCGGTTGCTGGCGGCATGCAGATGGAAGCGCAATACAACGCCGACCTGTACGACGACGCAACGGTCCGTCGCTGGCTCGGCATGTACGAGTGCCTGCTGCGCGCCGTGGTGCGCAACCCGTCCGAAGCCGTCGGCAAGCTGGACGTGCTGTCGGCGGAAGAAGCGCGCGCGATCACGGCGCTGCAGCCCGGGCCCACTGCGCTGGAAGGCTTGCCGCTGATGCACGCCGGCTTCGTGGCGCATGCCGCGAAGCAGCCCACCCGGCCCGCCCTGCGCGACGGCGCCCGCAGGCTGAGCTACCGCGAACTCGACGAGCGTTCCAACCGCCTGGCGCATGCGCTGCGCGCGCGCGGCATGGGCCGCGGCGAACGCGTGGGCCTGTGCCTGGACCGCGGCACCGACATGTTCGTCGCCCTGCTCGCGGTGCTCAAGAGCGGCGCCGCCTACGTGCCGCTGGACCCCGCCTTCCCGCAGGCCCGACTGGACTACTACGCCGAGGACGCGAAGCTCGGCCTGCTGCTCACTTCGTCCTCGATCGCCGCCGCGCCGAAGAGCTGGCGCCCTGACGCCGCCGCCCGCGTGTTCCTGCTCGACCGCGAAACCGAGTGGCTCGATCAGCCCGCGACACCCCTCGCGGCCGGCCCTCAGGACGCCCAGGCCGAAGACACGGCCTACGTCATCTACACCTCCGGCTCGACCGGCAAGCCCAAGGGCGTGTGCGTGCCGCACCGCGCGGTCGCCAACCTGATGCAGTCCATGCAGCGCGAGCCGGGCATCGGCGCCCAGGACCGCCTGGCCGCCGTGACCACGCTGTCCTTCGACATGGCGGTGCCCGAGGTCATGCTGCCGCTCGCGGCCGGCGCCGAGATCATCATCGTGCAGCGCGAAGTCGCGATGGACGGCAACCGCCTGCGCGCGCTGCTCGAATCCGAGCAAGTCACCATCCTGCAGGCCACGCCCGGCATGTGGCGCCTGCTGCTGGACGCCCAATGGTCCGGCGCGCGCGGCTTCCGTGCCTGGATCGGCGCCGAGCCGGTACCGGCGGATCTCTCGCTCGAGCTGCTGGACCGCAGCAGCGAACTCTGGAACCTTTACGGCCCGACCGAGACCACCGTGTGGTCCACCGTCTGGCGCATGGAGCGCCCCCGCATCGCGGCGCGCGGGGTCTCGATCGGCCGGCCGATGGCCAACACCGGTGTGTGGATCCTGGACGGCAATCTGCAGCGCTGCCCGATCGGCGTGCCGGGCGAGATCTGCATCAGCGGCATGGGCGTGACGCTGGGCTACCTCGACCGTCCCGAACTCACGGCCGAGCGCTTCGTCACCACCACGATCGACGGCGTCGAAACCCTGATCTACCGCAGCGGCGACCGCGGCCGCTGGCGCAACGACGGTCTGCTGGAGCACATGGGCCGCTTCGACTTCCAGGTCAAGGTGCGGGGCTACCGCATCGAACTGGGCGAGATCGAGGCCCGCTGCAACGAGGCGACGGGCGTCGCCCGCAGCGTGGTCATCACGCGCGAGGACCAGCCGGGCGACGTGCGCCTGGTCGCCTACCTCGCGCCCTCGCCGGGCGCGACCGTGGACCTGGCCGAACTCGACCGCCAGTTGCGCGCCCGCCTGCCGCAGTACATGGTGCCGCAGCACGTGGTACTGCTGGATGCCATCCCGTTGCTGCCCAACGGCAAGGTGGACCGCAAGGCGCTGCCGAAGCCGAGCGCGGCGCGCAAGGAAAGCGGCGAGCGCTTGGCGCCGCGCAACGATCGCGAGCGCGTGGTGCTGGCGACGATGGAACATGTGCTCAACCTGCCGGGCCTGGGCATCCGCGACGACTTCTTCGCCCTCGGCGGCCATTCGCTGCTGGCCGCGCGCCTGGCGACGCTGCTGAGCCGCGAGTTCGACATCACGGTGCCGCTGCGCCTGCTGTTTGAAGCCCCGACGGCCGAGCGCCTGGCCGCCGCCATCGACGGACTGGACAGCAGCAACGCGCCGCGCAGCGCGCCCATCGGCCG
Source organism: uncultured Variovorax sp. (assembly GCA_966211435.1). Taxonomy (GTDB): domain Bacteria; phylum Pseudomonadota; class Gammaproteobacteria; order Burkholderiales; family Burkholderiaceae_C; genus Variovorax. The sequence goes on along the minus strand of CBIHOG010000022.1, from coordinate 42,416 downwards.
CGTGGCCGACCGCCGCAGCGCGCCGCTCACGCCGATGCAGGAACGCATCCGCTTCATCGAGGACCTGCACCCGGGCCGGCCGGTCTATAACGCGCCTTCCGCGCACCGGCTGAGCGGGCCGCTGGACATCCCGAAGTTCAAGGCCGCGCTGCAGGAAATCATGCGCCGCCAGCCCGTGCTGCGCAGCAGCGTGGGCACCGACCCGGCCACCGGTGCGCACACGATGGTGATCGCGGAGGACGTGGCGCTGGACCTGCCGGTGATCGACCTGGGCACGCTGCCTGCCGACCAGCGCGAGGCCGAGCTGGTCGAGCGGATGCAGGAAGTCGCCGACCGCCCGATCGACATCCACCGCGCGCCGCTCTTCCATGCCGCGCTCTACAAGATCGCCGAGAACGACCACGCCTTCGTCTTCGTGCCGCACCACCTGATCTGGGACGGCTGGTCCTTCGACATCCTGCAGACCGAGCTGTCCGCCATCTACGGTGCGATGGTGCGCGGCGAGCCGCACGGCCTTCCGGCGCTGGCGGCGACGCACGGCGACTACGCCGACTGGTACGCGAACTGGCTGGAGCAGCCCGAATACCAGACCCAGCTGCGCTACTGGAAGAACCGCTTCGCCAATTCGCCGACGCCGAAGGCGCCGCGCACCGACATGCCGCGCCGCGCGGGCATGAGCGGCCAGGGCGGCACCTACTGGATCAGCGTGGACAAGACGCTGACCGAGCGCCTGCGCGACATCGGGCGCGGCCACGATGTCACGCTCAACATGCTGACGCTGGGCGTCTACATCCTGATGATGAGCAGCATCATCGACACGCGCTCCATCGTCATCGCGACGCCGGTGCGCGGGCGCGAGGCCGCGGAGATCGAGCCGGTGATGGGCTTCTTCAACAATGTGCTGCCACTGTCCTTCCAGATCGACAGGAGCCTGCGCTTCGGCGAATTCATGCGCTACGTGAAGCAGGAACTGGTGTCGGTCATGGGCCACCAGCAGATCCCCTTCGAGCGCCTGGTGAGCGAGCCCGAGTTCGTGGAGCGCGCCCAGGGCGTGGGCCTCTACCAGGCCCTCTTCTCCTTCCAGGATGCGCGCGAGCGCCCGCAGGACATCGGCGACCTCAAGCACCGGCAGATGCACCTGCTGCAACGCGGCGCCACTGACGACCTCGGCATCTGGCTGATGGACAAGCCCAAGGGCATCGAGGGCGCCATCGCCTACAACGCCGACATCTACAAGCGCGAGACCGGTGCCGCCTTCAAGGAGCGCTACGTCGAGTTGTTGCAGCGCGTGGCGCAGCAGCCCGACGGCACGATCGACGCCATCGTCGACCCCGCCGGCTCGCAGAGCGCGGACTACCTGAAGCGGCTCGCGGCCAGCGACGAGCAGCCCTCGCTCACGCCGGCGGCCGCCATGGCCGCGCGGCCGCAGCAGCCGCAGGCGCTCTTGCTGCCGGAGCAGGCGCAACTGGCACAAATCTGGGCCAGCGCGCTGAGCATCGACGTGAACGACATCCGCGCCAACGACAACTTCTTCGACCTGGGCGGCGACTCGCTGATCGCGATGCGCATCATTGCCCAGGCCGAGCAGGTGATGGGCTTCCGCGTGGAGCCGCGCCGCTACGTGTTCGAGAGCCTGGGCCAGCTGGCCTCGGCCGCCTCGGGCACCGCGATCGAGCCGGGCCTGGAAGCGCCGGCCGAGACCGAACCCAAGCGCGGCCTGCTCGGCCGCGTGTTCTCCGGCTGGGGCCGCAAAGGCTGAGGGAAAACGGCCATGTCCATCGTGCAACTTCCTTCCGTGGCGCGCTGCCGCTTGTGGCGCGTGGACCTCGACGCCGCGCCGCCGGCCGATGCGGCGGCATGCCTTTCGGAAGAGGAGTGGGAGCGCGCCCGCCGCTTCGTCTTCGCCCGCGACCGCAAGCGCTTCGTCGCCGCGCACGCGGCGCTGCGAAGCGTGCTGTCGGCCGAGACCGGCATCCCCGGCGCCTACCTCGACTTCAGCACCGGCGCCTTCGGCAAGCCGGCACTGGTCGAGCCCTACGGCGTGCGCTTCAACATGAGCCACAGCGAGTCGGTGGGGCTCATCGCGGTGGGCGAAGACGCCGACATCGGCGTGGACCTGGAAGTACTGCGCAGCATGCCCGACGCCCAGAGCCTCGCCGCCACCTATTTCACCCATGCAGAGCGGCAGGCGCTGGACGCTCTGGCGCCGGCCGAGCGCGACCGCGCCTTCCTGGGCTGCTGGACGCGCAAGGAAGCCTGCCTCAAGGCCACGGGCATGGGCCTGAGCGTGGACACGCGCAGCTTCGAGGCCGGCGTCGGCAGCGACAGCGAGGAGCTCGAGATCCGCATCGCGGACGGCGACACGCTCGTGCGCCTCGCCCTGTCCTCCTTCGACGGCGGCGGCGGCATCGTGTGCGCGGTCGCCCGTGTTCTGTCATTCGAGGCCGTGGCCGCCCGGCCCCGCCTGCAGGAAAGCGAGTTATACGCATGACCCCCATGCTTTTCGGCCCGGCCTCGCGCCAGCTCTTCGGGCTGTTCCATGCGCCGGAGCGCGACAGCGGCATCGCGGTGCTGATCTGCCAGCCCTTCGGCCAGGAAGCCATCCGCGCGCACCGGCTCTTCCGCGTGCTCTCCGACCGTCTGGCGCGTTCGGGCGTGGCGGTGCTGCGTTTCGACTACCACGGCACCGGTGACTCGCCCGGCGAGGACACCGACGGCGAACTCGAAGGCTGGCGCCGCGACGTCTGCACGGCGCACGAGGAGCTTCGCCGCCGTGCCGGCAGCCGCCGCATCATGTGGCTCGGCGCGCGCCTGGGCGCGGCCATGGCCGTGCTGGCGGCCAAGAGCGGCCGCTGCGACCCGTCGCGCTTGATCCTGTGGGACCCGATCGTCGACGGCGCGCGCTACCTGTCGGACCTGCGCGAGGGCCATGTGGACGCGCTCGAGCGTTCCTTCTGCGTGCCGGACCCGGCTTGGCGCCGCCGGCTCGCAAAGGACGAGAATGCGTTCACCGATGAAATCTTCGGCTTCGGCGTGTCGCCGGTCCTGCGCGACCAGCTGCGCGCCCTGGCCCCCGAGACACTGCAATTGACCGCCCTGCACGAGACCGTGGTGCTCGCCGATGCCGAGGACCACGCCGCCCAACAATGGGCGGGCAAGGAGACTGCCCGCCACATGCCGCTGCGCGCCACGCCCTTCCAGCATCCGCTGGTCTGGACCTCCGACCCGCATCCCAACAACGCGATGGTCCCTACCGAGGCACTGCAGCGCCTCCTGGCGGAAGTACATGACTGACTACAAGGAAACCCCCGTCCAGTTCGGACCGGAAGGTTCGCTGATCGGCATCATCACCACGCCCGCGGACGGGGCGCTGGGGCCGGTCGCCTGCCTCATGCTCAACATGGGCGCGAACCACCGCATCGGCCCGCGCCGCATCAACGTCAAGCTGGCGCGGCAGCTGGCCGCGAGCGGCGTCGCCGGCATCCGCCTCGACCTGGCCGGCCTCGGCGACAGCGGCCCGGCCAGCGGTTCGGAGCATTTCCTGACACAGGCCGTGTTCGACCTGCAGGCGGCCATGAACTTGATGGAGACCACCCTCGGCGTGCGTCGCTTCATCGTGATCGGCCTGTGCTCGGGCGCGACCAACGGGCTTTCGCTCGCGGTGGCCGACTCGCGCGTGATCGGCCTGCTGATGTTCGACGGCTACGCCTTCCCCGGGCGCCGATCGCGCTTCGAGCGCAGCGTGCGGCGCGCGCTGGCGGCACCGACCAACCCGGCCGTGCTCGGCAAGACCGCGCGCTGGCTGCAGCGAAAGTTCTCGCCGGCCGCCGCGGCCGCCGCGGCGCCGCACATCTTCGAGCCGGACCCGCCGGAGGTCACGGCCGCCCTCTTCCGCCGCTCCATGACGCAACTGGCGGAGCGCAATGTGGCGGTGCTGATGCTCTACACCGGCACGATGCACGTGACGGACCGCAATCGCGACCAGCTGGGCCCCTTCGCGAACGAGGCTTTCGTCAGGAACTTCGAGTACGAGTTCATCGGCGAGATCGACCACAGCCTGACCTCGATGGCCTCGCAGCAGACCTTCATGTCGGTGGTGAGCGACTGGGTGCTGCGCGCGTCGCAGGGCAAGTCCCCGCCGCCGGCGGCCCAGCCCGCCGCGCGCCAGGCGCTGCGCACCGCGGCGAGCCAGGCGGAGCCGGCCCTGCATTGAAGCCGGTGCGCTGAAGGCGCCGGCCCCCGTCACCGCACGCCGGCTCAGCCGGCCGCGCCCGCGGCATGTCCGCCGCCCGCGTGATGAGCGATCGGCAAATCCTCCGCCGGCAGTTCCTGCATCGGGCCGCTGCCGCTGTAGCGGTCCAGCGCGAGATAGATCGCCGGCGTGATGTAGAGCGTGATCACCTGCGAGAAGATCAGCCCGCCGACCACCGCCACGCCCAGCGGCTGCCGCAACTCGGCGCCCGCGCCCAGGCCCAGCGCAAGCGGCAGCGCGCCCATCAGCGCGGCCAGCGTGGTCATCAGGATCGGGCGGAAGCGCAGCCGGCAGGCCTCGCGGATCGCGTCCACCGGCTTCATGCCCTCGGTGCGCTGCGCGTCGAGCGCGAAGTCGATCATCATGATCGCGTTCTTCTTCACGATGCCGATCAGCAGCAGGATGCCGATGGTCGCGATCAGCGTCAGGTCGAAGCCGAAGAGCTTCAATGACAGCAGTGCGCCCACCGCCGCCGAGGGCAGGCCGGCCAGGATGGTCAGCGGGTGGATGTAGCTTTCGTACAGCACGCCCAGCAGCACGTAGATGACGAGCACGGCCAGCACCAGCAACACCGCCTGGCTGGACTGCGAACTCTGGAACACCGCCGCGTCGCCGCCGTAGGTCGTGATGATCGAGGCAGGCATCTTCAGCTCCGCCTTGAACTGGTCGATCTTCGCCGTCGCGTTGCCCAGCGGCACGTCGGGCGCGAGGTTGAAGGACACGGTGACCGCCTGCAACTGGCCCTGGTGGTTGACCGAGGTCGGGCCCACTGTGCGCTTGACGGTCGAGAAGGCCGACAGCGGCACGAGCTGACCGGCCTTGTTGCGCACCGACAGGCGCGACATGTCTTCCTCGAAGCGGCGGTCGTCGTCGGCCGCCGAGAGGATGATCTGGTACGTGTTGCTCGCGGCGTAGATGCTGCCGATCTGGCGGTCGCCGTAGGCGTTGTAGAGGGCGGTGCGCAAGTCGCCGACCGCGACGCCCAGCACGCCCGCCTTGGTCCGGTCGATGTCGAGCGTGGCCTGCAGGCCGCGATTCTGCGAGTCGCTGGTCACGTCGCGGAACGACGGGTCGGCGCGCATGCGTTCCATCAGCCGGTCGGCCCACACGCCCATGGTGCTTGCGTTCACGCTCTGCAGCGTGTACTGGAAGCGCGCCTTGCTCTGCCGACCGCCCAGGCGCAGGTTCTGCACCGGCTGCATGTAGACGGCGATGCCGGGGATCTCGCGGAAGCGCTTGCGCAATTGCTCCAGCACCTGCGGCATCGGCGGGCGTTCGCCGCGCGGCTTGAGCACGGCGAACAGCCGGCCGGAGTTCTGCGTCGCGGTCGGGCCGCCGACGCCGATGAAGGAGTTGACGTAGTCCACGCTGGGGTCGGCCTGCAGCGCATCGGACACCCGGTCCTGCAGGGCTTTCATGGCGGGGAAGGAGATGTCTTCCGCGGCCTCGGTGGTGATCTGGATCTGGCCGATGTCTTCCTCGGGGAAAAAGCCCTTCGGGATGGTGATGAACATCCACGCCGTCAGCGCGAAGGTGGTGGCGGCCACCAGCAGCATGATGTTGCGATGGCCCAGCGTCCAGTCGAGGGTGCGCATGTAGTTGCCATGCACCCAGCGGTAGCCGCGCTCGAAGGCGCGACCGATCGCGGTGCCCGGCTCCGGATGCTCTTCCTCGTGGTCGAGGTGCGCCGCGCCTTCGGGGCGCGGCGTGTGCCGCAGCAGCCGGCTCGCGAGCATCGGCACCAGTGTGAGCGACACGATGGCCGACACCATCACCGCCAGGCCCACCACCACGGCGAACTCGTGGAACAGCAGGCCGATCACGCCCGGCATGAAGAAGATCGGGATGAACACCGCCACCAGCGAGATCGAGATCGAGATGATGGTGAATCCCACCTCACGCGCGCCGCGCAACGCGGCCGCCATGGGTTCCATGCCCTTCTCGACGTAGCGCATGATGTTCTCGAGCACCACGATGGCGTCGTCCACCACCAGGCCCACGGCCAGCGTGATGCCCAGCAGCGAGACGTTGTCCAGGCTGTAGCCGAAGGCGTAGAGCAGCGCCACCGCGCCGATCAGCGAGATCGGGATGGTCGCCGCCGGGATCAGCGTGGCCACCACGCGGTGCAGGAACAGGAAGATCACCAGCACCACCAGCAGGATGGTGCCCAGCAGCGTGAGCTGCACGTCGTGCACCGCCTCGCGGATGGAAAGCGAGCGGTCGTTGACCAGGTTGATCTCCACCGACTGCGGCAGTTCTTCCTTGAAGCGCGGCATCAGCGCGCGCACCGCGTCGACCACCTGCACGGTGTTGGCATTGGGCTGGCGCTGGACGGCCAGCGAGATGGAGCTCTTGCCGTTGAAGCTGCTGGCGGTCTTCACGGACTCGAAGCTGTCCTCGATGCTCGCGACCTCGTCCAGCCGCACCGGTGCGCCGTTGCGCTGACCGACGATGACCTTGGCGAAGTCGGCGGCTCTCAGCATCTGCTCATTGGCCTGGATGGTGAGCGTCTGGCGCGGCCCGTCGAGCACGCCGACCGGCGTGTTGGCATTGGCCAGCCGCACCGCGTTGGCCAACTCGTCGAGCGTGATGTTGCGCGCATTGAGCAGGTCGGCGTCGGCCTTCACGCGCACCGCGAAAGCCTTGCGCCCGTAGACCGCCACCTGCGCCACGCCGTCGATGGTCGAGAGCGTGGGCGAGATCAGGTTCTCGGCGTAGTCGTTGAGCTCGGCCGGATTCATCGAATCCGAGGTCATCGCGATGAAGAGCACAGGCGCGTCCGCCGGGTTCACCTTGCGGTAGGACGGCAGCTGCGTGAGTTCGACCGGGAGCTGGCGCTGCGCGCGCAGCAGCGCCGCCTGGACGTCGACCGCGGCGGCGTCGATGTCGCGGCTGCTGACGAATTCGAGCGTGAGCGAGGTCACGCCCTGCGTGTTGACCGAGCTGATGGTCTGCAGGCCCGGGATGGTGGAGAACTGCTTTTCCAGCGGCAGCGCGACCGAGGAAGCCATGGTGTCCGGGCTGGCGCCGGGCAGCTGCGCGTTGACATTGATGACGGGCGTGTTGTAGCTGGGCAGCGCCGCGACGGGGATCTGGAAGTAGGCAAAGATTCCGATCACGACCACCGCCGCCGATAGCAGCACGGTCATCGCCGGGCGGCGAATGCACAGCTCGGAGATGTTCATGTACGCTCCCGCTCGGCGACGAGGCTGGCGTTGGTCGGAGCCACCGAGGCGGCGCTTCCCGGCGTGTTCTCGGGCGCGGTGCCGCCAGGCTGCGGCTTGGCCGGCGTGTCCAGGCGCACCTTGCCGCCCTGGCGCACGTTCTGCTTGCCTTCGATGACCACTTGCTCGCCCGGCTCGACGCCGCGCACGGCGACCTGCGTGCCGAAGGTGTGGAGGGTCTGGACCTTGCGGCGCGCGGCGGTCTGGTTGGCGTCCACCACGTAGACCGCGCTGCCCTCGGCCAGCATCATGATGGCGGCGGCCGGGATCACGGTCGCGTCGTTCAGCGTGTTGACGGTGACGCGGGTCTGCACGAACTGGCCGGGCCAGAGGCTCTGGTCCGCATTCGCGAACACGGCCTTGGCGCGCACCGTGCCGATGAGCGGGTCGACCGTGTTGTCGACGAAGTTGAGCTCGCCTTTCAGCGTGTCCTTGCGGCCGGCCACGACCGCTTCGACCACGCCCTTGGCGCGCGAGGCGGCCAGCAGGTCCTGCAGCTTGTCCTCGGGCACCGGGAAGCTCACGGCGATCGGGTCCAGCTGGGTGATCGTCACCAGCGAAAGGCTCGGCTGCACGAGCGTTCCTGGATAGATGTTGACGGCGCCGATGCGCCCGGCAATAGGCGCGCGCAGCGTGGCGTAGCCCAGCGCGACCTGCGCCGACTGGACCGCCGCGCGGTCGGCGGCCACCGCCGCGCGCTGCGCCTCCAGCTGCGAGAGCGTGGCATCGGCCGCGCTCTTGGCGATGAAGTTCTGCGCCACGAGGTCCTGGCTGCGCTTGTATTGGCGCTCCAGGTCGGCCAGCATGGCCTCGTCCTTCTGCTGCTGCGCCCGCGCCTTGGCCAGGTTGGCCTGGTCGGGCCGGTCGTCGAGCGTGAAGAGCAGCTGGCCTGCCTTCACGAACTGTCCTTCCTTCACATGCACCTCGCGCACCGTGTTCGTCACCTGCGGGCGCAGGTCGACGCTGTTGAGCGAGACCACGCTGCCGTTGACCTGCACCGTGACCGGTACGTTCTGCCGCCGGGCGGCGGCCAGCGTCACCATCGCTGGCGCCCCGCCGTTGCCATTGCCTTTTGCGTTGGCCGGCGCGGCCGGTGCGCCGCCGGCCTGGGCGGCATGACGCGCCTTGCCGCCCGACCACCACCACGTGCCCGCGGCGGCTGCCACGACCAACACACCGGCAAGGACGAGAACTGAATTCTTCTTCATGGGGCTTCTACGTTGTATCGAGGGGCTTGCGTGCAAGAAACGGGCGTACTTACACCCAGCTTCAACTATTGGATCAGCGGTCGACGACAGCAGTCCATCACTGCCGTAAAGATAAGTAAAGCGTTGCTGCAAGACCGCACGATCGACCGCGATTCGGCTCCCATCGAAACTCGCTGGAGCGACCGCTAGAATCGCCGCTCCACAGCCTCTGGATGTCCCCATGAACCGCTGCCCGTCCCGCCTCAACGCTCTTCTTTCCATAGCACTCTGTGCAGGATTCGTGCCCATCGCCGCGCTCGTCCCCCGGCACGCCGCGGCGCAGGACGCGCCTTTCGCGCTGCAGCAGAACGAAGCCGAGGCGGGTGGCCGCACCTTCCCCGCCGGCACGCTGCGCGGCAGCTTCATGGTGCTGAACGCGCCTGACATCCAGCTCGACGGCCAGCCCGCGCGCCTTTCGCCCGGCGCCCGCATCCGCAGCGCGCAGCGCATGCTGACCGCGCCCGCCTCCCTCACCGGGCAGAACCTGCTGGTGAACTACACCCGGGACGGCATGGGCCTGGTCAACGAGGTCTGGATCCTCACGCCCGAGGAGGCGCAGGCCAAGCGGGCCTCGGCAGAGCGGCCTCTGTTCAACTTCTGGCCTTTCGTGGCCAACAGCGCGCCGCGCGACGACGGCAAGACGCCCTTCGACCAGCTTCCCAAGTACGGCGAATAGCCGAAGCGCCGGCCGGCAAGGCCGGCCGCGACGCCGCCCCGCCCGCATGGCGCCCGCGGCGCTTTCGCCATCCGACAGAACACCGCCAACCGGCCCGACCGGAGAGCCCCATGACCCCCAAAGTTTTCATCAAGACCTTCGGCTGCCAGATGAACGAGTACGACTCGGACAAGATGGCCGACGTGCTGCGCGCCGCCGAAGGCTACGAGCCGACCACCGACGTCGAGCAGGCCGACCTCATCCTCTTCAACACCTGCTCGGTGCGCGAGAAGGCCCAGGAGAAGGTTTTCTCCGACCTGGGCCGCGTGAAGCACCTGAAGGCCAAGGGCGTGAAGATCGGCGTGGGCGGTTGCGTGGCAAGCCAGGAGGGCGCGGCGATCATCGCCCGCGCGCCCTATGTCGACGTGGTCTTCGGCCCGCAGACGCTGCACCGCCTGCCCGAGCTGCTGAGCCGGCGTGACAGAGAAGACCGGCCGCAGGTCGACATCAGCTTCCCCGAGATCGAGAAGTTCGATCACCTGCCGCCGGCGCGCGTGGAAGGCGCCACCGCCTTCGTCTCCATCATGGAAGGCTGCTCCAAATACTGCAGCTACTGCGTGGTGCCCTACACGCGCGGCGAGGAGGTGAACCGCCCGCTGGACGACGTGCTGGCCGAGATCGCCGGCCTGGCCGACCAGGGCGTGCGCGAGGTCACGCTGCTGGGCCAGAACGTCAACGCCTACCGCGGCCGCATGGGCGGCACCGACGAGATCGCCGACTTCGCGCTGCTCATCGAGTACGTCGCCGAGATTCCCGGCATCGAGCGCATCCGCTACACCACCAGCCACCCGAACGAATTCACGCCGCGCCTCATCGAAGCCTACGCCCGCGTGCCGCAGCTCGTGAGCCATCTGCACCTGCCGGTGCAGCACGGCAGCGACCGCATCCTGATGGCGATGAAGCGCGGCTACACCGCGATGGAATACAAGAGCACGGTGCGCAAGCTGCGCGCCATCCGGCCGGACCTGGCCCTGAGCAGCGACTTCATCGTCGGCTTCCCCGGGGAGACCGACGAGGACTTCGGCAAGATGATGAAGCTGATCGACGAACTGGCCTTCGACGCCAGCTTCAGCTTCATCTTCAGCCCGCGCCCGGGCACACCCGCCGCGGCGCTGCACGACGACACGCCGCATGCGGTGAAGCTCGGGCGGCTGCAGCAGCTGCAGGCCGTGATCGACGGCAACGTCAAGCGCTTCGGCGAAGCCCGGGTCGGCACCGTGCAGCGCGTGCTGGTCGAAGGCGCCTCTCGGCGCGATGCACGCGAGCTGATGGGCCGCACCGTATGCAATCGGGTGGTGAACTTCGAAGGCGACGCGCGGCTGGTCGGGCAGATGATCGACCTGCGCATCACGCGCTCGCTGGCCTACACCCTGCGCGGCGAGGTGCTGACGGCCGAATCCACGCATGCGGCGGACCGCGCCGCGGCGCTGCCCCCGATGTCCGCCGCCGCATCCGCCTCTGCCTGATGGCGAAGCTGAAATCCGCGGGCGGCTCGTTCCAGCAACTGCTTCTGTTCGCCTTCCTGCTGATCACCGCGCTGCTGGTGGGCGTGGCGCTGCGCGCCGTGTTCCAGTACGACCTGCTGATGACGGATAGCCGTGACGCGGCGGCGCGCGCGCTGACGCTCTCGGGCGCGGCCCAGTCGCTGGCCGAGCGCAGCGCGGCGATGGAACGCGCCGGCCGCCAGTCGCTCGTGCTCAACGATGCCGTGCTGCGTCGCCGCTTCGACGATGCCGCGCGCGAGGCGCACCAGGTGCTCGACCGGCTGGGCAACAACGGACTGCCCTCCGCCGGCCCGGACCGCTGGCGGGCCCAGTTCGAACTGATCGAGGGTCTGATGAGCGGCACCGCGGACACCGCCCTTTCGCGCGAAAGCTCGATGGCCATGCAGTTCCGCGACCTCGATGCGCTGAACACCAACATCGCCCAGCAGGCGCAGTTCCTCATCGAGACGCAGAACAACGCACTGGCCGAACGCATCGAGACGGCACGCACCCGGCTGATGCGGCTGGTGGTCGCATCCAGCGCGCTGGCGGCGGCGCTGGCGATGGCCTTCGGCGTGTGGCTGGCTCGCCCCTTCAAGCGGCTTGAACGCGCGATCGTCGGGCTGGGCCAGAACCGGCTCGACGAGCCCATCGACATCCGCGGCCCGGCCGACGTGCGGCGCGTGTCGCAGCAACTCGAATGGCTGCGCCTGCGGCTGACTGAACTGGACGCCGACAAGGCACGCTTCCTGCGTCACGTCTCGCATGAACTCAAGACCCCGCTGGCGGCACTGCGAGAAGGCGTCTCGCTGCTGGAAGACGGCGTGACCGGCGCGCTCAACCCTGCGCAGCGCGAGGTCGCGCAGATCCTGCAGCAGAACACCATCGCGCTGCAGGGTCAGATCGAGGCGCTGCTGCGCTTCAACGCCGCGGCCTTCGAGGCCCGCGAACTGCGCCGCGAACGCACGCCGCTGCTGCCGCTGATCGAGGAGCAGATCGAGGCCCAGCGCCTGCAATGGCAGGCCGGCGGCCTCACGGTGCGCGCCGAGGGCGAACCCATCGCCGTGGTGGTGGACCCGGTGAAGCTCGGCACGGCCATCGCCAACCTGCTGTCCAACGCCATCCGCTTCTCGACACGCGGCGGCACCATCTCCATCCAGGTGTCGAGCACGGCCGACACGGCACGCATCGACATCTGCGACGCAGGCCCCGGCATCGCCGAGGGCGACCGCGACCGCATCTTCGAACCCTTCTTCCGCGGCGAGCGCCAGCCGCAGCACTCGGTGAAAGGAACCGGCATCGGCCTGTCGATCGTGCAGGAGTACATTGCAGCCCATGGTGGCCGCATCACGCTGCTGCCGGAGGGACCCGGCGCGCGTTTCCGCATCGAGTTGCCGCGCTCCGCCTGACGACCACCGCCCCACGCGCATTTCCAAACCCATGCTCCCTTCGATCTTCCGCAGATCCGCCCTCGGCATGACGATCCTCGTGCCGCTGCTGGTCGCGGGCTGCGCCACGCCGACGCCACCGGCCGAAGCCGTCGCCGTCGCGCCCACGCCGGAGCCGCCGCCCCCGCCGGTCATCCAGCCGGTGACACCGGTGGAGGCCGAGCCGCTCGCGCCGGCCACGCAACCCGCCTTTCTCTTCATGCAGCAGACGCAGGGCCCTGTGGCCGCCGTCCTGGGCTATGCCGACCGGGTGCGGCAGTTCGGGCCTCCGGAGCTGGGCGCCGAACTCGGCAGGCTTGGCGATCCCGGCGACGCGCCGCTCGCGCAGATGCAGGTGGCGCTGGTACTGGCGCAGACACGCGTGTCTGCCGACCTCGCCCGGGCGGTCAGCCTGTTGCAGCGCGTGATGGCCAACCCCTCGCCGGATGCGCAGTTGCTGCAGCCGCTCGCGCGCACGCTGGCCTCGCGCTACATCGAGCAGCGCAAGGTCGAGGACGACCGTGACCGCCAGGCCCAGCAGGTGCGCGACGCCCAGCGCCGCATCGACCAGCTGAATGAGCGGATCGAGGCGCTGCGCGCCATCGAGCGCAGCTTCGCCCGTCCCAACAACAACCCCGCGACGCCGGCCGCGGCCCCGGCCGCGCCCGCCGCGACGAAGCCCGCGCCATGAGCCGCAGCGCTCCCCCCTCCTCGTCGCCGGTCGCGAGCGGCCCCACGGGCGCCCGCCTGCTGGTGGTGGACGATGACCCGGACATGCTGCGGCTGCTCTCGATGCGCCTGAATGCGGCCGGCTACCAGGTCACCGCCGTGACCTCGGCGGAATCCGCGCTGACGCAACTGGAGATCGAGCATCCGCAACTGGTGCTCAGCGACGTCCGGCTCCCCGGCCGCGACGGTCTCGCGCTCTTCGACGAGGTGCGCAAGCGCCATCCGACGCTGCCGGTGATCCTGCTGACCGCGCACGGCACGATCCCCGACGCCGTGGAGGCGACCGCGCGCGGCGTCTTCACCTACCTCACCAAGCCCTACGACGGTCGCGAACTGCTGGACAAGATCGCGCAGGCCCTGGCCCTGGGAGCGCCCTCCACCAGTGCCGGCAAGGGCGGCGACGAGAGCTGGCGCTCCGAGATCGTGAGCCGCAGCAACCGCATGGCCGAGCTGCTGGCCGAGGCCCGCATGGTCGCGAAGTCCGATGCCAGCGTGCTGCTGCGCGGCGACAGCGGTGCCGGCAAGGAACTGCTCGCCCGCGCCATCCACCGCGCCAGCGCGCGTGCCGACAAGCCCTTCGTGGCCGTCAACTGCGGCGCCATCCCGGAGGCGCTGCTGGAATCCGAACTCTTCGGCCACATGAAGGGCGCCTTCACCGACGCCGTGGCCAACCACAAGGGCCTGTTCCAGCAGGCCGACGGCGGCACGCTGCTGCTGGACGAGATAGGCGACATGCCGCCCGCCCTGCAGGTCAAGCTGCTGCGCGTGCTGCAGGAACGCGCAGTGCGGCCGCTGGGCGGCAGCCAGTCGATCGAGGTGGATGTGCGCATCATCTCGGCCACCCACCGCGATCTGGATGCCGCGATGGAAGCAGGGCAGTTCCGCGAGGACCTCTACTACCGGCTCAACGTGGTCACGCTGAGCCTGCCGCCGCTGTCGGCGCGTCGGGAGGACATCCCGCTGTTGGCCAACCATTTCCTGCAGCGGCTTTCCACCAAGTACGGCAAGCGGCTGTCCGGCTTCGCGCCGGAGGCCCTGAAGGCGCTGGCCACCGCGTCCTGGCCGGGTAACGTGCGGCAGCTGTTCAACGTGGTCGAGCAGGTCTGTGCGCTGTCGAGTTCGCCGCTGATCCCCCTGGCCCTGGTGCAGCGGGCCCTGCGCGTGCCCAGCGTCGAGGTGCAGACCTATGCCGAGGCCAAGCAGCGCTTCGAGCGCGATTACCTCGTCGGGCTGCTCAAGCTGACCGACGGCAACGTGGCCGACGCGGCTCGCCTGGCGGACCGCAACCGGACCGAGTTCTACCGCCTGCTGCAGAAGCACGAACTGACGCCGGGGCACTTCAAGGCCGACCCGTCGTCGCCGGGCGGAGAAGCTGTCGCCGACGAGCGACGCCCCTAAGGTGTTGATTTAACTGGAGTTTTTTCAGAGCACCCGGCGCCTTGTCGGGATCCGGCGACAAAAACACGGGTTTTCACGGGGTTGGAGGCCCAAAGTTCTCCTCCAGAGCGGAAAAATCTTCCCAAGTCCTTGATTCAAAAGGACTTTTTCATGCTGGCACAGGGATTGCCCCTGTAGAGGCATGACAGCACATCACAGCCTCTCTTTCGCACTGCGTCCGCAGCGCGATGGCCTGCGTCAAAAGCAGTTTTCCCTCTCGTGGCCTCGCGCCACGAGCCCTTCGCCGGTTGCCCCCGAGGCGTCCAGCGGCGCCGCGCCCGACTGCGTCTTCAAGCGCTTTCCGGGAATCGGCGACACGCCCTCCCTCAAGAACCAACGGTGGTGAGTCGCGCATGAAACCCAACGATTTCTCCCAATTGAACGTGCTGACCGAAGCCGACTTCTCGCGCCGCAGCCCGGTGCGTGAAGAACGCCACCCCAATTCGGTGACGGCGCCCCCGATCAACCGCGGCTCCATGGCGCCGCGCCCCTGGCGCGGCTTCTGGAACAGCATCGGCACGGCCCTGCTGGTCAAGCTCGGCGCCGGTGGCGCCCGCAAGGCCGAAGGCGGCACGCACGCCCCGCGCGCAGCCAAGCTGCCGTGGGAACGCGCCGCCGCGCAGCGCCGCATGGTCTTCATGGCGTTGACGCTGCTGAGCACCATCGTCGCCTCCACGCTGTTTGCCAGCGTGCAGCCCGACTACGACAACGTCTGGCTGGAATACGGCCAGATCGGCCTGTACGGCCTGCTGTCGGGCTGGGTCGTGACCGGCTTCGTGACCGCGCTGATGGGCTTCTACGTCTCCGTGCGCGGTGACAAGCACGCGCTGTCCGCCAAGCAGGTCGCCAATCATCCGATGAACCCCGAGGCGCGGACGGCGATCATCATGCCGATCTGCAACGAGGACGTCGCCACCGTCTTCGCCGGCCTGCGCGCCACCTGCGAATCGGTGGCCGCCACCGGCCACGCGAAGCAGTTCGACGTGTTCGTGCTGTCCGACAGCTACACGCCCGAGATCGCCGCCGCCGAGCGCGCCGCCTGGGAAGACCTGCGCGCCGCGCTGGCCACCAGCGCCAACCAGCCGCAAGTGGAGGTCTACTACCGCCTGCGCACCCGCCGCACGCACCGCAAGGCCGGCAACGTGGCCGACTTCTGCCGCCGCTGGGGCAAGGACTACCGCTACATGGTCGTGCTCGACGCCGACAGCGTCATGAGCGGCGACTGCCTGACCTCGATGGTCAAGCTGATGGAAGCCAACCCGACGGCCGGCATCATCCAGACCGCCACCCAGGCCATCGGCCACGTGACGCTGCACGCCCGCGCTCAGCAGTTCGCCTCGCGCGTGACGGGCCGCCTGTTCACGCTGGGCATGCAGTTCTGGCAACTCGGCGAGTCGCACTACTGGGGCCACAACGCGATCATCCGCGTCAAGCCTTTCATGGATCACTGCGCGCTGGCGCCCATCAAGGGCACCGGCGGCATGTCGGGTGGCATCATGTCGCACGACTTCGTCGAAGCCGCACTCATGCGCCGCGCCGGCTATCACGTGTGGCTCGTCGCCGACCTGGTGGGCAGCTACGAGCAGCAGCCGCCGGACCTGCTGGCCGAACTGCAGCGCGACCGCCGCTGGTGCCAGGGCAACCTGCAAAATGCCCGCCTGATGGCGGAACCTGGCCTGCACTCCGTGCACCGCGCGATGTTCGTGACCGGCACCATGGCCTACGCCTCCGCGCCGCTGTGGCTGGCCTTCCTGACGCTGGGCACCGCCCTGTGGCTGAGCGGCTCGAGCCTGATTTCCAGCTGGCATGTGCTGCCGGCCGAGCTCGCCGGCCTGTGGCTTTGGACGCTGTGCCTGCTGTTCCTGCCGCGCCTGCTGGGCATCGCGGCCGTGATGCTGCGCGGCGAGCAGCGCCAGTACGGCGGCTTCTGGGGCCTGGTGAAGAGCTCGACGCTCGAAAGCGCGCTGGCCATCGTGCAGGCTCCGGTGCGGATGCTGGCCCACTCGCTCTTCGTGGTGGTGGCGCTCACGGGCATCAAGCTCGACTGGAAGTCGCCTCCGCGTGAAGCCGCCGCCGTGCCGTGGCGCATCGCCTTCAGCCAGCTGGCACCGATGACGCTGGTGATCGCTGCACTGGCCGTCGGCATCGCGCTGATCGACCCGAGCGCGCTGATCTGGCTGATGCCCGTGGGCCTGCCGCTGCTGCTGGCGATCCCGCTGACGGTGCTGACCAGCCAGATCGCGCTGGGCACCACGCTGCGCGACCGCGGCTACCTGCTGATTCCCGAGGAATCGCGCTCGCCGGCCGTGCTGCGCCGCGCCTGGATGCATGCCGTGCGGCTCGCCCGCCCAGCGTTGGCCACGGCCTGATCCTGCCCCCCGCGAGCCCTTCGGGCTCCCCAAGAAAAAGCCCGCTCGATGCGGGCTTTTTCATTGGCGAAGCGGGTGGAAGTCAGAAGCGCGGCATGCCGCCGCCACCGCCCATGGGCGGCATGCCCTTCATCCCGCCCATGCGCTTCATCATCTTCATGAGGCCGCCGCCTTTCATCTTCTTCATCATCCCCTGCATCTGCTCGAACTCGTTGAGCAGGCGGTTGACTTCCTGCACCTGCACGCCCGCTCCCGCCGCGATCCGGCGCTTGCGCGTGGCCTTGAGCAGTTCGGGCTTGCGGCGCTCCAGCGGCGTCATGCTGTTGATGATGCCTTCCTTGCGGCGGATGTCGCGTTCGGCGCGCGTCATGTCGGCCTCGGTGGCCTTGGCCGCCATCTGCGCGGGCAGCTTGTCCATGATGCTGGAGAGCCCGCCCATCTGCTTCATCTGCTGGATCTGGCTCAGGAAGTCGTTGAGGTCGAAGCCGGCACCGCTCTTGACCTTGGCCGCCAGCTTCTGCGCCGCCGCCACGTCCACGCCGGCCGTGACCTGCTCGACCAGCGCGACGATGTCGCCCATGCCCAGGATGCGGCCGGCATGGCGCTCGGCGTCGAAGACCTCCAGGCCGTCGATCTTCTCGCTCACGCCGGCGAACTTGATCGGCACGCCGGTGACCTGGCGCACTGACAGCGCCGCGCCACCACGCGAGTCGCCGTCGGTCTTGGTCAGGATGATGCCGGTGAGCGGCAGCGCTTCCTTGAAGGCCTTGGCGGTGTTGATCGCGTCCTGCCCTTGCATCGCGTCGACCACGAACAGGGTCTCGACCGGGTTCAGGGCGGCATGCAGCTGCTTAATCTCGTCCATCAGCACTTCGTCGATCGCGAGGCGGCCGGCCGTGTCGACCAGCAGCACGTCGAAGAAGTGGCGCTTGGCATAGTCAAGCGCGGCGCGCGCGATGTCCAGCGGCTTCTGGTCCGGCGTGCTCGGGAACCATTCGGCGCCGGCCTGCTTCGTGACCGTCTTCAGCTGCTCGATGGCGGCGGGCCTGTAGACGTCGCCGGACACCGTCAGGACCTTCTTCTTGCGCTTCTCGATCAGGTGCTTGGCCAGCTTGGCGGTGGTCGTGGTCTTGCCGGCGCCTTGCAGGCCGGCCATCAGGATCACGGCCGGCGGCTGGGCCACCAGGTTGATGTCGGAGATGCCTTCGCCCATGGTCGCGGCGAGTTCGCGGTTGACGATGCCGACCAGGGCCTGGCCGGGCTTGAGCGAGCCCAGCACCTCCTGGCCGAGGGCTTTCTCCTTCACGCGCGCGACGAAGTCGCGCACCACGGGCAGGGCCACGTCGGCTTCGAGCAGCGCCATGCGCACCTCGCGCAGCATGTCCTGCACATTGCTTTCGGTGATGCGGGCCTGGCCGCTGACCTGCTTGACGAGGCGGGAGAATTTTTCTGTGAGGGCGGTGGCCATGATGCTTCCCGCTGGACGGGACCGGTATGAAGGGAGCGCAAGGCGCCGCGCGGGGGCGAGACGCTAAACTCCAGCCGATGATTTTAGCGATCCCCTCCCCACTCGGCGTGGCGCTGGGCATCGCCACCGCGGCGGCCTACGGCATCACGGCCGCCGCGGCCGCGCGGCTGGGCCTGCACGCCACACGCTCGATGCTCACCCTGTCCTGGCTGCTGCACGCGCTCGCCCTGGGCTGGGGGCTCGCGGGCGGCACGCCGCGCTTCGGTTTCGCGCCCGCGATCTCGGTCACGGCCTGGCTGGTGTTGACGGTCTACGGCATCGAGAGCCGCATGTACCCGCAGCTGCAGGTCCGCCGGGTGCTCGCGATGCTCGGCGCGGCGGCGGTGCTGCTCGCCGTCATCTTCCCCGGTACGCCGCTGCATGTGTCGGCCTCGCCCTGGCTCCCGCTGCACCTCGCGCTGGGCATCGCGTCCTACGGGCTCTTCGCGGCAGCGGTCGTGCATGCCTGGCTGATGACGCGCGCCGAAAAGCAGATTCGCCTGGCGGCCGAGCCGCAGGCCGGGGTGCCGCTGCTCACGCTGGAACGCCTGACCTTCCGCTTCGTGACCGCCGGCTTCGTGCTGCTCTCGGCGACCCTGCTGGCCGGCATCCTGTTCAGCGAGACGCTCTACGGTGCAACCGCGCGCGGCGTGAAGTGGGATCACAAGACGGTGTTCTCCGTGCTGGCATGGGTGAGCTTCGCGGTGTTGCTGATCGGCCGCGTCCGATTCGGCTGGCGCGGCCGGACGGCGCGGCGCGTGCTCTATGCGGGCTCGGCACTGCTGGTGCTGGCCTACGTGGGTTCGCGCTTCGTGCTCGAAGTGGTGCTGGGGCGCGCGGCTTGATGCATATATGAAATACCTGCTCGTCCTCGCGGTCGTTCTCGTGGCGATCCATTTCTGGCGCAAGGGCCGTCGCGAGGAACTGCGCTCGCGGCCGCCGCCGCCGCGCACACCGCCCGCCGTGGGAGCGCCGCAGGCCATGGTGCGCTGCGCGCACTGCGGACTCCACCTGCCGAGGACGGATGCCATCAACGGGCCGGACGGCGCGGTGTACTGCAGCGCCGCCCACCGGCAAGCCGCGGCGCGCTGAAGGGCGACGGCCATGAGCGCCTTTCTCTGGACCCGCGGCGAGTCGGCGACGGACTGGAGCGCGCTCGATCATTTCAACCGAGAGAGCTCGGCCCTGCTGCGGCTGTGGCGCGGCTTCATGGCGGCGCGCTGCTTCGTCGCGGCCGTCCTGCTGCTGCTGCAAGGTGTGGCCTTCTTCCTGGGCCAGCCGATGCAGGGCGCGGCGATCGCGCTGGCCTGCGCCTACCTGCTGGCGGCCGTGCTGGTCGCGCGCTACGGTCCGTTCCAGCCGCCGATCCGCGGCTTCGGCGCGGCCTGGCTGTCCACCATCGGCGTGGACCTGGTCATCTTCACGGCGCTCCAGGTGCTGCAAGGCGGCAGCATCAACTACACGCCGCTCTTCGCGTTGCCGGTGCTGATGGGCGCGGTGCTCGGCTCGGGCATCGTCGGCCTGGGCACCACGGCGGCGGCCGCGCTGCTGCTGCTGGCGCACGCGGGCCTCTACTGGCTGGACCGGTCCTCGGACACCTCGCCGCGCTTCGTGCAGGCAGCGCTGACCGGCACCGGGCTCTTCGTGGTGGCCCTGCTCGCGCACGAGCTGGCACGCCGGCTCACGCGCGAGGAGGCGCTGGCGCAGCGCAACCGCAGCACCGCGCAGATGCATGCGCTTGTCAACGACCTGGTGATCGAGACGCTCAGCGAAGGCGTGCTGGTGGTGGATGCGCAGGGCCAGGTGCATGCCGCGAATCCAGCGGCCGACATCATCCTCGGCCAGGGGCTGGCCAACCTGCCGCTGCCCTTCGGGCTGAGCGCGCAGCCGGCCTGGACCGCGCTGGCCGTGCTGGCGCGGCAGACCTTCGCGCGCCGCACGCCGCAGTCCAAGGAGATCCCGATCGCACAGGCGCAGGGCGCCGCGCGCGAGGTGCGCGTGCGCACGCGCCTGACGCCGGCCGGCGACCGCCGCACCGAAAGCCTGTGCGTGATGTTCCTGCAAGACCTGCGCGAACTCGAGGCCCGCATCCGCACCGAGAAGCTCGCCGCGATGGGGCGCATGTCGGCCGCCGTCGCGCACGAGATCCGCAATCCGCTGGCCGCCATCATGCAGGCGAGCGCGCTGCTCAGCGAGGACCTGGTCGACCCGGCTCACCGCCAGCTCACGACGATGGTGCAGCAGAACGCGCTGCGCCTGTCGCGCATCGTGGACGACGTGCTCGATGTCGCGCGTGCGCGCCAGCAGCGCGTGCTGCCGTTGGGCGAGCAGTTGTCGCTGGACTCCACCGTGCGCGCGCTCGCCGAGGAATGGGTGCAGCACTCGCAGCGCCAGGGCGTGCTGCTGGCGCTGGATTCGGACGGCAGCCACGTGCGCTTCGACACCGAGCACCTGCGCCGCATCCTGGTCAATCTGCTCGACAACGCCGCGCGCTACGCGGGCGAGCGCGAGGGCTCGATCCAGGTCAGCACGCGCATGAACCCGGCCGGCCGCGCCAGCCTGCAGATCTGGAGCGACGGCACGCCGCTGGAGCCGGCGGTGCAGCGCCACCTCTTCGAGCCCTTCTTCTCCTCCGAGAGCCGCTCCAGCGGGCTCGGCCTCTTCTTGTGCCGGGAGCTGTGCGAGCGCCACGGCGCGACCATCGGCTACGAGCGCCGCGCGCTCTCGGTCGCGGGGCCGGAGGGCAACGAGTTCTTCGTCGTCTTCGCAACGGCCGAACCACGATCGCGAGGCCGCTGACACAATAGCGCCCGTGAGCACCCTCCACCCGTCCGCCCCCGCACCCGCCAGGATCCTGGTCGTCGACGACGAGCCCGACCTGCGCACGCTCTATGAACTCACGCTGCTGCGCGAGGGCTACCGGGTCGAGGCGGCCGGCACGGTCTCCGAAGCCTGGCAGCACCTCGACGCCGGCCGCTTCGACGCCGTGATCACCGACATGCGCCTGCCCGACGGGCTGGGCATGAAGATCGTGCAACGCATCCAGCAGGATCAGCGCGGCGAGCGCTGCGTGGTCATGACGGCCTACGGCTCGGCCGAGAACGCGGTCGAAGCGCTGAAGGCCGGCGCCTTCGACTACCTGACCAAGCCGGTGGACCTGAAGCAGTTCCGTTCGGTCGTGGCCTCCGCGGTGCAGACGCAGGCGGCGGCGCCCCGCCCCGCGCGGCCGGCGGACGAAGCCGGCAAGCCGGCAGGCCCGGCGGCCGCGGGCGTCGCGAGCCCGGCGGCGCTGGAGCGCCTGGTCGGGGACTCGGAGCCGATGCGGCTGGTGAAGAGCCGCATCGCCAAGGTGGCTCGCGGCATGGCGCCGGTGCTGGTGCGCGGCGAGTCAGGCACCGGCAAGGAACTCGTGGCGCGCGCGGTGCACGCCTGCAGCCAACGCAGCGAGGGGCCCTTCGTCGCCGTGAACTGCGGCGCCATTCCCGAGAACCTGCTCGAAGCCGAGTTCTTCGGCGCGCGCAAGGGCTCCTACACCGGCTCCTCGCAGGACCGCGACGGCTACTTCCAGGCGGCACGCGGCGGCACGCTCTTCCTCGACGAGATCGGCGACCTGCCGCTCGCGATGCAATCGAAGCTGCTGCGCGCGATCCAGGAACGCAGCGTCCGGCCGATCGGCTCGACGCAGGAAGACACGGTGGACGTGCGCATCGTCAGCGCGACACACAAGGATCTCCACGCCGAGGTGCAGGCCGGCCGCTTCCGGCAGGACTTGTTCTACCGCCTGAACGTGATCGAGATCGCCATCCCGGCCCTTCGCGAACGTCGCGAGGACCTGCCCGCGCTGTGCCTGGCGCTGCTCGCGCGCATCGCGCGGGATGCTGGCATGCCGGTGCCCACGCTGTCGCCTGAAGTGCTGCGCCTCCTGTCGGAGCATCCACTGCATGGCAACGTGCGAGAGCTGGAGAACCTGCTGCACCGTGCGGTCGCGCTGAGCGACGGCGACATGCTGCACCTGGACTTCGCGGACAGCAACGTGATGGGCTTCGGCGACACGATGCCTGGACAGCTCATCGCGTCACCGATCGCGGCCGCGCCCGCCCCCGCGCCCGCGCCGATGCCGCCACCCGAACCACGGCCCGCACCGGCCGTGCCGAACGACCTGCAAAGCTATCTCGACCAGCAGGAGCGCGAGATCCTCGTGCGTGCGCTGCAGGCCAGCGGCTTCAACCGGACCGCCGCGGCCGCACGGCTTGGCCTCAGCCTGCGGCAGATCCGCTACCGCATCGCACGCCTGGGCATCGCGACGCCGAACGGCGACGACGCCGCTGGCGCGGGCGGGGATGACTGACCTGGCCCGCGGTGCCGGCCTCTGGTCGGACGGCTGGTACCGCTTCGCGCGGCCCCTGCACTCCCCGAACTTCGGCCCGCGTCCAGCGGGCGCGCAGGTCGACCTGATCGTGCTGCATTCGATCAGCCTGCCACCAGGATGCTTCGGAGGCGCCGAGGTCCAGCAACTCTTCACCAACCAGCTCGACTGGGACGCGCACCCCTACTTCAGCAGCATTCGCGGCGCCGAGGTATCGGCGCATTTCTATGTGCGCCGCACCGGCGAGCTGTGGCAGTTCGTGAGCTGCGACGAGCGTGCATGGCATGCTGGCGCCTCGTCCTGGCGCGGCCGCACGAACTGCAACGACGACTCGATCGGCATCGAACTCGAGGGCCTTGAAGGCGGGCTGTTCGAGGCCGCGCAATACGAGACGCTGGCAAGCCTGTGCCCCGCCATCGCGCAGCGCTACGCGATCGCCTTCATCGCCGGCCACGAGCACATCGCGCCGGGCCGAAAGAAAGACCCCGGCCCGGGTTTCGACTGGCACCTGCTCCAGCAACAGTTGGGATGGGATCGCGCGATGTACCCCGCCGGCGTGGCGCGGGGTTGAAATTTCCAATCGCGGCGCGCACCGTGATGCGGCTGCGACGCGATACCGCAACATTGCGTCGGCAAGCGGCACCGTGCAGCAACCATGGGCCTTGCAGGCCCAAAAACGCCGGGAACGCCCATGTGTCGCGGCCTGCGCTACGGTAGGTCAGCAAGGACGCGGCGAAACGGCCGCCCGTCGATGCAAGACGATAGTTCACATTGGTTGAAGATTGTCGAAAACACTATATCTAGTGGGTTGTACACCCCTCGCACCCTAGATATAGTGTGCCCTGCCCCGCACTCAGAGCCGGGCTCCCATGGCCGATAACAGCGTCGCCGCCCTAAAAGAATTGCCAACCGAGGATCGAATGCAAACTGCCCTGACCCCCCCCGCCACGCCCCGCGCCGTTCCCTCGACGCCGCAGAACCGTGATGTTGCAGGCTCGCCCGCCGGCAACGCGCTCGCGCACTACCAGATCATCCGCCGCAACGGCGCGGTCGTGCCCTTCGAGCCCAACAAGATCGCGATCGCGATGATGAAGGCCTTCCTTGCCGTCCACGGCACGCAGGGCGCGGCTTCCGCCAGCGTGCGCGAGACGGTCGACACCCTGACGCAAGCCGTGGTCCGCGCGATGATGCGTTCGCGCCCGGGCGGCGGCACCTTCCACATCGAGGACGTGCAAGACCAGGTAGAGCTCGGCCTGATGCGCGGCGGCCACCACGAGATCGCGCGCGCCTACGTGCTCTACCGCGAGCGCCGCAGCCAGGAGCGCACGAAGCAGGGCGACATCGAAGCGCCCATCGCCGTCTCCACTCTGCACGTGCTGGACCGCGGCGAGCGCGTCGCGCTCGACCTGAATGAACTCAAGGGCCTCATCGAATCCGCCTGCGTGAACCTGGGCGACAGCATCACCGCCGGCCCGATCGTGGCCGAGACGATGCGCAACCTGTACGACGGCGTGCCGCTGGACGAGGTCTACAAGGCCTCGATCCTGGCCGCGCGCACGCTGATCGAGAAGGACCCGGACTACACCTTCGCCACCGCCCGCCTGCTGCTGCACACGATCTTCAAGGAAGTCATCGGCCGCGAGGTGCCGCTGGCAGAGCGCGCGCAGGCCTATGCCGACTACTTCCCGCAGTTCATCAAGAAGGGCGTGGACAACGAGCTGCTCGACGAGAAGCTGCTGCAGTACGACCTGTCCCGCCTGGGCGCTGCGCTCAAGCCAGAGCGCGACCTGCAGTTCGACTACCTCGGCCTGCAGACCCTCTACGACCGCTACTTCCTGCACGTGCGCAAGAGCCGCATCGAGTTGCCGCAAGCCTTCTTCATGCGCGTCTCGATGGGCCTGGCGCTCAACGAGATCGACCGCGAGGCCCGCGCGATCGAGTTCTACGAGGTGCTGTCGTCCTTCGACTTCATGTCTAGCACGCCGACGCTCTTCAACAGCGGCACGCTGCGCTCGCAGCTGTCGAGCTGCTACCTGACCACCGTGCCGGACGACCTGGACGGCATCTACGAGTCGATCAAGGAAAACGCCCTGCTCTCCAAGTTCGCGGGCGGCCTGGGCAACGACTGGACGCGCGTGCGGGCACTGGGCAGCCACATCAAGGGCACCAACGGCGAATCGCAGGGCGTCGTGCCTTTCCTGAAGGTGGTGAACGACACCGCCGTGGCGGTCAACCAGGGCGGCAAGCGCAAGGGCGCAGTCTGCACTTACCTGGAAAGCTGGCACCTGGACATCGAGGAGTTCCTGGAACTGCGCAAGAACACCGGCGACGACCGCCGCCGCACGCACGACATGAACACGGCGAACTGGATTCCCGACCTGTTCATGCGCCGCGTGATGGAAAAGGGCAGCTGGACGCTGTTCTCGCCTTCCAGCGTGCCCGACCTGCACGACAAGTTCGGCAGTGACTTCGAGACCGCCTACGTCGCCTACGAAGAGAAGGCCGCGCGCGGCGACATCAAGCCCAGCCGCACGGTGCAGGCCACTGATCTCTGGCGCAAGATGCTCACGATGCTGTTCGAGACCGGCCATCCCTGGATCACCTTCAAGGACGCCTGCAACGTGCGCTCGCCGCAGCAGCACGCCGGCGTGGTCCACTCGTCGAACCTCTGCACCGAGATCACGCTCAACACCAGCGATACCGAGACCGCCGTCTGCAACCTGGGCTCGGTCAACCTGCTGCAGCACCTGAAGGACGGCAAGGTCGACCAGGAGAAGCTCAAGCGCACCATCTCGACGGCGATGCGGATGCTCGACAACGTGATCGACATCAACTACTACGCCGTGAAGAAGGCGCGCGACTCGAACCTGCGCCACCGCCCGGTGGGCCTCGGCCTGATGGGCTTCCAGGACGCGCTGTACGAGCTGCGCATTCCCTACGCCTCGCAGGAAGCGGTGCAGTTCGCCGACGAGTCGATGGAAGCCATCTGCTACCACGCCTACTGGGCCTCGACCGACCTGGCGCGCGAACGCGGCAAGTACTCCAGCTACAAGGGCTCGCTGTGGGACAAGGGCATCCTCCCGCCCGACACGCTGGACCTGCTGGAGAAGGCCCGTGGCGGCTACGTCGAGGTGGATCGCTCCTCCACGCTCGACTGGAACGCGCTGCGCCAGAAGATCAAGGCCGACGGCATGCGCAACTCCAACTGCGTGGCGATCGCCCCGACGGCGACCATCTCCAACATCATCGGCGTGGACGCTTCGATCGAGCCCTGCTTCGGCAACCTCTCGGTCAAGTCGAACCTCTCCGGCGAGTTCACCGTCATCAACCACTACCTGGTGCGCGATCTCAAGCGCCTGGGCCTGTGGGACGACGTGATGGTGATGGACCTGAAGCATTTCGACGGCTCGCTGCGCCCGATCGACCGCGTGCCGCAGGACGTGAAGGCGCTCTACGCAACCGCCTTCGAAGTCGAGACGACCTGGCTGGTGGAGGCCGCGGCGCGGCGCCAGAAGTGGATCGACCAGGCGCAGTCGCTCAACATCTACATGGCGGGTGCATCGGGCAAGAAGCTCGACGACACCTACAAGCTCGCATGGCTGCGCGGCCTGAAGACCACCTACTACCTGCGCACGCAGAGCGCGACGCACGCCGAGAAATCGACGGTGCAGTCGGGCCGCCTCAACGCGGTGTCCTCGGGCAGCGCGGGTGGCGCGATGAACGCCGCCGCCAATGCGGCGCCCGCACCGATGAGCGCGCTCGAAGCAGCCGCGCTCGCGGCCCAGTCGCAACTGAGCTCGATGCCCGCGACCGACATTGCGTTCTGCGGCGTCGACGATCCGACCTGCGAAGCGTGCCAGTGATCTCGCGCTGAAGTCGGCGCACATGTCGCGTTCATTCGCGGCATTGCCCGACAGATTGCGATGCATGAGAGCAACATAACGACCACATATTGGAGCGCGATGCGAACGAGCACTTTGCAACTCACATCGTTGCTCACATAATTTGAGCATTGGATTTTTCTATGTTGACCTGGGACGAAGAAGTCAAGCCCTCCTTGCCAAAGGATCTGCAACAAGGTTTGCGGCACACATCGAACGACGGCGCACAAGTTGGCCGCTCGTCGGAACTCCCGACTTCGCAAATTGCTCCCGCCCTCCGCGTGCTCGATGACGGCGCCGCCGTCCGCGCGCCGCAGGGCTCCATGGCCTCGATGGCCGCGGCCGTCGCCGCGATTCCCGCCGCGCGCCGCGTCAACGCGGCCGACAAGCGCATCATCAACGGCCAGACCGACGTCAACCAGCTGGTGCCCTTCAAGTACAAGTGGGCCTGGGAAAAGTACCTCGCCACCTGCGCCAACCATTGGATGCCGCAGGAAGTGAACATGACGCGCGACATCGCGCTCTGGAAAGACCCCAACGGCCTGACCGAGGACGAGCGCCGCATCGTCAAGCGCAACCTCGGCTTCTTCGTGACCGCCGACTCGCTGGCCGCCAACAACATCGTGCTGGGCACCTACCGCCACATCACGGCGCCCGAGTGCCGCCAGTTCCTGCTGCGCCAGGCCTTCGAGGAGGCCATCCACACGCACGCCTACCAGTACATCGTGGAGTCGCTCGGCCTGGACGAGAGCGAGATCTTCAACGCCTACAACGAGGTGGCCTCGATCCGAGAGAAGGACCAGTTCCTGATCCCCTTCATCGAGGCCATCAGCGACCCGAACTTCCACACCGGCACGCACCAGAACGACCAGACCCTGCTCAAGTCGCTGATCGTCTTCGCCTGCCTGATGGAAGGGCTCTTCTTCTACGTCGGCTTCACGCAGATCCTCGCGCTGGGCCGCCAGAACAAGATGACGGGCGCCGCCGAGCAGTACCAGTACATCCTGCGCGACGAGTCGATGCACTGCAACTTCGGCATCGACCTGATCAACCAGCTCAAGCTCGAGAACCCGCACCTCTGGACGGCCGAGTTCAAGGCGGAGATCAAGGCCCTCTTCCTGAAGGCCGTCGAGCTGGAATACAAGTACGCCGAAGACACCATGCCACGTGGCGTGCTCGGCATGAACGCCTCCATGTTCAAGGGCTACCTGCGCTACATCGCCAACCGGCGCGCGCAGCAGATCGGCCTGGAAACGCTCTTCCCCAACGAGGAAAACCCCTTCCCGTGGATGAGCGAAATGATTGACCTGAAGAAGGAGCGCAACTTCTTCGAAACCCGCGTGATCGAGTACCAGTCGGGTGGTGCGCTCTCCTGGGATTGAATCGTTCCGACAAGAATAAAGTGAATTCAAGAATAGCTCTCGCCGACGACGCGCACCAGAGAGTGCGGCATCGGTAGGGGCACAGGTGTTCATGGTGCTGGAGTTGGTCCAACACCATGAATCGCTTCACGCAACCAACAGCGCGTGGAGTGCTTCAAAAGGTTGATTTTTCAACTTGATCAAGGAGAAATAGAAATGGCAACTGCAAAGAAAGCGCCGGCTAAGAAAGCCGCTGCAAAGAAGGCTCCGGCAAAGAAGGTCGCTGCCAAGAAGGCACCGGCCAAGAAGGTCGTAGCGAAGAAGGCTCCTGCCAAGAAGGTAGCCGCCAAGAAGGCACCGGCCAAGAAGGCCGCTGCCAAGAAGGCGCCCGCCAAGAAGGTAGTCGCCAAGAAGGCCCCGGCGAAGAAGGCTCCTGCCAAGAAGGCAGCAGCCAAGAAGGCGCCGGCGAAAAAGGCCGCCGCGAAGAAGGCTCCCGCTAAAAAGGCGCCTGCGAAGAAGGCTGCGGCGAAGAAGCCCGCTGCCAAGAAAGCAGCGAAGAAGCCCGCTGCCAAAAAGCCTGCTGCCAAGAAGGCCGCGAAAGCGCCTGCCAAGGCTGCCGTAGCGCCTGCGCCTGCCCCCGCGGCGCAAACGACGCTGAACCCCCAGGCAGCCTGGCCGTTCCCCACGGCCAGCAAGCCCTGATTCGTTCAGAGGCCTTGAAGGCAAAAGCCCGGTACCTCACGGTACCGGGCTTTTTTCATGAGCGCTTGTCCCGCCGGATCAGAGTCCGAGCGCCTTCAGGTCCACCTGGTAATTCTGCGGACCGCGCTGCGCGATCTTGAGCGCGCCGATGCGGTTGCCGAGTTCGGCGCAGCGCGCGAGCGGCCAGCCGCGCTCCAGGCCGAACAGCAGGGCGCCGCGCCAGGCATCACCGCAACCCGTGGGCTCGACCACCGCCGTCGGCGTCACCGCCGGCACGTGCGCGCGCTCGCCTTCGGTCCAGACTTCGCAGCCCTCTGCCGCCAGGGTGACGACCAGGCCACGCACGCGCTTCGAAATCTCGGCCAGGCTCCAGCCGGTGCGCTGCGAGAGCATCTTTCCTTCGTAGTCGTTGACGACCACCCAGCTCGCGAGGTCGACGAAGTGCGCGAGTTCCTTGCCGTCGAACATCGGGAGGCCCTGGCCCGGATCGAACACAAAGGGGATGTCCGCCGCCTCGAACTGTTCCGCGTGCTGCAGCATCGCCTCGCGACCATCGGGCGCCACGATGCCCAGGCGGATGTCCTCGCGCGCCGCTACTCGCGTGATATGCGCCTGCTGCATCGCGCCTGGATGAAAGGCCGTGATCTGGTTGTTGTCGCGGTCGTTCATGATCATCGCCTGCGCGGTGAAGGTGTCTGGCACCTGGCGCACGAACTCCGTGCTGATGCCCAGCGTGCGCAGCCGCTCCAGGTAGTCGCCGCCGTCGCTGCCCACCGTCGCCATCGGCAGCGCCGTGCCGCCCAGCGCATTGAGGCTGTACGCGATATTGCCCGCGCAGCCGCCGAAGTCGCGCCGCAGGCCGGGCACGAGGAAGGAGACGTTGAGGATGTGCAACTGGTCGGGAAGGATCTGGTCGGCGAACCGGCCCTCGAAGGTCATGATGGTGTCGAACGCGAGGGAACCGCAAATCACTGCTGCCATGGGGGGACCACTGGTTGATTGAAAGAAGAAGAAAGGGAGACCTATCAAGGATAGAAGGCCACCACGCGGTAGCCCGCGATCGGCGGCAGGGCCGCCACCTCGGGACCGCTGAGTGACAGCGGCAGCGAGGCCGCACGCTCGGCGCGGGCCTGAAGCACCTGCGGCGCTCCGAATTCGGAAGGCGTGAGCACGCGCCGGACCACGGCGCGCTCCTGCGTGTCCAGCAGCGAGAGCTCCACCGCCGGCATCGCGAGCGGCACGGCCGCGGCATTGCGCAGGGTGAAGCTGAAACGGTAGGCACCCTCGCCGCTCTTCTCGCGCGTGAAGGAGGCACCGTCGATGGTGATGTCGCTGATCTGGCGCAGCGCCGACACCTGGCAGCCCGTGAGCCGGCACAGCGATTCAAGCGCCGGACGCAGCGAGGGCTGGCGCGCGGCGATGAGGTCGCGTTGCTGCTGCAGGACCTGCACCGCAAGAAGCAGCATGGCCAGCACGGCGAGCGCCCAGAAGGAGCGCCGCACGCCTGCACGGTGCCAGAAGGAAGAGGCCTCGGGCATGCCCGCAGCCCAGCGCGGTGCGCGGCGTGCGATCTCGACGGACGGCTCGGGCTCGCTCGCCAGGAGCACCATCGGCGCCGACGGCGTGGCGGCGACCGCGGCCTTGTCGCTGCGCGCCTTCGCCTTGGCGATCTTGGCGGATTTCGCGCGCGCGCGGCGCAGGGCCTTCTGGAGTTGCGCATTGCCCGTGTCCTCGGCGACAGCGGGCGGCACTGCCGCGCGCAGCGCGGGTCGCGCCGGCGGGAGGTTCAGGTCGATATCAGGGAAGGACAGGGGCGGCGGCGGCGGCGGGCGGACCGCCGTGCGGCTTGCCTCCATCTCCATCATCCGCAGCACTTCATCCTGCTCTTCATCGTCGGGCCAGGGCTCGTCGGCCACGACGCCGTCGAAGGGCAGCTTGTCGGTCGCGGCAAAGTCGGTGAAGGGCCTGGCGTTGGATGGCGGAGGAGGAAAGACCGACGCGAGGGGCGAAGGCGGCGGAGGTGACGGCGGCTTGCCAGCATCGCGAGGCGGCGCCTCCTGTTCGTCGTCGAGGAAATCCGTTTCCGCGAGTTCGTCCAGTTCGGGGTGGTCGGATGCAAAGTCCTGCGCAGACTCGGCGGCGGACTCGGGAGGCGCCGGCAGGTCGACGTGACGAGGCTCCTCGGCCGGACCGGCCGGCTGCGCCGGGTCGGGCGTCTCCTGCAAGTCGATGGTCGCGTCGAAGACTTCGCTGCACCTGCCGCAGCGCACCCATCCATCGGAGATGCGAAGCTGGTCCCGCACCACCTTGAAAGTGGTGGCGCAGGCGGGGCAGCGGGTGACCAGGCTCATGTGGCGCAGATTAGATCATGCTCGCCCCCAGGCTTGCCCACTTCGCGTGGCGGCCTCCCCTCGGCCGGGGGCAACACCGGCGGCCCGGCGAAGCCGGCTCCGCGGCGCTTCCAACGACGGCCTGGCTTCGCCGACCTGGGGATCGCTCAGGCGGGGCGGGAGGCTTTCGCGGTCATGAGGATCCAGCCGTCTTCGCTGTCGCTGACTTCCAGGGTGAGGTAAGGGGCGTAGGCAAGCTGAAGTTCCTCGGCCTGGCGGTCGAGGATGCCGGCGAGCACGAGGGCGCCGCCAGGGGCCACGTAGTCGCACAGAAGGGGCGCGAGGACTTTCAGCGGCGTGGCCAGGATGTTGGCGAGGACGATGTCGTAGCGGCCCTTCGCGGCCTCGGGAAGGCCGGCCGCGAGTTGCACGCCGTTGGCCTCGGCGTTGAGCCGCGTCGAGTCGACGGCGGCTTCGTCAATGTCGACCGCGTCGATGTCGGTCGCGCCGAACTTCGCGGCGCCAATGGCAAGGATTCCGGACCCGCAGCCGTAGTCGAGCACGCGCCGGCCCGCATGGCTGCCGTGCGCCGCGATCCAGCGCAGGCACATGCGCGTGGTGGGATGGGTGCCAGTGCCGAAGGCGAGGCCGGGGTCCAGGCGGATCACTTGCCGCGCCTG
Source organism: uncultured Variovorax sp. (assembly GCA_966211435.1). Classification (GTDB taxonomy): domain Bacteria; phylum Pseudomonadota; class Gammaproteobacteria; order Burkholderiales; family Burkholderiaceae_C; genus Variovorax. The sequence continues at coordinate 10,705 of CBIHOG010000022.1, read as the reverse complement.
CGCTGGCGGCTCGTGCCAGGTCGGGACGATCCAGAATTCAGGCGTGATCTCGACCGGCGCGAACTGCGACTGCGTGAGGCGGACCCAGTCCTGCTCCGGCACCTCGGCCACGCCGAGCAACTCGCATCCGTCGAAGAAATCCTGCGCGGCCAGCACCGTCGCCGCTTCGCGCGCGGCGGGCTCCGTCGTGAAGAGCGCGATCACGCGCGAGCGTTGCCAGCCCTCCTTGGGCGGCGGCATGCCGGGTTCGCCAAAGAGGGCCTGCTCGGCATCCGTCTGCGCATCCGCGTCCTCGACCGAGACGCTCAACGCGTCGAGGGCATCCAGCGCGTCGCTCACGCTCTCGACGCGCTCTTCAGGAACGAGCAGGCGCAGTTCGAACACGTGCGGACTCCGCTCAGCGCTTGTGCGCCAGCAGCCACTCTTCGAGGTAGTGGATGTTGGTGCCGCCGCTCATGAACTTGGCGTCCACCATCAGCTCCCGGTGCAGGGGGATGTTGGTCTGGATGCCTTCGATCACGGTCTCGTTCAGCGCCGTGCGCATGCGCGCGAGCGCCTGCTCGCGGGTGTCGCCGTGCACGATGATCTTGCCGATCATGGAGTCGTAGTTCGGCGGCACGAAGTAGTTCGTGTAGACGTGGGAGTCCACGCGCACGCCCGGGCCGCCCGGCGGATGCCACATCGTGATGCGCCCCGGCGAGGGCGTGAACTTGTACGGGTCCTCGGCATTGATGCGGCACTCGATGGCGTGGCCGCGCATCTCGATCTGGCGCTGCGTGAAGGGCAGCTTCTCGCCGGCCGCGACCAGGATCTGCATCTTCACGATGTCGATGCCGGTGGTGAACTCCGTGACCGGATGTTCGACCTGCACGCGCGTGTTCATCTCGATGAAGTAGAACTCGCCGTTCTCGTAGAGGAACTCGAAGGTGCCCGCGCCACGGTAGCCGATCTTCTTGCAGGCCGCCGCGCAGCGGTCGCCGATCTTCTCGATCAGCTTGCGCGGAATGCCGGGGGCCGGCGATTCCTCGATGACCTTCTGGTGGCGGCGCTGCATGGAGCAGTCGCGCTCGCCCAGGTAGACGGCATTCTTGTGCTTGTCCGCGAGGATCTGGATCTCGATATGACGCGGGTTCTGGAGGAACTTCTCCATGTACACGGCCGGATTGTTGAAGGCCGCGCCGGCCTCCGCCTTGGTCATCTGGATCGCGTTGACCAGCGCTGCCTCGGTGTGCACCACGCGCATGCCGCGCCCGCCGCCGCCGCCCGCGGCCTTGATGATGACGGGATAGCCGATGGCGCGCGCAATGCGCTTGTTGACGTTGGCGTCGTCAGAGAGTTCGCCTTCGGACCCAGGCACGCAGGGCACGCCGGCCTTGATCATCGCCTGCTTGGCCGACACCTTGTCGCCCATGATGCGGATCGATTCCGGCGTCGGCCCGATGAACTGGAACCCGCTCTGCTCCACCCGCTCGGCGAAGTTGGCGTTCTCGCTCAGAAAGCCGTAGCCGGGGTGGATCGCTTCCGAATCCGTCACCTCGGCGGCCGAGATGATGGCCGGCATGTTGAGGTAGCTCTGAGAGGATGGCGCCGGGCCGATGCAGACGGCTTCTTGCGCGAGCTTGACGTACTTCGCCTCGCGGTCGGCCTCGGAATAGACCATCACGGCCTTGATGCCGAGTTCGCTGCAGGCCCGCTGGATTCTTAACGCGATCTCACCGCGATTGGCAACCAGGATCTTCTTGAACATGGTCACTCAATGATGAACAGCGGTTGGCCGTATTCGACCGCCTGGCCGTTCTCGCCGAGGATCTGGGTGATCGTGCCGGACTTGTCGGCCTCGATTTCGTTGAGGATCTTCATCGCCTCGATGATGCAGACCGTGTCGCCTTCCTTGACCTGGCTGCCGACTTCGACGAAGGCGGGGGCGCCGGGACTGGAGGAGCGGTAGAAGGTGCCGACCATCGGCGACTTGATGGCATGGCCCGCGGGCGCGGCGGCTTCGGCCGGCGCGGCGGCGGGTGCCCCGGCGATCGCGGGCGGGGCCGCACCCGGTGCGGGTGCCGGCGCGGCGACGGTCTGGACGTATTGCACCGGCGCGGCGACGCCGCCCTTGACGATGCGCACCTTGCCTTCGGTTTCGGTGATTTCCAGCTCGGAAATATTGGATTCAGACACCAGGTCGATCAGTGTCTTGAGCTTGCGTAGATCCATGGGACTCCAGCGCCGGCTTTGCCGGTTATTAGAATTTAACTCACCTGAAAATCGGCTTAAGTGGCGCTTTGAGCGCCAACTACCGCATTGTGGGCCCGGATTCTAGCCGTGAACTATGCCCGCCGCCATGCCTGCAAGTCGGAGGCTTCGAGCTTGCCCATTTTACGCGCCGCGACGTCGCCAACGCCGTCCAGCACCAAAGTGAAGGGCAATCCACCCTTGGTGTTTCCCAGGGCCATCACGAGTTCGGTGCCCTCCAGGCCAGCCAGGCCGATGGGATAGCTGACGGGCGTCTTGGCCAGGAATTTACGCACGGCGCTCGGTTGATCGATGGCCAAGCCGACCACTTGCCAGCCGTTGGCCGTATTTTCACGAAAGAAGGCGTCGAGCATCGGCATTTCCTCGATGCACGGAGGGCACCAGGTGGCCCAGAAGTTGACCAGCAGCGGCTTGCCGCGCAGGCTCTCGAAACTCACCTCGCCGCCTTCCGGCCGCTCGAACTTTCGCGTCCAGAATTCCGTTCCGAGCTGTTCACCGCCACCAGCGGGGCTTCGCCGGTGCCACATCGCGCCTCCCAGCCCCGCCACGGCCGCAGCCGCGGCTACGCCGCCAAAAAGCCAGGTTCGGCGCGTCGCCGCCATCGAGGTCATCCACTGTCCTTTTCAATCAGCCGCCGCAGCGCGGCAAGGTTGCCGCGCGGCACGCGGCCCTGGGCGTCGGGTTTGAGGGCACCGCGCAGGTCGTCGAGGTCGTACACCAGCAGGTGCACGCCGATCTCCTCGCCCAGCGCCCGGCTCGCGGCATGAACGCTCAGCGCCTCCACCTGCTCGCCATGGAAGCCGGTGACCATGCGCGGCTCGTAGTCCACATGGTGGTCGATGAGCGCGATCTCGGCCGACTTCGAGTCGTCGCAGAAGAGCTGGATATAGATGTCCGACAGGCGGGTCGCCGTGCCATGCCACACCGCGCCGCCCACGTGGGGCCGGAACTGCGCCATGCGCTCCATCCATTCAAGCGCCAACAGGCGCAGGGCGTGCAATTCCTTGGGCTGGGTGTCGGCGCAATAGAGCTGGATGTAGTCGCGGACTTCAGCCTCGATCTCGTCGTTGTTCGGCAGTGCGGTGCGCGCGGGCAGGCCCAGGTCGCGCAGCGCGCGGCGCTTGGCGGGGCCGTACTCCAGCCCTTCCTCGACCACGAGGCGGGCGGCGGCAGCGGCGATTTCCTGCTTGGACATGTCCATCAGATCATTTTGCCCGCTGGAGGCCGCGTGTAGAAGACCGCGGCGCATGCGTCCCTAGAATCGGCCGATGCACATTCATATTCTCGGCATCTGCGGCACCTTCATGGGCGGCGTCGCGGCCCTGGCCCGCGAAGCCGGCCATCGGGTGACCGGCTGCGATGCCGGCGTCTACCCGCCGATGAGCGACCAGTTGCGCGCCCTGGGCATCGAGCTGATCGAAGGCTACGGTGCAGACCAATTGGGGCTGAAGCCGGATGTCTTTGTCGTTGGCAACGTCGTCTCGCGCGCCAGGCTGGACGACGGTACACCCCGGTACCCGCTGATGGAGGCGATCCTCGACGCCGGGGCCAACTACACCAGCGGACCGCAGTGGCTGGCCGAACACGTGCTCCAGGGCCGGCACGTGCTGGCCGTCGCCGGCACGCACGGCAAGACGACCACCACCTCGATGCTGGCCTGGATCCTGGAGCGCGCGGGCCTGGCGCCGGGCTTCCTGGTCGGCGGGGTGCCGCTGGACTTCGGCGTCTCCGCGCGGCTAGGCAGGGATGCCGGCGCACCCTTCGTGATCGAGGCCGACGAGTACGACACCGCCTTCTTCGACAAGCGCAGCAAGTTCGTCCACTATCGGCCGCGCACCGCCATCCTGAACAACCTCGAGTTCGACCACGCCGACATCTTCGACGACCTCGCGGCGATCGAACGGCAGTTCCACCACCTCGTCCGCACTGTGCCGGGCAAGGGCCGGATCGTGGTCAACGCGACCGAGGACAGCCTGCGTCGCGTGCTGGCCGAAGGCTGCTGGAGCGAGCTTGCGCGCTTCGGCGCCGGCGGCGAATGGCTCGCGGAAGGCACGCACCACGCCTTCGACGTGCTGCGCAGGGGCGAGCGGGTCGGCCGCGTCGAGTGGGCGCTTTCCGGCCTGCACAACCAGATGAACGCGCTCGCCGCCATCGCCGCGGCCGAGCATGTGGGCGTCGAACCGGCCCTCGCCGCGACCGCGCTCGCCAGCTTCCGCAACGTGCGCCGGCGCATGGAACTGCGCGGCACGGTCGAAGGCAAGGAAGGCGCGATCACCGTCTACGACGATTTCGCCCACCATCCGACAGCCATCCGGACCACGCTCGACGGCCTGCGTGCCAAGCTGGACGCGGCCGGACAGCGGAGCGAGCGCATCCTCGCCGCTTTCGAGCCCCGCAGCAACACGATGAAGCTGGGCACCATGACGGCCCAGCTTCCATGGAGCCTTGAGTCGGCCGACCTGTCCTTCTGCCACAGCGGCGGCCTGGACTGGGATGCCGCCGCGGCCCTGGCGCCGATGGGCGCGCGGGCGCAGGTCGCGGGCACCATCGACGCGCTCCTGGCGCGGATCGTCGCGGCCGCCCGGCCCGGCGATCACATCGTGTGCATGAGCAACGGCGGCTTCGGCGGCATCCACGGCAAGCTGCTTTCCGCGCTGCGCGCGCGAGAATGAGCGCCATGCGCGCCCAGGAACTCATCCAGACCCTGAAACTGCAGCCTCATCCGGAGGGCGGCTGGTTCGCGGAGGTGTTCCGCTCGGCGGCGCAAGTGATGCCGGCCGACGGGCGCCAGGCCCGGCAGGCGCTGACGACCATCTACTTCCTGCTGGAGGCGCACCAGCATTCGCGCTGGCACCGCGTGCTCTCGGACGAGGTGTGGATTCATATAGAAGGCGCCCCGCTCGCCCTCTGGACCAGCGACGCGGCATTGCGCACACCGCCGGCGCACCTGCGGCTGGGCCCGATCGACGTCCACGGCACACGGCCGCAGCACACCGTGCCGGCGGGCCAGTGGCAGGCGGCGCGTCCCATCGTCACGCCGGACCGGCCCGAGCTCGACTACACGCTCGTCAGCTGTACCGTCGGCCCCGGCTTCGACTTCGACGACTTCTCCTTCATGCGGCCGGATGGTGACGAGGCCGCGCTGGTCCGCCACCACTGGCCGGAGCTCGCCGCGCTGATCTGATCCTGATCAGCCGCGCCGCTGCTTGACGGCCTGCGACAGCACGTCGAGCACGCCGGTCGAATCGTCCCAGGCCAGGCAGGCATCGGTGATGCTCTTTCCGTATTCGAGACCCGAGATCTGGTCCTTGCCCGGCGTGAACTTCTGCGCGCCCGCCTTCAGGTGGCTCTCGACCATCACGCCGAAGATGCTGCGGCTGCCGCCCGCGATCTGCGCGGCGATGTCCTTCGCGACGTCGATCTGCTTCTGGTGCTGCTTGCTGCTGTTGGCATGGCTGCAGTCGACCATCAGCGTGGGCGGCAGCTTGGCGGCCTCGAGGTCGGCACAGGCCGCGGCCACGCTGGCGGCGTCGTAGTTCGGCGCCTTGCCACCGCGCAGGATCACGTGGCAATCCTTGTTGCCATGGGTCTGCACGATGGCAACCTGGCCGTTCTTGTGGACCGAGAGGAAGTGATGGCCGCGCGCCGCGGCCTGGATCGCGTCGGTCGCGATGCGGATGTTGCCGTCGGTGCCGTTCTTGAAGCCGATCGGCGCCGAGAGCCCCGACGCCAGCTCGCGGTGCACCTGGCTTTCGGTGGTGCGCGCGCCGATCGCGCCCCAGGCGATCAGGTCGCCGATGTATTGCGGCGAGATCACGTCGAGGAACTCGCTGCCCGCCGGCAGGCCCAGGCGGTTGATGTCGATCAGCAGCTGGCGCGCGATGCGCAGGCCTTCGTCGATGCGGAAGCTCTCGTCCAGGTACGGGTCGTTGATGAGCCCCTTCCAGCCCACCGTCGTGCGCGGCTTCTCGAAGTACACACGCATCACGATCTCCAGCGTGCCGGCGTACTTGTCGCGCTCCGCCTTCAGGCGGCGTGCGTATTCGAGTGCGGCGGCCGGGTCGTGGATCGAGCACGGTCCCATCACGACCAGCAGGCGGTCGTCCTTGCCCGCCATGATGTTGTGGATCGAGCGCCGCGTGCCGGTGATCAGCGCCTCGACCGGCGTGCCGCGGATGGGGAAGAAACGGATGAGGTGTTCAGGAGGAGGGAGCACGGTGATGTCCTTGATGCGTTCGTCGTCGGTTCGGCTGGTCTTCTCGACGCTCGCATACCAGGTGTCGCTGGCCGGGGCAGTGTTCGTGCTCATCGCTCGTTCCTTCTCATGAAATTCTTCAAGGCATAAAAAAACCGCCGGGGCTTGGGGCACCGGCGGTTCTGGGAGGGGGTGTGTTTGCTTTACGCGCTCGCCTCTCGTCCGCCGGAACCCGGGAACCAAAAGTACGAAAAATAAAAAGCGGCGCGCAGCGACATAGGGCCGCAATGTAGCACAGCGAATCCGAAAGGGTTGTTACGAGACGCGGTCACGCGGTTCCGCCGACGGTCAGGCCATCGATGCGCAAGGTGGGCTGGCCGACGCCGACCGGCACGCTCTGGCCTTCCTTGCCGCAGGTGCCGACGCCCGAATCGAGCGACATGTCGTTGCCGATCATCGAGACGCGCGTGAGCGCGTCCGGCCCGTTGCCGACGAGCGTCGCGCCCTTCACCGGATACTGGATCTTGCCGTTCTCGACCCAGTAGGCCTCGCTCGCCGAGAAGACGAACTTGCCGCTCGTGATGTCGACCTGGCCGCCGCCGAAGTTGGTGGCGTAGAGGCCTTTCTTGATGCTGGCGACGATCTCTTCCGGCTCTCGCTTGCCGCCCAGCATGTAGGTGTTGGTCATGCGCGGCATCGGCACGTGCGCGTAGCTTTCGCGGCGGCCGTTGCCGGTGGGCTTGACCTTCATGAGGCGCGCGTTGAGCGAATCCTGGATGTAGCCCTTGAGGATGCCGTCCTCGATCAGCACGTTGCGCTGCGTCGCGTTGCCTTCGTCGTCGACGTTGAGCGAGCCGCGGCGGTCGGCGATGGTGCCGTCGTCCAGCACGGTCACGCCCTTGGCCGCGACGCGTTCGCCGATGCGGCCGGAAAAGGCGCTGGAGCCCTTGCGGTTGAAGTCGCCTTCGAGCCCGTGGCCGATGGCCTCGTGCAGCAGGATGCCGGGCCAGCCCGGGCCGAGGACGACTGTCATCTCGCCGGCTGGCGCGGGGCGCGAGTCGAGGTTGGTCAGCGCCGCCTTCACGGCCTGGTCCACGTACTGCGCGATGTGCTCGTCGTCGAAGTAGGCGAGGCCGAAGCGCCCGCCGCCGCCGCCCGAGCCCATCTCGCGGCGGCCGTTCTGCTCGGCGATCACCGTGACGGAAAGGCGCACCAGCGGCCGCACATCGGCGGCCAGCGTGCCGTCCGCGCGCGCGACGAGCACGACGTCGTATTCGCTCGCGAGGCCGGCCATGACCTGCGACACGCGCGGATCGCGCGAACGCGCCAGCTTCTCGACCTTGCCCAGCAGGTCGACCTTGGCCTGGCTGTCGAGCGAGGAGATGGGGTCGACGCCGCCGTAGAGCGAGCGGCTGCTCGCGACCTTGCGCGCGGGCGTCTTCACGCGGCCGGTGCGGCCCGCGGAGGAGATGGTGCGCACCGTGCGCGCCGCGTCGAGCAGCGAGGCCTCGGAGATGTCGTCGGAGTAGGCGAAAGCGGTCTTCTCGCCGCTCACCGCACGCACGCCGACGCCCTGGTCGATGCTGAAGCTGCCTGTCTTGACGATACCCTCCTCCAGGCTCCAGCCTTCGCTGCGGGTGTACTGGAAGTAGAGATCGGCATCGTCCACCTTGTGCGCGGTGATTTCGGCCAACGCGCGCGCGAGGTGCGACTCGTCGAGACCGAAGGGCGTGAGCAGGAGTTGCTGCGCCGTGGCGAGGCGCTCGATGGTGGGTTCGCGAGAGATCATCGAAACATTCTAGGCTCGCCCCCATACGGCGCGCACTGCGTGTCGCTTCGCCTTCCACCTGCCGGGGGCAACACCTGTGGGCCGGCGGAGCCGGTCCCACGGTGTTACTCGAATGGTCCCGGCGTTGGATGCGATCAGGATTGCATGAGACGCTTGGCGCGGGAGATCGACATCAGGATGCCCAATCCAAGGCCCAGCGTCACCATCGCCGTGCCACCGTAGCTGATGAAGGGCAAGGGCACGCCCACCACGGGCAGGATCCCGCTCACCATGCCCATGTTCACGAAGGCGTAGGTGAAGAAGATCATCGTCACGGCCCCGGCCAGCAGGCGCGAGAACAGCGTCGGCGCGTCCAGCGCGATGAAGAGGCCGCGGAAGATCAGGAAGATGAAGGCCGCGATCAGGGACAGGTTGCCCACGAGGCCGAACTCTTCCGAATAAGCCGCGAAGATGAAGTCGGTGGTCCGCTCGGGAATGAACTCCAGGTGGGTCTGCGTGCCCTGCATGAAGCCCTTGCCGCCCACGCCGCCGGAGCCGATGGCGATCATGCCCTGGATGATGTGGAAGCCCTTGCCCAGCGGGTCCTTCGTCGGATCCAGCAGCGTGCAGATGCGCTGCTTCTGGTATTCGTGCAGCACCCGCCAGTCCGTCCCGTCGGCGCACAGCTTCGACTCAAAGCCCACGATGAGCGACACCGCGACCAGTCCGACCAGCACCGGCGGCACGATCAGCTTCCAGGACAGCCCGGCGAAGAAGATCACCGACATCCCCGCCGCCAGCACCAGCAGCGAGGTGCCGAGGTCCGGCTGCTTCATGATGAGCCCGACCGGCACGGCCAGCAGCACGGTCGCCACCACGAAGTCCAGCGGCCGCAGCTGCCCTTCGCGGCGCTGGAACCACCAGGCCAGCATCAGCGGCATCGCGATCTTCAGGATCTCGCTGGGCTGGATCACCACGCCCACGTTGATCCAGCGCTGCGCGCCCTTCTTGGTGATGCCGAAGAGCGCCACCGCCACCAGCAGCCCCACGCCCAGGGTGTAGAGCGGCACCGCGAAGACCATCAGCCGCTGCGGCGGGATCTGCGCCACCACGAACATGATGAAGCCCGCCAACAGCATGTTGCGGCCATGGTCGATGAAGCGCGTACCGTGGTCGTAGCCCGACGAATACATGGTCAGCATGCCCGCGCAGGCCAGCAGCAGCACGGCGAAGGCAAGGAAACCGTCGAAGCCCTGGAAGACAGGAAGCACTCGCCGCGCGAGCGAGGGTTGATGGAAGACGGCCGACATGGGCGCGGATTATCCGCGCCCTGCGATGCCCTTCAATCGATATCGAGCCGAACGACCGTGCGTCCCGGTCGGCTTTCGAGCGAGAGCTCGGCTCCGATCGCCCGCGCGCGCTCCTGCACGGCCCGCGGCGGACGCGAGACGTCGTAGCCGCCGCCGTCGTCGATCACGCAGAGTCGCACTGCCCGGCCCGCCATCGCCGCCTCGATGCGCAGCACCTTCGCCTGGGCGTGCTGCAGTACGTTGGAGATCGCCTCGAAAAGCAGGAACTGCAGCTGCCGCATCGACTGCGCATCCAGCCGCTCCACGGGCGCCAACTCATCCACCGCCCATTGCAGTTCGAGCCCCGAAGCCGCGAAACGCGGCGACAGGCGGTAGCGCAGCGCCGCCAGCAGCGCGCCGATGTCCCCGGTCGGGAGCTGGATCGAATCGATCGACAGCTTCAGCTGGTCCAGCGAGTCGCGCAGCGTGCGCAGCAGTTCGTCGGGCTTCGACTGCCCGCTCTGCAGCTGCCGGATGGCCGCGCTGATGTGCGTGCCGACGCCGTCGTGCATGTCGCGCAGGATGCGCTGGCGTTCGAGCGTGGTGGCCTGCTCTCGCGCCGCCTGCTCCAGCCGCCAATAGGTCGCGGCCAGTTCGCGTTCCCGGTCCGCCACCTTCGCGGACAGTGTCCCAAGCAGGTCGCGCGCCTGCTCGCTGGCCGCGCGGAAGCGCGTCACCAGGATGGTGAGCAGCGCGATGCCGAACAGCACCGAGGTGTAGCGGATCCACGTGGTGTCGCCGTACGAGTCGCTCATCCGGATCACGATCCAGTCGCGCAAGCCGATCAGCACGGTGGCCACCGCGACCGTGGACAGCAGCACGCGCGCCTTGTTCGGCCGCCGGACCGTCGCGGTCACGAAGCCCGCGATGTAGGCCGCGACGCCCACGAGTTCCAGCGCCAGCCAGCCGGTCAGCCACTGTGGTTCGGCACGCGACAGCGACACCCAGGTCGCCACGATCGATCCGGTGAACATCACGGCCATCGCCCACTTCATCCAACGCAGGCTCGCGTGGCGGTGCCAGCCCGCCACGTGATGGCAGAACAGGATCGCCGAAGCGGCCCAGCCCGAATAACAGGCCGTCATGAGCATGCCCCACGCGACCCAGGGCAGCGGGGGGTTGGCGATGGCGCAATCGCCAACC
>CBIHOG010000021.1:0-79941 GCA_966211435.1 uncultured Variovorax sp. | reverse complement strand
ACCCCCACCAGCTTGTAGGCTTCCAGCTGCACGATGGATGGTCCGTCGCTCGCGGTGAGATCGACCCCCACCAGCTTGTAGGCTTCCAGCTGCACGATGGATGGTCCGTCGCTCGCGGCGAGATCGACCCGCGCCTGGACCTGCGAGTAGCGCGCCGCCGGGAAGCTGAACACGCGCCTCACCAGGTTGTTGCCGTAGACCCGCCCGATCACGACCCAGTCAGTGGTCCCGTCCGGCTGCGCGATGACGTCGAAATTGATTGGGCCATGCTGCGTGAACGTGGTGGTGTCGGAGGGCTCTTTCTGAGTGCCGTCGTCCTGACGGGAGAACACCATGATGGTGTTCATCTCGACGCCGCCAGTGCCCGCTGGCGCGGCGCAGGGGCCGTTCGAGTCAACGCAGCCCCCGCCGCTGAGGTCGATGGCGTAGGCGAGAGGTCCGGTAAGTTCCTTGCCCCAGCTGCCGGAGCCGTCCCAGCCGGCGTGAACGGCGTCGCCGTCATTCAGCTGGGGGCAGTAGTAGATGAGGTTCCTCGTGGTCATGATGTAGCTGGGCACGTTCTTCAGAAGGTGATCGTGCGCCTGGACCGACGGGTTCGTTCCTGATTGTGTGGCCATTGAAGTGCTCCCTGTTCGACATGTGGTCCCGACTGGACCGTGTTTGCCATCGTCCGATGACGGGTGCCGCACAGGCAACTTCGATGCCATCGCCCACGGTGCGGGGGGCGAAGGGCAGTCCGGAAGGGGGAGGCTTGAGGGGACAACCTCGCGCTCGCCGCGGATGCCATGGCAGGCTCGCGGTGAAAGGGACATCGCGGCCGGATTCGTCACGCCGCCGCGACAGGCCGGAATGCACGCCGGCGGCGGGCGCTACCGGACCAGCGCCAGGACATCCTTGAAGGCCGGATGCTCCGCCGAGCGCAGCCACTCGAAGCCCACCATCTCGGTGGTGACGAGTTCCGCGCCAGCGCCGGCCAGGCGATCGAAGGCCGCGTCACGATTGCGTTCGGTGCGTGAGCTGCAGGCGTCGGTGACGACCCACACTTCGAACTCGTCCTCCAGCAGGTCGAGCGCCGTCTGCAGCAGGCACACATGCGCCTCGCAACCCGCGATGACGATGGTGTTGCGTTCTTCTGCCGCGGCAGGCTTCTGCAGATGCTTGGGCAGGCTGCGCGCGTTGCCCTGGGGCGCCTTGGCCGGCGCGCGCAACCATTCGCCCAGGCCTTCTTCCACGGCGCTGAAATGCATCTTGGCCAACGTGCGCCGGCACAGGGCGCGGATGTCGGGGAGGTTTTCGCCGAGCTTGGCCGGGTTCTCCTCGGTGCCCCAGACGGGCACCTCCACCAGCCCGGCCATCTTGCCGAGCCGCACGGCGTTGCGCGCGACGGCGTCGGCCTCGAAGATCGCGGGCATCAGCCGCGCCTGGTAGTCGACCAGGACCAGTTGGGATTGCGATGCGTCGAGCAGCATGGGACGTGTCTTTCGGGAATTCTGTGGGCCTGTCTTGAGGGGCTAGACCGTACCACCGAACGGGAACGGTGTTCAAATCATCACGCCCGGACGCGGTACCACGCGCCAGGGACCTCGCCCAACGAAGGAGACACATGAACGCGCCCTCCCCCACGAGCACACTGATGTCCGGCGACGACTTCCGCGAATCGCTGCGGCGCTACCGGCCCCGGGTCTTTGTCGACGGACGCGAGGTCGAAAGCGTCGCCGACGAGCGTGCCTTCCAACCCGGCATCAACGCCATCGCGCTGACCTACGACTACGCGCTGAGGCCGGAATACGAGCGGCTCATGACGGCCGTGCAGCACACCAGCGGCAAGCGGGTGAACCGGCTGTCCCACATCAACACGGGTTCGGGCGACCTGCTCAACAAGCTGGAGGCGGTGCGCCTGGTCTGCCAGGAAACGGGCTGCGCCCAGCGCTACCTGACGCATGACGCGCTGAACGCCATTGCCCAGGCGTCGGCGCGCATTGACGACGCGCGCGGCACGACCGAACACCGCGCGCGCTTCGACGAGTACCTGCACCGCGTGCAGGACCAGGACCTGACGCTCGGCGTCGCGATGACCGACGCCAAGGGCGACCGCAGCCGCCGGCCGCACGAGCAGTCGAACCCCGACAGTTACCTGCACATCGTCGAGCGCAACGCGAAGGGCATCGTGATCTCGGGGACCAAGGCCATCGTGACGGGGGCACCCTATGTGCACGAACTCCTGGTCATGCCCTGCCGCAACATGGGCCGCGAAGACGCCGACTTCGCGGTCTGCTGTGCCGTGCCACTGGATGCGAGCGGGCTCACCATCGTCGCGCGCCCGGCGGGGCGCCCGGGCGAGAAGCTGGAGCACGGCGAGGCGCTGTTCAGCCGCAAGTATGGCCAGAGCACCGGCGTGTGCGTGTTCGACCGGGTCTTCGTGCCGTGGGAGAGCGTCTTCTACGCCGGAGAGTGGGAACACAGCGGCCATCTCACCTACAGCTACGCCACGCACCACCGCCACTCCTGCATCGGCGCGCGCGCCGGCTTCGGCGACCTGCTGATCGGCGCGGGGGCACTGATGTGCGAGGCGAACGGCTTCGACCCGGGCCGCGAGTCGCATCTGCGCGAGCAGATGGTCGAGCTGATCACCATCACCGAGGGCTTCTTCGCCTGCGGCGTGGCGGCGAGCGTCTATGGGAAGGCGGACGAACACTGCGAGGTCTTCATGCCTGACGCGGTGTTCAGCAACATCGGCAAGCTGCTGCTGGCAACGAAGATCTACGACATGCACCGCATTGCGCACTATGTGAGCGGCGGGCTGATCGTCACCCTGCCCGGCCCGGACGAGGACCACAATCCCGCGACGGCCGCGAAGCTGTCGGAGGTTCTGCGGGCGAACCCCGACGTGCCCTACGAGCAGCGCATCGAGACGGCTCGCTTCATCGAAGACCTGACGGCCGGCTATCAGGGCGGCTGGTACAGCGTGATCAGCCTGCACGGCGGAGGCTCGCCAGCGGCGATGAAGCAGGAGATCTACCGCAACTATCCCATCGGCTCCAAGGTGGAGTTGGTCGAACGCATCCTGGAGCGCGGCCTCGCGGCCGATGGCTCGCCAGCCGCCGCGCCGCATGACCCGCGGCGCGCCATCACGCGCAACCGCCAGCCCGGCAAGTGCTGCGACACGGGCTGCACCACGCCCGGCCAGGCTGTGATGGTCGACCTGCCCGTGCAGCCATCGGCTCAGTCAGGCAGCAAGCGCATCAACTTGCCGTTGGATTCGTCGGTGAGGACGTAAAGCCAGCCGTCCGGCCCCTGCTTGACGTCGCGGATGCGGGCGTTGCCTTCGGCCAGCAGCTTGTGCTCGGCGGCGACCTTGCCATCCTTGAGTTCGATGCGGTCAAGGTAGCCGAACTTGAGCGAGCCGACGAAGAGGTTGCCCTTCCAGGCCGGGCCGTAGCGCTCGCTGGTGAGAAAGGCCATGCCCGAGGGCGCGATCGAAGGGACCCAGTAGTGCAGCGGCTGCTCCATCCCATCCTTCTTCGTGATGCCCTCGCCGATCTTGCCGCCACCGTAGTTTTCGCCGTAGGTGATGACAGGCCAGCCGTGGTTGCGGCCCGGCTGGGGAATATTGATCTCGTCGCCGCCTTGCGGGCCGTGCTCGGTCATCCAGAGCCGGCCATCCGGCGCCAGCGTGGCGCCTTGGCCGTTGCGATGGCCATAACTCCAGATCTCGGGCAGCGCGCCGGCCTGGCCGACGAAGGGGTTGTCCGTGGGCACGCTGCCGTCCTTGGCGATGCGCACGATCTTGCCTAGGTGGTTGTCGAGCTTCTGCGCATCTTCCTTGCGGCTGAAGCGGTCGCCTAGCGTGAGGAAGAGGTTGCCGTCCTTCGCCTCGACAATGCGACAGCCGAAGTGCGCGCGGCTCGCGACCTTGGGCCGCTGGCTGAAGAGGACCTTGAAGCCCTCGATGCGGCTGCCGTCGGCGGAGAGTTGCGCGCGCGCGAGCGCCGTGCTGTTCGCCGCGCCGGCCGTGTCGGGTTCGGAGTAGCAGAAGTAGAAGCTGCGGTTGCGCTCGAAGGCGGAGTCCACCAGCACGTCAAGCAGGCCGCCCTGGCCGCCAGCGGCGATGGGCGGCAGGCCGGCGAGCGGTGCACCCAGCTTGCCGCCGGGGGCGACGATGCGCATGCGGCCGGGCTTCTCGGTCACAAGGAAGCGGCCGTCAGGCAGGAAGCCGACGCCCCACGGATTCTCGAGTCCCGATGCGATCATCTCGCCGCGCGGCGCGGCGGCTGCCATGGACGCCGCCGCGGGCCCGGCAATTGCAAGGGTGAGAACTATCAGCTTCAGGCGGCTGCGGTCAGCAAGGTGACGAGACGAATTCATGATTTCCTTTCAATTTTGAAAGCTGTCTTACCAATCGATACCTACCTTGCAACTTCAAAAACTTTTGTTTTACAAATTTGGAAGCGCTTATTCGCCATAACCGAGAACTTTACATATTCACGATTTACGAAACAAAGAAAAACCATGCACGACAACAACTTATCGGTAAAATCATGAAATCGCATGAAATTGACACCATGTGATGTCGTCCATATCCTACGCGCCATGCGATTCTTTCTTCTCCCCGCCTGCCTCCTGATTGCGTTCGGCGCGCATGCCGCCCCGCAACTGGACCGCGCCGAAGATGCCAGCCACCCCGTGGCCGCCGACAGGAGTTTGATGGGTCAGTTCCATCAAGTTCGCCAGACCGTCGTCGACCGCACGTCCGACCTCGTCGTCACCGCCATCGGCTTCCTGGGCGTGCCTTACCGCCGCGGTGGCAACAACGCCGAGACCGGCTTCGACTGCAGCGGCTTCGTCCGCGCCATGTACAACCAGACCGTCGGCCACCTGCTGCCGCGCCGCGCCGAGGAACAGGCCGCCGCCACCGAGAAGATCGACCGCAGCGAACTCAGGCCCGGCGATCTCGTGTTCTTCAACACCATGCGCCGCGCCTTCAGCCATGTCGGCATCTACGTCGGCGAAGGCAAGTTCATTCATTCTCCCAAGCCCGGCGCACAAGTTCGCGTCGAGGACATGAGCGTGAGCTACTGGCAGCGGCGCTTCAGCGGCGCGCGGCGCGTGCCGGCGGCGCAAGGCGAAGTCGATGCGGCGGTTCATGCCGCCGCTTCGGCGGCCACGGGCGACTGAACTTCCGCACCTCCTCAAACAAGAATCCCGCCAACAGGCGGGATTCTTGTTTGGCGCGACGGCGCAGCCGCCCCGACGCTCAGCGCTTCTTGACGGGCGGAAGATCCGTGCAACTGCCGTGTGCCGCTTCCGCCGCCAGGCCGATGCTCTCGCCCAGTGTCGGATGCGGGTGGATCGTCTTGCCGATGTCGATGGCGTCCGCACCCATCTCGATCGCCAGCGCGATCTCGCCGATCATGTCGCCCGCATGCGTGCCGACGATGCCGCCGCCGAGGATGCGGTGCGACTCGGCGTCGAACAGCAGCTTGGTGAAGCCCTCGTCGCGGCCATTGGCGATGGCACGGCCCGAGGCTGTCCAGGGAAACAATCCCTTTTCAATCTTCACCCCTTCGGCCTTGGCCTGGTCTTCGGTGAGACCGACCCAGGCCACTTCCGGATCGGTGTAGGCCACGCTCGGGATCACGCGCGCGTTGAAGGCCGCGCTCGCGAGTTCCTTGTCGCCCTTCTGCTCACCGGCGATGACTTCGGCCGCCACGTGCGCCTCGTGCACCGCCTTGTGCTCCAGCATCGGCTGGCCCACGATGTCGCCGACCGCGAAGATGTGCGGCACGTTGGTGCGCATCTGCACGTCGACCGCGATGAAGCCCCGGTCGCTGACGTTGACGCCCGCCTTCTCGGCGCCGATCTTCTTGCCGTTGGGACTGCGGCCCACCGCCTGCAGCACGAGGTCGTAGACCTGCGGCTCCTTCGGCGCCTGCTCGCCTTCGAAGCTCACGCGGATACCGTCTTTCGTCGCTTCGGCGCCGACGGTCCTGGTCTTCAGCATGATGTTGTCGAAGCGCGGTGCGTTGAGCTTCTGCCAGACCTTGACCAGGTCGCGGTCCGCACCCTGCATCAGCCCGTCGAGCATCTCGACCACGTCGAGGCGCGCGCCGAGCGTGGAGTACACCGAGCCCATTTCAAGGCCGATGATGCCGCCGCCCAGGATCAGCATGCGCTTGGGGTCGACGCCGAGTTCCAGCGCGCCGGTGGAGTCGACCACGCGCGGATCCTTCGGCATGAAGGGCAGGTGCACGGCCTGCGAACCGGCGGCGATGACGCAGTGGCGGAACTTGACGGTGCGCGCCTTGTCGGTGGTGGCGCGGCCCTCGCCGGTCGTCTCTTGCACCTTCACGTGGTAAGGGTCGACGAACTCGCCGACGCCACGCACGGTCGTCACCTTGCGCATCTTCGCCATGGCGGTCAAGCCGCCGGTGAGCTTGCCGACGACCTTGTTCTTGCGGGCCAGCAGCTTCGCGCGGTCGACCACGGGCTCTCCGAAGCTCACGCCGAGATCCGCGAAGTGCTTGACCTCGTCCATGACGGCCGCGACGTGAAGCAACGCCTTGGAAGGAATGCATCCGACGTTCAGGCAGACCCCGCCGAGCGTGGCGTAGCGCTCGACGAGCACGACGTTCAGGCCGAGGTCGGCGGCGCGGAAGGCGGCGGAGTAGCCGCCGGGCCCGGCGCCCAGCACGAGAAGGTCGCACTCGATGTCGACCGTGCCGCTGTAGGTGGATGCGGGAGCCGGTGCGCGCGCGGGAGCTTCGGCAGGTGCGGCCCGGACGGGGCTGGGAGCGGGCGCCGAGGCGGCGGGGGCCACCGCTGGCGCGGGGGCTGACGGCGCGGGCGCCGCGGCTCCAGCGTCGGCGGCATCCAGCGTGAGCACGACCGAGCCCTCTTTCACCTTGTCCCCCACCTTCACGGCGACCGACTTGACCACGCCGGCATGCGAGGAAGGTATCTCCATGGAGGCCTTGTCCGATTCGACCGTGATCAGCGACTGCTCCGCCTTCACCGTGTCGCCAGCCTTCACCAGCACCTCGATCACCGCGACTTCATCGAAATCGCCGATGTCCGGCACCTTGACTTGTAGTTCGCTCATTTGGACACCTTCAGTTTGAGTGTGAGAACGTCGACCGGTCCGGCCGAGTTGCGGTCGAATTCGCAGGCCGCGGCCACGCCGGCCTCGGCCACGTCGCGTGCGCTGCGCGCCTTGTCGTACACCGCGTGCATGGCGCCGAGCGCAAAGCTGCGGCCGGAGCCGATGCTCCAGAACTGCTTGAACTCGAAGACCTCGCGGTAGCTGTAGATGCCGTAGATGCCGCTCGCATTCGCCAGCAGCATCGTGAACTGGCTCGACTCGTAGGGTTCATGCTCGTCCTCCTTGCTCTGCAGGAAGAACGAGTCCTTCAGCACCGGATGCAGCAGCGTGAAGGTGCGGAAGATCTCGTCCTTGCTCCCGAAGCGCAGCGCCTCCACCGGCTGCGCCGCCAGCGCATGCTGTAACACCAGGAAGTGCGCGGCCGCGCCAGCCACGGCGAAGATGCTCTGGCCCCCGGCGTCGTTGACCATGAACAGCTTCCGGTTCGCCTCGGCCCGGTTCGACAGCCGCGTGTCGCCGAAGGTCACGAGCGAATCCGCGGCCATCACCACCTGGCCGCCTTTTCGGACGGCCACGACCGTTGTCATAGCAGGACGCGGCGGAAGTCTGCGAGAACCTGCCCGAGATAGGCGTTGAAGCGCGCCGCGGCGGCGCCGTCGATCACACGGTGGTCGTATGACAGCGACAGCGGCAACGTGAGACGCGGCACGAACTGCTTGCCGTCCCACGCCGGCTTCATCGCACTCTTGGACAAGCCGAGGATCGCAACCTCGGGCGCGTTGATGATGGGCGTGAAATGCGTGCCGCCGATGCCGCCGAGCGAGCTGATCGAGAAGCAGCCGCCGCTCATGTCGGCCGCGCCCAGCTTGCCGTCCCGTGCCTTCTTCGCGAGTTCGCCCATCTCCTGGCTGATCTGGAGGATGCCCTTCTTATCGGCATCCTTCAGCACCGGCACCATGAGGCCGTTGGGCGTGTCGGCCGCGAAGCCGATGTGGAAGTACTGCTTGTAGACGAGCTGGTCGCCGTCCAGGCTGGTGTTGAACTCCGGGAATTTCTTCAGCGCCGAGACCACCGCCTTGATGACAAAGGCGAGCATCGTGACCTTGATGCCGGACTTCTCGTTCTCCTTGTTGGTCGCCACGCGGAAGGCTTCCAGCTCAGTGATGTCGGCCTCGTCGTTGTTGGTGACGTGCGGGATCATCACCCAGTTGCGATGCAGGTTGGCGCCGCTGATCTTCTTGATGCGCGACAGGTCCTTGCGCTCGACCGTGCCGAACTTCGTGAAGTCGACCTTGGGCCAGGGCAGCAGGCCGAGCGCCTCGCCGCCACCGGCGGGCGCCTTGGCACCGGCCGCCTTCGTGCTGGCCGTGCCGCTCATCACCGCCTTGGTGAAGTTCTGGATATCTTCCTGCGTGATGCGGCCCTTGGGGCCGCTGCCCTTGACCTCGTCGAGCGGCACGCCGAGTTCGCGGGCGAACTTGCGCACGGAGGGCGACGCGTGGGGCAACTTGCCGCTGGGCGGCGTGGTCGTGTCGTGCGGGGCCGGAGCAGGTGCCTGGCTCGCGCCCGCATCGCCGGTGGGCTGGGGCGCAGGCGCCGACGCGGCCGCCCGCGCAGGAGCGGCAGCGGCCTGGGCAGCAGGCGCCGGTGCCGGTGCTGTCGCGCCTGCGGCGGCGCCTTCGAGCACGGCGATCAAGTCACCGATGTTGACCGTGTCGCCTACCTTGACCTTGATCTCCTTCAGCACGCCGGCCGCGGAAGACGGAATCTCCATCGATGCCTTGTCGGACTCGACCGTGATCAGCGATTGCTCCTGCTTGATGCTGTCGCCCGGCTTGACCAGGATCTCGATCACCGCGACATCCTTGAAGTCGCCGATGTCAGGCACCTTGACTTCCACAGGGCCGGCCGGCGCAGCGGACGCGGTGGCGGCGGGCGCCGGCGCGGACGCAGCCGCTGCCGGCGCGGGTGCTGCCGCAGCGGGTGCCGCCGCCGCCGCCGGCGCCGCGGCCGCGCCGCCTTCGCTTTCCAGCACCAGCACGACCGAGCCTTCCTTGACCTTGCTGCCGACCTCGACCTTGAGTTCCTTCACCACGCCGGCCTGGCTCGACGGAATCTCCATCGAGGCCTTGTCCGACTCCACCGTGATCAGCGACTGCTCGGCCTTGACCGTGTCGCCTGCCTTCACCAGCACCTCGATCACCGCGACTTCATCGAAATCGCCGATGTCCGGCACCTTGACTTCCACTGTTGCCATATCGTCTCTCCCGCCCAAGAGGCGCAGTTGATTGTTTTATGCGTAGAGCGGGTTGATCTTGTCGGCGTTGATGCCGTACTTCTTGATCGCGTCTGCCACCTTCTGGACCGGCACGGTGCCGTCGTCCGCGAGCGCCTTGAGCGCGGCTATCACGATGAAATGGCGGTTCACCTCGAAGTGCTCGCGCAGCTTGCTGCGGAAGTCGCTGCGGCCGAAGCCGTCGGTGCCCAGCACGCGATAGGTACGTCCCTTCGGGATGAAGGGGCGGATCTGCTCGGCGTAGGCCTTCATGTAGTCGGTGGACGCCACGACCGGGCCGGTGCTGGCCGAGAGCTGCTTCGCGACGAAGGGCACGCGCGCCTCCTCTGTCGGGTGCAGCAGGTTCCAGCGGTCGGCTTCCTGGCCGTCGCGGGTCAGCTCGTTGAAGCTGGGGCAGCTCCAGACGGAGGCGCTCACGCCCCAATCGTTCTCCAGCAGTTCCTGCGCGGCGATGCTCTCGCGCAGGATGGTGCCGCTGCCGAGCAACTGCACGGTCGGCGATTTCGCCTTGAGCGCCGGGCCCTGCTTGCACAGGTACATGCCCTTGATGATCTGTTCCTCTGTGCCCGGCTGCAGGCCGGGCATCGGGTAGTTCTCGTTGAGCAGCGTCAGGTAGTAATAGACGTTGTCCTGCTTCTCGACCATGCGCTTCAGGCCGTGGTGCAGGATCACGCCCACCTCGTGCGAGAAGGTCGGGTCGTAGCTCACGCAGTTGGGAATGGTGTTGGCCAGGATGTGGCTGTGGCCGTCCTCGTGCTGCAGGCCTTCGCCGTTCAGCGTCGTGCGTCCCGACGTGCCGCCCAGCAGGAAGCCGCGCGCCTGCATGTCGCCCGCCGCCCAGGCCAGGTCGCCGATGCGCTGGAAGCCGAACATCGAGTAATAGACGTAGAAGGGCACCATGATCCGGTTGTTGGTGCTGTACGACGTGGCCGCCGCGATCCAGCTCGACATGCCGCCCGCCTCGTTGATGCCTTCCTGCAGAATCTGGCCGGACTTGTCTTCCTTGTAGTACATGACCTGGTCCTTGTCGACCGGCGTGTACTGCTGCCCCGCGGGGTTGTAGATGCCGACCTGGCGGAAGAGGCCTTCCATGCCGAAGGTGCGCGCCTCGTCGACGAGGATCGGCACGATGCGCGGGCCGAGCGCCTGGTCGCGCAGCAACTGCGTGAGGAAGCGCACGTAGGCCTGCGTGGTCGAGATCTCGCGGCCTTCGGCGGTGGGCTCGAGCACGGCCTTGAAGGTCTCCAGCGCGGGCACGGTGAAGCTCTCGTCGGCCTTGGTGCGGCGGTGCGGCAGGTAGCCGCCCAGGGCCTTGCGGCGCTCGTGCAGGTATTTCATCTCCGGCGTGTCGTCGGCCGGCTTGTAGAAAGGAAGCTCCGCGATCTGGCTGTCGGGAACCGGGATGTTGAAGCGGTCGCGGAAGGCCTTGATGTCCTCGTCGCTGAGCTTCTTGGTCTGGTGGACGTTGTTCTTGCCCTCGCCGATCTTGCCCATGCCGAAGCCCTTGACGGTCTTCACCAGCAGCACGGTGGGCTGGCCCTTGTGCTTCACGGCCGCGTCGAAGGCCGCATAGACCTTCTGCGAATCGTGGCCGCCGCGGCGCAGGTTCCAGATGTCGTCGTCGCTCATCTTCGCGACCATCTCCAGCGTGCGCGGATCGCGGCCGAAGAAGTTCTTGCGGACGTACGCGCCGTCGTTGGCCTTGAAGGCCTGGTAGTCGCCGTCGTTGGTGTCCATCATGATCTTGCGCAGCGCACCTTCCTTGTCGCGCGCGAGCAGCGGATCCCAGTTGCTGCCCCAGATCAGCTTGATGACGTTCCAGCCGGCGCCGCGGAATTCCGACTCCAGCTCCTGGATGATCTTGCCGTTGCCGCGCACCGGCCCGTCCAGGCGCTGCAGGTTGCAGTTGATGACGAAGATCAGGTTGTCCAGGTTCTCGCGTGCCGCCAGGCCGATGGCGCCGAGCGACTCGACCTCGTCCATCTCGCCGTCGCCGCAGAAGACCCAGACCTTGCGGTTTTCGGTGTTGGCGATGCCGCGCGCGTGCAGGTACTTGAGGAAGCGTGCCTGGTAGATGGCCATCAGCGGCCCCAGGCCCATCGACACCGTGGGGAACTGCCAGAACTCGGGCATCAGCTTCGGATGCGGATAGCTGGAGAGGCCCTTGCCGTCGACTTCCTGGCGGAAGTTGAGGAGCTGCTCTTCCGTCAGGCGGCCTTCGAGGTAAGCACGGGCATAGATGCCGGGCGACACGTGGCCCTGGATATAGAGGCAGTCGCCGCCGTGGCTCTCGCTCTCCGCATGCCAGAAGTGGTTGAAGCCGGCGCCGAACATGTTGGCCAGCGAGGCGAAGGAACCGATGTGGCCGCCGAGGTCGCCGCCTTCGGCGGGATGGTGGCGGTTGGCCTTGACGACCATGGCCATCGCGTTCCAGCGCATGTAGGCTCGCAGGCGCTCCTCGATCTCGAGGTTGCCGGGGCAGCGCTCTTCCTGGTCCGTCTCGATGGTGTTCACATAGGCCGTGTTGGCCGAGAAGGGCTTGTCGATGCTGTTCTGGCGCGCGTGCTCGAGCAATTGCTCCAGCAGGAAGTGCGCGCGATCCGGGCCTTCGCTCTGAATGACGGCCGACAAGGCATCCATCCACTCGCGGGTTTCCAGTGCGTCCTGGTCGTTCGCAGCCGAGCCGAACAGGTTCTCGGGATTTGCCGACATGCTTGTCTCCTTTTTGAGGCGGTGTGGCTGTAATTTAGTGCCGTCTTGGCAACGCGCGGGAGTTTCGCACAGAAATAAGGCGATTTCAAATGGCGCTCAACGTTTTCTTAATATGAAATCACTACCGAGGATCGCGCGGCGCAGCGTCGAAGAGAAGACCTTCACCTAAACTCGTCCAATGCCCTTCTCCTCCCCGATCGCGGTGGCGCGCAGCGCCGTCAACGCGTCGCCGCTGTCCTGGTGGCGCCGCTGGTGGCGCCGGCAGACACCGGTGCTGCAGGACGCGGTCGCGATGCTCGCGCCGTTGGCGGCGGTGTTGTTGTTCCTGGCGGCCATCGTGTCGGCCTTCTGGTATCTGCGCGCGGAAGAGATGGAGCGCGTGCAGGAGTCGGTGAAGCGCGACGTGGAATACGGCCAGCAGCGCGTTCGTCTGCGCCTGCTGGAGCGGCAGGAACAGCTCATGCGCCTGGCGCGCGATGCCTCCAATCGCGAGATCGACGCGACCGAGTTCACGAGCCGGGCGGAGTCGCTGGTCAGCCAGTTCCCCGAACTCCAGGCCATCAGCTGGATCGACGACCGCCGTCGATTCAAGGCCGGCTACGCGGCGCCCAGCGTCCATCCGGCGCAGCAGCACGCGGTGGGCGAAGTCCTGCGGCCCGGCGACATCGAGAGCAACTACGCGCTCGCGCGCGAGCTGCGCCAGCCGGTCTTCTCGCAGCCCTTGGCCGGCGGCGACCCGCCGGCGATGCTGCAACTGCACGTTCCTTTCTTCGACCAGGGCCTTTTCGCGGGCATGGTGCTGGGCGAATTCTCGGTCGACGGCCTCCTGCGCTACGGCATGCCTGCCGAAGTCTCGGCGCGCTACGCGGTGTCGCTGCTCGATGCCAAGGGCGGGCTGATCGCCGGCAACACCGTCGCCAGCCCGCGCGAGACAGGCACCCGGCTGCTGCCGTGGATGGCGCGCACCAACGAGTACGAAGTGCCGGTGTCGCCTGTCGGCAATGCGCTGATCCTGCGCGCCCAGGCCTACCGCACCTCCCAGGGCGTGGTCGGCAACGGGCTCTTCTGGCTGGTGGGCGCGCTCAGCGTGCTGACGAGTTGGATGCTGATCGGCACCTGGCGCCATACGCGCCGCCGGCTGCAGGCGCAGCAGGCACTGGTCGCGGAGACGAACTTCCGCCGCGCGATGGAGAATTCCATGCTCACCGGCATGCGCGTGCTGGACCTCGAAGGCCGCATCACCTACGTCAACGCCGCCTTCTGCGCGATGACGGGCTGGGACGAGGAAGAGTTGGTCGGCCAGACGCCGCCCTTCCCGTACTGGCTCGAATCCGACCGCGAAATCATGAACGAGCGGCTGGAGGAAGAGTTGCACGGCCGCGCCCTGCCCGGCGGCTTCCAGGTGCGAGTGAAGCGCAAGAACGGCAGCGTGTTCAACGCCCGCCTCTATGTCTCGCCATTGATCGACGCACGGGGCCACCAGACCGGATGGATGACCTCGATGACGGACATCACCGAGCCGACGCGCATCCGCGAACAACTTTCAGCGTCCTACGAACGCTTCACCACGGTGCTGGAAGCGCTGGATGCATCGGTGTCGGTGGCGCCGCTCGGCAGCGAGGAACTGCTCTTCGCCAACAAGCTGTACCGCCTCTGGTTCGGGTCCAATACCGTCGGCCATCTCGGCATGGTGGCGCAGGCCGGCGTGCCGGCCTCGCATGCGCGCGACGAGGCGCTGGACGACGTCGACCCCTTCGCGGGCTTGCCGATCGACCAGTTGACCGCGGCGCAGCCGGCCAACAACGAGATCTTCGTGCCGGAACTGGGAAAGTGGCTCGAGGTGCGTTCGCGCTACCTGACATGGGTCGACGGCCGCCTCGCCCAACTTGTCATCGCGACCGACATCACGCCGCGGCGCGACGCGGAAGACCTCTCCGCCGCGCAGGCCGACCGCGCACAGGCCGCGAGCCGGCTCATCACCATGGGCGAGATGGCCTCCAGCGTCGCGCACGAGCTCAACCAGCCGTTGACCGCCATCACCAACTACTGCAACGGGATGATGTCGCGCATCCGCGGCCAGCAGATCGACTCCGACGCGCTCCTCGCCGCGCTGGACAAGACCGCCAAGCAGGCGCAGCGCGCGGGCCAGATCATCCAGCGCATCCGCTCCTTCGTGAAGCGCAGCGAGCCCAATCGCACGCCCTCCGAGGTCGCGACGATGGTGAGCGAGGCGGTCGAGCTCGCGGGCATCGAGCTGCGGCGCCGCAATGTGCGCCTCAACCACTACGTGGCGGCGCGGCTGCCGGTGGTGCGGGTCGATCCGATCCTGATCGAGCAGGTGATGGTCAACCTGCTGAAGAACGCGGCCGAATCCATCGACCTCGCCAACCGGCCGCTGGCGCGACGCAGTGTCGAGCTGCGCGTGCTGCCGAAGGTGATCGACGGGCAGAACGCGGTCGAGTTTTCGGTGCAGGACACGGGCATGGGCCTCGCGCCCGAAGTGATGGACCGGCTCTACGAAGCCTTCTTCTCCACCAAGCCGGAGGGCATGGGCATCGGGCTCAACCTGTGCCGCACCATCGTGGAGTCGCACAGGGGCAGGATGCAGGCGGAGAACATCTACAATGGCCCGGACGTGGTCGGATGCCGTTTTTCCTTCTGGATTCCGGTGTTGGACGCTATCGATTCCGTAGCAAGCAACGAGGCGAAGGTACCCGCATGAGTTTGATTCCCAAGAAGGGCACGGTCTATGTCGTCGACGATGACGAGGCCGTCCGCGATTCGTTGCAATGGCTGCTCGAAGGCAAGGACTACCGGGTCCGCTGCTTCGATTCCGCCGAGTCCTTTCTCTCCCGCTACGACCCGCGCGAAGTCGCCTGCCTGATCGTCGACATCCGCATGGGCGGCATGTCCGGCATCGAGTTGCAGGACCGGCTGATCGAGCGCCGCTCGCCGCTGCCGATCGTGGTCATCACCGGCCACGGCGACGTGCCGATGGCGGTGGACAGCATGAAGAAGGGCGCGATGGACTTCATCCAGAAGCCATTCAACGACGAAGCCCTGGTCGCGCTGGTCGAACGCATGCTCGAACATGCGCGCGGCGCCTTCGCGCAGCACCAGCAATCCGCCAGCCGCGACGCGCTGCTGTCCAAGCTCACCGGCCGCGAGGCGCAAGTGCTCGAACGCATCGTCGCCGGCCGCCTCAACAAGCAGATCGCCGACGATCTCGGCATCAGCATCAAGACGGTGGAGGCGCATCGCGCCAACATCATGGAAAAGCTCAACGCCAACACGGTGGCCGACCTGCTCAAGATCGCGCTCGGGCAGCAGCCGGCCAAGGCCTAGCGCCTATCCCCGTCATAGCGACATTCAGCCTTCACGCCTGCGCAAGCGGGCGTTTTTACTTGGAAAATCGAAAACGATGACAGCTCAACTGATCGATGGGAACGCGCTCTCCAAGACGCTGCGTGCCGATGTGGCGGTCCGCGCGGCGGCGCTCAGGGCGCGGGGCGTGGTTCCAGGCCTGGCCGTGGTGCTGGTCGGCGAAAACCCGGCCAGCCAGGTCTATGTGCGCAACAAGGTCAAGGCCTGCGAGGACAACGGCCTGCACTCGTTGCTGGAAAAGCACCCCGCCGAGCTCAGCGAGTCCGCCCTGCTCGCCCGCGTCGATGCGCTCAACAAGGATCCGGCCATCCATGGCATCCTGGTGCAGTTGCCGCTGCCGCCGCACATAGACGCGCAGAAAGTCATCGAGGCGATCGCGCCCGCCAAGGACGTCGACGGCTTCCACGTGGCCAGCGCCGGCGCGCTGATGACCGGCTCGCCCGGCTTCTGGCCCTGCACGCCCTATGGCTGCATGAAGATGCTCGAATCCATTGGCTACGAGCTGCGCGGCAAGCATGCCGTCGTCATCGGCCGCAGCAACATCGTGGGCAAGCCGATGGCGCTGATGCTGCTGGCGAAGAACGCGACCGTCACCATCTGCCACAGCGCCACGCCCGACCTCGGCGCCTTCACCCGCCAGGCCGACGTGGTCGTCGCCGCGGTCGGCAAGCGCAATGTACTCACGGCCGGCATGGTCAAGCCCGGCGCGGTCGTCATCGACGTGGGCATGAACCGCAACGACGAAGGCAAGCTCTGCGGCGACGTCGATTTCGCGGGCGTCCGCGAGGTCGCCGGCTGGATCACCCCCGTGCCCGGCGGCGTCGGCCCGATGACGATCACCATGTTGCTGGTCAACACCCTCGAGGCGGCCGAAAGGGCCACCGCCACTTGAACTCGCGCACTCCGTCCGCCATCTGAACAAGACCATGACCAATCCGCTCCTCGACTTCAACGACCTCCCGCTGTTCGACCAGATCAAGCCCGAGCATGTGGCGCCCGCCGTCGACACCCTGCTGGCCGAGGCCGAGACGGCACTGCAGACGGTGACAGCGCCGGATTTCCCGGCCGACTGGACCGCCATCGCGAAGGTGCTGGATGTTGCCTCGGAGCGCTTCAGCCGCGCATGGGGCGCGATCGGTCACCTCAACGCGGTCGCCGACACCCCGGAACTGCGCGCCGCCTACAACGAGGCGATGCCCCGCGTCACGGCGTTCTGGACGCGCCTGGGCTCCGACGAGCGGCTGTACGCGAAGTACAAGGCCATCGACGCGGCGAAGCTGAACCCGGAGCAGCGCCAGGCGCACCGCAACGCGGTGCGCAACTTCGTGCTCGGCGGCGCGGAACTTCAGGGCGAGGCGAAGAAGCGCTTCGCGGAGATCCAGGAGCGCCAGGCCGAACTAAGCCAGAAGTTCAGCGAGAACGCGCTCGACGCGACCGATGCCTTCGCGCACTACGCACAGCTCGGCGAGCTGGAAGGCCTGCCCGAGGACGTCATCAGCGCGGCGCGCAGCGCGGCCGAGGCGGACGGCAAGGAAGGCTACAAGCTCACGTTGAAGATGCCGTCCTACCTGCCAGTGATGCAGTTCGCGAAGAGCAGCGCATTGCGCGAGACGCTCTACCGCGCCTACGTCACGCGCGCCAGCGAGTTCGGCGACCCGGCCTTCGACAACACCGGACTGATCCGCGAGATTCTCGCGCTGCGTCAGGAAGAAGCGAAGTTGCTGGGGTATCCCAATTTCGGCGAGCTGTCGATCGTGCCGAAGATGGCGGAATCCGCCGGCCAGGTCGTCAAGTTCCTGCGCGACCTGGGCACCAAGGCCAAGCCCTACGGCGAGCGCGACCTCGCCGACCTGCGCGCCTTCGCGTCGGAGCAACTCGGCATCCTTGACCCGCAGCCCTGGGACTGGAGCTACATCGGCGAGAAGCTCAAGGAAGCGCGCTACGCCTTCAGCGAGCAGGAGGTCAAGCAGTACTTCACCGCGCCGAAGGTCATGGCGGGCCTGTTCAAGATCGTCGAGACGCTGTTCGAAGTCTCCATCCGCCGCGACACCGCGCCGGTGTGGCACCCGAGCGTGGAGTTCTACCGCATCGAGCGCGCCGGCCAGAAGGTCGGCCAGTTCTACCTCGACCCTTCCGCCCGCGCGGCGAAGCGTGGCGGGGCCTGGATGGACGACGTGCGCGCCCGCTGGCTGCGCCCTGACAACGGCACGCTGCAGACCCCGGTCGCGCAACTCGTCTGCAACTTCGCCGATGGCGTCGACGGCAAGCCGCCGCTGCTCACGCACGACGACGTGACCACGCTCTTCCACGAGTTCGGCCACGGCCTGCACCACATGCTGACCCAGATCAACGAGCGCGATGTCTCCGGCATCAGCGGCGTCGAATGGGACGCGGTGGAACTGCCGAGCCAGTTCATGGAGAACTTCTGCTGGGAATGGGATGTCCTGCGCCACATGACCTCGCACGTGGACACCGGCGAGCCGCTGCCGCGCGCCTTGTTCGACAAGATGACGGCAGCCAAGAACTTCCAGAGCGGCCTGCAGACGCTGCGCCAGATCGAGTTCTCGCTCTTCGACATGCTGCTGCACACCGAGTACGACGCTGCCACCGCCCAGCCGGGCGACGTGATGGCTCTCCTGGGCAAAGTGCGCGAGGAGATCGCGGTCATGCCTTCTCCGCCCTTCAGCCGCACGCCGAATACCTTCAGCCACATCTTCTCGGGCGGCTACGCGGCCGGCTACTACAGCTACAAGTGGGCCGAGGTGCTGAGCGCCGACGCCTATGCGGCCTTCGAGGAGACCGCGGGCGCCAACGGCGAGCCGAGCATCGAGACCGGCCGCAAGTACCGCCAGGCCATCCTGGAGGCGGGTGGCAGCCGCAGCGCGATGGACTCCTTCAAGGCCTTCCGGGGCCGCGAGCCCCAGCTCGATGCGCTGCTGCGGCACCAGGGCATGGCGGAGCCGCAGCCGGCCTGAACGCGGGTCGGACGCGGCAGGGGTGCCGCGTCCTGAGATACTCCGGACATCCGATCATGGAGTCTCATCGATGAAGCTGAACACCGCCCTTAGCGGCCTTGCCCTGCTGATGCTCGCCGGCGCCGCCTCCGCGCAGGCCGTCTACCGCAACGTCGACAAGAACGGCAAGGTCACCTTCTCCGACCAGCCCCCTGCCGCCAACGCGCCGGTGGCCGCGCCGCGCGGCGGGCCTTCCGCGGGCGGTGCCGACGCGGGCCTGCCCTACGAACTGCGCCAGGTAGCGCAGCGCTACCCCGTCACGCTCTACACGGGCGACGAATGCGGCCCCTGCAACAGCGGGCGTTCGCTGCTGACGACGCGTGGCGTGCCTTTCGAGGAACGGACCGTCAAGAGCAACGCGGACATCGACGCCCTGCAGCGCCTGAGCAACCAGAACTCGCTGCCGCTGCTGGCCATCGGCTCTCAGCAATTGAAGGGATTCTCGGATTCGGAATGGTCGCAGTACCTGGATGCTGCGGGCTACCCGAAGAGCGCACAGTTGCCCGCCGGCTATCGCAACCCGCCGGCGCAGCCGCTCGTGGCCTTGCAGCCGGCGGCGCAACCCGCGCCCGCTGCCACGGCGCCTGCGAATTCGCTGCCACTGCCGGCCCCATCGAGCGAGCCGACGCCGGCCAACCCGGCCGGCATCAAGTTCTGAGTCTGCACCGGACTCAGTCGAAGCGCAGCGTCTCGACGCCGGTGGGTGTTCCCAACAGGCACACATCTGCCCGCTGATGGGCGAACACGCCCACGGTGATCACGCCGGGCCACTGGCTGACCTCGGATTCGAAGTCGAGCGGATCGGTGATGCGCAGGCCCTTCACATCGATGATGTGCTGCCCGTTGTCGGTGACCAGCGGTGCGCCGTCCTTCTCGCGGACCGTGGCCACGCCGCCCAGCCGCGCGAACTGGCGGATGATGCGCCGCGTGGCCATCGGGATGACCTCGACCGGCAGCGGGAAGGCGCCGAGCGTGTTCACCCGCTTGGAGGCATCCGCGATGCAGACGAAGCTGCGGGATTGCGCCGCGACGATCTTCTCGCGCGTCAGCGCCGCGCCGCCGCCCTTGAGCATGTAGCCACGGCCGTCGATCTCGTCGGCGCCGTCGATATACACCCCCAGTTCCTCGACATCGTTGCTGTCGAACACCGGAATGCCCAGGGCCAGCAGCCGCTCGGTGGAGGCGACGGAACTGGACACCGCCCCGCGGATGCTTCCCTTGATCGTCGCCAGCGCGTCGATGAACTTGTTGACCGTGGAGCCGGTGCCGACGCCGACGATCTCGCCCTTCACCACGTAAGCCAGCGCGGCGCGGCCGACCTGCGCCTTCATTTCATCCTGGGTCAGGGCTGGAGCGGGAACGGGGGAAGTCATCGCGGAGAATCCTTGGCTGTTCGAAGTCCGGAATTATCCAATGCCCCTGCCGCTGCCCTCCTCGTTTTACGGTCTTGCCCGTCCCTTTCTTTTTGGCATCGACCCCGAGCATGCGCACGAGCTCACTCTCGACGCACTGGCGCGCACCCAGAACACCCCCTTCGCCTGCGCCTACGCGGCGCCGCGCGTGGAAGATCCGCTCAAGCTGGCGGGCCTGGATTTCCCCAATCGGGTCGGCTTGGCGGCCGGGCTGGACAAGAATGCGCGCTGCATCGACGCCTTCGCCGCGATGGGCTTCGGCTTCGTCGAGGTCGGCACCGTCACGCCGAAGCCGCAGCCGGGCAATGCACGACCGCGGATCTTCCGGTTGCCGCAGCGCGACGCGTTGATCAACCGGCTGGGCTTCAACAACGAGGGGCTGGACGCCTTCCTGGCCAACGTGCAGCGGGCGCGCTTCCGCAAGAACACGTCGAGAAAGCCCATGCTGCTGGGGCTCAACATCGGCAAGAACGCCGCCACGCCGATCGAACGCGCGGTGGACGACTACCTGGTCTGCCTGGACGGCGTGTACCCGCATGCCGACTACGTGACCATCAACATTTCGAGCCCCAACACCGCCAACCTCCGCTCGCTGCAGAGCGACGAGGCGCTCGACGCCCTGCTGGGTGCCCTCGCCGACAAGCGCGCGGCGCTGGCCGAACGGCACGGCAAGCGGGTGCCGCTGTTCGTCAAGATCGCGCCGGACCTGGACGAGGCGCAGCTCGGCGTGATCGCGGCGGCGCTGTTGCGACACGGGATGGACGGCGTGGTCGCGACCAACACCACGCTGTCGCGCGAGGCGGTGGCGGGTCTGCCGCATGCGGAGGAAACCGGTGGCCTCTCCGGCGCGCCGGTGCGCGAAGCCAGCAACCGGGTGATCGGGCAGTTGCGCACCGCGCTGGGCGCGAACTTTCCGATCGTCGGCGTTGGCGGCGTGCTGAGCGGTGCGGACGCACAGGCCAAGATCGCGGCGGGTGCCGACGTGGTGCAGATCTACACCGGGATGATCTATCGCGGCCCGGCGCTGGTCCGCCAGGCCGCGCAGGCCCTGCGCGAACACCGGGCCTGAAGACGGCGCCTCAGCGCATCCGCCAGAGGACGGGGACCACCACCACGGCCCAGCGCAGCAGGCGGCGCGGGCCCAGCACGGCGACGGCCGCGGCCGCCGCGACACCGGTGGCGATGGGATGCTCGCGCACGACGCGCATCGCAGCCGCCGTGACGGATGCGTCGGCTGGCGGCGGCTCGCTGGCGGACTCGCGCCGCTCGGGCTCCGCCTGCGCCGCCTGGAGCGTCGCGATGCGCATGCGCTGCCGCTCGATGCGGCCGAGCACTTCCTCGCGCGTGACCGGCCGCCTCGGCGCATCGGGCGCCTCGCCCTTGCCTCCGACGCCGAACTGGGCGCGGGCCCAGTCCCAGTCGCGCTCGAACTCGCGGCGCGTGGGCTCGAAAGCGCTCGACGTCTTGCGAAGCGTCGAGAGCAGCGCGACCACGGCTGCGATCCAGAGCGCGGTCCAGACCGCCGCCACGGACCAGGCCGCCGCGATGCGGTGCGGCGTATCCCAGAAATGAACGACGACCGCCACCGACAGCAGGGCCGCGGCGACCGTCGTGAGGCCCATCACCGCGATCACGAGGACGAGCATCAGCTGCAGCCGCTGCTTCTCCTCCTCCCACGCCAGGCGCAGCAGAAGCACGCGGTCTTCGGCTGCGAGCGCACCCTCCCTGGCCAGGATCTTCAGGTGCCTCAGGCGCGCATCCAGCCCGAGCAGGGACATCAAGAGCTTCATTCGCTCTTCTCCCTCGCCGCCGCTGGAACGTCTTCGGGCTTAGCGGCGACCAAGCAACAGGCCCACCAGCACGCCCACCGCCAGCGCGGCGCCGGCGATCTGCCACGGCTCGTCATGCGCATAGGCATTGGCCGTGTTCGCGGCTTCACGCGCCTTCTTGGCGGCGATCCGGCTCTTCTCGGCCGCGAGTTCGCGCGCGATGGCCAGCTTGCTGTCGATGCGCTGACGCAGGGCCTTGATATGGGGAACCGAGTCGAGGTCCTTGCTGGCAAGCACGCCGCGCACGTCGCTCGCGATGTCTTCGGCGACGGCCTTGGCAGCCTCTTCAAGATTCGTAGATGCAGTCATTGGAAATGTTCTCCGCATTCACACCGGCACCGTGCCGGTGATTCCACGCCATCGGGCGGCGTAGCAATCATGGTACATGGCCTCACAGGGCCTGGGCCAGAAGATCGGCCACTCGGCTCGCAATTGCGAGGCTGCTGGTGAGGCCAGGCGACTCGATGCCGAAGAGATTGACAAGGCCGGGCACGCCGTGGTCGGCCGGCCCCTGGATCACGAAATCGGCGGCGGGCTCGCCGGGCCCGGAGATCTTGGGACGGATGCCGGCATAGCCCGGGACCAGCGCACCGTCCTGGAGGGCGGGCCAGTACTTGCGCACCTCGGCATAGAAGCCATCGCCACGCGCCGGGTCGACGACCAGGTCGTCCGGCGATGCGACCCACTCCACGTCCGGCCCGAACTTGGCCTGGCCGCCCAGGTCCAGCGTGAGGTGCACGCCGAGGCCCGCCGCCTCCGGCACGGGGTAGATCAAGCGGCTGAAGGGTGCGCGGCCAGCCAGCGTGAAGTAGTTGCCCTTGGCGTAGTGGGCTTTGGGAATTGCGGCGGCGGGAACGCCCTCGAACCGGCGGGCGAGGTCCGGCGCGGCGATGCCGGCGGCGTTGGCGACGCTCCTGCAGCGCAGGGCGGTACCGTCCAAGCCGGTCAGCACGATGCCCTCCGCCGTGCATTCCGCGCGTGCGATGCCGGACTTGAGCGCGACGACGCCGCCGGCGTTCTCGAGATCCCCCTGCAGGCTGAGCATCAGCGCATGGCTGTCGACGATGCCCGTGCTCGGCGAGTGCAGTGCCG
Source organism: uncultured Variovorax sp. (assembly GCA_966211435.1). GTDB lineage: Bacteria > Pseudomonadota > Gammaproteobacteria > Burkholderiales > Burkholderiaceae_C > Variovorax. Next base: position 57,103 of record CBIHOG010000021.1, on the reverse strand, counting down.
CCAGGCATTCCAACTGAGGCTCCATCGCGCGGGCCTGCCCGCGCGTGAGCAAGACCATGTCGTCGACGCCGTTGGCTTTTGCCTTGGCGTTGATCGCATCCAGTTGGGCCACCTGAGCTTGCGAGGTGGCGACGATCAGCTTGCCGCAGCGCCGGTGCGGCACGCCGCGTTCGGCGGCATAGGCATAGAGCAGTTGCTTGCCCTCGACGCAAAGCCGGGCCTTGAGGGAATCCTTGGGGTAGTAAATGCCGGCGTGGATCACCTCGCTGTTGCGGGAGCTGGTGCCGGTGCCGATGCCGCCCTCTGACTCCAGCACGATCACTTCGCGGCCGTGGAGCGCAAGTGCGCGCGCGACCGCCAAGCCCACGACGCCGGCGCCGATGACGGCGCAATCGAATTCATCCATCCCGCGAGCTTAGCGGGCTTCAACCTCGTCTTCGAGGGACTGGTTCACTTCGGCGGCGAGGGGACCGAGCTGTCGGGGTCCGCGGGATTCTCGGGCGGTGATGCGGGGCCCTTGTCGGGTTCCACCGGAAGCTCGGGCACGTCCGGGGGATCGCTCGTGATGGGCGTTGGAAGATCAGGACTGGTGGCCATGTAATTTCTCCTTCCAGGCTGTTCTACAAGACTTCGGGCGCATGCGCTACCAGCGCGCGGCCGCGGCTTGCGTCGGCGACAACCCACAAGGGCGCCGGGAAGACAGATGAGGAATGGAAATTGGTGGGCGGTGGAGGCTTCGAACCTCCGACCCCAGCAGTGTGAATGCTGTGCTCTACCCCTGAGCTAACCGCCCGTGGCGCCGAGCCTGAAGGCCCTGCACCTGATGGATTCCCGCGCTGCTGCGCGAAGCCTGCGATTATGCCACAGCGTTTGGCTCGATCTTGCGAAAAAGCGTGCGGCCCTTGCTCTCCTTGTCGAGTTGGCCCAACAGCAGCGCGTGCTCGGCCAGCTCGTGCTCGGCCGCCATCAGCACTGGCAGCTCGAAGCTTCGCAGGTCGATGGCCACCACCGCGCCCAGCGCGGGCTCGTTCGACGACACGTCGATCAGCAACGCATCCTGGCCGCGCGTGAGGTTGATGTAGACGTCCGCCAGCAGTTGCGCGTCCAGCTTGGCGCCGTGGAAGGTGCGGTTGGAGCGGTCGACGCCGAAGCGGTCGCACAGCGCGTCGAGCGAATTGCGCTTGCCGGGGTAGACCAGCTTCGCCATCGCGAGCGTGTCGGTCACTTCCGCCACGTAGCTGCGCAGCGGCTGAAGCCCGGCCAGCTCGAACTCCTTGTTGAGGAAGCCGACGTCGAAGGCCGCGTTGTGGATGATCAGTTCCGCATCGCGCAGGTACTCGACGATGTCGCTCGCGAGCGTCGCGAACTTGGGCTTGTCGCGCAGGAAGTCGGTCGTGAGGCCGTGCACCTTCAGCGCGTCCTCGTGGCTCTCACGCTCCGGGTTGAAGTAGATGTGCAGGTCGTTGCCGGTGAGCTTGCGATTGACGAGTTCGACGCATCCCAGCTCGATGACACGGTCGCCGTTCTCCGCGGAGAGGCCGGTGGTTTCGGTGTCGAGGACGATCAGTCTGGACATCAGTGGTTCTCTTTGGCGTGGTTGATCGAGTACTTCGGGATCTCCACCGTCACGTCGGCCTGCGCCAGGATCGCCTGGCAGCTCAGACGGGACTGCGGCTCCAGGCCCCAGGCGCGGTCGAGCAGGTCTTCCTCGCCTTCTTCCGCCTCGTTGAGTGATTCGAGCCCCTTGCGCACGATGACGTGGCAGGTGGTGCAGGCGCAGCTCATTTCGCACGCATGCTCGATGTTGATATGGTTGTCGAGCATGGCCTCGCAGATCGAGGTGCCGGCGGGCGCGCTGATCTCGGCGCCCTGCGGGCAGTACTCGGGATGAGGAAGGATCTTGATCGTGGGCATCGGGTTTCTAGAGGGATTCGATCTGGCGTCCGGAAAGGGCGCGCGCGATGCCTGCATTCATGCGCTGGGCCGCGAAGGCCTCGGTGCCTTCCGCCAGCGCCTTGGTCATGGCTTCGATGACAGCCGCATCGTCGGACGAGCGCGCATCGCGAAGCCGCGCCATCAGCACGTCGATGTCGCCGCGCTCCCCGTCGGTGAGCAGGTCGCCATCGGCATCGAGGGCGCTCTGCGTCGCGAGCAGCATGCGGTCGGCATCCACGCGGGCCTCGACCACGGCGCGTGCCTGCATGTCCTGCTGGGCAGTGGAGAAGCTCTCCTGCAACATGCTCGCGATCTGGTCGTCGGACAGGCCGTAGGAAGGCTTGACCGTGACGCTGGCCTCGACGCCGCTGCCCTGCTCCCTGGCGCTCACGCTCAGCAGGCCATCGGCATCCACGGTGAAGGTGACGCGGATGCGCGCGGCGCCGGCGGCCATGGGCGGGATGCCGCGCAGCTCGAAGCGCGCGAGGCTGCGGCAATCGGCGACGAGGTCGCGCTCGCCTTGCACGACGTGCAGCGCGAGCGCCGTCTGGCCGTCCTGGTAAGTGGTGAAGTCCTGCGCCATCGCGGTCGGGATGGTCTGGTTGCGCGGCACGATGCGCTCGACGAGCCCGCCCATGGTCTCCAGGCCAAGGGACAGCGGGATCACGTCCAGCAGCAGCAGGTCACCGGAGCCGCCGTTGCCGGCGAGCTGGTTGGCCTGGATCGCCGCGCCGAGGGCGACGACCTCGTCGGGGTTCAGGTTGGTCAGCGCCTCGCGGCCGAAGAACCCGGCGACGGCTTCGCGGATCTGCGGCATGCGCGTCGCGCCGCCCACGAGCACGATGCCCTGAAGCTCCGCGGACTGCAGCCTCGCGTCGCGCAGCGCCTTGCGCACGGCGGCGATGGTCCGCGCGGTCAGCGCGGCGGTGGCTTCATCGAACTGAGAGCGCTCGACCTCGCAGCGCACGGCCTTGCCCCCCAGTTCCGCCTCGAAGGTGGCGGACGTCGCATCGCTCAACGCCTCCTTCGTGGCGCGCGCGGCGACCAGCAGCGCCGCCTTGTCGATGTCGCTGCGCGCTTCGAGGCCGCATTGGCGCATCACCAGATCGACAAGCGCATGATCGTAGTCATCACCGCCCAGCGCGGAGTCGCCGCCGGTGGCGATCACCTCGAAAACGCCTTGCGTCAGCCGCAGGATCGAGATGTCGAAGGTGCCACCGCCGAGGTCGTACACCGCGTAGACGCCTTCGCTCGCGTTGTCCAGGCCATAGGCTATGGCCGCGGCCGTCGGCTCGCTGATGAGACGCAGCACGTTGATGCCGGCCAGCTGCGCGGCGTCCTTGGTCGCCTGGCGCTGGCCTTCGTCGAAATAGGCGGGCACCGTGATGACCGCCCCATAGAGCTCGTCGTCGAAGGTGTCCTCGGCGCGGAAGCGCAGGGTCGCGAGGATCTCCGCGCTCACCTCGACCGGCGACTTCTCGCCCGCCACGGTCTGCACCTTGACCATTCCGGCATCGCCCGCCAGCCGGTAGGACATGGCGTCGCGGTTGGCAATGTCCTGCACGCCGCGACCCATGAGGCGCTTGACGGAGGTGATCACGTTGGCCGGGTCCGTGGCGCGCGCGGCCAGCGCGTCGAAGCCGATCTGGCGACGGTCCTTGTCGAGGTAGCGCACGACCGAAGGCAGCACCACGCGGCCCTGGTCGTCGGGCAGGCACTCGGCCACGCCGCTGCGCACGGCCGCCACCAGCGAATGGGTTGTGCCGAGGTCGATGCCCACGGCAATGCGGCGCTGGTGCGGGTCCGGCGCCTGGCCGGGTTCTGAAATCTGGAGCAGTGCCATGGCCCTATTGTCCCCACTGATCGGACTTGGCTTCGACGTCGTCGGCAAAGCGCTCAATGAACATGAGGGCTCTGACCTGGCGGGCCGCGCCAGCGTAGTCGCCTTTCTCGTCGATGAGCCAGTCGAGCGACGAGAGCGCGCGCGCACGGCCGGCCTCGACTTCGGCCCGCAGCTTCTCGACGGCGGAGGCGTCGCGTGCGTCGTCGAGCTCCTCGCGCCACTCCATCTGCTGCATCAGGAACTCGGGCGGCATCGAGGTGTTGTGCTCGGCATCGATGGGCGCACCGTTGAGCTCGCACAGGTAGGTCGCGCGCCGGACCGGGTCCTTCAGGCGCTGATAGGCCTCGTTGATGCGCACCGACCATTGCATGGCCACGCGCTGCGCGGCGGCGCCCTGGGCTGCGAAACGGTCCGGGTGGGCCTCGCGCTGGAGTTCCTTCCAGCGCGCATCCAGCGCGGCGCGGTCCTGCGCGAAGGTCGCCGGGACGGCGAAGAGTTCGAAGTCGGTGTCGTTCAGGTTCATGGCGATAAAAAGCCGCCAGCACATGACATGGTGGCGGCTGGTGGCGCTAGGCCGGCGCGATCAGATGCGGAAGCTCTCGCCGCATCCACAGCGGTCGCGTTCTTGCGGATTGTTGAACTTGAAGCCTTCGTTGAGCCCTTCCCGAACGAAGTCGAGCTGGGTTCCGTCCAGGTACGCAAGACTCTTGGGGTCGACCAGCACCTTCACGCCATGGTCCTCGAACACCACGTCTTCCGGCGCCAGTTCGTCCACGTACTCGAGCTTGTAGGCCAGGCCCGAGCAGCCCGTGGTCTTGACGCCCAGCCGCACGCCCACGCCCTTGCCTCGCTTGCCGAGGTAGCGCGTGACGTGGCGCGCGGCCGCTTCTGTCAGGGTCACGGCCATGTCAGTGAGCGGCTTCCGTCGCGGTGGCGGTTGCGCCGTGCTTGGCCTTGTAGTCGCTGACGGCGGCCTTGATCGCATCCTCGGCCAGGATCGAGCAATGGATCTTGACCGGCGGCAATGCCAGTTCTTCGGCGATCTGCGCGTTCTTCAGCGCAGCCGCTTCGTCGAGCGTCTTGCCCTTGACCCATTCGGTCACGAGCGAGGACGAGGCGATCGCCGAGCCGCAGCCGTAGGTCTTGAAGCGCGCGTCCTCGATCACGCCGGTTTCCGGGTTGACCTTGATCTGCAGCTTCATGACGTCGCCACACGCCGGTGCGCCGACCATGCCGGTGCCTACGGAGTCGTCGCCCTTCTCGAAGGAGCCGACGTTTCGGGGATTCTCATAGTGGTCAATGACCTTGGATGAATAAGCCATGGGGTACCTCTTCGATCTGAATCTTTAGTGCGCCGACCATTGGATCGTGCTGATGTCGATGCCTTCCTTGAACATCTCCCACAACGGGCTCAGCTCGCGGAGCTTGGCGACGTTGTGCTTGATGGTCGAGATCGCGTAGTCGATTTCTTCCTCGGTCGTGAAACGGCCGATGGTCATTCGAAGGCTGCTGTGCGCGAGTTCGTCGCTGCGGCCAAGGGCGCGCAGCACGTAGCTGGGCTCCAGGCTGGCGGATGTGCAGGCCGAGCCGCTGGACACCGCCAGCCCCTTGATGCCCATGATCAGCGACTCGCCCTCCACGTAGTTGAAGCTGATGTTCAGGTTGTGCGGAACGCGGTGCTCCAGGTCGCCGTTGATGAAGACCTGCTCCACGTCCTTCAGGCCGTTCAGCAGACGCTGCTGCAGGGCGCTGGCCTTGGCGATGTCGTCCTTCATCTCCAGCCGGGCGATGCGGAAGGCCTCGCCCATGCCCACGATCTGGTGGGTGGGCAGCGTGCCCGAGCGCATGCCGCGTTCGTGGCCGCCTCCGTGCATCTGGGCCTCCAGCCGCACGCGCGGCTTGCGGCGTACGTAGAGGGCACCGATGCCCTTGGGGCCGTACGTCTTGTGCGAAGCCAGGCTCATGAGGTCGATCGGCAGCTTCTTGATGTCGATCTCGACCTTGCCCGTGGCCTGCGCCGCGTCGACGTGAAAGATCACGCCCTTCTCGCGGCACAGGTTGCCCAGGGCCACCACGTCCTGGATGACGCCAATCTCGTTGTTCACGAACATCACGCTCGCGAGAATGGTGTCGGGCCGGATCGCGGCCTTGAAGGCTTCCAGGTCGAGCAAGCCGTTTTCCTGCACATCGAGGTAGGTCACCTCGAAACCCTGGCGCTCGAGTTCGCGCATGGTGTCCAGCACGGCCTTGTGCTCGGTCTTGACCGTGATGAGGTGCTTGCCCTTGCCCTTGTAGAAATGCGCCGCGCCCTTCAGCGCGAGGTTGTTCGACTCGGTGGCGCCGGAGGTCCAGACGATCTCGCGCGGATCGGCGCCGATCAGTTCCGCCACTTCGCCACGCGCCTTCTCGACCGCTTCCTCGGCTTCCCAACCCCAGGCATGGCTGCGTGACGCCGGGTTGCCGAAGTGCTCGCGCAACCAGGGAATCATCGCGTCGACGACGCGGGGATCGACCGGCGTCGTCGCGCCGTAGTCGAGGTAGATCGGGAAATGAGGGGTGACGTCCATGGCTGGCTCAGACTTCGTTCGTGGGGTTTATCTTTTGGCGAAACAGCGTCAAACGAGAGGGGCGGCGCCCGGAGGCGCCCACCCGGTCAGGACTTGGCGAAGGCGTTGCCGAGGGCGAACACCGAATTGGGCGCGTTGACCCGGATCGGCTTCACCACCGGCTGGGCCGAAATGGCGCGCTTCACCGCAGGCTTGTTCTCGATCTGCACGCCCTTGGCGAGCTGATCGTCGACGAGCTTCTGAAGCGTGACGGAGTCGAGAAACTCGACCATGCGCTGGTTGAGCGACGCCCAGAGCTCGTGCGTCATGCAGCGGCCAGCTTCGCCCAGGCAGTTTTCCTTGCCCCCGCACTGGGTCGCGTCGATCGGCTCGTCGACCGACACGATGATGTCGGCGACAGTGATTTCCGCAGCCTTGCGGCCGAGCGAGTAGCCGCCACCGGGGCCCCGCGTGGATTCGACCAGCTCGTGGCGACGCAGCTTGCCAAAAAGTTGTTCGAGATAGGACAGCGAGATCTGCTGCCGCTGGCTGATTGCTGCCAGCGTGACCGGACCGGTGTTCTGGCGCAAGGCCAGGTCGATCATGGCTGTAACCGCAAAGCGGCCTTTGGTAGTGAGACGCATCGCAAGCTCCTTGTGTGCTTACCGTTGAAATGACACCGTGGCCGGCGGCCGCGGTGACTTCGTCTCCGCCCTGCCCGACCCCTGTTCCACTGGTGAACCTGCTGGTAGGAGTCGGCTCTTCATCGCGAAGTTTCTGTGTTGTTGAGTATTTCGCTCAAGTTTAACAGAAAGCCCTCAGGTTCGCTCGGGTAAACCCGATTGCGTGCCGCCGACGCCGCTCAGGAACCAGCCGGCGGGATGGCGATGTTGTCGCGCCCGGCCGCGCCGAAGGCCTGTTCGCGCAGTTCCGACAGCTGGTCGCGCACCCGGGCCGCCTTTTCGAACTCGAGGTTCCGTGCATGTTCGAGCATGAGTTTCTCGAGCCGCTTGATCTCGCGGGCGATGTCTTTCTCGGACATGTCTTCGACCTTGGCCCGCTCCAGTTCCCGCTTGGCGGCCTCCTTGCCGCTCTTCTCGCTGTAGACGCCGTCGATCAGGTCCCGCACCTGCTTCACGATGCTGCGAGGCGTGATGCCATGGGCCTCGTTGTGCGCGACCTGGCGCGCGCGCCGGCGCTCGGTCTCGTCGATGGCCTTCTTCATCGAGTCGGTCATGCGGTCGGCGTAGAGGATCGCCTTGCCGTTCAGGTTGCGCGCCGCCCGGCCGATGGTCTGGATCAGCGAGCGCTCGGCGCGCAGGAAGCCTTCCTTGTCGGCGTCGAGGATCGCCACCAGCGAGACCTCCGGGATGTCCAGGCCCTCGCGCAGCAGGTTGATGCCGACGAGCACGTCGAAGGTCCCGAGGCGCAGGTCGCGCAGGATCTCCACCCGCTCCACGGTATCGACGTCGCTGTGCAGGTAGCGCACCTTCACGCCGTTGTCGCCCAGGTAGTCGGTGAGTTGCTCGGCCATTCGCTTGGTCAAGGTGGTGATCAGCACACGCTCGTTCTTGTCGACGCGCAGGCGGATCTCCTGCAGCACGTCGTCCACCTGGTGGGTGGCGGGCCGCACTTCCACCTCGGGATCGATCAGCCCGGTCGGGCGCACCAACTGCTCGACCACGTTGCCGGCATGGTCCTTCTCGTACTGGGCGGGCGTGGCCGAGACAAAGATGCACTGCCGCATCCGCTTCTCGAACTCGTCGAACTTCAGCGGCCGGTTGTCCAGCGCCGACGGCAGACGGAAGCCGTACTCCACCAACGTGGTCTTGCGCGCGCGGTCACCGTTGTACATGCCGCCGAGCTGCCCGATCATCTGGTGGCTCTCGTCGAGGAACATCAGCGCATCCTTCGGCAGGTAGTCCGTCAGCGTCGCCGGTGGCTCGCCGGGCGCGGCGCCCGAGAGGTGCCGCGTGTAGTTCTCGATGCCCTTGCAGTGGCCGATCTCGGCCAGCATCTCCAGGTCGAAGCGGGTGCGCTGCTCGATGCGCTGCGCCTCCACCAGCTTGCCCTCCGCCACGAAGAACTTCAGGCGCTCGTCGAGTTCCAGCTTGATGGTCTCGACCGCGCTCAGCACCTTGTCACGGGGCGTGACGTAGTGGCTCGACGGGTACACCGTGAAGCGCGGGATCTTCTGCCGGATGCGCCCCGTGAGCGGGTCGAAGAGCTGCAGCGTCTCGATCTCGTCGTCGAAGAGCTCGATGCGGATCGCCAGCTCGCTGTGCTCGGCCGGAAAGACATCGATCGTGTCGCCCCGCACGCGAAAGCTGCCGCGTGAGAAGTCCTGCTCGTTGCGGGTGTACTGCATGCGGATCAGCCGGCCGATCACGTCGCGCTGGCCGATCTTGTCACCCACCCGCATGATGAAACGCATCTGCGTGTAGTCCTCTGGCGTGCCGATGCCGTAGATGGCGCTGACCGTGGCAACGATCACCGTATCGCGCCGCTCCAGCACGCTCTTGGTGGCGGACAGGCGCATCTGCTCGATGTGCTCGTTGATCGAGCTGTCCTTCTCGATGAACAGGTCGCGCTGCGGCACGTAGGCCTCGGGCTGGTAGTAGTCGTAGTAGCTGACGAAGTATTCGACCGCGTTCTTCGGGAAGAATTCGCGGAATTCGCTGTAGAGCTGCGCCGCCAGCGTCTTGTTGGGCGCGAAGACGATGGCCGGGCGGCCCATGCGCGCGATCACGTTCGCCATCGTGAAAGTCTTGCCGGAGCCTGTGACGCCCAGCAGGGTCTGGAAAACCTCGCCATCCCGCACGCCCTCCACCAGCGCCTCGATGGCCGCCGGCTGGTCGCCGGCGGGCGGATAGGGCTGAAAAAGCTCGAAGGGCGAGCCCGGGAAGGTGATGAATTCGCCCTCCTTGGCAGGGCCGACGGGCTCGGCGTGTTGCGGCTTGGGAAGGGCTTCGGTGATTTCTGGCATGGCGTGGACTCGGGGAGTTGGTGGCGCGGCCGGTAAAATTCAAGGGAACCGGACAGCCTAACGCAGGTCCGGCGTTCTCGCGAACCGATCATCCCAAAGGACTTTCCATGTCAATGTTCACCGCCGTCGAAATGGCGCCGCGCGACCCGATCCTGGGTCTCAACGAGCAGTACGCCGCCGACAGCAATCCCAACAAGGTCAACCTCGGCGTCGGCGTGTATTACGACGACAACGGCAAGCTGCCGCTGCTGGAGTGCGTGCAGAAGGCCGAGCAGGACATGATGAAAACGCCCGCCGCCCGCGGCTACCTGCCGATCGACGGCATCGCGGCCTATGACAACGCGGTCAAGAGCCTCGTGTTCGGCGCCGAAAGCGAGCCTGTGAAGTCCGGCCGCGTCGCCACCATCCAGGGCCTGGGCGGCACCGGGGGCCTGAAGGTCGGCGCGGACTTCCTCAAGCGTCTGAGTCCCAAGGCCAAGGTGATGATCAGCGACCCGAGCTGGGAAAACCATCGCGCGCTCTTCACCGAAGCCGGCTTCGTGGTCGAGACCTACCCGTACTACGACGCGGCCAGGCGCGGCATCAACTTCGAAGGCATGCTGGCCGCGCTCAACGCCGCGCCTGCCGGCACCATCTTCGTGCTGCACGCCTGCTGCCACAACCCGACCGGCTACGACATCACTCCCGCGCAGTGGGACCAGGTGGTCGCCGCCGTCAAGGCGAAGAACCTCGTCGCCTTCCTCGACATGGCCTACCAGGGCTTCGGCTACGGGCTGAAGGAAGACGGCGCCGCCATCGGCAAGTTCGTCGACGCGGGCCTGACCTTCTTCGTCTCCACCTCTTTCTCCAAGAGCTTCAGCCTCTACGGCGAGCGCGTCGGCGCCCTGTCCGTGCTGTGCGAGAGCAAGGACGAAGCCGCCCGCGTGCTGAGCCAGCTCAAGATCATGATCCGCACCAACTACAGCAACCCGCCCACGCACGGCGGCGCGGTGGTCGCGGCCGTGCTCGGCAACCCCGAACTGCGCGCGCTGTGGGAGAAGGAACTGGGCGAGATGCGCGTGCGCATCAAGGCCATGCGCCAGAAACTGGTCGACGGCCTCAAGGCCGCGGGCGTGAAACAGGACATGAGCTTCATCACCACGCAGATCGGCATGTTCAGCTATTCCGGCCTCACCAAGGACCAGATGGTGCGCCTGCGCAACGAGTTCGGCGTCTACGGAACCGACACCGGCCGCATGTGCGTCGCCGCGCTCAACAGCAAGAACATCGACTACGTCTGCCAGAGCATCGCCAAGGTGATCTGAACCGGGAAAGCGGCGCGGCCGGCCCGCGCCGCTTCTAGCCCGTCTTGGTGACCTTTTGCCGGCTGCGTGCGGATGTCACGGTCGCCCGCAGGGACTGGTGCCGCGCCTCTACTTCGCGTCAAGAGCTGCTGATATATTGCATTGCACAACTATCTGGCCCCCTCGATGCTCTACCAACTCTACGAAGCGCAACGTTCCTTGATGGAGCCGTTTGCCGACTTCGCCCAGGCCGCCTCCAAGCTCTATGGCCAGGGAGCCGTCCTCGGACAGGTTCCGATGGCACAGCGCCTCGCCGCCGGATACGACCTGCTCTACCGCCTCGGCAAGGACTACGAGAAGCCCGAGTTCGGCATCAAGACGGTCAAGGTCGCAGGCGACGACGTGGTGATCCAGGAGAGCGTCGAGATCGAGAAGCCCTTCTGCCAGCTGCGCCGCTTCAAGCGTTTCACCGACGAGCCGCACATCCTCAAGACGCTGAAGAGTCAGCCCGTGGTGCTCATCGTGGCGCCGCTCTCGGGCCACTACGCGACCCTGCTGCGGGATACCGTACGCACCATGTTGCAGGATCACAAGGTCTACATCACCGACTGGGTCAATGCGCGGCTGGTGCCACTGTCGGCGGGCGAGTTCCATCTCGACGACTACATCAACTACGTGCAGGAGTTCATCCGCTACCTGCAGGCTGAATACGGCAATTGCCACGTCATCAGCGTATGCCAGCCGACGGTGCCGGTGCTGGCCGCCGTCTCGCTCATGGCCAGCCGCGGCGAGCAGATTCCGCTGTCGCTGACGATGATGGGCGGCCCCATCGACGCACGCAAGTCGCCGACCGCCGTCAACAACCTGGCGATGAACAAGAGCTACGAGTGGTTCGAGAACAACGTGATCTACCGCGTACCGGAGAACTTCCCCGGCGTCGGTCGTCGCGTGTATCCGGGCTTCCTGCAGCACACCGGCTTCGTGGCAATGAATCCCGACCGGCACGCCAGCAGCCACTATGACTACTTCAAGGACCTCATCAAGGGCGACGACGCGAGCGCCGAGGCCCACCGCAAGTTCTACGACGAATACAACGCCGTGCTCGACATGGACGCGGACTACTACCTCGACACCATCCGCACGGTCTTCCAGGACTTCGACCTGGTGAACGGCACCTGGGAAGTGAAGAACCCCGAAGGCACGCGCGAACTCGTGCGTCCGCAGGACATCCGCGCAACCGGCGTGCTCACCATCGAAGGCGAGCTCGACGACATCTCCGGCGCCGGCCAGACCCGTGCAGCACACGAACTGTGCACGGGCGTATCGTCCGCCGACCAGCAGCATTACGAGGTCAAGGGCGCCGGCCACTACGGCATCTTCAGCGGCCGCCGCTGGCGCGACCTGGTCTATCCACAGGTCAAGGCCTTCATCACCGCACACGACAAGCCGCAGAAGCGTGCGACGCAAGCTGCCGTGCTGGGCGCGGAAGACCGGAGCCGGAAGGTGCCCGTCCCGGCGGCCCGCAAGCGCGCCACGACCGCGCGCAAGGCGGTGCCCGCGCGCCGCGCGCGCCCGGCCGCGCGCTGATCTTCGGCGGCAGAAGGCCGTGGACACCCTGGCCGCACGCATTCTCGACGCGCTGCCGCAGACGCAGTGCACGCGCTGCAGCTATGCCGACTGCGCGGGCTACGCGCAGGCCATCGCAGCCGGCGAGGCCGGTATCGATCAGTGCCCACCCGGCGGCAGGGAAGGCGTGGCGCGCTTGGCTCGGCTCACCGGCAAGCCCGTGCAGCCAATCGATCGGCAGTTCGGCGCAGAGGGGCCGCGCGCACTGGCGGTGATCGACGAGGCCTGGTGCATTGGCTGCACGTTGTGCCTCGATGCTTGCCCGACGGACGCCATCGTCGGCATCCACAAGCGCATGCACACGGTGATCGAGGCGCATTGCACCGGCTGCGAATTGTGTATCCCGGTCTGTCCCGTCGATTGCATCTCGCTGGAGACTGTGACGCCCGGACTCAGCGGCTGGGATGCCTGGTCGCAGGCGCAAGCCGACCACGCGCGCAACAGGTACGAGGCACGCGCCAAGCGCCGTGAACAGCAGGGCAATCTCCAGGCCGCGGCGCCAGATGTGCGGGCCGACCCACCGGCGGCCGCTCCGGACCGCAAACGCGCCATCATCGAGGCCGCCCTTGCGCGCGCGCGCGCCGCCGCGTCGCGGGCAGAAGGAAAGAAGCCATGAACCTCGACACGCTCCTCCTCTATGTTGCTGCCTCGCTGGCGCTGGCCATCACCCCCGGCCCGACCATGCTGCTCGCCCTCTCGAATGGCATCGCCGGGGGAATGCGTGCAGCCATCTGGGGAATCGTCGGCGCGTCGCTGGGGGCGGGCGTGCTGATCTGCACCGTCGCGCTGGGTCTGGGCTCGCTGCTCGCAGCGTCGGAATGGCTCTTCAACGCCATCCGCGTGGCAGGCGTCGTCTACCTGGCCTGGCTCGGTCTCAAGCTCTGGCGCACGCAGCCGCTCGACATTCGGGCCGCGCTCGCCGCGTCGCCGGCCGAACCGCGGCGCGGGCGCGTCGCGTTCACGCGCAGCTTGACGGTGGCATTGTCCAACCCGAAGACCTTGCTGTTCTTCGCGGCCTTCCTGCCCCAGTTCGTCGATGTGTCTCATCCGCAGGGACCGCAGTACGCGCTGCTGGGCACGGTCTTCGTCGGGCTGGACACCTGCGTGATGCTCGCCTACGCCGCGGCCGGCACGCAGGCCGTGCGCTGGCTTTCGGTGCGCAGCCTGCGCGCCGTCAACCGCGGCTGCGCGGCCGGCATGTGGCTGCTGGCCGCCACCCTCGCCTTCTGGCGCCGTCCCGGCGCCTGAGCCGCCCTACGACGCCGCCAGGGCCGAGAAAGCCTTGATGACCTCGGGCGGCGCCTGAACCATCTCGATCAGCACGCCCTCGCCCGCGATCGGGAATTCGTCGTTCCCCTTGGGATGCAGGAAACAGATGTCGAAGCCCGCCGCGCCCTTGCGGATGCCGCCCGGCGCGAAGCGCACGCCCTGCGCCGTCAGCCACTCGACCGCGCGCGGCAGATCGTCGATCCACAATCCGACGTGATTGAGCGGCGTTGCGTGCACCGCCGGCTTCTTCTCCGGGTCCAGCGGCTGCATCAGGTCCACCTCGACCTTGAAGGAGCCACCGCCGATGGCGCAGATATCCTCGTCCACGTTCTCGCGCTCGCTGCGGAACGTACCAGTCACCTCGAGGCCCAGCATCTCCACCCATAGCTTGCGCAGCCGCATCTTGTCCGGCCCGCCAATGGCGATCTGCTGGACGCCGAGCACCTTGAATGGGCGGCTCATGCGCAGTCCTCCTGCGCGGTGCTGCGACGCGCCCGGAGGCCGAGCTTGCGCAGCAACTGCACATCGGCTTCGACATCCGGGTTGCCGGTGACCAACAGCTTGTCGCCGTAGAAGATCGAATTCGCGCCAGCCAGGAAGCACAGGGCCTGCACCGCGTCGCCGAGCTGCTGGCGGCCTGCCGACAGGCGCACGCGCGCACTGGGCATGGTGATGCGCGCCACGGCGATCATGCGGACGAAGTCGAGAGGGTCGATCGGCTGCGAATCCGCCAGCGGCGTGCCCGGTACGCGCACCAGGCTGTTGATCGGCACCGATTCCGGGTACGGGTCCAGATTGGCCAGTTGCGCGATCAGCCCTGCGCGGTGCACCGGTGCCTCGCCCATGCCGACAATGCCGCCGCAGCACACGCTGATGCCGGCGGCGCGCACGTGGGCCAGCGTGTCGAGCCGGTCCTGGTAGGTGCGCGTGTCGACGATGTCGCCGTAGTACTCCGGCGCGGTGTCGAGGTTGTGGTTGTAGTAATCCAGGCCCGCGGCCTTGAGCGTCTGCGCGTGTCGCGGCTCCAGCATGCCCAGCGTGGCGCAGGTCTGAAGGCCGAGCCCCTTCACGGCTTCGACCAGCACCGCGACCTTCTCGACGTCGCGATCCTTGGGCGCGCGCCAGGCCGCGCCCATGCAAAAGCGCGTGGCGCCCGCATCCTTGGCCGCCTGCGCCGCACGCACGACCTCATCGACTTCCATCAGCTTCTGCGCCTTCACGCCAGTGTCGAACTCCGCCGCCTGGGGGCAGTAGCCGCAGTTCTCGGGACAGCCGCCGGTCTTCACCGACAGCAGCGTCGCCAGCTCGATGTCCCCCTCGGGGAAATTCGCGCGATGCACTGCCTGGGCCTCGAAGAGCAGGTCGTTGAACGGCTTGTCGAGCAGGGCCTGCACGGCCTCCACCGACCACGGCCCCCGCGGCGCGGCCGGCTTGGCCGCCGGGCGATGCAATGTGACGGCCTTGCCGCCTTCTTCCATGACTCTCAAATCGTTGGCTCCCATTACGTGAACTCCATGATGACCTGGTCGACCGAGAGCGATTCGCCCTTCGCGGCCGAGATGGTGCCAACGACGCCGTCATGCGTCGCGAACAGCACGTTCTCCATTTTCATCGCCTCGATGACCGCGAGTTTCTCGCCCGCCTGCACATGCTGGCCGGGTTGCACGGACACCTCGACCAGCAGGCCCGGCATCGGCGACATCAGGAACTTGCTGAGATCCGGCGGCGCCTTGTAGGGCATCAGCTGCGACAACCGTGCGCCGAGCGGGGACAGCACCATCGCCTCCAGCTGCGTGCCGTTGTGCGAGATGCGCAAGGCCAGCGGATTCTTGCCGGCGCCGCGCTCGACCTGTGCCGTGAAGGCGCGGCCGTTCACGGTGCCCTCCACCCGGATGCTGCCCAACGGCGCGCTGCTGTCGATCTTGTAGCTGTTGCCGTTCACCGCCACGGCGCTGGAGCCGGTCTGCCCCTTGAAGTCCGTGACAGATACCGGCGTGTGCACGTTCTGGCCCGCGGCGTCCAGCGCCACCACGACGAACTGCTCGCCCACCTTCACGCCATGCCCGTCGAGCTGGCCGCTGATGCCTGAGGCGCGCGCGCGGTAGCGTCGGTGCATGTAGGCCGCCAGCGCGACGAGGAAGTCCGGGTCGTCGTGCGGAACGTCCTCCGCGTGGAAGCCCTTGCCATAGTGCTCGGCGATGAAGCCGGTGTTGAAATCGCCGCTCACGAACTTCGGATGCGCGAGCAGCGCCGCCTGGAACGGGATGTTGCTGCTCACGCCGCGGATCACGAAGCCGTTGAGCGCCTCGCGCATCAGCGCGATGGCATGCTGCCGATCGCGCCCGTGCACGATCAGCTTGGCGATCATCGAGTCGTAGAACATCGGGATCTCGCCGCCGTCGTAGACGCCGGTGTCCACCCGCACGCCGCCGTAGGCGCCGGAGGCCGCGCGCTCGGACGCGAACATGGTTTCCTTCGGCGGCTGGAAGCGCACCAGCCGCCCCGTCGAAGGAAGGAAGTTGCGGAAGGGGTCTTCCGCGTTGATGCGGCATTCGATCGCCCAGCCGTTGCGCTGCACGTCCTCCTGCGCCAGCGGCAGCTTCTCGCCCGCGGCCACGCGCAGCATCAGCTCGACCAGGTCCAGCCCGGTGATGGCCTCGGTCACCGGATGCTCCACCTGCAGCCGGGTGTTCATCTCCAGGAAGTAGAAGCTCTGATCCTTGCCAACGACAAACTCCACCGTGCCCGCGCTCTGGTAGTTCACCGCCTTGGCGAGTGCCACCGCCTGCTCGCCCATTGCCTTGCGCGTCGCATCGCTGATGAAGGGCGACGGCGCCTCCTCGATCACCTTCTGGTGGCGCCGCTGGATCGAGCATTCGCGCTCGTTGAGATAGATCACGTTGCCGTGCGCGTCGCCCAGCACCTGGATCTCGATGTGGCGCGGCTCCTCGACGAACTTCTCGATGAAGACGCGGTCATCGCCGAAGCTGTTGCGCGCCTCGTTGCGGCAGGAGGTGAAGCCCTCGAAGGCGTCCTTGTCGTTGTAGGCCACCCGCAAGCCTTTGCCGCCGCCGCCGGCCGAGGCCTTGATCATCACCGGGTAGCCCACTCCGCGGGCGATCTCGACGGCGCGCTCCGCCGTCTCGATGGCATCGTTCCACCCCGGGATGGTGTTGACCTTCGCCTCGTTCGCGAGCTTCTTGGACGCGATCTTGTCGCCCATGGCCGCGATCGAATAGTGCTTCGGCCCGATGAAGACGATGCCCTCTTCCTCGACCTTCTTCGCGAAGGCCTCGTTTTCCGAGAGGAAGCCGTAGCCCGGATGCACGGCCTCGGCGCCGGTCTTCTTGCAGGCCGCGATGATGCGGTCGGCCTGGAGGTAGCTCTCGCGGCTGGGCGAGGCACCGATGTGCACGGCCTCGTCGGCCAACTCGACGTGTCGGGCATCCTTGTCGGCGTCGGAGTAGACGGCCACCGTGAGGATGCCCATCTTCCTCGCGGTCTTGATGACGCGGCAGGCGATCTCGCCTCGGTTGGCAATCAGGATTTTCTTGAACATTGTGTGTGCATCCATAACGATTCGAGAAGCACCGCGGACCCGGCTCCGCCGGTCCGTTGGGGTTCTCCCCTGCAGGGGAAAAGGCGAAGCGACACGAAGTGCGCGAAGACTGGGGGCGGCCTCATAACGGAATGTTCCCGTGCTTGCGCCAGGGGTTGTCCAGCTTCTTGTCGCGCAGCATCACCAGGCTTCGGCAGATGCGCTTGCGCGTCTCGCTCGGCAGGATCACGTCGTCGATGTAGCCGCGTGTGCTCGCCACGTAGGGGTTCGCGAAGCGCGCCTTGTACTCGGCCTCGCGCGCAGCCAGCTTCTCGGGATCGTTCTTGTCCTCGCGGAAGATGATTTCCACCGCGCCCTTCGCGCCCATCACCGCGATCTCTGCGCGCGGCCACGCGAGGTTGACGTCGCCGCGCAGGTGCTTGGACGCCATCACGTCATACGCGCCACCATAGGCCTTGCGCGTGATGACCGTGATCTTCGGAACCGTGCACTCCGCGTAGGCATAGAGCAGCTTGGCGCCGTGCTTGATGATGCCGCCGTACTCCTGGCTGGTGCCGGGCATGAAACCGGGCACGTCCACGAAGGTGACGACCGGGATGTTGAAGGCGTCGCAGAATCGCACGAAACGCGCCGCCTTGATGGAGGACTTGATGTCCAGGCAGCCGGCCAGCACCAGCGGCTGGTTGGCGACGATGCCGATGCTCTGCCCTTCCATGCGCGCGAAGCCGATCACGATGTTCTTCGCGTAGTCGGGCTGCAGCTCGAAGAAATCGCCATCGTCGACCACCTTGGTGATCAGCTCCTTCATGTCGTAGGGCTTGTTCGGGTTGTCGGGCACCAGCGTGTCCAGCGACAGGTCCGCGCGGTCGGCCGGGTCGCCGCTCGGGCGCACCGGCGGCTTCTCGCGGTTGTTGAGCGGCAGGTAGTTGTAGAGCCGGCGCAGCATCATCAGCGCCTCGACGTCGTTCTCGAAGGCCATGTCGGCCACGCCGCTCTTGGTGGTGTGCGTGATGGCGCCGCCCAGTTCCTCGGCTGTCACGTCCTCGTGCGTCACCGTTTTCACCACCTCGGGGCCGGTGACGAACATGTAGGAGCTGTCGCGCACCATGAAGATGAAGTCGGTCATGGCAGGCGAGTACACGGCGCCGCCCGCGCAGGGCCCCATGATCATGCTGATCTGCGGCACCACGCCCGAAGCCATCACGTTGCGCTGGAAAACGTCGGCATAGCCGCCGAGCGATGCCACGCCCTCCTGGATGCGGGCGCCACCCGAATCGTTCAGGCCGATGACCGGCGCTCCCACCTTCATCGCCTGGTCCATCACCTTGCAGATCTTCTCGGCATGTGCCTCGCTGAGCGCGCCGCCGAAGACGGTGAAATCCTGGCTGAAGATGAAGACCAGCCGGCCGTTGATCATCCCGTAGCCTGTGACCACGCCATCGCCCGGGATCTTGTTGTCGGCCATGCCGAAGTCGCTGGAGCGGTGCTCGACGAACATGTCCCACTCTTCGAAGGTGTTGTCGTCCAGCAGCAGTTCGATGCGCTCGCGCGCCGTCAGCTTGCCCTTGGCATGCTGCGCGTCGATACGCTTCTGGCCGCCGCCGAGCCGGGCCTGGGCGCGGCGTTTTTCGAGATGTTCGAGGATTTCTTTCATGACGTCCTGTCGGAAGTGTGAATCTGCGCCCCGCCCGCCTGGGCTGCGAGCAGGTTGCGTGCGGCGGTCGATGCGGGCAGCGTGCCCGCCGCGACTTGGGCAATGGTTCGAGGCAGCAGCTCGCGCACATCGGGATGCTGGCGGAATGCCTGCTTGAGCCCGGCATCGACGCGCTCCCACATCCAGGCGAGCGCCTGCTTTTCGCGGCGCGCCTCGAGCTTGCCATTGGCGGTCTGCAGCGCCTTGAATTGAAGCACGGCAGCCCAGAAGGTGTCGATGCCGCTGCCGGTCAACGCGCTCAACTGGATCACCTTCGGCTGCCAGAATCGGATCTCGGCTTCCGGCGAGCCAGGCAAGGCATGGGCGGCCTGGATGGCCTGCGCGTGCGCCGGGTTGCCATGATGGCCGAACAGGCGCAGCGCGGAGGTGATCTGCGCCTGCGCGCGCGTCGCCGCATCGCGATCGAGGTCCGCCTTGTTGATGACGACGAGGTCGGCCAGTTCCATCACGCCCTTCTTGATCGCCTGCAGGTCGTCGCCCGCGTTGGGCAATTGCAGCAGCACGAACATGTCGGTCATGCCGGCGACCGCGGTCTCGCTCTGGCCGACGCCGACGGTCTCGACGATCACGATGTCGTAGCCGGCGGACTCGCACACCAGCATGGCCTCGCGCGTCTTCTCGGCGACACCGCCGAGCGTGCCGGACGAGGGGCTGGGACGGATGTAGGCGCGCTCGTGCACCGAGAGCTTCTCCATGCGCGTCTTGTCGCCGAGGATGGAGCCGCCCGAGACGGTGGACGAAGGGTCGATGGTGAGCACCGCGACGCGGTGACCTTGCGCGATCAGGAAGAGGCCCAGCGCCTCGATGAATGTCGACTTGCCGACGCCGGGAACGCCCGAGATGCCGAGCCGGAAGGACTTGCCGGTACGCGACAGCAGCGCGGTAAGCAACTCATCGGCCTGCGCCCGATGGTCGGCGCGCGTCGACTCCAGCAGCGTGATCGCCTTGGCGATCGCGCGGCGCTGCTGCGCACCATCCGACGTCGCCAGCGCTTCGGCCGTGACGGGGGTTCGGGCCGCCGGCATGCTCAGGCGGCAACCGCCGCGCGGATCTGCTCCAGCACGTCCTTGGCACTGGCGGGGATCGGGGTCCCGGGGCCGTAGATGCCCTTGACGCCTGCCTCGTAGAGGAAGTCATAGTCCTGCCTCGGGATCACGCCGCCCACGAAGACGATGATGTCGTCGGCACCCTGCTTCTTCAGCTCCTGGATGATGGCGGGCACCAGCGTCTTGTGGCCGGCGGCGAGAGTGCTCACGCCGACGGCGTGCACGTCGTTCTCGATGGCCTGGCGCGCGCATTCCTCGGGGGTCTGGAAGAGCGGGCCCATGTCCACGTCGAAGCCGAGGTCTGCGAAGGCGGTCGCGACGACCTTGGCGCCGCGATCGTGGCCGTCCTGGCCGAGCTTGGAAATCATCACGCGCGGGCGGCGGCCTTGTTCTTCGGCGAAGGCGGCGATCTCTTGCTTCAGAGCTTCCCAGCCCTCGGCAGAGTCGTAGGCAGCGGCGTAGACGCCCGTGACCTTCTGCGTGTCGGCGCGGTGGCGGCCATAGACCTTCTCCAGCGCGTCGCTGATCTCACCGACGGTGGCGCGCAGGCGCACCGCATCGATGCTGAGCTGCAGCAGGTTGCCCTCGCCGCTTGCCGCCGCGGCCGTGAGCGCATCGAGCGCGGCCTGCACCGCGGCTGAATCGCGCTTCTCGCGGATGGCCTTGAGCTTCGCGATCTGGCCGTCGCGCACCTTCACGTTGTCGATTTGCAGGATGTCGTGCGTGTCTTCGGTCTTCAGCTTGTACTTGTTGACACCCACGATCACGTCGCGGCCGGAATCGATGCGGGCCTGCTTGTCGGCCGCGGCAGCCTCGATCTTGAGCTTGGCCCAGCCGCTGTCCACCGCCTTGGTCATGCCGCCCATGGCCTCGACTTCCTCGATGATGGCCCAGGCCGCGTCGGCCATGTCCTGCGTGAGCTTCTCCATCATGTAGCTGCCGGCCCAGGGGTCGATCACGTTGGTGATGTGTGTCTCTTCCTGGATGATGAGCTGCGTGTTGCGCGCGATGCGCGCGCTGAACTCTGTCGGCAGCGCGATCGCCTCGTCGAGCGCGTTGGTGTGCAGGCTCTGGGTGCCGCCGAAGACCGCCGCCATCGCCTCGATGGTGGTGCGCACCACGTTGTTGTAGGGGTCCTGCTCGGTCAGTGACCAGCCCGAGGTCTGGCAGTGGGTGCGCAGCATCAGGCTCTTCGGGTTCTTCGGCTCGAACTCCTTCATGATCCGCCACCACAGCAGGCGCGCCGCGCGCATCTTGGCGACTTCGAGATAGAAGTTCATGCCGATGGCCCAGAAGAAACTCAGTCGGCCGGCGAAGCCGTCCACGTCCAGGCCCTTGGCCAGCGCCGTCTTGACGTATTCCTTGCCGTCGGCCAGCGTGAAGGCCAGCTCCAGCGCCTGGTTGGCTCCGGCTTCCTGCATGTGGTAGCCGCTGATCGAGATCGAGTTGAACTTCGGCATGTGCTGAGCCGTGTACTCGATGATGTCGCCGATGATCCGCATCGAGGGCTGGGGCGGGAAGATGTAGGTGTTGCGGACCATGAACTCCTTGAGGATGTCGTTCTGGATCGTTCCACTCAACTGGTCCTGCGTCACGCCCTGCTCTTCGGCGGCGACCACGTACCCGGCGAGCACCGGCAGCACGGCGCCGTTCATCGTCATGGAAACGCTCACCTTGTCCAGCGGGATCTGGTCGAAGAGGATCTTCATGTCCTCGACCGAGTCGATGGCCACTCCGGCCTTGCCCACGTCGCCCGTCACGCGCGGATGATCGGAGTCGTAGCCGCGATGGGTCGCGAGGTCGAAGGCCACGCTGACGCCCTGTCCTCCTGCCGCCAGCGCCTTGCGGTAGAACGCATTCGACTCCTCGGCAGTGGAGAAGCCGGCGTACTGGCGGATGGTCCACGGCCGCACCGCGTACATCGTGGCTTGCGGGCCACGGAGGTAGGGCTCGAAGCCTGGCAGCGTGTCGGTGTATTTCAGGCCCTGCAGGTCCGCCGCGGTATAGAGCGGCTTGACGGCGATGCCGTCAGGCGTGATCCAGTTCAGCGCCTTTACATCCCCGCCTGGCGCGGACTTGGCGGCGGCCTTGCCCCAGGCTTCGAGGGTGGCGGATGGGAAGGTGGGTTCGGGTTTGCTCATGGGCGCCGCTTTGCAAGATCGTCGGGTGTCGCGAGTGTGTTCGCTGGGACGTGACAGTTCAAGGCGAGTCTAACCCATCTGTAATTATTAATTCAAAGAGCGGTTTGCGGTAAAGTGCGGCCATGTCCGCCGTCACCCTCACGCCCCGCGCCCTCTACGAAGAGGTGGCGGAATTGCTGCGCCAGCGCATCTTCAGCCGCGAACTCGAGCCAGGCAGCTGGATCGATGAGCTGAAGCTGGCGGAAGAATACGGCATCAGCCGGACGCCGCTGCGCGAGGCCTTGAAGGTGCTGGCGGCGGAGGGGCTGGTCACGATGAAGGTGCGGCGCGGCGCCTACGTGACCGAGGTGTCAGAAAAGGATTTGGCGGACGTCTACCACCTGTTGAGCCTGCTGGAAAGCGACGCGGCCGGCGTGGTGGCCAGGCGCGCGTCGGAGAAGGACCTGGCCGAGCTCGAAGCCCTTCACGCGGAGCTCGAAGACGCGGCGAAGCCCGGCCATGTCGACCGCGAGCACTTCTTCGCGGTCAACGAACGCTTCCACATGCGACTGCTCGCCATCGCCGACAACCGCTGGCGCGACCAGATGGTGGCGGACCTGCGCAAGGTGATGAAGCTCAACCGGCACAACTCGCTGTTGAAGTCAGGGCGCATCGACGAGTCGCTGAAAGAGCATCGCGCGATCGTGGCGGCGCTCCAGGCGCGCGACGCGGACGCCGCGATGTCGCGCATGCAGCAGCACTTCCGCAACGGACTGGAAGCGGCTGGCTGAGCGACGGCCCGCTCAGTCCGTGGGCGCGGTACCGATTTCCGCGTTGATGCGCTGCACCGTCTCGAGCAACTTCGGCGCGATGCGGGCAACCATGCTATCCCTGGGAAGCAGGTAGGCGGGCCCGCCGCAGCTCACCGCATAGCGTTCGCCGCGCGGGCCGCGCAAGGAGAAGCCGAGCGCGTGGATGTGCGGATGCCATTCGCCGAACGAGCTGCAGTAGCCCAACTTCGCGTGATCCTCCAGCCCGGCCATGAGCCGCGGCTCCAGGGTTGCCCAGTTCTCGCCGCTCGCCTGCCTGATCCGTTCCAGCAACTCGGCCTGTTCGTCGTGCGGCAGCGCGGCGAGATAGGCCCGTCCGGCGGCGGACGTCGCGATGGTCATGCGCGAGCCCACGTCAATGCGCGAGCTGATGAGCGCCGTGCGCGGGCGCACGGAATCGATGATCAACATGTCGAGGTCATCCCGCACCCCCAAGTGCACGCTGGCGCCCGCGAACTCGGCCAATGCCGTGAGATGCGGCCGCGCGACGCCGCGCAGGTCGAAGTGGCGCAAGTAGCGGTTGCTCATGTCGAGCAGCGCGGGGCCGAGGCTGAAGCGCTCGGTGTCGGCCGCCTGGCGCAGGTAGCCGCTCCCCACCAGCGTGGCCGCGAGTCGCGAGACGGTCGGCTTCGGGATGCCGGTGACATCCGCCAACTCGCGGTTGCTCAGCGGGCCCGCCGCCTCCCCGACCGCCTTCAGCACCGCCAGACCCCGGGCGAGCGCCGTGACTTCCTCCTTGCCTGATCCACTGTTCTGCTCAGCCATGCGATTCTGTTTTCCTGAAACACCGTTCCGTATTTTCCCTCAGTCGGGTTGACGTCGAGGCTGGAACCTTTATTATTTCAAAACACTGTTCCATAAAATCATGCCGAGACAAACCCCACATCCCAACCGCCGCCAGCTCCTCATGGCCGGCGGGCTCCTGGCCGCCGGCCTGGGCACCACCCTCGAAGCGGCCGCCCAGGATTTCCCCAGGGGCCCGGTCAAGATCATCATTCCCTTCGCGCCCGGCGGGCCCACCGACACCGTCGGCCGGCTGATCGCGCTGAAGCTGCAGGAGGCCTGGGGCCAACCGGTCATCATCGACTACAAGCCCGGCGCCGGCACGGCCATCGGCGCGGACTTCGTCGCCAAGGCGCCGGCCGACGGCCTGACCTTCGGCATGGTGAACTCCTCTTTCGCGGTCAACCCCTCGCTGCGCAAGAGCCTGCCCTACGACACCGTCAAGGATCTCTCCGGCATCACGCAGATCGCCAACCTGCAACTCGCGATCGTCGCGCGGCCGGACGCGCCATTCAACACGCTGCCGGAACTCATCGCCTACGCGAAGAAGAACCCTGGCAAGCTGACCTATGGGACCCCCGGCGCCGGCAGCACCACGCACCTGGGCGCGGAACTGCTCAAGCGCGAGGCGAAGTTCGACATGCTGCATGCGCCCTTCAAGGGCAGCGCGCCGGCGCATACCGAGCTGATGGGTGGCCGCATCGACCTCGTGGTCGACCCCTTCCTGTCGATCCTTCCCTACGTCAAGGCCGGCCGCATGAAGATGATCGCGACGCTGGGCGACAAGCGTGTCGAGGGTTTCGACTACCCGACGGTCGCCGAGACCCTGCCGGGCTTCAGCGTGAACGCCCTGCTCGGCTTCGTCGCGCCGCACGCCACGCCGCGGGCCGTCGTCCAGAAGATCCAGGCCGACACCGAGAAGGTGCTGCGCAACCCCGAGATGCGCAAGCGCATCGAGGAACAGGGCATGGAAGTCGTCGCCTCGAAGCCCGAGCAGTTCGATGCCTTCGTGCGATCCGAAATGAAGCGCTGGGCCGTGGTGGTCCGCGAAGCCAACATCCAGGCCGAATAAACAACATGCCACTCGAGCTCAAGCCCCTCCATTCCGTCTTCGTCGCCGAAGCCAGCGGCATCGACATCACGCAGCCGCTTTCGGACCCGGACGTGCGCGCCATCAACGCCGCGATGAACCAGTACGCCGTGCTGGTCTGGCGCGGCCAGGCGCTCGGCGGCCAGCAGCAGATCGACTTCGCCAAGGCCTTCGGGCCGCTCGACCTCGGGCTGAAGAAGGTCTTCAACCGGCCGGAGCGGCTGGAGGACGAGCGGCTCATCGACATCTCCAACGTCGACGCGCAGGGCAAGGTGGCGCGGCGCGATTCGCCGAAGAACCTCTCGAATTTCGCCAACCAGCTGTGGCACAGCGACAGTTCCTTCCAGAACCCGCGCGCCGCCTACTCGATGCTGCATGCGCTGGTGTTGCCGAGCTGGGGCGGCAGGACGGAGTTCACCGACCTGCGCGCGGCCTACGACACGCTGCCGGAGCGCACCAAGGCCGAGATCGAAGGCCTGAGCGCTGAACATTACGCCCTGCACACCCGCATCCTGCTGGGCGACGAGGCCTACACCGACGACCAGAAGAAGGCCATCCCGCCGGCCGTCTGGCCGCTGGTGGAGACGCACCCGGGCTCGGGCCGCAAGGTGCTCTTCGTGGGCGTGCATGCGCGCCAGATCATGGGCTGGCCCACAGCCGAGGCGCGGCTCTATCTCTCGGATCTGCTGGAGCACGCGACGCAGCGGCAGTTCGTCTACAGCCACGAATGGCAGGTGAACGACCTCGTGATGTGGGACAACCGCTGCACGCTGCACCGCGGGCGGCGCTACGACATCGCGGAACGCCGTGAACTGCGCCGCACCACCATCGAGGACGTACCCGAGGCACGCCTCATGGCGGCCTGAGGCCGCCGTGAGGTCGGGCGGCTCAGGCCGCCTGCGCGACCGGCTCCGGCGGCACCATGACCATCAACCCCGGCCTCTTCGCCACCCTGCACTAAAACCCGCTGAAGGACTTCGCGCCGGTCGGGCTGATGGCACGGGCAATGCCGGACGCCACGCGTGGCTGAGAACACCGCCCCGAAGCTGAAGCGCGGATTCAGCTTGGCTTCATCCGCGCTCCATAGAGTCGCGGCATGTTGCTCGCAGGCCTTCGTCGACTCATTGCCGCCCACCGGATGGTGTGGTCTCCTTCCGCGCTGCTGCTTGCGGCGCCGCAGCCATTCCTGGCTGCTCATCCCCATGCGGATCGTGCGGCGCAGCGCGAGGCCACGCTCTTCGTACTGTCGTCCGTACGCATCGATCAACCCGACGCGTTCCGGTCATGAATCCGCTGCCACAAACTCCATGCCCGGGCACCTCCGCGCGGGCGCAGATTCCCGCATGCTCTGAACGGCCCGGGCGCCACGGAGCCCAGGCATGAACGGCCCGCCGCGAATGCTCGGCAGCACCCTCGACTGCCAGCCTGTTCAGCTGACGGCGCCCCACCGCAGCGTCAGTTGCGTCATCCCCTGCTTCAACGAGGCCGCAAACCTCAACGAACTGCTCTCCCGATTGGAGGAGATCCTTTTCGACACGCACCTCGACTGGGAAATCATCGTGGTCGACGACGGAAGCACCGACGAAACCGCGGCGGTGGCTGCCGTCTGGTGCGAACTGCCGGGCTTCCGGTGCATCTCGCTGTCGCGCAATTTCGGCAAGGAAGCCGCGCTCACCGCCGGACTGGAGGCGGCGCGCGGCGACGCGGTGCTGGTGCTCGACGGCGACCTGCAGCATTCGCCGTCGCTCATCCCGGCAATGGTGGCCGAGTGGGCACGGGGCGCCGAGGTCGTCTATGCGGTACGCGAAGCGCGCGACGAGGAGTCGCCCCTCAAGCGCGTCGGCGCGGGCCTCTTCTACAGGCTCGTGAACACTTCCGGCCGGTACGCGCTGCCGAAGGATGCCGGTGATTTCCGGCTGATGGACCGCAAGGTCGTCGACGCGCTGCTGAGCTTGCCTGAACGCAGTCGCTTCATGAAGGGCCTTTATGCCTGGGTCGGATTCAAGGCGGTGGCGTTGCCGTACACGCCGGCGCCGCGCCTGCATGGCGTCAGCACCTTCAGCGCATGGCGCCTGTTCGCCCATGCACTCGACGGCCTGACCTCCTTCACCACCTGGCCGCTGCGGATGATCAGCGTGGTCGGCCTCATGCTGGCCGTGCCGGCCCTCGGCTATGGCTTGTATCTCGTCGTGGAGCACCTGTTCGCGGGAAACGCCGTCTCCGGGTGGACGACCATCGTCGTGAGCCTGATGTTCCTCATCGGCATGCAGATGATCTCGACCGGCATCCTGGGCGAGTACGTCGCGCGCATCTTCGAGGAAGTGAAGGGACGCCCCCTCTACGTGGTCAAGAAGGACGTGGGACGCGGGCTGGGCCAGGCGCCCGCGCCATGAAACCTTCGCACGGCCTCCGTGCGTCGCGGGGCTCCTTCATCGTCGTGGCGGCCATCTTCCTCTGGCTGGCGGCGACCGCCTGGCTCCGACCACTGATGACGCCGGACGAAGGCCGCTATGCAGGGGTCGCGTTCGAGATGCTTCGTTCGGGCGACTGGCTGGTGCCCCGCCTGGACGGCCTCCCCTTCTTCCATAAGCCACCCTTGTTCTACTGGATCGCCGCGGCTGCAATGACAGTGCTGGGGCCGAGCGAATGGGCGGCCCGGCTGCCGTCGATCTTGGGCGGCACGCTGGCGGCGGCCTCCCTCTTCCTGTTTCTTCGCCGTTGGGCGGGTCATACCGTTGCAAGACTCTCCGCCGTCGTCCTGGTCACGATGCCCTTCTTCTTCGCAGCGGCGCAGTTCGCCAACCTCGACATGCTGGTCGCCGGCTGCATCAGCGCCACCGTGCTGCTGGCCGCGCACGCGGCCCTCTCGAGGGAGCAGGAGGGTGAATGGCGCGGCGCCTTGGCCGCCGCCTACGCCTTCGCCGCGCTCGGCGTGCTGGCGAAGGGCCTGATCGGCCTGATGCTCCCGGCTTTGGTCTTCCTGGCGTGGACCGCGGCCACACGGCGCCTGCAGGCCGCGCGGCTGATGGCCTGGCTGCCCGGCTGGGGCGTGCTGATCGCGACCGCCGGGCCATGGCTGATCGCGATGCAGTGGCGCTATCCGGCCTTCTTCGATTACTTCATCGTCACGCAGCACTTCCGGCGCTTCGCCACTTCCGGCTTCAACAACGCACACCCGTTCTGGTTCTACCTGCCGGTCATCGCGGGACTGACGGTGCCCTGGATCGCCTGGCTCCTCGTTCCGCGCAAGGGCCCGCGGACCTTGCCGCGCACGCGGGATCTTGACTGGCTCATGACGATCTGGGGGGCCTGCATCGTCGTCTTCTTCTCGCTGCCGCGCTCCAAGCTGATCGGCTATGTGCTGCCGGCCTTGCCACCCCTGGCCTACCTTGTCGCAAGGGCTGCATTGGCCGCGGCAGGCGAACGCGGCCTCGCGTCCCACCCACTGCGCTGGACTGCGGCGCTGGCCGGCCTGGCATGCGTGGGCGCGATCGTCGCGGTGGAGTCGGTTGCGGTACAGCCACGTGCAAGCATCCGCTTGCCCTCGGGCGAGACCGTCGCACCAGGCGACCAGGTGCTGATGCTCGACG
The DNA here is from genome assembly GCA_966211435.1 of uncultured Variovorax sp. Taxonomy (GTDB): domain Bacteria; phylum Pseudomonadota; class Gammaproteobacteria; order Burkholderiales; family Burkholderiaceae_C; genus Variovorax. The sequence goes on along the minus strand of CBIHOG010000021.1, from coordinate 28,883 downwards.
CCTACTACTACGAGGTCCCGATTCACTGGTCGCTGCGTGAACCGGTGATGGTCAGCAGTGACTGGTCGCCGGAAGCGGTGGACCGGCGCGACGACTGGCGGAGGGAACTTCGCGACGCGGGGCGCTTCGACGCCGCGCTGGCGTCCAGGCTGCTGGTCGATCCATCCCGGCTCGGCGAAACATTGTGCGTACCGCGCGCGACATGGGTGATCGGCGCGACTCAGGCGCCACTCGCTCATCCCTGGCTGGCGGAGGCACGCCCGGTCGCGGCGAACGCAGAGGCAGCCATCTGGCGATTCGAAGGCAGCGCTACGCGCGCCCCCCGCTGCCTCGAAACGCCCACAGCCGACTCGCCACAAAAGTCAGCACTGCCATGAAGACCAGCACGCAGGCCAGCAGCCAGTCGAACCGCAGCGCGGACCATCGCAGCGCGGCGGCGTACAGGGCCTCGTTGACGGCGAAGCCACCCGCGGACAGAACGAAGAAGCGCCTCGCCGAGGCGGAGACGCCCAGCGCGCTGCCCCTGAAAGTCCAACCATAGTGACCGAAGAAGGAAACCCAGAACGCGACCAGCCAGCCGCACAGGTTCGCCCCGAGCGGCTGCCAGCGCAGCCAGGTCACGAGCATCATGACGATCAGCAAGTGGACGGCGGCGGCGGCCGTTCCGACCACGATGAACCGCGCAACCTCGGCATGATGCCGCTTCATTCCCCGCGATCCTCTCGATATGTCCGACGCCATGCACGAGCGTAGCATCGCGCAGAGGGCCAATGCGGCACCCAGCCGCCATCTTTGCGTCTGCGCGGACGACTTCGGCTTGAGCACCGGCATCAACGAGGCGGTGCTCGACCTCGCCGAGCGGGGTTCGCTTTCCTCGACGGGGTGCATGGTCATGCGCCCTGCCTGGGCGGCCGGGTCACGGGAGCTGCGCGCCCTCTCCGCCTCGCGGCTCGAGATAGGACTTCATTTCGATCTCACCAGTCCTTCGCGAGGCCGGCACGGCGAGGCGGCCTTGGGCCCCTGGATCCTCAAGGGTTACCTGGGCCTTCTCCGGCCCGAGAGCATGCGCGCGCGAATCATGGAACAGTTGGGACGATTCGAGGACGGCCTCGACCGCCCACCCTCGTTCGTGGACGGACACCGGCATGTGCATCAACTCCCTGGCGTGGCGGATGTGCTGGCCGATGTCATCGCCAACAGATACGGCACTTTGGCGCCCTGGATCCGGAGCACCGCCCCCGCCAGGATGCGCCGCATCCCTCGTTCGAAGGAGGATCTCATTTTCGCGATGGGAGGTGTCGGGATGATGGCCGCGGCGGGGCGGCGCGGCATCCCGACGAGTTGCCGCCTGCTCGGCGTCTACGACTTCACCGGCGTCACTGGCAGCCGCAGCGACTACCGGACGCTCCTGCGAGGCTGGCTCGACATCTGCCGCACCGGCGATGTGCTGATGTGTCACCCGGCGCTGGACAAGACGCCCTCGGACCCGATCGCCGCCGCGAGACTGCGGGAGTATGTGGTGCTGCGCGACACTGTCTTCCCAGTCGAGACGCCCACGGGCCTTGTCTCCCTCGCCCCCCTTTCGCACAGCGGATGCGGTGTCGTGACATGACCGCAGAACACCCACTCCTGCGCATCCGCGAGTTGCGCTCGCCGCATGGCGGCCCCTTCGACATCGACATTCACCGCGGCGAATGCACGGTGATCGTCGGCAAGTCGGGCGCGGGCAAGAGCGTCTTCCTGCGATTGCTCGCCGACCTCGACCCCGGCACGGGCACCGTCGAACTGAGCGGCAGGCGCCGCGAGACCTGGTCCGCGCCGCAGTGGCGACGCAAGGTCGTCTACCAGGCAGCCGAGCCGGCATGGTGGGCGCCCACCGGCGCGGCGCACTTCCGCGCGTCGGACGCCTCGGCGCTGCTGGAGTTCATGCCTGCGCTCGGCTTGGCGCCGGCGCTACTCCGCACCGACATCGCGAGACTTTCCACCGGCGAGCGCCAACGGCTTGCGCTCATACGCTCGCTGGCGCCTCGCCCCGACGCGCTGCTGCTCGACGAACCGGCCGCCGCGCTGGACCCAGCCTCGACCCTGGCAATGGAAGCCCTCCTGCGGCGGCGCATGGAGGCCGGGCTCGCCATCGTCCTCGTCACGCATTCGCACGAACAGGCCAAGCGGATGGCCCAGCGGATGTTCGAGATGGCCGAGCGCAGGCTGCGCCCCGCATGAGTGCCGCGCCGGGCCGCCTCGGACAAGCCCCCGCCGTCGTTCGTAGCACGAAAGCACGCCGATGAGCACTGTCGCCCTCCACGGCACGGACCTCGCCCTGGCCGCGTCGCTGGTGGTGATCAATGCGGCCGCGTCCCTGCTCCTTCGCCTGCGCTTGCATCGGCAGATGCTGTGGGCCGCGGCGCGCATGGTGGTCCAGTTGCTGCTGGTGGGCTTTGTGCTGCGGATCGTTTTCGGTGCATCCTCCGCCGCCGCGACGCTTGCCATCATCGCCCTGATGATCCTCGCCGCGGCGCGCGAAGTGGCCGTGCGTCCGCAGCACCGTCTGAAGGGTGGGGGCAACTACCGCATCGGCGCGCTCGTGGTCACGCTTTCCAGCGTCGGGACGGTGGCGCTGGCTCTGGCGACCGCCATCCGACCCGAGCCCTGGGATGACCCGCGTTACGCCATCCCGCTCATGGGCATCGTGCTGGGAACGGTGCTGAACGCGGCCAGCCTTGGCCTGGACGGGTTCTTCGGCGAGGTGCTCGCGCGCCGCGCGGTGATCGAGGCGAGGCTCGCCCTCGGCGCGACCGGGCGGGAGGCGCTGGCGGACCTCATCCGCGCCGCCATCCGCCGGGGGATGATCCCTATCATCAATCAGATGTCCGCGGCCGGCGTGATCACGCTGCCGGGCATCATGACCGGCCAGTTGCTTGCCGGCATGGACCCCATCGACGCGGCGAAGTACCAGATCCTGCTGCTCTTCCTGCTCACGGGCGCGGGCGGCCTTGCCGCTGCGGGCGCCGTCTACCTCGCGGCCCGGTCTGTCATGGACGAGCGTCACCGGCTGCGGACGGACCGACTCGGCGAACCTTGATCCGCCTTGAGCGCGCCGGCTCAGGCGCCCGCGCCGTTCCCCCGGCACGAAGCCAGCGCATCCAGCCCGACCTTGTACGTCGGCGTCGTCACGTCCATCAGGCCGAGGACCGTGTGATAAAGATTGTCGTGCGTGAGCGGAATGTCCAGCCCCGCCTGCATGCAGGAGCGCGAGAGTCGACGCCGCGTGGTCATCCCCTCGGCGAACCAGGTCACCATCGGGATGTGCTTCTGGACCTCGGGCGCGAAACTGTAAGGCACACCGTGCAGGAAAAGGCCATATTCGCCCAGCGATTCGCCGTGGTCGCTCAGGTAGAGCAGGCCCGTGTCGTACTGCGCGGATTGGCCCTTGAGCCAGTCGATCGTCTGGCCAAGAAAGCGGTCGGTATAGGCAATCGAGTTATCGAAGCCGTTGATCAGTTCAGCGTGGCTGCACTCAGCCAGCGCGTTGGTCTTGCACTCGGGCACGAAGCGCTTCATGTCGGCGGAAGAACGCTTGTAGTAGGCAGGCCCGTGGCTTCCCATCTGGTGCATTACCAGCACCACACCCTTGGCGCGGCGCTCGGCCGGCAGCGCAGCCAGGCGTGCGTCCAGGCCCTTGAGCATCACGTCGTCAAGGCACTCGTCGCCTTCGCACAGCGCGTTCTTCACGCCTTCGTCGAGCCCATCGAAGGCGGATGCGTGCGGGATGCGGTCGCACACGCCCTTGCAGCCGCCGGCCTGGTTGTCGAGCCAGAAAACCGCGAGGCCCGAAGCCTGCAGCACATCCATCAGGTTCTCGTAGTCGTCCTTGCGGGCCTCGAAGGCCTGCTTGCCCAGCGGCGAGAACATGCAGGGTACCGAGGCGAGCGTGTTGGTCCCGCAGGAGTGGACTTCGCGATAACTCAACACGTTGCGCGCGGCAAGTTCCGGCGTCGTGTTGCGCGCATAGCCGTTGAGCGCGAAATGGTCGGCGCGCGCCGTCTCGCCCACCACGAGGACGAACAGCGGCGGCTTCTTCTGCGCCGCGTAGCTGGCGCCGAGGGCCGCGCCGCCCGAAACCGGGATGAGCTTGCGGCTGTGCTTGAACAACGGCCTGCCCACCGCGGCGCCCGTCGAATACAGGCTCGCGACCGGATTCATCATGTAGCGCAGATGGACGTTGTTGCGCATCAGCGGCGCCAGTTGCCGGTTCATGGCGACGATGGCTGCCGCGGCCAGCGCGAAGACGGCGAACAGCAACAGCAGGTTGCGCCACAGCTGCGACACCACCCGCATCGGCGGAATGCGCACGCGCCAGAGCGCCCATCCGGGCAAGGCGGCGACCAGCAGCACATTCAGCAGCATGCGCCAGCTCAACAGGTCGCGCACTTCGTTCGCATCCGTCTGCATCGCATTGGCCACCATGCTCGGATCCATCACGATGCGGTAGCTCAGCATGTAGTGCTGCACGACCGCGGCCAGGAGCACCACCGCAAACCACAGCGGCTTCATCCAGCGAGACCAGGCGGTGAAGGACAGTATCGCGGCGCTGCCGCAGAACGTGAGCAGCGCCATCACGGCGATCGAGGGCACATAGACACTGGGGGCGCCGCCAATACGCGCCAGTTCGATCCACAAGGGCCAGTTGGCCGCGACGGCGAGATACAGGCTGAGCCAGCCCACCACGCTGCGCGCCGAGCGGGGCCGCGAGAACCACCGATCAAGCGCCGCCCATGGAGCGCCAGATGGTGCGGTGCCGGCACTGGAGGAGGAGCCGGGGCGGGATTCTTCTGAGGGGGAGGGAGAAAAGCGAGACGAGGTGACGGACGATTCGGACATCCGGAGAGGCTAAGAAGCGGGACTGAAATCTCCCTGAAGCCCTTGGTCAGGTTTCATTCATCTTTGCGGTGAAGCACAGCGTCGAGGGCATAGCCGACCGCCCAGCAGACCCAGCCTGTCCAGAGCGTGTGGCTCATGTAGTGCGCTCCGCGAAGCTGCTGCGTCAGGCCGAGCACCAGGCCCGCAGCCAGGGCGGCAACGAGCCAGGCACGGGCGAATGCGGGCGAAGACCGACGAAGTGCGAAATACCCCCCTGCGAATGCGAAGGCGGCCGAGGCGTGCCCGGCCGGAAAACACTTGCCCGGCCCCCCGTCCAGCACGCCGAGGGACCAATGAGATACGTAACGCGCCACGCCACCGAAGACCTGCAAATCCCAAGGGCAACTGCTCTCGCTCGCGCGCTTGAGGATCGAGACCGCCAGCACGGAAAGCACCAGCGCCGCGACGAGCTGCATCCGGTCGCGCAAGGAGACCCGCCGCAGGAAGCCCGCCGGCCAGCGGATTCCCGCGATCAACGCGAAGGCCAGCGCCCAACTCAGCCACTTGGCCCCCTCGTGCATGATGTTGACAAGGAACCAGTTGTCCCGCAGCGGAAAACCAGCGGGCGTGCCCATCATCTCCGCCAGCCACAGGTCGAGCTTGCTCGCGTCCCACGCCAACACGAGCACGAGCGAGGCGACAGTCAGCGCGAAGGGCGAGAAGAGCGGCGTGAGGGAGGAAGAAGCGGGGGGATGTGTGACAGCAGAACGGCTCATTCGCCGCCAGCTTAGTTTCGCGCCCTGAACGAAGCCTTAAGGCGCACTAGACTCCAGCTTTTGAAAGGAAGCCGCAGTGCGGATATTGCTGGTCGAAGACGATACCGCCCTGGCCGACGCCGTGTGCAGCTACCTCATGGCGAAGGCCTTCGTCGTGGACGTGGCGCCGGGCCTTGCCGAGGCGCGATCGGCGCTGGCCGCCGTGCAGTATGCTGCCGTGCTGCTGGACCTGCACCTGGGCGACGGCGACGGCCTCTCGCTGCTACCCACCGTGCGCGCATTGCGGGACCGGCCCATCGTGATCGTTCTGACCGCCCGCGACCAGGTCACCGACCGCATCCGCGGCCTTGACGCCGGCGCGGACGACTACCTCATCAAGCCGTACGACCCCGCGGAACTGCTGGCCCGCCTGCGTGCCGTCGAGCGCCGCCGCAGCGCCAGCAGTTCTCCGGTGCTGAAGCTGGGCGGCCTGGAGATCGACCTCGGCCGCGACATGGTACGCAAGGACGGCTTCCCCATCACGCTCACGCAGAAGGAATGGGCGCTGCTGCGCGTGATGGCGACGCGCCCCGAGCGCATCCACACGCGCGAGAACCTGGCCGACGCGCTCTACGGCTTTGGCGACGAGGCGGACAGCAACACACTGGAGGTCTTCATCAGCCGCCTGCGTCGCAAGCTCGGCCGCAGCCACATCCAGACCCTGCGCGGACTGGGCTACCGGCTTTCCTTCTCGCCGGACGAAGAAGAAAAAGAAGACCAATGAATCTGAAGCTCCTGGAACAGGCCGGCAGCGAGGGCCTGGGCGCTTTCGTCCGCCGCGATTCCCTGGCAGGCCGGCTCACGCGCACCCTCATCCTCTGGGTAGGCGGGGTGTGGCTGCTGTGCGTGCTGGGCGTGGTGTGGTACGTGGACCGCGAGATCAACCACAACTTCGACAACGAGCTGGTCGAAGTCTCCCACCGCATGTTCGACATGGCGGTGCAGGAGTTGATGAAGTTGCAGGGCGAGGATCCCGATGCGCGCTCGCCGCTCATCGCGCCGCCGCAGCTCTATCCCACCGATGCCGTGCTCTACCAGGTGGTCGACCTGCACGAGCGGGTGCTGCTGCGCTCCATCGAGGCGCCGGGCAATGCCTTCGACGTGCCGCTGGCGCCCGGCTTCGCGAACGCGGAGGCCTGGCGCATCTACACCGTGCGGCATCCGACCATGGACTTTTTCCTGCAGGTCGCCGACCCGCTGGACGAGCGTCGCCGCGCGCTCAACCGTACCCTGCTGGGCCTCATCATCCCGCTGGGCGCCGTGCTGCCCCTGCTGGCCCTGGTGCTGCGCAACGTTGCCCGCACCGAGCTGCGGGTGCTGCAGCAGCTGTCGGGCGAGATCGAGCAGCGCAGCGGCACGGACCTGCGCGCGATCCAGCTGCCCGGCCTGCCGCAGGAACTGCGCACGGTGGGCGACCACGTCAACCGCCTGCTCGAACGGCTTTCGCACTCACTGGACGTGGAACGCGCGCTGGCGGCCAATGCCGCGCACGAGCTGCGCACGCCACTGGCCGCGGCGCGGCTGCGGCTGCAGACGGCGCTGGAGCACGATCTCACGCGCGAGGACGTCGAAGGCGCTCTGGACGCGCTCCAGATCCTCGGGCACCGCACCGAGAAGCTGCTGCAGCTCTCGCGCGCCGAATCGGGCGCGTCGCTCGCGCGCACGAGGATCGACCTGGTCCAGCTCGCCGGCACCGTGGCGCAGGAGTTCTGGCAGGATCCGCGCGTCAACGAACGCTTGACGTTGAAGGTGCCCGATACCGAGCCGCCCATGGCGCTCGGCGACGTCGACGCGCTCGCGATCGCCCTGCGCAACCTGGTGGAGAACGCACTGCGCTACGGCCGCGGCCGCGTGGTCATCGAGGTGCTTCAACCCTGCACCTTGGCCGTGCGCGACTTCGGCCCCGGCGTGAGCGAGGCTCAGCTGCGCACGCTGCGCCAGCGCCACGTGCGCCATGCGTCCAGCCGGGCCGGCTACGGACTGGGCCTGTCGATTGTCTCGACCATCGTCGAGAAGCACGGCGCCCGCCTGGATCTGAGCTCTCCGCCGCCCGGCGCGACGGCGGGCTTCGAGGCCCGCATCGTCATGCCCGCCGCCTGAGCGTCACAACGAAAAACCATCGTCCGCCGCGATCACCGCGCCGTTGACGAAGTGGCTCTCGCCGCTGGCCAGCAGCACGACCAGGCCGTCGAGGTCCTCCGGCTTGCCCACCCGCTTGCGCGGCAGCATGCCCACCAGCTTCTGGCCGTCGTCGGAGGACCAGTGGTCCTCGTTGATGTCGGTCGTGATGTAGCCCGGACACAGCGCATTCACGTTGATGCCGAAGCGACCCCATTCGAGCGCCATTGCCTTCGTCATCTGCACCACCGCCGCCTTGCTCATGCAGTAGACGCCAATCTTCGGGATGACTTTCAGGGCCGCGACCGAGGCCACGTTGATGATGCGCCCGCCGATGTAGGTGCCCGGCGCGGCGCCCTTTGCGCGCGCCAGCATCCGCTTGCCGACCTCCTGCGCCACGAAGAAGGAGCCCTTCACGTTGGTATCGAAGATGAAGTCATAGTCTTCCGGCGTCACGTCCTGCAACCGCCGCGTGCCGCTGACGCCGGAGTTGTTGACCAGGATGTCGATCGGTCCGACCTCGGTCTCCGCGCGCGCGACGGCGGCCTTGATGCTGCCCGGGTCGGTCACGTCCAGCTCGACCACGTGCGCGTCGCCGCCCTCGCCCTGGATGCGCGCGCGCAGCTCCTTCAGCCGGTCGGTGTGGCGGCTGGCCAGGACCACCGCCGCGCCCGCGCGCGCCAGGGTCTTGGCGAACTGGGCGCCGAGGCCGCTCGATGCACCGGTGACGAAGGCCACGCGGCCCGAAAGATCGATGCTGTAAGCCATGGGAGAAGTCCTCTTGGAGTCGCCGCGGCGACCGTCCGGAGGCTCCGCGGGCGCCGCATAAAATGATCCGGCCCGCCACGGCGCCTCGCATCCTCAAAATCATTATCGACGAGACCCACATGACGCACGACGAAATCCTCGCCCAGTACGGCCCCCGCGAAACCATGGAATACGACGTGGTGGTGGTCGGCGCAGGGCCCGCGGGCCTTTCCACCGCCATCCACCTCAAGCAGTTGGCCGCATCGCATGGCAAGGAGATCTCCGTCGTCGTGCTTGAGAAGGGCTCCGAACCCGGCGCCCACATCCTCTCCGGCGCCATCATGGACCCGCGCGCGCTCTTCGAATTGCTGCCCGACTGGGAGGAACTCGGCGCCCCGCTCCATCAGCCAGTCACGCAAGACACCTTCCTGATGTTGAGCGAGACCGGCGCCACGCGCACGCCCAACTTCATGCTGCCGCACAACTTCCACAACGAGGGCAACTACATCGTCAGCCTCGGCAACGTGGTGCGCTGGCTCGCGCAGCAGGCCGAGAGCCTCGGCGTGGAGATCTTCCCGGGCTTCCCCGCCGCCGAGGTGCTCTACACCGAGGACGGCAAAGTGCGCGGCGTCGCCACCGGCAACCTGGGCATCGGCAAGGACGGCGAGCCGACCGAGAACTTCCAGCTGGGAATGGAACTTCTCGGCAAGTACACGGTGTTCGCCGAAGGCTCGCGCGGCCACCTGGGCCGGCAGCTGATCGCGAAATACAAGCTCGACGAAGGCAGGCAGCCCCAGAGCTACGGCATCGGCATCAAGGAGCTGTGGGAGATCGACCCCGCCCGCCACGAGCCGGGCCTGGCCGTGCACACCGCCGGTTGGCCGCTGCAGTCGGACACCTATGGCGGCTCCTTCGTCTACCACGCGGAGAACAACCAGCTCATCGTCGGCTTCGTGGTCGGCCTCGACTACCAGAACCCGCACCTGAGCCCTTTCGAGGAATTCCAGCGCTTCAAGACGCACCCGAACATCCGTTGGTACTTCGAGGGGCAGGACAAGGGACTGAAGGCGCCCAAGCGCCTGAGCTATGGTGCCCGCGCGATCACGGCGGGTGGCCTGCTCTCCCTGCCCAAGACCGTGTTCCCGGGCGGCGCGCTGGTGGGCTGCGAGGCCGGATACCTCAACGCGAGCCGCATCAAGGGCAGCCACGCCGCGATCAAGACCGGCATGCTGGTGGCGCAGGCCGCCTTCGATGCCATCACGGCCGGCCGCCAGCAGGACGAGCTCGCGGCGTATCCCGAATCCTTCGAAAAGAGCTGGCTACACACGGAGCTCAACAAGGCGCGCAACTTCAAGCAATGGTTCAAGAAGGGCCTGACGGTCGCGACCGTCATGACCGGCATCGAGCAATTCGTGCTGCGCGGCCACGTACCCTGGACGCTGCACAACACCACGCCGGACAACGAGCGGCTGAAGCGCGCGTCGGCGTGCAAGAAGATCGCCTACCCCAAGCCGGACGGCAAGCTCACCTTCGACCGACTCTCGTCCGTCTTCATCAGCAACACCAACCACGAAGAGAACCAGCCGGCGCACCTGACGCTGAAGAACGCCGCGGTGCCCACCGAGATCAACCTGCCCGAGTACGCCGGCCCGGAAAGCCGCTACTGCCCCGCAGGCGTCTACGAGTTCGTGCCGGATTCGAATGGCAAGGAGCGCTTGCAGATCAACGCGCAGAACTGCGTGCACTGCAAGACCTGCGACATCAAGGATCCGACCCAGAACATCGTGTGGGTCACACCCGAAGGCGGCGGCGGGCCGAACTACGTCGGCATGTAGGCCCCGCTGCGCGCGGCATGAAAACGGTCAGCCGCCCGGGACGCGGGCCGGGCGACGCTTGACGGTGGCCGGCGCCGGGCTCGCGGCGCCGGCACTCCCGTTGGACTTCGCGGCACGAGACGCGCGTCCGGCCGGCTTCTCGCCCGACTCGCGCAATGCCGCATCGATGAGCGCGTCGGCCATCCACAGCGCGGTGCGCTCGACCTCGCGGTCGCCCAGGCCCCAGATGTCCTTCAGGATCATGTACGGCTCGATGCCGTAGACCACCGACAGCGCGTGATGCAGCCGGTCGCGCACGGCCGGCCGCAGCAGCGGCGCGAGCGGCTCGATCGCGTGCTCCAGGATGCGCACGCGGTGGCCGCGCCGGTACGGCTCCTCCTCCAGCAGCCCGGCGCGCTCCAGCGCCCATTGCTCCAGCGACAGCTGCGCGGCGGCGCGCATCTGCGGCTCGAACTCCTTGAAACGCGGGAAGGTCTGCAGGAAGAGTTCGTGCACCCGCTCGCGTCCGCTCGGGTTGTCGGAGGCGAGCTTGCGCACCGGCCCGAGCGAGCTGTCGACCACCGCCGTGATCAGCGCACTGCGGCTCGGAAAGTAGCGGTACGCCGTCGCGCGCGACACCTTCGAGCGCGCCGCCGCCTCGGCGACGGATGGAATGTGGCCGCTCTGGCGAATGATGTCCATCGCGGTGTCGAGCAGCAGGTTGAAGGTGGCTGCCTTCACGCCGCGATCGGGAGGCACGGGCGGTTCGCTCAGCTTGTGCTTCAGTCGTGCCATGGGGTTTGTACGGGTCTGGAATGGCTTTCACCGGCTTGTGAAGGCCGGAACTCGGATCGTATGATGCACCGATCCCGATTTGAGACACAAGTCTCAAAAAGGACTTTCACTGATCCCGAGGCGGTGGTGCGAACCGCAAGAACCCCGGGACAAGATGGAGACAACTGCGATGCGCTTGGCCAGCTGGAGTTGGGGCGGACGCGATCACGTGGGCACGATCTCGCCGGACGGGCGGGAAGCCACGCCGCTGTCCGTGCGCGATGCGTCACTGGGTGTGCTGCCGCTCATCCAGGCGATCGCACGCGACGAGCCGCTGCCGCAGCCTTCCGGCACGCGGCTGCCGGTCGATGTCATCACCCTTCGCGCGCCGCTGCCGCGTCCCCTGCGCGGCCTCTTCTGCGTCGGCCGCAACTACCACGCGCATGCGACCGAACTCGCCGGCACCGTGTTCCGCGAGACCATGCCCGAGACCGACCCCTGGCCCATCGTCTTCGGCAAGCTGGGCGAATGCGTGATCGGCCCCCACGACGCGGTGCGCCTGCCCTCGCCTTCGATCTCGGTGCAGATCGACTACGAGTCGGAGCTTGCGGTCGTCATCGGCCGCGGCGGCCGCGACATCCCACGCTCACACGCCATGGCGCATGTCTTCGGCTACACGATCGTCAACGACGTGACCGCGCGCGACGTGCAGATGCGCCACCAGCAATGGGACCTGGGCAAGAGCTTCGACACCTTCTGCCCGATGGGCCCGTGGATCGTCACCGCCGACGAACTCGACGGCCGCGCCACGCGCGTGCGCGGCTGGGTCAACGGCGCGCTGCGGCAGGACGGGCTGACGAAGGACATGATCTTCGACATCCCCACCCTCATCGAGACCTGCTCGCGCGGAATCACGCTGTACCCCGGCGATGTGATCGCCACCGGCACGCCATCAGGCGTGGGCATGGGCCAGAAGCCGCCGCAATGGCTGAAGTCCGGCGACGCGGTGCGCATCGAGATCGACGGCGTCGGCGTCATCGAGAACCACTTCGAGTAGCAGACCATGGCCTTTCAGTTGATCGATCGCGTCGCGGTGGAGGAGGACGGCGAAGGCCCGGCCGTCGTCTGCGTGCACGGGCTGGGTGGCAGCTCCAACACCTACACGCCGCTGATGCCCGCGATGGCGCGGCATCGCGTCGTGCGCGTGGACCTGCCCGGCAGCGGGCGCTCGCAGCGAGCGGAGGGCGCGCTCTCCATCGAGCGCTATGTCGAGACGCTGCTGCGCATCTGCGAGCGGCTGAAGATCACGCGCGCGCACTGGGTTGGGCATTCGATGGGCACCATCGTGTGCCAGCACATCGCGGCAGAGCACGCTTCGCTCGCCGCGAGCATGGCGCTCTTCGGCCCGCTGATCGCGCCGCCCGACGCCGCGCGCACGGCCATGCAGGCCCGCGCGGCGAAGGCCCGCGAAGGCGCGGGCGGCATGCACGAGATCACGCAGGGGCTGTTGAACGCCGCGATCTCCGCCGATACGCGCCAGCGCCTGCCGGTCGCGGTGGCCTATGTGCGCGAAAGCCTGATGCGCCAGGACGGCGAGGCCTATGCGCGCAGCTGCGAGGCGCTGGCCGGCGCGCAGCCCGCGGCAGTGGAGCGCATCGAGGCGCCGGTGCTGCTGGTCACCGGCGACGAGGACGGCGTGGCGCCGCCGCAGTCGGTGCGCGCGATGGCCGACAAGCTGCATCGCGCCGCGAGCAAGCGCGTGGTGGTACTGCCGCGCTGCGGCCACTGGACGCCGATCGAACGGCCCGAAGAGTGCCAGCGCGAGCTGCGCGAATTCCTGGCTTCCAACACGAGGAACTGACCATGGCCGACGTCATGTTCACCAATGTCCGCATCTTCGACGGCGGCGGCGAGGCGCCCTTCATGGGCGACGTTCTGGTGCAGGGCAACCGCATCGCGCGCGTCGTGAAGACGGGCTACGGCGGTCGCGCGGCGCCCGTGATGGGAGCGCAGGTGATCGACGGCGCGGGCGCTTTCCTGATGCCGGGCATGGTGGAGGCGCATACGCATTTCTCGTGGAACGACCAGCCGAGCCTGGACGCGATCCAGCGCATGCCGCCGGAGGAACACATCCTCTGGTGCGCGGAGGTTGCAAAGCGCTACCTCGACATGGGCTGGACCAGCTGCGTCGGCGCGGCGACGGCGAAGCCGCGGCTGGACGTGGTGATCCGCAACGCGATCCAGGACGGCACCATCGTCGGTCCGCGCTACCTGGCGGCGAGCCAGGAGATCACGGTGCCCGGCGGCCTGGGCGACACGACGCAGCCGCACCTGCCGCAGCCGGAGTTCGCCTTCGGCGCGGTCGTGAGCGGCTGCGAGGAGATGCGGCGCTGCGTGCGCATGTTCGCGAAGTACGGCGTCGACTCGTTGAAGATCAATCTCTCGGGCGAGTCGATCACGGGCATGCCGAGCGAGATGAGCCAGTTCACGGAGGAGGAGATCACGGTCTGCGTGCAGGAGGCCAAGGCCTGGGGCAAGCGAGTGGCGGCGCATGCCCGTTCGACGTGGGCGATCAAGCAGTGCGTGAAGCAGGGGATCGAGGTGATCTACCACGCGAGCTTCACGGACGAGGAGGCGCTGGACATGCTTGAGGCGCACAAGATGGAGCACTTCATCGCGCCGGGGCTGGCATGGCTCATCAACACCTGCCACAACGCGAGCGAGTGGGGACTGACGCCGGAAGTGACGCGGAAGATGGGCTACCACCGCGAACTCGACGCCGCCATCGAGAGCATGCGTGCGCTGCGCAAGCGCGGCGTTCGCATCCTGCCCGGCGGGGACTACGGCTTCGCATGGACGCCGCATGGCACCAATGCCAGGGACCTCGAGTACTTCGTCAAGTACGTGGGGATGAGCACCATGGAGGCGCTGCTCTCCGCGACCGCGTGGGGCGGGCCGATGATGCGGATGGGCAAGGTGCTGGGGTACATCCGCGAAGGATATCTGGCGGACATCCTGTTGATCGACGGCGATCCGCTCTCGGACATCACCGTGCTGCAGGACAAGGCGCGGATTCTGGCCGTGATGAAGGATGGGGAGTTTCATCGCGCGCCGGCTTTGCGCGGGGCCCGGACGACGCGGTGGTCCGGGCAAGGGTTGGTGGCGGCATGACCTGTCTTGCGCCTGCCTTGGAAGGACGCCCGGCACGGGGCGTCTTGATCAGCACGCCCCTATCCAGCGCCCATCGCCTCCCGCCGTCCGAAGGAGAGCCTCATGAGTGACGTAGTCTTCACCAACGTCCGCATCCTGGACGGCACTGGCCAGAACCCCTACACAGGCAGCGTCCTCGTCCGAGGCAACCGCATCCGCCAGGTCGGCCGCAGCACCGCGCCGATCTCACCCGGCGGGGCGATGGTGGTCGACGGCGCGGGCGCCACCCTGATGCCTGGCATGTGCGAGGCGCACACGCACTTCTCGTGGAACGATGCGGCCACCCTCTCCGCCATCCAGCGCATGCCGCTGGAAGAGCACGTGCTGTGGTGCGCCAAGGTCGCCAGGCGCTACCTCGAGGCAGGCTTCACCTCTTGCGTGGGGGCCGCCTGCGCGAAGCCGCGGCTCGATGTCGTGATCCGCAACGCCATCAATGCAGGGCAGATCCCGGGGCCGCGCTACCTCGCGGCAAGCCAGGAGATCACCGTCCCCGGCGGGTTGGGCGACGAGACCCTGCCCCACCTTCCCTTTCCTGAATTCAGCTTCGGCGTCAACGTCAACTCTGCGGACGAGATGCGCAAGGTCACGCGCATGTTCCTGAAGTACGGCGTCGACTCCATCAAGCTCAACCTCTCCGGCGACAACTTCACGCCCGACTCACCCGCCGACACCACCTGGATGAGCGATGCCGAAGTCGACGCCGCCATGCAGGAAGTGCGCGTGCGCGGCAAGCGCGGCACCGCGCATGCGCGTTCGGCCGCCTCGGTCAAGCAGGCGTTGCGCCACGGCATCGACGTGATCTACCACGCCAGCTTCACGGACGAGGAAACCCTCGACATGCTCGAAGCCGCGAAGGACCGCGTGTTCGTCGCGCCCGGCATCGCGATCCTCTACGCGATGCTGCACGAAGCCGCCGCCTTCGGCATCACCCACGAGAAGGCGGTGGCCATGGGCTACCAGATCGAGTGGGATGCGGCCATCGAGTCGCTGAAGGCCATCCACCGCCGCGGCGTGCGCATCCTGCCCGGCGGCGACTACGGCTTCGCCTTCACGCCCCATTGCCAGAACGCGCGCGACCTGGAGTTCTTCGTCAAGTACCTCGGGTTCACGCCCATGGAAGCCATCCGCAGCACCACCGTCTATGGCGGGCAGATCATGATGCGCGGCAGCGAACTCGGCGCCATCAAGGACGGCTACCTCGCCGACCTGCTGCTGGTGGACGGCGATCCGCTCGCCAATCTCTCCATCCTGCGCGACCCGAAGCGCATCCTGGCCGTGATGAAGGACGGCGAATTCGCCAAGGTACCCGAGATCGCGTCGCAGCGGACCTGGGAGCACGCCGCATGACTCGAAAACAGGGGGCGCTCTGGCTCGTCTTCGGCGCACCGATCGCCGTGTTCGCCGTCTGGGCCATCGCCGACAACGCATCGCTCTTCTTCAAGACGCTGCTCAACGGCCTCACGCTCGCCTCGCTCTACTTCCTCGTCGCCAGCGGCTTCACGCTCGTCTTCGGCCTCATGCGCAACGTCAACCTCGCGCACGGCTCGCTTTACCTGATCGGCGCCTACGTCGGCTGGATGGTCGGCGAGCACACGGGCTCGTGGGTGCTGGCCGTCATCGCGGGCTTCCTCTCCGCTGCCATCCTCGGCTTGCTGATGCAGTTGCTCATCTTCCGCCACATGCAGGGCCAGGACCTGAGGCAGACGCTGGTGACCATCGGTCTCTCGATCGTGCTGGCCGACGTCGCACTGTGGATCTGGGGCGCCGAGATCTACACCTTCGATCCGCCCGCCTGGATCTACGGCTCCACCACCCTGCCGCTGGTCAACAAGTTCCCGACCTACCGGCTCATGGTGCTGCTCGCCTCCGTCGTCATCGGCGTCGGCTTGTGGCTGCTGCTCGCGCGCACACGCATCGGCATGATGATCCGCGCCGGCGTGGACGATCGCGGCATGCTCGCCGCTTCGGGCGTGAATGTGCAACGCGTCTTCGCGCTCACCTTCGCCATCGGCGCCGGCATGGCCGGGCTCGCGGGCGTGGTGGGCGGCACGGCGCTTTCCATTTCGCCGGGCGAGGACACGCGCTACCTGCTCGCCTCGCTGGTCGTCGTCATCGTCGGCGGCATGGGCAGCGTCGTGGGCGCGGCCATCGGCGCGCTGCTCATCGGACTGGCCGAGCAGTTCGGGCTGGCCTATGCGCCGACTTACAGCGTGGTCTTCACCTTCGTGATCATGGTCGTGGCGCTGGCCTTCAAGCCGCGCGGGCTGATGGGAAAGAACACATGAGCGCCGCGAAATGGCGCAGGGCCATGAATTCCTCGGCCACCGCGGCCGGCACGGCGCGCGCGCCGCGCGGGCCGGTGGCCGTGCACCCGGCCGGGACGCGCCCCGCGGCCGTTTCGGTGCAGCCCGGGCAGAGCTGGTGGAAGAAGGCGCTGCACGCCATCGAGGCACGCCACATTCTGGTCGCCATCTTCGTGCTCGCCTACCCCTTCTTCGCCACGCCGTTCTTCACCTTCCAGATCGGCGCGCAATCCCTCGCGCTCGGCCTCATCGCGTTGTCGCTCACCTTCCTTGGCGGCTACGGCGGCATGGTCTCGCTCGCGCAGATGACGGTCGCGGGCTTCGCGGCCTACGCGCTCGCGATCTTCGGCACCAGCAGCAATGTCGGCATCAGCCTCGGCTGGCCTTGGTGGCTCGCGCTGCTCGTGGCGATCTCGCTGGCCACGGTCTTCGCCGCGGCCGTCGGCTGGCTGTCGGTGCGCACCGAGGGCATCTACACCATCATGATCACGCTGGCCGTGGGCGTCGCCTTCTTCTACCTGGCGCAGCAGAACTACACCATCTTCAACGGCTTCCAGGGCTTCAGCCGCATCGCGCCACCCACCGTCTTCGGTCAGGACATGCACGAGCCGATGCCCTTCTACTTCCTCACCCTGGCGTGCTCGCTCGGCGGCTACTTCTTCGTCAAGCACCTGGTGCGCGCGCCCTTCGGCATCGCGCTGCAGGGCATCCGCGACAACCCGCGCCGCATGCAGGCGCTGGGCTACAACGTCACCGCGCACCGCGTGGGCGCGTACGCGGTGGCGGGCTTTCTCGCGGCCGTCGGCGGCGTGCTGATGGTCTGGTACAACGGCCGCATCTCGCCCGGGACCATCGGCACCGGCGCGATGATCAACATTCTCATCATCGCCGTGCTGGGCGGCATGAAGCATCCCATCGGCGCCTTCGTCGGCGCGATCGTCTTCGTGCTGCTGCAGAACTTCGCGATCGACCTCGTTGACCGCGAACGCTTCAATCTCGTCATCGGCGGCGTCTTCCTCGCCATTGTTCTGTTCTCCCCCGACGGTCTGCTCGGCTTGTGGCAACACCTGCGCACTCGCCTGCCGGCCCCGTTCACCCCCCGCGGCCGCGGCCGCATTCATCCATAAAGACAGGAGCGAGACATGAAGAAAAGCACAAGCGTGTTGGCACGCAGCCTCATCGGCGCCGCGGCGTTGATCGCGGTCACGGGTTGGGCGCAGGCCCAGGAGACCTTGAAGATCGGGCTGCTGGCCTCGCTCGAAGGCCCCTTCGCGGCGCCGGGGCAGGATGGCATGCGCGGCGCGGACCTCGCGCTCAAGCAGAAGAACGGCATGGCCGGCGGGAAGAAGATCGAATTCGTCAAGGTCTCGTCGGACGCCACGCCCGACAAGGCCGTCAACTCCACGCGCAAGGCGGTGGAACAGGACAAGGTGCAGATCATGATCGGCCCGCTGTCGGGTGACGAGGGCATCGCGGTCAAGAACTACGCGAAGACGCAGCCCGGCATCACCTTCATCAACGGCTCGTCTGGCGCGCAGGGCGCGACGCTGGGCGACCCGGCGCCGAACTTCTACCGTTTCAACACCGAGGGCGCGCAATGGATGGTGGGCCTGGGCGAGCATGCGCTCTCCAAAGGCTACAAGAAGACCTTCCTGATCGCCGAGGACTACGGCTTCCCCTACTCGCAGGTGCAGGGCTTCATGGCCAGCTACTGCGCCAAGGGCGGCAAGGTGGTGGACAAGGCCTGGGTGCCGCTTGGCACCAAGGACTACGCCTCCGTGATCGCCAAGATCCCGAAGGACGTCGATGCGCTCGTCGTGGTGCTTGGCGGCTCGGACGCGGTGAACTTCCTCACCCAGTACGAGCAGGCCGGCGGCGACAAGCCGATGATCGGCGGCTCGATCACGGTCGACCAGACGGTGCTCAACTTCAAGGGCAAGCGCCGCGAGTCGCTGCTGGGCACGGCCTCCGCCGGGCCGATGGCCGACTCGATCGACACGCCGGAGTGGAAGAAATTCGTCTCCGACTACAAGGCCAACTTCAAGGACGGCTTCCCGAGCCCCTCGCTCTTCGCCTACCTCTACTACATCAACACCAAGGCCGCGCTCGACGCGCTGGACGTGGTGAAGGGTGACCTCTCCGGCGGGCAGAAGGCCTACCGCGAGGCGCTGCAAAAGACCAACTTCAAGGGCCCGGCCGGCGACGTGAAGATCGACGCCAACCGCAACGGCGTCGGCACCACCTACATCACAGAAGTGACGAAGGCGGCGGACGGTTCCTTCTACAACAAGGTCGTGAAGTCGGTGCCCAACATCACTCAGACCCTCGGGTTGCCCGAGGCGGAGTTCCAGAAGATGGGCCTCGGCACCCGTGACGTGCCGGATTGCCGCAAGTAGGCACAGGGAAGGAAAAGGGGCAGCCCCGATGGCCACCATCACCCCCTTGCGGCCGGCCGCCCTGCGCGGCGCCGCCGCCCCCCACGCCGGCACGCAGCTGCTGTCGGGCGATGCGCTCCGGCTGGAGGGGGTGACCCGCGCCTTCGGCGCGCTGCGCGCGGTCGACGACGTGTCGCTCACGGTCGAGGCCGGGCAGAAATACGCCATCCTCGGCTCCAACGGCGCCGGCAAGACCACGCTCTTCAACGCCATCACCGGCGACTTTCCGCCCACCGCGGGGCGGATCCATTTCTTCGGCGAGGACATCACGACGCTGCCGCCCTGCGAGCGCATCCGCAAGGGCCTGCGGCGCACTTACCAGTCCTCGCTGCTGTTCCGTGAATTGACGGTGCGGGACAACCTGTTCCTCGCCGTGCGCGGCGTCTCCAACGGACGCTTCAGCTTCAAGCGCGCACGCTTCGGCCATCACTCCTCGATGGCCACCAACGACCTGCTGGAACGCACCCGGCTCAGCCACATCGCCGACGAGCGCGTGGCGAACCTGGCGCACGGCCAGCAGCGGCAACTGGAGATCGGCATGGCGTTGGCGGGTGCGCCGCGCCTGATCCTCTTCGACGAGCCGGCCGCGGGGCTCTCGCCGGCCGAGCGCCGCGAGCTGGTCGCGCTGCTCGGCTCTCTGCCGGCGCACATGAGCTTCGTGCTGATCGAGCACGACCTGGACATCGCGCTGCGCGTGGTCGAGAAGGTGACCGTGATGCACAACGGCCGCGTGCTGCGCACCGGCAGCCCGCAGGAAATCGAGGGCGATGCGCAGGTGCAGGCCATCTACATGGGGAGCCGGCACTGATGGCCTGGTTCGGCAAGCCGCAAGACAACTCGGACAGCCGCGCGCCGGTGCTCGCGGTCGAGGGGCTCGACGTGTTCTACGGCCGCGCCCACGCCTTGCAGGGCGTGAGCCTGTCGCTGGAACGCGGCGTTCTCGGCATCGTCGGGCGCAACGGCATGGGCAAGACCACGCTGTGCAACGCCATCACCGGCATGGTGCCCGCGCGCGGCAGCGTCCGGCTGCTGGGCGAGGAAGTACTGGGCCTGGCACCCAATGAGATCACCCGCCGCGGCATCGCCTATGTACCGCAGGGGCGGCGCGTGTGGCCCTCGCTCTCGGTGGATGAAACCCTGCGCCTGGTCGCCAGCCGCAGGCGCGATGTGGACCGTATCTACGCCATGTTCCCGCGCCTCGCCGAGCGCCGCGGCAATGGCGGCTCGCAGCTCTCCGGCGGCGAACAGCAGATGCTGGCCATCGGCCGCGCCCTGCTGCTCGACCCAAAGTTGCTCGTGATGGACGAGCCCACCGAAGGCCTGGCACCGGTGATCGTCGAGCAGGTCGCGCAGTCGCTGCGCGACCTCGCCGCCGAAGGACGCATCGCAGTGCTGCTGATCGAGCAGAACCTTGGCGTCGCGATCTCGGTCGCGGACCGCATCGGCGTGATGGTCAACGGCCGCATCGCGCAGCAGATGCCCAGCGCGCAGCTGGCTGCCGACCGCGAACTGCAGGAGCGCCTGCTCGGCGTGCGCTCGGCGGGCCAGGAGGAGGAGGCGCAGGCCTCCGCCGCCGAGCCCGACGAGCCGCCACCCGTACGCGTCTTCACCGTGCGCCGGGCACATGGCGACGGCGCTCCCTCGCTCGATGATGTGGCGCCTGGCACCGTGCGCGGCTTCACGCGCTGGAACGCCGGCGGCACCGCCGCGCCGGTCACCGACATCGCCCGCCTGGCCGCCGTTGCGCCACCCGCGCCGCCGGAGCCCGCTGCCGCCCCGGCCCAGGTCTTCGACTTCCCGGTGGCCGCGAGCAGCGTGCGCGCGGCCTATGTCGCGGGCACCTTCGACACCAAGGGGCGCGAGCTGTTCTTCCTGCGGCAATGCCTGGAGCGCCTCGGCCTGCGCGTGGTCACCGTCGACCTCTCCACCTCCGGCAAGACCTCCTCCGCCAGCATCCATCCTCGCGAGGTGGCACGCCATCACCCGGGCGGCGAGTCGGCGGTCTTCAGCGGCGACCGCGGCAGCGCAACCGCCGCGATGGGCATCGCCTTCGAGGCCTTCCTGCGCACCCGCCGCGATCTCGGCGGCATCATCTCCGCCGGCGGCTCGGGCGGCACCTCCATGGCCACGCAAGGCATGCGCGCGCTGCCGATCGGCGTGCCCAAGATGATGGTCTCCACCATGGCCAGCGGCGACACGCGGCCCTACGTGGGCCCGAGTGACATCTGCATGATGTATTCGGTGACTGACGTGCAAGGCATCCACCGCATCAGCGAGAGCGTGTTCGCCAACGCCGCGAACGCACTGGCCGGGATGATCGCGCACCCGCCCGTGCATTCGACGGTGGTCAAGCCCGCCATCGGCCTCACCATGTTCGGCGTGACCACGCCCTGCGTGCAGGCCGTCACCAAGCGTCTCGAGGACAGCTATGACTGCCTGGTCTTCCACGCCACCGGCGTTGGTGGACAGTCGATGGAGAAGCTCGCCGACCAAGGTCTGCTCGCCGGCGCCATCGACGTGTCGACCACAGAGATCGCCGACGAGATCGGCGCCGGCGTGCTTTCCGCCGGCCCGGCGCGGCTGGACGTCTTCGCGCGCCACGCCCTGCCCTACGTCGGCTCCTGCGGCGCATTGGACATGATCAACTTCGGCGCCTGGGACACGGTGCCCGAGCGCTTCAGATCCCGCAAGCTCTACCGCCATAACACGACCGTGACGCTGATGCGCACCACCGCCGAGGAGTGCCGAGCGATCGGCGAATTCATCGCCGCCAAGCTCAACGCCATGCGCGGACCGGTGCGCTTCCTCATTCCCGAAAGCGGCGTCTCCGCCATCGACAGGCCGGGCCAGCCTTTCCACGACCCGGAAGCCGACCGCGCGCTCTTCGACGCCATCGAGAAAGGCTTCCGCGCCGGCCCCGACCACAAACTGCAGCGCCTGCCGCTGCACATCAACGACGAAGCCTTCGCCGAGGCGCTCGTGCAGGCCTGGCAAGAAGCGGCCCGGTCTCCCGCCAACGCACGGCGTGCCTGACCAGGGACCACGACACGACCATGCCGCGCATCTCCAGATCCACCCTGCTCCAACGCTTCCGCGCCAAGATCGCCGCCGGCCAGCCGATCATCGGCGGCGGCGCCGGTACCGGCCTCTCGGCCAAGTGCGAGGAAGCCGGCGGCATCGACATGATCGTCATCTACAACTCCGGCCGCTACCGCATGGCGGGCCGCGGCTCGCTCGCCGGCCTGCTGGCCTACGGCAATGCCAACGAGATCGTCTGCGAGATGGCGCGCGAGGTGCTGCCGGTGGTGAAGCACACGCCGGTGCTGGCAGGCGTGAATGGCACCGATCCCTTCATGATCCCGGAGGAGTTCCTCCAGCGCCTGGTCATGCTCGGTTTCTCGGGCGTACAGAACTTTCCCACCGTCGGCCTGATCGACGGCACCTTCCGCGCCAACCTCGAGGAAACCGGCATGGGCTACGGGCTGGAGGTGGAGATGATCGCCCGCGCCCGCGCGCTCGACCTGCTGACCACGCCCTACGTCTTCTGCGAGGCCGACGCGCGCGCCATGGCTGGCGCGGGTGCCGACATCATCGTCTGCCACCTCGGCCTCACGACCGGCGGCGCGATCGGCGCGGAGACCGCCCTCACGCTCGACGACTGCGTCGAGCGCATCAACTTGTGGGGCGCCGCCGCGAAGGCAGTGAATCCGGAGGTCATCGTGATCTGTCACGGCGGCCCCATCGCCACGCCGGCGGACGCGCAGCATGTGCTTGCGCGCTGCCCCGGCTGCGACGGCTTCTACGGCGCCAGCTCGATGGAGCGGCTGCCCGCCGAGACGGCGCTGACCGAGACA
This sequence comes from uncultured Variovorax sp., assembly GCA_966211435.1. Lineage (GTDB taxonomy): Bacteria > Pseudomonadota > Gammaproteobacteria > Burkholderiales > Burkholderiaceae_C > Variovorax. The sequence continues at coordinate 5,953 of CBIHOG010000021.1, read as the reverse complement.
ACGCGTCGCTTCGTCCAGATGACCCGCCCCCCGCTCAAGAGTTAACAGGAGACGAGATCCATGTCAGGTGCTCAATTCGGCAATTTCATCCTCGGCCTGATCGTGGTCGCGATCATCGTCGCGATCGCCGTCTGGCTGCTTCACTGGCTGTACCTGCGCAGCTCCAAGGAGCGCGCCTTCGTGCGCACCGGGCTGGGCGGCCAACGCGTGGTACTCGGTGGCGGCGCTTTCGTGCTGCCCATCGTGCACGACGTGATCCCGGTCAACATGAACACCCTGCGGCTCGAAGTGAGCCGCGGCCGCGACAAGGCGCTCATCACGCGCGACCGCATGCGGGTGGACGTGATCGCCGAGTTCTACGTTCGCGTCGCCACCAACCCCGAGGCCGTGGCCGCCGCCGCCCAGACCCTGGGCCTGCGCACCATGGAGCCCGAGCAGCTGAAGGAACTGGTGGAAGGCAAATTCATCGACGCCCTGCGCACCGCGGCGGCCGAGATGACGATGGAAGAGCTGCACGAGAAGCGCGGCGCCTATGTCAGGCGCGTGCGCGAGGCAGTGGCGGAGGACCTGACGAAGAACGGCCTGGAACTCGAGGCCGCGTCGCTTACTCAGCTCGACCAGACCGGCATGGAGTTCTTCAACCCCAGCAACGCCTTCGACGCCGAGGGCCTGACGCGCCTCACCGAGCAGATCGAGCACCGCAAGAAGCAGCGCAACGACGTCGAGCAGGACACGCTGATCGCCATCCGCAACAAGAACCTCGAGGCCGAGAAGCTCTCGCTGGAGATCGACCGCGAGAGCGAGCATGCTCGACTGAACCAGCAGCGCGAGGTGGAGATCGCACGCGCCCGCCAGCGCGCCGAGCTGACCACCGAGCGCGCGCTGCGCGAGCAGGACGCCGAGAGCGCGCAGATCGCCGCCAAGCAGAGCATCGACGCGGCGCGCATCCGCTCGGAGCAGACCATCGAGCAGGAGCGCATCGGCAAGGAGCGCGCCATCCAGGGCGCGGAGATCGAGCGCCGCATGTCGCTGGAGCTGGCGGAGCAGCAGCGCGCCATCGCCATTGCGCGCGAAAGCAAGGCCCAGAGCGAGGCCCAGGCCGAAGCGGAGACCGCGCGCGCCCTCGCCGTGTCGGCGGAAGAGAAGGTCTTCACCGCGCGCGATGTCGAGATGGCCGAGCGCAAGAAGACCATCGACCTCATCGGCGCGGCGCTGGTCGCCGAGCGCGATGCCTTGCGGCTGACCTCCGCCGCGCAAGCCGAGCAGGACGCCAGCGCCGCGCGTGGCGCGGCGGTGCGCGCCCAGGCCGAGGCCGATGCCGACGCCGACAAGATCCGCTCCATGGCCATGCGCGTGCGTGCCGAGATCGAGGCCGACGCGATGCGCATGATGAACGAATCCCACAACATGCTGTCGCCCGAGGCGCGCATGTCGGCGCTGCGCATGCGGCTGGTCGAGAAGGCGGAGGCGATCATCCGCGAGTCCGTGCGGCCGATGGAGCGCATCGAGGGCATCAAGATCCTGCACGTCGACGGCCTCGGCGGCTCCGGCGGCAGCGTCAACGGCGATTCGAGCGGCGGGGGCTTCGCGGACGGCCTGGTCAACTCCGCCCTGCGCTTCCGCGCCCAGGCACCGCTGGTGGACCAGCTGCTGCGCGAGATCGGCCTGGAGGGCGGCGACATCCAGCGGCTGGTGGGCGACGCCAGCGGCGCACATGCCGCGCTGCCGTCCAGTCCGCAGAAGGCCACCAGCAAGGAATAGCGCATGGTGCAGGTCTATGTTTCGAGCGTCATCGACGCCAGCGCCGATACCGTATGGTCGCGCATCCGCGACTTCAACGGCCTGCCGCAATGGCATCCGGCCATCGCCGACAGCCGGATCGAGAACAGCCAGCCGGCCGACCGCGTGGGCTGCATCCGCCACTTCCACCTGCGCGATGGCGGCACCATCCGCGAGCGGCTGCTGGCGCTGTCGGACTACGAGTACAGCTGCACCTACGAGATCCTCGAAAGCCCGATGGGCGTGGCGAACTACATCGCCACGCTCAAGCTCACGCCCGTGACGGACGGCGCGCGCTGTTTCGCGGAATGGAGCGCGGAGTTCGAATGCGACGAAGCGCGCGAGCACGAGTTGACGGAGACGGTCGGCAACGGTGTGTTCCAGGGCGGCTTCGATGCGTTGAAGCGCCACTTCGGTAGCCGCTGATGCTGCAACGGGTCGTTCGCTCGACAGTCATCGACGCGCCGCTCGAGCGTGTCTGGGCCGTGTTGCGCGACTTCAACAGCCACGACGCCTGGCACGACGTGGTGGAAACCAGCCGCATCGAGGGGGGCGAGCGCAGCGACCAGGTCGGCTGCGTGCGCAGCTTCACGCTACGCGACGGCAACCGCATCCGCGAGCAGTTGCTGACGCTGTCCGACACCGAGCACAAGAGCACCTACTGCATCGTCGACGCGAGCGTGCCGCTGCAGCGCTATGTGTCCACCCTCACGCTGAAGCCGGTGACCGACGGCAAGCGCACGTTCTGGCACTGGGAGTCGACCTTCTCCACACCTCCGGGCATGGAGCGCGAACTGCGCGACATGGTGGCGCAGGGCGTCTACGAGGCGGGCTTCGAGAACCTGCGGCGCTACCTCCGCCGCGGCGGCGACCTGCAATCGCCCGGCGGCGCCGGTGCGATGCCGACCGCCCTGCCCATGGCCACGCGCCGCGTCGCTGTCGAGCGTTACGGAGGCCCCGAGGAACTGCGCGCGCAAGACGGCGAGGCGCCGGCCCCGCGCGCGGGCGAGGTGCGCATCCGCCAGCGCGCCGTCGGCGTGAACTTCCTCGACGTCTACCTGCGGCGCGGCTGGGTGCCGCAGATGCTGCCCGTCTCGCCGGCCTCGCCCGGCGTGCCGGGCATGGAGGCGGCAGGCAGCGTGCTCGACGTGGGCGGCGGGGTCAGCGGCCTGCTGGCCGGCGACCGCGTGGCCTACCTCGGTCCGGTGCCGGGCGCCTACTGCGGCGTGCGCAGTGTCCCGGCCGAGTGGGTCGTGCGCCTGCCCGCGGCGGTCGAGGACGAGACCGCCGCCGGGCTGCTGCTCAAGGGCATCACCGCTGACTACCTGCTGCGCGACCTCGGCCACGTGCAGCGCGGCACGCGACTGCTGGTGCACGCGGCGGCGGGCGGTGTCGGCCTGCTGGTCTGCGCATGGGCTCGCCGCCTGGGCGCGGTGGTGCTGGGCACGGTGTCGAGCGAGGAAAAGGCACGCGTCGCGCGCGAGCACGGTTGCGAGCATGTCATCGTGACGCGCGACTATCGCTTCGCCGATGCCGTGCAGCGCGCCTGCGGCGGCGCCGACGTGCTGATCGACGGCCTGGGCGATGCGGCGCGCGACGAGAACCTCGCCGCCCTCGCCCGCCGCGGCCACTGGATCAGCCTGGGCCAGGCCAGCGGCCCGCTCAGGCCGCTGCCGCCGGATGCGCTGGTGGCCAAGTCGCTGACTTTCTCGCGGCCCGTCGTCTTCGACTACGTGTCGACGAACGAACAGCTGGCCGAGCGCGCCCAGCGCGTCTGGAACGCGCTCGCCGACGGCACGATCAAGGCGCCGCCGATCGAGCGCTATTCGCTGGAGGCCGCGTCGCAGGCGCACGCGCGCCTCGAATCGCGCGCCACCATCGGCGCGCTCATCCTGCTGCCCTGAAGCCCCGAAGGAGAATCCGATGATCATCGGCATGAACCACTTCACCGTGACCGCGGAAGACGAGAAGAAGACGCTGGACTTCTACGTCGGCCTGCTGGGCCTGCGCGTCGGCCACCGGCCGGAGCTCGGCTTCGCCGGGGCCTGGCTCTACGGCGACGGGCCCCAGGCCGTGCTGCACCTCTACTTCGAACGGCCGGTGCCGGACCAGCGCACCGGCGTCATCGACCACATGGCCTTCACGGCACGCGGCCTGCACGAGGTCAAGACCCGCTTCGACAAGCATGGCGTCAAGTACGCGCTGCAGCAGCAGGCCGGCGCCGGCACCTGGCAGTTGTTCTGCCACGACCCGAATGGCGCGAAGGTGGAACTGGACTTCGATCCGTCCGAATCCCCCTAGCTGGGCTTGCGCGGAGGCGGCGCGCGAGGTGCCTATGATGCGAGATGACCTCACCCGAATCCGTCCAGCACACTGCTGCCCCCGCGGCCCAGTTGCCCCACGCGCCCTTGCCGGCCTACTACCGCGACGAGGCCGAGCATCAGCGCTACCTGCGGCGCATCTTCGATGAGACCGCCCCCGACTACGACCGCATCGAACGCGTCCTGGCGCTGGGCACCGGCGCGGGATACCGGCGCGCGGCCCTGGAGCGCGCGGGCCTGGGCCAGGGCGACAAGGTCGTCGACGTCGGCATCGGCACCGGGCTGGTGGCGCGCGAGGCCTTGGCACTGATCGGCGCCGGCGGCCGGCTCGTCGGCGTCGACCCCAGCCCCGGCATGATGGGCGAGGTGGCGCTCGCCGGCGTGGACCTGCGGGTCGGCCGCGCCGAGGAGCTGCCCTGCGGCGACGGCGAGGCGGATTTCCTCAGCATGGGCTACGCGCTCAGGCACGTGTCCGACATCGGCCGCGCATTCTCGGAGTTCCACCGCACCCTGCGCCCGGGAGGCCGCCTGCTCATCCTAGAGATCAGCCGCCCGGAAAGCCGCATCGGCACGGCGCTGCTGAAGACCTACATGCGCACCTTCGTTCCGATCATTGCGCGCGTGGTGGCGCGCGAGCGCGCGACCTCCGAACTGTGGCGCTTCTACTGGGACACCATCGAGGCCTGCATGTCGCCGGCCGAGATCCTGGCCGCGCTGCAGGCGGCCGGCTTCGCGCAGGTTCGACGGCATGCCGAACTCGGCATCTTCTCCGAGTACAGCGCCATCAGGCCCGCCGACTGAGAAGCCTCAATCGGCCTTCAGGATGGTCCCGCCCTGCAGCCGTCCCATGTCGCGCACGTTGAAACGGTGGCGCCTCCACCCGTCGTAGGTGCGACGCCAGTTCAGGGCCGAGACGAAGTAGCAGACCACCTTGAACATCAGCAGCGAGAAGCGGTAGCCGCGCCCGTGATGGATGTCGGCGGCCGGCAGCGACATCAAGGCCGCGCTTCACAGAACCAGCAGATGCCGATGTTGCCGTCGCGCTTGCCCTGCAGTCTGCGCGCGTTGCGGAAGTGACCGGCGAGCGCCGTGCCGTTGTGGTCCGGGTTCTTCTGCTTGCACTTGAACTTGCTGGCCAGCACCGCGTCGCGGCCGCTGGCATCGACCACGAAGCGCGCGCGCCAGCTGCGCGCCTCGCCGTCGGCAAGCACCGCCTGCACCCTGGGCACCGGCGTCGTCGAGTTCCGAACGCCGGACCTGCCAGGCCGCCTTCTCCAGCAGCACGACCCTGCGCCCTTCGCGCGCCGGCAGGGCGGCGATGACCGAGCCCGCGGGACCGCCACCAATGATCAGCACGTCACGTTCTTGCTTTGCCTGCATTGCGTTCGCTCTCCTTGATTTTGAAATGGCCGGATCGGGATCGCACTGTGCCGTTGCGGCAACAGGCTGCCGCGAGCGATCGGCGACGGCAGGCCCCAATGCAAACGCCCCCCGCGAAACGAATCGCGGGGGGCGCCGGCTCAGAGGCTCAGGTCGACCGGGGTCAGGGCACGTTGGCCGAGTTCACCTGGAAGGGCTTGCCCGGCAGCGCCATCTTGCCGCCGTACTCGATCTTGGTCGAACCCGTCGCGATGACCGGGCAACCTCCGCTGCCCTGCGGGCAGGAGCCGCCATCAGAGAAGATCACCGGACCGTAGCGGAAGTTGTGGATGGCCTTGCCCGCATGGTCGGCCACGGTCACCACGTTGCCCGAGTTGGCGAAGTTCTCCGAATCCTCGACCGCGATCGGATCCTGCATGCGCGGATCCTGGAGCACGCGGACCACGCTGGCGCTGCTGGAGCCGAAGCGCACC
>CBIHOG010000020.1:0-81363 GCA_966211435.1 uncultured Variovorax sp. | reverse complement strand
TCGACAAGGAGTCGGGGCTGTTCTACAACATGCGCCGGAGCTACGACAAGAACTCGGGGCGGTACACGCAGCCTGATCCGATCGGGTTGGATGGTGGCTGGAACAGGTTTGCATACGTCGACAGCAATCCTCTGAGCTTCGTTGATCCCGAAGGCTTGCAAAAAGGCATGCCTCGCAAGCCGACGGAGTTGTCGGTGCTCGAAGGCGGCGGCGGCGGATACGGGGGTGGCGGACTATCGCGCCCTTCGCTTCCGAGCTGTCCACCCAACATGTCCCCAAGCGGCGCAGGACGCCAGGGAGCGCTGAACGAGGCCAAACGCCAATCGGGCATTCCCACAAGCCAGCAGCCTGCTCAGGTGTTGCCGAACCTCGACAAGCGAGGCGAAGCGCAGCCGGGACGCACATACTTGTACGAGATTCCAGCCTCGGGAGGTCGCAGGCAAAGTGTTCGCATTCGCGATGATGCTGGCGGCCACAACTATCCGACGTTCCCTGACGACGGAGAAACGCGAGCTATCCAAGATGCTAGAGGCTTATCGGCAAGCTCAAAACGGCAACGCCGAACCTATGAAAGAACAGGCAGGAGCCGACCTGGGTGACCTTCTGATCGTCGCTAGGCTGGCCCAAAATTGGAAGCAGAAGGACCTAGCCAGGAAACTGGGTTTGCAAGAGCAGGCGATTCAGCGCTGGGAATCGGACCGGTATCGCAACATCAACCTGGCCAACTACATGAAGGTGGCTCGGGCGTTGTCCGTAGAACTATCAGCCCAGTTCCACTCTGCTGAAGTCTCCAAGTGGCTGACCTCGCCTGATCTGAATCCTGTCGAGGTGCAAAAGGTCTTGAAGCATGCGCGTGCCCACGGGTGGTTCGATGGGCAGGATTCAGACGAAGAAGACGCGAAGAAGCGCCTGATTCGCTACGTGACCGAGCATGTTGGGCGTTACGGAACGCCATCGCTGCTGCGGACGGGTATCAACGTCAAGGACCATTCTGAAGATTGGGTGTTGCTGTCGTGGAAGGCGCATGTCACTCGTCGCGCGGAAAGCATTATCGAGAGTGAGCGGCTGTCTTACCGGCCGTTGGATGTGTCTTGGCTCAAGCAGTTGGCCAAGCTCAGCACGGAAGACGATGGACCTTTGAAGGCTCAGGCACTGTTGAAGTCGCACGGCATCGTGCTCATCGTCGAGCGCAACATTCCGGGCATGGAAGTCGATGGCGCCGCTTTCCTCGTCGATAGCATTCCAGTCATTGGCATGACGCTCAGACGCGACGCCCTGGACAACTTTTGGTTCACGTTAATGCACGAGGTAGCTCATGTCATCCTGCACTATAGAACTGGTCTCGCATCCGGCTTTTTTGATGATGTGGAGCATGTGGAACCGGATGAGTTCGAGCAGGAGGCCAACAAGTTTGCGTCCGACTTGTTGGTGTCTGAGGAGGTGCCGTAGGTCACGATGTGCCGTCCTGAAACGACAGCCATCAGTTGCGGTGAGTTGGCTGGCAGTGTGAGTAGAATTGCCCCACCGAACTGACCCACCATGTAGTTTCGGTCTCGAAAAAGTCGTTTAAAATCAACGACTTACGACGCGGGTGTAGTTCAATGGTAGAACGCAGCCCTCCTCGGTAGTGTCCGCCTACGCACCGAAAACTACGCCAGAACCTACGCCGCCGATAGGCGTGTTCCACACACGACGGGTGGCCCGCCCACACGCGGTGCCGGCTCCGCGCCCGCTTGAAATGCGAAGGCTGCGGTTGTAGATTTTTGGTATGAATCTCTATCCCACAACCGAAAGCAGAGAGGGCCTGCCTCCGCTCGCGCCGCCGGAATGGACGATGGAGGTGGGACGCGAACGCAGCACCGGAAAGCCGCACTACTTCGCGGAGGTGATGCGGCACCGGCAGCGCGTGTGCCGTCTGGTGCTGGCGGGCGCAGACCTCACAGAGGACCAAGCGCGTAAGGCCCTGGCGGAGAAGGCGCGTGCCTGGATCGCCGACTATTTATCTCGACCCCACGCTGGCGACACCGAATTCGACGCTGTAGCCGAGAGCCCATGACCCACGATCGGGTGAGGTAGTTCGGCATCGGGGCCCGATTTCACGAGCCTCCTACGCCCTGGCTGGCGCCTCAATGCGGCAATGGCCTGCATGAAGGACCGGGCAAAGCGCGTCAAGTTGCTCCAGTGGTTGTCGGCCGATGAAGGTCGGAGGCAGCCTTCCCCTGAAGATTGGTTAAAGGAGCAAGACATGGCAGACGACAAGACGAAGACCGGCGGGCAAGACCGCAATCGGATCAACTTGAACGAGGACTACGAGGTGCGCGACTGGACCAAGTCGCTGGGCGTCACCGAAGAGGAGTTGCGCAAGGCCGTCGCCGCGGTGGGTGACCAGGCGGATAAGGTACGGGAGCATCTCGGGAAAAAATGACGGCCACCGCTCGTCAGCCAGAACCACTCTGCGGACCGAGGTTCAAGGAAGCAGAGCAACGGCTGCGCGACTCGCTGAGGGCGCCGCGAAGGCCGATGAAGCGTTCAGGCGAGGTCGCTGCCGCGTCAACCGCCAGGCGGGGCGCCGCTAGCGGGGGGACCGGATAGCCTCCGGCGGCCCGAACAGCACGTCCAGTGACCACTCTGCCGGCTGCTCCGCCCACCCTTCGCAGCTCGCCGCAATCGCCGCCTCGCGCGCTTGATCTAGCGCGGCCGCGGCATCGAAGATCGCATCGCTTGGCGTGACGTTGTCCTTTAGGCCATGGACGATGCCCCAGCCCTCCAGGGCAAATTGCGCGCGTGCACCCTGCTCCGCCGTCACGCCGGCCGCGTCCAGCACCGCCTGCGCGGCCCGGAGGCCCTTCGCGATCTCGTCCGGGGTCGCGCCCGCCCCCTTCAAAACCATCGTCATGGCGCCTCCGCCTCTCGTTGTTCGACGAGGTCCGCTGGGGGAACGATTGGGCCGGCCGCAAACGCCTCGACGGGCGTGAGCCGCAGCAGCGCGGCGGCCTCGTCCGTCGTGCCAGCAAGCCAGGTGTCGACGTCAGCCAGTTCGATCGGGATGACCGATCGCTTGTCCTGCTTGTCAGGCGGCAGCTTCGGATCCGGCTTGTGCATGCGGTTCATCAGCGGGTGCGCGTCGGCATTCAGCGTGAGCATGGTGTAGCTCTCGACCACCTCCCCTGTCGCCTTGTCCGTCCAGGTGTTCCAGAGCCCGGCCAGGCCCCAGGGATCGCCGTCAGCGCGACGGAAGTTCCACCACACGTTCTTGCCGCTCTCCCAGTTCGGCTCGTCGAAGCTGGCCGCCGGGATGATGCAGCGCTGGCCACGCGTCCAGGGCAGCTTGTAGGTGGCCTTCGCGGCCAACTCCTCGCTGCGAGCGTTGTTCGTCGAGTACTTCAGCTTCGGCCCATCAGCGAACCACGGCACCAGGGCCCACTGCCCGATGACGAGCTCGCGCGAGTAGCCGGTGTCATTGCGCGCGCGGCGGATGAACGGTCCGGGCGAGCGCGGGAACACGCCGCGCGGCCAAAGACTTGGCTGGTTGCCCCGGCCGACGTGCCAGAAGCGCTCGACCTCTCGCTCGGCCGGTGTCTCGTATCGGTTGCACATAGCGTCGGTACTAGATCAACTTGAGCCGCTTATCTCTTGTGGCACTATGTCAATAGTCATCTGCGCTGCAGACGCCGGGAGTTCCAGTTGACTCACTCGCGACGTCGCCAACCCGATGAATGCGCACACGGCCGTCAGATTGGCATCATCGGTTACCAGCAGCTCTGCATTCGAGACTTTCGCAATGGCTGCAATCTGCCTATCGACTTTGATCTTTTGGTAGTGCTCCCCGTTTCTCGTCCCTTGGCGCTTGCCACCCGATTTTTCCGCCAGGCGGTGGATGAAGGCGCACTCGGCAGCAGCGCGGAGGTCAAACGGCGCGACGCTGACGGTGCTGCGGCGCTGCAATGCGGTCAACCAGGCCGACGTCCCTTCATTGGTTCGGACCAGCAACTCGCTGACGGCCGGCGTGGGAAGAACAATTCGTCCGCCCGCCTTGGCGATTGTGTCTAAGAGATGATCAAGCCTGGCAAGAATCCGCGGCTCCGTCGACAGGTTTGCCCACAGCACCAGCGCATTCGCGTCAAGAACGCAGATCATCCGATTCCCCCCGAATTTCGGCCAGCTCCTTCAACGGATCTTCAGCGTCCGTCCAGCCGGTCCGTATGGCTCGCAGCGTGTCGAACACACTCTTCGCCGACTCCTCGTCCAAATCTTCGACCAGATCCGCATACACCTGATGTGCTTCCCATTTACCCCCTGCGCTTCTGCGCCAGGTCCCGTGGACGTGAACTCGGACGGGTCCTGCACGAAAGCGAGCTGCCAAGTTGCGCGCCATCCCGAGGTCACGAAGTGTGATTCGGTGCTCGATGCCGCCTTGATCCTGAAGTCGCAGGTGCACAGTGTCATCCGCACCGCTGACGCCGACTACGTGTCCGTCCAAGGTGCCGGTGTCAGAAATTATGAGATCCGGCTCAACTTCCTGCACCGCGGTCACGCCGGGGAACGCGACCACGGTGTGCTTTTCTCTGTCGATGATGTCGCCACGAGCTCCGCTTCGAGCCATGAGATCGGCGATTCGCGCATAGCTTCTGCCGCCCGGGCCCAGAGGATCGTTCGCCGCCAATTGCAGGCGATTCCGGGTGTATGCGGGGTGCTCACCGGCCTGCCTCACGCGCACGATAACGCTGCCCTTCACGATGCCATCGAGCACAGGGCGAGCGCTTTCGCCCATGAGCGAGGCGAACTCCTTCAAATACTCTCCCAGCAGGGCGATCGGCAGCGTTTCAAGGCTCACGCCTTTGATTCGCAGCGCATAGTCCCAGTCTGGTTTCTTGGCCATAGAGTCAGTCTAAATCATCCGGTTGTCGGGGCCTCCCACGGCCCGTGCGACACGGGTTGCAGCCAGGTGGCCGCAGCATCAGCCGGAGCCATCGCCCGCAGGCGCGGGTTGCGCCACAGGTCCGCGGCGATGTCCTCGAGCTGAAGCGGGTCGACCGTGCGCCACTGCTGCTGCAGCCGGTGCGCGGCGATTACACCTCAATGCACTGACCCGTCGCCCACGGGATCATCGTCCTCGTCCTCGTCAGCGGAGATGCGCGGCCCGATCGTCCGGTCATCCGCGAGGTCTTTCAGGGCCTGCACGCCGGCGTCCAGCGCGTCATCCCAACTCGCGAAATCGTCGGCCGAACTCGCGGCCTCCACCATGCCCGTACCTCGCTCGTCCTCTTCAAGAATGAGCCAGGCGAACCGCCCAGGGGTCACTTCTTCGATGCTCAAGGTTAGGGCGCGTAGGAGCGAGTTCATGCGAGGAGCATGCTGCTCGCGACGGCGCTCGGGTGTCGGAATGCTGCCAATGGGCTTTTCTGAGCAGGCCTACATTCCGATTCTGCGGGCGCGATGAGAGGTTTTGCGGTTTGCGCGCGCCCTACGCCTCACCGGATTTGGGCGCACTGTCGCGCGCCGCCAGCCGTTGATCGATGAACGCGCGAGCTTTTGCTTCCAGCTCCCGACGCGCATCTGGATGACCGAGACGTGACGTCGCAAGCACCAAGCGGCAGATGTGCCGGCCCTCGAAATACAGCTCCGCGTGGCCCGAGAAGCACTCGGCAGTTCCGTCCGCCGCAAGGTCAATAACCCAGCCGCGGTACGCAAGTCGATGGGAACAGACAGGATCGGGCCGCTCTCCGAAGTCGTCAACAGAGGAGGAGTCAGCCGACACAGGTGCACCTTTTCGAAGGAGGTGCACTGGCAGACTGATCGAGCTGTTAGCTCAGCGGCTCGGAGGCACAAGAAGAAGCCGCATCAGAAGTACCGTCATCCTAGACGCCGCAGGCCCTTGGTTCCAGCACACCCGACGGCATCTCTGTCAGACAACCGCCTGAATGGGCGGTCTGACCGCGCCAGTGCCGCTTTAGGATCTGCTTTCGCATCTAAGTACTGTATGCTCGTACAGTATGAAAGTCAGAATCTCGACGATGCGAAACGCCGGGAGGTGGCTCACGTGGAATGAGAAGCCCAAGGTATTCGAGGGCTCGCTGCTGTCCGGCATGAAGGGGAACGACACCCGCAGCGTGCCCGTGCTGTACGTCGGCGGCGGACCGGACGGTCCGGTGCTGTTCGAACCCCGCATCGCCTCGGTCCTGGGCTACGAGCTGCGCATCGTTGGCCTTGAGAAGATCGAATCGGCCTGGGTGCTCCAGGAATGGCAGTGCGAGATCCTCACCATCAAGGACGCGCCGCCGGGGTGGTCTGTGCCTCCGGGCGGCCACGAGGACGACACTGAATGAGCCGATGCCCTGCATGAGAAAGAATGCTCGCATCCGCTCCGCCGCCTACAAACTGCTGAACTCCAAACTGACATGGCGCCCATGAGACTCGTTCTACGTTAGGCAACGATTCGCAAACTCGAAGAGAGATCGTGAGTCATGAGCGAAATCGCCGATCTTTTTGGCCGTGAATTTCCCGTATGGCAAATGGTGGTGCGCGGCACGGCCGTGTACTGGTTCCTGCTCCTAGTGTTCCGCTTCGTGCTTCGACGCGACATTGGTTCGATGAGCGTGGCCGACCTGCTCTTCGTGGTGCTAGTCGCCGACGCGTCGAGCAACGCCATGCAGGGCGAATACAAGTCCGTCAACGACGGGCTCGTGCTGGTCACAACCCTTGTCGCATGGAACTTCGCACTGGATTGGCTGAGCTTCCGCTTCGAGCCAGTCGCCCGCTTCCTGGAGCCACGCCCCGAGGTGCTCATTCGCAATGGCCGACTGAACCGACGTGCGCTCAGGCGCGAGATGATCAGGACGGACCAACTCCACGGCAAGCTGCGCGAGCAAGGCGTGGAGGATATCTCGGAGGTGCGCGTCGCTCGATTGGAAAGCGACGGAACGCTCAGCGTGTTCAAGAAAGAGAAGAAGGAGCAAGACTCCGATCGTCATCAGGCTCCCAGTGCCTCCAAGCCACCGGTCCCATGACGACAACTGTGCAATTCATCGACTGGCTCTTCGGCGAGGGTTCCGAGCTCACCCCTTGGCAGATGGCCGCGCGGGCACTGGTGGTCTTTTTCCTGGCGCTGGTGATGATCCGTGCATCGGGCAGGCGATCGTTCGGGCAGCAGAGTCCGTTCGACACCTGTATCACGGTGCTGCTGGGCGCAGTTTTGAGCCGCGCGGTGGTCGGGGCCTCGCCCTTCTGGAGCACGATGGCGGCCGGCGCGGCGCTCGTTGTAACGCACCGGCTCGTCGCGCTCGCCAGCATGCGGTGGCATCGCTTCGAGAATCTGATCAACGGCCATGAGATCACGCTGGTGCGCGACAGCAGGATGGACGAGAACGCCATGCGCCACGCGCTGGTGTCCCGAAAGGATCTCGACGAAGCCCTGCGCCAGCAGGCAGGTGGTGTGCCGCTGGACGAAATCGAGCGCGCGGTGCTGGAACGCGACGGCAAGCTGAGCGTCGTCAAGCGGCGGTCCTGAGCCACCTACCCTCACGCCCGCTCGCGTAAGAAAGCGCCGACCCGCAGCAACGGCGATTGCCTCGCTCGCGCGAGCACAGGCTCCGAACACTGGCGCACTGGATGACCTCCCATCGTCATATCCTCAGGCAGGAGAACGCAATGAGCAGCAGCAACACCAGTGTCACAGGTAGCGGAGACGGCACCCGCCCCACCACCAGCGGTGGTGTGGACAACATCGGCGGCGCGGAGTCCTTCGCGGCACGCAAGACCAGGGCCGGAGAAGACTTCGCAGGCCCCGCGCCGCACGAGCGCATGCAGGACAAGAGAAAGGATGTGGAGGGCACGAAGCACGACGATTCGGCGCCCTTCGGCCTGACCGAGGACCCTACGCCCCAAGACAATCGGGACCCGGGCGGGGGCTGAGCGAGCGCTTTCCGTTCGGCATAGCCGCGCCTCGCCGCCTTTCCGCCAGTGCGTCGCCGCCGCGGGGCGTGCTTCCGGTGAGGCGGCCAACGGCGAACCGCTCTGCTCATTTCGGACGGCGGCGACAATCAGGCATGGCTAATATCTATGACGCCCTAGTCGGAGCGATTTCGCAGCACTGGAAAGACCACGACAACAAGTACCCACTGAACGCGGTCCTCTCCCCTGCTCAACTTGACGCACTGGGCGAGTTGCGCCGAATCGGCCGCGTGGCGCTGGCCACCCAGGACGCGGCAATGGAACGGGACAGGTTCATGGGCGTACCCCTGGAGATTGACCCGGCGAGCCCGGGCGTGCTGGTCGCGATCGACGGCGCACAGATTGCCGTGACCTAGACCCATAAACAAGATCAGCTGAGAGTCAGTTCCGCCGCATCGGGTAGGTCCTTCCCGACCTTCGCATAGGCATAGACGGGCCCAGCTGCGACGAGCAACGTCGGGCCATTAACCCACACGCCGTGGCCGCAGTTCGGGGGGTCCGTGAGGCGCCGAACGTGATGGCACACGAGATCGACCCCTTCGCCGGCATTGGGGCGACGCGGATACCCTCGCGATCCAGCATCGGCACAGCCTGCCCGCCGTCAGCTATAGGAACTTGTCAATCAATTCAACCGCCCTTCTCGCCCGCTTAGCGTACGTGGCGATGTAATCCTTCACGCTCTGTACCGCGATTTGATGGTTTACCGAAGGTAGGTCCTTGAAGGTCAATTCGTTAAAGTATCTCGATTGGGCAACCGCATCGTCAAGGAAGCCAATCTCTGTCTTGAGTTCCAGCAGGACACGCTGCGCTTCAGTGCTAAAGCTCCACAGGGCTGAGACCCGCGCATCGAGAAGTGGCGTGCCGTAGTTCTGCAACCTGATTGACTGATTGCCCTGGCCTGCAAGACGGGCGGCTAAAGCTTTGAACTCCGCGTCCGGCAGATTGACGCGCATCTCCAGCGCGGGGCGAATGTTGTCCTCTTCGCGAGCGTGAAGGCGCTTCAATGTCCACCGAATCTTGTCCTTGGTCTGCGTTCCAAGATAGTCCTCTGCGCCATGGGCTGCAACGATGAGCCGCTCGCGAAGTTGGAGCAACTCGACGCGAATTGCCGCGCGGCCCAACCTGTTCTCGCGCCGTCGCTTGATGCCGTCAACGATGACCGGAGCGAGCAAGCCGAGCAACCAGCCCAAGAGCAACAGCGAAAGCTTCTCTATTGTGTCGTCCGACATTCAGTCCTTGTCATAGCAACGCGGTCCAATCTTGGCGAATGTACATTGGCCGCTTATTGGCCGCTTATTGGCCGCTCATCGCCGCTCACGGCCGGCAAGCGCCGGTCGGTGAGTGCTCTCTGCCACGGGAAACGGCTGGTACTACAAGGGAGCCGGAACGTTGCCGCCTAGAGCAGCTCGCAGCCTCCGGAGCAACTCATCTTTGGAGAGGTCGGGAACGGCCTCCGGGTTCGCCCCGAACGGGAGGTACATGCTGATTGCCCCCGGCGAGTGGGCCCATGGGCGAGAGAAGTCCTCTTCGTTGTCCGGCAGCAGAAACTCGCAACTGCTCGGGGCTACACCATTGGCAATCTTGAGCCGAGTCACAGCGTTGCTGATGGCGTGTTGCGTCAGTTGGAGGAGATGAATGTCTCGCTGAACCGCCCAGTTCGTCGCCACCACCCTCGACCGGAGTTGCCGACCACCCCTAACGTCCAACTTCTCCACTTTGTAGAACATCGCACCGAATTTCGACTCGCCTATAAGCGTCATCTCGGCCTCCTCGGGAGGCAAGTCGGGCGTGGTCACCCGTCCAATTTTGATCTTGAAGCCACCTGCGCGTGTCCGGAACCCGTGCTTCGTGGCGTTGTACTCGTCGATGACCGCGTCGCTTACCACCTCGCGGGCCAGTCCGCCCCAGAGCTTGGAAGACCCGCGAATGGCCGAGAGTTGCCTCTCCGTGCCCGGCTCGAACGTCTCGAAGACCAGTGAGGCGATTGGCTCCCAACCCATTCCCGTGAGCTTAAATTTCGACAGAAGAGTATGGTCCCCTTCGCTGATTCTCTTGACGACATCGCGCAGTTCCGTGTTTGAACAGCGCGAGATCCAAGCATACGGACAGTCCGGTGCCTGCACAAGCGCACACAGGAGCATGAACATCGTCTCCGTTGCGTGATGAAGGGCAAGGCGGATTGAGACGGACGCTCTCTTCTCGTCGTCCGTCTTCAAGTGCGCTTTGAGGACATATGAGAAGAACTCGGGGTCCAAACCGTCCAAAAAGTCCCGTGTTCTCTCTGCAACGTCCTGCTCCCATAGCAGATACGGCTCGTTGCCGACTGCAAAGATTGCTGATTGCATGGTCCTCCAAATGTTGGAGACCTATCGTAGCGGCTCGTCAGACACAACTAGCCCTTTGCCTGGAACGTCTTCTTCTGGCCGAGGCTGTGTGCGGCCTTCACGCCGGCTGCCACGCGGCCCGCTGCGTGGGGCGGGGGGCCTAGGGCGTGCCGTGAGGGTACTGCAGCGGCGAACGCGCGCGCCCGCACCGCACGGAACGCAGGAGTGTCGTCGAGCTTCGTGCGGTGGAAGTGTCCATTCGCGGCTCGGCATGTCGTCGCCGGACTAGGCATCTGAGCTAAGTTTGCTTCGGTTCGACCATGGTCACAGGCAGGCGGACGCTGAACGCTGTGCCTTCATCCGCCGACGAGGTGACAGCGATGGTTCCTCCGTGGCAACTACGATTTCTCGGGCGGTGTAAAGGCCAAGGCCCAGAGCACTGTGCCGTCCATCGCCTCAACACAAGTCTCCCTTGGTTGCTCCTGTGCGTGCATTGTGGCGGCGTGTCTCAAAAAAGTCCTGCGGGCTCGGTCCCGATATCCCAGCTGAAGATCAGCAACTCCGACCGGTCCGCCGGCTTGTGCCCGCCGGCGACTTGGTAGGTTACCGCGAGGCTTTCCATGTGGAAGCCCGCGAAGCAACGCCGGATGTCGGGATGGTCGTTGATGCTGAGCACCGCCTTGCCCTGCAGAGTCTTGAAGGTGCTGGCCAGGGCCTCGTACTCCTCCCACGCAAAGGGCACGCCGTAGCCTTCGGTCTGCCAGTACGGCGGATCGAGGTAGAAGAGCGTGTGAGGCCGGTCGTACCGGCGCATGCACTCGCGCCAGTCGAGGCGCTCGACGTGCGTGCTGGCAAGCCGCAGATGCGCGGCGCTCAGCTGCTCCTCAAGGCGCAGCAGGTTCACGGGCGGCGTGGTCGTCGCGGTACCCCATGTCTGCCCCTGCACCTTGCCGCCGAAGGCGTGGTGCTGCAGGTAGAAGAAGCGCGCCGCGCGCTGGATGTCGGTGAGCGTCGCGGGCGGCGTGTCCTGCAGCCACTTGAAAACCTCGCGGCTGGAGAGCGCCCACTTGAACTGGCGCACGAACTCCTCGAGGTGGTTCTGCACCACGCGGTAGAGATTGACGAGCTCGCCGTTGACGTCGTTGATAACCTCGACGTCGGCCGGCGGCCGCAGGAAGTACAGCGCTGCGCCGCCCGCGAAGACCTCCACATAGCAGCTGTGCGGCGGGAAGTAAGGAAGGATGAGATCGGCCAGGCGGCGCTTGCCGCCGAGCCACGGGATGATGGGAGTAGCCATGGGATTCCAGTTGACCTGTAACGGTCGTTTACACTCGCCCCGCCTCTAGAGGTGGGCAGGGCCTCGGTTGGATCTACAGGCGCGTTCTGTGGGTTCGGTGGCCTTCGCTGGTGTTAGCGCACCAGCGAGGGTCGCCCTGTTCTTTTTCTAGGGAGGGAGGCCCTCCCCGGTGCTGGCCGCCGGCGCGAGAAGCCGGCGATCGTTCCGGACGATGCCGAGCAGCAGCGTTACTTCGGCGTCTCGCCCAGCGAGAGCGCGTCGAGCTTCAGCAAGTAGCTGTCCACCTTCCGCAGCAGTTGCTGCGACGAGTTCGGATCGATCCGCGACACGCTCGCAGGCAGCGGGGTCGCTTCGGGCGGCCTGGCGATCACGGGCGGCGGCGGTGGCGAACTGGCGGCGCACGCGCTCAGCACGAGCAGCATCATCAGCGCGGCCCGTCTCCAGGCCCTGCACGATCCGGGTGTAGACATCGACGATCTCCTGTTGATTGGTGGCGTGTGTCAGCTGCAGACTGGCGACCCGCTCGGACTCGCGCAACGCTGCGCGATTGCGTTCATCGGCTTCGCCGGCGCGAGCCAGCTTCTCGGTGGCGAGTGCGGTCGTGGCCGCATTGATGCGCAGCTGCTGGAGGCCGCACAGGGCCAGCAGGCTCACGATGACGGCGAGCTTCCAGTTCACCAGCACCAGGCGCAGCGCGTCGATCACGCCAACCCCAGCGCGATGCGGCCCGAGGCGTACAGCTTCACGCGTTCGAGCCAGCCGTTGGAGTCCCCCTCGCGCTCGGTGCGCCGGCCGAGGTTCACGACGTCGCAGTAGCCGTCGAAGTCGCCGGCATCAGCCCAGGCGTTGAGATCGCGCATGTCGACGTAGTCGGCGGCGCTGAGCGCGGCCCACTTCGGTAGCGCCAGCAGTGCGGGCTCGAGCTCGAAGTCGGGCACCTGGAGCTGGGGGAAGCGCCTCCTCAACCGATCGCGCACCGCGACATGGTTCGCCCGGCCGGTGCTCTGGAACCAGCCGTGGCCACGAAAGAGGCTGCCATCGCCTGGCTGCGAGTTGCCGAGGTTGAAGGCCTTCCAGTTGCGATCGGTGCGAATCTTCGGCGGCCAGGGCGCGCTGAAGTCGCGCTCATAGCGCTTCTGCTCCGGGGTGGGTCCCCAGAGTTCCGTCGACCACTGCAGCCCACCCGACTCGTGGCCCGCATTGGCGAGGAACATGACCTGGCGAAGGGGCGTATCGATGCCGTACCACGCCATGGCGTCCGTCAGGGCTTCAGCGTGAAGCTGCGCACGGGCGAGTGAAGCACCGGTGCAGCGTGCGATGAGATTGGCTTCCATGCGATCGCCCTCAGTGCAGACGTGTGGACTGTTCGGAGTGCTCGGAGTGCTCGGAGCGCGGGACCTGCTCGAGGCCACCGCGAACCGTCTCCGGCGGTGCGCCGTTGGCCCACAGGCGCCGGGTCAGGCACATGTAGAGCACCACGCCGCCGATGCCGGCGAGGTCGGCCCAGGCGAAGTAGCCGCCCCGCAGCAGCGTCAGCAAGGTTCCCAACGCATAGGCCGCGAAGCACACATAGAGTGCGCACCAGTCCCAGCGGTTGCGCTTCGCGCGCATCAGGTCGATGCGACAGATGCAGGCGACGAGGATGAAGGAACACGCAGCGATGGCGGAGTAGTGAATTGCGATCTGGCTCACTCTGGGCCTCCGATCCTGTCGATGCGCTTGAGCCCGGCCTTCAGCAGCGCGGTCACGATCTTCTGGGCGCCGAAGCCCGCGACCAGGCTGGCGACGTTGAGCAATGCGCGCGATTCGCTGGAGATCGACGACAGCAGGCCGGTGCCGAGCGCGGCGCCGCAGAGCGTCGAGAGCGCCACGTAGATGACGGAGCGCAC
This sequence comes from uncultured Variovorax sp., assembly GCA_966211435.1. GTDB lineage: Bacteria > Pseudomonadota > Gammaproteobacteria > Burkholderiales > Burkholderiaceae_C > Variovorax. The sequence continues at coordinate 67,903 of CBIHOG010000020.1, read as the reverse complement.
GCGCCCCATGCCCTGGTCAGTGTGGAAGAGCGCGACGAGGGCGCCGATCATTCCCCAGATCAGCGCGTAGTAGTCGACGCCGAGCAGCGCCATGGACAGGGCCGAGAGGCCCAGGGCGATGGCGTGCACGCCGGTGGTGGTGGGTTCTGGCAAGTTCGAGCTCCAGACTTCAGGAAGGCCAGCCGGCATTCACGTCGTACTCCGCCGCCTGCTCGACCGAGACCAGGGCCGCGATCGCCTCGTGATGGGCACGCTCGGCATCGAAGCAGGCCTGCACGTGCCGGCCGATCGCGCCCGCGATCGCCCTCACCTGCTCGATGCTGAGCGACACCCAGCCCGATGCGGCCTTGAAGTTCACCGTCTCGACGCCGGCGAGATCCGCGTTCACGAGCACCGCCGTAATGCGCGCCTGGTCGTCGCTGCCGGTCTGCACGCGGCTGCCATCGGGGAGGCCCAGGCCGCTGGTCTCGATCGCCCAGCGGCGCGCGGTGGCCGCCGCCGAGAGCCTGGCCTTGATCTCATCCAGGCCGGGCGGCGCGATGGTCTCGCCCTCGGGCAGTGCCGAGGCCAGCATGCTCTCGGTGCCGCCATCGGGCAGCGTGCGGTAGACGACGGTGTCGTCGAGATAACGCCAGGTCATAGTTCGGCTCCAGTGAAGAGAAACGCAGAGGTGGCCGAGTTCGAGCTCAGCAGCGTGCTGGCACCCGCGGTCAGGCCCGAGCCGACGCTCACGCTGCACACCCCCATGTGCAGGTTCGCGGTGCTGTAGGCGAACGAACCGATGTTCCCGGTCGCGGCGCCGGCCGACGTGAGCAGGTAGGCCGTGCCGGCGGAGATCACCCCCGTGGGCACCGCGCGCGGCTGGACCTCCCACTTGAAGTCGATCAGCGCCGTCGTCGCGCTGGTGCACCGGCCGGGCGCGATGGGCTGGCCGGCGACCGGTGCCGAGAACGAGGGCAGGAAGCGCTTCGCGCGCAGCAGCTCGCGGTCGAACTCGCGGCTCTCGAAAGGGGTCGGCAAGGTCCCAGGCTCGAGCTGCACCTCGCCCAGGGTTCCCAGTCCGAATTCGATATTGAGGTGCGCGCCTGGCGGAATGCCGGAGGCCTTGACGCCACTGCCCGCGAAGGCGCCCGCGCCGATCTTTCCTTGTGACGTGCCGACCCACGACATCACGTAGTCGCCGCCTTCGACATCAGTCCCCTCGATCGTCTGGACCAGGGTGCCGGCCGTGATCGTCACCAGGTTGCCGTTGTCGGAGGGCGCGTAGGTGAAGGTGCATCCGCCGGCGCCGGCCTTCCACCGGTCCAGCCCGGTCGCGCCCGCCGGGAGCACGGCCATGCCGGTGAGCCTGCGCTGATTGACCGCGAAGATGCGGTTGTCGACGCGGTTGCGGTTGCTGATGACGGGGCCGACACGAAGGGCATCGCGGGCTTCCGCGGGGTCACCGGTGAGACCAAGCAGGCCGATGAGATAGTCATAGAGCTTGCCGAAGCCGACACGCGCGGCGCCGGCGGATGGCGTCGGGTAGGCGGCCGAGATCTCGTTCTTTGCGGGGGGTGCGGGCATGGTGGTCTTTCAGAAGCGGAATCAGTACGCGGAGGTCAGTAGCCGATGAGTTCAAGGTCCGCCGTGGCGCCGGACACGCCGACGCCGGCAGCGTTGAAGGCGTGGATGACGGGAGCGAGCTCGATCGCCTTGTCGGCCTCGGCGCGGATCGCGCCGCTCGCGTTGGCCTGCAGCGCGCCGACCAGGACGGCCTTGATCGAAGTGAAGTTCTTCGTGTAGGGGATGAGCGTGCCGCCGGCGCCGATCGGCACGTCCGCGAGGGCTTCGCGCATGTCGGGCGCGTCGACGGTGAGCACCATCGCCTTCAGGACACCTTGCGTCGCGCCGGCGCCGATCGCCACGCGGAACTGGTAGACGTCGTTCGAGGCGATCAGCTGGCCCGGCCAGGGCTGCCAGCCGCCCGGTGGCCCGTACATCGGTGCGTCGTCGTCGGCAGGATAGAAGGACGCGTTGTCCGGCCCGTAGAAGGAGCCAGGGCCCATGAGCCGGAACTCGATGCGCAGGTCTCTCCCGTCGGCATCGATGGCGAGCGTCATGACCGAACCCGCCAGCGCGCTGTTGACCGAGATCTCCTCGGTCACGTAGACCATCTGAGCGAAGTCGCCCGCGCTGTAGAAGGACTCGTTGTCGTCGCCGTAGAAGCTCTGCTCGTCGGTGCCGTAGAAGGAGTCGAGCGCATCGGCCGTGGGCAGCCCGTCGACGAGGGTCCAGCCGCTTTGCTCGCCGAGCGCGGCGGGCCAGCCCATCGCCTCGAAGTCCCACTGCTCGATGACGTTGGCGATGTCCGGGTCGCCCAGGTTCATCACGATGTTGGCGGTCGCCCGGGACTGGTTGCCGGTCGTGTCCACCGCCTTGGCCATGATCGTCACGACGCCGTTGGGGCGGGTGACCAGGTCGTACGGACTCTCGGTGACGATGCCCGAATGCAGCGGCACGGCGCTGTTCCAGTCGAGGTTGTTGCCGTAGTGGAAGCGAAAGATAAAACCCGCGAGATCCGGCACGCGCCGCGGCAGGCTCCACGACAGGATGCTGCCGCTGATCGACAGGTCCTCGATGTCCGGCGGCGGCGCCGTCTTGCCCTCGACCACGTGCGCGACCTGCAGGCCCCAGTCGCTCACCGCCAGCGTGCTGCGCGAACGCGCGCGGATGTAGATCAGCGCCCGATCCTCCAGGCCGACCAGGAGCGCCTGCGTCGCGTCGCCCGGCACGACGACGCTGCGCCAGACGCCATCGGTGACCAGCCGGTACTGGACCTCGATGGTGCCGCCCTGCGTTATGGATGCATCGGCGAAGGCGGCCCAGATGACGCGCACCGCATTGACGATGGTCCCGTCGGTCTGGATGATCAATTCCTCCTCGCCGCTGCGGATCGCGGTGATGGCCGGAGGGACGATGTCCCAGGGCCGCGGCAGGGTCGAGTTGTCCGCGTAGCCGCCGGGGATGAAGCCGGCGCCGTACTGGAAGATGGCAGGCGCGGTCTCCTTGAGCGTGAGCTCCACGAACCAGCCGGGGATCAAGCGCCGGCTCATGACGCGGAACTCCTTCGCGCTCAAGCCGTAGCGCGGGATGGTGAGCCGCACGCCATCGAAGAGCTGCAGCGGGTAGGCCCGCAGCTTGAAGGGCAAGGTCACCGTCAGCGGGTCCCGGCCATCGCGCAGCATGATCCCGGCGATATGGAAGGCCTGGGGCGCGTAGAACACGGCCGCCATGTCGATGGGCAGGGGGAGCTCGCCTTCGTCCGCCGCGACCAGCTCCGCGGGCTTGAGCGGCGTGATCGGCGTCTGGACATAGTTCGCCGCCGCATCCCAGATCCGAGGCGAGATCGAGTTGACCTTGTCGTTGCGTGGGCGGTGCGGGCTGACGGTGCTGGTGTTGAAGGTCTTCGAGCCGTTGCTGCCCACCACCGAGATCGCGAGATCGTCCTGGGTCAGGTGCATGACGGGCAGCCGGTACACGCCCGCGCGCAGGAAGAACTCGCCGGCCGCATAGGCCCACTCGCCGCCCATGGCCTGCGCCAGGTCATCGAGCACATCGCGAGCGGCCGTGCCGTAGGGGAAGACGCCAGCAGCCCGGAACATCGAGACGAAGTCGCTGCCGGTGTAGCTGATGCCGGGCTCGCAGGCGCTCGCCTCGGCGGCGATGCGCGCGTCCTCGGCGGGGGTGATGGCCGTGCGCTTGCCGAAGTGCGGATGCGTGAGGACGTGGCGCATCATGAGCGGCGGCGTCTCGGTGAAGACGGTGAGGCCGTTGCGCGGATCGACGACCCGCCCTCCCCGCATCAGCGCGGTGACGACGGGGACACCGCTCGGGAAGCCGGTGTCGTCGAAGAGGAATTCGCAGATCACATACGTGATGCCTTCGCCCCGGTGCTGCGGGGTCCAGACGCCGGGGAAGAACTGCTGCAGGCGCAGGTCCGCCTGCTGGCCAGGGGCGCCCAGATACCAGCGCACGATGGCCTTGCTGTCCAGGTACTGGTACTGGTAGGAGTAGTAGTAGGCCCAGCTCGGGTCGAAGTCCGGCACCGTGAGGACGTTGCCCTCCAGGGTGAAGGCCACGGCACCGATGTCGCGCTCGCCGCCGGCGCTGTCGCGCTCCCGGTGCACGGAGAGCGACCCCGCCAGCGGCACGTGGTCGAGGATGGTGACCGCGCCCGTGAGGGCCGCACCCGGCCCGAGCGCGGCCGGCACCGACTGCGTCACGATGCGCGCGTAGGGGGCGCTCAGCACATTGCCATCGGCGTCGAGCGACACCGGCACGTCGTTGAAATAGATCTGCTCGATGCCGTCGCATTCATGGCCGGCCATCGCGAGGCACATGAAGAAGCGCTCCTTCGTGGCGCCGTGGCTGCCCTTGAAGAACACGAGGCCACCCTTGCGCACGCGGCCGAGCACGAGCTCGCGCGGACCGATCGTGTCCACCAGGTTCACGAGCCGGTCGACGCGGGCGGCGTCGACGTTGGCGCGCGCCGCGCGCTCCTGCTTGCGCTTCTGGTAGCTCGACAGGGCCAGGGTGCCGAGCAGGACCACGGCGTTCGCGAGGAAGGTGGCGGTGGCGGCCGAGGCACCGAGGGCCACGAAGATCGGAGCGATGAGGGTCGGCATCAGATCTTCCAGGCGGCGACGGCCGCCTCCATGCCGATGAACTCGGTGCCTTCGGCGCCCGCGCTCATGGCGTTGGTGCCGTTGCAGATGCCCAGCACCTCCCTGCCCTCGTTCATGAGCAGGACCACGTCGCCGACGGCCGCAAACGCCGGTGCGACCGACGGGCCCCAGGCGCGCGTCGCGAGACCTCGCGCGCCGCCGTGCAGGTCAAGCAGGCGCTGCGCTTCCAGGGCCGTGCGGTAGCCGCGGTACGCATGCGCCGCGTCGCTGTCCGTCATCGCGAGCACCGCGTCCGCCGAGAACAGGCAGCAGTCGTTCCGGCCCCACTCGAAGGGCATGCGCTCGCGCTCGAGGCCGAAGGCGGCCAGGCGAAGTTGCCAGTCGGTCCGCCGACGACGGATCATGACCATCGCTGTCATGACTGCCCCAGCTGGCGAGGCGCCGGCTGCCAGGCCCTCGAAGGCCACACCACCGGCTGGCCGGCCTGCGGCACGACCTGGTCAAAGAAGCGGTCACCGGGCGCGATGGCCTGCTGGTCCGCGTCGCTGTAGGTGAGCGGCGAGCCGCGCAGGAGATCCACCGCCGAGCTCTCGGCCGTGACTTGCACGGTGCAGGTGTCGCCCTTGTCCTCGATGCTCATCGTGTCGAGGCGTCCGGTCCAGTCGATGGGTGCGTCCAGGATCTGCCCATCTGCGTTCAGGATGGCGAGGCGGATCGTTAGCGGCGTGCCCTGGATGACGGCCGCGTCGTCCATCGCCAGCGCGATCGCGTCCGGGCGCACGCCCGCCATCTCCAGCGACAGGCCCTTGACCTCGCCGGGGGAGTCATCGATCTGCGCGATGGCGCCCAGGCCCGCGGCGCCGAGGTACTCGACGCCCTCCCACACGAGCAGCATGTTGGTGGTGTTGAGCGCGATGATGCCGGTCGGGAACTGCATCAGCACCAGGTTGGCGAGCCACACGGTGGGCGCACTCAGCGCCGCAAGCACTTCGGGAGACAGCGACCTCATCCGATGCGCTCCCGGAACTCGAAGCTCACTTCCTGCGCGAAGCCGGGGACGAACTGCACGCGCGAGCTGCTGACCATCTCGAACTCGATGCTCGGGCGGTCCCAGATCACGGGGGTGTCCAGGGCGATGGGCCTGCGAATCCGGTTCGCGAGCTTCACCACGCCCCGCCCGGCCTCGTCGGCGGTGCAGTCCTCGGCCACCATCAGGAGGAGCCCGCCCAAGCTGAAGAGATCGCCCAGGCACAGCGTGTAGCCGGGCGCTCCCCAGATCACGATCTGCGGGGCGCCGGCGAGCGCGCCATCGGTGACCGGCACGCCGCGCAGGGTGCCCCGAGGCTCGGTGCGCACCAGGTGGCCGAGGAGCACCGTGTTCACGCGGCCACGCAGCGCCGCCTTGAAGCCCTCGATCTCGGCGGCCTCCTCGTGGGTTCGCGCGGCGATGGTGACACCTGCGAGCCAGCGATCGTTCATCAGGTCGACGGTCTGGTCGCTGCCGCCGTAGGGCGAGTCATAGGACTGCTGGTTGACGGACGGGTCGAGCCAGAAGTCCACCGGATCGCTGAAGGTCTGCGGGAGGGCGATGATGCTCACGACGCACCCACCCCGCCGTAGCGCCGGCTGCGCTCCAGCGCCGCGGCGATCTGCCGCTTGGTGCTCTCGTTCGCGTCGCGCAACATGCTCGCCGTCGCGATGTCGCCGACGTTCTGCGTGAGCTGGATGATCACGGGCTGGCCGGCGCCGGGCTTGTTCTGAGCCGCGGGGATGATCTTCTCGCCCTTGTGGATCACGGCGATCATGTCCTGCGGCACGTAGTCGGTGCCGGTGTCGAATTTCATCAGGCCGCTGAGCCAGCCGCCGAAGCCGGAGGCAATCGAGCCGAGCAGATCGCCGGTGGTCGAACCGGCGCCCGAGCTCGATGAACCGCTGCCCGCGCCGCCGGCACCGAACAATCCGCCGAAGAGACCGGTGCCGCTGCCACCCTTCGCCAAGTCGCCGAACATGGCGCGCGTGAGATCGGCGGCAGCGGCCTCCGCCGCCATGCGCACGAGCATCTTGCGGAAGCTCTCGCCGATGTTCTGGAAGTTGCCCTCAGCCGCGTCGGCCAGGCCCTGCCCCAGCTGGTCCTGGATGTTCTCGGCGGCGCGCTTGCCGAAGCTGTCAAGGCTGTCCGCCGCCTCGCGCGCACGCTTCTCGGCTTCCTGGTACTTCTGGCTCGCGAGGTCGACCGCGCGGAACTGCGTCGCCGCGCTGATTGCGCCCTGCTCGTAGAGCTTGTTCAGCCGCTCGACCTCGGCGTTGTACTCCTCCAGCGGCGTGCGGGTCTCCTCGAAGACGCGCTTGCCCTCGTCCTGCAGCGCGAAGAGCCGGCGCTGCGCCTCCTCGCGCTCCTTCACCTGCGCCTTCTCGACCTCGCCCTGCTCCTTCGCCGCGTCGATCGCGGCCGCCTGCAGCAGGATCTGCTGCTTCTGCTCTTCGGAGACCTTGCCGCCGCCCAGACGGATGCGCTGGATCTCGGCCAGCGACTGCTCGACCTGGCTGAGTTCCTTGACCTTCTCGACCTGTTTCGTGAGCGACTCGAGGTAGCGCTTCGTCTCGGCCTCGGCGTCCTTCGCGGCCTTCTCCTTGCCGCCACCGCCGCCGCTCGGAACGATCGGCGCCGGCGTCTGCGTGCGCGCGCGCTGGAAGCGGCGGTACACCGCATCGTTCATGTCCTCGGGCTGCAGGTTCGCGAGCGCATCGGCGCGCTCGCGGGTCTTCGAGTCGAAGACGGTGCCGGTGGCCAGCTTGCCGGCGAGGACCAGCTGGCCGCCGGGCGTGAGGTAGCTGAGGATCGAAGTCAGCGTCGGCAGGAAGGATTCGCCGTTCTTCTTCGCCTCGAGGTACTGGCCGCTGAGCTTCGCGAGCGCGCCGATCAGCGGGCCGGAGATGGACACGGCCTGCGCCTCGGCGGCGAGCTTGATCTTGGTGAGGTTGTCGTTGAACTCGGCCGCGGCCTTCGCGGTCCTGGAGTCGTAGATCACGCCCAGCTGCTCGGCTTCCTTGCGCAGCGCGGCCAGGCCGCTCGCGCCCTGGTTCAGCAGCGGGATCATGTCCGCGCCGCTCTTGCCGAACACCTTCTGCGCGAGGGCGCCTTTCTCCAGGCCGTCCTGGTAGCCGGCGAATCGCTCGGCCAGGTCGGTGAGGACTTCGTCGTTGGAGCGCAGCGAGCCGTCAGTGTTCCTGATCTCGATGGCCAGGGTCTTGAAGGTCGCGATCGCCTCCTTGTTGCCGCCGGCGGCCTCCGCCATCAACTTGCCAAGGCGGCTGATGCCGGTGTTCAATGCCTCCAGCGGAGTGCCCACGGATTCGCCCGCGAATCGCAGCGCGCTCAGGCGCTCGACCGTGATGCCGGTCTTCTCCGACATGTCGTCGAGCTGGTCCAGGATCTTGAGGGCCTGGATGTTCTCCAGCGCCGCGAAGCCGGCGGTGACACCGGCGACCACGGCCGTCACGCCGCCGAACTTGCCGACCAAGCCCGTGACCTTGCCCTGGACGCCGTCCAGGGACCGGCCGAAGCTCTCGAACGCGGCCTTCGTCGCGTCCCTGGCCGTGAGGATGGACTCGATGCGGGTCGTCATCGTCTACGCCGCAGCGCGTTGAGTGCGCGCACCTGGTCGACCACGTTCACCTTGCGCGCGGATTTCCTTCCCGCGACGGCGGTCGCATCTGCAGCGGGTTCGGCCCAGGGGTCCGCCGGCATGAAGTCCGCCGCCGTCCAGGGCTTGCCGCCCCGGCGCGTGGCGGGGCCGTGCAGCGCAAGCGCCTGCAGCTGTGCGTGCCGCAGTCGCATGGCCGCGGGGTGCAGCTGCTCGAACCTCATGAAGACCTGCCATTCCCCGAACTCCTGTGCGCTCATGCGCCGTCCCAGTTCTTCCACGGTGCAGCCCAGACGGTCGGCCAGGACGAACGCAAAGCGCCGGTCCGGCTGGGCCCTCAGTTTTTTTCGACAGCGCGCAGGTCCTGGCCCGAGAGGCGCATCGCGGTGTTGAAGAGGAGGAAGGCATCGGTGCGGCTCACGCCGCCGAAGACATCCCATTCCTCGGCCGACATGAGCGCCGCGCCCTCGGCGTCGACGACGCACTGGTGCAGGATGCGAGGCACCAGCTGGCCGGCAGTGCGGGTGCCGGCCTCCTCCGGCGACTCGCCGTCCTGCGCCTTGCGTACGCGGGCCTGGAAGTCGTCGTTGGCCAGGCGCTCGGAGAGGAGCAGCCCTCGGACAATGACCTCGCCTCCGAGGGATTCGACCTGCACGGCCTCCTTGGGGAGCACCGGGCGCTTGATCTGGTTGCGGTCGAGTCCCATGGGTCAGGCCGCCGCGTAGGGTTGGAGGAGACCGCGCACGTCCAGGCTCACCGGCGTGGTGACCGGGGCGCCCGCGCTGCCGTTGGGCGCGAGGCTGGCCGTTGGGTAGCCCGCGAACAGCACCTCGGCGCCATCCGGGAAGCCGATGCGCACGGCGCGGATCGCGCGGGCCTTGCCCGCCTTCTTGAACTCGACCAGCGCCGGGTCGCTCGGCAGCCAGAGCGACCCCATCGTGAAGACCAGCGGCGACTCGTTGCCGGGGATGTTGAAGCCGCGGCGCGTGTGGATGGTCTGGATGAGCTGCTTGTCGGCCTCGCCGCCGGCGGCGTTCACTTCCGTGATGCTCGCCGCGCTCGCGCCGAAGGTGACTTTCTGGGCCGTGCCCGAGATGAAAGTCGCGAAGTCCGTGGCGTCGACGCCAGCGAGCGCGAAGCCGTCATCGGTCACCGCGCCCACGCGCACCACCGCGTAGTCGAGCTCGCGCATGCCGACGATGCGCAGCAGGACCACGTCGTCCGGCAGCAGGCCGTGCGCCTCCGAAGTCGCGGATGCCGGGTTGGCCTTGGTGATGGCGGTGATCGGCTTCGGCTCGCCGAGCACGGTCTGCACGTCGATCGCGACGTCGGACCAGAGTTGAATGTTGTCCATGGGTTGCTCCGTTCGAGGATGCGTATGGGGTCGCTCAGAGAGCGACATCCGGCGCACCGCGCCGGGTGAAGTAGGTGAAGTTCCAGGTCTGCTCGCGGGCGGCGACCGAGCGGTCGCCCTCGCCCGAGAGCGCCATGCGGGTCGACGCGATGCGGGCGCGGCCAGGCTTCGGCACGTGGAAGGTCGGCACGCCGAGGACCTTCTCGACCTCCAGGCCCAGCGCGCGCGCCTGGCTGCTGTAGTCGGCGGCGTGCGCGACGACCGCGGTGACCAGGACCGGGTAGAGACGCTGCTCCATGCCGTGCACGTCCTGCGGATCGAGCGTCTCGCCGTTCGGGGACTCCTCGACCAGCAGCGCGGGGAGTTCCGCCGCCTCCAGCGGGTCGATGCGGTCGAGGAACACACGATCCCCGGCGGCCGTCGCCGCGGCGATGAGGGCCGCGCGAACGCCTTCGAGGATCTGCTGCTGCACGTGCGCCATGGTCAGGTGGCCTTCCGCAGACGCAGGACCGTGAGGCCTGCGCCATCGGGCATGTGCTCGGCCACCGTGAAGGTCGCGCTGGCCCAGACCACCTCGGTCCCGTCCGGCAGGATCTCCAGTACAGACGTCAAGACAACCGTCGCGCCCTTCGTGAGATCGGCCGCCTGCGCGCTCGCGCAGATGAAGGCTGGCGTGCTGCCGCCGACCATGTCGTCGAGTTGGGTCGCGTACTCGGCGTCGTACAGGCCGTCGACGTTGCGCGGAGCGCCGCCGCCCACAGGCACGACGGTCGCCGTGCGATTCGCCAGGCGCGCGATCACGGCGGCGTTGACGCGCGCTTCGAGGCGGGTGAAGGCGAGGCTCATCGTCCAGTGCCGATTGACGAGATCAGGCGATCAGGCGGTGAGCGTGCCGGGCGTGCCCGTCAGGCGCACCAGCAACGCGGCAACGCCGTTGCCGGCCGCTTCGAAGGCCACGGCCGCGGGGCCGGAGACATCGCCGGCAGCGGGCACCGCCGCGTTGTCGTCGAAGGCAGCCGCGGACGAATCCCAGACGAGCGATTCGCCCTGGGCGATCACGGCGCCCGGGACCTTGGGCAGGCGGTGCACGCCGTCGATGCTCACCGAGCCGGTGGCGCCCACGGGGATTGCGGCGAGCGCGACGCCGATCAACTGGCCGACGCGCACCACCGCGCCGCTGGGGATGGCCGCGCCGGTGGTGTTCACGTAGTCGATCACGTGGCCCGGCTGGACGTAGGTTCTGGTCATGAGGGTTCCTCGATGGATGGGGAGGCGGAGAGTTGCGGCGTCGGGCTCAGGCGCCCGCGTTGCGGATCGCGCCGCGGTAGTCGATGCCGGCCACGCCGTAGTCCAGGCGCACCTTCCAGCGCGCGCCGTCCGTGGTGAAGGCGTTCTCGAGCTCGAGGTACGGCGTGTCGATGCCGTCCAGGAACGCCACCTCGATCACAGGGGCGGCATCCTTGTTGGCGAAGAAGTACCAGGAGGCGCCCGTCAGGCGCGGCGTGCCCACGATGGTCTGGACCATGCCGGCGGCGATGTTGGCCCGCTGCAGCTTGTTGTTGGCGTCCGGGTCGTAGGTGCTGTCGTTGACCACCTTGGCCTGGCCGACAAGGCTGTTCGGGCCGAGCCAGATCTCCGGCTGCAGGTCGAGGAACTCATTGCCCGTGACATCCTTCTGCGCGGCCAGCTGCACGCGGGCGGCCTCGAAGACCGCGACGGTGGGTGCACCGGCGGTCGTCGCGATGTTGCCGTGGTCCGCGTGAAAAAGCGTCTTGCCGTCGGCCAGCAGCGGGCCGAGGCCACCGTTCAGGGCCAGGGTCGCGTAGACATCGGCCTCGACCGTGCGCTTGGCCGCGCGGCCCAGGCTCTGCGAGAGGCCGGTGAGCGCGCCGAGGTCATCGTTGATGACGGCCTCGCGGCCGATGTTGATGATGTTGCCCTTCGTGCCGGCGGTGATGGACGCCTTCTCGCCATCGGGGATCGTCTTGTTGCGGTACTCACCGAGCTCGTTCTTGGCCTCCAGATTGGAGAGGCTGCCGACACGGTACCGGCTGTGCGCGCGGAAGTCGCTGACCTGGCCGCGTGCGACGAAGAGGGTCCAGGTGTCCGGCTGGATCGCGTAGGCGCCGAGCAGCGTCTTGTGCATGACGTTCTCCAGGAGGATCGGGAAGTCGCTGCCGGACTGGGTGAAGGCCGCGGCCACCAGGGCGCGCTGGTCCATGCCTTCCGTGCGGATGCCCGCCTGCGCCAGGCAGGCCTCGGCGATCGCGAGCAGCTTGCGACCACGCAGCGGGTTGGCGGCGTCCGCGCGCACGGGCCCCTTCGCGTCGACGGCGACGCTCGCACGGGAAAGGATCGAGTTGACGGCGGCGGCGCGAAACTTGTCGCGCTCGTCCTCGAGCGTCACGATGCGGCCGCCTGCTGCCGGCGCCATGCTGCGGCCGACGTGGGCCAGGAGGCGCAGGCCTGCCGCCTCGGGCGTGACGCCGTGATCGTCCTCGCACTCGCGCTGCAGGGCCTGCACGCCCTCGTGCGTCGTGTAGTTGGCGAAGGCGCTGCGGATACCGGCGCGGCGCTGCTGGTCGGCTGCGAGCACCGCGGCGGCGTCGACCTGCGCGGCTGCTGCTGGAGCAGCGGGGGCAGCGGCAACGCCGGCCGCAGGATGGGCGGGGTTCGGTGCGGCCGCCGGGAGAGTGGCTTGGGGCATGAAAGGCTCCGGGGAAGGTGCGGCGGCTGCCGCGAAAGTGCCAGCCGCCTGCAGTGCAGCCGGCAGCGAGCGATAACGGTTGAGGGGAAGGTCGCGCGCGGCGCTGGCCGATACCGGCATGGCGTCGGTGACCGCGTCGATGAACTTCTGGTCCAGCGCCTGCTGGGCCGTGTAGTAGTGGTCCTTGCCGTCGGTCAGCAGCGCGAGCATCGCGGGCTGGTCGCCGGTGCGCATCGCGTAGCTGGTGGACATCGCCGCCGCCCAGGTGTCGAGCTGCTCGGCCATCTCGCGCAGCTGGGCGCTGTTGCCCGCCGCGTAGGTCCAGGGCGCATGCACCATGAGCATCGCGTTGCTCGCCATGTTCACGGTGTCGCCCGCCATCGCGATCAGGCTCGCGATCGAGAAGGCCATGCCGTCCACCTCGGTGGTGATGGTGGCCTTGTGGCGGCGGATGGCGTTGAAGATCGCCAGGCCATCGGGGACGCTGCCGCCGATGCTGTTGATGCGCACCGTGATCTGCTCGACGTCCAGCGCGTTCAGGTCGCGCACGAACGCTGCCGCGCTGACAGTCTCCTCCCACCAGCTCTCGCCGATGTCACCGTAGATGTAGATCTCGGCGGCGGCTGCGACACCGAGCGCCGCGGAGGCGAGCGCGGTGCGGCGGCGGATGGCGTACCAGGTCGAGGGACCGGCGGATTGAGGGGTGGGCATGTGACACGGGCTCCAGGGCGATGGAGCCAGTGTCAAAAATCAGCTGTCCAGTTTTAAGGGGGGAAACTGGATTTTCTGCGCTGGTGTGCGCCGTTTTACAAAGGACAGGCGGACCGCAGACGAGGCGCCGTCCCACAGCTGGCCTTAGGTTTTAGCCGCATAGTTTAAGGTTTGCCAAGCTTTACGCCGCAACGAGAGTGCGCGGCTCAGCGAACTCGAGAAAAGTCCATACCACCCCGAGCAGCCAGCCAAAACCGCAGAGATCGTCCTATGAGCCAAGCCAATTCTTCAAATGAAGATTACCTATCAGATCCTCGACGCTTCCAATTACTGGTTTCCGCCATTCACGACTACGCGATCTATATGCTGGATCCAGACGGGCGGGTCGTGAGTTGGAATGCGGGGGCCCAGCGGTTCAAAGGGTACTCTGAAGCTGAAATTATGGGGCAGCACTTTTCCCGCTTCTACACCGAGGAGGACCGGGCCAATTCCATACCGGATCGGGCACTGAAGCTTGCGGCTGCAGAGGGGAGGTTTGAAGCAGAGGGTTGGCGAGTTCGCAAAGACGGATCGCGCTTTTGGGCCAGCGTCGTCATTGACTCGATCCGCGCCGAAGACGGTCGTCTTGTGGGTTTCGCTAAAGTCACCCGTGATATCAGCGAGCGCAAGGCAGCGGCCGATGCACTGCAGCGTAGTGAGCAGGAATTCCGTTTGCTGGTTCAAGGAGTGACGGACTATGCGATCTACATGCTCGATCCCGAAGGCCGAATCTCGAACTGGAATGCCGGAGCGCAGCGCATAACAGGTTTCGGTAAGGAAGAAATCCTGGGCCAGCACTTCTCGATCTTCTACACGGCGGAGGATCGCGCGAGAGGCCTTCCGGACAGAGCCTTGAAGGCCGCCGTCGCGGAAGGCCGGTTCGAGCACGAGGGCTGGCGAGTGCGAAAGGATGGATCCATCTTTCTTGCGAACGCTCTACTTGAGCCCATTCGCGACGCCGGTGGAAAGTTCATTGGCTACGCCAAGATCACACGAGACATCACGGAGAAGCAGGAGGCCGCCGCTGCTTTGAAACGGTCGGAGCTCGCACTCGTGCAAGCGCAGAAGATGGAGGCAATCGGCAAACTGACGGGCGGCGTCGCCCACGACTTCAACAACCTGCTTCAGGTCATCGCGGGAAATCTACAACTACTCTCCCACGACATCGTCGGCAATGATCGGGCCGAGCGTCGACTGCAAGGGGCCCTCGCGGGCGTCAGGCGGGGTGCCAAGCTCGCCAACCAACTCCTGGCGTTTAGCCGGCGTCAGCCCTTGGAGCCAAAGGTCGTGAACCTTGGACGTCTTCTTGGAGCGACCGCAGAACTGTACCGGCGTACATTGGGCGAGGCGGTCGAAGTCGAAACCGTGATTGCTGGCGGCCTGTGGAATACCTTCGTCGATGCGGCGCAAGTAGAGAACGCGTTGCTCAACCTGGCGATCAATGCCCGAGATGCTATGAACGGCGTCGGCAAGCTGACCATCGAAATAGGTAATGCTTCTCTCGATGAGGCCTATGTTCGGGCGAACGGCGACGTGGCAGCTGGACAGTACGTGCTGATTGCGGTGTCGGACACCGGGAGCGGGATGACGCCGGAGGTCATCTCTCAGGCCTTTGAGCCTTTTTTCTCGACGAAGCCCGAGGGCAAAGGCACAGGGCTTGGATTGTCAATGGTCTATGGGTTCGTGAAGCAATCCAACGGGCACGTGAAGATCTATAGCGAGGTGGGACATGGAACGACAGTCAAACTGTACTTGCCTCGTTCGCACGAATCCGAAGATCTGCAAGCGCCTGCGGATACCTATGTCCCCAGCGGCCGCTCCGAAACTGTCCTTGTCGCGGAAGACGACGAAGAGGTCCTTGAGACGGTGGTGGAAATGCTCCGCGAGTTGGGCTACCAAGTGCTGAAGGCGCACGATGCCGAGAGCGCCTTGGCGATCATTCAGAGCGGTATTGAAATTGATCTCCTATTCACTGACGTCGTCATGCCTGGGTCTTTGCGCAGCCCGGATCTAGCGCGCAAGGCGCGCGATCGCCTTCCAAATCTCGCCGTCCTTTTCACGTCGGGCTACACGCAAAACGCCATTGTCCATGGCGGTCGGTTGGATCCGGGCGTCGATCTTCTTAGCAAACCGTATTCAAAAGAAGATCTGGCGCGCAAGGTCCGGCAGGTGCTAGCGAAGCAAGTAAGGCGCCGGCCTGCCGAAGGGTCTGGCGCGTAGAACGGACGCGAGGCCTTGGAGCGATCCGATTTGTGGTCGCGCACCCCGACCTCTCGAAGGGCAGCTCAGAGCGCTCGGACGCTGCGGCGAGATTGATCATCCGCGCAGCTTCCCCTGCGATGCTGACGGAGTTTGCGGTCATCGAGCTATTCGGCGTCTTCCTTTTCGGGCAATGAAGGCGCCGGAGCGGGCGAGCCTGCTGCAGGATTTGCGGCGTTGCTTGTGAATCGAAGGCCGCGCTCCTCAGAGCTGCGCCGCCATTCGGCGATCTGCTCCATTACATCGCTCGGCGTGCCACCAGCACTGCGGATGGCCTGCACCTCGCTCGCGAAGCCCGCCTGCACGCGCTTCTCCCATGCGAGCACTTCCTTGAGCGGGTCGATCCACGGCATCGCCTGTCCGAGATAAAGCGCATCCGACTCGGTGCCCGGCATCACATCACGCGGCGCCGGCACCACGCGACTGAGGTTGGCCACCTCGACGAAGCGTTCCCAGTTCGGGCGCACGTCCATGCCAACGAACTCGTCGGCGAGCACCGCGTAGTGCACAAACTGCTCGACGAGCTCCTGCCGCTGTGAACTGTAGGTGCCATCGTAGTTGCGGCTGACACTCGAATAGCTCGCCCCGATGCCGGCCGCGAAGGCCTTCAGCTGGCCAGCGCGCCAGCCGATGAGGTTTGGATTCGGACGCGTGCTATTGATGAGCCCGATCTCCTCGCCGGCGAGCAGGCTGTCGATGATCATGCCGGGCTGCATCTGAAGGTCGCGCGGCAGCAGCTTTCCGTCCGGCCCGCGGTCCTCGTCGCCCGGCGAGTACCCTCCCCCGTCCGGCGCGGTGCGCTTCACGTAGGCCGTGAGGGACGCTGCGACCTTGGCCGCGACGCGCTCCGACTCCTCGTAGTCCTTCAGGTCCTCGATGCGCGTGAGCACGCTGGCGAACTCGGACACGCCGCGCAACTGGTGCAGCCGGTCCAGCGTCGCGACATGCAGCACGCGCTCCGCCGGAATCGACTTCAGGTCGGCCGACGACGGAAGGCCGATGCCCTCGCGCGGGTCGCTCTTGTAGACGCTGTACGCCACGGGCTGGCCCCACGCATTCGTCTGGATGCCCTGCACGATTCGTCGCGCCTGGTCGTGATAGTCCATCGGAACGAAGTCGGGCTCGAAGGATTCGAGCGAGAACGGCACCTCACTGCCATGGCGCAGGAGCGGCACATCGCCGTACAGCTGCTGCGAGAAGCACTCGCCGTCCCGGAACCAGGTGTAGGCCACCAGGCGCTGGCGCAGCGATTCGGTGTACCGGCGCGTCACCTCCGGCCGCCGGCAGTGCTTCTTCCACGCCGAGCTCAGCGCCTTCGCGTATTCGGTGTGGATCGTGCCGTCACGCCGGCGCGGCTGCGGCTCGATGCCGATGCCGCCCGGTCCGATCGTGTTGTTCACGAGCACGCGCAACGCGCCGCGGAAGATGTCGTGATTCCGCTCGAGGTAGCGCGCATGCGCCCGCAGCGCGACGGCACCCTGCTGCACCAGGGCGTTCGGCGCCTTGTTGCCACGACGTGGCTTGCGCGCCGGGTCGGGCATGGCCGCCTCGTACTGCGAGAGCACCCGGCGGGCCTGCGCCCGGCGTAGGCGCTCGGCCGGGTCCGTGAGATAGACCCAGAAGTCGAAGACGCTCATCGAGGATTCACGCATGGCGCCTCCTAGCGGTCGAAGCGCGCGACGCTGTAGCGCAGACCGCCGATGGATGCGGCGGGGCCGGTCGTCTCGGCCTTGACGCGCGCCTCCCATTCCTGGCGGCCCTTGCGGATCTCGGGGAGGTTCTCCATGGTCAGGGAGCGGCCGCCGAAGGAGACGGTCTTGCCATCGAGGATGGCGCGCTCGGCATCCATGTACTTGTCGAGCATGTCGGTTGCGATAGTCATGGAGGCACGCTATTCGTCCGACTGTCCACTTTGCAGTGGCGAAACTGGACTTTTCGGGGAAGCGATGCCGATGCGCACGGTTCGCGCCGCCGGCTCGCCGACGATCTGATAAACCCGAGATCTGCTCAGCCCGAACTTCGCCATGATCTCCTTGATGTTCGTGCCATTGAACTCACGGCGGATCGCAGCGTCGCGCTGGGACTTGTCCGGCGCCGGAATCCAGAGGCTTCGGCCGCCGTGCTCCTCGCGAAGCCCACGGACCAGAGCCTGCGCGAAGGGCGCGGCCAGCGCCTCGAACATCCCGATCTCGCGGCGCACGATGCCGATGAACTCATGCTCGAGCTGCAGCGCGAGATCCTCGGACTGCGCGGCGCTCAGCGGCGGGGTGGTGGTGCGTTCGTTCATAGGCGGCTGCTCCATTCCCTGGAGGCGAATCGGTTGGGGGGACGCGGCCTTGCGGCTGCGGGTGGTGGTGGCGGCGCTGGTGCCGGCGGCGGTGGAGCGGGCGCTGGTGGCGGAGCAGGCGCGACGGGCGACGGGGCGATCGGTGCAGACGTGTGGACCGCGAGCACGCCGTCCTCGCCCTCCTCCAGCAGCGGCGCCTGCCGCACCCGGACCTCGGCGTAGTCCCACTGAGAGGCCTTGCGCAGATGCAGCCTCATGGCGCGCGAGAGCCAGAGCGCGTACACCGTGCAGTCGAGCGCCTCATTGCGCCGGTCCGTGCGCTGCTTCCACTCGCGCCGCGCCTTGTTCACGCGCCCGGGGATCTTGATCTCGCCGAGCAGCTGCTCGTAGAAGTCGTCGCGCACGCCTTCGTACCAGTGCATGCGGGCCGGGCCATTGCCCTCCAGCCGCACCCGGCCGGCCTGTTCCGACCAGCCGAGGATCAGGTCCTTTGCCTTCGCGGTCCCGACCTTGTACGACTGGACGCCAGCACGCGCGGCCTTCGTCGACCGGGCGTTCGGCTCGATGGCCTTCGGCGGCGTCCAGATCTCCACCTTGCCGACGGCGTCGGGGGCGCCCTTGACCGCGTACACCGGCCGCTCGGGCTTGCCGTGCTTGCGCACGTAGGCGTACACCGCCTCGCTCGTCTGGCCGTCCGACGAGTCGATGGCGATTGCCGCGATGGGAAGGCCCGCGCCGGAGGCGTGGCGAACGCGCCGCTGCATCATGGCCTCCAGGTCCAGCCAGGCGCCGGCGTGGCTCACGACCGTCTGGCCCCAGAGCTCGCCCCAGTAGGACAGCCACATCTCCTCGCCGCGGCCGATCACCCACACGGTGACGGCCAGGCGGTCGTGCTGCACGTCGACCGACATCAGCACCACCAGGCCGCCGGCGGGGCAGGACCACTCGGCGTACTTCTCCGCCCGCTGGCGCAGCGTGTCCTCCTCGGGGAGTTCGCCGCGGTACTCCCATGGCAGGCCGCGCGTCGAGTTCCAGAAGGCGATCATGTCGGCCGGGTCGCCCTTGTCGAGGTTGGCCTTGGCCTCTAGGTACTTGCGAGCCAGCACCGGCACGCGCGAGCCGTCGAAGGTGCTGAGCAACTCGTTGAGGTAGTAGCCCGGCGTCGGGCTCACGGCCGTGGCCACCCAGCCTCCGCCGTCGCGCTCCGCGCGCCGCAGGTTCGCGATGCGCTCGTCATCGGACCAGACGGCGCCGCAATGGGGGCACGCGTAGAAGGCTTGGTCCGGCTGGTGCCGGCCGTAGACCTCATGCACCGGGCCGTCCTCCGCTTCGGGGATGGTCACATGCTCCCAGTCGACGACGTGCGTGTCGCCACAGACATGACAGGGCACGTGGAAGTAGCGCTTGTCGGTCTTGCGCATCTCGTCTTCGACCGCGCTGGCGTTCTTCGCGGTGGGCGTGCCACCGATCAAGATGAGGTGGTCGCCGTAGGTTTTCGCGCGTTCCTCGAGCAGCTTGATGGAATTACCTTGGCCGCGCACGTCCTGGGCGGCATCGTCGGGCTCCTCGACGATGACGGTGCGCGCGCTCGTGGACTTCACGTCGCTCGGGCTGTTGGTGCCGACGAGCTTCAGCAGGCCGCCCGGGAAGCGCTTGCGCAGCGCGCTGTTGCCCTGCGCGCGGCTGTTGAGCGTGATGCGCCGCGCCAGCACGGGGGTGCTGCGGATCATCGGGTCGAGCTTCTCGGAAGCAAAATCCTTCGCGGCCATCGTGCGGGGGAAGGCGGCGACCACGACGCCCGGGCGGATGTGGATGTGATAGCCGATGACGTTGCAGACGATGCCGGCGGTGTAGCCGACCTGGGCGCTCTTCTGGACCACCAGCTTGCGCACGCCACGGGAAACGGCGGTCTCGGCGATCTCGCGCAGCGCGGGCGTGATCGACCAGCGGAAGCGGCCCTTCAGCGCCGACTCCTCGTTGCTGAAGATCCGGTACCGCTCGGCCCAGCGGGCGGCGGAGATGGCAGGCGGTGGGCGGAGCCGCCGCCAGACACGGGTGTGCAGCGCGCGCAGCGCCCGTCTCGCGCGCTCGGCGTGCGATGTCGGCGGCGCCTGGTCGAACTTCATTCGTCGTCCTCCCTGCTGCCTTCGCCGCCTTCACTGCCCTCGCTGCCCTCATCGTCCTCGTCGATGTCTTGGTCCGCGGCACGCCAGTTCGACAGGCGCTGCAGGAAGTCGGCGAAGGTGGTCTCCAGCAGCGCCTCGATCTCGGGCTTCGCCATGCCGATGATGAGCGCCGAGAGGCGCACCGGCTCGCCCGCGAGGAACTCGCGCGCGTTGAGCACCGCGCTGGCCCACAACGGCTCGACCTCCTCAGCAGGAATCAGCGCTCCGCTGTCGCGCAGCATCTCCTGCTCGATGCGATCCCCCTGCAGCCGCGCGAGCCGGTCCTTCGGCGACTCGGCCTGGACCTTGCGGACCTCGCGCTCCACGAGCCAGGCGACGCAGGCCGGCGCGTCGTATTCGCTCGCCACGCCCGGCCCGCCCTGCACCGCGACAGGAAACCCCATCACCTGCCACTCGGTGATGGTCTTCGGCGCGACGCCGATGATGGATGCGATCTGCTCCTGGCCCTTGACTCTCATGCTTACTTACCTCCGAGGTGTTGCAAGAACTGGAGCGATGACGGGCCTCGAATTACCCGTACTCGAAGGCTCCCGGGAGGACCCGCGACGGGGGGGGGGGTGGGGGCGTCGGCCTGCGAGCCTGCGGCGTCATCGAGCGGAACGAGGGTGCGGCGCTCGGCGCGCAGGCTGCGTCGCCATTGGTCCAGGCCGGTGGCATACGGGTACGGCACGCCCCAGGTCGCGTCGCGCCCCCAGCTCTGGCCTGCAGGCTGCCAGTCCTGGCATGTGACGAAGACGGTGCCGCTGCGGTGGATCGTCACGTCGCAGACGCGCATGCCCTCGCCATTCCAGCCGCACACCCACACCTGCCCCACCTCGGGCGCGATGAAGTCGCGGCCCATGATCCTGTCGAGCCACCTCATCGCACACCCCCCGCCGGCCGCACGGTCGCGAGCGCGCGGGCGACCGCGGTGTCCACGTGGCGCGGGAAGACGCGCGCGACCGTGGTCCTCGCCACCTCGTCGAAGCGCCAGCGCGGACGGTAGCTCGCCTTCGACACGAAGAGCAGCACGGGCTTGATGGCCGTGCCCCAGGCGCCGAAGCTCGTGCGAGCCCAGACGCCGCGCGGGAGGTGCTGCGCATGATTGCCCTTCAACCAGGCGTGCTTGCCGAAGGGATGCGTGCCCGCCCCCGTGCTCACGAAGAAGGCCTCGCGTGCGCGCCTGGCCTTGCTGCGCCGGCTGCTCGTGGCGTTGGCGTCAGAGCCTGCCAGGTTGAAGGCCTGCAGCTGGCTCAGGATGCGCACGATCTGGCCCTTGCCCATGTTGCCGTAGCCGTCGAGCTTGGCGCCGGCACCGGGCACGGCACGCTCGTTCGAGCGCATGACGCCGCGCTGCACCAGCAGCTGCTCGAAGCGCTTGAGCGGGCGGTTGCCGCCCGTGATCTGCGACAGCAGGTAGTGGCCGGGCCGCTCGCTGTCCTTCACCCACACGCGCGCCTCGAGGCTCGCCTTGGTGGCACCCTTCATGTACAGGGCATTGAGCGTGAAGCGAGTGGGCCGGTCGAACGCCGACACCATCTCGGCCTCCTCGGCCTTCTTGACGTCCTGTCCGGTCCACGTGAGCGCCATCGCCAGGGCGAAGGGGATCTGCCGCTGGTTGTCGGCCATCACGCGCCGGACGTCGGGATAGTTGTTGCGGACGTCGATCCTCATGCCGCCCTCCCCTGTGCAGGCGCCTGGACGGCGCCGTCCGCATCGTTCGGTTCGGCGATGAATGCCGCGAAGGTGCAGCCGTTGACGACCGCGTACTGCTGCCACTCGGCGGCCGGGTGGCTCGCAGGGAACGGCGTGCCGATGACCTGGCCGCCTTCCATGGCGTAGAAGAAGCCCGGCGCCTTGTCGACGGTCGCGCGGCGCAGGCAGTGGTTGACGTGCTCGCTGCCCCAGTCGAGGCGCTTGCGGGCGATCCAATCGGCCGTCTGCGGCATGGTCGCGCGCATGTCGGCCTTCTTCGCTGGCGTGTTCATGAGAAGTCGCTCCGGGAAATTGCAGGGGCCTGGACGGAGGGTGGACGGCGCAAACCCGCATGGCGCCTTGATCCGTCCAGCCGTCCACCCTGTCCAACAGGTGTGGGTGAGCTGCGCCCGCGCGAGCGCGCGCGCAGACACGCGCCCGCCTGTCTGCGCGCGCACACGTGTGTAGAAAAAGCCCGCCGGGGGGTGGACGGGTGGACAGATCGGGGATTCCTCAATGGAATCAACCACTTGCGCCGTCCACCCCCCCTGGACGGGGGGTGGACGAGGGTGGACGGCGGTGGCGTCAGGACCGGGCACGCAAACGCATGCACGGGGCGAGACCAGGCCGCATGGCATCCAGCCAGGCGCAGGGTGAGTTTAAAACGGGAGGTCATCGTCTTCCCGGGGTTCATCAGGTGTCGACGCCTCGGGCTGCGCAGGCGTCTGGATGGCCTCCGGCGGCTTGCGCTTGTAGCCGCGCCGGCGCTTCCCGGTGGACTCCCGGTACTTCACGAAGCCCAGCAGCCGCATGCAGTTGCCGATGCGCGTGTCCATCTGGCCGTTGCCGTCGATGCGGTCGGCCTTGATGTTGAGCGCCTTGTCGTAGAGCTCGGTGCTCGCGAAGAATTCGCGGTCCTGCCGCGCGACGAGCTCGGTCGCCGGCGTGCTGGCACGGTCCGCGTTGACGTATTCGTCGAGGTTGTCCTCCCAGGGGTCGGTGCGCTTGAACGGTTCCTGCTCGGGGAAGACCAGCTCCTTCTCTTCCTGGCGCGAGGGCCAGTACTGCTCGCCGGCCTTGAGCCGATGGAGGGCTTCGGCCAGCAGCTGGCCGCGGGCCTTGACCAGGACGTCGACGTTGGAGACCTTCACCTCGAGCGGCCAGAAGCGGCGATCGCCCGTGGCATCCTTCAGGAAGGTGTCGGCGTTGGTCGTGCCGACGTTGACCGAATGGCGCGGCTGCTTGCGCATCTGGCCGCCGTAGGGCGGGCGGTACCAGTCCTCCTGCGCGGAGAGGAACTGCTTGATGAGGGTGGTCTCGGACTTGTTGAGCGATTCGAGCTCGGCCGACTCGACGATCCAGGCCAGTTGCATCGCCATCAGGCTGTCCTTGTCGCCGACGCGGATCGCGTTGTCGGTGAAGTACGGGAAGGCGAGCGCGCGGAACGCCGTCGACTTCGTCAGGCCCTGCTCACCCTTGATGATGAGCATGTAGTCGAACTTGCAGCCTGGATTGATCGCGCGGTTGACCAGGCCCATCATGAAGCACTTGCCGATGAGGCGGGTGTACGGGCGGTCCTCGACGCCGAAGACGTCGCACAGCCAGTGCTCGATGCGCGGGATGCCATCCCACACCTCGGCGTTGATCCAGTCGTGGATCGGGTTGTACTTGCTGAGGCGCGCGGCCATCAGCACGCCATCGCGCAAGGTGCCCTTGCCCTTGATGCCGAGGCGGTACGTGCGCATCAGGTACTCGCCGAGCATGAGGTCGTCCTCCTCGTCCCACTCGCCGGCGGGACGGCCCCAGGGCGCATCCTTCGTGCGCTCGAGCAGCTGGCTGAAGTCGTTCTTCTTGATCAGGCCGCGCAGGGTGGGATCGTTGAGTACGCAGTACAGGACGTTCTCGCGGCAGTCCTCTGGCCGGCCACCCTTGCCCTTCACGAGCATGGCGAGCACGTCGTCGACGCCGTAGCCTCCGTCATCGGGCGGTGGGCCTTCGGAGGCTGAAGGCGGCTCATCAGAGCCTCGGCCTCCGCCTCCCCCAGCGGGAGCCGCAGGTTCGCGTTTTTTACGGCTGCGCGCTGGCTTGCTGAGCTCCACGCCGACGAGGGGAGCGAGCCACTTCAGCGCGTCGGCCGGCTCCGCGGCGGGGAGCCACTCCATGACCAGGTCGATGGGCGTGCGCGCGCCGCCCTTCGGATCGCCCATGTCGGCCACGCCGAAGTCGACGATGCCGCGCTCATCGATCGCGAGATCTTCCTGCAGGTCGCGGTTGAGCGCCTTCGAGCTCACGCGGTAGCCGGTGCCCTTCACCGTGGCGGCCGGGAAGAGGACCGGCACCCAGGCGGCGAAGTTCGCCATGGCGGCGGCCTTCACGCGCGTGAAGTCGTCGACGGCACCGCCTTCCGGCTGCGCGGGCGCGGCGGCGCGTGCAGATGCCGCTGGTGGAGCAGGAGGGCGCTTCGCCGCCTGGGCCGCCGCCTTGGCGTCGTCAATCGTCCTGTGCAGGCGTCTCAACGCGCTGTCGCTGATCGGCTGCACCTCGGCGGGCGTAGTCGGGAAGCGGTTCGCCGTGAAGGTGAAGAACTGCTTGTCCGAGAAGACCTCGACGCCGATGTCGTTGCTCTTGTTCGTGTGCGTCGAGCCGGCCGCGATGATGTGCACGCCCCGGCCGCTGGGCGAGATGTCGGTGAAGCTGTTGCAGGCCGCGATGATGTTGCGGCAGCGCTCGGACCACTGACCATCCGGCTCGAGCTGGCCGTCCAGGTCGATGCCGACCAGCCCGTCGCCGGGCAGCAGACAGAAGCCGATGCCGGTCCAGCCACCGCGCTCGAAGGCCCTGCGCGCGACGGCCAGGGTCGCGAGGCGCATGCGGTCGCGGTCATCGCCCTGCCCGCCCGTGCGGCGGCCACCGCCCACGTAGTACGGGATCTTTCCGGGCTTCTTCTGGCCCGCCTTGGCTTCGAACTTCCACAGCAGCCATTGCTGGCGCGTGGCCAGGGACTCAGGGATGTTCGCCCACAGCGGGGGGTCCACCGGCGGGAACTCGGGGGCGTCGTTCATCGTCTATGCCGCGAACGGGCCACCCCGTGCGGCGAACACGCCATGCCGAAGGAACTGCACAGCCTTCAAGCCGCCCGCCTCTGCACGATGAACTGCTCCATGATGGTCAGGTGCGCGCTCGCCGCCAGCCACTGGCTGATGACGCGGTTGCCGCACTGAACTTCGAACGCGTTCACGTGCTTCGCCGGCAGCTCCCGCTTGCTGTCGTCTTCGCTGATGTAGTCGGAGAGGTGCGATGCGTACAGGCCCGCCTCCGCGGCCAGCAGCCGCTTGCTGAGATTGCGCCTGGTGCGCAGGTCCCAGCACACGCGAACGGCTTCGCGGTAGGTCTTGATCGCCGCGATCAATGATGGGTCCACGAGGCGTGGGCCTTCGTAGACAGTGAGCATGGGAAGGTTCAGCTGCATGGGGTTTTCTCCTCGGCCGATAGGAAAAGATCAACGGATTACCGGTTGAGTTACCGGTTGGCGAGAGGCCAAAATTTTTTGGATGAGCTCGACGAATGCATTGATCAAGGGACGCATCCCCCACCGCGCGAGCATGCGAAGACTGGCAGCCGGAAAATCCGACGCAACAACGCGCTCATGGCCAAAGCGAAGTCGATGGGGTCTCAAGGGACGGAGATGTTTTCGCTGCGGCGATGTGCACCACGAACTGCGCGACGGTCTCAATCCCCGGATTTCTAGTTGTGCCGTCGCGGATCTTCCAGATCGTCGTGAAGGGCACGCCCGAGAGCTTGGCCAGGCGCTGCGTGGCTGCGTAGCCCAGTGCCTGAAGCTCTAGGCGGATGGCCGCTACAGACGGGATATCGGTGCTCATGGCTGCCGAGCCTACCGAATTCGGAATCTCAAGTCAACCGCATTCGGTAGAACGCCTGAACTACCGTATTCGGATGAAGAAGATCGATAGCAAGCTTGTGCTGTGGCAGAACGTGTCTGCCTTGATGACCGACAGGTATGGACGCGAAAACCTAACGAGGCTGGCGAGCGAAGCCAAGATCGGCCCTGGCACAGTCTCACGCATCAAAGCTCATGAGACGAGCGTGGGCCTTGACGTGGTTGAAGCCCTCGCTCGACTTTTCAAGATCGAGCCGTGGCAATTGTTGGTGCCGGGCCTCAGCGCGTCGACGCCTCAACAAATCGGTGATGCTGCAGGCAAATGGCCGTTTCCTGGCGTGGACCATGGCCGCGTCGCCGCGCTACCAGCGGAGAAGCTGGCAAAGATCGAGGGCTACATCGAAAGCGTGCTCGACACCGTTCCTCCCGCAGAAAACAGAAGAGCCGCATGAGCATGCAATCTGCACAAATTTATCAGTTCTGCGTGCCGGTGACATTTCACAAGCCAATGCCCTTTCGCCATACAGGCACAGCCGCCCTGGAGTAGGAGCGCTCTCCCGTACTTTGGCATACGGCCTACGCGCGGAGCAATCCTACCGAATTCGGTTGACTTGAAATTCCGTATTCGGTAGATTCGGCGCCGTCATCACGACGGAGTCGACATGCCGGTTTCGCAATCTCCCCCTCGGGACACCCTCGCGCCCTACTACCTGGCTGAGCAAAGTGAGCTCAGCGCCTTCAAGGGCTTCCTGCAGCTTCCGCCGACGGGCACCGACAGCCTCGGTTGGATTGCTGCTCCGCGCACGATGCCTCTGCGTCCGTTGCGCAAGTACACCTTCCTGTTCAACTTCCGAGGCAAGCCAGGCACGCGCATCGCGGTCTGCAGTACCTCGAGCGCCGATGACGCAAGGCGATGGGCGTGGTCAAGCCTGACAGAGGCTGACAGGGCTCGCATCAAGACCATCACGCTCATCACGTCGGGAGATGCATCAGGAGCGGCGCCATGAACAGCGCGGCCCTCATCACGCTCTGGAACCTGACGCAGGTCCATCAAGGCACGTCTGGCGCTCGTGCTGCCGCAGGCGTCCTCCTCGGCCTGTACAACGGCACGCGATTTCCCTTCGACCTCACCGATCTGCGCTTGCTCGACGCCAGCCACCTCGAGGCGGCGATGGAAGTCATCACCAGCGATGCCTCGCGCTGCCAGATGGAGGTTCACCAGTGGTTGAACCGGCTCGCCGGGCGCCACGACTTCGGCCAGCGCTTCGAGCATCTGGCGCACGAGTGGAAGCGCAAGGGCCGATGCAAGCGTGAACACCTCGAAGCGCTCACGCCTGCGCGTGTCATCTTCCGTGAGCCCGAGCACGCGACACCAGCGGAGGCCTCAGCGTGAAGGCCGCTCTCGAAGCCATGGCGGCCCAGGCTGTGAACGTCGCGCTCGCGGTCATCTTCGTCGCCGTGTGGCTGGGCCTCAGCGCCTACCTCGATGCCAAGCCAACCGAGACGGACGCCTTGCAGGCCGATGCGCTCAACCTGGCTGACGCGGTGGCCGATGCCAACCAGGCCGCGCGCGGCACGGGGTCGGAACCATGAGGCACGAGCTCACGCCCGACATCGTCGAGCAGCTACAGCGCAAGTACGACGAGAGCTTGGCCCGAGTGCGCGAGGCTTATGCGACGCCCTGGTGGCAATACTTCCAGGTCCTCCACTTCGAGCGCCCGAACATCCGCAGCGGCACTGCGCGGCCCATCGTCTGCCTGGCGGTCGCTGCTTGGCTGGTGGCCTGCCTGTCCATCGGTGGCATTGTGCGACTGGTCGACGCGGTGCGCTTCCCGTTCGGCAAACCCGCGTCGGCCGAAGCCGCACGCAGCGGATTCGGGGCACCGCGATGAGCGAGGCCTGCACCGTGCACGCGTCTGCACCCTTCCCCGGCCTCGCAGCACTCGCCGACGCCGTCTCGCGCGCCGACGCCAGCGAGGGTGATCTGGTCTTCAGCTTCAGCGGCCGGCTGCTGAGCCCTGCCATCGTGACCAACAAACTGGTCAAACATGGCACCGAGGTGCGGCCGGTCCTGTGCCTTGACCTCGTGCCCATTGGCAGCAACGCCCTGCAGCTGCGCATGCGCGTCGAGCAGGTCTACAGCGAATCAACCCGCAAGGAAGCCGAGGCGCTTGCCGCCACGCTCAAGCGCGGCCGTCTCATCACTTTCCACACCACGCTGGTCGGCAGGCGCGTCACGTTCCCGGATGCCCAGTTCGTGGCCCTCCTCCCTCAACCTGAAGTCCAGGATGTCGTCCATCACCATCACCCTCATTGATCTGCACGGTGGGCACGTCAGCGTCCGCACCGATGCTGCCGAGCCGCAAGTCGGCGCCGGGCTCACGCCCGCCCAGGCCGTCGCCATGGAACTGCTGGGCACCGCGCTCAAGCGCGGCGCCGAGGTCGTCTACGACGCGAACCAGGTGCCCGCGATCGCGCTGGCCCTGGAGCTTCTCGACCCCGATGGCTTCGGCTTCGCCGTGCCGCTCGAAGTCCGAAGCCGCGCCCGTCGCGCGCTCGGGCGCGACAAGATCGACCGCACCCCGACCGACGGCGTCGACATCGACCGCGTGCACCGCGTGCGCAGGGCTGCTGCGGAGCAAACGCCATGAGCCGCAAGCCGCCCGCGATTCCCGTCAGGTCGATCGCATCGCCGCGCACTCATTTCACGCGCGAGATCTACACCGGCACGGAACTGAGCTACCGCTCCGCCCGTCCCGGTGCCTATGACGCGATGGCGTTCCCGAGCGTCATCCTCGGCCACCGGGTGCCGGCCGCGCAACGCGGCGAGCCGGGGTCCGCCGCCGATGTGACCTCCACGCCACCAGCGGCTCCTGCCGAGCGCGCCTTCGACGCCCCTCCCCCCGACAACGCCCCGGCCTTGTGAGCCGCAGGAGAAATCATGTCCCTTCAAGAATTCGCCTCCGACAGCGGCGACGCGATTGCCGACGACGCCGACAACCCCGCATCCGTCGACCAGTTCGCCGTGCTCGATCTCAAGCTGATCGTTCCCAGCCTCACCAATCCCCGCAAGACCTTCAACGAAGCCAAGATGCTCGACCTGGCGGAGAGCATCAAGGCCAGTGGCGTGCATCAGCCGATCCTGGTCCGGCCACTGCCCGCGTCGCGGCTGGACGACACCTTCCGCAATCGCGGCGACGGTAACCCGCTGCCGACGCACGAGATCGTCTCGGGCGAGCGTCGCTTCCGGGCCAGCAAGCTCGCGCAACAGAAGACGATTCCCGCCATGGTCCGCGCGCTCGACGATGCAGCGGTGCTGGAGATCCAGATCATCGAGAACCTGCAGCGCGACGATCTGACGGAGCTCGAGGAGGCAGAGGGTTACCAGCGCCTGTGCGACGAGACCGGCCTGCTGAAGGAACAGGTCGGCGAGCGCATCGGCAAGAGCCGCGCCTACGTCTACGGCAGGTTGAAGCTGCTGGACCTCACCAGCGCCCCGCGCGAAGCCCTTCGCCGCGGTGACATCGACGGCAGCAAGGCGCTGCTCATCGCGCGCATCCCCGACGAGAAGCTGCAGCTGAAGGCGCTCGAAGCCGCGTCCGAGAAGGATCACCAGGGTTCGCCGCGCCTGAGCTACCGCGCGCTGCAGACCTGGGTGCAGCAGAACGTCATGCTCAAGCTGTCGACCGCGCGCTTCTCGATCGTCGATGCGAACCTGGTGCCCGACGCGGGCGCCTGCCCGGCGTGTCCCAAGCGCACCGGTGCGAACCCGGACCTGTTTTCCGACGTCGACGGTCCAGATGTCTGCATCGATCCGGCCTGCTTCCACGCCAAGGAGCTCGCGCACACCGAATCGCTGATCGCCATCGCGAAGGCCAAGGGCATGCAGGTCATCGAGGGCAAGGAAGCGCTGGAACTGCAGCCGCACCAGTGGTATCGCAGCCTCAACGGGTACAGCGAGCTCACCGCGGAAATGCGCGCTGCGCTGCCCGAGCGGGAGCTCAAGGGCAAGGTGAAGCTCTTCGTGAGCCCGCATACGGGCGATGTGCGGGAAGTCGTCTCCGACGCGATCGCCGCGAAGGCCACGGCCAAGGCCAGCGGCGGCAAGGTGTCGGCGGCGATGGCCAAGCAGCAGCAGAAGGACCGGGAACGCGAGGCCGAGCGCGAGAAGCGGCGGTTGGCGGAGGAGTATCAGGAGCGCTGGCGCACCGCCGCCGTCGCGCAGATCAAGCCGCGCATCCTCGCGGGCGAGATCCGCACCCTGAGCGCGAACCTGCTGCGGCGCGTGCTGCTGGAGATCTCCATGGTGGACCAGCGCTGCGGCGAAAGCACCCTGTCCGAGGTTCTCGACCTGCCCGGCGCCTACCCCGACGAGGCGATGGTTCATTCGTCGGTGCGTTCGCTGGACGACAACGAGGTCGGCTACACGGTGCTGCTGCTTCTTCTCGAAGGAGATCTCATTGCCCGGGATTCGTGGAGCGGCGACGTGTGGGAGATCGACGACAGCGCGCCGGCGATCGAGGATCTGGCCTCCCAGCTTGGCATCAGCGTCGAGGAGATCAAGGGCAAGGTCCAGGCCGAGATCCGCGCGGAGCGGGAAGCCGAAGCCTCCGCGCGCGACGAACTGGCTGCGCAGCCGGAGGGAAGCGCGAAGGGGGCGAAAAAATCGAAGGCTGCGGCGCGGGCGGCGAAGGCGAAGACGACGCCCGAGGAGGCCAGCGCGAGCATCGCTGCCGCGCTGCAGGCACTCGATGCTGGGCCAGGCGGGGAGGCGCCTGCCCTGGCGGTCGGCGCTGCCGTTCGGTTCAAGGAAGGTCTGAAGTCCGCCGCCGGCAAGGCGCGCAAGGTGAGCGGCCGCGAAGGGACGATCGAGTCCGCCTCGGGGGAGGCCTGGATGGTTCGCTTCGGCGAGAAGGCGCATGAGGTCGCCCTGGCCAGGGCTGACGAGCTCGAGCTCGTCGCCGGCGACGCGCACACGTTGCCGCTTCCATTGGCCGAGGGAGCGACGCAATGACGCGCCTAAGCCTGTGGGACACGATCGCCCGGGCCATCGGCAGCACGATCGCTGCGGGGGCCGAACAGGCCGATCTCGGTGCGAGGGAGATCGATCGGCTCGCTGACGCGGTCGTGGCCGTGCTGGAAAAGGTCCCAGCTGCCGGCGTCTCCGGTTGGACGGTGATTCAACCGGGAAAGGGCCAAGCCCACGACATCGGCGACACAGGCCGAATCGATTGGATTGAAGCAATGGCGGCGGGGGGCCGGCTGGAGATCGCGCGCAGCATTCTCGGTGCGGGCTTCGAGTTCGGCTTCCATGCACAGCGGACGCCACCACGCTGCACCGTCAAGACCGGCACGTTGCGCGCCGCGATCGACTCCGCTCGATTGGACTTCCCATCATGAAGGAGGCTCAACTGCGCGCCGCGTCGACGTGCACGATGAAGGACACCTCTATCACGTTGTTGGAGGGGTTTGCGTGAGCCGCAGTCTCCGCTCAAGCCTAACGCGCAGAGACTCGCTGGATCCGGCGGGGCTGGCCAGCAACAACGCGGTCAACGCGCGCGACTCTGCCGACGCAGACCCTCGCGAGTTCAATCGCATTCCGGAGGATCCGCGCATGGACCTCAATCGACCGCGCCGCCACCGGCAGGATCTGCATCTTCGTCCTCGCGGTTCATCGCTGCTCGCCAGCATACGGCCCCAGCCTCAAAGGCTTCGTGCGCGGTGGGAAACGTGTGATCGGACGCAGAGTGCTACGTGTGATCGGACGCAGAGTGCTCCTGCACCTGGTCTGCGTCTCCGGTCGCCTGAAGCAGCAGCCAGTGGTACTGACCATCGTGGTCAGGGTCCTCGATCACCGTCAATGCGAGGTGGGACAGCTTCATGGCGTAGCCTCCTGCGGAGGCAGGCGGTCTTCACGAGTCATCCGCGCAACTGCGTCGGCGAAGGCCATCAGTTCATGCGAAAGCGGAGCACCGTGGGCAAGCACACCAAGGCGTTCAGCCAGCGCTTGATAGGCGGCCCGGGGCGACTCTGGCTCTTGCGGCAGTGGGATGCTTGGATCATGCGGCATATGTGGCTCCTTCGACGGATGGCGGCTAGAACTGCGCTTGCCCGTCGCCTGTGCGGTCGTGGATCCAGCGCATCGCTTGCTGCTCGGCATGCCGGGTTGCTTCCGCCTCGGTACGGTAAACAACCTCCTCACGGTCCTTCACAAGTCGCAGCCCCGGACTTTCGACAGGACCATCGAGAAGCACGACGACTGGCAGGTAGCCGCCTCGCACTGGCTCTCCGGTCACTACAAAGCGGAACCCTCGGTATTCGAACGTGCGCCCATTCCAATGGGGCGTGTCGGGAACTGTTGACATCGCGAAATGCACTGAAGAGGTTGATCGAATGTTCGGCAACAGCCGGGCCTCTCGCGCAACGGCGGCCAGAGGAATCTGCTGAAGGACGACACCTTACAGGGGTTGCAGGGGCTGTCCGATGACGACGAAGAAACCCTCCGTCGTGGTCGGCATCGCGCCGTTCTACCTCGCACGCCCCGACGCGGCCGCCTTCCTCGCGCTCTCGGTCAACACCTTCGACAGCCTGGTCGCGCGCGGCGATGCGCCCAAGCCGCGCAAGATCAGCGCCGGCCGCACGGCCTGGCTGGTGGAGGACCTGGAGGAGTGGGCGCGCTCGCGGCCGGTCTCCGACTTGCTGCCGCCACCGAATAGCGGCTACGGCCGCGCCGGAGCGCCAGCCTGAGCCGCCAGCGATTCAAGACGCTTCGCGAGCCTCGACAGCCACAGCCTGCGCTCGCTGTCGTAGCTGTAGGCGTTGTAGGTGCCGACGATCTTCGGCGGCAAGTGCCCGAGGATGGCCTCGCCGATCGGCTCGGGGCATCCGAGCGCGGCCAGCAGGGTGCGTGAGCTGCGCCGCAGGTTGTGCGGCGTCCAGCCCACCACCGGCACCACGAGGCCCTCGCCCTGGCGGCGCGCGGCCTTCGCCGAGTAGGGCTGCAGGCTGTAGATGTACGAGGAGAAGTCGTGCTGCGTGTACTGCTCGCCACGCGCATCCTCGAAGAGCCAGCCCGAGACGCCCACGCCTTTGAGCCGCCTCTTCACCACCTGGAGCGCGCGGCCGACGAGTGGCACGCGCAGGTCGACGGCCTGCTCGAATCGCGCGTTTTTCGTCTGTTCCTTCGGTACGGTCCACCACCAGCCGTCGCGCTCCTCGGTCACGTGCTCGGGCCGGATGCCCAGGATCTCGACGCCGCGCGCGGCTGTCCAAAGGTACAGCACCGTGGCGTCGCGTCCCAGCTCGTGCATGTTGGGCAGCCAGTCGAGCAGCGCTCCGATCTCAGGCTCGGGCAGGACGCGGCGCTGCTGGCCGACGTGCTCGCCGCCGACGCGCTTGCCGCGGCTCTTCAGGCGCCCTTTCATCACCGCGCGCCACCAATTCGGCACGTCGCCATCCAGTCGCCCTGCGTCGAGCGCGTATTCCCACGCTGAGCCCAGGTTCGAGCGTAGCTTCGCCGCGGCGGTGGGCGTGTCCTTGCGCGCGTCGAGCAGGTCGAAGCAGTCGGAGCGTTTGATCGCGGCGGCCTGCCGGCGAGCGAAGTCGGGTTCCTCGGCGAGCAGCCGCTCCAGCGCGCGGCGCGCCGCCTGCGCGCCCTCGGCCTTGCGCGAAGCCTCGATGTGGCCCTTCAGGTAGTCCTGCACCAACTGCTCGACGGTGTAGCCGACATCAAGCGGGGCCTGCGCGGCGCGGCGTTCCTCGCGACGCTGCGCGCCCGGATCCTGCCCTGCGTCGCGCGCCGTGCGCAGCGCCTGCCAGGCCGACGCCGCGTCCTGCACGGTCATCTTCGGTGCGTGGCCGATCGCCACCTGCTTCATGCGGCCGTCGGCGGCCTTGTAGCGGTAGGTCCAGGTGCGACGCGTTTCGGTGGCCACCAGGCGCAGGCCTGGGCACCCATCGACGCCGAGATGCTCTCCCGGCTTCAGCAGCTTGGCTGCGCGGACATCGAAGTACATGAGCCCCTATACTTGCTGGCGTTGTCGCAGGGCCTCTCGGACCGGCGGCGAGTGGGCCCGGCGTCAGTTCTTAAAAACCTACGCTAAAGCCTACGCTGAAAGTGCAAGTGTATAGGGGGTGCGGATGGGCTGAGCTTGGGACGCTCGACACCAGCCGCGCAGGAATTCCCTATGTAAAATCAAGCACTTAGGCCAAAAACTCGTTGTACATCAACGGGTTGTGAAATGCGGGCGTAGTTCAATGGTAGAACGGCAGCTTCCCAAGCTTCATACGAGGGTTCGATTCCCTTCGCCCGCTCCAGTCCCCTTCCGCCTTTTCTTGCGTCGGAGCTTTCCGGGACCACGCAGTCGCGCCGCGGCATCCACTTCCCGCACATCTGTATTCCTGCCCGGTGGCGCAGGCACCGCGGCGTTGCGCAGCATCGAACGCCAGCGCGCCGACGATCCAGATGAGCTATTCCGTCGCGCAGACCATCAAGCCCCGCCTGAGGCGCTTCGAACCCTGAGCGCGCGCCGCGCATCGCGGCACCCCTTCCCTGCCAAGCCGGCTATGCCGTCTTGGCTGCCGCGCGCCGCATCGCGCTGACCGACTTGCCGTTGTGGCCCCAGTTGTCCGTGTCGATCTCGTCGATGACGACGAAGGTCAGCCCGGGGTCTTTCTGGAGCACCTTCCACAGCAGCTCGGTGGTGCCGGCGATGAGTTGTTCTTTCTGCTCGGCGGTGACGCCTTCGCGGGTCACCTGGATGTTGACGTAGGGCATGGCTTGCTCCTTGTGCTGTTCGTCCGTTCTCGTCCGCTCGTCTCTCAGGTTCACCACTTGCCGGTGCTCAGGCCGCCATCCACGGGCAGCACGGCGCCGGTGGTGAAGCCGGCGTCGCTCAGGTAGAGCACGGCGTCGACCACGTCCCGCGGCTGGCCGATGCGGCCGGCCGGCTGCAGGGTCGAGAGGAAGCCGTGCATGTCCGGCGTGTAGAGCGGCGTGTCGATGATGCCGGGTGCGACGGCGTTCACCTGCACGTTGTGCGGCGCGAGTTCCAGCGCCAGCGCGCGGGTCGCCTGGTTGAGGCCACCCTTCACCAGCACGGGCAGCAGGGCCGGCACGGCGGCATTGGCTTGCATCGCGATGCTGGCGGTGATGTTGACGATGTGACCTTGCTTGCGCGCCGTCATGTGGCGCACGGCCTCCTGCGTGACGAAGAAGAAGCCCTTGAGGTTGGTGGCGACGAGGGCGTCCAGGTCCTGCGCGCTGTATTCAGTGAAGGGCTTGGCGTTGAAGATGCCCGCGTTGTTGACGAGCACGTCGACCTGGCCGAAGCGCCCGATGGCTTCGGAGACGATCCGGCGGGCCGTGGCCGGGTCGGCAATGTCGCCGGCCACGGGGTGGAAGTTGTCCGCCGCGTCGAAGCGCGCGGCCGCGGCCTGCAGCCGCTCCAGGGTGCGGGCGTTGCCCACCACCTTGTCGCCGCGTTGGAGGAATGCCTGCGCGATGGCGAAGCCGAGGCCGCTCGATGCGCCGGTGACGATCACTGTCTTGCTGCTGTTGCGTGGGTTCATGTCGATCTCCTGGGTGGTGGTGTTGAAAGGCACAACCCGATGGTATTGATGCATCACTGATCCATAAAGATATAGGATTGCACTTCATAAATTACATGGTGGAATCAATATGAGCCGGCAGTTCGATGACCTCATGGTCGGCAGCCTGGAGTTGTTCTGCCTGGCCGCCGAGCTGGAGAGCTTCACGGCGGCGGCGCAGAGCGCGGGCCTGGGCCCGGCGGCCGTGAGCCGCTCGATCGCCCGGCTGGAGGCGCGGCTGGGCGTGCGGCTCTTCGTGCGAACGACGCGGCACATCCGGCTGACGGACGCGGGCCGGCTCTATTTCGAGCAGTGCCGACAGGCGCTGAACCTGATGCGCGATGCCGAGAGCCAGGTCACCGGCGAGCAGCAGGCGCCCGCCGGGCTGCTGCGCATCAGCGTGGCCTCGCCCTATGGCCACTACCGCGTGCTGCCGCTGCTGCCGCGCTTCCGGGAGCGCTATCCCGGAGTGCACGTCGAGATCCACCTGAGCAATCGCAACGTGGACTTCGCGGCCGAGGGCTTCGACCTCGCGATCCGCGGGCGCGTGCCGCCGGATTCGACGCTGGTCGCGCGCAAGCTGGAGGATGCGGAGCTGGTGCTGGTGGCCGCGCCTTCCTACCTCGCGCGGGCCGGCGTGCCGGATTCGCTCGACGCGTTGGCGGCGCACGACTGCATCCAGTTCGTGCTGCCGAGCACCGGGCAGCCGGTGCCCTGGCTCTTCCGACGCGAGGGGCGCGACATGGCGCTCGACACGCCGCCCACGTACCGCTGCGCCGACGACTACCTGGGCATCGTCACGCTGGCACGCCACGGCGCCGGCCTGCTGCAGACCTACCGCTACATCGTGGCGGAGGATCTCGCGCAAGGCCGGCTTCAAGAATTGCTGCCCGAGGCGGGCGGGCGATCGCGGCCGTTCTCGCTGATCTACCCGGACCGGCGGCACACGTCGCTGAGGGTGCGGGTCTTCATCGACTTCCTGGTGGCGCGGATCGGCGGCGGCGTACCGGTTTTCCAGGAGAATCCGCGGGCCGCGAAGCCGCGACGGGTGACCAGGGGAGCCAACACGCCGGCGCGCTGATCCAGGGCGCCCGCCGGTGCGTACTTGCTGGCGAAGGCGCAGCTCCGACGCGCCACCGCGCCAGCAACCCGCACATGCCCCAGCCCGCCGCCGCCGCGATCCATTGGGTCGAACAAGGCCTTGTCCCCGATCGCGTGGTGCGCATCGGCATCCGCCGCCTGCTGCGGGAGCGGCTGCTCGAACTGCGCAGCGGCGACGCTGACGCGACCGCCCGGCTGACGCAGGCCTTCGTCGACGACATGCGCCTCGCGCAGCTCGCGCCGCTGCCGGAGAAGGCCAACGAACAGCACTACGAGCTGCCGGCGGATTTCTTCGGCGCCGTGCTCGGCGAGCACCGCAAGTACAGCAGTTGCTTCTGGCCCGCGGGGGTGCAGACGCTGGCGCAGGCCGAGGCCGCCGCGCTGGAACTGACTTGCGAGCGCGCGGCGCTCGCCGACGGTCAGGACGTGCTGGAGCTGGGCTGCGGCTGGGGTTCGCTGACGCTGTGGATGGCGCAACGCTACCCGGGCAGCCAGTTCACCGCGCTGTCCAACTCGCATTCGCAGCGCGCCTATATCGAGGCGCAGGCCCAGGCGCGCGGGCTGTGCAACGTGCGCGTGGTCACGCGCGACATCAACGACTTCGACACCACGGAGCACTACGACCGCGTGGTGTCGGTCGAGATGTTCGAGCACCTGCGCAACTGGCCGCGGGCCTTCGCCAAGGTGGCGCGCTGGCTGCACCCGAACGGGCGCTTCTTCCTGCACGTGTTCGCGCACCGCGAGGCACCCTACCCCTTCGTCGAGCGCGACGCGAGCGACTGGATGAGCCGGCACTTCTTCTCCGGCGGGATGATGCCCAGCGACGACCTCGCCCTGCACTGCCAGGACGACCTGCGCCTGTTGCGCAAGTGGCGCTGGGACGGCACGCACTACCAGCGCACGGCCGAGGCCTGGCTGCGCAACATGGACGAGCACCGCGCGCGCATCGTCCCGCTCTTCGACGGCACCTACGGCGCCGAGGCGGACGTATGGTGGATGCGCTGGCGGCTCTTCTTCATGTCGGTGGCCGAGCTCTTCGGCTACGACGGCGGGCAGCAGTGGTGGGTGAGCCATTACCTGTTCGAGAAACGCGCATGAGGGTGGCGCTCGCGGGCCTGGCCTGGATCGCCGCGCTGGCCGTGCTGACCTGGGCCGCCAGCCTGATGCGGCACGATGCGAGCCTGGTGGACCGGGTCTGGTCGGTCTGCATCGCGGGTGCCGGCATCGTCTACCTGGCGCTGTCACCGCCCTGGCACGCACGAGGCGTGCTGATGATCGGCCTGGGCGGGGTATGGGCCGTGCGGCTGAG
Source organism: uncultured Variovorax sp. (assembly GCA_966211435.1). Taxonomy (GTDB): domain Bacteria; phylum Pseudomonadota; class Gammaproteobacteria; order Burkholderiales; family Burkholderiaceae_C; genus Variovorax. The sequence continues at coordinate 30,479 of CBIHOG010000020.1, read as the reverse complement.
CCTCTTCATCACCTTGCGCAACTGGGGCCACGGCGAAGACCGGCGCTACCAGCGAATCCGTGCGCGCAACCAGCCGGGCTTCGGCTTGAAGAGTCTCTATCTCGTCTTCGGCTTGCAGGCGTTGCTGGCGTGGCTGGTGTCCGCGCCCTTCCTCGCCGGCGTGGCGACGGCCACGCCGATCCGCGCGCTCGACCTGCTGGGCATCGCGGTGGTGGTCTTCGGCATCGGCTTCGAGGCGGTCGGGGATCGGCAGATGTCGCGTTTCAAGGCCGAGCCAGCGAACCACGGCAAGGTGATGGACCAGGGCCTCTGGCGCTTCACCCGGCATCCCAACTATTTCGGCGAGGCCTGCGTGTGGTGGGGGCTGTGGCTCATGGCCATGGCCGGCGCGGGCTGGGAGGGCATGTGGACCGTCGTCTCGCCGCTGTTGATGACGGTGCTGCTGCTGAAGGTCTCCGGCGTCACGCTGCTGGAAAAAGACCTGACCGAGCGCCGCCCCGCCTACCGTGACTACATCGCGCGCACCAACGCTTTCGTGCCCGGCCCGCCGCGCGGCCCGTGAAGGGGCGCCGGCGGCCCCGCGATGCACCGGCTCACATGCCGACCATGCCGCCCAGCCAGCGCGCCACCAGGCCTTCGAAAAGCACCTTGCCCTCGACCGAGGCCAGGCAGATGCATTCGCTTCCGGGCCTCACCACCGGCTGGTGCAGGATCTCGCCGCCGGCCTCGTCGAAGTCGCCCGGCCCGAAGAGGGCCCGGCCGTCGTGGAAGCTGCCGTACAGCACCTGGGTCAGCTCGCAATCGCTGTGGGTGTGCATCGGCAGGTTCTTGCCCGCGCCGATGCGCAGCAGGAAGACGTTGGCCGCGTGGTCCCGCGCCAGCGTCACGCGGCTCCAGCGCATGCCGGGGCCGAGCCAGCGCCAGGGCGTGGCGCTGCCGTCCCATAGCGCGCGGGGCCAGGCCATGCCTTCCGGCAAGGCGGGATGCGGGCCGGCGGCCACGCGCGGCCGGGCCGGTGCCGGCGCGTCGATGGCGGCGAGCGTGCGCGCGAGCGCCTGGGAGGACAGGACTTCCGGCGGCAGTTCTTCCATCAGGGCGCCGCCGACGGACTCCATCACGCGCATGCGCGCCTGGCAATGCCCGCAGCCTTCGACGTGGCTCGCCACGACCACGGAAGGCCCGGCCGGAAGGGTGCCGGCCGCCAGGGCCAGCAGCAGATGATCGTCGGGATGGTGTTGGATCATGGTTCGAGGCCGTCGAGCAGTCGACGCAGATGATTCATGGCCAGCCGGACGCGGGACTTGACGGTGCCGAGCGGAATGCCCAGTTCGCTCGCGATGCGCGCATGCGGGTGGTCTTCGAAGAAGGAAAGGCGCAGGACCTGGGCCTGGTCCTCGGACAGGCGGGTGAGCGCGCGGCGCACGCCCTGCTCCCGCTGCGCCGCGAGCAGGAGTTCGTCGGGGCGCGGCGCGGTGTCGGCGACGAGATCGCCTTCCGGGTCCTCCCCGGCGTTGGGCATGCGATGGTCCTGGCGGCGGAAGTAGTCCACCCTCAGGTTGCGGGCGATGGTGAAGACCCAGGTGGAGACGCCGGCCTTCTCGGGCGCGAAGCTGGGCGCCTTGCGCCAGACGTTGACCATGGTCTCCTGCGCCAGTTCCTCGGCCAAGCCCTCGGGCGTGCCCAGCCGCATGAGGTAGGCCTTCACGCGCGGCGCGAAATGCTTGAAGAGCGCCGCAAAGGCCTGCCGGTCTCCGCCCAGCGCCACGGCCCGCGCCAGTTCATTCAGTTCTTCGCTTGTCGGCATCGGTCCCCGGCCTTGCTGCAGTGTCACGATCGACAGGCACGGCGCCCGCGATGCGATCGATCGCGAGGCCGGCATCGATGGCTGTCGGACGGTACCCATGGCGCTCCATACGCAGCTGCGAAAGAATTAGATCACAGCGTTTCCGGCCGCGAATCCAAACCGCCCCCCGCTGCGTAGAAGCAGCGAGGAACCCAGCCCATGAGAATCGCCCCCCCGTTCGACGCACACCCGCCCGGCGCACGCGGCCCCGGCCCCGGCCCCGGCGACCCTTTGCTGGACGTGGCCGTGATCGGCGGCGGCATCTCGGGCCTGTCCTGTGCCTGGCTGCTCTCGCGGCGGCATCGGGTGACGATGTTCGAGGCCGATGCCCGGCCCGGCGGCCACAGCCATACGGTCGACGTCGACGGCCCGGGCGGCCGGATCGCGGTGGACACCGGCTTCATCGTGTACAACGAGCCGGCCTATCCGAACCTGAGCGCTTTCTTCTCGCACCTGGGGGTGAAGACGCAGGCCACGGAGATGTCCTTCGCCGTCAGCCTGGACGATGGCGCGCTGGAGTATTGCGGCTCGGGCCTGCGCGGCCTTTTCGCGCAGCCGGGCAACCTGGTCAGCCCGCGCTTCTGGTCGATGCTGCGGGACCTGGTGCGCTTCTACCGCGAGGCGCCGTCGCAGGCGCAGGCCGCTGGGCTGATGCCGCTGGACGACTTCCTCGAGGCGCGCGGCTACGGGCGGGCCTTCCGCGAGGACCACCTCTACCCCATGGCGGCCGCCATCTGGTCCACGCCGGCCGAGCGCGTCGGCGCCTATCCGGTGGAGGCCTTCGTGCGCTTCTGCGAGAACCACCACCTGCTCACGCTCGGCCACCGGCCGGCCTGGCGCACGGTGAAGGGCGGCAGCCGGCGCTATGTGGAGCGCATCACGCGCCTGCTGGGCGACAACGTGCGCCTCGGCAGCCCGGTCACGGAGATTCTGCGCGATGCGCGCGGCCCCCTCGTGCGCACGCGGGACCAGCGGCCGGCGCAGCGCTTCGACCACGTGGTGATCGCCACGCATGCCGACCAGGCGCTGCGCCTGCTCGCCAGCCCCAGCGCCGACGAATCCCGGCTGCTCGGCGCCTTCGGCTACAGCCGCAACCGCGCGCTGCTGCACAGCGACCCGGCCCTGATGCCGCGGCGGCACGCCGTGTGGTCGAGCTGGAACTACGCGGCCGACCGCCGGACGCGCGAAGGGCCCTGCGTCACCTACTGGATGAACCGTCTGCAAGGCATCCCCGAGACCACCCCGCTGTACCTCACGCTGAACCCGCTGCGCGAGCCGGAAGCCAGGCACCTCATCCACGCGCAGGAATACGAGCACCCGCTCTTCGACGCCGCCGCCATGCGCGCTCAGAAGGAACTCTGGTCGCTGCAGGGCCGTCAGCACACCTGGTTTTGCGGCGCCTACTTCGGCTCAGGCTTCCACGAGGACGGCCTGCAGGCCGGCCTGGCCGTGGCCGAGGCGCTGGGCAGTCCGCGCCGGCCGTGGCGGGTGGCCGATGAATCGGGCCGCATCCATCTCCCGCCGCCGGGCGTGCTCGCGACGTGACGCGCGAATCCGCCCTCTACAGCGGCAGCGTGATGCACCAGCGGCTGCGCCCCGCGCGGCACCGGCTGCGCTACCGCGTGTTCTCGCTGCTGCTGGACGTGGACGAGTTGCCGGCGCTGGCCAGGCAGCTGCGGCTCTTCTCGCTCAACCGTTTCAACCTTTTCAGCCTGCACGAGCGCGACTACGGCGCGGGCGACGGCGGCGGGCTGCGGCCCTATGTCGAGCAGCAGTTGCAGGCGGCAGGCCTGGGCACCGGCGGCGCGATCCGCCTGCTGACCATGCCGCGCATCCTGGGCTATGCCTTCAATCCGCTCAGCGTGTATTTCTGCCACCGGCCCGGCGGCGCGCTGCAGGCGGTGCTCTACGAGGTGAACAACACCTTCGGCGAGCGGCACAGCTACCTGATCGAGGTGGATGCGGCCGAGGCCGCCGGAGACATCGTCACGCAGCATTGCGCCAAGCGCTTCCACGTCTCGCCCTTCCTGGGGCTGGAGATGCACTACCGCTTTCGCATCGAGCCGCCGCGCGCCGACCGGCCCGGGCTGGCCATCGGCGTGACAGCGCTCGACACGAATGGCTCGCTGCTCGTCGCCCGCCTCGAAGCACACCGCAAGCCGCTGGACGACGCCGCGCTGGCGCTGGCCTTCGTCTCGCACCCGCTGCTGACGCTCAAGGTCGTCGCCGCCATCCACTGGGAGGCGCTGCGGCTCTGGCTCAAGGGCGTGAAGCTCCAGGAGCGCCCGCCCGCGCCGGCGCGCGCACTCACGATCATCAAGTCCAGGACCCCATGAGCATCTCTTCTCCACCTTCGGGCGATCTGCAGGATGACGCCGGCCCGCGCCGGGGCTTCGGCACCCTGCTCTCCGGCTTCGCGGGCCGGCCCCTTCGCCCGCTGCTCGAAAGGCTGCTGCGCGGCGTGCGCCGTGGCGCGCTGGCATTGACCCTGCCGGACGGCAGCCGACTGGAAGCGCGCGGTACGCTGGCCGGGCCGCACGCGAGCATCACGCTGCACCGCTGGCGCGCGTTGCGGCTCCTGCTGCTGCGCGGCGACGTCGGCCTGGCGCAGGCCTACCGCGATGGCGACTGGTCGACGCCGGAGCTCGCGGTGCTGCTTGAATTCGGGCTGCGCAATGAAGCCGAATGGCGCGGCGTGCTCGACGCCTCGTGGCCCGCGCGCGCGCTGGGCCGCGTCGCGCACCTCGCGAACGCGAACACGCGCCGGGGCAGCCGGCAGAACATCGCCTTCCACTACGACATGGGCAATGACTTCTACGCCCGCTGGCTGGACCCGGAGCTGATCTATTCGAGCGCGCTCTACGCCGACGGCAGCGCCAGCCTGGAAGAGGCGCAGGCCGCCAAGCTGGCGCGCATCCTCGAACTGCTGGCGCTGGAGGACGGCGCCTCGGTGCTGGAGATCGGTTGCGGCTGGGGCGCACTGGCGCTCGCGATGGCGCGGCAGGGGCGCACGCGCGTGACGGGACTGACCTTGTCCACGGAACAGCTCGCGCACGCGCGGCAGCGCGTCGCCGATGAAGGACTCGACGAACAGGTCGAACTGCGGCTGCAGGACTACCGCGACGCGCAAGGCCAGTACGAGCGCATCGTCTCCGTCGAGATGCTCGAAGCCGTGGGTGAGCGCTATTGGCCGGTTTACTTCGAGACGCTGCGCCAGCGGCTGGCGCCGGGGGGCACCGCGGTGCTGCAGGTGATCACCATCGCGGACGAGCACTTCGCGCGCTACCGTCGCGGCGCGGATTTCATCCAGCGCTTCATCTTCCCGGGCGGCATGCTGCCTTCGCGGTCGGCCTTGTTCGAGCAAGCCTTGCGCGCCGGCTTCACGCTGGAGCGCACCGACGCCTTCGGGCAGAGCTACGCGGCAACGCTGGTGGAGTGGCGCCGCCGCTTCCTGCGCGCGTGGCCGCAGATCGAGGTGCTGGGTTTCGATGCCGCCTTCCGCCGGCTTTGGGAGTACTACCTGTGCTACTGCGAAGCGGGCTTCCGCGCGGGCCGGGTCGACGTGGGGCTGTACCGGCTCCGGCACGCCTGAGCGCGCTTCATTCCGGCTTGAAGCCCAGCGTCTTCATGGCCTTGGCGAGGCCTTGCGCGGAAGCCGCGTAGTCCTTCCAGGGGTCGTTGCCCTTGTCCAGCCGGGTGTGGATGTTCTGCACGGTCCACTGGGCGCCGCCGCTGATCTTCTGCACCTCCTCCCACGCGATGGGTACTGACACACCCAGCCCCGGCCGCGCCCGCGCCGACCACGCGCAGGCGGTGGTCGCGCCGAAACCGTTGCGCAGGTAGTCGATGAAGATCTTGCCGACGCGGTTGCGCGGCCCGGTCTTGGCCACGAACATCTTCGGCAGCGTGCGCGACAGGTGCTGCACGATGGCTTGGGAGAAGTCCTTCACCGCGTCCCAGCCGTACTGCTTCTTCAGCGGCACCACCACGTGCAGGCCCTTGCCGCCGCTGGTCTTGACGAAGGATGCAAGGCCCAGTTCGTCGAGGAACACGCGCACCACCTCGGTGGCCTGCTGGATCGCGGGCCAGCCGACGCCTTCGCCCGGGTCCAGGTCGAAAGTCATGCGGTCGGGCTTGCCGATGGTGCGCTTCACCGCGTTCCAGGTGTGGAACTCGACGACGTTCATCTGCGCGGCGGAGAGCAGGCCCTCGGGCGTCGCCACTTCCAGCAGTTGCTGGTGGTCGGGCGAGAGCGCCGGGTCGAGCTGGCGGATGCCCGGCATGCGGCCCTTGTCCAGGTGCTTCTGGAAGAAGAGCTCGCCGGTGATGCCGGAGGGGGCGCGCACCAGCGAGACCGGACGGTCCTTGAGGTGCTCCATCATCAGCGGGGCGATCAAGGCGTAGTAGCGCACCAGCTCGACCTTGGTCAGGCCGCTCGACGGATCGATGACGCGCTCGGGATTGGACACCTTGAATTTCGGTGGCAGCGTATGCGTCGCGGCCTGCTCCTGGTCGGCGCCGGTGGGATGCACGGGTTTTTCGCGCGTGATGGCCTTTGCCGGCTTGTCGCTGCGCAGCGCGTGGAACACGCCGTGGCGAATGTGGCCGCCCGTCGTCCATTCGGAGAAGGTCACCTCGGCCAGCAGCACCGGCCTCACCCAGTGCGCGCGGCGGTCGTTCTCGGTCGGGTTCTTGAACGGCCGGCTGTCGCTCGGGATCTTGCGCAGACGCTGGTGAAGGTCGGCGAGCGTGCGGCCGTTGAATCCGGATCCCACGGCGCCGGCGTAGAGCAGGTCACCCTTCTCGTCGTGCACGCCGACGAGGATGGCGCCGAAGCCTTCGCGCGAGCCCTTCGGGTCGGTGTAGCCGCCGATGACGAATTCCTGCCGATGGCTGCACTTGAGCTTGATCCAGTCGGGTGAACGGCGGGAGCTGTAGGTGCTCTGCTTGCGCTTGCCGATGATGCCTTCCAGGCCGATCTTGCACGCCGAGGCGACGATGTCGCGCGGCGGCGCATCGAAGACCTCGCTGAAGCGGATCTCCGGCGGCGGCTCCGCCAGCAGCGCCTGCAGCAGCGCGCGGCGCTCGTGCAGCGGCACGGCGCGCAGATCGTGGCCGTCGTAATACGGCAGGTCGAAGAGGAAGTAGACGATGTCCTGCGTGCGCGTGCTCTCGAAGGCGTTCTGCAACGCCTGGAAGCTCGTCGCGCCGGCATCGCCGAGCACGACGACCTCGCCGTCCAGCCAGCCCGGCGCGAGCTTCATGCCTTCGAGGGCGCGCACCAGGTGGGGCATGCGGCTGCTCCAGTCGTGCCCGTTGCGCGTGATCAGGCGCACGCCCTTGGCGTCGATGCGCGCGAGCATGCGGTAGCCGTCGAACTTGATCTCGTAGATCCAGTCCTCGGGCCGCGCGGGAGGTGCGTCGACGAGGGTGGCGAGCACGGGCGCCAGCTTGGCGGGCATGGGTGCCTCGACGGCGTCGGCGGGCATTTCAGGCGCGGCGGCGCGCGATGTCTTCGCTCGCTTCTTCGCGGGCGTGGCGGGCGTCGCGGATGCGGCGGCCCGAGCGGCCGGGGCGTTGGGCATGGCCAGCGCGGCGACGCTGTCGGGGAACTCGTCGACCACGCTGAACTCGGCGGCCGGCCGTTCGAAGTCGTCGTGCTCCTTGATGAGCAGCCAGGCGTCCTGCTTGCTCTCGCCCTTCTTCTTCATGCGCACCAGGACCCAGCGGCCGCGCAGCTTGTGGCCGTGCAACTCGAATTTCAGGTTGCCGTCGTTGTAGCCCGCATGCGGGTCGCCGATGGGCGACCACGTGCCCTTGTCCCAGATGATGACCTTGCCCGCGCCGTACTGCCGGGGCGGGATCTGGCCTTCGAAGGCGTTGTACGAGATGGGATGGTCCTCGACGTGCACGGCCATCCGCTTGTCGCGCGGGTCGTAGCTCGGGCCCTTGGGCACGGCCCAGCTTTTCATCGCGCCGTCGAGTTCGATGCGGAAGTCGTAGTGCAGCCGCGAGGCCCAGTGCTTCTGCACGACGAACTGCCGCGCATGCGGGCTTTCCGCGCCGCCCTCCGCCGGCTCGGGCGTGACGGCGAAATCGCGCTTGGCCTTGTAGCGGCCGAGCGAGTCGGCCTTCCGCGCCGGCGGGGCCTTCGGCTCGGGCCCGCCCTCGGCCTCAGGCCTTGTGCTGCGTGCCATGGGGCGCACGCACGGAGGCGAACTGGCCGGCCAGCTTCATCCAGTCCTCGTGCAGGATGTCGATCTCCGCGAGCTTCTCTTCCATGGCCTCCATGTCGAGCATGCCGCCGTTCATGACTTCGCGCATCATGTCCTGGTGCTGGTCCGTGGCGCGCTTCCACGCGTCGTAGGCTTCGACGAAGCGGTCGGGGGTGGGCATCACGGTGCCTCCTTCGGTCGGGAATCGAGCATGGGCGTCTCCTTGGAGGAACGCCAAGGTACGCCTGCATGCCCGCAACAGGCTGTAGGAACGCACCGCAAGTGCCGGACCGCGCCGAAGTCGCGGCAAAGTGCCTGTCAGCGTGGTGATCGGCTTTCTTCAGGTCGAAAGCAGTTGATGGGCCATTCGCGCGTCCACCCACCGCATCGCCTGCGCCTCCGCCTGCCGGAGGGCCTGTGCCTCGGTGCGGCAAGTGTCCCCGTCACTCAGCAATGGCTTGAGTTCCTCGCTGGGCCAGGGCAGGCGGCGCAAGAGGATGGGGCGATAGCGCGCCGGGCCTTCGCGCTCCGCGCTGCACTGGAACTGGTAGCCCTGGTACATGAACATGACGCTCTTCGGCATGGCTGGCTCCTGCAGGCCAGGCGCCGTCGCCCAGCCGCAGCGTTTGGAGCGCACTGCGTTCACGAATGTTCCTTGCCGGTGACACTTTGACAAAATGTCCAGAACTGCAAACAATGTCCAGATGCCGCGAACCCCAAGCCCCCGGACCCGAAGCAAGCCCCCGCCCGAGCGCGCGGCGCTGCTGGCGCAACTCGGCCACATCGCGCAGGGCCTGGGCGAGACCTTCGCGCCCTTCTGCGAGGTCGTGGTGCACGACCTCACGCATCCGCGGCAAGCCATCGCCGCGATCCACAACAACCTGTCCGGCCGGCAGGTCGGCGACCCAGCGACCGAGCTGGGGCTGGCACGCATCGCCGACAGCGGCTATCCGCAGGTGCTCGCCAACTACCCCAATCGCTTCGCCGACGGCCGGCAGGTGAAGAGCACCTCCATCGGCATCAAGGATTCGAGCGGCGGCTACGTGGCGGCCCTGTGCCTCAACGTCGACCTCGGCATGTTCCAGAGCATGGCGGCGTTGCTGGGCCGTTTCACCGCGATGGGCGGCCACGCCGCGAGCCCGGAGAACCTCGACCCCTCGAACGCGGACGCGATCCGCGCGCGCATCGACAGCTTCGCGGCCGCGCGCGTGACGACGCCGCGCGCGCTCAAGACGCGGGATCGCCGCGAACTGGTGCGCCAACTCAAGGGCGCCGGCTGCATGGACGTGCGCCATGCCACCGACGTGGTGGCCCGACATCTCGGCGTCTCGCGCGCCACGGTCTACAGCGATGCCAGATAAAGACGAACTTCTTCTCCTCGACGGTCCACAGGTCACGACCTTGCTGGATGCCGACCTGGCCATGGCCGCCGTGCGCGAGGCCTTCGTGCTCCACAGCGAGGCGCGCGGCCGGGTGTTCCCGGTGGTGCGCGAAAAGCTGTCCACGGGCGGCGTCTTCGGCATCAAGGCCGGCGATGTGGCATCGCAGGCCTTGCTGGGTTTCAAGGCGGCGGGCTTCTGGCCGGCCAACCGCGCGCTGGGCGGCGAGCCGCACCAGGCGACCATCGTGCTGATCGACCCCGCCACCGGGCGGCCGACCTGCGTCCTCGACGGCAACGCGGTCACGACGATGCGCACCGGCGCGGCCGGCGGCTGGGGGCTGGATCTCTTCGCGCGACAGGACAGCACGCGGCTGTGCGTCTTCGGCAGCGGGGTGCAGGCACGGGTGCAAGTGCGCTTCGCGCTCACGCTGCGGCCGGGGTTGCGCGAGCTTCGCTATCTCACCTCCGGCGGTCATCCCGACGCGGGCTTCGAGGCGCATGTGGAGTCGCTCTTCCCCGGCCGCTGCGACGTGCGCCACGCGACCGACAAGGACCGCGCGGTCGCCGGGAGCGACATCGTGATCTGCGCCACGCCGGGCCACGGCCCGCTCTTCTCCGCCTCGGCCGTTCAGCCAGGCACGCACATCAATGCCGTCGGGACGGACACCAAAGGCAAGCGCGAGCTGCCCGCCTGGCTGCTGGAGCGCTCCCGCGTGATCGTGGACGACGCCATCCAGTCGGCCGCCATCGGCGAACTGCAGTGGATGCCCGCCGGCTTCCGCGCGATCGAGATCGGCGAAGTGCTGGCCGGCAGCGCGGCCTTCGAGCGCCGCGCCGAGGACATCACCGTGTTCGACATGACCGGCCTCGCCCTGCAAGACCTCACGACCGCGCGCGAGATCCAGCGCCGCGCCGCCGAGCAGGGCGTGGGCACGCGCCTCGCCTGGCCCTGGTAGCGCGCCGCCTCAACCCAGCGGCACGCTGGCTTCCTTCAGCACCCGCAGCACGAAGTGCGACTGGCTGTGCCGGATGCCGGGGATCTTGTAGAGCTTCTCGCGCAGCAGCCGCTCATAGTCGCGCGTGTCGCGCACGGCGATGCGGATGTAGTAGTCGTAGTCGCCGGAGACGAGGTAGGCCTCCTGGATCTCGGGGATGGTCGCGAGCACGCGGCCGAATTCGTAGAGGGTCTCGTCGCTGTGGCTTTCCAGCGTGACCTGCACGATCACGGTGTCGTGGTAGCCGAGCTTGGCCGCGTCCAGGTCGACGGTGTAGCGCTTGATGACGCCATGGGCCTCCAGCTTCTTGATGCGGCTCCAGCAACTGGTGGCGGAGAGGCCGACCTCGGCGCCGATCTCCTGCAGGGTCTTGCGCGAGTCCTGCAGCAGCACGCGCAGGATGGCCATGTCGATCTTGTCGAATGATTTTTCGGTTGAATCCCCCGAATACCGATCAATTTTCATTACAAGTGTGTATATCGTCCAAAGAATGAAGCAAATTCTGCACCGAAACCGGAAGAATGCTCGCATGCAATCCTTCGCAAGCGAGCTTTCCACCTTCGCGGCCGAATCCGCGCCGCCACGCCCACGCAACGGTGCCGAGGCCCTGCTCGACACGCTTGTCGAATGCGGTGTCGACACGCTCTTCGGCTACCCCGGCGGCGCGGCCCTGCCGCTCTACGATGCGCTGCATGGCGAGGCGCGCCTGCGCCATGTGCTGGTGCGGCACGAGCAGGCCGCCGTCCACGCGGCCGAGGGCTACGCGCGCAGCACCGGGCGCGTGGGCGTGGTGCTCGTCACCTCGGGGCCCGGCGTGGGAAACACCATCACCGGGCTGCTGGATGCGATGAGCGACTCCATTCCCGTGCTGTGCATCAGCGGGCAGGTCGCAACCGCCGTCATCGGCACCAACGCCTTCCAGGAAAGCGATGCGCTCGGCATGTCGCGGCCCGTCACGAAGTGGAACCACCAGCCGCGCGTGGCCGACGACATCCCGGACGTGGTGCGGCGCGCGCTCGACATCGCGGCCTCGGGACGCCCGGGGCCCGTGCTGCTCGACGTGCCGAAGGATGTGCAGCTGGCGCCTCTGGGCCACGGCCCGGCCTCTCCCGCGCGGCCCTCGCGCCGCCAGCGCGTCGCCGCCCTGCCCCCGCGCGGCAGCCTGCAGCGCGCGGCCGATTTGCTCTCGACCGCGCGGCGGCCGGTGCTCTACGGCGGCGGCGGGCTCGTCAATGCCGGGCCCGAAGCCTGCGCCGCCTTCACGCGCCTCGCACGCCAGCTCGACGCGCCCTGCACGCTGACGCTGATGGGCCTCGGCGCCTTTCCGGCCTCCGACCCGCGCTTCCTCGGCATGCTGGGCATGCACGGCACGCTGGAGGCGAACCTCGCCATGCACCATGCCGACCTGGTGGTGTGCATCGGCGCGCGCTTCGACGACCGCGTGACAGGCAAGCTCGACGAGTTCTGCCCCCTTGCGCGCAAGATCCACGTCGACATCGATCCCGGCAGCATCAACAAGGTGGTGAAGGTGGATGCGCCACTGACCGGCGACTGCGGCGCCGTGCTGGACGCGCTGCTCTCCATGCCGGAACTCCACGCATTGCCGCCGCAACGGCTCGCGCCCTGGTGGCAGCGCATCGCGGGATGGAGAGCCGAGCGCTGCCTGGACTTCGCGCCGCGTGCCGGCGAGATCCTGCCGCAGCAGTTGATGGTCTCGCTGCAGCATGCGATCGGGGGCCGCGACGCCATCGTGTCCACCGACGTGGGCCAGCACCAGATGTGGGCCGCGCAGTATCTGCGCTTCGAGCGCCCGCGGCGCTGGCTGAGCTCGGGCGGCGCGGGCACCATGGGCTACGGCCTGCCGGCCGCCATCGGCGCGCAGGTCGCGCACCCGGACGCGCTGGTCGTCTGCGTGAGCGGCGACGCCTCGGTGCTCATGAACATCCAGGAGCTCTCCACCGCCGTGCAGCACCGCACGCCGGTCAAGCTGGTGCTCTCGAACAACGGCTACATGGGCATGGTGCGCCAGTGGCAGGAGCTCAACCACGGCAACCGCCTGAGCCACAGCTGGAACGAGGCGCTGCCGGATTTCGTGGCGCTGGCCAGGGCCTTCGGCTGGGGCGCGCGGCGCGTCGACCGGCCGGAGGAACTGCAGGCCGCGCTGGCCGAGTGCCTGGCCTTCGAAGGCCCCTTCTTCCTCGACGTGCAGGTCGCCGCGCAGGAGAACTGCTTCCCGATGATGCCCTCGGGCCACGGGCATCACCGCGTGATGCTGGGCAAGGACCGCTGGTACGAGCCGGAGGACACCGGGGCGGCCTGAGGCCCCAGCCGCCTCAGATGAAATCGCCCTTCGCCGCGCTGTACCTGCGCTGGCCGAAGGTGCCGTCCGCCGTGAGCGCCGCGATCTCCTTGCGCAAGGTGGCGATGCGGGCGGCATAGGTCGACGCACCGATCTCCAGCAGCTTGGCGACCGGGTTCGAGGCTTGCAGGGCCGCGACGATCGCATCGCTGGTCGCGCGGCCCTGGTGCCGGATGTCCGCGACCAGCAGGCACACCACCTCGCTCGCGCCGTCCAGCCGATAGCGCTTCGCATACTGCACCATGCTCTTGCGAATCTCGGTGATGCCGACCTCGATCTGCAGCTTGCGGTGCCCGGCGTCGTTCTGCGCCCAGTGGATGAACTTGGCCGCCTGGACGACCTCCGTGTCCTCGATCTCGCGTTGCGAAGGGTTGAGATAGTCCAGCAGGCCCTCCGTCGAGGCGTCGGACTCGATGGGCTGGACCTCCTGCTCGACCACGCGGCAGATGCGGCCGTCCTGCAACTCCAGGTCCGGGAAGTAGTCGGCCGCGAGCGGCAGTTCGAGCAGCCGCCGCAGGTACTTCACGAAGTCGCCGTTCGGCACATGCGCCGCGAACTGGAGGAAGGAGAAGGTGAAGCGCGCGCGGTCATAGGTGTTGAGGGTGTGGAACTGGCCGCCCTCGGCCATCGCGGTCGGATGGATGAAATCCGCCCAGAAGCCGAAGTCGTCCCGGTAGGCGGCGCGGTCGTATTTCTGCGCCGCCGTGCCCTGCGTGTTCATCAAGCCCTTGCCGCCGTCGTAGGGCACGCGCGAGCCGATGAAGAAGCGCGCGCCGTCGATCTTGCCGAAGTACCTGTTGCCCTGCTCGAGAGAAAAGCTGACCAGTTTCATGGCAGGCCCCTACGCTGTGTCCCGCGAATGGTCGGCCTCCGGCGTCGGTCTGCAAATACGCCGGATGCCATAGCCCTGCACCGGTTCCGGTCCTCTTGCGGTCGAATGTTCGGTATCTCTATCCCACCAGGCGCATGTACGACGTGGCGCGAGACATCCTGGACAAGGACCCCTTCATCCGGCGCACCAAGCCCTTCCTCGAGCGGCTGCGCGACAGAGACGCGCATTGCCATGGCCGGCCCGCGGCATCGCATGGAAGCGGCCATCGCCGATTGCGCGCGGCAGTTGCTCACCACCCGCGGCGCGAATTCGCGGCAGTTCGCGTGAGCGGCCTAGAATGGGCCACATGCATCGCCCTGCCCCACGTACCACCCATCGCCTGACGGCACGCGTTCGCGCGCGGGTGAACGGCGAGGCGGCCCTCCCGGCCGCACTCTCCACCGCCCGGCGATCGCACAGCTTCATCATCTAGCGCAAACGATCGATCGCCGGGCACCCGCACCGCGCGTCTTCGATTGGAGTGCTTCATGCATGCAACCCTTCACGGCGAGCGCACGCTCACCGAACTCGATCACCTCCGCCTCGGCAAGTTGCTGGGCGGCGCTGCGCATCCGGACCTGGAGGCGCTGCTGGACCTCACCGACCTCGTTCCTTCCCGCGAGGTCGCGCCGGACATCGTCACCATGTACTCGCGGGTCACGACCGTGGACACGGCGTCCGGACGCCGCCATCAGCTGACGCTTTGCTATCCGTGGGACGCGAACCCCGCCGCGGGCCTGCTCTCCGTGCTCTCACCGGCCGGGCTGGGCCTGATCGGGCTGCGGCGAGGCGCCGTCGCACGCTGGTCGACGCCCGCGGGCGAGGAAGCCAGCGCGCGGGTGGACGAGATCCTCTACCAGCCCGAGGCCAGCGGCGACTACACGCGCTAGCCGTCGAGGCCGGCCAGCAGGTGCTGCGACTCGTCGTCGAAGCCCGGCACGGGCTGTGCCTTCGCGAGCGCGAGCCACACGCCGAAAGGCATGCGCGGCAGCGCGCGGTGCACGGCCGCGCGCGCGACGACCAGCCGGTCCTCGCGCGCGATGAGCACGCCGCATTCCTGCGGAATCTCCTCCGGCTCGCCGATGGGCCGGCCCTTGGCGTCGCAACCCAGCACGTACCAGCACTCGCCGCCGAGATCGAGGTAGGCGGCGCGTTTGTCGGGCTTGCGCAAGTCGCCGAGCAGGTCGGCCCGGTTGACCTTGACCTCGTGCACGATGGGTTGCGCATAAGCCTCGACGCTGGTGTTGCGGATCGAGAAGACATCCGGCCGCGCCACGCACCAGCGCTGCTTCCCGCCCTCTTCCATGGCGGGCAGCCGGGCACGCAGGCTCAGGCCGCGCCAGGCGATGCGGCCGGCGCGCGTCATCTCGCGCGCGACCTGCTCGACCAGCGCTTCATGTCTCGACATCACCGCGCGGTTGCCGACCAGCGTGCGCGCGATGTGCGCGATGCCCGCATCGCTCACGCGCAGCGTCTCATGGCCATGCGCCGAACGCACGCGCTCCAGCAGGCCGGCCGCGAGCAGGTCGACCTCGATGGCATCGCAGCAAGGCCAGCCGGCGGAGCGGTAGACCTCGCGCAGGCGCCGCGCATGCACGCGGCCCAGCACGCCGGTCGCGCCGACGGCGGGCGGCGGCTCGACCACCGGCGGCGGCGCACCGGGCTCGGTGAGCGGCGGATCGGAGGGCGGCGGGTCCACTTCGGGCGCGGGCGAGGGCGCCTTGGGCGGAATCTCGATGGGAATCTCGGGCACGGGTGGCGGCGGGCCGACGGGCGTTCCGGCGCGGCGGGCGCGCGTCGATGCAAGTGCAGTCATCACCCTAGGTTAGCGAAAACGCGGCGCCGATGCGAGCGCCACCCGCCTATCGCGCGCGCTTCGCCGGCGCGCGCTTGACAGCCGCCGCCTCAGGCAGCGGCGGCAGCGGCTTCGCGCGCGCCAGCCCGCGCTGCTCCCCCTCGCGCGCGGACTGCATGAAACTGCTCTCGGTCGAGGTCACGCCGACGATCTTCGCGAGTTGGCGGCTGACGCTCACGTAGGCGTGGCCGATGCGGCTGTCGAAGTAGAGCGAGTCGCCGCGCGCGAGGCGCACCACGTCGCCGTTGTCGAAGTGCACGTCGATCTCGCCGGACAGCACATAGGCGAACTCCTCGCCCGCGTGGCGCGCATAGTCCTCCGGGCCATGGATGCGGCGCGCATGCACCGTGCCCACGACAGGACTCATCTGCTTGCCCACCGCCGTCGTGCCGAGGAACTCGTAGGCGAAGGACAGGCCGCGGTAGACCACGCCCTCGCCCGCGCGCGTGACCACCGGCCCATCGAGCCGCGCGGGCTGGACGCCGTCGCGCGCGAACATGGCGTTCATGTCCATCTGCAATGCGCGGCCCAGTGCCGCGAAGTTCTCGTAGCCCAGCGCGAGCTGGCCGCGCTCGGCGCGCGAGATCGTCGTGATGGAGACGCCCGACAGCTCCGAAAGCTGCGCCAGCGTCCAGCCGAACTCCTTGCGCGCGGTGCGAAGGCGCTTGCCGAAGGTCTCGCGATCGAGGGTGTTGGGCTCGGCTTCGTGCCGTGTGCCGGGATGTTCTTTCAAGCCTTCGGTCTCCAGGGTCCATGCGGTGTGGGCAGGATTCTGCCAGCCATTCTGGCCCGGAAGTTGCGTATCCGCAAATTGCATGAACGCAAATTCTTTCGTCGCCCCAGAGTGGGACTTACCCGGAGAAGTACCGGATAGTTTTGCGTATCCGCAAATTCAACACTACACTGCGCCGCACTTCGCGTCCTGGACGCACCATCGCGGCGCAGGCCGCACCAGTTTCCGATGAGCCCCACGATTCCTTTTTCTCCCACGGCCGTGCAGACCGACTTCCTCGTCATCGGCGGCGGCATCGCCGGCGCCTCGGTGGCGCACTGGCTCGCGCCGCACGGCCGCGTGACCGTGCTTGAGCGCGAGAGCCAGCCGGGCTACCACTCGACCGGCCGCTCCGCCGCGCTCTTCATGGAAAGCTATGGCACGCCGCAGGTGCGCGCCCTGACGATGGCGAGCCGCGCCTTCCTGCAGCATCCGCCCGAAGGCTTCGCCGAGCATCCGCTGCTCACGCCGCGCGGCGCGATGATGGTCGCGGCGCCGGGGCAGCTCGAACACCTCGAGGCGCACTGGGAGGTGCTGCGCGCCATGTCGCCCGCCGCGCGCCGGCTGGAGGCGGACGAGGCCATCGCGCTGGTGCCGGTGCTGCGCCCCGAGCAGGTCATCGGCGCCGTCTACGAGCCCGACGCAGCCGACATGGATGTGCACGCCATCCACCAAGGCTACCTGCGCGGCATGCGCCAGGCCGGCGGCAAGCTGGTGTGCGATGCCGGGGTCACGGCCATGGAGCGCGCGGGCGATCGCTGGCGCGTGCTCGCGGGCGGCACCGTGTACGAGGCGCCCGTGGTGCTCAACGCGGCCGGCGCCTGGGTCGACGCCATCGCGCGGCTGGCCGGCGTGCAGCCGCTGGGCATCCAGCCGTGCCGGCGCTCGGCCTTCATCTTCGCTCCGCCGGCGGGCATGGAGATCACCGGCTGGCCGATGGCCTTCGGCGCCGAGGAAGACTGGTACATCAAGCCCGACGCCGGCATGTTGCTGGGCTCGCCGGCCAATGCCGACCCGGTCGAGCCGCAGGACGTGCAGCCGGAGGAGATGGACATCGCCATCGCCATCCACCGCATCGAGGAGGCGACCACGCTGGCCATCCGGCGGCCGGCGCGCACCTGGGCCGGGCTGCGCTCCTTCGTGGCCGACGGCGACCTGGTGGGCGGCTTCGACGACGCGGTGCCGGGCTTCTTCTGGATCGCGGCGCAGGGCGGCTACGGCATCCAGACCTCGGCGGCGATGGGCGAGACCTGCGCCGCGCTCGCGCGCGGCCTGCCGGTGCCGGCGCATCCGGCCTCCTTCGGCCTCACCGCGCAGATGCTCGGGCCGGCGCGGCTGCGCCGGGCCGCCGCGGCATCGTCGCACTGAAGCCTTTCTCCGCCTTCCCGACCACCCCCACCCTCCAGGAGCTTCCCATCGTGCGTGTCTTCAGCGGATCTCTCGCCACCGAAACCAACACCTTCGGCCCGATGCCCACCGGCCTCGCCTCCTTCCGCGACCGCGGCTACTACGCCGCCGGGCAGCACCCGGACAACCTGACCTTCTTCTCCGGCCCGTTGTGGGCCGCGCGCCTGCGCGGCAAGGAACTCGGCTGGGACCTGGCCGAAGGCATGGTGGCCGGCGCGCAGCCCAGCGGCACGACCACGCGCCATGCCTACGAGACGCTGCGCGAGGAACTGCTGGCCGACCTGCGCGCCGCGCTGCCGGTGGACATGGTCGTGCTCGGCCTGCACGGCGCGATGGTGGCCGACGGCTACGACGACTGCGAAGGCGACCTGCTGCGCCGCGTGCGCGAGATCGTCGGGCCCGGCGTGGTCGTCGGCGCCGAGCTCGATCCGCACAACCACCTCACGCCCGAGATGGTGGACAACGCCGACCTGCTGATCTCCTTCAAGGAATACCCGCATACCGACGTGCTGGAGCGCGGCATCGAGCTGGTCGACCTGTGCGCGGCGATGGTCGAGAAGAAGATCAGGCCCGTGGCCGCCGTGGTCGACTGCGAGATGATCGTCACCGTCCATACCTCGCGCGACCCGGCGCGCGCCTTCGTCGACCGCATCCAGTCGCTGGAGGGCAAGGACGGCGTGCTGTCGATCTCCATCTCGCACGGCTTCTCCTGGGGCGACGTGCCGGAGATGGGCACCAAGGTGCTGGTCTACACCGACGGCGACCAGGCCAAGGCCGACGCGCTGGCGCGGCAACTGGCCGACGAACTGATCGGCATGCGAGACGCGCTCGCCGTGCGCTACCCCGGCATCGATGCCGCGCTCGACGAGGCCCTGGCCTTCGACGGCGGCCCGGTCGTGCTGGCCGACGGCGCCGACAACCCTGGCGGCGGCGCGGCCGGCGACTCGACCTTCATCCTGCGCCGCATGGTCGAGCGCGGCATCGGCAACGCGGCGATCGGCCCGATGTGGGACCCGATCGCGGTGCGCATCGCCTTCGAGGCCGGTGAAGGCGCGCGGCTGGCGCTGCGCATCGGCGGCAAGATCAGCCCGCTGTCGGGCGACCCGCTGGACCTGACGTGCACCGTGAAGGCGCTGCACGCCGACATGGTGATGACCGGCCTGGCCGACACGCCCGTGGCGCTGGGCGACTGCGCGCTCGTGGAGGCCGCGGGCATCGAGATCGTGCTCATCACGCTGCGCAACCAGGCGATGGGCACCGACGTCTTCACGCAACTGGGCTGCGACCTGGCGGCGAAGAAGATCATCGTGGTGAAGTCCTCGCAGCACTTCTACGCCTCCTTCTCCAAGGTGGCCAGGCACGTCATCTACGTCGGTGCGCCCGGCGCGGTGACGCTGGACCTGTCCACCCTGCCCTATCGCAAGGCGCGGCGGCCCAAGTGGCCGATCGATGCGGCCGCGGCCTGAACCCGATCCATTTCCTTTCCAGACCCTCACCGGAGATCCGACGATGAAACGACGCACGCTTGCCGCACTCGCCGCCCTTGCCGCCATGGCCCTCGCCGGGGCCAGCCTGCCCGCGCTCGCGCAGACCAAGACCCTGAAGGTGGTCGCGCATGCCGATGTGAAGATCCTGGACCCGACCTTCACCACGGCCTACATCTCGCGCAACTTCGGCTACATGGTCTACGACACGCTGTTCGCGCAGGACGCGACCGGCACGCCCAAGCCGCAGATGGTGGAGAAGTACACGACCTCGAAAGACGGCAAGCAGTGGAGCTTCACCCTGCGCCCGGGCCTCAAGTTCTCCGACGGCACGCCGGTCACGTCGAAGGACGCCGTGGCTTCGCTGGAGCGCTGGGGTTCGCGCGACAGCCTGGGCCGCGCGATGGCCAATGCCGGCGGTGCATGGAAGGTGCTGGATGACCGCAACTTCGAGCTCAGCCTCAACGAGCCCTTCGGCATGGTGCTGGATGCGCTTGCCAAGCCTTCAGGCTTCCCGCCGGTGATCCTGCCCGAGCGCCTCGCGAAGATGCCGACCGCCTCGCCGCTGACGGAAGTGCTGGGCTCCGGCCCCTTCATCTTCAAGCGCGACGAATGGGTGCCGGGCAACAAGGCGGTGTTCGTGCGCAATCCGAACTACGTGCCGCGCAGCGAGCCGCCGAGCGGCCTGGCCGGCGGCAAGAAGAGCAACTTCGACCGCATCGAGTGGCTCTACCTGCCGGACGCCAACAGCGCCATCGCGGCGCTCAAGCGCGGCGAGGTCGACATCGTCGAGCAGGTGCCGCCGGACTACATCACGCCGTTGCGCACCGACCCGAACGTCAAGGTCGCGTCGGCCGGCGCATACCAGGGCTTCCTGGTGCTCAACCACCAGTTCCCGCCCTTCAACAATCCGAAGGTGCGCCAGGCCTTGCTCCAGGCCGTGAGCCAGGACCGCTTCACCGCCGCCATGGGCTACCCGCTGGACATGCGGGTGACCTACTGCGCGACCTACTTCATCTGCGGCAGCCCCAACGAGACCGCCGCCGGCGCCGAGCCCTACCGCAAGGCCGACGTGGCGAAGGCCAGGCAGATGCTGGCCGACGCCGGCTACAAGGGCGAGAAAGTGGTGCTGCTGGTACCCACCGACATCACCTACCTCAACGCCGAGGCGCTGATGGCCGCGCAGACGATGCGCAGCATCGGCATGAACGTGGACATGCAGAACATGGACTGGGCCTCCATCGGCGCGCGCCGCGCGCGCAAGGACGCGCCCGAGGCCGGCGGCTGGAACATGTACGTCACGGTGGCGGGCGAGTTCGACGTCAACTCGCCGATCTCCAACGCCTACCTCAGCGCCGCCTGCGGCAACTCGCTGCCGGGCTGGCCCTGCGACAAGCCGCTGGACGAGCTGCGCACCGCGTGGATCCGCGAGACCGTGCCGGCCAAGCGCAAGGAACTGCTCGACGCCTTCCAGAAGCGCGCCTACGAGACGGTTCCGTATGTGAACGCAGGCCAGTATTCGGCCGCCTTCGCCGCGCGCTCCAGCCTGAAGGGCCTGGACAAGCTGTGGGCCGGCATGCCGGTGTTCTGGGCGCTGGACAAGTAAGACAGCCGCGAAGCATCCAAGAAGGTACCGCGCGCATGGGCTACATCCTCCGACGCCTCGTCTCGACACTCCCCGTCATGGCAGTGGTGGCCGTGGTGGTGTTCCTGCTCATCCACCTCTCGCCGGGCGACCCGGCGGCGCTGATCGCGGGCGACCTCGCCACGGTGGAGGACATCGCCAGGCTGCGCATCGCGCTCGGCCTGAACCTGCCGCTGTGGCAGCAGTTCATGGTGTGGCTGGGCAAGCTCGCCAGCGGCGACCTGGGCATCTCGATCTTCACCCAGGTTCCGGTGTCGCAACTTCTCGCCCAGCGGCTGGAGCCGACCCTGTCGATCGCGGCCGGCACCATGCTCATCACGCTGGTGGTGGCGGTGCCGCTGGGCACGCTGGCCGCCCACCGCGCGGGCAGCTGGATCGACCGGCTGGTGATGCTCTTCGCGGTGCTGGCCTTCTCCGTCCCCGTGTTCCTGGTCGGCTACCTGTTGATCTACAGCTTCGCGATCCAGTTGCCGTGGTTCCCGGTGCAGGGCTACGTGCGCTTCGCGGAAGACCCGGCCGGCTGGCTGCGCTGCCTGGTGCTGCCCTGCGTCAACCTCGCGCTGGTCTACATCGCGCTCATCACGCGCATGACGCGCGCGACCGTGCTGGAGGTTCTGCACGAGGACTACATCCGCACCGCGCGTGCCAAGGGCCTGGGCGTGCTGCCGGTGCTGGGGCATGCGCTGCGCAACGCGGCGATCCCGATCGCGACCACGGTGGGCGTCGGCATCGCGCTGCTGATCGGCGGCGTGGTGGTGACCGAGACGGTGTTCGCCATTCCCGGCGTGGGGCGGCTGGTGATCGACTCGGTCCAGCGGCACGACTACCCGGTGATCCAGAGCGTCCTGCTGATCTCGGCCGGGGTCTACGTGCTCATCAACCTGCTCATCGACCTCAGCTACAAGCTCTTCGATCCTCGCATCCAATACTGATCGCATTCCCTCCATGTCCTCCGCCCTCCCCCTGAACGACGCGCCGTCCGGCGAAGACGCGCCCTTCGTGCCGCCGCGCTGGCGATGGGTGCGCAAGCATCCGACGCTGATCGCGGGCGCGCTGCTGCTGATCGCCATTGCCTTGCTCTCCATCGCCGCGCCCTGGATCGCGACGCACGACCCGCAGGACATCGACCCGATCGCGCGCATGCAGGTGCCCTCCGCCGAGCACTGGTTCGGCACCGACGCGCTGGGCCGCGACGTGTTCAGCCGCGCCGTATGGGGCGGCCGCGTGTCGATGGTGGTCGGGCTCTCGGTCGCGCTGCTGGCCACCGTCTTCGGCGTGGTGCTGGGCCTGGTCGCGGGCTTCGTGCGCTGGGCCGACACGCCGGTGATGCGGCTGATGGACGGGCTGATGGCGATCCCCGGCATCCTGCTGGCGATCGCGCTGATGGCGGTCACGCAGGCGAGCCTGACGACGGTGATCGTCGCCATCACCATCCCGGAAGTGCCGCGCGTGGCCCGGCTGGTGCGCTCGCTGGCGCTCACGCTGCGCGAGCAGCTCTTCGTCGAGGCGGCACATGCGGTGGGCACGCGGCTGCCGGTGATCCTGGCGCGACACGTGCTGCCCAACATCGTGGCGCCGCTGATCGTGCAAGCCACTTTCGTCGCCGCCTCGGCCGTGCTGACGGAGGCGGTGCTGTCCTTCCTCGGCGTGGGCGTGCCGGCGCAGACACCGAGCTGGGGCAACATGATGGCCGAGGGCCGCAACTTCGTGGCCGTGGCCTTCCACATCATCCTGTACCCCGGCATCCTGCTGGCGGCGACGGTGCTGGCGATCAACCTGCTGGGCGACGGCTTGCGCGACGCGCTGGATCCGCGCCTCGCGCGGCAGCTGTGAGGTCGGACATGAAGACGGCCCGCACATCCCTTTCCACCGGCGAGCCGCTGCTCGAGGTGCGTGAGCTGCGCACGCACTTCGACACGCTGGCCGGGCCCGTGCGCTCGGTGGACGGCGTGTCCTTCACCGTGCGCGCGGGCCAGACGCTGGGCGTGGTCGGCGAATCCGGCTGCGGCAAGAGCGTGACGGCGCTTTCCGTGCTGCGCCTCGTGCCGACGCCGCCCGCGCGCATCCGCGGCACGGTCAGCCTGCGCGGCATCGACCTCTTGACGCTCAGCGAGGCCGAGATGCGCAAGATCCGCGGCAACTGCATCTCGATGATCTTCCAGGAGCCGATGACCTCGCTGAACCCGGTGCTGACGGTGGGCCGCCAGATCGCGGAGACCGTGCAGCTGCACCAGCGGCTCGGCCGCGCCGACGCGCTGAAACGCGCCGTCGAGATGCTGCGCGTGGTGCAGATCCCCGAGCCCGAGCGCCGCGTCAATGAATATCCGCACCAGCTCTCCGGCGGCATGCGCCAGCGCGTGATGATCGCGCTGGCCCTGGCCTGCAACCCGGAGGTGCTGATCGCGGACGAGCCGACCACCGCGCTGGACGTGACCATCCAGGCGCAGATCCTCGACCTGATCAAGCGCTTGCAGAAAGAGCTGGGCATGGGCGTGGTGATGATCACGCACGACCTCGGCGTGGTCGCCGAAAGCTGCGACCGCGTGATCGTGATGTATGCCGGCCGCAAGGTGGAGGAAGCGGATGTGGTCGCGCTCTTCGACCGGCCGCTGCACCCCTACACGCGCGCGCTGATGGCCTCGATGCCCTCGATGAACAGCACGGGCACGCGGCTCGCGGAGATTCCCGGCATGGTGCCCTCGCCACACGAACTGGGCCGCGGCTGCGCCTTCGCGGCGCGCTGCCCGCATGCCAACGCGCGCTGCGCGGCGCAGACGCCCGCGCTCACCGAAGAAGGCCAAGGGCACGCCGTCGCGTGCTTCGCGGTCGAGGAAGGTCGCGTCGACTGGGCGCGGGAGGTCGCGGCATGAACACCCTGCTCGAGGTCAAGGACCTGAAGAAGCACTATCTCTCGCCGCGCCAATGGCTGGCCAAGGCCAAGCCGCCGATCCAGGCGGTGGACGGCGTGTCCTTTTCCGTCGCGCGCGGCGAAACGCTGGCGCTGGTTGGCGAATCCGGCTGCGGCAAGACCACCACCGCGAAGTCGGTGATGCGCCTGGTCGAGCCCACTTCGGGTTCGGTGCGGCTGGATGGCGAGGAACTGGTCGGGCTGCCCGCCGGCCGGATGCGCCAGCGCCGGCGCGACCTGCAGATCATCTTCCAGGACCCGTACGCCTCGCTCAACCCGCGCCTGTCGGCTGGCGACATCGTGGCCGAGCCGCTGAAGAACTTCGGCATGCATTCGTCCGCCGAGCGCGCGGAGCGCGTGCAGTGGCTCTTCGGCAAGGTGGGCCTGCGGCCCGAGGCCGCGAAGAAGTTCCCGCACGAATTCTCGGGCGGGCAGCGACAGCGCCTGGGCATCGCGCGCGCGCTGGCGCTGAACCCCAAGCTCATCGTCTGCGACGAGCCGGTGTCGGCACTCGATGTCTCGGTGCAGGCACAGGTGGTGAACCTGCTCATGGACCTGCAGGCCGAGCTGGGCATCGCCTACCTCTTCGTCGCGCACGACCTCGCGGTGGTGCGCCACATCAGCCACCGCGTGGCCGTGATGTACCTGGGCCACATCGTGGAGGTGGCGGACCGCGACACGCTGTTCTCGGCGCCACGCCATCCGTACACCGAGATCCTGCTCTCGGCGGTGCCGGTGCCGAACCCGCGCACGCCCGCGAAACGCATCCTGCTGCAGGGCGACCCGCCGAGCCCCGCGAACCCGCCTTCGGGCTGCCGCTTCCACACGCGCTGCCCGCTCGCGCAAGCGGTGTGCAGGGAACAGAAGCCGGCGCTCACCGAGCGGCCCGCGACTTCGGGCGGCACCCAGTGGGTGGCCTGCCATTTCAGATAGCCATCGTCATCGCCATTGAAGAGGACCCCCGATGCCACCCAGCCCCACACCCGCCCATTTCGACCTGCTGATCCGCGGCGGCACCGTCATCGACGGCACCAAGGCGCCGCGCTTCGACGCCGACGTCGGCGTCAGCGATTGGCGCCTGCCGGGCAGAGGCGCGGTGCAGGGGGGGCCCGCCGCCACCACGCTCGGCGCCCCCCGCCCCCACCGGGCCCCCGGCGTCATCGATTGGCGCATCGCGGCCATCGGCGATCTCTCGGGGAGCAGCGCCGCGACGACGATCGACGCCACCGGCCGCATCGTCGCGCCCGGCTTCATCGATTCGCACACCCATGACGACCAGGCGGTGCTGTCGCAGGCACCGATGCCCTTCAAGGTCTCGCAGGGCGTGACCACGGTGGTGGCGGGCAACTGCGGCATCAGCGCCGCGCCGCTGCGCGCGGACATGGACCTGCCCATGCCGCTGAGCCTCATCGACACACCCGCGCAGGGCCGCTTCACCACCTTCGCGGCCTACCTGGATGCGCTGCGCGCCACGCCCTCGTCCGTCAACGTCGCGGCGATGGTCGGCCACTCGACGCTGCGCGCCGTCACCATGGCCGACCTGGACCGGCCGGCCAGCGGCGAGGAGATCGCGGCCATGCAGGCGCTGGTCGAGGAGGCGATGCAGGCCGGCGCGATCGGCCTGTCGACCGGAACCTTCTACCCGCCGGCCGTCAAGGCCACGACCGAGGAGATCATCGAGGTCTGCCGGCCGCTGAGCGCGCGCAAGGCGCTCTACGTCACCCACATGCGCGACGAAGGCGACAAGGTGATGGACTCGCTGGAGGAAACCTTCCGCATCGGCCGCGAACTCGGCGTGCCGGTGGTGGTGTCGCACCACAAGGTGCAGAACACGCCGAACTTCGGCCGGTCGAAGATCACGCTTCCCTTCATCCAGGAGACGATGAAGCACCAGTGCGTCTCGCTCGACTGCTATCCGTACACGGCAGGCTCGACCATGATCCGCACCGACCGCGGCATGCTCGAAGGCCGCGTGCTCATCGCCGCCAGCCAGCCGCATCCGGAATGCGCGGGGCGCGACCTCGACGACATCGCGAAGGAATGGGGTGTCGCCAAGGACGAAGCGGCCCGCCGGCTGCAACCCGGCAGCGCCATCTACTTCATCATGGACGAGAACGATGTGCAGCGCATCCTGGCCTTCGACGAGACTATGATCGGCTCGGACGGCATCCCCGTCGGCGAGAGCCCGCACCCGCGGCTGTGGGGCACCTTCCCGCGCGTGCTGGGCCACTACAGCCGCGACGTCGGCCTCTTCCCGCTGGAGACCGCCGTGTGGAAGATGACCGGCCTCACGGCGCGCAACTTCGGGCTGCACGAGCGCGGCACGCTGAAGCCGGGCCACCATGCCGACGTCGTCGTGTTCGACGCCGCGACGGTGCGCGACGCGGCCAGCTACGAGACGCCGACGCGGCCGGCCGAAGGCATCGATGCCGTGATCG
The DNA here is from genome assembly GCA_966211435.1 of uncultured Variovorax sp. Classification (GTDB taxonomy): domain Bacteria; phylum Pseudomonadota; class Gammaproteobacteria; order Burkholderiales; family Burkholderiaceae_C; genus Variovorax. The sequence continues at coordinate 4,306 of CBIHOG010000020.1, read as the reverse complement.
TGAACGGCGCGCTCACCTGGCGCCACGGCGCGCACAGCGGCGCGCGCAACGGCCAGGTGATCACGCGCCGCGACGCCTGAGCGGCCCCCGCGCGGCTCACATGTTCATGCGCTTGTGGGCCGGCCTTTCTCGTCCTAAAGTGTCAGGTCGGGCCTGCGGCAGGCCCGACCCAACCGACAGACGAGGCCGATGTCCAGAACCAAAGCCCAGCAACGCGCCCGCTCGATGTGGGAAGCCGCATGCGAGCGGCTCGCCAAGGCGCTGCATCCCGATCCCGCCTCGCCGGGCGAACCCTCCCCAGACCTCACGGAAGCACTGCTGGTCGCGCAACTGAGCCTGGACGCCGTGCGCGCGGCCTTCGAGCCCGAGCACAAGGCCGAGCCGCAGCAGGAGCAGCAGGTTCCTCAGCGGCGCAGCCGCTGAGAAGCCTTCCCGACTTTCGATGCGCTGCGACGGCCGGCCCCGTCATGCGGGATCGGCGGACAGCCCTCGCGGTGGCCCTATATTCGGCACTCGCCAGCCGACCTATGACCCCTGCAAGACTTCACATCACCGGAGCCGATTCCGCTCCCTATCAGTTCCCCGGGCAGATGCACCTCCACGACGGCGACATCCATGTCGGCATCGTCCCGCCCGTGATCCTTCAGCGCGACGGCACGACGGTGCTCTTCCAGCACATGATCGCCGGCGAACCCGTCGGCAGGGACAGGCTTGCGGTGCGCAAGCTGGCGCTGCTGGAGGTGAGCGCCCATGTGGCCGAGCACGTGCCGGAGGTGCGCACCATCCGCTTCGCGCTCAGCAGCCGCGTGAAGGAAGTCGACGACGGAATGAAGCTCGCGAGCGCCCGCTCCGCCATGCTGCGCGGCATCGGCGTGCCGAAAGTCAAGGTGACGCCCAACCCGGCCCCGGGCTTCACCGGCCAGTTCATCGTGGAAGGCCTGTGGACGCGCAGCCCGAAGAGCCTCGCCGCACTGCGCGCGGCGCTGGAGGAGGAACGCATCGCCTACGCCCGCCGCAAGGCCGCCGCGCGCGGCAGCTGGTGGGCGCGGCTTGTGGCAAAGATCACGAATTTCCTGATGCACGTCGCCGGTGCGGATTCGCGAAGCCAGTCATGGTGAGCGCCCCGCTGCGATAGCGCGCCTTCACTATGGCCCGTCCGTAGGAGTCGGACTACATACGCATGCACCCTCCAGTGCCAGACTCGCGCCTTTTTTGCGGGGATGGCTTGTGGAAGCGCTTTTGTATCTCGCGGGGGGATTTCTGGTGGTGCTGGGCATCGGATGGTTCGTCGAATCGGAGGCGCTGTGGGGGCCCGCATCGGCGCGCGCGGAGATCTCGCGTCGCCTGAAAAGGTCGAACGACCTGATCGACTCGATCCGCGGCAAGCCCTGACGCCGAGCGGCGCCGATGCGCACGCCGTGGACCTGTCTCCGACCGACCTGTCTCGCAGACAATGCGACAAGAACCACGAGGAGCCCCGATGTACCTGCCGCCCCAGTTCAACGCCAAGGACCGCGCGATCGCCGCCGAGCTGATGCGCGCGCATCCCTTCGCCAGCCTCATCTCCAACGACGACACGGGCCTGCCCTACATCACGCACCTGCCGCTGGTGCTGGACGATTCCGAAGGCGAAGACAAGCTGCGCCTGCTCGGCCACTGCGCGCGGCCGAATCCGCATTGGCGCTACCTGCAGGCACGGCCGAAGGCGGTCGTGAGCTTCCTCGGGCCGCACGCCTACCTCTCGCCCTCGGTCTACCCCGACCTCGCGCGCGTGCCGACCTGGAACTACCTCGCCGTGCATTGCACCGTGGAGGCCAGCCTCATCGATGCGCCGGCCGAGAAGGACGCGCTGCTCAAGCGCCTCATCGGCCAGCACGAGCCGCGCTATGCGCAGCAGTGGCGTGACCTGGGCGAGGAGTTCCAGCAGAAGATGCTGCTGGGCATCGTCGCCTTCGAGCTGCGCGTGACCGACCTGCAATGCAAGTTGAAGCTCAACCAGCACCGCCCGGAAGCGCACGCCGCGATGCGCGCCGTCTACGAAGCCGGAACGCCGGACGAGCGCGCGCTCGCGCAATGGATGACCCGCCTGGGCATGGCCATGGTGCCTGTGGACGCCGACACCCAGCCCGCGGACTTGTCCTAGCCTAGGCCAGCGACCGCAGCACGCGGCCGTCGCCGACGAAGGATTCGCCGACCATCATCCGGAACGGCACCTCCCCCTGGAAGCGCGGCATCGCGAGATCGGGGCTCAGGAACTCGACTTCGGTGGACCGCGCCTCGCCGCGCCGGACCGCCTCGCCGGGCCGCACGCGCCAGCGGGCCGCGAAGCCCTGGTTGTCCACGACGAGGTGGCAATGGTGCTCGCCTTCGGGGATGGGCCTGTTCTCCGAAGGCAGCTGCGGCGGCCGCAGCGTGAACTCGACCAGCGCGTGGGGATGGAAGGCGCTGCCCTCCACGAAGACCGGCGCCGCCGGCGGTGCCGGACGCCGCAGCTTCGAGATCAGCCATGCGATGACGTTGCCGATGATGGGCAGCCACAGCAGCATCAACAGCGTGCCGACGTCGTGCGCGGTGGTCCGTGAATCGGTGAACTGCCGAAGCAGTGCGCCGCCGATGGCGATGACCAGCAGGACGATGACGATGAGCTTGCGGCGGGATTGGATGGTGGTCATGGGTGCGGTAGCTTACCCGGCGCAGGGTTGGCGGCCGCCCTAGTGGAAATCGCGGCTCCTGCTGCTGCGCGCCAGCCGCCCGAGCAGCGGCGTCAGGTCCTTGAAGCCTGTCGCGACGATGTGCCGCACTTCCCCGCCGCTGTCCACGTCGCGCTGCCAGGTGCCCTGCACCGCCAGCAGGTGCGACTTGAGCAGCGGCTCGCGCCAGGCTTCCACCACGTGGTTCCACACGATCACGTTGACGTTGCCGGTTTCGTCCTCCAGCGTGACGAAGATGGTGCCGTTGGCGGTCTGCGGGCGCTGCCGGCCCATGACCATGCCGCAGGCGCGCACGGTCTGGCCGTTCGGCAACGGGCGCAACTGCTGCGCGCTCAGAAGCTGCATGCGCGCCAGGCGCGGGCGCAGCAGCGCCAGCGGGTGGCGGCGCAGCGTGAGGCCGAGCGAGGCGTAGTCGCCGACGATCTCCTCGCCCTCGGGCGCGGCGGGCAGTTGCAGCGCGCGCTCGTGGATGGGCACGCCCTTGAGCAGGGCCGGCGCGCGGCGTTGCGCGGTCGCATCCCAGACCTGCTGGCGGCGATGGCCTGACAGGCTCATCAGCGCATCGGCGGCAGCCAGCGCGGCCATGTCCTTGCCGTCGAGCTCGGCGCGCAAGGCCAGGTCCTCCGTGCCGGAGAAGGGAGACCTGGCGCGGGCATCGAGCAGCCGCTTCGCACCAGCCTCGCTGAGGCTTCCGATGCGCTTCAGGCCCAGTCGAACCGCCGGTTGCGCCGAGGAGGCAACAGCCTCCAGCGTGCAATCCATGTCGCTCGCCGTCACATCGACCGGGCGCACCTCCACGCCGTGGCGTCGCGCATCCTGCACGAGCTGCGAGGGCGAATAGAAACCCATCGGCTGCGAATCGAGCATGGCCGCGAGGAAGCATGCCGGCTCGTAGTGCTTGAGCCAGCTGCTCACCGTCACCAGCAGCGCGAAGCTCGCTGCATGGCTTTCGGGGAAGCCGTATTCGCCGAAGCCTTCGATCTGCTTGAAGATGGCTTCGGCGAAGGGCCGGTCGTAGCCGTTGTGCTCCATGCCGTCCACCAGCCTGTCGTGGAACTTGTCGACACCGCCGCTGCGCTTCCATGCCGCCATCGCGCGGCGCAGGCGGTCGGCCTGGTCGGCGCTGAACCCGGCCGCGATGATGGCGATCTGCATCACCTGCTCCTGGAAGATGGGCACGCCCAGCGTGCGTTCGAGCGCTGGCTTGAGCGCTGGATAGGGGTAGACGATCTCCTCGCCCTTGCGCAGCTTCTCGCGGTTCTTGAGGTATGGGTGCACCATGCCGCCCTGGATCGGCCCCGGCCGCACGATGGCGACCTCGATCACCAGGTCGTAGTAGCTGCGCGGGCGCAGTCGCGGCAGCATCGACATCTGCGCGCGGCTCTCGATCTGGAACACGCCGATGGTGTCGGCGGCGCAGATCATGTCGAAGACCGCATCGTCGTCCCTGGAGAGATCCTTCATCTCCAGCGCCGTGCCGCGCCAGCCGTTGACCAGCGCGAGCGCGCGGCGGATGGCGCTCAGCATGCCCAGCGCGAGCACGTCGACCTTGAGCATGCCCATGGCCTCGAGGTCGTCCTTCTCCCACTGGATGA
>CBIHOG010000019.1:0-81564 GCA_966211435.1 uncultured Variovorax sp. | reverse complement strand
CGGCTGCCTTCTTCTGCTCGTGGTACTTGAACTTGCCGTACTCGATCAGGCGGCAGACGGGCGGGTTTGCCGCCGCGACCACTTCCACCAGATCCACGTCTTGTTCACCCGCCAAGCGCAACGCTTCGGCAAGACTCACAACACCCAATGGCTCGTTTTCGGGCCCGATCAGGCGGACTTCCGGGGCCATGATTTCCCGGTTGAGGCGGTGTTGGCGTTCCTCGCGGTGGCGCCGGTCGCGAAATGCAGTAGCGATGGTCAGGATCCTTCAATCAAATTGCTACAAAATTTGTAGCGAACACCGTAGAGTCCACGCCCACAAGCAGCCTGATGAGTGAATCAGCCTTTGAATCGTTCAAAATTCAAAGCTTGTGTTGGATGTCGTGGGCGATCTTTTGCGAGAACGCCTCCACCGACATGGCACCGAGGTCAACATTGCCCCGGGCGCGCACTGCGACGGCACCTGCTTCCTTCTCCTTGTCACCTACGACGAGGATGTACGGAAGCTTTTGCAACGAATGCTTCCGTATTTTATACGTAATCTTTTCGTTGTGCAGATCGACCTGAACTCTAAGCCCTTGATTTTGCAGCGTTTTCGCAACCGCCCTGGCGTAGTCGGCCTGTCCCTCGCTGATATTGAGCACCGCGACGTGCACCGGAGCGAGCCACGCGGGCATCGCGCCGGAGTGATGTTCGATCAACATGCCGATAAAGCGCTCCAGGCTCCCGACGATCGCGCGGTGCAGCATGACGGGGTATGCACGTCCGCTCGTCTCCGTCACATACTCGCCGCCAAGGCGCTCGGCCATGTTGAAGTCGATCTGCATGGTGCCGCACTGCCATTGGCGGCCGATCGCGTCGCGCAGCGTGTATTCGATCTTCGGTCCGTAGAAGGCGCCGTCGCCCGGCGCGATGACGAAATCGACGCCCGATCGGCGCAACGACTCCATCACCGCGTGCTCCGCCTTGTCCCACAACTCGTCGGAACCGATGCGATTCTCCGGCCGCGTCGCAACCTTGTAGAGAATGTCGGTGAAGCCGAAGTCGGCATAGACCTTCTGCAACTGCGCCGTATAGGCCACGCACTCCTCGAGAATCTGGTCTTCCGTGCAGAAGATGTGGCCGTCGTCCTGCGTGAAGCCGCGCACCCGCATGATGCCGTGCAGCCCGCCGCTGGGTTCGTTGCGGTGACACTGGCCGAACTCGCCGTAGCGCAACGGCAGGTCGCGGTAGCTGCGCAGGTCCGACTTGAAAATCAGCACGTGGCCCGGGCAGTTCATCGGTTTCAGCGCGTATTCGCGCTTCTCCGATTCCGTCGTGAACATGTTGTCTCGGTAGTTCTGCCAGTGGCCCGTCTTCTCCCACAGGCCCTTGTCCAGGATCTGCGGGCCCTTGACCTCCTGGTAGCCCGTCTCGCGGTAGACGCCGCGCATGTACTGCTCCACGGCCTGCCAGATGGCCCAGCCCTTGGGATGCCAGAACACGACACCGGGCGCGGCTTCGTCGATGTGGAAGAGGTCGAGTTCCTTGCCCAGCCGACGGTGGTCGCGCTTCTCGGCCTCTTCGATGCGGCGGATGTAGTCGTCGAGCTGCTTCTTGTCGGCCCAGGCCGTGCCGTAGATGCGCTGCAGTTGCTCGTTCTTCGCGTCGCCGCGCCAGTAGGCGCCGGCGAGCTTCGTGAGCTTGAAGACCTTGAGGAAGCGCGTGTTCGGCACGTGCGGTCCGCGGCACATGTCGACGTACTCCTGGTGGTAGTACAGGCCCATGGCCTTCTCGTCCGGCATGTCTTCGACCAGCCGCAGCTTGTAGTCTTCGCCACGGGACTTGAACACCTCGATGACCTCGTCGCGCGGCGTCATCTTCTTGACGACGTCGTAGTCCTGCGCGATCAGCTCGCGCATGCGCGCCTCGATGGCCTCGACGTCCTCTGGCGTGAAGGGCCGCTCGTAGGAGATGTCGTAGTAGAAGCCTTCGTCGATCACCGGGCCGATCACCATCTTGGCCGTCGGGTACAGCTGCTTCACCGCGTGGCCGACCAAGTGGGCCGTCGAGTGACGAATGATCTCCAGGCCTTCGTCGTCCTTGGGCGTGATGATCTGGAGCCTGGCGTCGTGGTCGATCACGTCGCTGGCGTCGACCAGCCGGCCGTCCACCTTGCCGGCCACGGTCATCTTCGCCAGGCCGGGGCCGATGGACTTGGCAACGTCGGCCACCGAAACCGGGCCGGGAAACTCGCGGCGCGAGTTGTCGGGGAGCGTGATCTGGATCATGAAAAAACCTCGGCGATAAAACAAAAAAGCGCGGTCCGGGACCGCGCTTGGCTATGGTTCATGTGCTGGGATTCCAGCGTGCGCGGCCTACTGGCCCTTTCCTTCACGGAAAAGACCGCTGATACCTTGCGGCGTAGTTCGCGGTGTCATAACCAAAGTGCCTTTCTCGCTCTTGTTGCTGAGACGGAGGGTTGTCGACCAAGTTGTCGATCGAGTCTGCGATTCTATCCGGCCCCTGCGAAAGCCGACGCGGCGCGGGCGCCGAGCCCGGACGCCGGATAAAAAAAATCCCCGCGGATTGCTCGCGCGGGGACCAAAACCTTCAACCGGCGAAGCTCAGTGGAACTGTTCTTCCTCGGTCGAACCGGTGAGCGCTGTCACGCTCGACTTGCCTCCCTGAATCACGGTCGTCACCTCGTCGAAGTAACCCGTGCCGACCTCCTGCTGATGCGAGACGAAGGTGTAGCCGCGGTCGCGCGCCGCGAATTCGGGCTCCTGCACCTTGTCGACATAGGCAGACATGCCGCGCGCCACATAGTCCTGAGCCAGATCGAACATGTTGAACCACATCGAGTGGATGCCGGCCAGCGTGATGAATTGGTACTTGTAGCCCATGGCGCCCAGCTCCTTCTGGAACTTCGCGATGGTCTTGTCGTCCAGGTTCTTCTTCCAGTTGAACGAAGGCGAGCAGTTGTAGGCCAACATCTTGCCGGGATGCACCTTGTGCACAGCCTCGGCGAACTTGCGGGCGAACTCAAGGTCAGGCGTTCCGGTCTCGCACCACACCAGGTCGGCGTAGTAGGCGTAGGCGACGGCGCGGCTGATGGCCTGGTCCATGCCCTTGCGGGTCTTGTAGAACCCCTCGGCGGTGCGCTCTCCCGTCAGGAAGGGCTTGTCGTTCTCGTCGTAGTCGCTGGTGATGAGGTCCGCCGCTTCCGCGTCGGTGCGGGCGATGACCAGCGTCGGCGTGCCGCAGACGTCAGCCGCCATGCGCGCCGCGATCAGCTTCTGGACGGCCTCCGTCGTCGGCACCAGCACTTTGCCGCCCATGTGTCCGCACTTCTTGACCGACGCCAGTTGGTCTTCGAAGTGAACGCCGCCGGCGCCGGCCTTGATCATCGCCTTCATCAATTCGAAGCCATTCAACACACCGCCGAAGCCCGCTTCCGCATCGGCCACGATCGGCGCGAAGTAGTCGACGTAACCCTTGTCGCCGGGGTTGGTGCCTTTCGACCATTGGATCTCATCGGCGCGGCGGAAGGTGTTGTTGATGCGTTCAACCACGGTCGGCACCGAATCCACCGGGTAGAGGGACTGGTCCGGATACATCGACGCGTAGCTGTTGTTGTCCGCTGCAACCTGCCAGCCGGAGAGATAGATCGCCTTGACGCCGGCCTTCACCTGCTGCATGGCTTGGCCACCGGTCAGCGCACCGAGACAGTTGACGTAGGGCTCGTTGTTCACGAGATCCCAGAGCTTCTCGGCGCCGCGATGCGCCAGCGTGTATTCGATCGGGAAGGAGCCGCGCAGGCGCACGACGTCCGCGGCACTGTAGCCGCGCTTGATGCCTTTCCAGCGCGGATTGGTCGCCCACTCCTTTTCAAGGGCGGCAACCTGTTGCTCGCGGCTGAGTTGTTCTGTGAGGGTCTGGGGCATGGTTCACTCCGAGTTGATTGAGGGGTCGGGCGCTGGTGCGGCCGTTGGAGTGACTTTAAGTCGCTCGAGGACTCTTATGTCTTATATAAGACAAATATTTTCTTAAGCAAAATCAACGACAATTCATCATTTTTTCTCAATACGAAATCAACTTTCTCATATCAAGAAAAAATATTGCGACGCAGCACTGCTCGTTTCCGTCATGCGAAATGAGTTCCTCTTGCGTGAAAAGCCAGCCCCGTCAGCGCGGCGCAAGCCAGTCGCCGCTCGCAAGCACCGGCTTTCCCGCGATGCGCTCGGGATGAATCTCATAGACCAGGCATGCCAATGACGCCTGGCCGACCATGATCGACACTTCCCTCTTGATGTACTCCCCCGTGTCGTCCGGACTCACCGCTTCCAACACATCAAGCAGTGCCTCGACCTCGGGTGTGATCCGATAGATCTCGCCCGCGATCCGGCCGCCGCCCCGCAGCACAGCGCCTGGATAGGCGCCGAGGTCGTAAAGCGTGCCGCTGATGTGCGCCGTGGCGACGAACACCGGCGGCGGCGAGAAGCGCGCGATGTCATTGCGGCCGCCCTTGCGAAGCGTGCCGTAGACGAACACGTGGCGGGCCGAAGGGGTGGATTGGGGCATCATCGAATCAATTCCTAGAAACGCTTCCAGTCTATTGAACCCCGTCCTCCCCGCCCCGGGCCGCCTGATGGCATACGGCTGCCTCGCGCTGAGCATGTCGCTCGTCGGCAGCTACGTCGCGCTTTCCAAACCGCTCGTCGTCGCGTTCCCTGTGCTGCTGCTTGCCTGGCTGCGCTTCGGCATCGCGGCCCTCGCCATGCCGCACTGGCTTCGGCGCCCGCCCGACGAGCCGCCGATGACGGCACGCACGCGCGGGCTCGTCTTCCTCGAATCCTTCCTCGGCAACTTCCTGTTCTCGATCTGCATGCTGTTCGGCGTGAGCCTGACCAGCGCGGTTTCCGCCGGCGTGATCATGGCGTCGATTCCGGCCGTGGTGGCGATCGGCAGTTGGCTCTTCCTGCGCGAACGCGTCACGGCGCGCATCGGGCTCGCGATCGCGTGCGCGGCCGTGGGCATCGGCTTGCTTGCGCTGACGCCGTCGCACGCGACACCCGCGGCGGCCCAAGCCGCAGCCGCGCCATCACCGATGCCCTGGCTCGGCAACCTGCTGGTCTTCTGCGCGGTGCTCTGCGAGGCCTCCTACGCGGTGATCGGCAAATTGCTCACCGGACGGCTGGGGCCCAAGCGAATCTCCTCGCTGATCAACCTCTGGGGCTTCGCGCTGTCTACGCCCTTCGGCATCTGGCTCGCCCTGCGCTTCGATTTCGGCGCGGTCTCCGGTGGCATCTGGGCCCTCCTCGTGGTCTATGCGCTCGCTGCGAGCATCTGGACCGTATGGCTCTGGATGACCGGTCTGAAGAGGGTGCCCGCCTCGCAGGCGGGCGTCTTCACGGTGATGCTGCCGGTGAGCGCCGCGGTGGTCGGCGTCTTCGTTCTCGGAGAGCGTCTGAGCACCGCGCAACTGCTCGCGTTCGGCCTCGCGTTGCTCGGCGTGATGCTCGCGACTTGGCCCTCACGTCGCGCCTGAGCGCACACGATGCACCCTTCAGAGGAGAAACACTTCGTTTTTCCCTCTGAAAAAACAACAACTCCCAATGAAAAAATCGCGTTTTCCCTTGGAAACGCGTTTTTTCTCCTTTAGCATCCGCAGTGCCAGTGGAGACACCGCTTTTCATTGGTGAAGTGTCCAACCAAAAAAGGAAATCAACCATGGCAACTGCAAAGAAGGCTCCGGCCAAGAAAGCTCCCGCAAAGAAGGCCGCTCCGGCCAAGAAGGCTGCTGCACCGGCAAAGAAGGCTGCTCCTGCGAAGAAGGCAGCACCCGCGAAGAAGGCTGCTCCGGTCAAGAAGGCTGCCGCGAAGAAGGCTCCCGCCAAGAAGCGCACGCCCAACGCCGCGTTCATGAAGGCCCTGACCCCCAGCCCGGCACTCGCTGCCGTCGTGGGCTCCACGCCCCTGCCGCGCACCGCCGTCGTGAGCAAGCTGTGGGACTACATCAAGAAGAACAACCTTCAGGACAAGGCCAACAAGCGCAACATCAACGCCGACGCCAAGCTGAAGGAAATCTTCGGCAAGCCGCAAGTGTCGATGTTCGAACTCGCCGCGCTGATCGGCAAGCACGTCAAGTGAGCACTCGGGCGCCTCGCGCGCCTGAATCAGAAAAGCCGGCATTCGCCGGCTTTTTTTTCGTTCTCAGCGCGTCAGCGCCGCCTTGCGGATGGCACTCAGCGTGCCGCGCGTGGTGAGCACCTCCGGATCCAGCGGAATCTCGATCAGCGTACCCGTGTCGGCCGTGAGCGCGCGCAGCAGCGCACCTTCGAATTGCGCCGTTTCCGTCACGCGCTCCGCCGCGTAGCCGTAGGCCTTGGCCAGCGCGCAGAAATCCGGGTTGTGCAGTGCCGTGCCGCTCACCTTCTCCGGATACTCGCGCTCCTGGTGCATGCGGATCGTGCCGAACATGCCATTGTTGAGCAGCACGATGATGCTCTTGCCGCCATGCTGCGAAGCCGTAGCCAACTCTTGTCCGTTCATCAGGAAGTCGCCATCGCCCGCGATGGTGAACGCGATGCGCCCGGTCGCCAGGTTCGCTGCGATGCCCGCCGGCACGCCGTAGCCCATGGCCCCGCTGGTCGGCGCCAGTTGGGTCTTGTGGCCCTTCACGAGTCCGTGATAGCGAAAGTAGCGATGCACCCAGCTCGCGAAGTTGCCCGCGCCGTTGGTGATGGCCGCATCCTCCGGCAGGTGCTTCTGAAGCAGTTCGACCACGCTCACCATGTCCACCGCGCCGCGTGGCGTCTCCGCCGGCAGGCCAGCCAGCGCCTGCGGCACCAGGTTCGCGAGATAGTCGGCGTTCGCCGCGGCGGCCCAGGCTTCCCAGGGCAACTCGGGCGGCGCGCTCAGCACCTCCAGGCTGCGCGCGGCGGCGCTCATGCCAGCATTGATTGCAAGATCCGCCTGGTAGACGCGGTTGAGTTCTTCCGCGCTCGCATGGATGTGCACCAGCGTCTGCTTCGCCTTCGGTGCTTCCAGCAACGTATAGCCACTGGTCGTCATCTCGCCCAGGCGCGGCCCGATGGCGATGATCAGGTCGCTCTGCTTGATGCGTTCACCGAGCTTCGGGTTGATGGCGATGCCCACGTCGCCCGCGTAGAGCGGATGATGGTTGTCGAAGGTGTCCTGGAAGCGGAACGCATTGGCCACCGGCAGCTTCCAGTTTTCCGCGAAGCGCTGCAGCGCCTGCGCCGCCTGCGGCGTCCAGCCGCCGCCGCCCGCGATGACCATTGGGCGCTGCGATTTCATCAGCAGCTCGCGCAAGGTGCGCAGCGCGCCGGGATCGCTCCAGGGCTCGACCGCCTCCACGCGCGCCAGCGGCCTCGCTTCCGTCGTCGAGCGCAGCATGTCCTCTGGCAGCACCAGCACCACCGGCCCCGGCCGCCCGTTCATCGCGGTCGCGAACGCGCGGGCGATGTATTCCGGAATGCGGCTCGCGTCGTCGATGCGCTCCACGCGCTTGGCGAAGCCCTTCGTGCTGGGTCCGAAGAAGCTGCCGTAGTCGACTTCCTGGAAGGCCTCGCGATCGCGGAAATCGCTGCCGACGTCGCCCACGAAAAGCACCATCGGCGTCGAATCCTGAAAGGCGTTGTGCACGCCGATCGAGGCGTTCGTGGCTCCGGGGCCGCGCGTCACGAAGCAGATGCCGGGGCGCCCCGTCATCTTGCCGTGCGCCTCGGCCATGAAGGCCGCGCCGCCCTCCTGGCGATTGACGATGAAACGGATGCGGTCCTTGTAGGCGTGGAAGCCGTCGAGCACGGCCAGGTAACTTTCGCCCGGGACGCCGAAGGCCAGTTCGACGCCCTGTTCGACCAGGCACTCGACGATCAAGTGGCCTGCGGTTTGTGGTGTGCTCATGTGCTCTCAGCCTCTGCTGCAATATCGGTGCGCGGATTATCTGCGCGCTCCTCCAGGAACGTCTTGCTTGCCTTAATTCCCCAATTGGTTAAATTTCACCCATGAAAGCCACCCCCGCCGCGACCACCGAACCCCGCTCGCGCGATGCCGACCGCTCGCAGCTTGCGATCCTCGCTTCGGCCCGCGACGAGTTCGCGCAACGTGGCCTCGCCGGCGCGCGCATGGACAGCATCGCCGAGCGCGCCGGCCTCAACAAGCGGCTCATCTACTACTACTTCGGCAGCAAGGACGACCTCTTCCTCGCGGTGCTCGAACGCACCTACGCCGACATCCGCGAGGCCGAGCAGATGCTCCACCTCGACGAGATCGAGCCGGTCGAGGCCATCCGCCGGCTGATCTCCTTCACCTGGCACTACTACCTGGAGCATCCCGAGTTCATCACCCTGCTCAACAGCGAGAACCTGCACCGTGCGGCACACCTCAAGCGCTCCGAGCGCATTCAGGAAATGAACTCGCCGCTGGTGCAATTGCTCGACAACGTGCTGGAGCGCGGCCGGCGCGAGAACCTCTTCCGCGCCGGCGTGGATCCGGTGCAGCTCTACATCTCCGTCGCATCGCTCTGCTACTTCTACCTCTCGAACAACGACACGCTCTCGGCCGTCTTCGGCCGCAACCTGCGCGCGCCCAAGGCGATGGCGCAGCGCCTGTCGCACATGACGGATCTCGTGCTCGGCTACGTGCTGCGCTGATACGGGTATTCACCAAGGCGCCGGCCGTTGACCGGGTATCGATCGACTTCCTAGAATCCCTAATTCACTTTTCGGTGAATTGAAAAAGTCTGTCGATGCTTCGCAAACTCGTGCTCTCGCCTGCGCTGCGGCCTTTCCTTCTGATCCTGCTGCTGCTGGTGCTGTGGGATGTCGCGATCCGCCTCTTCAGGATTCCTGCCTACCTGATCCCGCCGCCGCTTCAGGTCGTGCACCAGTTGATCGCCGAATGGCCGCGTCTGCTAAGCGAGAGCTGGAAGACCACGCTGGCCACGCTCGGTGGCTTCGCGCTCACGATCGTGATCGGCATCCCGATCGCGATGCTCATCGCCTACTCGCGCGTGGTGGAGTCCTACGTGTATCCACTGCTGGTGTTTTCTCAGAGCATCCCGAAGGTGGCCATTGCGCCGCTCTTCGTCGTCTGGTTCGGCTTCGGCATCTTCCCCAAGGTCATCTCGGCCTTCCTGCTGGGTTTCTTCCCGGTGGTGGTCTCCACCGTGATGGGCTTCAAGTCCGTCGAGCCGGACATGCTGGACCTCGCCCGCTCCATGGGCGCCTCGCGCCTGCAGACCTTCTTCAAGATCAGCCTTCCGCAGGCGATGCCGGCCATTTTCAGCGGCCTGAAGGTGTCGGTCACTCTCGCGGTGGTCGGCGCTGTCGTCGGCGAGTTCGTCGGTTCCAACTCCGGCATCGGCTATGTGTTGCAGGTCGCCAACGGCAACTTCGACCTGCCACTCATGTTCGCGGCGCTGGTCGTGCTCTCCAGCATCGGCGTGATCCTTTTCGTGGCCGTCGACCTGGTCGAGCGGCTGATGATCCCGTGGCATGCGTCGCAGCGCCATGCCCAATGAGTTCCGAGAGTTCCGTGCAAAGACACCCACCAGGAGACAAACCATGAAGAAGCTGTTCCCCGCCCTGCTCGCAGGCACCGCCGCCGCCTTCGCCCTTGCCGTGATGCCCGTTCACGCGCAGGACAAACCGAAGGACAAGGTCACGCTGATGCTCAACTGGTATCTCTACAGCGAGCACGCCACCTTCTTCCTCGGCAAGGAGCGCGGTTTCTACGCGGACGAGGGCATCGACCTCGACATCCAGGAAGGACGCGGCTCCGCGGTGACCGCGCAGGCCGTCGCCGCCAAGTCGGCCACCTTCGGCTACATCGACGTCACGACCATGATCAAGGCCGCCGCCAAGGGCGCCCCGCTCAAATCGACTGGCGTGTTGTTCCAGGTCAGCCCGATGTCGGTCATGGGCTTCACCGAGAAGAACATCAAGACGCCGAAGGACATCATCGGCAAGACTGTCGCAACCACGCCGGGCGACTCGATGTCGCAGATGTGGCCGCTCTTCCTGAAGGTGAACAACATCCAGGCCGACCAGGTGAAGATCGTCTCGGGTGACGGCCAGACCAAGCTCAACGCGGTGACGAACGGCCAGGCCGACCTGCTGCTGGGCTACGTGATGGACCAGGCCATCAAGCTGCAGGACGCCACCGGCAAGCCCGTCACGCCGATCCGCTTCGCCGATTCGGGCGTCAACCAGATCAGCTCCGGGATCATCGCCAACAAGAACCTGCTCACCGAGAACCCGGACTTGGTGAAGCGTTTCATGCGTGCCTCCACCAAAGCCGCGGAAGCCGCAGAGAAGAGCCCCGAAGCCGCCGTGGATGCCATGCTCAAGGCCAACCCGAAGGCCGGCGTGCGCGACACCCTGATCGTCGGCATGAAGCAGAGCGTCGCGCTCTATCACACCAAGGAAACGGCCAACCAGCGTCCTTTCCGCGTGTCCATGAAGAACGTGAACGACTCGCTCGACCTGCTGGTGCAGTACGGCGGCATGGACCCCGCCACGCGAGGCAAGCCGGAAGACTACGTCACCTTGGACTTCCTTCCCGCGAACTGATGGCGCACCCCCAGGCTTGCTCACTTCTCCACAATGGCACACGACACCCTCATCGAAGCGCGCGGCGTCTCGAAGATCTACCAAAGCAAGGAAGGCCCTGTCGAGTCGCTGAAGCCGCTCGACTTCTCGATCCGCGAGGGCGAGTTCGTGTCCGTCGTCGGCCCTTCCGGCTGCGGCAAGAGCACGCTGCTGAAGATGGTAGCGGGCCTCCTGCCCATCAGCGGCGGCGCGCTCACGCTGGCGGGCCAGCCGATCAGAGGACCGCAGAAGGACGTAGGCATCGTCTTCCAGAGCGCGGTGCTGCTGGCTTGGCGCAGCGTGGAGGACAACATCCTGCTGCAAGCCGAGATGCGGAACATGCCCAAGGCCGCGGCGAAGGAGCGCGCACGCGCGCTGATGAAGATGGCCGGCCTGGCCGGCTTCGAGAACAAGTACCCCTGGCAGCTGTCCGGCGGCATGCAGCAGCGTGCCTCCATCTGCCGCGCGCTGCTGCACGACCCGTCCGTGCTGCTGATGGACGAGCCATTCGGCGCGCTTGACGCGATGACGCGCGAGAAGATGAACCTCGAGCTGCAGCGCATCTGGTCGGCCTCGAAGAAGACCGTGCTGCTGATCACGCACAGCATCCCGGAGGCGATCTTCCTGTCGGACCGGGTGATCGTCATGAGCGAGCGCCCCGGCTCGATCGCCGCCGTCTACGACATCGACCTGCCACGTCCCCGGCCGCTCGACGTCATGGGCACCGAACGCTTCGCCGCCTATGCCCGCACCTTGCGCGCGCACTTCTTTGCGCAAGGCACGCTCGACGCCCATTGACCAGCGCCATGTCCGTCGCCACCTCCGCCCTGCCTGTACGCGTACTCGCCGTCGACTTCGGCGTGCGGCCGATGACGTTGCGGCTGCCCTTCAAGTTCGGTGCCATCACGCTCATGCGTTGCCCGCAGGTCTTCGCGCGCGCGACGGTGGACTGCGGCGCGCACGGCACGGCACAAGGCTGGGCGGCGGAGTTGATGGTGCCGAAGTGGTTCGACAAGCGCACCGCGTTCACGCAGTCGGATAACGTGCGCCACCTGCAGGAGGCCCTCGAGGTCGCTGCCGGTGCGTACACCACGGGCGCGCCCCTCTCCGCCTTCGGCCTGTTCGCGTCTCGCTACGCGGCGTTGATGGCGCAAGGCACGGCACGCGGCGCGACGGCGCTTTCCGCGGCATTCGGGCAGGCCGTGCTCGACCGGGCCATTCTGGATGCACTCTGCCGCGCCACGCAGGTATCCGTCTACACAGCGTTCCAACGCAATATCGTCGGCATCGAAGACACGCCGCTCGCCGCGGACCTGAACGGCTGGGAATGGAACGCCTGGCTCGCGACGCTCGCACCCACCGCCAGCCTGCAAGCGCGCCACACCGTCGGCATGCTCGATGCGCTGGAAGGCGACGCACAGGATGACGCCGGCCTTCCCACGAGCCTGCCGGCGGTGGTGCGCCGCTATGGTCACCGCTTCTTCAAGATCAAGATCGGTGGCGATCCGGCCGCAGACCTGACGCGACTGGACGCCGTGCTCGGCGCGCTCGACCAGGCTGCACCCGGCTATCGTTTCACGCTCGACGGCAACGAGCAATACGCCGACGCCCATGCGTTGCGCGCCCTGTGCAAAGGCCTGCGCAGCCAGCCTCGGCTCGCCACGCGGCCCGGCGCCCTGCTCTACATCGAACAACCCCTGCCGCGCGACGCCAGCATGGACCCCGCGCTGAAGTCATTCGACACCCCCGCGCCGCTGCTGCTCGACGAGGCCGACGGAACCCTCAACGCATTCACCACCGGCCGCGAGCACGGCTGGCACGGCGTCTCCAGCAAATCCTGCAAGGGCCTGTACAAGGCCATCCTCAATCGAGCGCGCTGCGACCGCTGGAACAGCGCTTCAGCCACGGGCGGCCGCTACTTCATGTCCGCCGAAGACCTGACCTGCCAGGCCGGCATCGCCGTCCAGCAGGACCTCGCCCTCGCCTCGCTTCTGGGACTCGGGCATTGCGAGCGCAACGGCCATCACTACGTCGACGGCTTCGGCGACGCGCCACCGACCGAGCAGGCCGACTTCGCAGCTGGTCACGGCGATCTCTACGAAAACGCCAGCGGCCGGCCGCGCCTCGCGATCCGCGATGGCCGCATCGCCATCGGTTCGCTCGCGGCCCCCGGCTTCGCGCACATCGCCGACCCCGAGTTCGAGAGCCTGCTGCCGCTCGCGCAGGCGCCCGCGATGGTCTGATCCCGTTCCCACGTCACAGAGGAGACATTCATGAAACTCGCCACCCGCCGCACGGTCCTCGCCGCCGCGCTCGCCTTCGCATCCCTCGGCGTCTCGGCGCAGGGCGCCTACCCGAACAAGCCCATCCGCGTGATCGTGCCCTTCGCCGCCGGCAGCACGACGGACATCATCGCCCGCGCCATTGCCGACAAGATGGGCGCGAGCATGGGCCAGACCCTAGTCATCGACAACCGCGGCGGTGCCAGCGGCACCATCGGCCAGCAGGCCGTGGCGACGGCAGCGCCGGACGGTTACACGATCATGATCCACTCGTCCTCGCACACCGTGAGCCCGTCGACCTTCGCGAAGCTGCCGTTCGACACCGTGGGGGATTTCGCGGGCGTCACACCGATCTCCTCGCTGCCCAATGCGCTGGTGATCTCGCCGTCGAAGAACATCAAGACGCTGAAGGAACTCGTTGGCACCGCCAAGGCCAAGCCGGGCACCGTCAACTTCGCCTCCGCCGGCCAGGGCAGTGCCACTCACCTGAACGCCGAGAAGTTCAAGATGGCCGCCAACATCGATGCAACCAACATCCCCTTCAAAGGCTCGGCAGAGGCCGTGACCGAAGTGCTCTCCGGCCGCGTCGACTACTACTTCTCACCCATTGCCCCGGTGATCGGGCAGATCAAGGAAGGCCAACTGCTCGCGCTGGCCGTCGGCTCGCCCAAGCGCGCCGCCGCGCTGCCCGAGGTGCCCACGACCGCCGAAGCCGGCGTGCCCGGCTCGGAGTTCAACTTCTGGATCGGAATGATGGCTCCCTCGAAGACGCCGCGCGACGTCGTGAGCCGCCTGCACATGGAAGTCGAGAAGGCGCTCGCCAGTCCCGAGGTGAAGGAACGCTTCCTCAAGCTCGGCGCCGATGCATGGACGCTCAAACCCGAGCAGTTCGATGCCTACATCAAGGAAGAAATCGCCAGCAACGCCAAGCTGGTGAAGGCCGCCGGACTCACGCCCGCGCAGTAACCCGACCCGCTTTTTTTCACGGACCCACAGACATGGCCACCCAACGACTCGGAATCATCATGCACGGCGTCACCGGACGCATGGGCATGAACCAGCATCTCATCCGCTCCATCTGCGCCATCCGCGCCCAGGGCGGCGTCACCCTCTCCAACGGCGACAAGGCCATGCCCGACCCGATCCTCATCGGCCGCAACGCAGAGAAGATCGAGGCGCTGGCCAAGGCGCACGGCATTCAGCGCTGGGGCACCGACGTGGACAAGGCGCTGGAGAACAAAGACGACACCATCTTCTTCGACGCCGGCACCACGCAGATGCGCCCCACCCTGCTGGCCAAGGCGATCCGCGCCGGCAAGCACGTCTACTGCGAGAAGCCTATCGCAACCAACCTGAACGAGGCGGTAGAGATCGCCCGCCTCGCCGAGGGCTCCGGCCTCAAGCACGGCGCGGTGCAGGACAAGCTCTTCCTGCCCGGCCTGCGCAAACTCGACATGCTGCGCCGCGCCGGCTTCTTCGGTCGCATGCTCTCGGTGCGCCTGGAGTTCGGCTACTGGGTGTTCGAGGGCGACCTGCAGCCCATCCAGCGCCCGTCGTGGAACTACCGCAAGGAGGATGGCGGCGGCATGATCCTGGACATGATGTGCCACTGGCGCTACGTGCTGGACAACCTGTTCGGCGAAGTGCAGTCGGTCTCCTGTCTCGGCACCACGCACATCCCCAAGCGCTGGGACGAGGAAGGCAAGCCCTACCAGGCCACCGCCGACGACGCCGCCTACGCCACCGTGCAGCTCAAGGGACACAACGGCGAGCCGGTCATCGCGCAGATCAACATGAGCTGGGTCACGCGCGTGCGCCGCGACGACCTCGTGACCTTCCACGTCGACGGCACGGATGGCTCCGCCGTGGCGGGCCTGTCATCCTGCCGCGCGCAATCCCGCGTCGCCACGCCGCGCCCGGTATGGAACCCCGACGAGAAGCAGACCATGAACTTCTTCGACCAGTGGCAGGAGATCCCTGATTCGCAGGTCTACGACAACGGCTTCAAGATCCAGTGGGAGCATTTCATCCGCCACGTGGTCGAGAACACGCCATACAAGTGGACGTTGCCCGAAGGCGCCAAGGGCGTGCAGTTGGTCGAGGCCGCGCTCGAATCGTGGCAGGACCGCCGCTGGGTCGACGTGCCCGCGCTGAAGGTGTGAGGCGTCCGATGGCCGGCTCGCTCTTTCTCCCGACCGCGAGCGGCACGCTCGCACCCTATACGCTGTGCGGCACGATGCCGGTGCGCCCGCCGCCCGGCGTCCGCTTCGACCGTATCGCCTACTCCGCCGCGCACGTCGTGGCCGACCCCCTGGCCGCCGTCGACCCCTGGCTGCAATGCGCGGTCGACTGGGACGCGACCATCGCCTACCGCCGCCACCTCTGGTCGCTCGGCCTGGGCGTGGCGGAGGCCATGGACACGGCCCAGCGCGGCATGGGCCTCGACTGGCCGACCTCGCTCGAACTCATCCGACGTTCGCTGGATGCCGCCAAGGATGTGCCGGGCGCGCTGGTCGCATCCGGCTGCGGCACCGACCATCTCGATCCCGGCGAGGTGAAGAGCGTCGACGACGTGATCCGCGGCTACGAGGAGCAGATGGCCGCGATCGAATCGCTGGGCGGCAAGCTCATCGTGATGGCGAGCCGCGCGCTGGCCCGTGTCGCGAAGAGCCCGGCCGACTACGAGCGCGTCTACGACCGCATCCTGAGCCAGGCGAGGCAGCCCGTGGTGCTGCACTGGCTGGGCGACATGTTCGACCCCGCGCTCGCGGGCTACTGGGGCACCGCCGACGTGGACCGCGCGATGGACACCGCCCTCGGCATCATCGACACGCACCCGGACAAGGTCGACGGCATCAAGATCTCCCTGCTCGACAAGGACAAAGAGATCGCGATGCGCCGCCGCCTGCCGCCGGGCGTGCGAATGTACACGGGCGACGACTTCAACTACGCCGAGCTGATCGCGGGCGACGGCCACGGCCGCGAGCCGACGCACGGCAAGAGCGATGCGCTGCTGGGCATCTTCGACGCCATTGCGCCGGCTGCCAGCGCGGCGCTGGGCGCGCTGGCCCAGGGCAACGTGGAGAAGTTCCACGCCATCCTCGGACCGACCGTGCCGCTGTCGCGCCACATCTTCGCGGCGCCCACGCGCTTCTACAAGACGGGCGTGGTCTTCATGGCCTGGCTCAATGGACACCAGAAGCACTTCACGATGGTGGGCGGCCAGCAGAGCACGCGGTCGCTCCCGCACTTCGCCGAGCTGTTCCGGCTGGCCGACACGGCCAACCTGCTGGAGAAGCCCGAACTGGCGGTGCAGCGCATGAAGACCCTGCTGGCGCTTCACGGTGTCGAAGGCTGATCGTCCGATGCGCGACTTCTCGCAGAACCACGACTGGCTTTCGATCAACACGGCGACCGTGCGCAAGCAACTCGGCACCGAGGTGAAGCTGGACCGCATCATCGACCAGTGCGCCGAACGCGGCATCCGCACGATCAGCCCGTGGCGGGACCAGGTCGCGCTCGTCGGGCTCGACAAGGTCGCCAGGCAACTCAAGGCGCACGGCATCGGCCTCTCCGGCTACTGCCGCGGCGGCTTCTTCCCGGCGGCCGATGCGGCGGGCCGGAAGGCCGCGCTCGACGACAACCGCCGCGCCATCGACGAGGCGAAGACGCTGGCCGCGCCCTGCGTCGTGCTGGTCGTCGGCGCCCTGCCCGGCGCGCTCGACGGCAAGGCGCTCTACAAGGACATCGCCCGCGCGCGCGGCGAGGTGCGCGACGGAATTGCCGCCACGCTCAAATACGCGCGCGAGACAGGCATGCCGCTGGCCATCGAACCCCTGCACCCCATGCAGGCAGCGGACCGCGCGTGCATCAACACGCTGGAGCAGGCGCTGGACCTCTGCGACGAACTCGACGCGCAATCCAGCGGGATGCTGGGCGTCGCCCTCGACATCTACCACGTCTGGTGGGACCCGAAACTCCAGCAGCAGATCGAACGTGCCGGCCGCAAGCGCCTGTTGGCCTACCACGTGTGCGATTGGCTCACGCCGACGCGCGACCTGCTGAGCGACCGCGGGATGATGGGCGACGGCGTGGTCGAGCTCAAGAAGATCCGCGGATGGGTCGAGGACGCCGGCTTCCAGGGCTTCAGCGAAGTCGAAATCTTCTCCGCGCTCGACTGGTGGCAGCGCCCGGGTGGCGAGGTGCTGGACATCTGCATCGAAAGGCATCGCAACGTGGTCTGACGCCCGGCACGTCCTTCCTGTCGCCGGGGTTTCAGCACGATTGCGCGGCCTTGCCTAGAATCTGCAGCGCTGCGGCCTCGGCCGGAGCAAAGCGTTCTCAGGGCGGGGTGAAACTCCCCACCGGCGGTGATGGCGACGCGTGGCGACACGCATGCACGAGCCCGCGAGCGCCCGGGCTTCGCATGGAGCGCGGGGTCAGCAGACCTGGTGAGATCCCGGGGCCGACGGTCACAGTCCGGATGAAAGAGAGCGCGGCCCCGTTGCCGGGCAGGCGCGTTCGTGCATGCCCCGGCCATGGGTTCGTGCGCCCTGATTCAGGAAACCTTCATAGGCCCACCATGAGTCAGATCAACGACCTTCCTCTCTCCGCCATCGCCGCACCGGATGCACCGCTCGGCCAGCGCATCGCCTTCGTGCAGGCCCAATGGCATGCGGACATCGTCCACCAGGCGCGCGACGCCTTCCTCGAGGAAATGCAGCGCCAAGGCGTGCCGCTGGACACCATCGACGTGTTCGACGTGCCCGGTGCCTTCGAGATCCCGCTGCATGCCAAGCGGCTCGCAACCTCGGGGCGCTACGCCGCCATCGTCGGCTGCGCGCTGGTGGTGGACGGCGGCATCTACCGGCACGAATTCGTGGCGAGCACGGTGGTGAATTCGCTGATGACGGTACAGCTGGAGACCAACGTGCCGATCCTCTCGGCCGTGCTCACGCCGCACCACTTCCACGAGCACGTGGAACACCGCAAATACTTCCATCGCCATTTCGCGGTCAAGGGCGTGGAAGCGGCCGAAGCCTGCGTGAAGACCATCGAGGCGCTGCGGCGCGTCGATGCGCTGGTGGCGGCCTGACGGCCGGATGATGGCGAGGGAGGCAGGTACGGTGTAGGCTTTCGCGATGAACTCCGTCCTGAAGCCCTACATCCTCCACGGAGCGCCGGGTTCGGGTGCGACGCCGGTTCACGCCGCACTCACGCTCATCGGCGCCCCCTGCGAAGTCGTCGACGTGGCGCCCTGGAAGGGAGAGGCCGAGCGCGACAAGCTCGCGCACGTGAACCCGCTGCGGCAGGCGCCGGTGCTCGTGATGCCTTCCGGCGAGGTGATGACCGAGAGCGCCGCCATCCTGATCTGGCTCGGCGACCGCTATCCCGAAGCGGGCCTTGCACCGGTCATCGGCGACCCGAAGCGCGCGCAGTACCTGCGCTGGATGAGCTACATCCCCGCTTCGATCTATTCGATGTTCTGGGTGCGCGACGAGCCCACCCGCCTGGCGGCTGACGAAGCGGCGCAAGCCGTGGTGCTGGCACGCACCGCGGAACGCATCACCGAGTGCTGGCACATGATGGATGCGCAGATGCCACGCGGCACGCCCTATCTGCTGGGCGAGCGCATCGGCATTCTCGACCTTTATGTGACGGTGGCCTCGCGCTGGACGCCACGCCGCCAGCGCTTCTACGAGGTGGCACCGCGCCTGGCAGAGGTGGTGCGCCGGGTCGACGCCGAGCCGCGGCTTGCGGCGTTCTGGGCCGCGCGCTATCCCTTCGAGCCGGGCTGGGAAAGCGCCGGCCCCTGACCGGGCCGGGTGCGGCCCGAGGGCATCCACCACAGCGCGATGCAGGCGGACAAGCCAAGCAGCGCCGACAGCCACAGCACGCCGCCGCCCCAGCGGTCAAGCCCCAGCCCGAACAGGAAGGGCGCACCCGCCTGCACGAGCCGGGCGGGTATCACCAGCAGGCCCTGCCGCCGACCATAGCCGCGCGCACCGAAGAGCAGCAGCGGCAAGGTGCCGATCGCGATCGTGAGAATGCCGTTGCCCGCGCCGTGCAGCAGCACGAACAGCGGTGCGGCCGCCGCGCCGGCCAGCCCGATCGCCGCCGCGCCGAGTGGGTGCGCCAACGCGGCTAGCCGCGCCGACAGAAGCGGATGGAAACGTTGCAGGACGGTGAACTCCAGCACCCGTCCCGCCACCTGCGCCGGGCCGACAAGAGCCGCCAGCGAAACGGCGAGAGCGAAGCCCACGCCCGCAACCTGGAGCACGCGCGGCAGGTGTGCCGCCATGGCGGTGCTGACGAACCAGGCCACCGCGAACACGTAGGCCATCAGGATTGCCGCGCGCCGCGCGTCACCTTCCGACAGGACTGGCGTCGAATCCGGGCGCTTCGACAGGTCGCCCGCGGATTCACCGGCGGGCGGCGCCTTCGGCACACACGCGTTCAGCGGCACGGCGAGCAGGAGATGCAGCGCGGCCCACACCATGCAGGTGCCGCGCCATCCGATGTGCGATTCCAGCGCCGCCGACAGCGGCCAACCGACGGTGCTGGCGAAGCCGGCGAAGAGCGTGATGCCGGTGATGGCCCCGCGCGCCTGCTGGCCATGCAGCCTCACCACCGTGGCAAATGCTGCCTCGTAGAGCCCGCAGCCCATCGCCACGCCCATGACGGTCCACGCCAGGAACATCTGCGGCGTGCTCCCCGCCCAGCCGAGCGCAGCCAGTCCGGCCGCGAACACCAGGTTGCTGGCGATCAGCACGGGGCGCCCTCCGAAGCGGTCGATCATCCGCCCCGCGAAGGGCCCGAGCGCGGCCGAAACGATCAGCGCCACCGAGAAGGCGGCGAAGACGGTAGACGGAGCTGTTCCCAGTTCGCGCGCCATCGGCAGAGCGAGCATCGCCGGCAGGTAGTAGGACGACGCCCATGCGAGCGTCTGCGCCGTGCCGAGCGCGGCCACCGTGGTGAACCGCCGGCGCCGCGTCATCTGCCGCGCGAGGCGGCCCCGCGCTCGTACCAGCCCCGCGACCGGTTCACGACCGAGACCACCAGCAGCATCACCGGCACCTCGATGAGCACGCCAACCACCGTCGCCAGCGCGGCGCCGGACTGGAAGCCGAAAAGGCTGATGGCGGTGGCCACCGCGAGTTCGAAGAAGTTGCTGGCCCCGATCAGCGCCGAAGGGCCGGCCACGCAATGGGCCACGCCCATCTTCCGGTTGAGCCAGTAGGCCAGGCCGGAATTGAACAAGACCTGCACGAGGATCGGCACGGCCAGCAGCGCGATGACAAGCGGTTGCCGCAGGATCGCCTCGCCCTGGAAGGCGAACAAGAGCACCAACGTGAGCAGCAGCGCGGTGATCGACCACGGCGCGAGCCGCGCCGCCACGGCCTCCAAGTGCGCCGTGCCGCCCCGCAGCAGCGCGCGCCGCCAAGCCTGCGCGAGCACCACCGGCACGATGATGTAGAGCCCTACCGAGGTCAGGAGCGTGTCCCATGGCACGGTGATCGACGACAGCCCCAGCAGCAGGGCGACGATCGGCGCGAAGGCGACAACCATGATCGCGTCGTTGAGCGCGACCTGCGACAGCGTGAAATATGGGTCACCCCTGCAAAGCTGGCTCCAGACGAACACCATGGCCGTGCACGGTGCCGCAGCGAGCAGGATCAGCCCCGCGATGTAGCTGTCGAGTTGCGCGGGCGGCAGCATCGGGGCGAAGACATGACGTATGAAGATCCAGCCGAGCAGCGCCATGGAAAAAGGCTTGACCGCCCAGTTGATGAGGAGCGTCACGCCGATGCCGCGCCAGTGCGCTCCGACCTTGCCGAGCGCGCCGAAGTCGATCTTCAGCAGCATCGGGATGACCATCACCCAGATCAGCATGCCGACGGGTACGTTGACCCGCGCGACCTCGAGCGCGGCGATCGATCGCGACAAGCCAGGCAGCCATTGACCCAGCGCGATGCCGGCCACGATGCACAACGCGACCCAGACCGTGAGGTAGCGTTCGAAGAAGCCGATCGAAGGCGCCGGGGCGAACGGCGCGTCCAGCGTGGGATTGGTCGCCACGTCAGCAATCGCAGGCGGCGGCAGTGCCGGTGAGGCAGAACTCGCCGTCGCAGCAGTTCTCGGTCAGGTAGCCGAGCAGCCCGTTCATCTGCTGGAAGGAAGCACGATAGATCAGGTTTCTCCCGTTGCGCTCCTGCGTGACCATGCCCGAATGCGTCAACTCCTTCAGATGGAAGGAAAGGCTGGTCCCCGGCACGGCCAGCGCCTCCACCAGCGCGCCGGGCGTCAAGCCTTCGGGACCGGCCACGACGAGCGCGCGGAAGACCTGCAACCGCACCGGCTGCGCCAACGCGGCGAGGGATTTGACGACTTGATCGGCTTCCATATTTCAATAATAGTTGCATAATTGGATTCATGCAAACACAGCCTGCGATCACCATCTTCCACAACCCGGCCTGCGGCACCTCGCGCAACGCCCTGTCGCTGATCCGCGAAAGTGGCGTAGAGCCTGAGATCATCGAGTACCTGAAGACGCCGCCCGGCAAGGAGCGCCTGCGCTCTCTGGTCCACGCGATGGGAATCCCGGTACGAGAACTCCTGCGGGAAAAGGGTACGCCCTACGAGGAGCTGGGCCTTGGCGATCCGAAGTGGACCGACGAGCAACTGCTCGACTTCATGGTGGAGCACCCAATTCTCATGAACCGCCCGATCGTGGTCACGCCGCTCGGCACGCGCCTTTGCCGGCCCTCCGAGCGGGTCCTCGACCTCCTCCCCGCGCCTCGCGAGCAATGACCGAGGCGCCCGACCGGTCAGCCCGGGCGGGCCAGCACCACCGGCAGTGATGAGGCGAGCAAGGCCACGCCGGAGAGCGTCAGCAATCCCAGCACGATCTTGCGGAAGCTCGCCTCGCTGATGCCGACATAGAGCCTTGCACCGAGCAGCACCGGCACCAGCACGGCCACGGCGACGATTGCCAGAAAGGGCAAGGTCGCCAGCGTCACCAGCCCGGAGCCGAGATAGACCGCGAAGGCGACCGCGAGCATCGAGAGATTGAAGTTCTGGATGACGGCACGCTGCACATCCCGCTCGAAGCCGCGCAGCGTGCACCAGAGCGTGGGAATCGCTCCTGTGAAGCCGCCCAATCCACCGCAGATACCGCCGAGCAGCCCCGCGGCCGCATCCGCCGCGCGGCCTCCGACGGTCACGCGCCCGAGGTTGCGCGCCATCAGCATGGCCGGGCACCAGATCACCAGCAAGCCGCCAAGACAGACCTTGAAGAGCGCCACATCCAGGCGCGGCAGCAGCCAGACGCCCATCGGCACCCCCGCGAGACCGCCGATGACGAAGGGCAGCAGCAATGCCTTGTCGAATCCGCGGCGCACGGTCACGGCCGCGATGACCTGGCCCATGAGCCCGCCAAACGTCGCCAGCACCGCCGCGAGCCGGGGGTCCACCGACCACGCCCAGAATGACATCGCAACCATGCTGAACGCGAAGCCCGACAGGCCCTGCACGAAGCCGGCCGCCACCGCGCCGACCGCGATCGTCAGGAAGAGCAAGGCATCCAAGCGGTTGCTTACGCCGACGCCGGCACCAGCGCCTCGCGCCGCACGCGGCGCACGTTGAAGGCGCTCGCGATCAGCACGCCCTGCACCAGGGCCAGGCCGACGATCACGCTCGTGTAGCGGCCGTGATCCATCAAGCGGCCGAAAATCAGCGGCGCGATGGCCTGGCCGATGTCCAGCCCGGCATACACCACGCCGTACACCCGCCCCGTCGCGTTGGCGGGCGTCGAGCGCTTGACCAGCAGGTCGCGCGAAGGCCCGGCGATGCCGGTGGCGAAACCCATTGCGCCGAACATGACCGGCACCAGGATGGGCGCGAAGTTCGCGAAAGCCAGCACAAGCGCCAGCAACGCCGCCATGCCGAAGCCGGCGCCCACGATGCGCTCGCAGCGCGAGGGATCCGAGGCAAGGAAGCCGCCGGCCACCATGCCGGCCGCGCTCGCCACCATGTAGATGGTCAGGCACACCGCGACCAGAGCGAGTGGCACCTCATGCAGCCGCCCGGCCGCCGTCGGCGCGAAGGTCTGCACAACGCTCAGCGTCATCGCATAGAAGAAGAAAAAGCCGAAGCACATCCACACTGCAGGGATCTTCAGGAAGGCGAACTCGCCGCCGGCCGCGCCATTGGCGCCCGTGGCCTTCTGCACCGCTTTCACATCGAGCGACAGCACGCCGCGGTTGATCCACAGGATGAACAGGACCACCAGCGCCACCGCGCCGGCCGAGGCTAGGGCAACGCGCCAGGAGAAGGCGATCGCCAGAGGTACCACGAAGGCCGGCGCCAGCGCCCAGCCCAGACTGCCGGTGATGCCGTGCACGCTGTACGCATGGCCCAGCCGCGTGGCCGCCACCTTGCGGTTGAAGAGCGTGTAGTCGACCGGGTGGAAGACGCCGTTGCCCACGCCCGCGATCACCGCGCTGGCCAGGAGCATCCAGTAGTTCTGCGCCGTCGCATAGCCGATCGCGGCCAGCGCCAACAGACCGAGGCCGACGAAGAGCACCGGCCGCGGTCCCAGCTTGTCGACGATGAAGCCTGACGCCGCCTGCACCATGCAGGAGACGACGAAGAAGACCGTGAGCACCGCGCCCAATTCGGTGTAGCTGACGTTGAACGCGTCCTTGAGCCAGGGGAAGAGCGGCGCCAGCACAAGCTGGCTGAAGTGGCTGACCGCGTGCGCCAGCCCCACCAGGCTGATCAGCTTCACGTCGGAGCGCAAGGAGGACGTTTCGGCGGTGGCGGCGGCAGGGGAGGACATGGATTGCAACAAGAAACTGAGGTGGGCTCCGATGCTAAGCCGGTCCGGCGCGGCAGAATGGCGATACAGAGACAACATTTGTCGAAACCATGCCGTCCACTGCCGTCACCCCATCGACGCCCGTCGACGCCCCGGCCCAGCGCCTGGCGCCCCCCTTCCCGGCTCCGACCTCCAGCGTCGGGCCGCTCACGCCACACCTCTATGCGCCGGACGCCCTGCGGCCCCTGCGTGCCAAGGAACACTTCCTCAAGGCCGACACCTTCGTGGAACTGCACACGCATCCCTGGCCGCAACTCACTTTCTCGACCCGCGGGGTGATCCGGCTCAGCACCGCGGACGGCAGCTACATCGTGCCGCCCTCGCGCGCGCTCTGGGTGCCGGCGAACATGTCGCATGGCATCACGCTGATCGAGGATGCCGAGTTGCGCACCGTGTACCTGCACGCCTGGCTGGGCCCGCCATGGGAGAAATGCGAAGTGCTGGAAATCAGCCCGCTGCTGCGTGCGCTCATGCTGGCACTCGACACCACGCCCGACGGCCTGCCGCCCGCCGACCCGCACGCCGCGCAGCGCGAGCGCTGGATCGCGCCGCTGCTGGTCGACGAGTTGGAGCGCGCGACGCAGATCCAGATTGACGTCCCGCTGCCGGGCGACAAGCGCCTGCGCCAGCTTTGCGAAGCCCTGCTGCGCAACCCCGCCAACCGCGCCACGCTGGCCGAGCGCGCGGCGGCCATCGGCGCCAGCGAGCGCACGGTGGCCCGCCTCTTCCGCGACCAGCTCGGCATGAGTTGGCAGCAATGGCGCCAGCAGGCCGTGCTTGCGCACGCGCTGCCGCTGCTCGCGCGCGGCATGGCGGTGAGCCAGGTGGCATCGGCCAGCGGCTATGCGACGGACAGCGCGTTCTGCGCGATGTTCAAGGCGGCGACGGGGCAGTCGCCGACGGCGTTTCAGCACAAGAAGAAATCGTAGGCGTCGCGGCGAAAAGAATTCCTCGACGCAGCGGCGCTGACCTGCCCGCACTGCGTCTCGTGCGCTTTCGTATCATCGCCCGGTGCATTCCCATTCCTTCAGCCCATCGAGGGCACGGCCTTGAACCGCGAGCGGCTCTCGCGCTGGCTTCCCTTCCTGGCCTGGCCGCGCCCCGGCAAGGCGCTGCTCGTCAACGAGGCCGCCGCCGGCATCACGGTGGCGCTGATGGTCATTCCACAGGGTGTCGCGTACGCGGCCCTGGCGGGCATGCCGCTCGTGACGGGCGTCTACGCCGCGCTGCTCCCGGCGCTGATCGCGGTGCTCTTCAGTTCGTCGGCCCGACTGTCGGTTGGGCCCACGGCGCTGACCAGCCTGCTGGTGGGTGCGTCGCTTGCGCCGCTGGCCATCCCCGGCAGCCGCGAATGGGTCGCGCTGGCCGTGTGGCTCACGCTCTTCTCGGGCGCCATGCAAGTGCTGCTGGGCGCGGCGCGTTTCGGCTGGCTGCTGCGGCTGGTCAACTCGCCGGTGCTCATGGGCTTCACGCAAGGCGCGGCGGTGCTCATCACGCTCTCGCAGTTGCCCGCGCTCCTGGGCTTCACCGGGCGTTCTTTCCTGCAAGTGCTGCACGGTCCCCCGCCGGACTTGATCGCCATCGCATTCGGGCTGGGTGGCATGGCGGCACTATGGCTCGGCAAGCGGATGGCGCCGCGCTTTCCCACCACGATGGCGCTGGTCGCGGCGGCCGCCGCCATCAGTGCCGCCATCGGCTATGCGCTGCGCGGCGGCGCGGTGATCGGCGCCCTGCCGTCGGGCCTGCCCTCCTTCTACTGGCCCGGTGGCCTCTCCTTCGATGCGCTTGGCGCCCTGCTCCTGCCGGCCTTCCTGATCACGCTGGTGAGCTTCCTGGAAACCGCATCGAGCGCCAAGGTCGACAACGCCCGCGCGGGCAAGCTCTGGAACGAGAACCAGGACCTCATCGGCCAGGGCCTGGGCAAGATCGCTTCAGGATTGACCGGCTCCTTCCCCACCAGTTCCTCCTTCTCGCGCTCGGCCATCACGCTCTATGCCGGCGCCAAGACGCAGTGGTCCACGCTCTTCAGCGTTGCCGTGGTCGCGGCCGCGCTGCTGTGGGCCATGCCGCTGCTCTACCACGTGCCGCAGGCGGTGCTGGCCTCGATCGTCGCGACCGCCACCATCGGCCTGCTGCGGCCTTCGTCCTTCGTCGCGCTGTGGCGCATCTCGCGCATAGAGGCCGCCATCGCGCTCGCCACCTTCGGGCTGACCATCGCGACCGCGCCGTCGATCTACTGGGGCGTCCTCGGCGGGTTGCTCGCCGCGCTGGCGCACTACATGTACCGTCACCTGCACCCGCGCATCATCGAGGTCGGCCTGCATCCCGACGGCAGCCTGCGCGACCGCCACCTGTGGCATCTGCCGCCGCTTGCGCCGGACCTCTACGCGCTGCGCATGGATGCCGAACTCGACTTCGCCACCGCCAGCACGCTGGAGCGCGCGGTCACGGTTGCCGTCGCGGAGCGCGCGGGGCTCACCGACGTCTGCCTCTTCGCCCAGCCCATCAACCGCGTCGACATCACCGGCGCCGAAGTCTTCGGCAGCATTCGGCGCTTCCTGGAATCAAAGGGCGTGCGGCTGCACATTTCGGGCCTCAAGCTACCGGCGCAGCAGGTGCTCGACCGCGCGGGGCTGCTCGTGCCCGGGCCGATGCTGTCCAGTTACCGGACGGACGCCGAGGCCCTGGCCGCGCTGACAGCCGGCAGTGGCATGCCACTGCCGGCATCGGAGCTCAATCCCTCACAGGTCCACGCAGGCTCTTGATTTCCGAGCGTTGGCTCTTGCCTTCGAGCCGGCGCTGTTTCGAGCCGTAGCTGGGCTTGGTGGCGCGGCGCACGCGCGGCGGCGTGGCGACGCTGTCGACCAGCTCCTGCAGGCGCGCGAGCGCATCCGCGCGATTCATGTCCTGGCTGCGGTGCCGCTGGGCCTTCAGGACCAGCACGCCTTCCTGGGTGATGCGGCTGTCTCGCAGCGAGAGCAGGCGCTCCTTCACATCCGCAGGCAGCGAACTGGCCGGAATGTCGTAGCGCAGATGCACCGCGCTCGACACCTTGTTGACATTCTGCCCGCCCGCGCCCTGCGCGCGGATAGCGCTGAACTCGGCCTCCGCGGGGTCGATGAGAAGGGGTGGACGCGGCGTGGCCATCCGCTATTCTCTCCGCATGTCACAGTACTGGCTGATGAAGTCCGAGCCCGACGAGTGCTCGATCGACGACGCGCTCGCGGCGCCCGATGCGACCGTGCCATGGACCGGCGTGCGCAGCTACCAGGCGCGCAACTTCATGCGCGATGCGATGAAGGTGGGCGATGGCGTCCTGTTCTATCACTCCAGTTGCCCGGAGCCGGGCATCGTGGGGATCGCGCGCGTGGCCTCTGGCACGCGGCCGGACCCGACGCAGTTCGACGCGAAGTCGCCCTACTACGACCCGGCCTCCAAGCCCAGCGCGCCACGCTGGCTGCTGCTGGACGTGCAGGCCGTGCGCAAGACGCGCCTGCTAGGCCTCCCCGAGTTGCGCGCGACGCCCGCGCTGGCCGACATGGTGGTGCTGCGCAAGGGAAACCGCCTGTCCATCACGCCGGTCGAGGCGGCGCACTGGCAGTTGATCGCCGACAAGATGCTGGCCTGAGGCCCGGTGCGGCAGGTGGGCATCACCTCGGCGTTGCACAGGCCATTGCCCCAGGAGCCGGCCGCGCGAGGAGGAGAGCGATCGGCGCCACGGGCAACTCATCGCGGCAGATCGCCGAGCCGGCGGTGGCCGTCGCGCCGGCGTCCGAGCAAGGCAGCGATGGGCATCGCCCATCACGCCACCACCGGCAGCGGGCGGACCGCATAGCGATGCACGATGCTGCGCTTCAGGCGCGGATCGCGAATCTCGATCTCCATCTCCGGCGCGGGGCGGATACGCTCGCCGCGCGTGTTTGGCAAGGCACCCAGCGTGCCGCAGGTCATGAAGCGGCCCTCCTCGCCTTCCGCCGCGTAGATCCCATCGCGCAAGCCCTGCAAGGGACGGATCGAAGCGAAACTGCCTTCCTGATAGCTGACCCAGGCACCATGCTCCAAGATGCGCGAGCGCAATTGCAGCTCGTCCTGGTAGCCCGCGACGTCAGCCCAGCGCCATGCCGCCGTGGCAACGGGCTTGGCGCACATCTGCTTGGAGACGACGACCGAATACGCCTCGACCTTGCGGTCGGTGTGGTCCGAGCCGACGCTCAGCCACCACTCTCCGCCCGCAAAGAAAAGCACGGGCTCGGCCTCGCCGGAGCTCTCCTCGCCCAACGCATCGATCACGGGCGACTGCGTCAGCAAGCTCGCGCCCACGACGTAGTAGAGCGGCACGCTCGAAGGGCGTGGCACGCCGATGGCCGCGAGCTCCGCGATGTGGTGCTCGATCGCGGCCGCGTCGCGGCCGGTCCAGCCGGCGATGACCATGCGCGTCGGCACGACACTGAGCTGTGCCGTGCCGCGCGTGCCGTCGGCTGCCACCGACTCGCAGGCAAACTGAAGTTTCAGGGACATGGCGGAATTCCCCCGAGGCGCAGTCTCGGGAGCTCGCGGAAGATCACGTCGATCACATCAGCAGCCCGGCAACCTTCAGGGCGGATCGTGAAGAACTCGCGCTGGACCTGGCACATGACCTTTTGCATGGCGCGCAGTGTGGTCGCACACCCGCGAGGGGTCAAACGGGAAATTTCTTCCCTGGCCTATAGATTTTTCTGATGCACGCCCGTGGCGCAGGGGTCTGCCCCAATGAGGCGCACCGCGTGGGCCGGATCAGGGCACAAGCACATCGTCCCGGCTGTTGGCGACGAACTGGTCGCAGGCCGCCTGGGCCATGTTGACAAGCGCCTCCGCCAGCGGCGAAGCGGGCTCCAGGCGCATGCTGGCCACCAGCGGCAAGGGCATCGGCACCGGATCCACTTCGAGCTGGACGAGGCGGCCCAGGCGCAGGTCTTCCTGAATGACCGCCAGCGGCAGCAGCGCCGTGCCGAAGCCCGAGCGCGTGAGATCGACCATGGCGCCAAGCGAGGAAAAATAGCTCACCCTCAGGTTGGCACAGCCGCTCGCACCCTGCGCGATGTTGCGGTACACACTGGACTCGCGGCGGAAGGAAATGATGGGTTGCTCCGCGATGTCCCGGAAGGACAGCAGCTTGCGCGCGGGCAGCTTGAGCGCGAGGCTCGGGCTCGCCACCCAGCGCATCGCGAAGTTCGCCATGCGGCGGTTGTCGATGAAGCCGGGGGTGATTTCCTCGGAGAGGATGGCGCAGTCCAGCGTGCCGCGCAGCAGGTCGTCGCGCAGGTGGGGCGTGATGTCGGAATCGAGCTCCAGCGTGGCATTGGGATAGCGCTGCGCGAAGCGGGAGAGCAGGTCGGGCAGCCAGGTGTGGGCGACGGTCTCGATCACGCCGATGCGCAGCATGCCGGAGAAGGCTTCGGCCTGACCCAGGGCGCCCATCATGCGTGCCTGCATCTCGATCATGCGCTCGGCGTAGGGCATGAGTTCGGTGCCCTGGTAGGTGAGCATGACGCCGCGGTGCTCGCGATCGAAAAGCTTCACGCCGAACTGCTGTTCGAGCGTCGCGATGCGGCTGGAGATGCCGGCCTGCGTGGTGTGCATCTTCTCGGCGGCCGCCTTGAAGCTGCCGAGCTTCGCAACCCACACGAAGGCCTCGAGAAAACGCACGTTCATGCCCGGAGTCTAGGGCAGCCCGTGCCGTCTCCGGCGACGGTGGGTGCGGCGGCCTACTCGCCGCGGGAGACGGGCCGGGCCTGCACGTCGGTGACGCGCGCCGGATCGCGCAGGCGCACCGGGCTGTCCGCGGCCTCGCCACGCGCACGCGCCGCCGCAACATCCGCGGCGCTCGGCTCGGCCGGACGGCCAGCCGCCCGGAAGCGGTCGAAGCCGCCGCGCGGGTTGAAGCGCATCACCCAGGGCCGCACCGGCTGCCCCGTGAGGCGCCCCCAACCGTAGCGCACGCCCCAGACCGCCGCCAGCAGCAGCACTGCGACGGCGAGGCTGGCCGCGAACACCAGCCCCATCAGGAAGAGAACGACGCGGAAAATGAAGTTCATCATCCAAGCTTAGGCCATCGCCGCCGCGCTAGGTTCCCCCGCCTTGCCGAAGCGGAACTGGCCCGGTGCCTGGATCGGGTCCGTCGTCACGTGGATCGTGTCCTTCGGCCCGAAGGTGCCGTCCAGCAGCAGCTTCGACAACGGGTTCTCGATGCGTTGCTGGATGGCCCGCTTGAGCGGCCGCGCGCCGAACACCGGGTCGAAGCCGACCTTGGCGATTTCCGCCAGTGCGGCGTGCGACACCTCCAGCCCCAGGTCCATCTTCGACAGGCGCTCTTGCAGCACCTTCAGCTGGATGGCCGCGATGGCCTCGATGTTCTTCGCGTCGAGCGCATGGAACACCACCGTCTCGTCGATCCGGTTCAGGAACTCGGGGCGGAAATAGTTCTTCAGCTCATCGGACACGGCTTCCTTGATCTCCTCGGTCGGCCGGCCCACCATCGCCTGGATGATGGGCGAGCCGATGTTGCTGGTCATCACGATCACCGTGTTCTTGAAGTTCACGGTGCGGCCCTGGCCGTCCGTAAGGCGGCCATCGTCGAGCACCTGCAGCAACACGTTGAAGACATCCGGGTGCGCCTTCTCGACCTCGTCGAGCAGCAGCACGCTGTATGGCTTGCGACGCACGGCCTCTGTGAGATAGCCGCCTTCTTCATAGCCCACGTAACCGGGCGGGGCGCCGATCAGGCGCGCGACCGAATGCTTCTCCATGAATTCGCTCATGTCGACGCGAATGAGGTGCTCCTCGCTGTCGAACAGGAAACCCGCCAGCGCCTTGCACAGTTCGGTCTTGCCGACACCCGTGGGGCCCAGGAAGAGGAACGAGCCGGTCGGACGGTTCGGGTCGGACAGGCCCGAACGCGAACGGCGGATCGCATTGGCCACTGCGCCAATGGCCTCGTCCTGCCCCACGACGCGCTCGTGCAGCCTGCCTTCCATCATGAGCAACTTGTCGCGCTCGCCCTGCATCAACTTGGAGACCGGGATGCCGGTGGCACGCGCCACGACTTCGGCGATCTCCTCCGCTCCGACCTGGGTGCGCAGCAGCGTGGGCGCGCTGGACTTGCCGCGGCTGGCCTCGGAGTCCTGCGCTTCCTTCAGGCGCTTCTCAAGTGACGGCAGCTTGCCGTACTGCAGCTCGGCAACCTTGTTGAAGTCACCCTTGCTGGTGAACTCGGCGATCTGGAACTTGATCTTGTCAATCTCCTCGCGGATCTGCGCACTGCCCTGGGCCTGCGCCTTCTCGGCCTGCCAGATCTCGTCGAGGTCGGCGATCTCCTTCTGCAGCCTGGCGATCTCGTCCTCGATGAGGGAGAAGCGCTTCTGCGAGGCTTCGTCCTTCTCGCGACGCACGGCCTCGCGCTCGATCTGCAGCTGAATGAGGCGACGGTCGAGCCGGTCCATGGCCTCCGGCTTGGAGTCCATCTCGATCTTGATCTTGGCGGCGGCCTCGTCGATGAGGTCGATGGCCTTGTCCGGCAGGAAGCGGTCGGTGACGTAGCGGTCGGACAGCTCCGCCGCGGCGACGATCGCCGGGTCTGTGATGTCCACGCCGTGGTGGACTTCGTACTTTTCCTTCAAGCCGCGCAGGATGGCGACGGTCGCCTCCACGCTGGGCTCGCCCACGAGAATCTTCTGGAAGCGGCGCTCCAGCGCGGCGTCCTTCTCGATGTACTTGCGGTATTCGTCCAGCGTGGTGGCACCCACGCAGTGCAACTCGCCGCGAGCCAGCGCGG
The DNA here is from genome assembly GCA_966211435.1 of uncultured Variovorax sp. GTDB lineage: Bacteria > Pseudomonadota > Gammaproteobacteria > Burkholderiales > Burkholderiaceae_C > Variovorax. The sequence goes on along the minus strand of CBIHOG010000019.1, from coordinate 49,995 downwards.
GCTTGAGCATGTTGCCCGCGTCCATCGCGCCCTCGGCCTTGCCGGCACCGACCATGGTGTGCAACTCGTCGATGAACACGATGGTCTGGCCCTCATCCTTCGCGAGTTCGTTGAGCACGGTCTTCAGCCGTTCCTCGAATTCGCCGCGGTACTTGGCGCCTGCAAGCAGCGCCGCCATGTCGAGCGACAGCACGCGCTTGCCCATGAGTGACTCGGGCACTTCCCCCGCGACGATGCGCTGCGCCAGCCCTTCGACGATGGCGGTCTTGCCGACGCCGGGCTCGCCGATCAGCACGGGATTGTTCTTGGTGCGGCGCTGCAACACCTGGATGGCGCGGCGGATTTCCTCGTCGCGGCCGATCACGGGGTCGAGCTTGCCCAGTCGGGCGCGCTCGGTGAGGTCGAGGCAGTATTTCTTGAGAGCCTCGCGCTGGCCTTCGGCATCGGCGCTGTTGACACCCTGACCGCCGCGCACCGCCTCGATGGCGGCTTCGAGGGACTTGCGCGTCACGCCCTGGCTGCGAGCCACGTTGCCGATGTCGGCCTTGCTGTCGGCCAGCGCCAGCAAGAAGAGCTCGCTGGCAATGAACTGATCGTTGCGCTTGATGGCTTCCTTCTCGGTCGCCTGCAGCAGCTTGCCTAGTTCGGGGCCGACCTGGACCTGGTCATGGCCCTCGACCTTGGGCAGCTTCTTGATGGCGGCTTCCGCCGCTTGCAGGAGGCCCGGCACGTTGGCGCCGGCACGCTCCAGGAGCGCGCGGGGGCCATCATCCTGCCGCAGCATCGCGACCAGCAGGTGGGCCGGCTCGATGTAGGCGTTGTCATTGCCCAGGGCGAGCGACTGGGAGTCCGCGAGGGCTTCCTGGAATTTGGTGGTGAGTTTGTCTTGGCGCATGGCTTGATTCCTGCATTCAAAATAGGGCTGTTCCGCGGCGATTCAAGGACGAATATGTGCTTTCCGCCGCTTTCTTCCATCCATGCTTGGAGTTGATCATGTTGTTTTCAAGACGAGTTGTCCTGTCGCAAGCTTTACGCAAGGCCTTGGCGCTGGGCGCCTTCGCCGCGATGGCCAGCCTCGCCCACGCCCAACCCACCCCGACGATCCGGCTGTTGGTCGGTTTCCCAGCCGGTGGCGGCACGGACGCCATCGCGCGGATGCTGGGCGAAAAACTCAAGGATCAATTGGGGGCATCGGTGGTGGTGGACAACCGCGCCGGCGCCGGCGGCCAGATCGCTGCGCAGGTGCTCAAGACCTCGCCGCCTGATGGCCATACCTTCTTCCTGTCGCACGACCACTCGATCTCGATCCTGCCGCAGGTGGTGAAGAACCCGGGCTTCGACCCGGCGAAGGACTTCGTGCCGGTGGCAGGTTTCGCCACCTTCGCCAATGCGCTGGCGGTGTCGGGCGGCACGCCGGCCAAGACCATGAACGAATACGTCGCCTGGGTGAAGAGCCAGCGCGGCGGCAAGGACACCATCGGCGTGCCGGCGCCGGCCTCCATCCCGGAGTTCCTGGTAAAGCTGATCGCCGACAAGTACAAGCTGGACCTGCAGGCCGCGCCCTACCGCGGCAGCGCGCCGATGATGGCTGACATGCTGGGCAACCAGATCTCCTCGGGCATCGGCTCGATCCCGGACTTCATCGAGAATCAGAAGGCAGGCAAGATCCGCGTCGTGGCGGTGATCGGCGACAAGCGCCAAGCGGTGCTGCCGCAGGTGCCGACCTTCGCCGAGCTCGGCCTTTCCGGGCTGGAGGACCTGCCCTACTACGGCATCTTCGCGCCGGTGGGCACGCCCCAGCCGGTGATCGACCGCTTCGGCGAGGCGTTGGCGAAGGTGCTGGCGATGCCGGACGTGCGTGATCGGCTGACGGCGATGGGGCTGTCGGTGGGCTACATGCCACAGGGTCAGTTTGCAGGCCGCGTGCGCAGCTACACGCAAACCTGGGCGCAAATCATCAAGGCCAGCGGTTTTCAACCGCAGTAAGGCCCTGAATCAGGCGTTGCTGGCGACGATGCCCCAGCGCGCCAGCGCCGCGTCATCCGCGACGCGCGCATCGACCCAGCGGGCGCCCTCGGGCGTCTGCTCCTTCTTCCAGAAGGGCGCCTGGGTCTTGAGATAGTCCATCAGGAACTCGCAGGCGCGAAAGCTCTCGCCCCGGTGCGCCGAGGCGACAGCGACCATCATGATCTGGTCCATCGGCTGCAGCAGTCCCACTCGGTGCACCACGCGGGCGCCGAGGATGTCGAAGCGGCGGTGGGCCTCGTCGATCATGACTTCGATGGATTTCTCCGTCATGCCGGGGTAGTGCTCCAGTTCCATCGACGCGACCTCGCTGCCGTCGTTGCGGTCGCGCACGGTGCCGATGAAACTGCAGACAGCGCCCACGCGCTTGTCGTCTGCGCGCAGCGCGGAGATTTCCTGCTGCAGGTCGAAATCCTCTGTCTGGATGGAAACGCGGGGGCCGGTCATGGCCGGATTGTGGCACTGCGATGGACTTCGCCCATGCCCTCCATCGCCATGCGCCAGCGCCTTTCTTCTCGCGAAGAAACCGGCCGCGTGCGCATCGCGGGCGCGAGCGCGGTACCGCTCCTGGTCTATGCCATCCCCTGCCGCACCGGCGTCGAGATCTCGCGCGTAACCTTGCTCACGCTGGCTGGCGATCCGCGCATCCGGGCCATCAAGGATTGCAGGCCGATGAACTGCGTTCTCCCGATGACCCGCCCGTCGAGCACGCTGCGCGAGCGGCTTCGGTGGATACGAAACGAGCTCAACCGCCGGTGACAGGCGGAAAGAAGGCCACCTCGCTGCCCTCGCGAAGCGTGGCGGCTTCGCCGCTCATGACCTGGTCGAGCGCCATGCGCACGGCCCTGCCCCGCGCGAGCGTGCTCGCATGCGGCTCGCCTCGCGCGATCAGTTCGTCGCGCAGCGCGCCGAGGTCCTGCGCGGCCGTGTCCAGCGTTTCGCTGCCGGTGCCCAGGGCCTCGCGGACGGAGGCGAAATAGCGGACGTTGATCTTCATGCCCGACTCAGGACAGCAGCGACGCGAAGGGGATGAACTGCACCGTGTCGCCCGCCTTGAAGGGCTGTCCGGCGGGCGTATCGATGACGCCATCGCCCCAAACCATCGAAGTCAGCACACCGGAACTCTGGTTGGCGAAGACGTCCAGCCCACCCGCGTCGTTGCGGCGGGCGCGCAGGAACTCGCGGCGCCGGTCGGCGCGCGGCCAGTCGAAGTCCGCACGCATCGGGACCGGTTGCGGCGCCACCCGCTTGACGCCTTGGAGCGTAAGCAGGAAGGGACGCACCAGCAGCAGGAACGTCAGGAAGCTCGACACCGGGTTGCCCGGCAGCCCGGTGAGATGCGTATCGCCGATGCGGCCGTAGGCAAAGGGCTTGCCCGGCTTCATGTTCAGTGACCACAGGTCGAGTTGGCCCAGGTGCTGTACCGCCGCCTTGATGTGGTCTTCCTCGCCGACCGAGACGCCACCGGTCGTGATGATGAGGTCGTTGCGCAGCGACGCCTCGCGCAGCGCGTCGATGGTCGCGTCGCGACGGTCCGGCACGATGCCGAGGTCGTTCACCTCGCAGCCGAGCCGGTGCAGCAAGGCGCGCATGAAGAAGCGGTTGGAGTTGTAGATCGAACCGGGCTTCATCGCCTCGGGCGCGACCTCGCCCGGCATCACCAGTTCATCGCCGGTGGAAAGCAGCGCGACGCGCGGACGCCTCGACACTTGCAGGCGATCCAGGCCGACGCTCGCCGCCAGGCCCAGCGCGGCGGGCGTGAGGCGCTCACCGCGCCTTAGGACGACGTCGCCGGCGGCGACGTCCTCGCCAGCGCGGCGGATCCATTGACCCTGCGCCGGGGCGATCTCCACCCGCACCTTGCCCAGGCCAGCCTCTTCCGGCAAGGCACTTGTATCTTCCTGCATGACGACCGCATCGGCGCCTTCGGGGATTTGCGCGCCGGTAAAGATACGCGCCGCCGTGCCGGCCGCCAGCGGGCCGCCCACGCTGCCGGCGGGGATCCGCTGCGCCACCTGCAAAACGGCGCCGGGACGCGCGCAATCCGCGCTGCGTACCGCGTAGCCATCCATCGAGCTGTTGTCGCGCGGCGGCACGGTGAGGCCGGAAACCACGTCCTGCGCGAGCACACGGCCGTCGGCGTCGAAAGTGGAGACGCTCTCGACACCCACCTGCGGGGCGGCGGACGCGAGGAGCCGCGCAAGCGCCTCGTCCAAGGGCATCAGCGCGGGACGTGCGGAAGGGGTGCTAGCCATAGTGGTCCACGTTGTATTCGAAGCGGTGCGCGTTCTGGAGCAGCCAGGCGCCAATGCCATCGATGTCGTTGAGGTCAAAGACCGGCAGTGCCGTCGGCTGCGGCAGCAACCGGGGTTGATCGGTGGCGATGCCGACGATGAAGTCATCCTCGACATAGCGCGCGGGGCGGGGTTCGAAGCCCTCGTCGGGCGAGCGCCAGATCTCGATCTTCAGCAGGTCGCTGTGCTTGAAGCCTTCGACAAACACCCAGTCGACGCCCTCGTACAGTTCGGCGATCAACTGGTGGACGCTGAGTTGCGCCGGCTGCTCGAACTCGCGGATCAACGCCAGGCGCCTGTCGGAGGCCACCACGACCTCGAAGGCACCGGCCTCGCGGTGCCGGTAGGTGTCCTTGCCGGGATGGTCGATGTCAAACTTGTGATGCGCATGCTTGACCACGGACACGCGCTGACCATGCAGCTTGAGCACGGGGATCAGGCGTTCGACCAACGTGGTCTTGCCCGAACCCGAGAAACCCGCAAAGCCGACGACTTTCATTTTCGGCTTCGGGTCTCAGCCACAATTCTGCGCAATATAGGCCTTCACCGCCTCGGGATCCGCCGGCAGGCTGACGACGCGCTTTGGCAGGGATTCGATGCCCTCGAAGCGCGCGGGCCGATCAGGTGCGTGGCCCAGCGCCTCGACGATGGTCTCGGCGAACTTGATAGGCAAGGCCGTCTCCAGCACGATCATCGGGACGCCGGGCGTGAGGTGCTCGCGCGCCGCCTTGAGGCCGTCGGCGGTGTGGGTGTCGATCAGCGTCGCGAAGCGCTTGTCGGCGTCACGGATGGTCGCCAGGCGATCGGCATGCGTGCTGCGGCTGCTGGCGAAGCCGAAGCGGGTTGCAGCCTGGGCGAAGACTGGGTCGGCGCTCAGGTCGAAGCGGCCCGCGCGGCCGATCTCGCCTTCAAAGAGCGCTCGTGTCCTGGCGGCGTCGCGTCCCACGAGGTCGAAGACGAAGCGCTCGAAGTTGCTGGCCTTGGAAATGTCCATCGAGGGGCTCGAGGTCTCGTGCGTGTCGGCGGCCGCGCGCACGCGGTAGACGCCGGTGCGGAAGAACTCGTCGAGCACGTCGTTCTCGTTGGTCGCGACCACGAGCTGGCGGATGGGCAGGCCCATCATGCGCGCGACATGGCCCGCGCAGACGTTGCCGAAGTTGCCCGAGGGAACGGTGAAGCTCACCTGCTGGTCGTCGCGGCCAGTGGCCTGGAAGTAGCCCGCGAAGTAGTAGACGACCTGCGCCAGCAGCCGCGCCCAGTTGATGGAGTTGACGGTACCGATCTTGTACTTGCGCTTGAAGCCGAGGTCGTTCGACACGGCTTTCACGATGTCCTGGCAGTCGTCGAACACACCTGCGATCGCAATGTTGTAGATGTTCGGGTCCTGCAGGCTGAACATTTGCGCCTGCTGGAAGGGGCTCATCCGGCCTTCGGGCGAGGTCATGAAGACGCGCACGCCCTTCTTGCCCCGCATGGCGTACTCGGCCGCGCTGCCGGTGTCGCCGCTGGTCGCGCCGAGGATGTTGAGTTCCTCGCCGCGCCGGGCCAGCTCGTATTCGAACAGGTTGCCCAGCAGTTGCATCGCCATGTCCTTGAAGGCAAGCGTAGGGCCGTTGGAGAGCGCCTCGAGGTAGACGCCGTCTTCCAGCTCGCGCAGCGGAACGATGTCCGGCGAGCCGAACACCTCGGCGGTGTAGGTCTTCGCGCAGAGAGCCTGAAGGTCGGCGGCCGGGATGTCGTCGATGTAGAGCGAGAGGATCTCGAAGGCGAGCGCGTGGTATGGCAGGCCGCGCCACTTGGCGAGCATGCTGGCATCGACTTGCGGGTAGCGCTCCGGCAGGTACAGGCCGCCGTCCGGCGCCAGTCCCTCCAGCAGGATTTCGCAGAAGCGGCGGCGGTCGGGATGGCCGCGGGTGCTCAGGTAGTTCACGTTGCTTTCCAGATGGCGCGATGAGGGGCTGGGGCCCCCATTCAGGCGAGTTCTTCCTTGCGGATGCGCACGATGGGCGCCAGCACGCTCGGCAGGGCCTGGAGCTGGGCGAGGGCCTGGTCGAGGGTGCCTTCGCGCGTGTCATGGGTCAGGATGATCAGGTCGGTCTGGGTCGAGCCCTCGCCGCCCACCTCGTCGGCCTCGCGCTGCAGCACGGCGTCGATGCTGATTCCGGCGGTGGCCAGCAGGCCCGTCACCTTCGCGAGCACGCCGGCCTCGTCGGCCACGCGCAGCCGCAGGTAGTAACTGGTGACCACCTCGGCCATCGGCAGCACCTTCAGGTCGCTCATCGCGTCGGGGTGGAAGGCGAGATGCGGCACGCGGTGCGCGGCATCTGCCGTGTGCAGGCGGGTGATGTCGACCAGGTCGGCGATGACCGCGCTGGCCGTCGGCTCGCTGCCGGCACCCTTGCCGTAGTAAAGCGTGGTGCCGACGGCGTCGCCGTTGACCACGACCGCGTTCATCGCGCCCTCGACGTTCGCGAGCAGGCGCTTGGAGGGCACGAGCGCGGGGTGCACTCGGAGCTCGATGCCCTGCGCCATGCGCCTGGTGATGCCGAGGAGCTTGATGCGGTAGCCGAGCTGCTCGGCGTACTTGATGTCCTGGGCCGCCAGCTTGGTGATGCCCTCGACGTGCGCCTTGTCGAACTGCACCGGGATGCCGAAGGCGATGGCGCTCATGAGCGTGACCTTGTGGGCGGCATCCACGCCCTCGATGTCGAAGGTCGGGTCCGCTTCGGCGTAGCCCAGGCGCTGCGCCTCCTTCAGTACCGTGCCGAAGTCCAGTCCCTTGTCCCGCATCTCGGACAGGATGAAGTTGGTGGTGCCGTTGATGATGCCGGCGATCCACTGGATGCTGTTGGCGGTGAGGCCTTCTCGCAGCGCCTTGATGATGGGGATCCCGCCCGCGACTGCGGCCTCGAAGGCCACCATCACGCCCTTGGCATGGGCGGCGGCGAAGATCTCGGTGCCGTGCACGGCGAGCAGCGCCTTGTTGGCGGTCACCACGTGCTTGCCGGCCGCGATGGCTTCCAGCACCAGTTGCTTCGCGATGCCGTAGCCGCCGATCAACTCGACCACGATGTCGATGTCGGGATTGGCGATGACTTTGCGCGCGTCATCGACCACCTGCACCGATTCGCCCACGGCGGCCCTGGCGCGGACCATGTCGAGGTCCGCGACCATGGTGATCTCGATGCCGCGGCCTGCGCGGCGCTTGATTTCTTCCTGGTTGCGCTGGAGCACCTTGAAGGTGCCGCTGCCTACCGTGCCGATGCCGAGCAGGCCTACTTGGATGGATTTCATTCGTTTCGTCTAGAAGCAGAGAGAGAGGCAAGGGCCACGAAGAAGGCCTCAGGCGGCCCGGTTTCGATAGCGTTCGAGGAAGCCGGCGATGCGCGCCACCGCTTCGCGCAGATCCTCCTCGTGAGGGAGGAAGACGATGCGGAAGTGATCCGGCGTGGCCCAATTGAAGCCGGTGCCCTGGACCAGCATCACCTTTGTTTCCTTCAGCAGCTCGAGGAAGAACTGCCGGTCGTCCTCGATGGGATAGACCTTGGGATCGAGCTTCGGGAACATGTAGAGCGCGGCGCTCGGCTTGACACAGCTCACACCCGGAATCGCCGTGATGAGTTCGTAGGCCAGGTCGCGCTGGCGGCGCAAGCGGCCGCCCTCGGCGACCAGGTCGTTGATGCTCTGGTAGCCGCCCAGCGCCGTCTGGATCGCCCACTGACCGGGAACATTGGCGCACAGGCGCATGTTCGAGAGCATGTTCAGGCCCTCGATGTAGTCGCGCGCCATCTTCTTGTCGCCCGACACCACGAGCCAGCCGGCGCGATAGCCGCAGGAGCGGTAGCTCTTGGACAGTGAATTGAAGGTCAGCGTGAGGACGTCCTTCGACAGGCTGGCGATGGCGGTGTGCTTCACACCTTCGTAGAGAACCTTGTCGTAGACCTCGTCGGCGAAGATGACCAGGCCGTGTTCGCGTGCAATGGAGACGATGCCCTTCAGCAAGTCGTCCGAATAGAGCGCGCCCGTCGGGTTGTTGGGGTTGATGACCACGATGCCCTTGGTGCGCGGCGTGATCTTGGCGCGGATGTCGTCGAGGCTGGGCATCCAGCCGTTGTCCTCGTCGCACAGGTAATGCACCGGCTTGCCGCCCGAGAGGCTGGCGACCGCCGTCCACAGCGGGTAGTCGGGCGCGGGCAGCAGCAGTTCATCGCCGTCGTTGAGCAGCGCGTTGGTGGCCATGGCGATCAGTTCGCTGGCGCCGTTGCCGAGGTAGATGTCGTCAAGCGTCACGCCGGCGATGCCCTGCTTCTGCGTCTCGTGCATCACGGCCTTGCGCGCCGCGAAGATGCCCTTGCTGTCCGAATAGCCCGCGGAAGCCGGCAGATTGCGGATCATGTCCTGCTGGACCTCCTCCGGGGCATCGAAGCCGAACACGGCCAGGTTGCCGATGTTGAGCTTGATGATCTTCTGGCCCTCTTCCTCCATCTGCTTGGCGGCGTCCATGATGGGACCACGGATGTCGTAGAGCACGTTGGCAAGCTTGGCCGATTTCTTGAGCGGTTTCAAAGTCCCTCCAAAGGGGTCTGCGCAGGGGGAAAACTTATAATTTGACCACAGATCCCCCTCCCTCCCGATGAAGCTCCAGCCCGACAAATCCGACGTCCAGACCCTCACCGCGCACGGTCCGGGCTGGGTTGCAATCAACAACGAAAGGGTGGAAAGCAGCGTGGTGGTGGGCTCGCGCGGCGAGCGATTCGAATGGAATTGCACGGACTTCGGGCAGATCGGGCCGGAACATTTCGCCCAATTGGCCTCCCTGGGGGCCGAATTGATCATCTTCGGCAGCGGCGGACGCATCCGCTTCCCCCAGGCGGCCTGGCTGCAGCCACTCATGGCCCAGCGCACCGGCGTGGAAACGATGGACACCCCCGCGGCCTGCCGCACCTACAACATCCTCGCGGGCGAAGGCCGGCACGTGGTGGCAGCCCTGCTGGTAGAGAGCGCCAGGAATGGAAATTAAGGGTCATTTCAAGGTAAAATTACGGGTTGCAAACCGGCGGCCCGCCCTCAGTTAGCAACGACCAATCCTCCATGCGCTTCGAAGGCCCAGAGCCTGCGCGGTCATGGAATCAAACGGAGAAAACAAGTTTCATGGCGATCGTTGTCAACAAACCCATCCCCGAATTCGACGCCAATGCCACCGGCGGTCTCAAGGTCTCGAACACGTCGCACCTCGGCCACGTGCTGGTGATGTATTTCTACCCCAAGGACAACACCCCTGGCTGCACGACCGAAGCGATGCAGTTTCGCGACCGCTACAAGGATTTCGAGAAGGCCGGCGCCACGGTGTTCGGCGTTTCGCGCGACAACATGAAGTCGCACGACGAATTCAAGGCCAAGCTCGAACTCCCCTTCGAACTCATCGCCGACACCGAAGAGAAGATGTGCCACATGTTCGGCGTGGTCAAGAACAAGATCATGTATGGCAAGAAGGTCAAGGGCATCGAGCGCAGCACCTTCCTGATCGGCGCGGACGGCGTGCTGAAGGCCGAATGGCGTGGCCTCAAGGTGCCTGGCCATGTCGACGACGTGCTCAAGGCTGTGAAGGCGCTCAAAAAGGCAGCCTGATGTGAAGTGTGTGAGCTTTTGCGCGCTCGCGTGGACGTTCCGCAACGGTCGTGCATTGCGACACACGCGATGTGCATAATGGATCCATGCCGTTGAGCTCCGCGACCGCATCCACCGAACAAAGCCGCCCTGGTCTTCAGGCGGCTTTTTCGCTTTCTGGCCCCATTCTTTCTGCGAGCGAACCACTCCATGCCCTTGCCCCCCGCCCCCACGAAACGTGCCGCATTGCTTTCGCCAGACGCGCACGACGCGCCCGCCCGTTCCGCGCACGGCAGGAACAGCCGACGCTCGTCCGAGCGCCGCAGCGATGAAGCGGCAACGGCCGGGCCGCGGCCACTGGAACTGTTCGATCAGCACGCCGCGGAAGCGGGGGGAACGGTCGAAGCGCCCGTCGCGCGCAAACTGAAGGCGCCCGCGCAGACCCCGGTCGAGGCATTGCAGACGCCGCCCGAGCCGAGTCCGAGCGCCCTTGTTGCCACGCCGCAGAGCCAGCCGCGCGCGAAGCGCAGCAAGTCCACCGGGCCCGCGAAGCTGTTCGTGCTCGACACCAACGTGCTCCTTCACGATCCGATGTGCCTGTTCCGCTTCGAGGAACACGACATCTTCCTGCCGATGATCGTGTTGGAGGAATTGGACGGCCACAAGAAAGGGACGACCGAGGTCGCCCGCAACGGCCGGCAGGCCAGCCGCACGCTCGATGCGCTGGCCGGCGCGCAAGGCGCGGACATCGGCAAGGGCCTGAAGCTCGACACCACCGGCCATCGGGAAGCCGGGGGCAAGCTGTTCTTCCAGACCGCGCCGCTCGACTATTCCCTGCCCACCAGCCTGCCCCAGGGCAAGGCCGACAACCAGATCCTGGGCGTCGTCCAGGCGCTGCGCGATCTCTACGCAACGGACACACCCGACCGTCCGAAGCAGGAAGTGGTGCTGGTGTCGAAGGACATCAACATGCGCGTCAAGGCGCGCGCGCTCGGCCTCGCCGCGGACGACTACCAGAATGACAAGACGCTGGACGACGGCGACCTGCTGTACTCCGGCTCGCTGGCACTGCCTGCGGACTTCTGGACGCGCCAGAGCAAGACGGTCGAGAGTTGGCAGAGCGGCAGCAACACCTTCTACCGGATCAGTGGGCCGATCGTGCCCAACCTCTACATCAACCAGTTCGTTTACTTCGAGGCGCCAGGCGAGCCGAGCATGTATGCGCGCGTCACGGAAATCCGCGACAAGACTGCGGTGCTCAAGACGCTGAAGGACTACGGGTCGATCAAGAACGCCGTCTGGGGCGTGAACACCCGCAACCGCGAGCAGAACTTCGCGATGAACCTGCTGATGGATCCGGACGTCGACTTCGTGACGCTGACGGGCACCGCGGGCACCGGCAAGACGCTGATGGCCCTGGCCTCGGGCTTGACCCAGGTGCTCGACGACCGGCGCTATACGGAAATCATCATGACGCGCGCGACCGTGAGCGTGGGCGAGGACATTGGCTTCCTACCCGGCACTGAGGAAGAAAAAATGGGCCCCTGGATGGGCGCGCTGGACGACAACCTCGAGTTCCTGGCCAAGGGCGACAGCGGCGGCGCCGGCGAGTGGGGCCGCGCGGCAACCAACGAGCTGATCCGCAGCCGCATCAAGATCAAGAGCATGAACTTCATGCGCGGGCGTACCTTCCTGAACAAGTACGTGATCATCGACGAGGCGCAGAACCTGACGCCCAAGCAGATGAAGACCCTCGTCACGCGTGCGGGACCGGGCACCAAGATCATCTGCATGGGCAACCTCGCGCAGATCGACACGCCCTACCTCACCGAGGGATCATCGGGCCTGACATTCGCGGTCGACAAATTCAAGGGATGGCCGCACAGCGGGCACATCACGCTGGCGCGCGGCGAACGTTCACGTCTCGCGGATTTCGCCAGCGACGTGCTCTAGGCGGGCTGCTGCGGCTCACGGTTTCCGCACGCTGCGCGAAGGCTGCTGACAGGACGTTGTCAGTAGGCTTCGCGCAGCATGACGTGCCTGAAAGGAGCCATCACATGCAACCCACTCTTCAACGCAAGGAAGCCTTCAACGTCTCGGGACTGACGATCAGAACCACGAACGAGGCGGTCGAGGATCCGAAGGCCGGGGCAATTAACGTGTTGTGGACGCGCTTCTTCGATGAGCGCATCTACCAGTCGACGCCCGATCGGATCAACGACATGCGGCTTTACGGTGTCTACTCGCGTTACGAATCGGACGATCGCGGACCTTTCGACATCACGGCCGGTGTCGCGGTGGCGAAGGGGCCATCGGCAATCCGCATCGAAGCGGGCGACTACCTGGTGTTCACCGCCCAGGGCGAGATGCCGAAGATGGTGCTGTCGCTCTGGCAGACGATCTGGAAGTATTTTGAGCAGCATCCCGAGATCCGGCGCAGCTACCGCAGTGACTTCGAAGCCTACAGTGGACCCGAGGAAGTCGCCATCCACATTGGCGTGATCCTGGAATGACCATGAAGAAGCCTGCCGGAGCCTGAACGCCTGAATGCGCCGCGCTGACCGCCTCTTCCAGATCGTCCAGCTCATTCGGGGGCGGCGGTTGACGACGGCCGCCTTTCTGGCGCAACGCCTCGAAGTATCGGAGCGCACCGTCTATCGGGATGTGGCGGATCTCCAGCGGCAAGGCGTCCCGGTCGAAGGCGAAGCAGGCGTGGGCTACCGCTTGGGCGCGGGCTTCGACCTTCCTCCCCTCATGTTCACCCAGGACGAAGCCACGGCGCTTGTCGCATCCGCGCGGCTGGCGCGCAGCTGGATCGATGCCGCGATGGCGCGCGACGTGGACGCGGCGCTGGGCAAGATTCTGTCGGTGCTTCCGCCCGCCGCGCGTATCTCGGCCGAGAGCCTGGCGCTTTACGCACCGGCACTGGTGCTCGATGAGCGCACGCGCGGCCGGCTCCAGATCCTGCGCGAGGCGGTGCAGTCGCGCCACAAGCTGCGCATGGACTATCGCGACGTCGCGGGCTTGCCAAGCGAACGCATCGTTCGGCCGCTCGGTTGCTTCTACTGGGGCAAAGTCTGGACCTTCTCGGCCTGGTGCGAATTGCGAGGCGATTTCAGAGCCTTCCGCATCGATCGCATCAACCAGGTCGACGTCCTGCCGGAGCGCTTTCGCGACGAACCGGGCAAGACGCTGGCGGAGATGCTGCGGCGCCTGCAGGAAGACCCGCCCGAAGCAGTCTAGAAGTCGTCGCCCCCGCCCCCGGCGAGATTCTCGAACTTGGTCAGCGGCTTGAGGAAGGCCAGCTTGACGGTGCCGGTCGGGCCGTTGCGATGCTTGCTGATGATCACCTCCGCCACGCCGGGCTCCTTGCTGTTCTTGTCGTAGTAGTCGTCGCGGTAGATGAACATGATGATGTCGGCATCCTGCTCGATGGCGCCCGACTCGCGCAGGTCACTCATCATGGGGCGCTTGTCGGTGCGGCTCTCCACGCCACGGCTGAGCTGCGACAAGGCAATCACCGGGCATTTGAGTTCCTTGGCCAGCATCTTCAGGCCCCGAGAGATCTCACCCACGGCCGTGGCGCGGTTCTCGTCGTTCATGCTGCTCGACACACTCATCAGCTGCAGGTAGTCGACAACGATCAAGCCCAGCTTGCCATACTGACGCGCGAGGCGACGCGCATTCGCCCGGAGTTCGCTGGTCGTGAGGCCCGGCGTCTCGTCGATGTGCAGCGAAACGTTCCGCAGCTTCTCGATGGCTTCGGTAAGACGCGGCCATTCTTCGTCGGTGAGTTTGCCGGTCCGCAGGTGGCCCTGGTCGATCCGGCCGATCGAACCGACGATACGCACCGCAAGTTGCGAGGCGCCCATTTCCATCGAGAAGACCGCGACTGGCAGGCCTTCGTTGAGCGCAACGTGCTCAGCGATGTTGATTGCGAGCGAGGTCTTCCCCATCGAAGGCCGCGCTGCCAGCACGATCATGTCGCCTGGTTGAAGGCCCGAAGTCATCTTGTCGAAGTCGTAGAAGCCCGTGCGGACGCCGGTAATGTCGTTGGGGTTCTCCGCCATCTCGGTCACCCGGTCCAGCAGTTCGACCACCAGGGAATCCATGCCCTGGAAGCCCTGCTTCATGCGGGTGCCTTCTTCGCCGATGTTGAAGATCTTCTGCTCGGCTTCGTCCAGGATCTTGTCGACCGACTTGCCCTGCGTGTTGAAGGCATTGGTTGCGATCTCGTCGCTGGCGCTCACGAGCTTGCGCAGGATCGAGCGCTCGCGGACGATCTCCGCATAGCGGCGGATGTTGCTGGCGCTCGGCACGTACTGCGCCAGCGAGTTGAGATAGGCCAGGCCGCCGATCTCGTCTGCCTTGCCGAGGTTCTGCAGTTGCTCGTACACCGTGATCACGTCCGCAGGCTTGCTGGCGTTGATCAGCGTGCCGATGGCCGCGTAGATCAGCTTGTGCTCATGGCGATAGAAATCGCCATCCGACACCACGTCACCCATGCGGTCCCATGCGCCGTTATCCAGCAGGAGGCCGCCGAGCACGCTCGATTCAGCCTCGATCGAGTGGGGTGGGATGCGCAGTTGGGCGATCTGGCGATCGGCCGACGGGTCGTTGTCGGCATAGGAGAAAACGGCGGACATGAACTTCCTTGCAACCTTGCATGCTAAGCCGCGCGACGCGCGGCGTCACGTGGACAAGGCTGTGAATAAGCGGTGATCTTCCGGTGCAGCGCACGGGAAAAGATCACCCGGAAAAACAAAAGCCGCCCGAAGGCGGCCCTTGATGCGCTCGAGGCGCTGGGGGACGGTCAGGCGCTTTCGCCGTAGACCGTGACGGTGATCTCGACGACCACGTCGGTGTGCAGCGCGACGCTGACGGTGCTGTCGCCGACGACCTTGATCGGGCCGTTGGGCATGCGCACCTGCGACTTGGCGACCTTGTAGCCCTGCTTGTTCAGCTCTTCGGCGATGTTGTGGTTGGTGACGGAGCCGAACAGGCGGCCGTCGACGCCGGCCTTCTGCGTCAGCTTGACAGTGGTGCCGGAGAGCTTTTCGCCCTGGGCTTGCGACTCGGCCAGCTTGGCGGCCGCAGCCTTTTCGAGTTCGACGCGCTTGGCTTCGAATTCAGCCTTGTTGGCTTCGGTGGCGCGGCGGGCGCGGCCGGTGGGGATCAGGAAGTTGCGGGCGTAGCCGTCCTTGACCTTCACGATCTCGCCGAGCACGCCGAGGTTGACGACCTTGTCCAGAAGAATGACTTGCATGGTGTCTGGCTCCTTAAACGCGGTGCTGGTCGCTGTACGGGACCATCGCGAGGAAGCGCGCACGCTTGATCGCGGTGTTCAGCTGGCGCTGGTAGATCGCACGCGTACCGGTCAGGCGCGCGGGAATGATCTTGCCGTTCTCGCTGATGAAATCGCGCAGGGTGTCGATGTCCTTGTAGTCGATTTCCTCGACGCCCGCGACGGTGAAGCGGCAGAAGCGCTTGCGCTTGAACAGCAGCGACTGGGTGTTGCGCTTCGGACGCTTGTCTTTGTTGAATTTCTTGAACGTGGCCATGGTGGGACCTCTTGTCGAAAATTAATCTTGCTGAAAATCCTGGATATGCAGCACTGGATGCTTGCCATTGCCCGGTGTCGCGAGGAATCCCTGGAAACGCCAGAGACTCCCCATCGATTGCCTTGCGAGCCGTTCGGCCACTGCGCCGAAGGCCACGGCCTTGAGGGCCGCCTTGATCTGCCTGGGCTGGGCCGCTTCGGTCACCGTGGACTCGTGTTCGAGTCGCAGGTCGATGGCGGGCAATCCGGCAGGGGTGAAGCGCAGGGCGCCGAGTTCGGCAACGCAGGCAGTCAGCACGAGCTGATTGACTGCGGCAGTGCTCACATCATCCGTTGTTGTTGGCGGCGTACTCGGCCTGCTGGGCCTTGCGTGCTTCTTCGCGCTCGACGGTCTTCATCATCGACGAAGGACCGGTCTCAGCCTTCTTCTTCACCACGGTAAGGTGGCGCAGAACGGCGTCGTTGAACTTGAAGGCGTGCTCGAGCTCGGCCATCACGGCTTGTTCAGCCTCGATGTTCACGCAGAGGTAGTGCGCCTTGTTCAGCTTGTTGATCTGGTAGGCCAGCTGACGGCGGCCCCAGTCTTCGACACGATGGACCTTGCCGCCGCCGGCCGTGATCAGGCCCTTGTAGCGCTCCAGCATGGCTGGAACTTGTTCGCTCTGATCGGGGTGGATCAGCAGAATGATTTCGTAGTGACGCATGGCACTCCTTGTGGATCTTCCGTTGGAAGGGATGAAGCCACCCGCAGCGTCGGTCGCGGTGTGGCAAGGCAAAGCCGGAAATTATAGCAGGCCGTGCCCAAGGAGCCCCAGCGGCGCCGACTCAGACGCCCAAGGCCCGGTCCAGCGCCTGCATCTTCTCCGGGCTCACAGCGGCGCGGATCTTGGGCACCAACGCCAGCAGCTCCTCGTAGTTGGAGGTGCCCTCGACGGACAGATTGAGTCGGAAGCCCTTGAGGCCCAGGCTGCCGGTGAGCTGGGTCGCGATGGGATAGGCGTCCTTGTAGCGCTGCTGGCTCGACCGCGCCGCTGGCGGCTCGGCGGCTGACGGCGCCCCTTGCATCGGCGCAAGCTGCCGGGCGGCGCCCTCGGGCGCCACGACTGTGCCGGCATTGGCGGCGTCCATCGTTCCGCCCACTTGGCCCAGCATGCCGAGTTCCAGCATCTGCTCGATGTCTTCCCGTCCGATGCCCATGCCCGCTTCGAGCACTTCGCTCACCGAGCGCTTGCCATCAAACAGGATGAATGCTGATCGCTGCCGCGGCGTCAGCCGCACCGAGCGGTCCTTGAACAGTTGTTGTCCAGCCTCTGTCTTGACAAGAATCATGGCCATTCCTCTGCATCAACGCGAAGTTCCCGGGCGTTCGCGAGGTCTCGGCCTCCTCCATTCACGCGTCCGGGGCCACCGCCCCCTGTGCGGCCGGAGTGTGGCACTAAAGATTCAATTTGTTGCAAATACACCAAGCTGACGTGGGAATTACACGCGACAGCCGTGATGGAAGTCGCGGGCGACGGCGAGCCCGGGCGGGCCCGCCGCACCCATGCCGGCTCAGCGCTGAGCGAGCTGCTGCCAGGTGTCGATCACGCTGTCCGGATTGAGCGAGATCGACTCGATGCCCTGCTCTGCCAGCCAAAGCGCGAAGTCCGGGTGGTCGCTGGGGCCCTGCCCGCAAATCCCAACGTACTTGCCCTGCGTCTTGCAGGCGGTGATTACGCGGGACAACAGGGCCTTGACCGCAGGATCGCGCTCGTCGAAGTCAGCGGCCAGGAGCTCCAGGCCGGAATCGCGATCCAGCCCCAGCGTGAGCTGCGTCAGATCGTTCGAGCCGATCGAGAAGCCATCGAAGTACTTGAGGAACTCCTCCGGCAAGATGGCGTTGCTCGGCACCTCGCACATCATGATCAACTTCAGTTCGTTCTCGCCGCGCTTGAGCCCATGCTCGCCCAGCAGCGTGGTCACGCGCTCCGCCTGGCCCAGCGTGCGCACGAACGGCACCATGATCTGCACATTGGTGAGGCCCATGTCGTTGCGCACCCGCTTGAGCGCCTCGCATTCCATCGCGAAGGCCTCGCCGAAATCCTCGCTCAAATAGCGCGCGGCACCGCGGAAGCCGAGCATGGGGTTCTCTTCTTCCGGCTCGTAGCGGCTGCCGCCGATCAGCTTGCGGTACTCGTTGGACTTGAAGTCGGACAGCCGGACGATCACGGGTTTCGGCCAGAAGGCCGCACCAATGGTCGCGATGCCCTCGGCCACCTTGTCGACGTAGAAGGCGCGCGGCGATGCATGACCGCGGGCGACGGATTCCACCGCCTTCTTGAGATCCGTGTCGACGTTCGGGTAGTCGAGGATCGCCTTCGGATGAACGCCGATGTTGTTGTTGATGATGAATTCGAGCCGCGCCAAGCCCACGCCGTGGTTGGGCAGTTGCGCGAAGTCGAAGGCCAGTTGAGGATTGCCGACGTTCATCATGATCTTGATGTCGATCTCGGGCATCTCGCCGCGCCGGACTTCAGTGACTTCGGTTTCGAGAAGGCCGTCGTAGATGAAGCCGGTGTCGCCCTCGGCGCAACTCACCGTGACCAGCGTGCCGTCCTTCAGCAGATCGGTGGCGTCGCCGCAACCCACGACCGCCGGGATGCCGAGCTCGCGCGCGATGATCGCGGCGTGGCAGGTGCGCCCGCCGCGGTTGGTGACGATGGCGGAAGCGCGCTTCATCACCGGTTCCCAGTTGGGGTCGGTCATGTCGGTGACGAGCACGTCACCCGCCTGAACCTTGTCCATCTCGCTGATGTTGTGGACGAGGCGAACCGGCCCGGTACCGATCTTCTGGCCGATCGCACGGCCCTCGGCCAACACCGCGCCGCGTCCGAGCAGCTTGTAGCGCTGCTCCGCCTTGCCCTGCTGCTGACTCTTCACCGTCTCCGGGCGGGCCTGGAGGATGTAGAGCTGGCCGTCGGTGCCGTCCTTGCCCCATTCGATGTCCATCGGTCGGCCGTAGTGCTCCTCGATCACGAGCGCGTACCTGGCCAGCTGTTCGACGTCGGCGTCGGTGAGCGAATAGC
This sequence comes from uncultured Variovorax sp., assembly GCA_966211435.1. Lineage (GTDB taxonomy): Bacteria > Pseudomonadota > Gammaproteobacteria > Burkholderiales > Burkholderiaceae_C > Variovorax. Next base: position 31,444 of record CBIHOG010000019.1, on the reverse strand, counting down.
GATTGCGCTGCTCTGTCGGGACGTCGGTGGTCTTGACCAGCTTGCCGCTGGCCGCCTTTTCTTCAGCGCTGGCAAATTCCATCTGGATCAGCTTGGAGCCGAGATTGCGCCGGATCACGGCGCGCTTGCCGGCCCGCAGGGTCGGCTTGTGTACATAGAACTCGTCGGGATTCACGGCGCCCTGCACCACCGTTTCGCCCAGTCCGTAGCTCGAGGTGATGAACACGACCTGGTCAAAGCCGGACTCGGTATCGATGGTGAACATGACGCCAGCCGCGCCCAGGTCGCTGCGGACCATGCGCTGCACGCCGGCCGAGAGCGCCACGATGTCGTGCGCGAAGCCCTTGTGGACGCGGTAGCTGATCGCGCGGTCGTTGTAGAGGGAGGCGAAGACTTCCTTCATCTTGTGCAGCACGTCCTCGATGCCGACCACGTTCAGGAAGGTCTCCTGCTGGCCGGCAAAGGAGGCGTCCGGAAGGTCTTCCGCCGTGGCCGAGGACCGCACGGCGAAGCTGGCCTGGGGGTTGCCGGCCGAGAGCGTGGCGAAGGCGTCCGCGATGGCCGCCTGCAAATCGGACGGGAAAGGCTGGGCCTCGACCATGGCGCGGATTTCCGCGCCTGCGGCGGCGAGTGCACGTACGTCTTCCGTGTCGAGCTTCGCGAGCTTGGCGCTGATCTTGTCAGCGAGACCGTCGTGGGCAAGGAACTGCCGGAAGGCATGGGCCGTGGTCGCGAAACCGGTCGGCACGCGCACGCCCTGCGGAAGCTGGGAAATCATCTCGCCGAGGCTGGCGTTCTTGCCGCCGACCGACTCGACGTCAGTCATCCTCAAGTTTTCAAACGGTACGACCAAGGCGGTCGCTTCGAAGAGTGCAGACATGGGAAAGCTCCAGAAGTTGAAACTGAGGCAGCATGCAGACGGCCCGGCACGGTCGTTCTTCTTGCTCTGGGCGCGGGGGCGGTGTGCATGGCGTGATTTCGGCGGGAAAGGCGGGGCGCAGTCCCGATAATGGGACGGATTGTAGGCGCCGCCCGGTTCGGCGCGCCGCAGGACAAGGCCGCCAAATCATGCATACACGCACAGTATTCTTCGTTTCCGACGGCACCGGGATCACGGCCGAAACCTTCGGCAACGCCGTCCTCGCCCAGTTCGAGATGAAGCCGCGCCACGTGCGCCTTCCCTTCACGGACACGGTCGACAAGGCCCACCAGGCGGTCAGGCGTATCAACCATACGGCCGAAATCGAGGGCCTGCGACCCATCGTCTTCACCACGCTGGCGAACATGGAAGTGCTCGAAGTCATCGAAACGGGGTGCAAGGGCATGCTGCTCGACATGTTCGGCACCTTCGTCCGGCCGCTGGAGATCGAGCTGGCGATGAAGTCCAACCACCGCATCGGCCGTTTCAGCGACGTGAGCAAGAGCAAGGAATACAACGCGCGCATCCAGGCCATCGACTTCAGCCTGGCGCACGACGACGGCCAGAGCAACCGCGACCTGGAGAGCGCCGACGTGATCTTGGTGGGCGTGAGCCGCAGCGGCAAGACGCCGACCTCGCTGTACCTTGCCATGCAGCACGGCCTGAAGGCTGCCAACTATCCGCTCATCCCCGAGGATTTCGATCGCCGCCAGTTGCCGCCCGCCCTGCTGCCGCATAGGAAGAAGATATTCGGCCTCACCATCCAGCCGGAACGGCTGAGCGAGATCCGCAACGAGCGCCGCCCGGATTCGCGCTATGCCAGCATCGAGAACTGCCGGCACGAAGTCAGCGAGGCGGAGGCGATGATGCGGCGTGCCGGGATTCGCTGGTTGTCGACCACGACCAAGTCGATCGAGGAAATCGCCACGACCATCCTGCAGGAACTGCGCCCCGAACGGCTGACCTACTGAGCCCCCGGCGCTGCAATCTCCTAAGATCCGTCTTATGATCTGGCCATGTCCAGACCGCCCGCCGATGCCCTGCATGCCGCCGTCCGCCTGCGCGCAACTGTCTCCGGATTGACGCGGCATCTCCGCTCGCGGGCGACGGTGGATTCGCCGGGATCGGCGAAATTGAGCGCACTCGCCCAGCTCTACCGCCTCGGGCCGCTCACTCCGACCCAACTGGCGCTTCGAGAGCGCGTGAAGGTGCAGACCTTGACCCGCCTCCTGGCCGAACTCGAGAGGGACGGCTACGCCGAGCGGCGTCCCCACGGGTGCGATGCTCGCCAATCCGTGCTGTCCCTGACCGCGTCCGGCGCACGGCTTCTCACGGATGAAGTGCATCGTCGGGAAGCGTCTCTCGCTTCGGCGCTCGATTCGCAGCTGAGCGCGCCGGAACGCCAGCAGTTGCTGGCAGCTTGCGATCTGATCGATCGTCTGGCCGACTCGCTCGCCGGGCAGCCGGTACAGGCGGCCGCCCAGCCCACGCCGAAGCGGCGCCCGTCCGCCAAGATTCAGCCCTCATGACGGCCTCGGCGGCTCCGGGCCCGCGCCCAGGCGCTCGAGAAGCGAATTGGCGTCACGGAATTCAACTCGCAGCCGCCGTGGTGGTCTCCTACCTGCTGTCGTCCGCCCTGGGCCTGCCTGAAGGCCTCTGGGCCGTCATGAGTTCCCTCATCGTGATGCGCCCGACCACCGGCTCCACGCTGGGCGCCGGGTGGGAGCGCCTGCGCGGCACCCTGGCCGGCACGCTCTTCGGGCTGGGCGGCATCTGGCTGCATCATCTCGGCGTGGCAATGCCGCTCGCCACCCTCGGCATCGTGGCCTTGCTGGCGCTTTCGAGCGCCTGGTTCCCCGCGATGCGCAGCGCGCCCATCACCGCGCTGATCGTGCTTTCGAGCGCGGGCATCGCGGGCCAGCCGGCGTTCAGGGTAGCCGGACTGCGCGTGGCCGAGATCACCATCGGCGTGCTGACCGGGCTCGCGATCTCCTTGATCGGCTTGAGATCGAGGGCGCGCACGCGCTTCGACACAGCGACTGCGGCTGCCCTGCGGCACATCGCAGCAGATGTGCGGTGCAGCCTCGCCAAGGCGCCGCCCGCGCCTGAGCAAAAGGAAGAAATGTCCACCGCACTGCGGCTTGAATTGCGTGAACTCGCAGTGCTCGCCGTCAGTGCGGATCGTGAAGCGAGGTTGTGGCGGTCCAGGCAACAATCCCGCTGGGGCGGCGGGGACGAATGCACTCGAACGGCACGCCTGATGGTGCGTATCTCCCACGACGTTGCAGTCTTCCCGCGTCTCGCCGAGAGCGGACCACTGGCCCGCGAGGATGCCGCCTGGAGCGCGCTTGCCGCCGCTGCCGGCGAAGCACTCGACGACGCGGCGAACTGCCTCGAGACACAAGACACGCCAGAGTTCCAGGCGCTGCGCCGGTTTTGCGCGTTCGGCGGCCTGGAGGCCGCGGCGCCCGCCAATTCGCCGCGCTCGCCGATCCCCTGGGCCGCGCCGATGGCAAGGCTGCTGCTGCGGGATCTGACCGGGCTCGCGCGCCGTGCAGATGGCGAGGCGAACTGACCCGTCAGCCGAACAGGTACTGGACCACGCCGTCGGCGCCGGTGACCGGGTGGCAAGGCAGGGCCCACACCCGCTCGATCAGCAGCGGCTCGAGGATGGCGTCCGCGCGCCCTTGATACACGCCGGCCGCGCCGTCGAGCACGATCAAGTCATCGGCATAGCGGCGCGCAAGGTTCAGGTCATGCAAGACCATGACCACGCCGACGCCCTGCCCCGCCCACGCGCGCAGCAGGCGCATCGCCGCATGCTGATGCGCCAGGTCGAGTGCCGCTGTGGGCTCGTCCAGGAGCAGCCATCGGCAAGCGCCGCCCGGTCGTGGATGCCAGAGCTGCGCCAGCGCCCGGGCCATCTGCACGCGAGCCTTCTCTCCACCCGATAACGTGTTGAGCACGCGCTCCGCAAGCGGAACCACATCGGTCGATGCCATGGCCGCCGCGATGATCGCGCCCTCGTCGCGGCCGGGCGAATGCCTGTGGGGAAAGCGGCCGAGCGCCACGATTTCCCGTGCGGTGAAGTCGAAGGCCACGCCGCTTTCCTGCGGCATCAAGGCCCGCCGCAGGGCCAGGGCGGCAGCGGACTGGCCCGCCACCGGTACGCCATCGAGCAGCACGCGGCCGGCATCCGGACGTCGTTGTCCGCTGAGCACTGAAAGCAGTGTCGACTTGCCCGCGCCGTTGGGCCCGAGGATGGCCGTCACCCGGCCGGGCCGGAGGTCGATGGCCGCGTCCGAAAGAATCATCCTCCCGCCGAGCCTGACAGTGACCTTTGCGCACGCGAGCGTCATATCCGGCGCCTGAAGTGCCGCAGCATCAGCAGGAAGATGGGCACGCCGATGAACGCAGTCAGCACGCCCAGCGGGAGTTCCGTCGGCGCCATGACGGTACGCGCCAGCGTGTCGGCCGCCAACACCAGCGCGGCGCCGAGCAACGCCGAAGCCGGCAGCACCACGCGGTGATCGGGCCCCGCGACCAGGCGAACCCAGTGCGGGGCGATCAGGCCGATGAAGCCGATGATCCCTGTCGTCGCCGTCACGGCTCCGACCGCGAACGCCGCTACAAGCACGGCGCGCTGCTTGATCTGTTCCACCTCCACGCCGAGCAGGGTCGCCTGGGCTTCGCCCAGGGCGACCGCGTTGAGGGGCGCGGCCAGTGTCAACCCGGCAAGGACCGACACAAGCACGATCGCGCTTACCAGCAACACCGCACTCCACCGGGCGCCGCCCAGGCTCCCGAGCAGCCAGAACTGCAGGCTGCGCAATTGCTCGTCCGTCGCCATCACGCTGAGGAAGCCAAGCCCTGCCCCCGCCAGTGCATTGATCGCAATGCCCGCCAGCAGCATCAACGCCATGCGCGTGCCGCCTTCGCTCCGGGACAGGCCGTAGATCAGCAGGGTGACGAGCAAGCCACCGCCGAAGGCCATGGTTACCAGCGTCCAGCTGCCGAGCGTCCTGGGCAGCGTCGGCATCAGCCAGGCGCCGAGCACGATCGTGACGCCGGCGGCGAGCGCCGCGCCGCTGCTGATCCCGACCAGTCCCGGGTCCGCCAGTGGATTGCGGAACAGTCCCTGCATCAGCGCCCCCGCCATGCCAAGCCCCGCGCCCGCGGCCACGCCGAGGATCAGCCGGGGCAGGCGGATATTGACGAAGACGAGGTACTCCGACGAAGGCTGGCTGTGAGCTCGCAGCATTGCGCCGACCACATCGACGAGCTGGGCTGGGCTGATCGCATACGCGCCCGATGCGGCACCGACGATGAAGCTGAGCGCGAGAAGCGCCGCGCCACCGGCCAGCGTGGCGCTCCTGGAGAACCGTGCGCTCATGCGGCGAGGAGGCGGTTGTGCAGTTCGCGTACGGCGCCTGCCAGGCGCGGGCCGAAGCCGAGCAGCATCAAGGCGTCCTGCGCGACGAGCGCCCGCTTCTTGAAGGCCGGCGTGAGAGCCAGTTCCGGCCGCTCCCAGAATCTCGCGACACCTCCATGGGCCTCGATGCTCTGCGTGCTGGTCAATATCACGTCCGGCGCCGCGCTGGCCATCGCCTCCGCGGTCATCGGCCGGTAGCCAGAGAAGCCGCTTAGACAATTGACGCCGCCGGCAAATCCGATCACCGCGTGCGCCGCGGTCTTCTCGCCGGACACCTGCGGGTTGGCGCTGTGGGAAAGCACGAACAGGACGCGCGGCTTGCGCCCAGACGCGGACGCGACAAGCCTTTGCACCGCGGCCCACTCGTCGTCGAGCCGGGCCTGCAGTTCACGTGCGTGCCTTTCTCGCGCGGCGGCATGTCCGACGGCCAGGACCTTGCGCTGCACCTCACCCCAGGTGTGATCGGCCTCGACGAGTTCCAATCTGACGCCCGCGGAGCGAAGCTGGTCGAGTACGACGGGCGGACCGGCCTCGGTGGTCGCAATCACCGCATCGGGCTGGAGCGACAGCAATCCCTCGGCCGAGAGTTGCCGCATATAGCCGACCTTCGGCGTGCGGCGCGCGGCCTCCGGATAGAGGCTCGTCGTGTCGGTCCCGACGAGCTGCAACTCTGCGCCGAGGGCGTAGACCACTTCGGTGATCGCGCCGCTGATGGTGACTAGCCGCGGTGGACGCTCGTTCTGCGCGGCTACGGGCCATGTCGACGCGGCGAGCGCCACCCCCGACAAGCGCTGCAGCACGTCGCGCCGACGCATCGCCGCGTGGACATGGAGCGAAGCTGCGCTACTCACGACGGGACTTCCTGTCGCGTCAGCTTGCGCACGAGCGCCCGCCAATCCTCGCGCTCGGGCGTGCCGGGCTTGCGCGCGCCGAAGAATATCGCCATCAGGCCGCCTTCGCGGTCGAAGGCCTCGACCGAGGTCACGAGTCCGTCACTGGTCGGCTTCTCGACGATCCAGACCGCGTCGACCGGATCCTCGCGCAAGTGCAGGTTGAAGCCCGGATCCAGCACATTCAGCCATTGCATCCCGCGCATCTCCATGAGCTCGATGCGCACCACCGGACCCGTGTGGATCTGGATGCAACCCGGGCTGCCAACAAAGACCATGATGGGTGTGCCCGCGATTGAGGCCTCGCGCAGCAAGTCCCGCAGCGCGTGCCTCGGCGCGCGTTGCGCAAAACACCCCTCCATCAGGCGGAAGCTCTGCTGGCGCTCCACCGCGAACTTGCCGAGCAGTCCGAAGAACTCGTGCGTGTCCTTCATGGCGGCCCAGGCATTCCTCAACGCCGAGGCGTCGATTTCACCGTCCGGGCGCGGGGGGTCCTTCGGCTCCGGGGCGCTGAAGGCGGGCGGGCCCGAGGCGTCCGCGCGGGCGTCGATCTCGGCCTGCAGCGCGACGCGATTCGTCGTATTGCGCGCGAAAATCTTGTGCACGGCTACGCCGCTCGGGTCGAAGAACTGCAGGCTCAGCGAAGGCAACTGGCCCTCGTTGGCAACGGCCTCGCTGACGGCGAAACCCGCGTGCCATTGGTTGAAAAAGAGGCGCAGGTCGATCTCCCCGCCGAGCGCAAGACCGATGCGCCCGGTGCCGGAAAGCTTCTGGTAGACGCCGGTCTTCTCGTGCACGGTGGACGCGTTGCGCGTCAGCGCCAGCAAGGGGCCACAGGGCTCGAGCGCGCGCAGCAACTCGATCCAAGGCCCCTGGAGGACGGTGGCGTGGAGTCCATGCGGGTGAGGACCGACATGGGCCGCGATGGCCTCGCCCTCGCTGATGCCGAGCGCCTCGGCGGCGTCCTTGTGGCGCTTGCCGCTGGCGCGGAGTGCGGCGAACTGCTCGCGGATGTCTTCGGGTTTCATCGTGCGTGATGCCTTCCGTGGCGGTGAATCAGAAATCGGCCACGAGCGACACGTTGAAGTGCCGCCCGGGCTGCGTGTAGGCATCGCTGATGGGCGAGTTGGAGGCGAGTCCCCGCACGTCGCTCCACATCCAGTACTTTTTGTCCGTGACGTTGATGACGGCCACATTGAGGCGCAGGTCCTTCCGGATGCGCCACTGCGCACCCAGGTCCAGCGTTGTCGCGGAGGGCGTCAGGAACTGCACGCCCGTCGTCACCTCGGCCGGATCCACGTCGCCGCGCTTCTTGGCGGAGTGATGAACGGCGTCGAGCCAAACGTTCCACGTGGGCGCCTGATACTTGAGGCCGGCCTGGAGCTTCTGCGGATCGATCGAGTTGAGCGGCTGGTCGTTCGTGCGGTCGCGCCCGCGCGTGCGGCCATAGGAGAAGGGCATCGAGAAGCCGGCGCCGTTGGTCGTCCAGTCGAACTCGCCCTTGATCTCGAAGCCGCTGATGCGCGCACGACCGATGTTGACGGATTGGAAGGTCGCCGGATTGATGCGGGAGCCGAAGACGCCGCTCAGCAGCCGGTCGTTCTCGATCAGATCCTTGTAGTCGCCCGTGAAGGCCGCGACGTCGAAATTGAACAGTCCCGCACGGCCGCGGAGACCGAGTTCGAAGTTCTGGCTCTTCTCGGGCTTCAGGTCGGGGTTTGGAATCGTCCGGTAACCGGAAACCACGTTCTCGAAGAAATTGTTGACCTGGAAGGCGTTGGGCGCCTTGAAGCCGGAGGCGTAGTTGCCGTAGAGACTCCACTGCGGTGCGGCGCGGAATAGCACGCCGAGCTTTGGCGACACCGCCGAATCGGACAAGGAGACGGCCGTGGTGTTGAAGCCGGTCTGCTCCGCATCGATGCTGAAGCGGTCGAAGCGCACGCCGGGCGTTAGGCTCCAGCGGTCGTGCATGAACTCATCCTGCACATAGAAGGCCGTCATCCTTTCGCGCGTGTCCGGGAAGCGCTTCAGCGGGAAGCTTTCGCCGGCCGCGGGGACCAGCCCCGTCTGGAGGCTCTCGACCTTGGTCAGCGTGTAGTCGATGCCGTAGGTGATGCGCTGCGCCCAGTCGCTGCCCATGCGCAAAGTCTTGTCGGCTTGCAGGCCGAGTTGCAGGGTGTTCTCGTCGTAGGTCGTGTCGCGGACGCGATCGGCGGCCGAGAGCCGATCTTCGAAGGCGTACTCTCGCGAATTCGCTTTCTGGTAGCTCACGACGGCCAGCAGGCTGTCGGCTATCGCCATGTCAATGCGGAAGCGCCCATCCCAGGTCAGGCGGTCGCGCTTCAGGTCGGTCTTCGCATCGAGGCCGATGACCGACGTCGTCGTGAGCGGCGGCCTCGCGATGCCCGACAGAAGGTCATAGCGCATCGACTTGTCGACGTGCTCGAAAGTCAGCGTGTGCTTCTGGTCGGCGTTGGGCGTGAGAATAAGCTTGCCGAGCAGAGACTGGCTCCTGTCGCGCTCGGGATTGGGGGCGGTGCGGTCCGTGTTGGACACGCGATTGGCCCCCATGTTCTCGAGTTCGTGCGCGCGGCCCGCATTGGCGGAGAGCAGCCACTGCAATGTGTCGCTGGCCTTGCCGGCCAGGGTGACGCCGCCGCGCACGCCATTGTCGTCGCCGCTGTAGCCGATGTTCGCGCTGCCGCCGAAGGTCTTGCCGTCGCGCAGGAAAGAGGCGGGCTCGCGGGTGATGAAATTGACAAGGCCGGCCAAGCCGTCGGAGCCGTAGAGCGCCGACGCCGGCCCCTTGATGATCTCGATGCGCTCGACCAGCCCGATATCGAAGTAGTCACGGCCGAAGGCGTTGGCGCTGAAGACATAGCTGCGCGGCGTACGGATGCCGTCGGCGAGGAGCAACACGCGGTTGCCGTCGAGGCCGCGGATGTTGAAGCCGGCATTGCTGTCGCGCCCGGTGTTGCCCGCTGCGAGCCCGAACCGCGCCGGTGCGCGTTTGACCGAGACGTTGGGCAGGTCGCGTACCGCGTCACGAATGTCGTCGATCTGGCGCGACTCGATCGTCGAGCGGTCGATCACTTCGACGCTGGCGGGAAGATCATCCTTGTTCTGCTCGGAGCGGGACCCGCTGACGACGATCTCGCCCAGGGCGGCAAGGCGTGTCGGCTTGACGTCCTGACCCCACGCGAAGGCCGTGAAGCCGCAGGCCATCAGCCATGGAAGGGGTTTGAGTCGATGCGCGAAGGCGGAAGAAGCTGCCACTTGAGGTCCAGAAAACAGTGAATGAACTGCTCGCTGGACGGCGCGCAATGGCTGCGCGCGGTGGCCTGGCTGGCGATGGGGCCGGGCACCTGCCCGACCCACCGATCATATAAGAATAGTTCTCATCTGTCAGGTCATCGTCAGGCGACCGCCTCGGCCGCGACGGCCTCCTCCGCCGGCGCCGAAGTACGAATCAGATGGTCGAAGGCGCTGAGCGCGGCTTTTGCGCCATCGCCTGCCGCGATGATGATCTGCTTGAACGGCACCGTCGTCGCATCGCCGGCGGCGAACACGCCGGACACGGAGGTCTGGCCCTTGGCATCCACCACGATCTCGCCATGCTTCGACAGCTCGACGGTACCCTTCAGCCAGTCGGTGTTGGGCACCAGGCCGATCTGAACGAACACACCTTCGAGCGGCACCGTGTAGCTCTCACCCGTCGCGCGGTCCTTGTAGACCAGGCCGTTGACCTTCTGGCCGTCACCGGTGATCTCGGTGGTCTGGGCATTCGTGACCACCTTGACGTTCGACAGGCTGTGCAGCTTGCGCTGCAGCACGGCGTCCGCGCGAAGTTGCTTGTCGAACTCGATCAGGGTGACATGGCCTACGATGCCAGCCAGGTCGATTGCCGCCTCGACGCCCGAATTGCCGCCGCCGATGACCGCCACATGCTTGCCCTTGAAGAGCGGGCCGTCGCAGTGCGGACAGTAGGCCACGCCCTTGTTCTTGTACTCGTGCTCGCCGGGCACGTTGATGTTGCGCCAGCGCGCGCCAGTCGAAATGACGACGGAGCGGCTCTTGAGCGAGGCACCGTTCTCGAGCTTGATCTCGATGAACTCCTTGCCCGGCACGAGCGCCGAGGCGCGCTGCAGGTTCATGATGTCGACGTCATAGTTGCGCACGTGCTCCTCAAGCGCGAGCGCGAACTTGGGTCCTTCGGTTTCCTTGATCGAGATGAAGTTCTCGATGCCCATGGTGTCCAGCACCTGGCCGCCGAAGCGCTCGGAGGCGACGCCGGTGCGGATGCCCTTGCGCGCGGCGTAGACCGCGGCCGCAGCACCGGCAGGGCCGCCGCCGACGATCAGCACGTCGAACGGGTCCTTGCCCGCGATCTTCTTCGCTTCGCGCTCGACACCACTGGTGTCGATCTTGGCAAGGATTTCCTCCAGGCTCATGCGGCCCTGACCAAACTCGGTGCCGTTCAGGAAGACAGTGGGCACCGCCATGATCTGGCGTTCCTTCACTTCGTCCTGGAAGAGCGAGCCGTCGATCATCGTGGTCTTGATGCGCGGGTTCTGCACTGCCATCAGGTTGAGGGCCTGCACGACATCCGGGCAGTTGTGGCAGGTGAGCGAGATGTAGATCTCGAACTCGAAATCGCCGTCGAGGGCGCGGATCTGCTGAAGTACGGCGTCGTCCACCTTGGGCGGGTAGCCGCCGACCTGCAGGAGCGCGAGCACCAGCGAGGTGAATTCGTGGCCCATCGGCAGGCCGGCGAAACGCGGGCCGTGGTTCTCGCTCGGGCGGTTGATGGAGAACGAGGGCTTGCGATGGCTATCGTCGCGGCTTTCGGTGACTTTCACCAGCGCGGACGAGTCCGCCACGTCCTTCAGCAGCGATTGCAGATCGCCCGACGCCTTGCTGTCATCGAGCGACGCGACGATCTCGATCGGCTGCGTGATGCGGTCGAGATAGCTTTTCAGTTGTGCTTTGGTGCCGGCGTCGAGCATGGTGAACTCACTTTGAAAATTCGAGAAGGGACAAAAAAAGCCCGGGAGCCAACGCGCCCGGGCTGTGGCGCGAAAGACCGGTTTAGATCTTGCCGACGAGGTCGAAGGAAGGCTTGAGCGTTTCAGCGCCTTCGGTCCACTTGGCCGGGCAAACTTCGCCGGGGTGGGCGGCGACGTACTGGGCGGCCTTCACGCGGCGCAGCAGCTCTGCAGCGTCACGGCCGATGCCGTTGTCGTGCACTTCGATCGTCTTGATCTTGCCTTCGGGGTCGATGACGAAAGTGCCGCGATAGGCCAGGCCTGCGTCTTCGCCTTCCTCGATCAGCACCTGGAAGGCGCGGGCCAGTTGCTGGCTCGGGTCGCCGATCAGCGGGTATTGCACCTTGGCGATGGTGTCCGAGGTGTCGTGCCATGCCTTGTGGGTGAAGTGGGTGTCGGTCGATACGCCATACACCTCGACGCCGAGTTTCTGGAATTCAGGGTAGTGGTCGGCCAAGTCACCGAGTTCGGTCGGGCAGACGAAAGTGAAGTCGGCCGGGTAGAAGACCACGACGGACCATTTGCCCTTGAAGTTCTCGTTGCTGACGGGCACGAACTTGCCGTTGTGATAAGCGGTGGCCTTGAACGGGATGATTTCGGTATTGATCAGGGACATGTTGGTTTCCTTGGTGGCTGATGAAAAAAGCGAGTGATTAGTATAACTACCAAAGATGACATTTCAATAGCAATGAACTATGAAAAGCATTGGAGACCCCTATGAAACGCCAGCGGTTCCAAGGACGGGATACGAACGCCTATCACCCTCAAACGCATGCAGAGCGCTGGCGCATGGGTTTGCTTGCATGGGGACTGAAACGGCTCGCACAATCGACTGTTTACATTTGAAGAACAAGGAAAAACCATGAAGGGTGATCCCCAGGTCATCGACCATCTCCAGGCCCAGCTCAAGAACGAGCTGACCGCGATCAACCAGTACTTCCTGCACTACCGCATGCTGAAGCATTGGGGCCTGGACAAGCTGGCCAAGAAGGAATACGAGGAATCGATCGGCGAGATGAAGCATGCCGACAAGCTCATGGACCGGATTTTCATGCTCGACGGCTTGCCGAACCTGCAGGACTTGGCCAAGCTGAACGTCGGCGAGGACGTGCCGGAAATACTCCAGTGCGACCTGAAGGCCGAGACGGGCGCGCAGGCCACCATCAAGGCCGGCATTGCGCATTGCGAGGCGGTGCGCGACTACGTCTCGCGCGATCTGCTCCAAGGCATTCTGGACGATACGGAGGAACACATCGACTTCCTTGAGACGCAGATCGACCTCGTCACCAAGGTCGGATTGCAGAACTACCTGCAATCGCAGATGGGCGAGATCGAGTAAAGGCTCGATGTGTGGGAAACGAGCGGGGCTGCTGCCCCGCTTTTTTTTGCCTTTACAAAGGCGCCATTGCTATTGATTCAGGAGCACCGTCGCTAGGCGCCGCATAGCCTTTCACCGCTCGCATGCCAATCTTCCGACTGCACGGACGACTTTGCAAATAACATTCATTCTCATCCGTGCGGCTAGAATTCGTGCCGCCGATGACAGCTGTAACTACCGATAACCGCCGCCGCGCCTACTGGCTCAAGACTTTGCATGAATGGCATTGGGTCAGTTCGGCGCTTTGCTTGATCGGGATGGTGCTGTTCAGCGTCACGGGTTTCACGCTCAACCACGCGGGAAGCATCGAGGCCAAGCCCAAAGTCATCAGCCAGACTGGCACCATCGAAGCAGCACTGAAGGCCCGTCTTGGGCAGCAGGTGCCCGCCGCGAAGGCGCGCAGGGGCAAGGCCGAGTTACCTCCCGACCTGCAGGCATGGCTCCAGAAGCAATGGGGCATCGACACAGCCGGCCGTGAAGCGGAGTGGTCCGACGACGAGATCTACCTCTCACTTCCCCGCCCAGGCGGCGACGCCTGGCTGCGTTTGAACCTCGCCGACGGGGAGGTCGAGTATGAGCGCACCGACCGCGGCTGGCTCTCCTATTTCAACGATCTGCACAAGGGCCGCAACACCGGGGCGGCATGGAGCTGGTTCATCGACGTCTTCGCGGCAGCCGCGCTGGTGTTCTCGGTCACCGGCCTTTTTATTCTCAAGATGCACGCCGGCAACCGGCCCTTCACCTGGCCGATGGTCGGGATGGGCCTGGTCATCCCGGTGCTGCTCGCGTTGCTGTTCATTCATTGATCCAGGAAAGAGGTTTCTCCGTGCACGTTCGCTATTCCCTCGCCCTTGCGGCGCTGTTCGGTGCCCCGGCCTTTGCGGCCGGACTAACGCTCAGCATTGAAGTTCCAAGGCTCACCGTCGCCGAATACCACCGCCCCTATGTCGCGGCCTGGATCGAGCGGGCCGACCAGTCGGTGGCGACGACGCTCGCCGTCTGGTACGACGTCAAGAACAAAGGCAATTCGGAAGGCGAAGGCACCAAGTGGCTCAAGGACATGCGCCAATGGTGGCGCCGCACCGGGCGCGAACTGCAGATGCCCGTGGACGGCATCAGCAGCGCGACGCGTCCCGCGGGCAAGCATCAGATCAGTTTCACCGAAGGCTCGGTCGCGTTGCCCAAGCTGGCGCCCGGTGCCTACAAGCTCTATGTCGAGGCCGCGCGCGAAGTGGGCGGCCGCGAGATCGTGAGCATCCCCTTCCAGTGGCCGCCGACGCAGCCGGAGCAACCCCAGACAGCCGGCAGTAGCGAGCTTGGCGAAGTCAAGCTCGAACTCAAGCCCTGATTTTTTCCATCCTTTCGTCAAGTCTCATCATGAAGAATACCCTCCGCTGCGCTGCGCTCGTTCTCGCTCTGGCCGCCTCCGCGACGGCCGTCCAGGCGCACAACGTCTGGCTCCTGCCTTCGAGCACCGTGCTTTCCAAGGGGGACTGGATCACGGTGGACGCCGCGGTATCCAATGACTTGTTCTTCTTCAATCACAACCCGCTGGGCCTCGACAACCTCTCGGTGACGGCACCGGACGGCAGCGCCGTGAAGGCGGAGAACGTCCACAAGGGCAAGCTGCGCAGCGTGTTCGACCTGAACCTCGCCCAACCGGGTACCTACCGGGTCGCCGTGCTGAACGAGGGCATCTTCGCACGCTGGAAAGACAAGGCCACGGGCCAGACCAAGCGCGCACGCGGCACGCCCGAGACCATCGCCGGGCAGATTCCCGCGGACGCCCAGGAGGTCGAGGTTACGCAGTCGGCAGGACGGATCGAGACCTTCGTGACGGTGGGCAAGCCCAGCGCGCTTCGACCGAGCGGCCGGGGCCTGGAGCTGGTCGCCAGCACCAACCCGACGGACTTGGTGAAGGGCGAGAAGGCGAGCTTCGTGCTGCAGATCGACGGCCAGCCCGCGAAGGATCTGGAAGTGACCGTGACGCCGGGCAACACGCGCTATCGCGACAAGGTCGACGAAATCACGACGAAGACCGACGGCAAGGGCCAGTTCAGCGTGACCTGGCCTCAGGCCGGCATGTACTGGCTGGAAGTCAGCGCCAAGGATGGCAAGACATCCGTGCCACAGGCCAAGGAGCGCAGGCTGAGCTACGCCGCCACGCTGGAGGTGATGCCCTGAGCCTGCCGATGGATTCGCCAGCGGCACGGCCTTCCTTCGCTGTCTGGCGCGCGGGAGGCTACGCGAACACGGCCGTGCCTCGCGCGGCAGATCCCTCCAGTCTCCAGTCCCTCGCAGGCAGGAGCATGGGAACGACTTGGACGCTCAGGCTCTGCAACCCCTCGATGCTCCCGCTGGAGCTTGTGGCATCGAGCGTCCGGATGGCGCTGGACCAGGTCGTCGGGCAGATGAGCACCTGGGAAGCCGAGTCGGAGATCAGCCGCTTCAATCGCGCCGCGGCGGGCACGGCCCACGCGCTGGGGCCGGAGTTCGCCGAGGTGCTTGACTGCGCGTTGAATTGGGCATCGGCCAGCGGCGGTGCAATCGACCCGACGATCGGGCCTCTGGTGGCGCTGTGGGGCTTCGGCGCGCACGCGAAAGCCGTGGCCACGGCGCCCTCCCCGGCCGCGCTTGCTGCCGCGCATCGGCGTGTTGGATGGAAGCGGCTGGCATTCGATGCCCGGCAGAGGACACTGATGCAACCCGGCGGCGTATGGCTGGACCTCTCCGGCATCGCCAAGGGCTTCGCGGTCGACCATGTCGCCGCCGCACTGCAGCGGCTTGGATTGCGCGATTTTCTTATCGAAGTCGGAGGGGAACTGCGGGGCGCCGGCCGCCGGCCGGGCGGGCAGCCCTGGCAAGTTCGCGTGGAATCGGCGAGGGACGAAGGTATCGCGCTCGGACTCGCCGACATGGCTGTCGCGACCTCCGGGGACCGATGGCACGCGCACGAGCACGGCGGACGCCGCTGGTCGCACACCATCGATCCTCGAAGCGGCGAATCAGTACAGCACACGCTGACGTCAGTGACCGTCGTGCATTCGCAATGCATGCATGCCGACGCGCTGGCCACCGTGCTGACCGTGCTGGGCCCCGAAGATGGGTTTGCCTTCGCGCAGGACCGCGGCATCGCGGCGGTGTTCGTGCGCCGCGAGAACGGGCGACACCGAACGCGTCTCAGCGATGCCTGGACGACGCTCGCCGGATGACCGATTCCATCTTGCGTGGGCTGGCCGCCGGCGCCACCCTGCTCGCCTATGCGGCGCTTTGCCTTGGCGTCTACTGGCGCGAGCGGGCGCACCATGCGTCGGCGGCACGCGCCTCGGCCGCGCTGGCCGGCAACGGTGACGAGCAACCCGCCCTGGTTCTGTTCGCGAGCCAGACCGGCCAGGCAGAAAACCTGGCTTGGCAAACCGCCGATTGGCTTCACCAGGACGGCAGGCCGGTGCGGGTGATGTCACTCAACGAAGCCAGCGCGGAAACGCTGCGCCAAGCGCCGGAGGCCTATTTCATCGCAAGCACCTACGGCGAAGGTGACGCGCCTGACGGTGCGAGCGTGTTCGCGGAAGAGGTGATGGGACTGAAAGTCGACCTTGCCTCGCTGCGGTACGCGGTACTGGCGATGGGCGACCGCCAGTACGCGAAATTCTGTGGCTTCGGCCGGACGCTGGACGAATGGTTGAGATCGAACGGCGCTCGACGCACCTTCGAACGCATTGAAGTCGACAACGGAGCGCCAGAAGCGCTTGCAGCCTGGCGCGCGCGCTTCGCAAGCATCGAGACAAGTCCGGAAAGCGTGCCGCCTGCAGCGCTCCCGTGGCGCTTGACTGCTCGCAGACAGCTCAACGAGGGAAGCGCCGGCGCACCCGTATTCCACCTCGCTTTTGCTCCGCCGGCGGGTCATGCCCCGGACTGGGCCTCGGGCGATCTGGCACAGGTCACAGTCGTGGCGGATCCTGGCCGGCCGCGCGACTATTCGATCGCATCCATTCCTGCTGATGGCGAATTGCAGTTGCTTGTGCGGCAGGAACAGCACCCGGACGGAAGCCTGGGCGCCGCCTCCGGGCTGCTGACATCGACGCTGGCCGTGGGCGACACGGTGGCGCTGCGCCTGCGTCCACACCGCAATTTCCGCCTCGACGGCAACGACGAGCGCCCCCTGATCCTGATCGGCAACGGCACCGGACTCGCCGGCCTGCGCGGCCACTTGCGCGCCCGCGACGTCGCAGGGCAGCACAACAACTGGCTGATCTTCGGTGAACGCAACGAACAGCACGATTTCCTCTACCGCGGCGAGATCGAGGCGTGGCAAGCTTCCGGGGTGCTGCGCCGGGTCGACACGGTGTTCTCGCGTGATCAGCCGGAGCGGCGCTATGTGCAGCATCGCCTGCTGCAAGTGGCAGCGGAACTGATGGGATGGATAGATCGCGGCGCCGCAATCTATGTGTGCGGGAGCCTTCAGGGCATGGCATCAGGGGTAGATGGGGCGCTGCGACAGATCGCGGGGGACGCCGTTCTGCACGAACTCGCTGCAACAGGCCGCTATCGCAGAGATGTCTACTGAAAGCTACCCGTTTCAAGCAACGAGTTGTCTACAAGCAACAAATCTAAGAAGTTTCACAACAATCTGAACGGGACGTTAACAAACGTATTGCGATTCATTATCATCTCTGGCGAACTCGCGCCTTCCGCGACTCAGCTCACCCAGCCAATCCCGGCGTGCTCCGCAGCATGCCCCCCGGGACCCGCCAGTCGAGTTCTCACACGCAGTCCTTTCCGGAGAACCTTCCATGGCCCACATCAAGAGCCGCAAGCACGTTGTCGCGCGTGCACTTCCGCCCTTTGGCAGCGCCGCTGCCGCCACGCTGTTTGCGCTGACGCTCCCCGTCTCGGCGCAGACCACGACCAACACCCTCAAGGAAGTGCGCGTCGAAGACGCAGCCGCCGCCGACTACAAGGTCGACAACTCCGCCAATCCGAAGTTCACGGCGCCTCTCGTCGACACCCCGCAGACCATCTCGGTGATCCGCGAGCAGATCATCCGGGAGCAAGGCGCGACGACGCTGACCGAGGCGTTGCGCAACACGCCCGGCGTGAGCACCTTCTTCCTCGGCGAAAACGGCAATACGAACACCGGGGACTCGGTGTTCATGCGCGGCTTCGACAGCTCCAGCAGCATCTTCGTCGACGGAATCCGCGACCTAGGCTCAATTTCGCGCGACACCTTCAACATCGAGCAGGTCGAGGTAGTCAAGGGACCGTCCGGCACGGACGTCGGCCGCACCTCGCCGACCGGCTACATCAACCTGATCACAAAGAAGCCACGTCTCGAGGACAGCTTCTCAGGTTCGCTCGGTTTCGGCACGTCCAGCTACAAGCGCGGCAGCATCGACTGGAACAAGGTCATCAGCGGTCCGGACGGATCGGGTACCGCGTTCCGCCTGAATGCCGTGGCACAAGATTCCGGCGTCGACGGCCGCGACTTCATCGAGAACAAGCGCACCGCCATCGCGCCGTCCATAGCGCTGGGGCTGAATACGCCGACGCGGATGTATTTCGACCTCCTGCACGTCAAGCAGAACAACATCCCGGACGGCGGTGTGCCGACCATCGGGCTGCCGGGCTACACGAATCCGGACCCGCTGGCGCTCGGTGCGAGGCGCCGCAGCTTCCTCGACTCGGCTTCGCCCGTGGATCCGAAGAACTTCTACGGAACGAGTTCCGATTTCGACAACGTGACCGCGGACATGTTCACCGCCCGCTTCGAGCACGACTTCACGCCCAACCTGACGCTGCGCAACACGACGCGCTACGGCAAGACCTCGCAGGACTACATGCTGACGGCGTTCATGCTCGGCGGGCTGACCGCGACAGGCGCGACGCCGGCGGCGAACTCCGGCTTCATCAACACGCCGATGGCGGGCAATCCGAGCACCTGGACGGTGACGCGCAACCTGCCAACCAACAAGGACCAGGAAAACACGATCTTCGTCAACCAGACGAACGTGTCCGCCAAGTTCGACACGGGCAGCGTGAGCCACTCGCTGAACACCGGCCTCGAACTGATCCGCGAAACGCAACGCAGCAACAATTTCTACGGCGCCGGCTTCGCGAGCGTCGGAACCACCTATGCGCCGGCCGGCTCCTGGCCCGCGGCAAATCTCTATGCGCCGAATCCCTACGTGTCGGGTTACAACCGGATCCCGAACGGCACCGGGTCCGAAGGTACGACAGACACCGTGGGCATCTATGTCTTCGACACCATCAAGCTCAACCAGCAATGGCAGATCACCGGCGGATTGCGCTATGACCACTACAGCACGGACTTCCAATCCACCGCTCTGACGCTCGCATCGGTTGGCGCCACGCAGACCCGCACCGTCGCGGCGACCAATCTTTCCTTGTCCGACGGGTTGATCAGCGGCAAGCTGGGCGTCGTCTACAAGCCCGCGCAGAATGGCAGCATCTACGCCGCGTACGGGACGGCAGCCCAGCCGCCGGGCGGCTCCAACTTCTCCCTGGCGGCAGGCGGCACCGGCAACAACGCAGGTCGCGTCGACTTCGATCCGCAAAAGGCGAAGACGGCCGAAGTCGGCACGAAGTGGGATGTACTGAACAATCGCCTTGCGCTCACCGCGGCGCTCTACCGCACCGACGTCAGCAATGAAGTGATCGCCGATCCAACCAATGCCGCTAATTTCATCCAGACCGGCAAGAAGCGCGTGCAGGGCGTCGAGCTAGGCGTGTCGGGCGCCATCACCCAACACTGGGGGGTGAGCGCTGGATTTACGACGATGGACACCAAGGTCCTGAACGGCCCGAGCGTGGCCGCCGACGGCTCTTCGGTTCTGGTCTACACGCCCAAGAACGCCTTCACGACCTGGACGACCTACGAGTTTCCCTTCGGGCTGACGATCGGCGGCGGTGCGCGCTACAACGGCAAGCTCAGCCGCGGAACGGACGGCGCCGTCGGGACACCAGCGTTCACCGAGGCCTACTGGGTCGTCGACGCCATGGCGTCTTACAAGGTCAGCAAGAACGTCGAAATCCAATTGAACATCTTCAACCTCCTCGACAAGGAATACGTGGCCTCCATCAACAAGAGCGGGTACCGCTATATCCCGGGCGCACCGCGCTCCGGCCGCATCACCGCCAACTTCGCGTTCTGAACGCGCCAAACGCCGCCCCGCTCGCCGGTGCGACACTCGAGCCCCGGCCTCGCGGCCGGGGCTTTCTCTTTGGAAGGGTTTCGCAAGATGATGCTGCATGTACCGCGTGTACTGGACACGAAACAGGTGCGCGAGCTGCGTGCGCACCTTGATGCGGCGGACTGGATCGACGGCCGCGAGACTGTCGGCGAGCAAGGCGCGCTGGTAAAGCGCAACCGGCAGTTGCCGGAGCATTCAACCGTTGGCCTCGAACTCGGGAAGACGATTCTTGGCGCGCTTGCCGGGCACCCGCTGTTCTTCTCCGCTGCCCTGCCCCTGCGCTTCGTGCCCCCGCTCTTCAACCGCTATGAAGGCGGCGAGCACTACGGGCTTCATGTCGACGGCTCGGTGAGATCCCTTCCGGGCACGGGACAACAGTTGCGAACCGACCTTTCCTGCACGCTATTCCTGTGCGAACCCGAGGACTACGAAGGTGGGGAACTGGAAGTGGTCGACACCTACGGCACCCACGAGGTCAAGCTGCCGGCGGGCGACCTGATTCTCTATCCGTCCAGCAGCCTGCACAGGGTCCAGCCGGTGACCCGCGGCGCCCGGGTGTGCTCTTTTTTCTGGCTTCAAAGCATGGTGCGAGACGACCAGCGCCGGGGCATGCTCTTCGAACTCGATCAAACCATCGTGAAGCTGCGAGCCCGTCTCGGGGAGTGCGAGGAGACCGTGGCCCTGACCGGGCACTATCACAATCTGTTGCGCAACTGGTCAGAGGTCTAGCCGTCCAGAAGGACTCGATAGTTATTGCAAATGCGAAGAATTCGTATTTATAATCGAGCCCTATCCAACAGCCAGCCAAGCCGCTCTCACCGCCATGATCGTCTGCGTCTGCCGCCGAGTCTCTGACCGTGAAATCGCCCGTCATGCGCGCGCGGGCATGACTTTCGACGAAGTGCAGTTTGAACTTGGCGTAGCCACCCAATGCGGCCAGTGCGAAGGTTGCGCACGCGATGTGGTCGCGCAGTGCAGCGCCTCGCATCCGGTCGCCGCGCTTCATTGCGAATCAGGGCCGAGGACGATCCAGCTTGCCAACTCCATCCAGGAAAGCAAAGCATGGAACTCCTCTCGGCACTCGGCGGCAGCTTGATCTTCGTCACCGGCTCTGTTTGGTGGATTTTTCGCAAGTAAGCAAGTAGCGGTTCTGCTGCATCCGGGCACCTTTTGAAGGACCCGCACTCGAATTTTGATCGTGTCCGACCGCTTCTCCTCCTCCCCTACTTCAGCCCTCGGCCTTTCGCGCAACGCCGTCATCGCCAGCGGCGTAGTGTTGTTCCACGTCGCTGCGCTCTGGGCACTGCAAAGCGGCTTGCTCCGTCGTGCTGCGGAAGTCGTCATCCCTGTCGAGATCCTGAGCGAATTCATCGAGCCGCCGAAGCCCAAGGAATTGCCACCGCCCCCGCCACCTCCACCGCAGCCCAAACGGGAGATCACCAAGACGCCTCCGCCACCACGGCCGCAGGCGATCCGGGAACCGAAGCCCACGCCGGCGCCCAACGCGCCAACGGGAAGCGCCGAGCCCCCACCCCCTCCGGCGCCTATCGCGCCGCCGGCGCCCCCGGCCCCACCCGCACCGCCGCCCGCACCACCGGCGCCCCCGTCGGTGCAACTACCGTCGAGCGACGCCGACTACCTGCAAAACCCAAAGCCTGTGTACCCTGCCATGAGCAAGCGCCTTGGTGAACAAGGCAAGACAGTGGTCCGCGTTCTCATCGGCGTGGACGGCCTTCCCAAACAGGCCAGCATCCGGACCTCAAGCGGCTATGAGCGCCTGGACGAGGCGGCACGTACGGCCGTGATGAGTTGGCGTTACGTGCCAGGCAAGCGAAATGGGGTGGTTGAACCGATGGAATTCAACGTACCGATCAACTGGGTTCTCAATTAATTTCTGGAGTAGCTTCGTATGGATTCCCAATTTGGCCTGATGAACGTCTGGCATCAGGGTGACTTTGTCACCAAGGCCGTCGCCGCTCTGCTGATCGGCATGTCGCTCGCGTCGTGGATCGTGATCCTCATCAAGGCGATCGACGTCATCAAGTACAAGCGCCTCGCGAAACACTCAGCGGATTTCTGGCACAGCGAAGACTTCGCCACTGCGCTGAACAAACTCGGCAAGGATCCGGCCAACCCGTTCCGGGTGCTCGCGCTGGAAGGGCGGGAAGCTGCGGCTCACCACCGCAACACCAAAGCACACTTGCATGACGCCCTGGATGTCAGCGACTGGATCACCCGTGCACTGCGCAACGGAATCGACGAATTCACCGCGCGCTTGCAGACGGGCCTGGCCATCCTCGCTTCAGTTGGATCCACTGCGCCCTTCATCGGGCTGTTCGGCACGGTCTGGGGCATCTATCACGCGCTGATGAGCATTGGCACGGCCGGCCAAGCGACGATCGACAAGGTCGCGGGTCCCATCGGCGAAGCGCTGATCATGACAGCGCTCGGTCTCGCTGTCGCCATTCCGGCAGTACTCGGTTACAACGCCCTGGTGCGCGGCAACAAGTTTGTGCTGACCAAGCTCAACAGCTTCGCGCACGATCTGCATGCGTACTTCGTGACCGGTGCGCGCGTCCAGAGCGGAAGCGTCGAAGCCACGGTCGTGCCGCTCAAGAAAGGCTGAACATCATGGCCTTCGGAACCCAGGACGAGCCGGATGAAGTGATGAACGAGATCAACATGACGCCGCTGGTTGACGTCATGTTGGTGCTCCTGATCATCTTCATCATCACCGTGCCGGTGATGAAACACGCGGTGAACATCGATCTGCCCCGCGCGAGCAGCGAACCGGAGCAGACAAAGCCGCAGAACATTCTGTTCAGCGTGGCGGCGGACGGCAGCTACTACTGGAATGAACAGAAGATCGAAGACGCTGAGTTGAGGACTCGCCTCGCAGCGGAAGCAGCCAAGGATCCGCAACCGGAACTTCACATCCGCGGCGACAAGGCGGTGCGTTACGAGCGCGTGGCCCAAGCCATGTCTGCGGCTCGCGAAGCCGGTGTGCGCAAGATCGGCTTCATTACCGAACCGGACGCTAAGTAGCAGCGAACGCGTGGGAGAAAAAACTTATCGGCTGGATTGACTTTTTATTGCGAATCATTATCATTCAGTCATCGCTTCGATAAGGGATTTCAAAATGCAGGCTACCTCCAACGCGTTCACTGTCCGGAGCCCTTCGCTCGACCACGCTGGCGGCGGTCGTCACGTGGTGGACGCCAATCGTCCGTCCGCCCTTCTGGAAAGCACGGAACTGCTGAAGGGAAGCAAGACTGTCGGCATCATGCACAACGGCTCACTGTACCGGCTGCAGGCCACCAAACTCGGCAAGCTGATCCTGACCAAATAAGGACCCGCACGCCTCTCGCGCAAGTTTCATCGTGGGGCGACTCGAGGAGACTCATCTCCAAAGGGTCGTTTTTTGCTAGCCAACGGTTCGCCGACTAGCCAAGCTTTTTTTCCGCCTTGAGATCATGAAAAATGCCGGCTCTTCGCCGGCATTTTGTTTTCAAGAGCCCGCGCTCAAATGCCGAGCACAGCGATGCCGGCCTTGGCGATCTGGGCATCTTCATTCGACTTCACCCCACTTACGCCCACGGCGCCGATCACCTGGCCGTCCTTCACGATCGGCACGCCACCCTCCAGCAGGCCGTCCACGGCAGGGGCAGTCAGGAACGCCGTGCGGCCACCGTTGATCATGTCTTCATAGGTCTTGCTTTCGCGGCGCCCCAGTGCCGCGGTATGCGCCTTGGCGGGTGCGATGTGCGACGAAAGAGCCGCCGCACCGTCCAGTCGCTGCAGCCAGAGCAGATGGCCTGCATCGTCGGCGATGGCGATGGTCACCGCCCAGTTGTTCTTGAGCGCTTCAGCCTCGGCGGCGGCGGCGATCGCTTTCACGTCGTCGAGTTCGAGGTAGGACTTGGTCTTCATGGTCATTGAGGAAAGTTGCGTAATCCCGAAGCATAGCGCCCGCATTCGGCGACACCCGCTGCCCAAGAACATCTGGAAGCGGGTCTTTCTTCCGCCGCCCTGTTGCGGCGTCCTAGAATGCCCCCAACTGCTGCCGTGCAGCAATCACAGGAGTTTCAGCAATGAACGACCCCGTCAACACCCTCGATACTTCCGTCGACTACAGCCAGACCCTGCCGCAGGCAGAACGCCAGCGCGTCCTGCGCAATACCTACTGGCTGCTCGCGCTGAGCATGTTGCCCACCGTCCTCGGCGCGTGGCTCGGCGTCTCAACCGGCATTACGCGCTCGCTGACCGGTGGCCTGGGCCTTGTCGTCTTCCTTGGTGGCGCCTTCGGCTTCATGTTCGCGATCGAGAAGACGAAGAACTCGGCCGCCGGCGTGCCAGTGCTGCTCGGCTTCACTTTCTTCATGGGCCTCATGCTCTCGCGGCTCATCGCCATGGTGCTCGGTTTCAAGAACGGCTCCGAACTGATCATGACCGCCTTCGGCGGTACGGCTGGTGTGTTCTTCGTGATGGCCTCGCTTGCCACCGTCATCAAGCGTGACTTGTCGGCGATGGGCAAGTGGCTGTTCGTCGGTGCAATGGTGCTGATGTTCGGCGCAATCATCAACGTCTTCATTGGCTCCAGCGCCGGAATGATGGCCGTCTCGGTTGCAGCGATCGGCATCTTCTCGGCCTTCATGCTCTATGACCTGAAGCAGATCATGGACGGCGGCGAGACCAACTACATCACCGCGACGCTGGCCCTTTACCTGGATCTGATCAATGTGTTCCAAAGCCTCCTGGCCTTGCTCGGCATCTTCGGCGGCGAGCGCGACTGAGTCCCTCCGCAGCCACCAGGAAAAAGGGCCCGTCTCGGGCCCTTTCTTCATGGCCGATCAAATACGGCGATCGATTCAACGTGCGCGGTGTGCGGGAACATGTTGACTACGCCCGCACGCGTGCAGCGATAGCCAGCCTGATGCACCAGGAGCCCCGCGTCTCGTGCAAGCGTCGAAGGATTGCAACTCACATATACGATGCGCTTCGGCGGCGTCCAGCCATCCTCGGTCGTGCCCCCCTGCTGATGAAGGTCCGCCAAGGCCTTCGACAACGCGAACGCACCTTCACGCGGCGGATCGACCAGCCACTTGTCGGCCTTGCCGTCCGCCATCAGCAGTTCGGACGTCATCTCGAACAGGTTGCGCGAGACGAAGCGCGTCGCGGCCAACGCGCGGCGCCCCATCACCGCTGGCTGGTTCCGAACGTAGTTCTCCGTGGCACGTGCCACCAAGGTGTCGCTGCCCTCGATGCCAAGTACCTCACGTGCGCTGCTCGCGAGAGGCAGGGTGAAGTTGCCGAGTCCGCAGAACCAGTCGATCACCCGTTCGTGTGCCTGCACATCGAGCAAACGCATCGCACGCCCTACCAAGATGCGGTTGATATGAGGATTCACCTGGGTGAAATCCGTGGGCCTGAAAGGCATCGTGACCCCGAACTCGGGCAGCCTATAAGAAAGGAGCGGGCCGCCCTGCTCCAGCAACTTGACCGTTTCGGGCCCCTTGGCCTGAAGCCACCATTGCACGCCCTCATGCTCGGAGGCAAAGGCTTTTAGCCGCTTGACGTCCGCGGTTGAAAGCGGCTCCAGATGCCTCAGCACCAGGGCGATCACACCCAGGCCGTCGCCGCTCGTCGCATCGCCGCACGCCAGTTCGATCTGTGGGCAAGTCTCCCGTGCATCCATCGATCCGATGAGTTCGCGCAGCGGCATCAGCATGTCGCTGACCTGTGCGGGCAGGATCGGGCACACTTTCATGTCCGCCAGGTAGCGGCTCTTGCGCTCGTGGAAGCCGATCAGCACCGTTCCCTTCTTGACGACATGTCGCACGGAAAGACGGGCGCGATACCGGTAGTGCCAAGCCGGCCCTTCCAGCGGCCGCATCATGTTCTCCGGACGCACCTTGCCGAGGTGCCAGAGGTTGTCTTCGAGCGCTCGCTGCTTCACTGCAACCTGAGCCGCCGCGTCCAGATGCTGCATCTTGCATCCGCCGCACGCCCCGGCGTGCAAGCCGAAATGCGGACACCCGGGACGAACGCGCTGCGAAGATTCGCGGCCGATGTGGGTGACCGTGCCCTGCTCCCAGTTGTTCTTCTTCCGATGCACGTTGAACTGCACTTCCTCGAAGGGCAGCGCGCCCTCGATGAAGACCACCATGCCATCGGCCTTGTGCGCGACGCCTTGCGCGTCGAGGTCTAGCGACTCGACCTTCAGCCATTCATCATCCTGGGATGACCGCGCATCCTTCTTCTCTGTGGTATCCATCATGCCTCGATTGTCTCAGGGGCGGAGGGGCCCCGGATCCCGATGCGGCTACAGGAGCGCGTCGCGTCCCACGCCAGCACGGGCCAGCTGGCGTCGCATCTTGGCCAGTGCCTCGTTCTGGATCTGCCGCACTCGCTCCCGCGTGAGGCCCAGACGCACGCTCAGCACCTCCAATGTTTCCGGATCACGATCGTGCAGTCCATAGCGGCCTTCAAGCACTTCGCGCTCACGCTCGTTAAGGACAAGAATCCACTGTTCGAGGAGCTTCTCCACCTCGTGCGTCTGCGTGACGCCCGTTGGGTCGGCGCCCTCGTCATCCGAAGCCACCGTGTCGGCCAGGGTGAAGCTTTCGTCGCCGCGCTCCCCACCCGCGTCGAGCGAGCGCGGTGCCTCCGCGAGCGCCATCAATTCCGCGACCTCCTGGACCTCACGCTCCAGAAACGCGGCCACATCCTCGACGCGCACACCATCAGGCCGACTCGCCATGAAGTCCTGGTCGCCTTCGAGCGCCCGACGCGCACGCATTACCTGCTGCAACTCGCGAACCACGTGCACCGGCAGCCGGATCGTGCGGGCCTGCATCATCGCGGCGCGCTCGATGGATTGGCGGATCCACCAGGTGGCGTAGGTGGAAAAACGAAAGCCTCGCTCTGGCTCGAACTTGTTGATCGCATGCATCAAGCCCAGGTTGCCTTCCTCGATCAGATCCGCCAGCGGCACGCCTCGTCCAAGATAGCCCTTGGCGATATTCACAACCAACCGCAGGTTGTGCTCGATCATCGATTGCCGTGCCGCAAAGTCGCCGCCGCGCGCGGCACAAGCGGTGCGGTACTCCTGATCCGGCGTGAAGAGTTGCGTGCGGCGAATCTCGCGCAGGTAAAGCGTCAGCGAATCGCCGCCCTCGGCGGCGAGTTCAGGCGGAATCGCATCGCGGGAATGTTCGCGAAAGAAATCTTCGTCGATCCGATCGACCGGCGTATCCGACGCCGGGCCTGCGGACGCCGCCGCCCGCGCGGCGGAATTGAATGCCGGTGCGCCCCCATTGCCCACCACGCGCCGCACAAGCGAGGTGCGACGGGGGCGAGCGGCAGCCATGGCATCAGCGCACTAGCGCGCGGGCAGATAGCGGGCCGGATCGACCGGCTTGCCTTGGCGGCGGATCTCGAAGTGCAGCTTCACTCGATCGGCGTCGCTGTTGCCCATCTCGGCAATCTTTTGCCCCTTCTGCACGGATTGGTCTTCCTTCACCAGCAGCGTGCGGTTGTGCGCGTACGCTGTGAGATAGGTGTTGTTGTGCTTCAAGATGATCAGGTTGCCGTAGCCGCGCAGTCCCGCGCCAGCATAGACCACGCGTCCATCGGCCGCGGCAAGCACTGAATCACCCGCCTTGCCGGCAATGTCGAGCCCCTTGTTCTTGGCCTCGTCGAAGCCTGCAATCAAGGAGCCTTGCGCAGGCCAGATCCATCCCACGTCCTCATCCCCCGATGCGGCCGCCGGCGGAGCGGATGAGGTGGCCACGGGCGGTGTCGGCTTGGCCGTCGCACTTGCGGCCGAGGCTGGCGCAGTAGCCGCTGCAGTGGCGGGCGCCACGGTCGTCTGCGTCACCGGACGCGTCACCACGCCGGTGGCGGGCTCGGTGGCACTCGCTGTTGGTGCGACAGCGGCGGTGGCGCCAACGGGAGGGACCACGCGCAGGACCTGCCCGACCTCGATCACATCCGGATTCTCCAGATTGTTCCAGCGGGCGATGTCACGCCAGTTCTGGCCGGTCTCGGTACCGATGCGGCGGATCGTATCGCCAGGGCGGACTGCGTAGTAGCCAGGCTTCCCGTAGTTCTCGATCCCGGGCAATGGCTTGCCGGAGGCATCGGTGGTGATGGGCGACTGGCCCGGCGCCGCCGGTACGGCAGCCGGCGCCCGCGCCATCGTGCCACGGTCCTCGACGGGAACGGGGCCGCGCGGCGCACCGCATCCCGCAATCACGAGTGTCAACGCCAGCATCACGCCGGCGAGCCAGCTCCGATTGCCAATACCCTGCATGTGTTCTTCCTTCAAGCGATTCCTGATTTTAGGGGGACAAAGTGAACGGCCTCAAGAATGAGCCGCTCCAGTCCGCGCGCGGTTTTGTCGATGACGACCAGGGTCTGCCCCCCGCTCGCCGAATGCGTCGGCGCAACGATGCGTCCGCCCACCGCGAGCTGGTCGATCCAAGCCTGCGGCACGGCTTCGCCGCCCGCCGCGGCGATGATGCCGGCGTACGGAGCGCCCTTGGCGAAGCCGATCATCCCGTCACCCAGCAATAGATGAACCGTTGCAAGGCGGAACGGCCGAAGATTCGCCCGCGCCCGCTCGTGCAGGCCGCGCAATCGTTCGATGCTGTAGACCTCGGAAGCGACATGACTCAGCACGGCAGCCTGATAGGCGCAGCCCGTGCCGATCTCGAGCACGCGCCCAAGCCGATCGCCCGGCTTGCCCGCCAGTGCAGGCGCCGCGAGAAGAAGTTCGATCATGCGCGCCACGACGCTCGGCTTCGATATCGTCTGTCCAAGTCCGATCGGGAGGCTCGTGTCTTCGTAGGCCTGGTTGACCAAGGCGCTGTCAACGAACAGATGACGCTCGACCGCGCCCATCGCACGCAGCACGCGCCCATCCAGGATCCCCTGAGCGGCGAGCCTTTGAACCATGCGTGCACGTACGGCCTCCGAGGCCATCGACGGCGCACTGGTCACCAGCGGCTTCGTGGGCGCGGCTGGCATTCGCCCGCGCGCCGCAGCAGACGCCGTGGGCGTCAGCCGCACCGGAAATCCCGGACGCTGACTCGCCATCTCAGGATGGCTCGCTCAACCGGGCTACCGTGTCGCGCCATTCGCCGAGATTGGCGTGATCCGTGAGATCGATCTGCAATGGCGTCAAAGAGACGTGGCCCGCCGCGGTCGCATGAAAATCCGTGCCCTCGCTGCTGTCCTTCGCGCTGCCCGCGCCGGCAATCCAATACATGGTGTCGCCCCGCGGGCTATCCTGCGTGATGACCTTCTCCGCGGCATGGCGACGCCCCAACCGGCACACCTTGACCGGCCTCAACTCATCGAAAGGTCGATTCGGCACGTTCACGTTAAGCAGGAACGCGGCCCCTTCGAGCATGCGTTCGCGCTCGATCTGCTCGACCAGTCTACGCGCGACACGCGCCGCCGCATCCACATGCGCCCACCCCTTTTCGATTTGCGAGAACGCAATCGCGGGAATGCCGAAAAGGTACGCCTCCATGGCTGCGCCCACAGTGCCCGAGTAGATCGTGTCGTCCCCCATGTTGGCGCCGTTGTTGATGCCCGAGACGACAAGGTCAGGGCGGTAGCCAAGCAAACCTTTGAGCGCGATGTGAACGCAATCGGCTGGCGTGCCCGTCACGTAACGAAAGCCGTTCTGCGCGGAATGCACGTACAGCGGCGCGGCCAGCGTCAGCGCATTCGACTTCGCGCTGTTGTTGTGCTCCGGCGCGACCACCTCCACCTCGGCCACATCCTTCAGCGCGTCGTGCAACGCAACAATGCCGGGCGCCTGGAAACCGTCGTCGTTCGAAATAAGTATCTTCATGGCATCTGTCAGTGCGCGCGATTGTAGGCGGCGGGTACGTCACGGCAGGGACAATGCCCGCCAGCCGCCCCGCCTATCATGACCGAAACCCCTCCCCCCTGCCCCATCGAAAAAGGAGACACAAGCATGCACGCATGGCTCTGCGAAGATCCGGTCGGCGTCGACGCGCTGGCCTGGAAGGAACTTCCAACGCCCGCCCCTGGTCCGGGCCAAGTCCTCATCGAGATCAAGGCCGCGAGCCTGAACTTCCCGGACCTGCTCATCGTCCAGAACAAATATCAGATGAAGCCGCCACTGCCCTTCGTTCCAGGTTCGGAATATGCGGGCGTCGTTGCAGCCGTCGGCGAAGGTGTGAGCCATCTCCAGCCCGGCCAGAATGTTGCCTGCCTTTCAGGCACCGGCGGCTTTGGAACGCACACCATTGCGCCCGCCGCGCTTTGCATGCCGCTGCCGGAAGGTTTCGGGCATGTCGATGCGGCCGCTTTCATCATGATTTACGCGACCTCGTGGCACGCATTGATGGACCGCGCCCAACTCAAGGCCGGAGAAACCGTTCTGGTGCTCGGCGCCGCTGGGGGCGTCGGCACTGCTGCAGTCCAGATTGCAAAGGCCGCGGGTGCAAAAGTGATCGCCGCCGCGTCCACCGATGAAAAGTGCGAACTCTGCAAATCCATCGGCGCCGACCTCGCGATCAACTACACCACGCACGCGCTGCCTAATGGCTTCCGCGATGCTGTCAAGGCAGCGACTGAAGGCAAAGGGCCAGATGTCATCTACGACCCCGTCGGCGGCGAATTCGCCGAACCTGCTTTCCGCTCGATCGGCTGGCGCGGGCGCTATCTGGTGGTGGGTTTCGCCGCGGGGCCGATCCCGTCCTTGCCATTGAATTTGATGCTGCTCAAAGGGGCCTCCGTGGTCGGCGTGTTCTGGGGCGATTTCGCAAGGCGCGAACCCAAGGCCAATGCGCAGATGATGGCGGAATTGGCGAAGTGGTACGGTCAAGGCAAGATCAAGCCCGTGATCGACCGCACGATGCCGATGTCGGAACTCAAGGCAGCCTATGCGCGAATGGGCTCGCGGGAGGTCAAGGGAAAGCTCGTGCTCGTGAACTGACTATCGCCTACCAGGATTCGACTCGCTCGCGCACAGTAAAAAAGCCCGCATCCGCGGGCTTTTTTACTTGAGACTAAAGCCTTACTTGATCTCGAAATCGGACAGCGATTTGCCAGCGGCGATCGCTTCCGTAATCCAGCGCGGCTTGCGACCACGGCCACCGGACCAGGTTTCACCTGTGGGGCTGCGGTATTTGGCGGCCGCCTTGGGCACCGCCCCGGACGAAGCGCGCTTTGCGCCACGAGTTGCAAGCTTCAGATCCGCGGCGGTCAAACCATATTCAGCGATCTTCTTACGGACTTCCTCAATCACGCCCGCGCGCTCCTGATTGCGCAGATCCTCGGCCTGCTTGCGCAATTGCGCAATCTGCTCGTCATGCTTCTTGATCTGGGAATTGATGTCGGCAAGGGATGAGGCCATCGGTGCGAATCCTCCGAATTGGAAAGTGAAAATTTTAATTCAAAATCCAATTGCCGCAAGTACCTGCCTCAAAAAAAAGCGCCGATCGAATGATCGGCGCTTTTGCTCAAAGAAGCTTGGGGTGGCTGATGGGACTCGAACCCACGACGACCAGAATCACAATCTGGGACT
>CBIHOG010000018.1:0-89269 GCA_966211435.1 uncultured Variovorax sp. | reverse complement strand
AGCCGGTGGTCGAGGCGGCGCCGCCGGCGCACTGCGCCACGTTCTCGTAGACCTTGAGGTCGTCGTAGTGGTGGCCGTCGCTGAAACCCTTGACCGAGGCGACGATCATCCTCGGGTTCAGTTCCTGGATGCGCTCCCAGGTGAAGCCCATGCGGTCCAGCGCGCCCGGGCCGAAGTTCTCGACGAGCACGTCGGATTCGCGGATCAGCTTCTCCAGCACCAGCTTGCCCTCGGGCTGCTTGGTGTCCAGCGTCAGCGAGCGCTTGTTGCTGTTGAGCATGGTGAAGTAGAGCGCGTCCACGTCCGGGATGTCGCGCAACTGCGTGCGCGTGACGTCGCCCGCGCCCGGCCGCTCGACCTTGATGACGTCCGCGCCGAACCAGGCCAGCATCTGGGTGCAGGCCGGCCCGGCCTGCACATGGGTGAAGTCGATGATCTTGATGCCGTTGAGGGGTTTGTTGCTGCTCATGTGATGGATCTCCTGGTTGACTTGGATTACTTCTTCTTGGCCGCGCTCGGGTTCAGGCTGGTGATGCGGCCGCTCTCGGTGCCGGCGGTCTCGTCGATGACGGCGTTGATCAGCGTCGGTCGGCCGGAAGCGATCGCCTCGGCGAGGGCGCGCTCCAGTTCGTCCGAGGTGGTGGCGTTGACGCCGACGCCGCCGAAGGCCTCCATCAGCCTGTCGTAGCGCGCGTTCTTGACGAACACGGTCGGTGCCACGTCGGCGCTGCCGCTGGTGTTCACGTCGGTGCCTCGGTAGACGCCGTTGTTGTTGAAGACGATGACGCAGACCGGCAGGTTGTAGCGGCAGATGGTCTCGACCTCCATGCCGCTGAAGCCGAAGGCGCTGTCGCCCTCGATGGCGATCACCGGCTTGCCGGTGACCACGGCAGCGGCGACCGCGAAGCCCATGCCGATGCCCATGATTCCCCAGGTTCCCACGTCGAGGCGCTTGCGCGGCTGGTACATGTCGACGATGCTGCGCGCGAAGTCCAGCGTGTTGGCGCCTTCGTTGACGACGATGGCATCGGGCCGCGCCTTCACCGCGTCGCGGATCACGCTCAGCGCGCTGTGGAAGTTCATCGGCGACGGCCGCGCGGCGAGCGTCGCGGCCATCTTCGACTGGTTCTTGTCCCGGCGCTCGGCGATCGCGCCGGTCCACTCGGCCGGCGGCGGCGTCCAGCCATCGCCGATGCCGGCCAGCAGGGCCGCCACGCAGGAGCCGATGTCGCCGATCACCGGCGCGGCGATGGCGACGTTGCTGTCGATCTCCGTCGGCGCGATGTCGAGCTGGATGAACTGCTTCGGGCCGCCCCAGGTCTTGCCCTTGCCGTGCGAGAGCAGCCAGTTGAGCCGCGCGCCCACCAGCATCACGACGTCGGCTTCCTGCAGCACGTAGGAACGCGCGGCCGAGGCCGACTGCGAATGGGTGTCGGGCAGCAGGCCCTTGGCCATCGACATCGGCAGGTAGGGAATGCCGGTCTTCTCGACCAGCGCGCGGATGTCGGCATCGGCCTGCGCGTACGCCGCGCCCTTGCCCAGCAGGATCAGCGGCTTCTTCGCGCCCTTGAGCAGGTCGAGCGCGCGCTTCACCGCATCGGCAGCCGGGATCTGGCGCGGTGCCGGGTCCACCACGCGGATCAGCGACTTGCGGCCGGCGGCCGCGTCCATGGTCTGCGCGAAGAGCTTGGCCGGCAGGTCGAGGTACACGCCGCCCGGGCGACCCGACAGCGCCGCGCGGATCGCCCGCGCGACGCCCACGCCGATGTCCTCGGCATGCAGCACGCGGTAGGCCGCCTTGCACAGCGGCTTGGCGATGGCGAGCTGGTCCATCTCCTCGTAGTCGCCCTGCTGCAGGTCGACGATCTCGCGCTCGCTCGAGCCGCTGATCAGGATCATCGGGAAGCAGTTGGTGGTGGCGTTGGCCAGCGCCGTCAGGCCGTTGAGGAAGCCGGGCGCCGACACCGTGAGGCAGATGCCGGGCTTCTGCGTGAGGAAGCCCGCCGCCGCGGCCGCATTGCCTGCATGCTGTTCATGGCGGAAGGATATGACCCGCATGCCCTCGGCCTGGGCCATGCGCGTGAGGTCGGTGATCGGGATGCCGGGCAGTCCGAAGATGGTGTCGATGCCATTGAGCTTGAGCGCATCGATGACCAGGTGGAATCCATCGGTGGTCGGTTCTTCTTGTGCTTGCGAGGTGGCCGGCGGGTTGGCCAGGACAGCGGACATCTTGTCTCCTTGGGTTCGTATGCAGTCGCGACGACTTGCGCGCCCGCCTCTTCCCCGCGTGCCGCGCAACGGTCCGGAAAAGCTCCGGATGTCGTGTCGGGACTATCATTCGGCGTCCCCGCTCCGGCCGTTGACCCCGGTCAATTTTCGGGAAATCAGAACGCGGGGAAACCCCCACGAGACCGCAGTGACATCCCTTTCGAAGCATCCAGAACAGAACATCATCCGCGTGCAGTTGCGCCAGAACGTCCTGCTCAAGGACCTCGACGAAAGCGACCGTGCCGAGCTGGAGAACCACCTCGCCATCGTGGACGGCAACAAGGGCGACTTCCTCCTGCACCAGGGCGTGCGCGAGATGGAGCAGTACTTCATCCTCGACGGCATCCTCAAGCGCGTCGTGAGCAACCCGGAAGGCAAGGAGATGATCCTGCGCTTCGCCGACGAGCACGACATGGAGACCAGCTACGCCGCCCTGCGGCTGGGCACGCCCACGCCCTACGGCATCATGTGCGTGACCAAGGCGCGCGTCGCCAGCCTGCCGCTGCAGGAATGGATCGCCTTCCTGGCCCGGCGTCCGAAGGCCCGGGAACTGTTCGAGCTCAGCGTGATGCGAGGCATGAGCGAGATCATGGCGCACACCATCACGCTGCACCTTCTCGATGCACCGGGGCGCGTGCACCGCTTCATCCGCAAGCATCCGGACCTGGTGGACCGCATCCCCAGCAAGGAGCTGGCCTCCTATCTCAACCTCTCCGCCGAGACGCTGAGCCGGCTCAAGAAGCGAGGGAAGATCTGAGACACCCCCGAGGCGCCTGCGGCGCCTCCCCCCTCAAGGGGGCGCACCCTGCGGCCCGGCAAAGCCGGTTCCGCGGGTGCCCGCAAACAGGCCTCGCTGCGCTTGGCCGCTGGGGTCATGCGTTGGCGGGCGCGCGGCAGTGGGGTGGATCACGGAGATGCCTGCGCCGGCTCAAGTCTGTTTTGAAGACGCGAAGCGGCGCGAGCTGGCCATCAGTTTCAGCTGGTTGTCCACGCCGTCGACGCCGGGCACGGCCGCCGCTGCGCCTTCCGCCCCGGCCCGCTCTTCGTTGTCCAGCACGATGCCGCGCAAGGTGACGCGGCCCTGCCGCGCCTCGACGGTGACGTTGATGCCGCGCGTCGCCGGCTGGTCCTTCAGCGCGGCACGCACCCGCGCCGCCAAGGCGAGGTTGGCCAGCAGCGCACGCGACTCGGGGGTCTCGGCGAATTCCGGGCGACGCATCAGCCGCGCGATCTGCTCCACGCAACTCTCCACCGAGATGCGGTCCGTATTGAGCACCAGGTCGTAGAGCAGCGGGTCGCCCCAGGTGACGCCGAACTGCTCGTTCATGCGCGATGCGTGGGCCTGGTCGCTGCGGCGGATCTCGGCTTCCGCGAACTCCGCGTCGTCGGTTTCCAGGTCGCCCATCAGCCACTCGACGCGCTGGCGCAGCGAGCGCGTGATGCGCACGCACACCACGTGCGGCACCGGCCTCAGCAGGCAGGTCGCGCCCCAGCCGCGCAGCACGACGTCGCCGCGGTCCGCCAGGGCGAAGAGCTCCTCCGCGCTGTAGAGCGCAACGCTGCGCTGGTCGGTGGTGAAGCGCTCCACCAGCCCGGCCTTGCCCTCGCGCAGCCGGCCGATCAGGCTTTGCGGAAGCTGCATCCGGTCGGCGACATGCTCCACGACCTCGTGGCGCATCACGTTCAAGCCGAGCGTCTTCGCCAGCTGGATGGAGACATCCTTGGCGAGTGAGCCCATTTCCTGGGTCATGGCGATGACTGGCATGTCGGCTCCTTCGGTCAGTCCAGCGGGCGCTCGACGGCGAACTCGTCCACCTTCTTCGGCCGGATCAGGGCCAGCAGCCTGGAGATCAGCGGCCAGAACAGCAGCGTCAGCGCCAGCGTGGTGATGGCGCCCACCAGCGGGTTCGAGAACATGATCATCACGTCGCCCTGCGACACCAGCATCGCCTGGCGGAATGAGTCCTCGGCCTTGTCGCCCAGCACCAGCGCCAGCACCAGCGGCGCCAGCGGGAAGTCGAGCTTCTTGAAGAGATAGCCCACCACGCCGAAGCCGAGCATGAACCAGATGTCGAGCATCGCGTTGTGCACGGTGTAGGCGCCGATCGCGCAGATCACGATGATCACCGGCGCGATGATCGAAAAGGGAATGCGCAGGATCGAGGCGAAGAGCGGCACCGTGCTCAGCACCACGATGAGCCCGACGATGTTGCCCAGGTACATGCTGGCGATCAGGCCCCAGACGAAGTCCTTCTGCTCGACGAAGAGCAGCGGCCCCGGCTGCAGGCCCCAGATCAGCAGGCCGCCCAGCAGCACCGCCGCCGTCGGCGAGCCGGGGATGCCAAGGGCCAGCATCGGCAGCAGCGCGCTGGTGCCGGCCGCATGCGCGGCGGTCTCCGGCGCGACCACGCCCTCCATCTCCCCGGTGCCGAACTTGGAGCCCTTGCGCGACATCTTCTTCGCCAGGCCGTAGCTCATGAAGGAAGCCGGCGTGGCGCCGCCCGGCGTGATGCCCATCCAGATGCCGACCAGCGAGCTGCGCAGCGAGGTCACCCAGTACTGCGGCAGCTGCTTCCAGGTCTGCAGCACCACCTTGGGATCGATCTTGGCGCTCTTGCCGGAGAACTTGAGGCCCTCCTCCATCGACAGCAGGATCTCGCCGATGCCGAAGAGGCCGATGACCGCGATCAGGAAGTCGAAGCCGCGCATCAGCTCGGGCTGCCCGAAGGTGAGGCGCAGCTGGCCGGTCACCGTGTCCATGCCGACGCTGGCGAGCGCGAAGCCCAGCGCCATCGAGGCCAGGATCTTGAAGGGCGAACCCTTGCCCATGCCGACGAAGCTGCAGAAGGTCAGCAGGTAGACGGCGAAGAATTCGGGCGAGCCGAACTTCAGCGCGAACCTGGCCACCAGCGGCGCCAGGAAGGTGATCATCACCACCGCGAAGAAGGCGCCGACGAAGGACGAGGTGAAGGCCGTCGTGAGCGCGGCACCGGCGCGGCCCTGCTGCGCCATCGGGTAGCCGTCGAAGGTGGTCGCCACCGACCACGGCTCGCCGGGGATGTTGAACAGGATCGAGGTGATGGCCCCGCCGAACAACGCGCCCCAGTAGATGCACGACAGCATGATGATGGCCGAGGTCGGCGACATCGTGAAGGTGAGCGGCAGCAGGATGGCCACGCCATTCGCGCCGCCCAGGCCGGGGAGCACGCCGATGAGCACCCCGAGGATGATCCCGACAAACATCAGCAGGATGTTCATCGGCGTCAGAATCACTGCGAAGCCCTGCATCAGGGCGCTGATCTCTTCCATTTCGTGTTGCTCCGTGGAACTCAGTAGCCGAGGAAGCGAAGCGGGTCCAGCTCGCCCTTGAAGAGCGGCACCTTGAACCACACTTCGAACATCGCGAAGAAGATCGCATTGACGGCCACCGCGACGATCACGCTCTTCACGGGCGAGTAATGGCCCAGGAAGATCATGAACAACGCGATGTAGATCGCCGACGCGACGTACAGCCCGAGGAAGGTGACGCCCAGCACGTACACCGTGGCCGGCACCAGGACCGACAGCACCCGCTTGAGCTGCACCGAATCCACGAACACCTCGGTGTTCCTGTCCTTGCCGAGCAAGGCCTGGTAGAGGACGCCCAGGGCGGAGACGGTGACGATCAGCCCGATCCAGAACGGAAAGTAGCCCGAGCCGGGGCCGTCGCTGGTCCAGCCCGCCCCGAGCCGGCGGCTCTCGATGATCACCACGATGCCGATGACCAGCAGGACCACGGCGACCGCCGCGTCGACGATGTTGGTGGCGATGCCCTTGCGCGCCGCGGCGCCGGAATCTTCGTTGTGCTCCATGGAGCCCCCATTCGTGATTGACGTGAAAACGGGCAGGCGCCGCCGCCATTCGCCGCCGTGGGCAATGGCCGCTCGCGGGCGCCCGCAAATGCGGACGCGGACCCTGGCCTACTTGGCCGCGCCGGCCATGAAGCCGGCTTCGGTCATCAGCGTGCGGTGCGTTTCCTCCGCCGCGCCGAGCCACTTCGAGAAGGCGTCACCGGTCATGAAGGTCGGGTTGAAGGCACCCTTCTCCATGTATTCCTTCCAATCCGGCGTGGCGGCGACCTTGGTCAGCAGGTCCACGTAGAACGCGCGCTGGTCGGCCGTGACGCCGGCGGGCATGAAGATGCCGCGCAGCATGGTGTAGTTGGTGGGCACGCCCGCTTCCTTGCAGGTCGGGATGTCGTTCCACGACTGGGTGTCGGTCACCTTCGCCTTGAACGGCATGCGCTCGGCGTCGAACACGCACAGCGCGCGCAGCTTGCCGGCACGCCACTGGGCCACGGCCTCGATCGGGTTGTTCACCGTCGAGTTCAGGTGGCCGCCCACCAGCTGGACCGCGACCTCGCCGCCGCCCTTGAAAGGCACGTAGATGAACTTGGTGCCGGTGGCCTTCTCTATCGCCACCGTGATGATCTGGTCTTCCTGCTTGGAGCCGGTGCCGCCCATCTTGAACTTGTTGGGCCCCGCGGCCTTCACCGCGGCGATGTACTCGCCCGCGCTCTTGTAGGGCTCGTCGGCGTTGGTCCACAGCACGAACTGGTCGAGCGCCATCATCGCCACCGGACTCATGTCCTTCCAGTTGAAGGGCACGCCGGTGGCCATCGGCGTCGTGAACAGGTTCGACAGCGAGATGATGATCTTGTGCGGGTCGCCCTTGGCTTCTTTCACCGCGAGGAAGCCTTCGGCACCGGCGCCGCCCGACTTGTTGACGACGATGAGCGGCTCCTTCATCAGCTTGTGCTTGATGACGATGCCCTGCACCAGGCGTGCCATCTGGTCGGCGCCGCCGCCGGTGCCGGCGGGGACGACGAATTCCACCGGCTTGGTGGGCTCCCATGCGAGCACCGGCGCCGAGATCGCGATCAGCGAAGCGGCGATCGCCGCGACGGAAAGCCTCGCCGGCCTGAACCACGGGCGCGAAAGAAAGTTCTGGGTCATGTTGTCTCCTGTAGGTCTTGGCTTCACGTTGTTCTTCTCGGGAATCCGTGTCCGGACTCCGGTGGCGTGATGCTGCGACTCCGCCGCGGAAATGCGGCTTGACCGTGGTCAACTTTCTGGAGAATCCCTATCGGGGTTACCCCGCACCGGCAAGGCGGTGTGGCGGGTCACGTTCAGCAGCGTCCGGTCGAGATCGTCGAGGATGCGGTCCAGCTCCGAGATCAGCGTCTGGCCAGCGTCGGTGAGCTTCACTTCGCGCGTGGTGCGGTCCAGCAGCTTCACGCCGATCAAGGTCTCCAGTTCCAGCACCGATCGGCTCACGGCGGGCTGGCTCAACCCGACCTGGTGCCCCGCGCGGCTGAAGCTGCGCCCCCTGGCCACACACCTGAAGATCCGGAGTTGTTGGAGGGTGATGTTCATGATGTGCGCGACGAGGCCGGCTATTCAAGCGCACATTGCGATTCAAATCAACTTGGGCGAGAACCGGATGCGATAAATCGCATTGAGGTCACGCATTGAGGTCACGCATTGGCATCGCGCGTCGGCATGCCTGTCGATACAGGCTTTCGAATTGAATGAATCACGCACCGGCGTCCCCGCTGACACGAGTCAATTCTCGATCAATGGCGAGCGTCTTCACGCTCGAAGCGATGCCGCGCGCCGCGGCCTGAACCGCGCGTGACCGCCTCAGGCGGCGAACGCCCTGCCCCATGGCGGTGCGCGCTCGAAGCCTGCGATCCATTCCGGGATCTGCCCGGCCGGCAACGGCTTGGCGATGCCATAGCCCTGGGCGAGCGTGCAGCCCAGCGCCATCAGCGCGTCGCCGTGCGCCACCGATTCCACGCCCTCGGCGATGGCCTTGCGCCCGAGGCCGCGCGCCATCACCAGGATGCCTTCGACGATGGCCCGGTCTTCCGGATCCTCCAGCATGCCGCGCACGAAGGAGTGGTCGAGCTTGAGTGCATCCACCGGCAGCTGGCGCAGGTAGGTGAGCGAGGCGTAGCCGGTGCCGAAGTCATCCATGGTCACGGGCACGCCGAGCTTCTTGCAGGCGCCGATGAAATCCGCGACCGCGCCGAAATCCTTGATCGCGGTGGTCTCCAGGATCTCCAGCTCCAGCACGCCCGCGCGCAGCTCGGGATGCGAGTTCAGGTGGAAGGCCAGCCGCTCGATGAAATCCAGGCGCAGCAGGTGGCGCGGGCTGATGTTGACGCTGACCGAGGTCTCGACGCCGCTCGCGAACCAGGCAGCCGCCTGGCGCAGCGCTTCGCCGATCGCCCAGTCGCCCAGGTCTTCGACCAGCGGGTGGTCCTCGATCAGGGGCACGAAGGCCGACGGCTGCAGCAGGCCTCTCTCCGGATGTTGCCAGCGGACCAGCGCCTCGACCCCGATCACCACGCCGCGCCGCATGTCGACCTTGGGCTGGTAGGCCAGGAAGAACTCGCCGCGCGGCAGGCCCTCCCGGATGCGCTGGCGGACCTGCTGCGCCTGCTCCTCTTCCAGCGCCTGCTCGACGTCGAAGAAATGCAGGTCGCTGCCGCCAGGCCGCTTGGCGAGGAAGAGCGCGTGCTGCGCATGCTGGAGCATCACGTCCGTGGGCTCCTCGGCGTAGGGCATCAAGGCCACCCCGGCGCGGATGCGCAGCCGCGCCGACCGGTCTTGCAGCCTGTAGGTGTGGGCCAGGCGCGCGAGGATCTGACGCAGCAGGGCTTCGCACTGCCGCTTGCCGGTGAAGGACAGCACCAACGCGAATTCGTCTCCGCCCACGCGTGCCACCGCGGCCTCGTGCGGCAGCGCCGACTTCAAGCGGCGCGCCACCTCGCGCAGCACCATGTCGCCACCGGCCGGACCGAAGCTGTTGTTGATGTCGCGGAAGCGGTCGATGTCCAGATAGCACACCGCCAGCAGGCGCGGCGGATCGCCGTCTCGCGCGGGGGACGGCTGTTCGAGCTCCTCGATCGAGGGGATGCGGTTCGGCAGCCGGGTGAGCACGTCGTGCCGCGACAGCATGTCGAGCCGCTGTCCGCGCACGCCGCGCGCCGTCAGTCCGAAGGCCCAGAGGATGGCGCCATCGTCCATGCGTTCGCCGCGCATGTCGACCAGGATGCCGCGCCCGTCGCGGCCGCACAGCGTGACGCCGCCCAGGTCGAGCGCGCCGCGGGCCGGGACCCGCGGCCCGTCCGCGGTCGAGGCCCGTGCGCCCGGCTTCGCATCCGGCTGTGCCGCGAGCACGTCGGCGAAGGGCATGTCGGTGAGCGCGCCGAGGGGGTAGTCCAGCAGCTCGTGCGCGTCTTCGTCGGCCCAGAGGATATGTCCATCGCTGATCTTGAAATGGCCGGCGAGGATGCGGGTGGGCATGGTGGAGGGGGAGTGCCTGGGGTGCGCGTAGCGTATCGGGTTTCAGCTGCCGCGGGATGCGCCAGCCTGTTCGCGGTAATGCCGCGCCTTGTCCTCGTACATGGCCTTGTCCGCGCGCTGCAGCGCGGCATCGAGCTGGTCGCCGGCATCGCAGGTCGCCAGGCCGATCGCCAGCGTCAGCACATGGCCGCTGCGGCCGGCGTAGAACTGGTTGTTGAGATCGAGCATCGAAAGGATGCGCTCGCGCATCGCCTCCGCGCCGCGCTCGTCGGTACGCGGCAGCAGCACGGCGAATTCGTCCCCGCCGATGCGCGCGGGCCAGCCCGGCTCCTCGACCGCCTTGCCCAGCACCTCGCCGGCGCGGCGCAGCAGCGCGTCGCCCGCGGCGTGGCCTTCCTCGTCATTGACCTGCTTCAACCCGTTCATGTCGATGGCCAGCACCGACACCGGCCACGGTCCCTTGCGCGACAGCCGGTTCAGCTCCTCGGTGTAGAAGGTGCGGTTGCGCAGTTGCGTCAGCACGTCGTGCTTGCCCAGATACTCGAGGTAGGCCTCGGCCTTCTTGCGGGCGGTGATGTCGATCAGGGACACCAGCACCAGGTCCCAGGCGGCAGCGCGTTCCTCCAGCACGGCGAACTGCATGTGGATGTTCACCAGCTCGCCCGTCAGCGCGTAGTTCACGACCTCGCGCTGCTGCTCCAGCTTGCCGTTCCACAGGTCCTGCAACTGCTCGGCGAAGGAGTCGTGCATCTCGCCACGGAACACCTGCGCGATGTTCTCCAGAAGTTCGTCCTTGTCCTTCGCGCCGAACATGCGCAGGGTTTCCCGGTTCACGTCGATGACGCGGATCTCCTGCATGCAGCGCGTCACGAACTCGGGGTGCACCTTGAGGAAGGTCGTGAAATCGCGGATGCCCCGCGCGCGAATGTCGTCGAGCAGGGTCTTGACGGCGCTGAAGTCCTCGACCCACAGCGACACCGGGGAATGGTCGAACAGGCCGCGCGCGTAGCGCTCGCTCTCGTCGCGCAAGCGCTCGGCGCGCACCCGCTCGGTGATGTCGTCCAGCGAGACGAGCACGCGGTCCCAGTTGTCCTCGTGGCCCGGCAGCACCCGGGCGCGCACGTTGACGTCCAGCCTGCGGCCGTCCAGCGCATAGTTGACGGTCTGGTTCTCGAAGAAGAGCCGGCCCTGCCAGAGCTCCTCCAGCTCATGCAGCACGGAGGTGCCCATGTCGTCGCGAAAGACGCTGTCGAGCTTGCGCAGCAGTTCTTCCTGGCTCTGCGCCGCGAGCAGCGTCAGCGTGCTCTGGTTGACGCGCAACACCCGCAGCTGCCGCATGCATTCGCCCACCCGGGAGCGGTCGGCCGCCAGGTGCGCCGCCAGGTCGGTGACGCCGGCGCGTCGCCATTCATCGAAGAGCCGCTTGAGACCGCTGTAGTCTTCGAGCCAGAGCGACATGGGGGCGACATCGAACATCGACTCGAACTCGTTGGAAGACGACATGGACCTTTTTCTGCTGCACGCGGAAATTTGCGTGTCGCCATCATGCACTGACGGCGAGCAGGATTCGCGTTGTCCATCCGCTACATCGCGATGGCGGCGTTCAGGCCCCCGGGCTCCAGGTCAACACCCGCGCCGCCTGCCCGGGCGGAAGATGCACCAGCGTGAGCGCGGTCCAGCGCAGGTCCGCCGCCGGGCCCGTCTGGACGAGTTGCAGCGCCTGCAGGTCTCGCAGCAACGCGTGGAAGCCGTCGTCCGGCGCATCCTCCGCCACCGGATGCCGCGCGCCCCGTTGCAGCCGGGCACGCAGCGCGGACGCGGGTGCCGAAAGCTGCCGCCCGTCCCCGGTGGCGCGGTAGAGCGCCGCCAGGACGCGCGCATGCCCGCCGCTCAGGCGCCCGCCTTCCGGCCCGAGCACGGTGGCCAACGCCGCCGTGTAGGCCGGCAGGTTGGTGTCGAGCTTGCCGTCGATGGCATCCAGCAGCGTCCCGACCAGCGCCCAGCTGGGCAGCTGGACGCCGCGCGCCTCTTGATCATTCGCCGCCTCGGCCATCGCCAGTTGCACCGCCGCCGCCAGCCTGCCGGCCAGGTAGCCGGCGACGCCCTGCACGGAAGGCCAGACATGGATCTCGTTGCAGAACTCGGTGATCTCGCCCAGGCGGCGGCGTCCCGTCGCGAGCGCCTCCAGCACGGCGCGAAAGACCATCTGGTCGTTGGCCGTGGCCGCGGGCCGCCAGGGCTGTCCCGTGAAATCCTCGACGTGTGGCGCCAGGTCGTCCAGCACGCCGCGCCGCAGCACCCAGAGCATCCGCCTGCCGCTGGAGGGCAGGAAGGTCTCAGGATGAAGCGCGTTCCAGAGCTCGACCTGGGCCGCCGGCGGCAGCGCCGCCATGGCCGCGTCGATGGCGGCCTGGCAGGAGGCCACCAGTCCGATGTATTCGGCCAGGTCCAGGCGACGCGCCCCGCGAGTGAACGCGGGTTCTGGCGCTGGCGCTGGATCGACCATCTTGAACTCCGGGCTGAGGCGACACGTCGGAGTTTCGCATCGGAACTCGAAAAGTGGAACTTTTGTTTTCACTCTGGATGCACGCGCGCATTACTTGCGCCAGATCAAGTCCCGGCGCGAGGTCGCCGGGATACTGGCCGCATCCCAACTCCAATCCTTGCAGGAGCCTGTCATGTATCAACGAATCCTTGTTCCCGTCGACGGCAGTTCGACATCGCTGCGCGGCCTTCAGGAGGCCATCCAGCTTGCAAAGCTGACGGGCGCGCGCCTGCGGCTGATGCACGTGATCGACGAACTCTCCTTCGCGCTCGCCATGGACGCCTACGCGGGCTATTCGGGCGACTGGCTCAACGTGCTGCGCGAGAACGGCGGCCGCATCCTCGCGGATGCCCAGTCCGCCGCCAAGGCGGCGGGCGTGGAGGCCGACACCGTGCTGTGCGACAACTTCGAAGGCTCGGTCCACGACCTGGTGGTCTCCGAAGCGACGAAATCCGGCGCCGACCTCATCGTGCTCGGCACGCACGGCCGGCGCGGCGTGGGCCGCATGGTGATGGGCAGCAGCGCCGAGCAGATCCTGCGCTACGCGCCGGTGCCCGTGCTGCTGGTGCGCGCGCCCGAGGTTCAGCCAAAGTCCGCGGAGAAGGCCGACGATGCGCCGGTACACGTGAGCCTGCCGACCGCCGCCCTGGCCTTCGAGCGCTGAACCTCCCCGCGCGCCCGGCTCGGCGCGGATCAGGGTTGGGCCTGCCGACGCCGGGCGGCCTGTTGGCGCAGACTAGGGCATGGACAAGCACTACCTCACCCCCCTGCTCGCCCCGGCCTCGGTCGTCGTGTTCGCGGGCCGTCCCGACGCGGCCGAGGCCCCGACGCCGCAGGCGCGCGCGGTGAGCGAGGCGCTGCGCGCTCAACGCTTCAGCGGCACGCTGCAATTCCTGGACACCCGCACCACCGGCACGCTGGCCGACCTCGCGCAGACGCGCGCGGACCTCGCGCTCATCGCCCTGCCGCCGGAGGAGATCGCTGCCGCGCTGGAAGTGGCGGGCCGCATCCGC
Organism: uncultured Variovorax sp.; assembly: GCA_966211435.1. Taxonomy (GTDB): domain Bacteria; phylum Pseudomonadota; class Gammaproteobacteria; order Burkholderiales; family Burkholderiaceae_C; genus Variovorax. The sequence goes on along the minus strand of CBIHOG010000018.1, from coordinate 76,091 downwards.
TGCCGCGCGGCGCTGGTGATCTCGACCGGCGTGGGCGCGGATCTCGCGGCCACGCTGCGCAAGATCGCGCGCCGCGAGAACCTGCAATTGCTCGGGCCCAATTCCCTCGGCTTCCAGCGGCCCTCGCTGCAACTCAACGCGAGCGCGGCGGGTCCGCTTGCCAAGGCCGGTTCGCTGGCCCTGGTGGCGCAGTCCGGCGCGCTGACCGCGTCGATGCTCGACTGGGCCATCCAGAATGGCGTCGGCTTCTCCAGCGTGGTCTCGCTCGGTCCGCACCCCTGCGTCGACATCGCGCAGGTGCTGGATTTCTTCGCCAGCGACCGGGAGACGCAAAGCATCATCGTGTACTTCGAAGGCATCTCGAATGCGCGCCACTTCATGAGCGCGCTGCGCTCGGCCTCGCACGCCAAGCCGGTCGTCGTGCTCAAGGCCGGGCGCAAGCCGGCGGGTAACGAGGCGGCCCACACCCACAGCGCCGCCATCGTCGGCAGCGACGACGTGTTCGACGCGGCACTGCGCCGCGCGGGCGCGGTGCGGGTGCGCTCCTTCGTCGAGCTCTTCTCCGCCGCCAAATGCCTGGCCTCGCGCTTCCGGCCGGTGGGCAAGCGCCTGGCCATCGTCACCAACGGCGGCGGGCCGGGCGTGCTGGCCGCCGACTGGGTCAACGAGATCGGCCTGGGCCTGGGCCGGCTGTCGGCCGAGTCGCAGAAGGCCTTGCAGCCGAAGCTCCCGCCCCTTGCCTCGCTCGCCGACCTGATCGACCTGTCGGAGGATGCCGAGCCCGCCCACTACCGCGCCGCCATCGAGGCTGCCGCGGCCGACTCCGAGGTCGACGGGCTGCTGGCCATCCATTCCCCCAAGCCGAACGGCGACGCGGTGGCGGCGGCGCGCGCCTTGGCCGATATCCCGCGCCCCATGAGCAAGCCGCTGCTGTCCTGCTGGATGGGCGACGCCTCCGTCGGTCCCGCGCGGGCGGTCCTCGCCGAGGCCGGGATACCGAGCTTCCGCACGCCCGAGGCGGCCGTCGGCGCCTTCGGCAACATCGCCTCCTTCCATGAGAACCAGCAGTTGCTGCAGCAGACGCCGCCGCCGCTCACCGCCATGGCCAAGCCCGACATCGAGGGCGCACGCCTGCTCATCGAGAGCGTGCTGGCCGAGCGGCGCAAGGTGCTGACCGAGATGGAATCGAAGACGCTGCTGTCCGCCTTCCACATCCCCATCACGCGCACCCTGCTCGCGCGCAGCGCGAACGAGGCCATGATGATCGCCACGCAGCTGGGCTTCCCGGTCGCGCTCAAGATCGACTCGCCCGACATCAGCCACAAGTCCGACGTGGAAGGCGTGGCGCTCAACGTCCTGAACGGCGCCGCCGCACGGGACACCTACCTCGACATGATGGACCGTGTCGCCCGCCACGCACCGGAGGCGCGCATCAACGGCGTCACCGTGCAAAAGATGGCGCGCGCGCGGCGTGGTCGCGAGATCTACGTGGGGCTCGTCACCGACGACCCCTTCGGTCCGGTGATCGTCTTCGGCGCGGGCGGCACCATGATCGAGCTGCTGGACGACCGCGCCATGGAGCTGCCGCCGCTCAACCAGTTCCTCGCCCGCCGGCTCATCGAGCGCTCGCGCGTGGCCGGGATGCTCGCCGAGTGGCGCGGCGCGGCGGCGGTGGACATGGAGGCGCTGGAGCGCATCCTGCTGCGCGTGTCGGAGATGGTGTGCGAGCTGCCCGAGTTGCGGGAGATGGACATCAACCCCATCATCGTCGACGACTCCGGCGCCGTCGCGGTCGACGCACGCATCGTGGTCGACGGCGCCTCGCAGGCGCCCATCGGCCAGGGCAACAACTACCACCACCTCGCCATCCTCCCCTACCCCGCGCGCTACCAGCGCGACTGGCCCCTGCCCGGCGGCGGCAGCTACACGCTGCGGCCGGTGCATCCCGGCGATGCCCGGATGCTCCAGGCGCTGGTGCAGCAACTGTCCCCGGAGAGCCGCTGGTTCCGCTTCGTCTCGCACTTCCGCGAGTTGCCGCCCTCGATGCTGGCGCGCTTCACGCTCATCGACTACGACCGCGAGATGGCACTGGTAGCGGTCGTGAAGGAGCGCGCGGCGCAGCCTGACGGTTCCCAGGTCGAGAACGAGCGCATCGTCGGCGTCTCGCGCTACATCACCAACCCCGACCGCACCAGCTGCGAGTTCTCGCTCGTGGTGGCCGACGACTACAGCGGCAAGGGCCTGGGCTCGCGCCTGCTGGAAAGCATCGTCGACGTCGCGCGCGACCGCGGCCTGTCGGAGGTGGAGGGCCTGGTGCTCGCGGAGAACGTCGACATGCTGCGGCTCGTCAGGAAGCTGGGCTTCGCGGTCAAGCCCTATGCCGAGGACCGCGACTTCAAGCTGGTCAGCTGCGCGCTCTGAGACCTGCGCGTCACCTGCCGTTGACACAGTGTTTCCGATTGACGCGCGCCATTGGCGTGGCCGTCGATCGCGGCGCCTAGATTGACGCTACGCCATCGCCGCTTCCCGATCTTTCCCTCGGGATGCGGAAGCGCCAAGAAGGAGACCGTCATGACCCCATCTCAAGCCTCCGCCTCGTACGAGCTTCGCTTCAATGCGCTGTTCGCGGGACGCCGCGCCTACGCTTTTCCATGCGACGCACTCGGCCACGTCGACATGGACGCGCTCAGCGACCGCGCGCGGAACAACTACCTCTACGCGCGTGCGGTCATGGGCATGGAACTCACCTGGCCGGAGGTGCGCCCGAGCCTCATGCACTGAGCGGCCATCGGCGGTCGCTTGACGTGGATCAACACGGCCGAAATCCGCGCTTCTAAGCTCGACGCACTCGCGCAGGAGATGTTTCGCACCAACGCGGAACGGGTGCCTGCCGGCCTTGTGGAAGATGATGGAAACTCAAAGTGAGGCGCAGTCGCTGCGCACCCTCGCGCAGGAATCGGGCCTGCGCACCTGACACATCGCGGGCCGCGAACTGATCCCCGTGGTCCAGGGCGGCATGGGCGTCGGCGTCTCGGCCGGCCGACTGGCCGGCACGGTGGCCGGCCTCGGCGGTGTCGGCACCCTCTCGGCGGTCGATTTGCGCCGCCTGCACCCTGACCTCATGGAACGCACCTCGCGCCTGGATGCCGAACCCGACGCCGCCGCGCGCATCGATGCCGCCAACCTCGAAGCCCTGAGCCGCGAGATCGCCAAGGCGCGCGCGCTCGCTGGCGGACGCGGCCTGATCGCGGTCAACGTCATGAAGGCCCTGAGCGCCTACGAGCCGATCGTGCGTCATGCCATGGACCGTGGCGTCGATGCGCTGGTCGTCGGCGCCGGTTTGCCGCTGGATCTGCCCGACCTCGCGCGCGACCACCCCAAGGTGGCGCTCATTCCCATCCTCTCGGATGCGAGAGGCGTGCAATTGCTGGTGCGCAAGTGGGAAAAGAAGGGACGCCTGCCCGATGCCATCGTGATCGAGCATCCCAGGCTCGCGGGCGGCCACCTCGGCGCCTCGAAGATCGCCGACCTGAACGACACGCGCTTCGACTTCGACGTCGTGCTTCCGCAGGTTCTGGCCTTCTTCAAGACCGCCGGCATCGAAGGCCGCATCCCGCTGGTTGCCGCCGGCGGCATCGGCAGCCTCGAGGACATCCGGCGCGTGCAATCGCTCGGCGCCGCCGCCGCCCAGCTGGGCACCGCCTTCGCGGTGACCGCCGAATGCGATGCGCATCCCGAGTTCAAGCGCGTGCTGGCCGAGGCGAAGCCGCAGGACATCGTGGAGTTCACCAGCACGGCGGGCCTGCCGGCTCGCGCGGTGCGCACGCCTTGGCTTGAGAAATACCTGCGCCTGGAGCCGCGCCTGCAGAAGAACGCGCACAAGAAGGAGCTATGCACGATGCGCTTCGACTGCCTCGCGCATTGCGGCTTGCGCGACGGCACGCCGGCGTGGGGACAGTTCTGCATCGACAAGACGCTCGGCCATGCGCTCGCCGGCCACACGCAACAGGGTCTGTTCTTCCGCGGCGCCGGCCGTCTGCCCTTCGGCAGCGAGATCAGGCCCGTGCAACAGCTGATGCAATGGTTGCTGGGAGGCGTGCATCCGGCGCCCGTGTCGCGCCCGCCGTCCTGACATGCCGCGCCGGCCGCCGAGGCAGTGCCGGGGTTGAGCGAAGCGGAGCCGCGATCCGGGGCGCCACGCGCCGATTGATCCATCGCAAGGCCGCGGCGCGCGCCCTTCCCTAGAGTCAGGCATTCCACGAACGAGAGGCACAGGAGCTGCCATGACGCCGTCGAGGCAGCCGATCGGTGGCGCCTCACAAACAATCCACGGCATGCTTTCCGTACGCACATGATCGATTCTCAAGGCGCCGCCGTGGGCCTGGCCGCCGCGCTGGGCTGCGGCCTGCTGATCGGCGTGGATCGGGAGCGCCACAAGGGCGATGGCGACGAGCGCGCGGCGGCGGGCCTGCGCAGTTTCGCCGTCGTGGCACTCAGCGGCGCGCTGGCGCAGCTTCTGTCGACGCCGGGCCTGGTAACGGTGGGCGCGGTGCTGGTGGGCGTGCTCGCGGCAGTCTCGCACTGGAAGAGCCGCTCGCGCGACCCGGGGATGACGACGGAACTGGCGCTCTTCGCCACCTACCTGATCGGCGTGCTGTCGATGCTCGCGCCGGCCATGGGCGCCGCATGCGGTGCGGCGCTCGCGCTGCTCCTGGCGGAGCGCAATCGCCTCCACCGCTTCGCGACCCAGCTGCTGAGCGAGCAGGAGCTGCGTGACGGCGTGCTGCTGGCGGCGCTGACGCTCGCGGTGCTGCCGCTGATCCCGTCGCAACCGCTGGAAATGCTCGGCGGCATCGCGGCGCGGCCGCTCGCCGGACTGGTGATCCTCATCCTGGCGATCCAGGCGGCGGGCCAGATGGCGGTGCGCTGGCTCGGTGCGCGCGGCGGCACGCTGGGCCTCGGGCTGCTGTCCGGCTTCGTGTCGAGCACGGCCACCGTGGCGTCGCTGGGCGTCAGGGCACGCAAGCATCCGCGGCAGATCCCGCTGCTCGCGGGCGGCGCGGCACTGTCCGCGGTCGCGACCTGGCTGCAGGTGCTGATCATCAGCGCGGCCTTGTCGGCCACCGCGGCGGTGCAGTTGCTGCCCTCGGCGCTGGCCGGCGCCGCGGGCGCACTGGCCTGCGGACTCGCGCCGCTGCTGTCGCGCGCGCCTGCATCCGCCGAAGTCGACGCGCCGGCCCCGACGGGCAGCGCGCTCCATCCGCGCGAAGCGCTGTCGCTCGCACTGGCGCTGGCGCTGGTCGCCCTGCTGGTCGGCACGGCGCGGCATCGCTTCGGCGACACAGGGCTCATGGCCGGTGTGGCGTTGGCGGCGCTGGCCGACGCGCATTCGCCCGTGGCTTCCCTCGCGTCGCTGCAGGCCGCGGGCAGCCTTTCGGATGTGCGCTTCGTCCAGGGCACGTTGGTCGCCGTGGGCGTGAACACGCTGAGCCGATGCGCCGTCGCGGCCTTCACGGGCGGGCGCGCGTACGCCTTGCGCGTCGGTGCCGCGCTGCTCACGAGCTTCGCGTTCGCGGCGTTGGGCGCGGCCTGGACGCTGCGCGGGTGATCGGCGGGCCAAGCAGGACCTGCACCTAGAAACCCGCACTTTTGCACGCGCGGGCGCAACCATGTCGGGCGCCCTGGCCGCCTTGCGACAATTGATCAGATTTGTTGGACGCAACCTCTAGCAGACTCCTCGGCCTGGACAACTGCTGAGGGCTTGGGATGGGTTTGGGGAGGCGTTGGATCGGCAGGTGCGCGGGCACATCACTGCGGCGCGGCCTGCTCTCGGCGATGGCCTGCATGGGCGCTGCGTCTGCCTTGGCGCAGGCGCCCATTCTCCCGGAGCTTCGCCAGCAGGAACGCGAACGCGCATTGCGCGAGCAACTGGAGCATGACGAGCGCCGGCGGCCCAAGGCCGCCGAACCGCCGGCCCTTGGCCGCCTTCCGGCAGACGAAGTGCCTTGCCATCGGCTGGACACGATCACCCTCCACGGACAGGACTCCGAGGATTTCCAGTGGCTGTTGTCGCATATCGATGGCGAGAACGGTGACGACAGCCCTATCGGTCGTTGCCTGGGCGCGCAGGGCATCAACACCGTCCTTGCGCGAATGGGGCGGGCGCTCGTCTCGCGCGGATGGGGCGCCACGCAGGTGCTTGCGCCTGTGTCTGGCATCCAGAACGGCATCCTGCCCCTCAAGCTGTTGCCGGGCCGCGCCGTCGCCCTTCGCTTCGCGGAAAAAGGAAGCGAGCCCACCTCGCTTCGCAACGCGATCCCCATCGACCCTTGCGCGTTGATCAGGCTGGAGGATGTCGAGCAAGGCGTAGAGAACCTGAACCGCGTGCCGACGGCCGAGGCCAACATCCGCTTCAAGCCTTTCGAGGGCGAAGGAGCGAAGCCCGGCGACAGCGAGATCCTCGTCGACTACAAGCAGGCGCGTCACCTGCGCGCGACCTTGAGCCTGGACGACAGCGGCACGAAGGCGACCGGCCGCCACCAGGCCGGCGCCACGGTCTCCATTGACAACCCGCTCGGACTCAACGACCTGTTCTACGTCAGCGCCAACCACAGCGTCGACGCGAGGCACTTCCTCGGCAACGACAAGCGCGGCACCGAGAGCCAGGTGCTGCACTACTCGGTGCCCTGTCGAAAAAGGGCAGGTCATGGGACAGCAATTCAGACCATCGCAACGGGACCATGCGCGTCTCCTGATATGAGGGAATGCAGGCAAGGCTATCGCCGCGAGCACCTCGGCGCCTTGATCTGGCACAACCATGTCGCGCGGACCGGCTATGCTCGGGCCCGTCTCGGCCCTTCGTGGCGTGCGCCGAGGCTCCAGGCGCGCAGGCGCCGTTGATCGGCCCATCCTGCCCCGCTACCATCGGCCTGCCGGCGCCTGGACCACCCGCGCCCCTCACCATCCGAAGGCAGCGATGCAAGCTCTCCCCACCGTTCCCGGCTTCGATGAAGGCACGGTCTTCCGCTCCCTGTTCGCCGCCTACCCTGACGCGCTCCTGGTGGTCGACATGCACGGCACCATCGTGCTGGCCAACCCCTCGGCACTCGAACTGCTGGGCTACGGCGCCGACGAACTCATCGGCCTGTCGGTGGACAACCTGGTGCCCGACGCCATCCGCCCCAAGCACGCTGCCTACCGCAATGCCTATTCGGATCAGCCGCGCGCCAGGCCGATGGGCATGCAGATGGACCTGGTGGCCAAGCGCCGTGATGGCAGCGAGGTGCGGGTCGAGATCGCGCTCAGCCCGCTGAGCGACCATGGCTTGCCTTTCGTGGTGGCCGCCATCCGCGGCGTGGAGGCCTATCCGCGCGTCAAGCAGGCCCTGCAACGGGCACGCTACGCCGAGCACCTGGCCCAGTTCGGCCGCCTCGCGGCGGATGCGCCGGATTCCCACGTCCTGCTGCAGCAGGTGCCGGCCATCGCGGCGCAGGCGCTGCAGGTCGAATCGGTCAAGGTGTTGATGCTGGAGCCCAGCGGGACGGAGTTCCGCATCGCAGGGGGCGTGGGCCTGCTGCCCGAGGAATCCATCGGCGGCATGATCGCGAACGCGCCGGGCTCGCCCTCCGGCTTCGTCGTGACGCAGGGCAAGCCCGTGTTGATGAGCGACTACGCCCGGGAAACCCGCTTCGTGATTCCCGAGCACTATCTGCGCGCCGGCTTCGTCTGCGAAATCTCGGTACCGCTGGCCGACCGCGGGCAGGTCATCGGCACTCTGGCGGCACGATCGCGCACGCCCCAGCGCTTCGGCGAGGACGAAGTCCGTTTCCTCGAGTCGCTCTCCAGCCTGCTCGCCACCGTGCTGCAGCGCGTCAAGAGCGAGGATGCGCTCAACCATGCCCAGCGCCTTGAGAGCGTGGGGCAGCTCACAGGCGGCATCGCGCATGACTTCAACAACCTGCTGACGGTGATCTCCGGCAACCTTCAAGTGCTGGAGGAGCTCCCGGCATGCGAGGGCGAAGGAACGCAGCAACTGATCGGCGCCGCCGCGCGGGCGACGCGGCGCGCGGCGGAACTCACCAGCAAGCTGCTCGCCTTCTCGCGGCGGCAGGTGCTCCAGCCCACCATGGTCGACACCAGCGCCCTGCTCCATTCGCTCGCCGACATGCTGCGCCGCACGCTCGACCAGCGCATCGCGATCGGCGTCGAACTGGAGCAGGACGCGCTGTGCCTGGCGGACCCGGTACAGCTCGAATCCGCCCTGCTCAACGTCGCCATCAACGCGCGCGACGCCATGCCCCAGGGCGGCGAGTTGGCCTTCGCCTGCCGGGTCGAGCGTACGCTGCCGAGCGACCTGCGCGCCGAGCCCGACGCCGGTTCGGTGGCAGGCTACGTCGCGATCTCCGTCTCCGACACCGGCACGGGCATGTCCGAGGCGGTGCGGGAGCGAGCCTTCGAGCCCTTCTTCACCACCAAGGAAAGCGGCCGCGGCACCGGCCTGGGTCTTTCCACCGTCTATGGATTCGCCCGCCAATCCCAGGGCGCGGTGCGGCTCGACAGCATGCCCGGCGCGGGCACGACGGTGACGCTCTACCTGCCGATGATTGAACATGACGGCGGCGTGGAGGACGAGTTCGACACCGTCGAAGGCCATCTGCCGCCAGGCCTGCGCGTGCTCCTCGTCGAGGATGACGCGGAGGTGCGCCACGTCGTGCAGAACTTCCTGAAGACAATGGGTTGCGTGCCCGTGCCGTGCGCGGATGCGGCGCTCGCGCTGGATGCCCTGGCCTGCGACGCCGGCATCGGCCTGCTGCTCACGGACATCGCGCTGGGCGTCGGGATGCGAGGCACGGACCTCGCCGCCGAAGCGCGCCGGCGCCGGCCGGGCCTGCCGATCCTTCTGATGTCAGGGTTCTCCAGCGAGTTGCTGGAGATGCCGCTTCAATGGGAACTGCTGCGCAAGCCGTACACGCGCTTCGAGCTTGAGCGGGCGATCGTCCGCGCGCTGGCTTCGGCCCAGTGACCGGCGAGCGCAACGCTCGGCGGTCCGGCGCGGCCAGCTCCCGCCGTCAGGCTCCTTCGAGCGCGAGCAACAGCTTGCGGTCTGCATGCTTTCGGCATCGCTTCTTGCCTTGACACAGCGCAAGACGCAGCCGACGCTTGGTTTCTACATTGATGGCACACCTTGAAGGAGAGCCTCATGAACCCCGATGCCCAACTACGCGGCGATGTCGTGGCTGAATTGACCTGGGATCCGATGATCACGGCCACCAACATCGGCGTGATCGTGAAGGACGGTGTCGTCACGCTCACCGGCCATCCCTCCAGCCACGCCGAGAAACATGCCATCGAGCGCGCCGTACAGCGCGTCAAGGGCGTCAAGGGGGTGGCCATCGAATTGAACGTCAAGCTCGCGGCTGGCTATGAGCGCACCGATGCGGACATCGCGGCCGCGGCGGAGCGGGCCCTCGAATGGAACGTGCTGGTTCCCGACGACAAGGTCCACCCGATGGTGGAGAACGGCTGGGTCACGCTCAATGGCGAAGTCGAATGGGAGTACCAGGGCCGGGCCGCCGAGGCGGCCGTGCGCAACTTGCTCGGCGTGACCGGCATCACCAACCAGATCGTCGTCAAGCCGAAGTTCACGCCCGGGGACATCGAGAAGAACATCCACGATGCGCTGCTGCGCCAGGCCGAACGCGAGGCGCGCGAGATCGAGGTGTCGGTGCAAGGGGCCCAGGTCATGCTGAACGGCAAGGTCCGCTCCTTCGCGGAGCGCAAGGCCGTTCAGGCGGCGGCATGGTCGGCGCCCGGTGTCGCCAGCGTCACGAACAACCTGCGCATCGAGACCTGAGCAAACCTGCTGGCCCGTCGTCGCCGGCCTCTCCGGGCCCGGCTAGCGAGCTGCCAGCAGTCCGTCCACCACTTGAATTGTCCTGTCGCAGCGCTCGGCCAGTGCTGCGTTGTGCGTGACAAAGAGCACGGCCATGCCGCGTTCGCGATTGGCGTCGCGCAGCAAGGCGAACACCGCGTCGGCGGCCTTCGTGTCCAGATTGCCTGTCGGTTCGTCCGCCAGCAGCAGTGTCGGATTCATTGCCAATGACCTTGCGACCGCTACGCGCTGCTGCTCGCCGCCGCTCAGGTTGGCGGCGAGGTTGTCGCGCCGTTTCGACAGCCCCACGGCCTCCAGAAGACCGGCGGCGCGTTCCTCCATGCCTTCGCCGATGAAACCCGCATCGCCGATCATGGGCATCATCACGTTTTCGAGCGCGCTGAAGCCGGCGAGCAGGTTGTGGTACTGGAAGACAAACCCGAGGCTGCGGCCCCGCAGGCGTGTCAGTTCCCGTTCGTCGAGCTCGATGGTTTCCTCCCCGGCAATGCGCAACGACCCTCGCGTCGGCCGATCCAGCAGTCCGACGATGTTGAGCAGCGTGCTCTTGCCGGAGCCCGACGGCCCCATGACGGCGCAGAACTCGCCGTGCTCGAGGTCCATGCTGATGCCATGCAAGACCTCGGTCTCGTTCGGCAAGCCGACATTGAAGGCCTTGTGGACGTCGCGCATCCGGACCACCGGCTCAGCCACGGATCGCCGCCACGGGGTCCAGCCGCGCCGCCCTGAGTGCCGGCGCGAACGCGGCAAGGAGCCCGGTCAGGGTTGCAAGCACAAGCGAGGCGACGAACAGGCCCGGCTCGATGTCGAGAGGAAAGAACGGCGTGCCGTCGGGGTTGCGCGCATAGCGCTGCCACGCCAAGAGCGCCACGACGCCGATGCCGCAACCCACGACAGATCCCAGCAGTCCGAGCAGTCCGCCTTGCAACAGGAAAACGCGAAGCACCTGCCCGCGCGAGATGCCCATTGCCCGAAGAATTCCAATCTCGCGCGACTTCTGCACCACGGAGACGACGAGCACGCTCGCGATGCCGAAGGCCACCGCCAGCCCGACGAAGAAGCGAATCGTGGTGTTGGAGGTCTTTTGTGCTTGCACGGCGGTGAAGAACTGCGCGTTGGTCGCGATCCAGCTGTCCGCTTCCACGCCCGTCGCCGCCGTGATGCGCCGTGCGACCATCTCGGCCGCATACACGTCCCGCACCGTCACCTCGATGCTGGAGACCCCGCCAACCAGGCCCAGGAGGCTCTGCGCGGTGCGCAGCGCCACGTAGGTGGTGCGCTGGTTCGCGCCCTTGTTGCCCAGGTCGAAGATCCCCGTCACCGTGAGTGTGTTGCTGCCGCCGTTGGCGGTGGAAACGCGAAGCTTGTCCCCGACCGACACGCCCAGATCGCTTGCGAGGTCGGTCCCGATCAGGATGTCTGTGTTGGTGAGGCGGGCGCTCCCTCGCACGATCTTTTCCGGGACGGCCACGATCCGAAAGTAGATCGAAGGATCAACCCCATTCAGCGAGATGGCCCGGTTGGCGTCGCCTCGGATCACCAGCGCGGAGCCGCTCGCCGTCGGCGAGACCAGTACCACTTCAGCAAGCGCCTGGATCTGCGCCGCCACGGATTGCCACTGGTCGATCGATTTCAGACGTTGCAGAGGCGCCTGGACGATCGCGTCCTCGTGCACGCCCGCCACCGGATCGGAGGGACGTGTCAGGACGCGGGCCACTTCTTTCGGGGGTAGCAGCTGGATGTGCGATTGAGCGGTCAGCACCCTGCGAATGAAATTCGCCTGCAAACCGGTGAGCAGCGCCGACATGAAGACGATGACGGCCACGCCGATCGCAATGCCCGCGACGATCAGCGCCGTCTGCGTGCGCCCCTCGCTCAGGAAACGCGCCGCCACGATCCACTCGAAAGGCAGCCAGCGACTCATGGGGACGCGTCCTTGACTGCCACTTCGGCCCGCATGCGGGACCCGTCGGCGATGCCCGGCGTCGAGCTCGGCACCACGACATCGCCGGCGCGAAGCCCTTCGAGCACTTCGCTGACGCCGCCTGCATGCAGCCCGAGCCGCACCGGCTGCCGTCTCGCGTGGTGCCCCTGGACCTTCAAGACCCATGGCCGACCGCCCTCGGCATCCCGGACCGCGTCGCTGGCCACGAGCAGCGCTTGCTGCCGGGTCGCGGTTCGAATGGCGACCGACACCGTCATGTCCTGCCTCAGATACGCCGGTGGCCGAGGCACGGACAGCTTGACCTCGACCGATCCGCGCTGCACGTTGACGCCGGGATTGATGTAGACCAGCTCGGCGGCAAAGCGCTGATCGGGATAGGCGTCCGCGGAAGCCTGCGCCTCTTGTCCACGCGAAAGGAGTTGCAGATTCTTCTCGTCGATCTCGACCACCAGCTGTGTCTCGCCGGCCGGCGACAGCACCATCAATGCCTTGCCGGGCTGGACGACATCGCCGGGCTCCACTGACCGGTCGATGAGCGTGCCGGCCACGGGCGCCGCGACGGTGGCATACCGCAGACGTGACCGGGCGGCCGCGGCAGCGGCATCCGCCTCGGCCAGCGCGGTGACGGCGACGGCATGGTCGCTTCCGTTCGGCATCGCGCTCGCCAGCTGGCTCTTCGCCGCGCGTACCTGCGCCTCGCCCAGTTCGAGCGCCTTTCTCAGCTCATCCAACGCGGCCTGGCCGATGAACCCCTGTTTGAACAGCTCGACGTTGCGGCGCAGCTGGGCCCTGGCGTTGTCCGCGTTGACCTGCGCCTGCCGCAGGGTCTGCTCGGCAACGGGTGCCTGCACTTCGCGAAGCTGCCTGAGGCGGGCCTTGGCTTGCTGGACCGAAGCCTCGGCGGCGGCGACGGCGGCGGCCGACTCCGAACTCTCGAGCTCGACCAGCACCTGGCCGGCTTCGACGTTCTGCCCTTCAGCCACGGGAACAGCCTTGACCACGCCGACGACCTGCGCGCCGATGCTCACGCGATGCGGCGCCTCGACGTGCCCGCTCGCGACCACCGACTGTACGAAGTCGCTGCGCGTGACTGGCGTCACCGCCACGCGCGGACCCAGCAGCAGGCGCGGCCCCAGGTAGATGAGGATCGCAAGCAGTCCGACAGCCGCCAGTCCGGCCAGTGCATAGCGCCGGATCACGGCGAACAAGTGTCCGCCCGGACGCGCTCCCCCGCTCTTCGACGGTTCGACTGCTGGCGCCGTGACGGCATCGCGCGGCCGAAAGGCCCGGGGCGGCGTATCAGGTTTCAACTTCGACATGCGGCGTTGCCGCATCCCTCCGGGAGTCCGCGCCGCCATCAAAGGGAAAAGGAATGCACTGGTACATGTCGGCCTCGGTCGCAGCAAAACTGATCTGCAGTTTCGCGCTCCCGCCAGGCCCGAGGCTTGACGCGTGTCAATCGTCGCTGTCGCGAATCGACGAAGTTGCGCCAGATCGAGTTGCGGGCGACGAACGCCGCCCGCGATTGCCGCGCCTGTCGATCCCGCGTCTGATCGAGCGCAAGCTTCTCGTCGCTGCATGCCCGAAGATCGGGAACGATTTCCGAGAGCCGCAGGGAATCCGCGCGAAAGTCTTCCGACCCCGCCATCGGCGGGAGAGCCCGATCCGAATGCCCCCCGACATGAGAGCAGCCCTGACGCTATCCGTTCGCAGCCTTGCAAGCCCCGTGGCCTTTCTGGGCGAGGTGCTCATGTCCGGCGGCACCGCCCTGGGCGGCCAGTCGCAGTTCCGCGTCAAGGACTTCGTACGTGTGCTCGCGGATTGCAGCGGCAGAGCGGTGACGATCGTGGTGGTGGTCAACGCCCTGGTCGGCGCCATTCTTGCGTTTGTCGGCGCGGTGCAACTGGCCAAGTTCGGCGCGGGCATCTTCGTTGCCGACCTGGTCGGCATCGCGGTCGCGCGCGAGATGGCGTCCATCATCACCGCGGTGGTCATTGCCGGGCGAACCGGCGCGGCGTTCGCGGCAGAGCTCGCCACCATGCAGGCCAATGAGGAGATCGATGCACTCGAGGTCCTGGGCCTGACCGCCATCGATTTCCTCGTGGTGCCCCGCGTTGTCTCGTTGATCCTGATGATGCCGCTTCTCTACGTCTTCGCATGCGTCGCGGGCCTTGGGGGCGGACTGGTCGTCTCCACCATCATGCTCGACGTCTCGCCTGCCGCCTACCTGCTGCGCACCAACGATGCCCTTGCCGCGACGCACCTTGGACTGGGGGTCGTGAAGTCGATCACCTTCGGCGCGCTGGTCGGCATGGTGAGCTGCTATCACGGTCTGCGGGCCAGCCGGGATGCCGAAGGCGTGGGCATCGCGACCACCGCGGCCGTGGTATCGAGCATCCTGGGCATCATCGCCCTCGATGCCGTGTTCGCGCTCTGTGCCAACGCGTTGGGAATCTGAAATGGCTGTGCTGCAGGTGGAAGATCTCGAGATGCGCTTTGGCGAACGCCTCATCCAGGAACAGGTCGCGTTCAAGGTGGACCGCGGATGCATCTTCGCCGTCATGGGCGGCAGTGGCTGCGGCAAGAGCACGCTGCTCAAGCACATCGTCGGGCTGCTGCAGCCCAGGAGCGGCACGGTGCGATTCGATGGGGTGGACTACTGGGCCAGCGACGCGGTCCAGCGCAATCGCCTGCGCTCTCGATTCGGCATGTTGTTCCAGAGCGCGGCGCTCTGGTCGTCGATGACGGTGCTGGAGAACGTGTGCCTCCCTCTCGCCCGGCAGACATCGCTCGGCGAGCGAGAGCGTGAAGCCAAGGCGCGGGAGGCCCTGGCGTGGCTGGAGCTGGAGGATTTCGTCGATTTCTTTCCCTCCGACCTCAGCGGCGGCATGAAGAAGCGTGCCGGCCTGGCCCGTGCCATCGCCGCCGAACCCCCGCTGCTGTTCCTCGACGAGCCCTCGTCCGGCCTCGATCCGATCAGCTCGCGCCGGCTCGACGATCTGATCCTCGACATCCGCAAGCGCACCAACGCCGCGATCGTCCTGGTCAGCCACGAACTCCCGAGTCTGTTCGCGATCGCGGACGATGGGATCTTCCTGGATGCGGACAGCAAACGCCCGATCGCGCATGGATCGCCGCGCGCCTTGGCCGAGCACACATCCCACCCGACAGTGCGCGCGTTTCTTCGCCGGGAAGTACCGCCGGAGAAGGCCTCGACGGCCGTCGCCAAAGGATCCGCATGAAACGCAACGCACTGCTCATCGGCGGCTTCGTCCTCGTCGCCTTGGTGGTCGCCATCGGATCGATCCTCTGGCTCAGCGGCAACAATCTGTTCACTGAGCAGCAGGAGGCGCGCGTCTACTACCAGGGAAACGTGAGCGGCCTCTCCGTCGGAGCGCCCGTGACTTTTCGCGGCGTCATGGTCGGCCAGGTGACGGACATCGGCATCCAGATGGACCCGGCGTCCCTGAAGACGACCATTTCCGTCTCCCTGAAGCTGCAGCCTTCGGCGCTCCACTTCACCGATCAATCCCCCGGCAGGAAAATGGACCTGCATGCCCTGGTCCAACGCGGCCTGCGCGCACGGCTCGCGTCCCAGAGCATCGTCACGGGCCAGAAAGCCATCGACCTCGACCTTCTGCCGGACACACCCGCGGTTCTGCTGGGCGGACCCGGCGCGCCCGAGATCCCTGCGATCTCCGAACGCTTCGGGCCCCTCATCGAGCAGGTGGCTGAGCTGCCGTTGCGCGATTCCGTCGCGGACATCCGCGTGGCGGTCCAGGAATTGCGCACGACTCTCGTCGCGGTCCAGCACACGCTCGATGGCGCACAGTCCGCGCTTTCGGGTGGCTCGAAGGAACTGCAACTCACCGCGGCGGAATCCCGCAAGACGCTCGCGGCGGCAACGGAAGCGATTCGCGCCTTTCAACGACATTCGACGACCGCGCTTCAGTCCATGACCGAATTGGCGGATACGTCGCGCGAAACGGTCATCCGGGCCCAGCCGGAACTCCAGCGCACCTTGGAAGGGACGCGGCAAGCCGCGGAATCCGCCCGCCTGGCCATGGACCGTCTTGCGGATATCGCCGCACCCGATGCCGCCCTGCGCACCGACCTCGAATCCACGGCCACGGATCTCTCCCAGGCCGCCAGAAGTCTTCGCTCCCTCGGTGAGCTTCTCGAACAGAACCCCAACGCCATCGTCTTCGGAAGGGCACGCCAATGAACGTTGCGAAGCCATGCATATCGCTTGTGTTGTGGATCGCGGCTCTTGGGGGCTGCGCCTCGGCTCCGCCACCGTTCCTGCTCACCCTCCCGCCCATCGACGCGCTCAAAGCCGGAACGCCCCCGTCGACGGCGGCGCCTCGCGTCCTTGCGGTGCGTCGGCCCGATGTCCCGGCCTACCTGCTATCGCAGCGCGTGCGCTACCGCGTTGACGACAGCACGCTGGCCGAATGGCCCAACGCCTCCTGGGCCGAGAGAATCGAGCTCAGCGTCGCGCGGGTGTTCAACGAAGCACTTCATCAGCGACTCCCCGGCTGGCAACTCTGCAAGGACAATTGCAGCGAGCGCACCCCCGCGCTTTCGCTGCAGGTCGAGTTGACGCGGATGGAGTATTTCCGTGGCGAACGCCGGCTTGCCGCCGGGGCACGGATCTCCCTGTGGAGTACGGAGAGGCCGCCTCGTCTCCTGCACACGGAAGAACATGCGTACGAGGTCGAAGGTGACGCGGACACACCCTCCTCGCACGCGCGAGCGATCTCCGGGTTTCTGGACCGCGTCGCCGGCGACGCCGCATTGGCCCTCGCCTCCCCTCAGCTCACTCGACCGCGCCTCGGGCCGGAGTGAGGGAATCCGCCGCGCGCTGGTCTCGGCTCAGTGAACGGCGGCCCCGGCCATCACGCCGGAGCCGGAACTGCGGCGCATGAAGGCGGTCAATGCCTCCACCTTGGGGATCTGGATATCCCGCCGCCCCTTTTCGCAGAAGCGGATCGCATCGACGCTCGCCAGGCGAGACAGCGAGCGGCTCACCGTCTCCAGCGTCATGCCGAGGTAGTTGCCGATTTCCGCGCGCGTCATCCGCAGCGTGAACTGGTCGGTACGCAGTCCGCGTTGCGACAGGGCGTCGGCCCAGTAGCGCAGGAAGCCCGCCACGCGCGCTTCCGCGGGCAGCGTGCACAGCGACTGCATCGAATCGCGGTCGCGCGCCAGTTCCCTGCTCATCGTCTCGTGCAGCGCCACCAGCAAGGCCGGCGTCCGCGCGCCCGCCTGCAGCAACGCGTCATAGCGGATCGCCCAGACTTCGCCGGTGTCCATCGCGACCGCGTCGCAGCCGTAGTGGCCGTTGGCGATGCCGTCCAGGCCGAGCCAGTCGCCGCGGAAATGCAGGCCGACGACCTGCTCGCGGCCTTCGTCGGAGAGATTGATCATCTTGTAGAAGCCGGAGCTGACGATGTAGAGGCACTGGAAGGCCTGGCCGACCTGGTAGATCGAATCGCCGGCGCGGACGATGCGCTTCTGGATCGGCAGCGTGTCCTGCAGCAGTTGCAGCATGTCGGCGATCCGGCGGCTCGGGCTCTGCGCCGTCTTGGGGGTCGGGTTGGCTTGTTCCATCTTTCGCTCCTGTTGATGGGACTGAAGCGTAGGTCGCCAGTGCAACCGAACGGCCAACGCAAGGGCGTGCTGCGTAACGGTGCGTGAATGCTTTGTGTCATTTCCGCCCAAGCCCAGCTTTCGTGTCACGGGGTTGACGGCGATCAAGAATCGCGGCGGCATCGCGGATAGCCTCTCAGCCTGCGATGAAAGACACCACCCTTCTTGCCGCCAGCCGCATCCCTTGGCCGAACCCCGGCCTTCAGGCGGCCGAGGTGCGCCGGATCATCGAGACCGCGGGCCGGCTGAAGGCTGCCGCGCGGGCCGGCCGTCCGGTGCGAGCGCTGCTCGGCAAGAACCTCGCCCAGGTCTACTCGGTCCAGCCCGTCGCGGACGGATCGGTCCTGCAGCGCGCGGGCTCGGCCCTGGGTGCGCGGATGTCCAACGTCCAGTTCGGCGATGCCCGGACCGCCGGCGACAAGGGCTTGAAGGAACTCGCGCGGATGCTGGGCAGGCTCTACGACGCCGTGGACTGCGGCACGCTCGCCGACACCGTCGCGGCGCAGATCGAGCGGCATGCGGGCATCCCCGTCTTCCGGGGGCTGGACCAGGACGATCAGCCCGCCAGCGTGCTGGCCGACGTGCTGAGCATCGACGAATGCTGCGCGCAATCCCCCTCGCCGGAGCGCTTGATCGCCTTCGAAAGCAGGGCGCCCACCGCGCGCGGGGACGCCTTCGTCGCCTTCGCCGGCCTGATGGGTTTCGAATGCCTGATGTCCAACGCCACGCGCCGCGAGGCCAGCCCGGCCCCTTTCCGGGTGGATGCCACCGACGCGTGCCGCTGGGCCCTGCACGGCCCCGGCGGCCGCATCGACGAAGGCGAGCGCGCCGAGAACCACCGCTTTGTCCTTCAGGCGATCCTGATCGGCACCGTGACCAACCTCAGCTGATTTCCCCCGAACCGAAGGAAGATAAATGTTCAAGCGCATCCTGCTTGCCACGGATGGATCGAAGCTTTCCAGCAAAGCCGTCTCCAGCGCGATCGCGTTGGCCGCCACGCACGACGCGGAACTCGTCGCATTCACCGTCGTGCCGGCCTATCCGCAGAGCTTCATGGACGGCGCGTTGTCTTTTTCTCCTGACGATATCGCCCGCATCGAGAGGCAGTGGGCCTCGGAGGCACAGACGCTGCTCGATTCGATCCGCACGCGCGCACTGGCCAGCAAGGTTCGCGTCAAGACGGCCACCGTCAAGTCCGACAGGGTCGCCGAGTCCATCATCGCCGCCGCCGGCAAGCACCGCAGCGACCTCATCGTCATGGCCTCCCATGGCCGCAAGGGACTCAAACGCCTGCTGCTGGGGAGCGAGACACAGAACGTGCTGACCCATTCGAATCTCCCCGTGCTCGTGTTCCGATAGGTCGCGGGCTGGCGTCGGGCAGGCGGCGCCGCTCAGAACGTCGTCCAGTCGCCGGCGGCAGCGCCAGCGAGTCGAGGAACGGGGGCAGGCACCGTTCGCGCGCGGGCCGGCATCGCGCGCGGCCTGGCTGACACCGGCTTCGCATCGGGCGTTGCCGCGGGGGCGATCGCCGGCAGGCGGCCGTCCTCCGCCGCGAGCCGGAACACACCCACCGCGTCGACCAGGTTGCCGGACTGCTGCTGGAGCGAACTGGCCGCGGCGGCCGCCTCTTCCACCAGCGCGGCGTTCTGCTGCGTCACATCGTCCATCTGCGAGATCGCCTGGTTGATCTGGTCGATGCCGATGCTCTGCTCCTTGCTGGCCGCCGTGATCTCACCCATGATGTCCGTCACGCGCCGCACGCTGCAGACGATCTCGTCCATCGTCTCGCCCGCTTCGCCGACGAGCCTGGTGCCTGCCTCCACGCTGCCGACCGAGCTGTCGATCAGGCCCTTGATTTCCTTGGCCGCGGCGGCCGAGCGTTGCGCCAGGCTGCGCACTTCTGACGCAACCACCGCGAAGCCGCGGCCTTGCTCGCCGGCTCGAGCGGCTTCGACCGCCGCGTTCAGCGCGAGGATGTTGGTCTGGAAGGCGATGCCGTCGATGACCCCGATGATGTCCGCGACCTTCCGCGATGACTCATTGATGGAGGCCATGGTCGCCACCACCTGGCCAACGACCGCGCCGCCCTTTGTCGCGACCTCCGAGGCGGACATGGCGAGCTGGTTGGCCTGCTGGGCGTTGTCCGCGTTCTGCTTGACCGTCGAGGTCAGCTCCTCCATGGACGCCGCGGTCTGCTCCAGCGAGCTGGCCTGTTGCTCGGTGCGCGAGGACAGGTCCTGGTTGCCCGCGGCGATCTGGCCCGAAGCCGATGCGACGCTCTCGGCGTTGGAGCGCACCTCGCTCACCACCGCGGTCAAGGCATGCTGCATATTGGCGAGCGCGCTGATCAGTGGCGTGAACTCGTCGCGCGCCGCGTCATGGATGGCAACGGACAGGTCCCCATCCCGCACGCGCTCCGCGACCTCGCGGGCGGAAGCGATGCGGCGGCGAAGCAGCGCGGCGATGTACCAGAAGAAGGCGGCCAACACGCCAGCCACGGCGACCATCAGCACGCAGAGCTCTGTGCGCGTCTCGCTGGCCTCCAGCCTGAGTTCCAGGAGTTCCGACACCAGGCTCTCGCCTTGCCGCTGCTTCTCGCTTTCCATCCAGGCCACGATGCGATGCCTGAGGGGGGCCATCTGCTCCTCGAGCAGCGCTTGCGCCCGCCCCTTGTCGCCCTGCTGCACCAATTGCACTGCTTTCTCGACAAGCGACCCGTACTGCGTTGCGAATCGCTCGGCTTCGCCGAACTTGTCGTGCAACGCGGGGGTCGAGAGGTTATTGCCATAGGCTTGCATCGCCTCGCCGATCGATTTCATCTCCGAGCTGACCTGGCCCAGTGCACCCGTCGTGACCTCGGGCGAGTTCGAAAGCAGCGCCTGGCGCAACGCCAACCCCAGTTGGGTGATATCGAGTTCGACCGCTCCGATGCGCGCGAGTTGGGGTGCTCTCAGCTCGGTCGCCTTTCGCGCCAGTTCCGACACGTGGGACAGCTGGATCCACGTCAATGCCGCGAGTCCCGACATCGCGATGAGAAGAATGGCCAAGACAAGGCCCAGCTTGCGGGCGACGCTGATTCTGTCGAAGAGTTTCATATGCATCCGGTATTAGTGTTTGACGGTTCAGGCGAAAGCGCTCGCCCAGAGGGGTGTGTCGGCGGCTGGCTCAAGGGGCGCAGGGACGGCCAGGCCGAGTTCCGGGCCGGCGAGGAGCCGCTCGATGTCGACGAGGATCAGCATGCGGGCGTCCACCGCGCCGAGGCCGAGGAGGTAGTCCGTGCGGATCGCGGCGCCCATCTCGGGCGCGGGCCGTATCTGCGCCGGATCGAGTTCGAGCACGTCCGATACGCCATCGACCACCATGCCGATCACGCGCTCGCCGATGTTCAGGACGATCACGACCGTGAACTGGCCGTAGTCCGCGCTTCCCAGGTCGAGCTGGATGCGCAGGTCGACGATGGGCACGATGATCCCACGCAGGTTGAGCACGCCGAGGATGTGCTTCTCGACGTTCGCAATGCGTGTCACCTTCTCGTAGGCGCGCAGTTCCTGCACCTTCTGGATGTCGATGCCGTACTCCTCGTCGCCAAGCTTGAAGGTGAGGAATTCCAGCACCTGGGCCGGTGCGGCACTGCGTTGTCCGATGCGGTCCTGCATGCCTGCCCCCTTCAGTCGTCCTGCCCGGCGCAGGCGCGTTGGCCGAAGCGCTGCAGGCTCGAGGCAAGCTTCGCCGCCTTGGCGCGGGCGACGGAGTCGCCACGCAGCATGAGCAGGAACTGCTCCGCATAGGCGTCGGTCAGGCTCATCCACTCGTCGAATTCGGGCGAGCCGGGTTGCGCGACGCACAGGGCCAACTCGGATGCGGCCGAGGCGAAGGTGGGCACCGCGGCGCGCGTGCGCCATGCCGCACCAAGCCTTGCTGCCGCCTCGGACGCTTGCAGTGCCAGACGCTGGACCAACCCCAGCCGTGAACGCGCCGGCGCCGCTTGGCCGCGAACCGGGCCGTGGCCGGCGGGGATGTTCGTCGGGGCGAAGGCGGGGGCGAAGGCGGGGGCGAAGAAAGCGGGAGAAACGATGCTCAGCGACATGATGACTTCCTGTTCTGTTGTGGTGGGTGTCGATGGCTAAATGATAACTCTATTAGATATAAATGATACTTTTGGGCGAATCTGATTCGGTAAATATGTCACATTTAAGTCTAAAGATGCAGAAAAATCATTTCTGCGACTTCGATGCTGCCGCCAGGAACTTCTTTCGCCGAGAGGGAGCGTGAAGAAGCCGACGCCAGCGCTAGGCGGCCAGTTGGCCCGGAACGGTATCCGCCGTGTTGCGCGGCGGAAGCACCACGTGGAAACGACTGCCGCCATCCACCGCGTTCTCCGCGTAGATGTCGCCGCCGTGGGCGGCCATGATCTTCCTGCAGATCGCCAGGCCCAGCCCAGTACCTCCGGAGCCGTCCTTGGTGCTGCTGGACTGGACGAAGGCGTCGAAGATGTCGTCGAGTTCGTCCGGCGGAATGCCGGGACCGTGGTCGCGCACGCTCACATGCACCGCGCCGCTCGCTTCGACGGCGGCATCGACGACGATCGGCGCTCCCGGCGGCGCGAACTTGATCGCGTTGGCCGCGACATTGCGGATCACCTGCTGGAAGCGCACCGGATCCACTTTCGCGACCAGCGCCGAAGAAGGCAGGTGCATCTCCACCGCCAGGCGCTTTGCCGCGAGCAGCGGTGCCAATTCCTGCAGGACCGAGCGCAGCAGCGGGCGCAAGTCCGTGCGTTCGAGATGAATGGTGCCCACCGCGCTTTCGATCTTGGCCACGTCGAGCAGGTCGTTGACCAGGGCGAGCATGCGATGGCCCGCGGCGAGGATGTCCGAAAACATGCCCTGCAGCAGGACGTCCGCGCGCGCCCGGCCGGCACCCAGTTCCGAAAAGCCGATGATGGACTGAAGCGGCGTGCGAAGCTCGTGGCTGATGTTGGCGATGAACTCGCTCTTCGAGCGCGAGGCTTCCTCGGCCGCGTCGCGTGCCTCCTGCGTAGCACGTGACGCATTGCGCAAGGCGGTGACGTCCATGAAGGTGCACAGGATGCCCTGCGCGCGGCCGTCGCCGCCGGGCACCAACACCTTGTTGACCAGCAGGTCGCGACGCGAGCCGTCCGGGTGCGCGAAGACCGTCTCGTACTGCGTCAACCCGCCGCGCGCGAGCACCCATCGGTCCTGCCGTTCATGCTCGCGCGCTTCCTCCTCGGTCAAGGATTCATAGGCTCGCCGCCCAAGCATCTCTGCGCGATGCTGTCCGGTGAATGCCTGCCAGGCCTTGTTCACGTTGACGTAGCAGCCCGTGGTGTCGAGCATGTAGGTGGGCAGCGGGCTCAGGTCCTGCAGCAGGCCGATGAATGCCAGCTGGTCCGCCATCAGCGCTTGCGCGCGCTCGCGTTCGGTGATGTCGACCGCGCTGCCCGCGAAGCCGGTCACCGCGCTGCCATCCTGCAGCGCAACGAGCGCCATGTCGAAGCGCCGCGCGCGATCGCGCTCGGGCCACAAGGTCACCGTTGCCGTGCGGACGCCCGCCTGGCCGCCCGGGCGCAGCATCGCCCTCACCTGCTCGCGCTCCTCCTCGGCCACGAAGGACTCCAGACGCACCCCGATCATCTCGGTCGCCGGCAGCGCGCTCGCGGCGGCCCAGTGCGCATTGACGAAAGTCAGCGAGCCCTCGACGTCCAGCCTGAAGAGCAACTCCTGCACGCTGCGAACGATGACGCTGAGCTCCTGCTCGCTGCGCGCGATCTTGTATTGCGCATGGTCCAGGCTCCTGCGCGTGCGCTCGCGCGCCGCCATGCTCCGTGCGGCCGTCCAGGTGAAGGCGGCGACCGCCACGACAGCCATCGCCACGACCAGCATCTGGCGCCAGACATCGTGGAACCATTCGTCGATGACGCTGGCGAAGGGCCTCTCCACCAGAATTACCAGCGGGCGGGTGCTCGATACGCGGAACGCACCAGTCTGCCGGCCTTCACCGACGCCGGCGCCGATGTAGCTCGCATGCTCGATGCGCGGCAGGAAGTCGCGAAAGACAGTGTGCCTGTGAATCGCGCTCTCGCTGACGCCGTCGGCCGTGTCGCTGTAGAGCCGCCCGTCATAGTCCAGCAGCGTGACGCGGATGCTCGCATCGTTGATGGTGAGGCGCATGTGATTGGCCATGCCTTCGGGATGCACCAGCCCGGCCAGCAGATATTCGCCCCCCTGGCCCTTGACCCGCCGCAGCAACGGGATGAAGCCGACGGCCGCCGGCGCGAGCGGCGCGGCGGCTCCCCGCGCGATGTCGGCAAGGCTTCGTCCCGGCACATGCGGCCCCAGCACGTCGCGCCCCTCCACAGGCAAGGGGCCGACGCGGGCCAGGTCGATGCGCAAGCCGACGTCCGCGGCGCTGCTGCTCGCGAGCACCCGGCCCTGCAAGTCCAGGATGGCAACCGAGCGCAGCTGCGGCAGGCTCGCCAGCACCTGGCCCAGTGCCACGGCGCTGGTGCCGGCGACCCCCTGCTCCGCCAGCTCGTTGCCGATGGTGGCGAGAGACAGGGCCGCGGTGTCGATGGCGCGCGTGACCTGATCTTCGAGAACCCGCGCATACAGTTCGTTGCGCGCGAGCTGCGCCTTGACCGCGAGCTGGCGGTCCTGGACGAAGAGCTGCAGGGAGGCTGCGAGCATCGTTGCGGCCAGTGCCATGCCCGCGACGAAGGCGATGCGGCTCGTTGCCCATTTGCGGCTTCCCGTCTCGGAGTACATCGCGTGGCCGCCTTCCTCGCCTCAGCGCACCACGATGGCGGTCAGGCCATTGCGTTTCGCGGCGGCATCCAGCCGCCCGTCGCGCTGGATGCGCTGCACGAAGCCGTCCACGGCCTGGAACCATTCCTCATCGCCATGCCGCAGCGCGTAGGCGTAGGGCAGCACGTGAAAGGCGCGCGGGGGCGTGACGAGTTCGGCCCAGTCGGCGTTGTCGAGCAGGCGCCGGCTGTAGGGATAGTCACTCATGAAAACATCGATGCGGCCTGCCTCGAGTTCGCGCTCGCGTGTCGCCGGCGGCCGCACCACGACCATGCGGGCCTGCTTCAGGGCGGCCGACATCACCGGCTCCATGAAGGTGCCCGCCTGCACGCCGACGAGCACGCCGGGCCGGTCGATGTCCTCCCACCGCCGCACGACCCGGCTGCCCTTGGTGGTGATCGCATAGACGTCGCTCTGCAGATAGGGCCGCGTGAAACGCAGGCGTGCCATGCGCTGCTGCAGCACGCCCACGGCGAACATCGCCAGGTCGCAGCGATCGCCGTTCACGTCGTCGATGAAAGTGGCGAACGAGGAATCGACGTACTCGAGCCTGGCCTGCAAGTCCCGTGCGAACTGGACCGACAGATCGATGTCGATCCCGCTGAGCTGCTGGTTGCGCGGGTTGCGGTAGGTGACGCCGTAGTAGTCGGGCCAGATGCAAACCCGCACCGTGCCCGTGGCTTTCACGCGGTCCATGACAGCGCCGGCGAGACCGGCCTGCGGAAGGAGGCAGGCGAGCGCCAGTGCGCCCGCCGCGGCAAATCGGCGTGCGAGCGCGTTCATGCGGCGTCCTCCAACGAGGCCGCGTCGAGCGGAATGCCCTCGCCGAGGTCTTCGAAGCTCAGGGCCAGCACATGCAGCCGGGCGTGCATCGCCACGAAGCGCGGCCAGCGTGCCAGCAATGCATCGACCACGCGCGGGTCGAACGCGCAGCCGCGTTCGCTGTCCAGCCTCAACCTGATTCCCAGCTGGCCGGCGGCGGAATCGTCGCCGTGATCGATGACGCAGGCGTCGAAGAAACGGGCCACCGCGACGATCCGGGCACCCACGGGAATCGACTCTCCCGCCAGGTGTCCGGGGAATCCCCTGCCGTCGAATCTCTCGCGCCGCGCACGCGAGATCTCCGCCGCCAGTTCGAAGAGGGGCAAACGGGATTTCCGCAGCATTCCGGGTATGCCCAGCTCGTGCAGCGGGGCCGCCTTGCGCAGCATCGCGGCCCATGCGCGGCCGTGACCAAGCGCCAGTGCCAGCGCCTCGGCGATGAATGCGGTGCGCAGGCGATGAAGACCCTCGTCGTGCCCGCCGTCTTCCACGAGCGCGAGCCGCAGCAGCGCCTGGTGGTGAGCGTCGGCGAGCTGCTGCAAGGCATCGTTGCGCTCGCGGTACAGCGTGCCCAGGTCGATGAGCAGCTTGTCCATCTGCTTGCCCGCCTCGGTGTCGAAGCAACGCTTCGCGTAGTCGTCGATGAAGGCCTTGCTCATGCCGTCACCCCGGCGCGTTCAAGGGTGCGGATGAGTTCCAGTGGGCTGAAAGGCTTGACCAGATAGGCCTCCGCCCCTGCCGCCATGCCGGCCTCGTGGTCGATGGTCCGTCCGCTGGCAGAAATCATCACGACCGCGATGCCCGAAAGCCGCGGATCGGCCTTCAGCTCGCGGCAGAGGTCCAGGCCGCTCACTCGACCGGGCATCATCACGTCGGTGAGGACGAGGTCCGGCTCCAGTGAACGCGCGAGCGAGATGGCGGTGGCGCCGTCGCAGGCCTCGATGACCTCGGCGCCGCAGCCGGCGAATTCCAGCGTCATCCGGATCAATCTGCGAATGTCGGCGTGATCGTCGACGATAAGGATTCTGTGCATCGGCGTCTTGGCCTCAAGGGGCATGGCAAAAGGATCGCCCAGTATCACAACTATCGGTTTTATCGTCTATGATTGAATTTTCCGAATTCCAGACGAAACCGGCAAAATTCAGCGCACCATGGCCAAATCTTCCGGACCCGACGACGACTACACGACGCTGCAAGTGGCGGAGCTGTTGGGCATGGCCGTCCGGTCCATCCAGCTCATGGTCGACCGTGGAGAACTGGAGGCATGGAAGACCCCCGGGGGGCACCGGCGCATTTCGCGTGCCTCCGTCGAGCGCTGGCGCGCGCAGCGGCAGCCCGCCGCAACGCGGCAGCCGCGTCCCGCCGAGCCTGCGCCCTCCCCCGTGCCCGAGCCAGCCGCGGCCATGGCCGCCGGCAACCGGCGCGTGCTGGTGATCGAGGATTCCAAGCACTATCAAAAGCTGGTCTCCCTGCTGCTGCGGGAGCACCTGCCCGAATACGAGGTCCAGGTCGCGGACGACGGCATCGCCGGCCTGGCCATGGCGGGCCAGCTGCAGCCTCGGCTGCTGATCGTCGACATCCTGCTGCCCGGCATCGACGGCGCCACGCTGATCATGAGCCTGCGGTCCCACCCGCAGTTCGAGGCCAGCGGCCTGGTTGTCATCACTTCTCTGGACGACGCGGACCTTGGTCCATACCGCTTCGCCCTCGAAGGGGTGGCGATCGTCCACAAGTCGCGGCTGGTGGTCGAGTTGCCCGCGCGCCTGCGCGAAGTCCTCGCCCGCGATCCGGCCAACCGATGAGTCGCGCGCGCCTGCTCCTGCTGGAGGACGATGCCTCGATCCGCCGCTTCGTGAACCTCGCGCTTGGAGAATTGCCCGTGGAGATCGTCGAAGCCACGAGCATCGCGGCCGCATCCGAAGCACTTGGCGGCGAGCGCTTCGCGATGCTGATCGCCGATCTCATGCTGCCGGACGGCAACGGCATGGATCTGGTCGCTCGAATCCGCGCCGACCCACAGGCCTTCGGCCCGGTCCGAACGGTGATTTTCAGCGCGGGAGTTTCCGCCGCCTTGCGCGATCAGGCAGGGAGGCTCGGCGTTTGGCGCGTGCTCGACAAGCCGGTTTCGGTGAAGGCGATCGTGCAATGCGTAAGCGACGGGCTGGGCGAGCACGCGCCACCCGCGTCCTCGTCCGCGGAGCCGGCGCCTGTCGCCGCGTCCGACCTGACGCGGCAACAAGCCATCGACACCCATTTCGACGGCCAGGCAGCGCTGTTCGATGCCTTCAAGGCGGCATGCTGTGCCGAACTCCCCGCCGATCTGGACGCTGCGGACCTCGCACTGCGGCGCGATGACGTCGCCGCGCTGCGCAGGGTCGCGCACAACCTCAAGACGGCGCTCTCGCTCATCGGCCACAACGAGGCGGCGTCGAGGGCCCGCGCGCTGGAGCAGGCCGCCGCGCGCGGCGACGGCAAGGATGAACTCGACCGCCTGTGGCGCGAACTGCGCCCCTTGGTGCAGGCGGTCCGCTAGCGGCGGTTGACCGGTCGCATCGCGCATGGCGGCTCAACGGTCCCGGGCCCCCATGGCGAGTCCCTCGCGCTGCAACGCAGGCCGGCGCGGCTCGATCTCCTCGCGCACACGTTCCAGCGCACCGGGACCGTAGCGGTAGTTGCCGCATCGCGCGTTGTAGTCCTCGACCGCCGCATTGAAACGGCCGACGGCGCCCGGCTGATAGGTGTCGACGGCTTCCTGCCAGAACTCCAGCCGGATGTTCTCGGACAGGCAATAGCGGATCTGGTCCTCCGTCAGCAGCGCGCCGGACGCGGCGGGTGGTCTCACCTCGACACCCGTCGGCTCCGAGGCTTCGGGCTCCCGCGGCACCGTTGGCTCGGGCCTGTCGAGCAGCAGGAACGCGGCCAGGATGCCCAGCGGAATCATCATCGCGCCGCTTGCGATCTTGAAGCTCAGCGGGTCCTTCACGACGCGTCCACGCCATCCTCGCGCGGCCGCCGAGCCAGGGCAGGCGCGCGCCCCGGTGAGCATCGCCGGCCGCGTCGAGATCTTCAGGGTCTTCATGGGAGTGGACTTGGAGCCATCAGGTGGGACGATCGACTGTGCCGCAGCGTGGCGCGAATCTTCTTGTGCCTGATCAATCACGCCTGCCCCGAGAGCGAACCGGTGGCGACTTGCGAGCACTAGTTCACGGAGAAGACCATGGCCTCGGTTTCGGCTTCCGCGCGCGCGGTGCGCGCCTGGTGGTTGCGCAACTGAAGTGCGCAGTAGGCATGGAGCGCGTCCGTCTCGGTGGACTTGTCGAACACCGCGTCGGCACCCAGGTCCAGGCACCTGCGGCGCATCTCGCCGCTCGCGTGGGCGGTGAGCACCACCATCTTCTGAGTCGCATTGCGAACGCGGCAGGCCGCCAGCACGCGCAAGCCGTTGCCGGAGGTCAGCAGCAGGTCGACGACGACGAGGTCCCAGTCGTTCGGATTCGACAGCAGCCACAGCACCGCCGCGGATTCCGTCTCGGCATGTCCCACGATCCGGCAACCCAGGCCGTTCCCGAGCAGTTCGATCACCGCACGCCGCACGTCCGCGTCGTCCTCGACGACGAAAGTTCTCAAACTCATGCCGCGACCCTCCCGTGCGCCAGCGCCTCGATGGCGCGCTGGATGGAAGCCATCGCGTCGACGACCTTGGAGAATTCTTCTTGCGAGACGCCGTGTCGCGTCAGGCAATCGGCGACGAACTCCTCGAAGGCGTCGCCGATCTCGTTGTCCGAACACCCGCTTGCGAAGAGCCGGTTGCCCGCGATGAGAAGTTCCGCCAGCACGCGCGCGGGCCTGCCGTGCGCGCGGTCGATGGAAGCGGTGAGTGCATCGAGCGTATCGCCGGAAGAAGGCATGCTGTCTCCATTCAAGGTTCTGGGGCAGCGCCGCAGGGGCTGGGCCGACGCTGGGCCAAGATTAGGTGGCGCCACGGCGGCCCGTCTTGATGCGCGTCAAGGTGCGGAAGACTGTTGCATCCTGGTCACTTCGTTCGCCGCGCCAGCAGCTTTCGCAGTTCGCCGACCCACAGCACCACGCTGGCCATCGCGGCGCAGGCCCCCCACTGGCCGAGGTCGAGCGGCACGGTCGCGAAGGCGAGATTGAGGAAATTTACGTGCACCACCGCCACCTGCAGCAGCACCGACAGCACCACCGCGCCCCACAGCCAGCGGTTGGCGAACAGATGCCGCAAGGCGCTGGTGCGCGACGAGCGCGCGTTGAAGCAGTTGAAGAGCTGCGCGAAGACCAGCACGGTGAAGCCCGCCGTGCGCGCGTTCGCGAGGTCATGCGTGCCCTCGAACAGGCCGCCGGGCAGGTACATGTCGATCGTGAGCAATGTGATGGCCGCCATCACCGCGCCGGTCAGCATGACCTCGACCCACATGCGCGCGTCGATGAGCCGGTCGCCGCGCCGGCGCGGCGGGTGCGCCATGACGTCGTCCGTCTCCGGGTCCACGCCCATCGCGAGCGCCGGCCCCGAATCGGTGACGAGGTTGATCCACAGGATCTGCGTCGCCAGCAGCGGCAGCACGACGGCGCCGCCCTGCTCGCCCGCCAGGCCGAGGACGCCGCCGCCGACGACGCCGAAGAACACCGTCATCACCTCGCCCATGTTCGAGGACAGCAGGTAGCGCAGGAACTTGCGGATGTTGTCGAAGATGCGCCGGCCCTCGCGCACGGCCTCGACGATCGTCGCGAAGTTGTCGTCGGCGAGGATCATCCGTGCCGCCTCCTTGCTGACCTCCGTGCCCGTGATGCCCATGGCCACGCCGATGTCGGCCGACTTCAGCGCGGGCGCGTCGTTCACGCCGTCGCCCGTCATCGCGACCACCGCGCCGTCGGCCTGCAGTGAATCCACGATGCGCAGCTTGTGCGCGGGCGCGACGCGCGCGTAGACGCAGGTGGTGCGCACGGCGGCCGCGAAGGCGGCTTCGTCCAGCGCATCGATCTCAGCACCGCTCAGCGCGGCGTCGCCCGGCCCCGCGATGCCCAGGTCCTGCGCGATGCGCAAGGCCGTGCGGGGATGGTCGCCGGTGATCATGACCACCCGGATGCCGGCGCGTTGCGCCTCGCGGATGGCCACCGCGGCCTCCGCGCGCGGCGGGTCGATGATGCCCACGGTGCCGGCGAACACCAGGCCATGCTCCAGCGCCTCGCCCGCCTGCGCGCTCTCGCCCGGCGAAAGCGGCCGGTACGCCACGGCCAGCGTGCGCAGCGCAGCGCCGGAGAGCGAGTCGATCTCGCGAAGGATGCGCGCGCGCAGCGCGTCGTCGAGCGCGACCGTCTCCATCCCCATGCGGACGCGCGTGCAGCGGCCCAGCAGCACGTCGGGGGCGCCCTTGGTGATCAAGACCGCCTCGCCGCCGTGCTCCAGGTCGCGCTCGATGCTCGACATCATCTTGCGCTCCGAGCTGAAAGGCAGCTCGGCGATACGCTCGAAGCGCACCTTGCGCCGTTCGAAGGCGCCAAGCTTGCGCTCGGCCGCGAGGAAGGCCGCCTCGGTCGGATCGCCGTGGATCTCCCAGGCGCCACCGGGGGCCTGGCGCAGAACGGCATTGCCGGCCAGGCTGCCGCCGCTGAGCACCACCACGTGCTCGGCGTGCAACGGGCCGGGCTCGAGCCGTACGCCGCCCTGCTCCACCTGTCCGTGCGGCGCGTAGCCGGCACCTGTGACCTCTGTCGCGCCGGAGAAAGTCATCACGCGCACGATGGTCATCTCGGAACGGGTGAGCGTGCCCGTCTTGTCGGAGCAGATGACCGAGGCGCAGCCGAGCGTCTCGACGGAAGCAAGGTCCTTCACGATCGCGTTGCGCAGCGCCATCCGCTGCATGCCGAGGGCGAGCACGACCGACAGGATCGCGGGCAGCCCCTCCGGCACCGCCGCCACCGCCAGCGAAACGCCGAGCAGCAACACGTGCAGCACGTCCGCGCCGCCGCGGGCGCCGGAGAGCGCCAGCACCGTGCCGACCACGATCGCGGCGATGGCGATGACCGCGATGCCGAGCATGCGGCCGACGCGGCCGACCTCCCGTTCGAGCGGGGTGGCCTGCGCCGGCGTCGCCTCCAGCAGGCGCGCGATCGCACCCATTTCCGTCGCCATCCCGGTCGCGGTCACCACCGCACGGCCCGTGCCCTGCACGACCGAGGTACCGCTGAAGACCATGTCGAGCCGGTCGGCCAGGGCCGCAGGCCCCTGCAGCGTGCGCGCATCCTTCAGCACCGCTTCGCTCTCCCCGGTCAGAGGCGCCTCGGCCACGCGCAGCGAGGCACATTGGACGAGGCGCGCGTCCGCACCGACCGCATCGCCCTCCGCCAGGACCAGCAAGTCGCCGCGGACCAGCGCCGTGCCCGGCACGCGCATCGCCGCGCCGCCTCGCACGACGGTGGCGCTCGCGGCGCTCATGCGCGCCAGCGCCTCCACGGCCTGCTCTGCCCGCGCCTCCTGCAGATAGCCGAGGATGCCGTTGAGCAGCAGGATCAGGGCGATGACCATCGCATCCACCGGCCAGCCGTGCCTGCCCTCCAGCACCCACGCGGCGAGCGCGATGGCCACCGCCGCCAGCAACAGATAGATCAGGGGGTCCTGGAATTGCGCCAGCAGGCGGCGCCAGGCGGGAACCGAAGGTTTCGCGCGCAGGGCGTTGGGGCCGTCCGCTTCGAGGCGGCGCGCCGCCTCGTCGGCGGAAAGCCCGTCGCGCAGGTCCGTGCCGAGCAGGGATGCCAGCGCCTGCGCCTCCAGCATGGAAGCGTCGCCGGCATCCGCGAGACGCGCCTCACCCGCGCTTGTTTCGAGCTTCATATGTCTTCGAGTGGACAGCCGCGGCGGTGGCGCGGGCTTGCGCCTGGTCAAGGCACGGGCCGGATCGGCCTGCGCTTGACGCGGATCAAGGCCGCGCGGCCGCGCCGCGTCAGACTCCGGCGATTGCTCCGAAACGAGGAAAGAGATGGATGCGAAAGCCGACGAACTGGACAGGACGCTGCACGCCGGCATCGCGCGCGCGACCGGTGGTCTCTCACCCGCATCCCTGGCCCTGGCCTGGACCGACTGGGCCATCCACTTCCTCGCCCAGCCGGCCGGCGGCGCGCAGCGATGGCTGGTCGAACCGGCCTTGCACGCCATCGAGGACGCCGCACGCGCCGAGGCCCCGCCCGGCCACGTGCCGGTGACGCCCGATCCGCACGAGGAGGACCGCCGCCTCGCCGCTCCGGCCTGGGACGCCTGGCCCTTCAGCATGTACCGCGAGGCCTTCCGGCAAGGTGGCCGATGGCTGCGCGGCATCACCGATGGAATCCCCGGCGTGGAGAAGCACCACGCGGAGATGGTCGCCTTCATGGCGCGGCAACTGCATGCCATTGCCTCGCCGGCCAACTACCTCGCGACCAATCCCGAAGTCCTGCGTGCCGTCGCCGAAACCGGTGGCCGCAATCTGCTCGAAGGCGCCGGCAACTGGCTGGAAGACCTTCGGCGCGAGCGGGCGCACCAGCCGCCGGTGGGCGCGGAGGACTTCACGCCGGGCCGCCAGGTCGCGATCACGCCCGGCAAGGTGGTGCTGCGCAACCACCTGATGGAGCTGATCCAGTACGCGCCGGCGACCGCCACCGTGCATGCGGAGCCGGTGCTGGTCATGAGCGCGTGGATCATGAAGTACTACATCCTCGACCTCTCGCCGCACAACTCGCTGATCCGCTACCTCGTCGACCAGGGCCACACCGTGTTCGCGATCTCGTGGCGCAACCCGGGGCCGGAAGACGCCGACCTCGGCATCGGCGACTACCTGGAACACGGCCTGATGGCCTCGATCGCCGCGATCCAGGCGATCGTGCCGGGCCCGCGCGTGCATGCCCTGGGCTACTGCCTGGGCGGGACGCTGCTGGCCATCGGCGCGGCGGCAATGGCGCGCAACGACGACGATCGCCTCGCCACCGTGACGCTGCTCGCGGCCCAGACCGATTTCACGGAGCCCGGCGAGCTGAGCCTCTTCATCGACGCGAGCCAGCTCAGCTTCATGGAAGACTTCATGGCGAGCCAGGGCGGCCTGGAGGCCGCGCAGATGGCGGGCGCCTTCAACCTGCTGCGCGCCATCGACCTCATCTGGACGCCGATGGTGCGCAACTACCTGCTCGGCGAACGCGCGCCGATGACCGACCTCATGGCCTGGAACGCCGACGGCACCCGCATGCCCTACCGCATGCACGCCGACTACCTGCGCAGCCTGTTCCTGGACAACGCGCTCGCGCGCGGCCGCTTCATGGTGGACGGCGAGCCGGTCTCGCTGGGCGACATCGATGTGCCGGTCTTCGCCGTGGCCACGCGCACGGACCACGTCGCGCCCTGGCGCTCCGCCTACAAGCTCAACCTGCTGCTCGACACGGACATCAGCTTCGTTCTCACCGACGGCGGCCACAACGCCGGCATCGTGAGCGAGCCCGGCCACCCGCACCGCCACCACCTGCTGCTGCACCGCCGGAAGAATGCGCCCTATGTGCCGCCCGACACCTACCTGGCCCGGGCCACGCATGCCGACGGCTCGTGGTGGCCGACCCTCCAGTCCTGGCTCGCCGCGCACTCGGGCCCCAGGCGCAAGCCGCCACGCATGGGCAATGCGCGCGCAGGCCACCCGCCCCTGTGCGACGCGCCGGGGACTTATGTGATGGTCCGCTGAGCCGCGCCGAGGTCGCGATGCGGCTGGCTTGATCCAGCGCAACGCGGGTGGCCGCCGCGCTTCCTACAGTGGGAGGGAACACTTTGCAGGAACTCCCATGCCAATGATGAAAGCCGCCGTCGTCCGCGAATTCGGACGGCCTCTCCAGATCGAGGAAATGCCCATTCCCGAAGTCCCGCCCGGCCAGATCCTGGTCAAGGTCGCCGCTTCAGGCGTGTGCCACACCGACCTCCATGCCGCCGATGGCGACTGGCCCGTCAAGCCTTCGCTGCCCTTCATCCCCGGGCACGAGGGCGTGGGCCATGTCGCCGCCGTCGGCGCGGGCGTGAAGTTCGTGAAGGAAGGCGACCGCGTCGGCGTGCCCTGGCTGCACACCGCCTGCGGTCATTGCGAGCACTGCATCACCGGCTGGGAAACACTGTGCGACGGCCAGCAGATGACGGGCTACACCGTCAACGGCGGCTATGCCGAGTACGTGCTGGCAGACCCCGGCTACGTGGGCCACTTGCCGGCCAACGTCGGCTTCACCGAGATCGCGCCCGTGCTGTGCGCCGGCGTGACCGTGTACAAGGGGCTCAAGGTGCTCGACTGCAAGCCGGGCGACTGGGTCGCGATCTCCGGCGTCGGCGGGCTCGGCCACCTGGCCGTGCAGTACGCCAAGGCCATGGGTTTCCATGTCGTGGCGGTCGACATCGACGACAAGAAGCTGCAGCTCGCTCGCGAGGTGGGCGCGGACATGGTGATCAATGCCGCCACCCAGGACCCGGTGCAGGAGATGCAGAAGGCCCTGCGCGGCGCGCATGGCGTGCTGGTGACGGCGGTCTCGCGCGGCGCCTTCTCGCAGGCGCTGGGCATGCTGCACAAGCGTGGCACGATGTCGATGGTGGGCCTGCCGCCCGGCGACTTCGCGCTGCCGATCTTCGACGTGGTGCTCAACGCGAAGACCGTGCGCGGCTCCATCGTCGGCACCCGCAAGGACCTGCAGGAGGCGCTGGCCTTCGCGGGCGAGGGCAAGGTGCGCACCGTCTGCAGCGAGGATGTGCTGGACAACATCAACAAGGTCTTCGATTCGATGCGCGCGGGGCGCATCGAGGGCCGTGTCGTGATGCGCTTGACGAACGAGGCCTGACACCATGAAACATCTCACCGCCACCGAACGCCAGGCCCTCGCCGATCGCCTCGAGGCAATGCGCCGTCAAGTCCTCGACGAGTTGCGCAGTACCGCGCCCCATGCCGGCGAGACGGCCGGCCAGCCCGAGGTGCACACCCGCGCCGACGACGCCGAGGCCGAGCGCATCGACGACCTGCGCTTCGCCGAGATCGAGGTCGACCGCACGCGCCTGCAAGACATCGAGAACGCGCAGCAGCGCATGCGCGACGGCCGCTACGGCTTCTGCGCCGACTGCGCCGAAGAAATCCCGCGCGAGCGCCTGCTGGCGCAGCCCACCGCCATCCGCTGCGCGGCCTGCCAGGCCGGCGCGGAGCACCCGCGCCTGCGCTGAGGCGCGGCGGGCCGGCGGTTCAGGCCGCCTGGCCCAGCCCGATGGGCGCCGGCACCGCGTTGACGATGCGCGTGAAGAGCGCGCGGTACTCCGGCTCGGCCTCGCTGCCGGCCAGCGCGTCGTGGTTGGCGCCGAAGGCGGCGTCCAGCTCATCCCAGTCCTCCTGCGTCAGCACGCGCTCGGCCAGCGGCAGGATCTCGCGCTCCTCCAGCGCCATGTGCGCCAGGTAGAAGTCGACATAGCGCTCCACCGCCTGCTCGAAGGCCTCGCGCCGCGACTCGCCCATCATCTCGAACGCGAGCAAGGCATGCTCGACGTTGCGGATCTTGCGCTCGCCGCGCTCGTGGTCGTCGTCCAGCCGGTCGAGCAGTTCGCGCGACAGCGGCGTGCGCGCGCGCAGCTTGGGGAACAGCAGCTCGGATTCCTTGCGGTGGTGCCGCTTCTCCGGGAACTCGTCAACGTAGAAGAGCATCGCGCGCAAGGCCGCGAAATCCGGCAGCGTCCCCTGGCGCCGGTGCTGGGCCAGCAACAGCAGAATGGAGCGCAGCATGGCCGAGAGGCCCGAGTGCTCGTCGCGAATGATGCGGATGGTGGCGTGGGTCATGCGGATCTCCTGTGAAATGCCGACAGCCTCTCATCCCCGAGGCCCGGCGGTATTGCGTCAGATCAAGGCGCCGCCGACGAGACGCGGGCCGGGGGCGCGCTCCTCACCGGCACGAAGCTGGTGGCCGCGCCGCGCCGCACCAGCAGGGCCACGGTGCCGCCGTCCTTCAGCGCGGCCAGGGCCGCGTCGAAGTCGGCCAGGCTGGCGACGGCCGTGTCGTTCACCCCCAGCACCAGGTCGCCGAAGCGCAGCCCGGCGCGGCGCGCGGGGCCGGACGCCACCTTGACGTAGAGGCCGGGTTCGATGAGTCCCTGCGTCTGGCGTGCCGTGCGCTCCACCAGTTCGAGCCCGAGCCGGGGCTCGCGCGGCTGCGCACCCGGCGGCGGGCGCTGCGGGAGATCGGGCGGGCTCTCCACCACGGCGACACGAACCGTCAGCGGCGCGCCGCGCCGCCACACAGAGAACACCAGCGAGCTGCCCGGCCGCGCGGAGGCCACGCGCGCCTGGATCTCGGGAAAGCCCATGGCGGAGGCGCCCTCCACGGCCAGCAGCACGTCGCCGCTTCGCAGGCCGGCCAGCGCGGCCGGCCCGGCGGCATCGAGGCGCACGACCAGCGCGCCGGCCGGCACGTCGAGGCCGAAGGCCGGCGCCAGCTCCGGCGTGAGCGCCTGGATCCGCGCGCCGATCTGCCCGCGCGTGACACGGCCGGTGGCGCGCAGTTCGGCCGCGATCCGCATGGCGGTGTCGACCGGCAGGCTGAAGGACAGGCCGGAGAAGCTGCCGCTCTCGGAGTAGATCATCGTGTTCATGCCGACGACCTCGCCACGCCCGTCCAGCAGCGGGCCGCCCGAGTTGCCGGGGTTCAACGCGACATCGGTCTGGATCAGCCCGGTTCCGTCGCCCCCGGGCAGGAAACGCGGGTTCGCGCTCACCACGCCGGCGGCGACGCTCTGCTCGAAGCCGAAGGGCGCACCCAGGGCCGCCACCCATTCACCGGGGCACAGCCGCGCGCCGCCGCCGACGGCGGCCACCGGGAGGTTCGAAGCCGCGATCTTCAGCACCGCCACGTCGCTGCGCCGGTCGAGGCCGATCACATCGGCGGGAAAGCGGCGTTGGTCCGCCGTGCGCACCGTCACCTCGAACGCGCCGGCCACCACGTGGGCGCTGGTGAGGATGTAGCCATCGCTCGCGATCACGAAGCCGGAGGCGGAGGCCATGGCCTCGCCGATGCGGCGCCTGGACTGCGGGGCGTCGTCGTCGTCCGTGGCGGCGCCCTGCCCGATCGTCATCACACTCACGACCGCGGGCGCCTGTCGCGCGACCGCGGCGGCGAAGTCACTGCCGCGCCGCGTGGCGTCGCCGGCCTCCGTGCAACTGCGCTCGCGCGGCGCCGCAGGGGCCGCCACCGCGGGCAGCGCCGCGAGCGCGGCGAGCACGCCCGCCGCAAGGCCGCGATGCAGGGCCCGGCGCGGCATTTCAGCGCACCAGCAGCACCGGCACGCCGCAGCGCGCGAGAACCTTGGTCGCGACCGAGCCGACCACGAGGTTCTTCAACGCGCCATGGCCGTGCGAACCCATCACCAGCAGGTCGAACTTGCCCGCCTCCGCGAAGGAGGCGATCTCGTCGGCGGGGTGGCCGACCTTGTGGACGAAGCTGGCCTCGATGCCCTGCTCCGCCAGGAAGGCGCGGATCGGGTCGAGCACCGTCTTCGCATCGTCGTCATAGAAGCCGCGCACGAGGTCCGCGCCCGCGAAGGCGGCGGCGCGGTGCGGCACGGGCAGCACGGCATAGAAGACCGTGTACTCGTGGTTCGTGCCGAGCGTCTGCTTGTGGGTGGCCAGGTAGTCGAGCATGCGCCGTGTGTATTCGCTGCCGTCCACGGCGAGAAGAATCTTCATGGTTGTTCCTTCGGGCTGGAATGGTTGATGCCGCGATGTTCAACCGCCGGAGGCTGCCCGGCCTTGCGCCAGATCAAGCGCCAGCGCGCGGGTCCAGGGCGGCCGCCATCCAGCGCGAGGCGAGCGACGCGGCATCCACCGCCTCGTCGGTGAAAGCCTCCAGCACATGCGGCTGCTCGGCGGGCGCCAGCGGCTCGTGGCCCGCCAACTGGCGCTCCAACACGGCGAGGTCGGCCTCGGACGCGTCCGCGCCTTGCGCGCCGCGTGCCACCACCCGCGCGCGCAGCCGCGCCGGCGCCGCGCGGCAATGGAGGATGCTGAAAGGCACGCGCATTTCGGCGGCCAGGGCGGCGAAGGCGCGCCGCTCCTCGCGGCGAAGAAAGGCCGCATCCACGATCACCGGATAACCGGCGAGCAGCGCGGCGCGCGCGCATGCCGCGAGCCGCTCGAAAGTGCGCAGCGTCGCGTCGGCCGAGTAGACCTCGGCGCGGCGCTGCCCCGAGCTTTCCAGCGCGCGGAGGCCGAAGAGGCGCTTGCGCTCGACGTCCGAGCGGATGCGGACCGCGCCCGCGGCCTCCACCAGCGCGCCCGCCACGGTCGATTTGCCCG
This sequence comes from uncultured Variovorax sp., assembly GCA_966211435.1. GTDB lineage: Bacteria > Pseudomonadota > Gammaproteobacteria > Burkholderiales > Burkholderiaceae_C > Variovorax. The sequence goes on along the minus strand of CBIHOG010000018.1, from coordinate 37,631 downwards.
AGCCGGAGAGGCCGTGGGTGATCATCAGCCGCGGCAATCCCGCCGGCGGGTGCGCCAGGCCTTCGGCGCAGGCCAGGTAGTCCGGCTCGGCGGCTTCCGGCTCGCCCGCGCCGCCGCGCGAGCGCAACCGCCCGACCAGCGCGCGCACGAGCGCCCGGTACACCGCGTAGAAGCGCAGCACGGCCAGGCCTTCGTAGTCGCCACTCGCCTGGAGCGCGTGGTCGAGGAAACGGAAAGCCAGCTCGCGGCGCCCGTGCGCCTGGAGATCCATGAACAGGAAGGCGAGCTCGTTCATCACGTCGATCCAGCGCAGCGCCTCATCGAACTCGATGCAGTCGAAGGCCGTCAGCTCGCCGTCGAGCCACACCACGTTGGACAGGTGCAGGTCGCCATGGCATTCGCGCACCGCGCCGCCGCGCTGCCTGGCGAACCAGGCGGTGGCGAGCACGTCGGCCTGTGCCCGCACCCAGGCCGCCAGCGGCGCGATGCGCTCGCCGCATCCTGCCTCACGCAGGCGTTCCAGCGTGTCGAGCACCGGGCGCACCACGGCCTCCCGCGAGCCGAAGCCGTCCGACAGCGCCGCCCTTGGCGCCGCCGCGTGGAAGCCCGCCAGCCGGCTGGCGAAGCGATCGAGCGCACCGGGCTCCAGCCGGCCGGACATCACCAGGTCGCGCAGCAGCATGCCCTCCGGGAAACGACGCATGCGCACCACGTGGTCGATCGCCCCGCCCTCGCCGGCCGTGCCGATGCGCGGCGCCTGCCGCGTGCCGCACACGGGCAGCACGTCGAGGTAGAGCGAGGGCGCGAGGCGGCGATTGAGGCGCAGCTCTTCGTCGCAGAAGTGCTTGCGCGCCGCGAGCGTGCTGAAGTCGACGAAGCCCAGGCACACCGGCTTCTTGAGCTTGTAGGCCAGGCGGCCCGCGAGCAGGACCCAGGAAATGTGCGTTTCCAGCAGCGTCACGGGCGCGCTGGTCTCGTTCGCCAGCCGGTCGCGCAACGCCTCGGCCAGCGCGCGGCCGGCCGGGTCCGCGAGGCTGCGTGGATCTTCCATTCCCGCAGTCTGCGGCATGCGCGCCGCCCGCGCTTGATCTTGCGCAAGCCTGCCGCGCGAACCGCGCCCTACATTGAAGACTCCAAAGTGCAACGGAGGCTTCGATGAGCAAAGTCCTTGTGGTCGTCTATTCCTACACCGGCACCTCGCGCCGGGTCGCCGAATTGCTGCGCAGCCAGCAGGGCTGGCCGCTCGCCGACATCACGGATGTGGTGCCGCGCACCGGCCGCTTCGCCGGGCTGCGCTGCGTGCTGGACTCCCTGCTGCGCCGCCGGCCCGCCATCGAGTACCAAGGTCCGTTCCTGAAGGATTTCGACACCATCGTGCTGGTCTCGCCCATCTGGGCCAGGCGGCTCGCGGGCCCGATGCGCAGCTTTGTCGCCCGGCGGCGCGACCACCTGCCTGAATTCGCCGTCATCTCGGTGATGGGCGGCAGCGGCGCACCCAACGCCGTCGCGGAGATCGGCCGGCTGACCGGGCGCTCGCCCCTTCTCGCCACGGCCTTCACCACGCAAGAGGTCGACGACGGCAGCTTCGCCGCGCGCCTGCAGGCCTTCGGGACCGCGCTGCACAAGGCGAAGGAGCCGCAGGCGGCCGTCCGCCCCGTCACGTTGTCGCCCCAGTCCGCCTGAAAGGAGCCCTTCTGCCCGTGCCCCGCGTTCTCCGCCTGTCGTTCTTCATCGCCGTTGCCCTCCTTCTGGGCGCCTGCGCCACCGGTGCCGGGCGGACTGCCGCGGGCCAGGCCGCGCCTGACTTCTCCGCGCTGGTCGCCACGCGCAGCGCCGCCGTGGTCGACATCAGCACGCTGCGCATCGGCCGCGACCAGGGCGGAGAGGACGCCGAGCGCGAGTTCACGCCCGAGAACGACTTCGCCGACCGGCTCGCCTGGCCGCTGGCCGCGAGCCAGCGCCTCAGCGAGATCCGCGACCTCGCCTCCGGCCTGATCCTTACGTCCGACGGCCTGATCCTCACCAGCGCGCATGTGGTGACGAACATCGACGAGGCGCAGGTGCGGCTGGACGACGGCCGGCGCTTCTCGGCGCGCGTGATCGGCGCCGACCGGCGCACCGACGTGGCCCTGGTCAAGATCGAGGCGACCGGCCTGCCGGTCTCCGTCATCGGCAACTCCGAGCGGCTCAAGCCCGGCGACTGGGTGGCCGCCATCGGAGCACCCTTCGGCTTCCACGGCAGCGTCACCACCGGCGTGGTGAGCGCGGTCGATCGCTTCATCGGCGGCGTGGGCGAGATCCCCTTCATCCAGACCGACGTGGCCGTCAACCCCGGCAGTTCCGGTGGCCCGCTCTTCGACAGCCGGGGCGAGGTGGTCGGGATCAACTCCATGATCTACAGCGGCAGCGGCGGCTTCATGGGCCTGTCCTTCGCGGTGCCGATCAACCTCGCGATGCGGATCGCCGACCGACTGCGCGCCGAGGGCGTGGTGCGGCGCGCGCATCTCGGCGCCGAACTGCAGGAGATGACGCCCGCGCTGGCCCAGTCCTTCGCCTTGCCTGTCGCGGCCGCCGCGACCGGCGCGGTGGTCGTGCGGGTCGACGAAGGCAGCCCGGCGCGCGCCGCGGGCCTCGAACGAGGCGACGTGCTCACCTCGTTCGCCGGTACGCCGGTGGGCCGCTTCGCCGACCTGCCGCTGCGCATCGCCGCGCACCCGGTGGGCCAGCCCACGTCGCTGGAGATCTGGCGCAACGGCGCGAAGAAGACGCTGTGGGTCACGCTCACGGAAGATCGGCCGCGCGGCGAATCCCCGCCGTCCGACGCCGCGCCCGAATGGGCCGACGGCCTCGGCCTCAGCCTGCGCGAGCTGTCGCCCGCCCAGCGCCTGCAACTGCGCATCGACGGCGGCCTGATGGTGAGCGAATCCGCGGGCCTCGCGCGAAGCGAGGGCGTCAGGGCCGGGGACATCATCGTGGCGCTGAACGCGCAGCGCCTGGAGCGCATCGACGATTTCAGGCGCGGGCTCGCGGCCATGCCCGGCGGCCAGCCCGTCGCGCTGCTGGTGCTGCGGGACCGCCGGCTGGCCTACGTGCCGGTCAGGCTGCCGGACACCCGCCCGGCCACGACCCGCTGAAGGCCTCGCGCAGGCCGGCGAGGCGCGACCCGCGATTTCCGGACGCGATCCTGTCCGAAAAACACAGTCGGCCAGCTTAATTCGCCGTTCATCGGACGCGACGAACATCCGCCCAACGACCTGCCCGCATCTTGCCGGGCACAAGGAGAGTGAATGTTCATGGCCATGTCCGCACCGGACGGCGATTCCTCGGCGGGCGGCGCGAGCCTCGCGCCGCATCGGCCCCCGTTCGCCGTGCATCCGCCCCACGACCCCCGCCGCGGCGAGGTCGAGGATTTCATCCGCGCCGTCTATGCACGCCGCTACGGCGCGCAAGTGCCGCATTTCGCGCCCATCCTGGTGAGCCTGCGCGACGCCGACGGCGGCATCTCCGCAGCCGCCGGCTACCGGGGCGCAGCGGAACTGCCGCTGTTCCTGGAGCGCTACCTGTCCGCCCCGGTGGAAAACTTGCTCGCGCCGCTCGCCGGCGCACGCCCGTCGCGCGAAGCAATCGTCGAAGTCGGCCACCTGGCCGCCGGGCGCGCGGGCGAGGGCCGGCGCCTGATCTTCCTGCTGGGGCCGCACCTGGCCACGCAGGGCTACCAATGGGTCGTCGGCACCCTCACCGAGGAACTGCGCCATCTGTTCCAGCGCATCGGCGTCACGCCGCTCGCGCTCGGCAGGGCCGACCCCGGCGCCCTGGGCGAGGACGCCGCGCACTGGGGCAGCTACTACGACCACGGCCCCCTCGTGCTTGCAGGCCATCTTCCGCAGGCGCTGCGGCACCTGGCGCGTCGCGAACGCGGCGCGAAGGGGCAGGCATGAGCAGCTTGCACATCGAGGCAGCGCTGGACGACGGCCGCCGGACCTGGCGCGCGGACGAGATCGGCGCCGAGGTCGAAGCGCTCACCGCCCGGCTGCGCGCCCAGGGCACGCGCGTGCTCGCCACGCTGATGGACAACGCGCCCGCCTGGGTGGTGGCCGATCTCGCGGCCTTGCGCGCCGGCGCGGTGCACGTGCCGCTGCCTCTCTTCTTCACCGCCGAGCAGATCACGCACGTGCTCCAGGCCGCGGGCGTGGACACGCTGCTCACGCTGCCGTCCCTGGCCGCGCGCTGGCCGCAGGTGCCGTCGCAGCCGCTCGATGTCGCGGGTCTGGCGCTGGCCAGCCTGCGCCTGCCCTTGCGCGCCCCGGTGATGCCGGAGGGCACAGTCAAGATCACGTTCACCTCCGGCACCACCGGCGCGCCCAAGGGCGTGTGCCTGGGCGCCGAAGGCATGGGGCGCGTGGCCGACGGCCTCATCGAGGCCCTGGCGCCGCTGGACATCCGCCGCCACCTGTGCGCCCTGCCCTTTGCCGTGCTGCTGGAGAACATCGCAGGCCTCATGGCGCCGCTGGCGCGCGGCGCAACCTGCGTGACGCTGCCGCTCCAGGAGCTGGGGCTGGCCGGCTCCTCGAGCTTCGACGCGGCCCGCTTCCAGGCCGCCGTGGCACGGCACCGGCCGCACAGCATCATCCTGCTGCCGCAGATGCTGCGCGCCTGGACGGGCCATCTCGCGCAGTCCGGCCAGCGCGCGCCCGATTCGCTGCGCATGGTCGCCGTGGGCGGCGCGGCCGTGGGCGCCAAGCTGCTTGCCGCCGCGCGCGCGGCGGGCATCCCCGCGCACGAAGGCTACGGCCTCTCCGAGGGCGCATCGGTGCAGACGCTCAATCTCCCCGGCGCCGAGCGCGCCGGCACCGCCGGCCGCGCGCTGCCCCATGCGCGCCTGCGTGTCGCGCACGACGGCGAGATCGAAGTTGTCGGCAGCCTGTTCCTCGGCTACCTGGGCCAGCCGGCGCCGGTGCCCGCGTGGTGGCCGACCGGCGACTTCGGGTCGATCGACGCCGACGGCTTCCTGCGCGTGGAGGGCCGCAAGAAGCTGGTGCTCATCACCGCCTTCGGCCGCAACGTCTCGCCGGAATGGGTGGAGACCGCGCTGCGCGACGAGGCGGCCATCGGCCAGGCCGTGGTGCTCGGCGATGGCGAGCCGGCCCTGAGCGCCGTGCTGTGGCCGCTGCGGCCGGATGCGCCCGACGCGGCGCTGCAAGCGGCGGTGGATGCGGTCAACGCCGCATTGCCCGACTACGCCCGCGTGCGGCGCTGGAGCCGTGCGCTCGCCCCCTTCACGCCCGAGGCGGGCATGGCCACGCCCAACGGCCGGCCCCAGCGCCCCGCCATCCTGCGCGCGCATGCCGAAGCGCTCGGCATCGCCGCGCCTGAACCTCTCCCCCCGGAGCCCCCGATGAGTTTTCACGAACGATTGCTGAAGGAAACCCAGGCCGCGCGCATGGGCCTGCTGTCCGCGCCCATCATCCAGGGCTGCCTGCGCGGCGAGGTCTCGCTGCCCAGCTACCTGGCCTTCCTGCGCGAGGCCTACCACCACGTGCGCCACACGGTGCCGCTGCTGCGTGCCTGCAAGGCGGCCCTGCCCGCGCGCAACGCCTGGCTGGCGGGCCCGCTCGACGAGTACATCGAGGAAGAGAAGGGCCACGACGAGTGGATCCTCGACGACATCCGCGCCTGCGGCGGCGACGCGGACGCCGCGCGCGACGGCCCGCCGGGCCACGCGACGGAGGTGATGGTCGCCTATGCCTACGACACCATCGCGCGGCGCAATCCGCTCGGCTTCTTCGGCATGGTGCATGTGCTGGAGGGCACCAGCGTCTCGCTGGCGCTGCTGGCGGCCGACCAGATCCAGAAGCCGCTCGGGCTTCCCGATTCGGCCTTCAGCTACCTGCGCTCGCACGGCACGCTGGACCAGGAGCACACGGCACATTTCGCGATGCTGATGGACCAGGTCGAAGACCCGCGCGACCAGGCCGACATCGTGCACGCCGCGCGCGCCTTCTTCCGCCTCTACGGCGACGTCTTCCGCGGCCTGCCGCTGCCGAAGACGGAGGCTGCGACCGCCGCCGCCGGAGCCGCGGCATGAGGGCGACCGAAGCCCGCGTCGTCCTCACCGGCGCCTGCGGCGGCATCGGCCAGGCCGTGTCCTCCGCGCTCACGCAGGCCGGCGCCTCGCTCATGCTGGTGGGCCGCTCGCCCGCGCGGCTCGCGGCGCAAGCGCGCGCGCTGATGCGCGGCGCCGACGCGTCGCGCCCGCGCGTCGAGTGGTATGCGGGCGACCTGACGCGGCCCGGCAGCATCGCTGGCCTGGCCGAGGCGGCCGCCTCGTGGGGCGGCAACGTGCTCGTGCACAACGCAGGCATCGCCAGTTTCGGCCGGCTCGAATCGCTGAGCCCGCTCGGCGTCATGGAGACGGTGCACACCAACCTGGTGGCGCCGATGCTGCTGACGCAGGCCCTGCTGCCCCATCTGCGCGGCCTGCCGCGCGCGCAGGTGGTGTGCATGGGCTCGGCCCTCGGCCGCATCGGCCTGCCGGGCTACAGCGCCTACAGCGCCAGCAAGTTCGGCCTGCGCGGCTTCGCGGAGGCGCTGCGCCGCGAGCTGGGCGACAGCTCCGTGCGGGTGCAATACCTCGGGCCGCGCAGCACCCGCACCGCCTTCAACAACGCCGACGTGGAGGCCTACAACCGCGCCACCGGCACCGCGATGGACGACGTCGCCGTCGTGGCGCGCGCGATGCTGCGCCTGCTCGAAGACGAGCGGCCCGAACACTTCATCGGCTTTCCCGAGAAGCTCGCCGTGCGGCTCAACGGCCTGGTGCCTCAGTGGCTGGACGGCGCCTTCGCGAAGCATCGCCGCAGCCTCCCCCCGTTGCCGACCGAGCCGCCTGCCGGCCTCGCATCCGTCGCAGAGGCCTGCGAAAGCCGCATGGCGCAATACGCCGAACCCGACAGCCATTCGCTGAACAACGCTCTCTGAGGACGCCCGCATGACCCATACCCACACCTCCCACCTGCCCGGCCTGCGCCGCCGCATGCTCCTGGGCGCCGCGCTGGCGCTTGTCGCGCTGGCTGCGCTGTCGCCGAGGCCCAGCCTCGCCGCGGCCACCGAAGATGCCGTTGCCGAGCTGCAGCACGACTGGGAAGTCATCCGCTACCAGACGCCGGCCGCGGAGCGCGAGAAGCGTTTCGAGCTTCTCTCCGGCAAGGCGCACAAGGTGAGCGAGGCCAACCCGGGCCGCAGCGAGCCGCTGGTGTGGGAAGGCATCATCGTCAGTTCCTGGGCGGGCGAGAAAGGCGGGCTGGGCGCGCTCGGCCTGGTGAAGCAGGCGAAGGCGCTGTACGAGGAAGCGATCCGCATCGACGGCAACGTGCTCGACGGCTCGGCCTACAACAGCCTGGGCGTCCTGTACTACAAGGTGCCGGGCTGGCCGGTGGGCTTCGGCGACAAGGCCAAGGCCAAGGAGCTGCTGCAGAAGGCGCTGTCGCTCAATCCGAACGGCATCGACCCGAACTTCTTCTATGGCGAGTACCTGGTCGAGACCCGGCAGCCGGAACAGGCGGTGCCCTACCTGCAGCGTGCCATGCAGGCGCCAGCGCGCCCCGGCCGGCAGATCGCCGACGCCGGCCGGCGCGAGGAAGCCCGGCAGTTGCTGGAGAAGGCCCAGGCGAAATAGGCGCCGCGCGCCTAGTGCCCCGCGCCGGCGAAACGCAGCAGCACGCGCACCCCCTGCCCGCCGGCGCCGGTGCCGAACACCAGTTCCAGCCCGTGGATCTCGGCGATGCGGCGCACGATCGACACGCCCAGGCCGCTGCCGCTTTCCTGTTGACCCACGGGCCGGTAGAAGCGCTCGCCGAGCCGGGCGACCTGCTCGGGTGACAGCGGCTCGCCATCGTTCTCCACCTCGAGTTGCTCCTCGCCGATGCGCAGCGTCACCGCCGTGCCGCGGGGCGCATAGCGCACCGCGTTGTCGAGCAGGTTGCGCAGCAGCACCGTCAGCAGGTGCTCGTCGCCCAGCAGCGGCATCGGATGCCTGTGGGCCGGCGGCCATTCGCAGGCCAGTTCGATCTCGCGGCGTTCGGCCAGCGGCAGGCAGTCGCTCATCGCGGCCTCGACAATCTCGGTCCAGCGGACTTCGCTCGTCATCGTCCCGGTGTGCGCCGTCTCCAGGCGCGAGAGCGCCAGCAGCTGCGTGACCAGCCGGCCCATGCGCTCGATGCCGGCGTTGAACTTCTCCTCGGCCTCGCGGCGTTCGGCCTCGTCGCCGGCGCGGCGCACCACGTCCCATTGCACGCGCAACACGGCCAGCGGCGTGCGCAACTCGTGCGCCGCGTCGGCCGTGAACCTGCGCTCGCGCGCGACCATCGCCTCGATGCGCGTGAAGAGACCATTCATCGCGCCGACGAGCGGCTTCAGTTCAGCCGGCGCATCCTCCTGCGGCACAGGCTGGAGATCGTCCGCGCCGCGGCCGCGCAGCTCCGCCGTGAGCTCGTGCACGGGCGCCAGCGCGCGCCGGGCGGCCCAGCCCATGGTGAGCATGAGCACCGGCAGCACCAGCATCCAAGGCAGGACCTGGCTCGCGGTGAGACCGAAGACCAGTTCGTCGCGCTCATGGACCCTCTGTCCCGCCGCCACCAGCCAGCTGCCATCGAACGACTGCAGGTGGTAGACGCGCCAGACCTCGCCGCCGATGGTCTCGTCGATGAAACCCGAGCCGTCGGGACGCCGGGGCAGCTCGGCGCCTTCGCGGTCGGCCAGCAGCAGGTGCCCCTGGCCGTCCCACACCGCGACCGCAAGATCGCGCACGTCGCCCTCGCCCGATTCCTTCGTGCCTTCGGCCGGCGGCGGCGGGATCGCCGCGCCGTTGCGCGTCGGCGCCCCGCCCAGCGTGACCTGCACCTGCCGTGCCAGGCGGATGAGTTCGGTGTCGAAGAGTTCGTTGACCTCGTGCCGCGCCCGATTGACCGACACCAGCAGCGCCACCGCCCAGACCAGCGGCGCGCACAGCAGCAGGTACATCAGCAGCCGCCGGTGCAGGCTCATCGGCGCGCGCCGACGCGCCGCGCCGGGCGGGAGTGCCGGTGCGGGCCGCTTCACGCCTGCGCCTTGCCCGAGCCCATGGCATAGCCCACGCCGCGCACGGTGCGGACGATGCCGGGGTCGATCTTGCGGCGCAGCCGGTGGATGTGCACTTCGAGCGTGTTGCTCTCGGGCTCGCCGCCGCCCCAGTCGTAGAGCTTCTCCTGGAGGTGGGCCTTGGAGAGCACGCGCTGAGAGTCCGACAACAGCGCCTCCAGCAGCGCCATCTCGCGGCCGGTGAGGTCGACTGTTTCGCCCTTCCAGCGCACCACCTTGGCCGCCGGGTCGTACTCCAGCGCGCCGTGCTGCCACACCGACCGCGCGCGGCCGGAAGCTCGGCGCACCAGGGCGCGCAGCCTGGCGGCGAGCTCGTCGATGGTGATGGGCTTGACCAGGTAGTCGTCGGCCCCGGCATCCAGGCCGGCCACGCGCTGCTCGACGGCGTCGCGCGCGGTGAGGATGAGGATCGGCAGCTTCAGCCCGCGTCCGCGCCAGCGCGCCAGCCACTGCATGCCGTCGCCGCCGGGCAGGCCGAGGTCGAGCACCACCGCGTCGAAGGGCGCGTCGGCGAGCGCCGCGTCCGCCAGTGCGCCGTTGCCGAACCAGTCGACCACGTGATCGAGCTGGCGCAGGCCCGTGGCCAGGCCGTCGCCCAGGAGAAGGTCGTCTTCGACGATGAGAATGCGCATCCAGGGCCCGCGCCGGGAAAACCGGACGCGGGAGCGCGCATTATGCAAATCGGGCCGGTTCCCGCCGCCGGCCCGGCACCGGCTACCATCACGCCTCGTGAGCAACGCCATCCATCTCGCCGTCCTCGACGACGAAACCGACATCACCCTCCTGCTGGCCAACTACCTGGCCGGCCACGGCTTTCGCGTCTCGCAGGTGCACTCCGGCACCGCCTTGATGGCGCTCATGGCCAGCGACGCGCCCCTGCTCGTGCTGCTGGACCTGGGCCTGCCGGGCGAAGACGGCTTCGCCATCGCCCGGCAACTGCGCGAACACTGGCGCTGCGGCCTGGTCATCGTCACCGGCCGCGGCGACGCGGTCGACAAGGTGGTGGGCCTGGAAGTCGGCGCCGACGACTACGTCACCAAGCCCTTCGACCTGCGCGAACTGCTGGCCCGCATCAAGGCCGTGTTGCGCCGCTTGGCGCCCGCCGAGCCGGCGCCCGCGCTCAAACCCGCGGCGGAGCCCTCCGGCGTGCTGCGCTTCGACCAGTGGCGGCTCGACCCGGCCGCGCGGCGGCTGCTGGACGGCAACGGCAACGAGGTCGCCCTGACCACCGGCGAATTCGATCTGCTCCACACGCTCGCGACGCACCCGGGCCGCGTGCTGTCGCGCGACTTCCTGCTGGAGCACACGCGTGGGCGCGACGCCGGCCCTTTCGACCGCACCATCGACGTCCAGGTCGGCCGGCTGCGCAAGAAGCTCGAAGCCGACCCCAACAACCCGCAGATCATCAAGTCCGTGCGCGGCGCCGGCTACATCCTGGTGCCGAAGGTGGAAGCGGGCTGACGCCGGTCAAGGAATGGGCGGCGCGGCCTGCGCATGATGGGCGTTTGTCCTGGAGTCCATCTTGACCATCCGCCATCTCGACCGCCTGCTGTCGCCCACCTCCGTGGCTGTCTTCGGCGCCTCGAACCGCGCCGGCAGCGTGGGCGCCACCGTGTGGCGCAACATGCGCGCGGGCGGCTTCGCCGGCCCCGTCTACGCGGTGAACCCGAAACACACCTTCCTCGACGGCGTGCCGGTGTTCGCCAGGGCCGCGCACCTGCCGGCCCCGCCCGACCTGGCCGTGATCTGCACGCCGCCGCAAACGGTGGCGGCGCTGGTGGCGGAACTCGGCGCCCTGGGCACCAAGGCGGCCATCATCGTGACGGCCGGCCTGAGCGCCGAAGAGAAGCAGGCCGCGCTGGACGCCGCCCAGCCCCACCTGATGCGGCTGCTGGGCCCGAACTGCATCGGCATCCTGAGCCCTCACATCGGGCTCAACGCCAGCTTCGCGCACACCGACGCGCTGCCGGGCGAGCTGGCTTTCGTCTCGCAATCCGGCGCGCTGGTGACGGCGGTGCTCGACTGGGCGACCAGCCGGGGCATCGGCCTGTCGCACCTCGTGTCGCTGGGCGAGCATTGCGACGTCGACTTCGGCGACCTGCTCGACCACCTGGCGAACGACGCGCACACGCGCTCCATCCTGCTCTACGTGGAATCGGTGCAGTCGCCGCGCAAGTTCATGTCGGCGGCGCGGGCGGCCGCGCGCAACAAGCCGGTGATCGTGGTGAAGGCCGGGCGCGCGGGCAACGGCGTGAAGGCGGCCGCCTCCCACACCGGCGCGCTCGCGGGCTCGGACATCGTGTACGACGCCGCGATCCGCCGCGCCGGCATGCTGCGGGTGGACACGCTGCAGGATCTCTTCATCGCGGCCGAGACGCTGGCGCGCTTCCGCGGCAACCGCAGCGAGGCGCTGACGATCATGACCAACGGCGGCGGCGCGGGCGTGATGGCCGCCGACGCGGCGGCGCGGGCCGGCATCCCGCTCGCCGAGCCCAGTGCCTCGCTGCTGCAAAAGCTCGATGCCGCGCTGCCCGCCAACTGGTCGCACGGCAACCCGATCGACATCATCGGCGACGCGCCGGTCGAGCGCTACACGGCCACGTTGTCGGCGCTGCTGGAGGACGAGTCCGCCGGCGCCGTGCTCTTCCTGCACGCGCCGACCGCCATCGTGCGCAGCGACGACATCGCCCGCGCCTGCCTGCCGCTGCTGCGCAAGGGGACGCCGCGCGTGATGAGCGCCTGGCTGGGCGACGCCGCCGTCGCGCAGGCGCGCAAGAGCTTCGAGCAGGCCGGCGTGCCGGACTACCCGACGCCGGAGGAAGCCGTGCGCGCCTTCGGCATGCTTCGCACCTACCGGCGCAACCAGGAGATGCTGATGGAGGCGCCGGGCGCCAGCGAGAACCCGGTCCCCGACCTGGCCGCCGCCCGCGCCTGCATGAGCGCGGCATTGGCCGAGGGACGCGAATGGCTCGCGGAGCACGAAGCCAAGGCCGTGCTCGCGGCCTACGGCATCCCGGTCGTGCCGACGCGTGCCGTGCCGCTCACGGCCGAGCGCATCTTCGCGGCGGCGCGCGAGGTGGGTTATCCGGTGGCATTGAAGATCGTGTCGCCGGACATCACGCACAAGTCCGACGCGGGCGGCGTGCGGCTCGGCCTGCGCGACCAGGCCTCGCTGGACACCGCCGTCAGCGAGATGCTGCGCGCGGTGCGCGCCGCGCGGCCCGACGCGCGCATCGAGGGTTTCACCGTGCAGCCGATGGCACGCCGGCCGCATGCGCAGGAGGTGATCGTGGGCGCGAGCATCGACAGCGTCTTCGGCCCCGCGATCCTCTTCGGCCAGGGCGGCACGGCCGTGGAAGTGACGGCCGACAGCGCCATCGCGCTGCCGCCGCTCAACCGCGGCCTGGCGCGCGAACTGGTCTCGCGCACGCGGGTGTCCCGCCTGCTGGCCGGCTACCGCGACCATCCGCCCGCGCGGGTGGAGGCGCTGCATGATGTGCTGATCGCGGTCTCGCAGATGCTGGCCGACCTGAGCAACCTCGCCGAACTGGACATCAACCCGCTGTGGGTGAACGAGGACGGCGCGCTGGCGCTGGACGCGCGCATCCGCGTCTCGCCCACCCCGGCGGCGGGCGCCGCGCGCTTCGCGATCCTGCCCTACCCCTCCGAATGGGCCCGGAGCGTCGACTGGAACGGCCGCGCCCTCACGCTGCGGCCGATCCGCCCCGAGGACGAAGGACAGCACCGCCGCTTCCTGGAGCGGCTGGACCCGGAAGACATCCGCCTGCGGATCTTCCAGACGCGCAAGGAACTGCCGCGCAGCGAGCTCGCGCGCCTGACCCAGATCGACTACGACCGCGAGATGGCCTTCATCGCCGAAGGCATCGGCGAGGACGGCGCGCCCGAGACGCTGGGGGTGGCCCGCACGGTGAGCGATCCGGACCGCGTCGAGGCCGAGTTCGCCATCATCGTGCGCTCCGACCTCAAGGGCGCGGGCCTCGGCCGGCTGCTGCTCGACCAGCTCGTCGCGCATGCGCGCGCCACCGGCATCGGCCGCCTCGCCGGGCTGGTGCTGCGCGAGAACAAGCGCATGCTGAAGCTCGCGGAATCGCTGGGCTTCGAGGCCGATCCGGCGGAGCCGCCTTCTTCCGGCGCGCGGCGCATGGTCAAGACACTGGACGCCGCCCCGCCGCGGCCCTGATTCAGCCAGGCGTGGCGACCACGCGTTGCACCTTGCCGCTGCGGCCCTTGTGGCCGCTGTCGCCGCTGCGGCAATGCAGATGCACGCCGGTGGCGCCCTGGGCGTCCAGGAATCCGCCGAGCGCGCGGCGCGCGCGCCCCAGCGCCAGCTCCGCGGTCTTGCCGCGCAGGCCGGTGCACAGCAGCAAGTCGCACGGCCCTTGCTGCACCAGCTGGAAATCGAAGAGGCCGGCATCATCCTCCAGCACCGTGCTCAGCGCGAGCGCCAGCACGCTCACCAGGCGGGCGCCGGGACGGCCGAGGTGCAGCGTGTCGTCGCTGCGGCCCTGCACGTCGATCAGCGGCAGGCGCGAGCCGCACGCGCAGGGCTCCGGCCGCAGGGTGACGCGGTCGCCCAGGTCATAGCGGATCAGCGGCTGCACATGGTTGGCCAGGTTGGTCAGCAGCGTGGTGGCGCAGGGCTCGCCCGGCGGCACGGCACGCCCTTGCGCATCGATGGGTTCGAGAATGGCCCAGTCGCTGTTCAGGTGCATGCCGCCGTGCGCGCATTCGGAGGCGAGCGACAAGAATTCCGAGGCGCCGTAGCTGTTGGCGACGGGACAGCCGAACGCCAGCCGGACGAATTCGCGCTGGCTGGCCGACAGGCCTTCGCCGCCGGTCCAGATTTCCAGCGGCGACGCGTGCAGGCGCCCGGCCATGCGCTCCTCCGCCAGGAGGATCGCCGCGCTCGGATAGGTCGCGATGACCGTGGGCGCCAAGGCGTCGAGTGCGGCCACGAGTTGCGCCATCGGTTGAAGGAAGGAAATGCTGCGCAGCCGTCGGGCCAGCATCGGATGAAGCCGCCGGAGCCGCTCGATGGAGACGGTGCTCGCGAAGTGGCCGGTGGTGGCGCCGACGAAGGCGATGCGATCATCCAGGCCCCAGGGGTCCAGCACCCGCCGCAGAGGGCGCAGCGCCGGCCGCCGCAGCGCCTCCAGCGCGTCGTAGACGGCCATGGCCGCGGCGTCCTGCACGAAGAGGCAGGGCTCGCCGCTGCTGCCCGAACTCTCCCACACCACGTAGCGACCCAGGAAGGGATCGGCGATGCGCTCGCGGTCCGCGACGAAGCGCCGCAGGTCTTCCAGCCGCAGCTGCGGGTCACCCACCCAGTCCCGGAAGTTCTTCATCAGCTCGCGCTTGCGCACCACCGGGAGATCCTCCAGGCGCAGCGCGGCGGGGTCGCGCCCCGCGAGCAGGCGCTGGTACATCGGCGAGCGGCACGCCACCGCGCCGAGCAGCGAGGCAAGGCGGGACGCGCGCCGGGCGGCCAGCGCGCGGGCGGTGGCGTGCGCCGCGAGCATCACGTCCGCCGCGACGCCTCCCGACAGCCACAGGTCGAAGACGGGGGACGGCGCCGCGTCAGCGGCACCAGATCTCGATTTGCGGGCCAAGGTCCATCCAGAGCGCCTGCAACGCGACGGCTGCGAGGAGAACCCCGGCGAGCCGGGTCCCCCATTCCTTGCGGGAGGCTCCGCCGCCCGCACGCAGGCGTTGCCAGAGCCAGGGCGCAAGAATAAGCGAGAACGCGCTGCCGAGCGCGAAAAGCGCCATCACCAGCGCACCTTGCGCCGGACCGTTCGCAAGCCCCGCGAGCATCAGCGCGGAGTACAGGAGCCCGCAGGGCATCGAAACCCACAGGGCGCCGGTGACCAGCACCCCCGCGGCCGAGCCCGTGAGCGGCCGCAGCCGCGCCGCGAGGGTGCGCCCCACGCGGTGCGCCCACACCGGCTGGCGGCCCATCGCCGCCAGCACCAGGCCCCAGGCGAGCACGAAGACATGCATCAACACCCACAAGGGCCGCAGCGCCGCCACCTGCTCGCTCGCGAGGCCCACGCCCTGCACGGCGGCCGCCGCGATGGCGCCGCCCGCCGCATAGCCCGCGATGCGCCCCGCGTGGAAGACCAGCACCGCCGGCAACGCGCGCGGCGCGGGCGCGAGCGTCGCCACGCCGCCCGTGGGCGGCGCCCGCACGACGCGGATCACGCCCGAGCAGGCGGCGCTGCACATGGCGACGCAATGCGGCCCGCCCACCAGTCCCATCACCAAGGCGGTACCGGCGAGCGCGGTCTGCATGGCCTTCAGACGATGCGCGAGAAGCGCGTGCGGTTGCGGTCGGCCTGCAGGTAGCGGTCGAACACCATGGCGATGCCGCGCACGAAGAACCAGCCGGTGGGCGTGACCTCGATCTCGCGCTCGGTCACGCGCACCAGGCCCTGGTCCGCCAGCGGCCGCAGCGCCGCGAGTTCGAGCGCGAAGTGGCGCTTGAACTCGACGAGGTGCGCCAGCTCGATGGATTCGAAGTCCACATGACCCTGGCACATCAGCGCCATGATCACGGCGCGGCGCAGCACGTCGTCGCGCGTCAGCGCCAGGCCGCGCACCACGGGCAGGCGGCCCTGGTCGATGAGGTCGTAGTAGTCCTCCAGCGTCTTCGCGTTCTGGCTGTACGTGGCGCCGACGCGGCCGATGGCGGAAGCGCCCAGCGCGACCAGGTCGCAGTCCGGCTGCGTGCTGTAGCCCTGGAAGTTGCGGTGCAGACGGCCCTGGCGCTTGGCGATGGCGAGCGGGTCGCCGGGCAGCGCGAAGTGATCCATGCCGATGTAGACGTAGCCCGCGGCGGTGAGCGCGGCGATCGAGCGCGACAGCATCTCGATCTTGGTCTCCGGCCCGGGCAACTCCTCCACCGCGATGCGCCGCTGGGCCTTGAAGCGCTCGGGAAGGTGCGCGTACGCATAGAGCGCGATGCGGTCCGGCCGCAGCTCGCAGACCTGCGCCAGCGTGCGGTCGAAGGAGGCGGCACTCTGGCGCGGCAGGCCGTAGATGAGGTCGATGTTGATGGAGCCGAAGCCCAGCCCGCGCGCGCTCGCCACCAGGTCGAAGACCTGCTTCGCCGGCTGGATGCGGTGCACGGCCTTCTGCACCTCGGCGTCGAAGTCCTGCACGCCGAAGCTCAGGCGGTCGAAGCCCAGCTCCGCCAGGCGGGCGAGGCGTCGGCCGTCCACCGTGCGCGGGTCGATCTCGATCGACTGCTCGCGCTCGGGCGCGAGCTTGAACGCGTCTCCCAGCATCGCCATCAGCGAGGCGAGGCCCACGTCGTCCAGGAAGGTGGGCGTGCCGCCGCCCAGGTGCACCTGGCTCACGACCGCGCCGCGGCCGAGTTGCGCCACCTGCAGGTCGACCTCGCGCGCGAGAAAGTCGAGGTACTCGTGCCCCCGGCTCTTGTGGCGCGTCACGATCTTGTTGCAGGCGCAGTAGTAGCACAGCGACTCGCAGAACGGGACATGGACGTACAGCGACAGCGGACGCCCGCGCGTGCCGGCCTCGCCGCGCTGGCGCAAGGCCTGCGCATAGTCCTCGGAGGTGAAGGCCTCGACGAAGCGGTCCGCCGTCGGATAGGAGGTGTAGCGCGGGCCCGGGACGTCGAAGCGGCGCAGCATGGCAGGCGCCGGTGCGATGAAGGTGGAACCGGGAAGGCGGGCAAGTGTGGTGGAAGGCATCGCGTCTCTGGGCCTGCTGGTGATGCAACCACTATGCCGCCGGGCCGCGCCTCGATCCTTGATCCGCATCAAGCCTGCCCCCTGCCCCTCCCCCCAGAATCGGCCGCAAACCTCGACAGCATCAATGAAACCCGAAAACATCAAGGTCGCCTGCTCCAGCTGCAACCTGCGCGAACTGTGCATGCCCGTGGGCCTGCAGCCCGACGAGCTCCGCCGCATCGACGACATCGTCGCCACCCGGCGCAAGGTGCGGCGCAAGGAGACCCTGTTTCGCAACGGCGAGCGCTTCACCTCGCTCTACGCGATCCGCACCGGCGTCTTCAAGACCCGCGTGGCGAGCGAGGACGGCCGCGACCAGGTCACCGGCTTCCAGATGGCCGGCGAGATCATCGGCCTGGACGGCATCGTCAACGACCAGCACACCTGCGACGCGGTGGCGCTGGAGGATTCCGAAGTCTGCGTCATGCCCTTCGACCGCATCGAGGAGCTTTCGCGCGAAGTCACCGCCTTGCAGCGCCACGTGCACCAGATCATGAGCCGCGAGATCGTGCGCGAGCACGGCGTGATGCTGCTTCTGGGCAGCATGCGGGCCGAAGAGCGGCTTGCCGCTTTCCTGCTGAACCTGGTGCAGCGCCTGCATGCGCGCGGCTTCTCCCGCTCCGAGCTGGTATTGCGCATGACGCGCGAGGAGATCGGCAGCTACCTCGGGCTCAAGCTCGAGACGGTGAGCCGCACGCTGTCGAAATTCATGGACGACGGCATCATCGAAGTCCGGCAGCGTCACCTTCGCATCGCCAACCCCGAGGCGCTGCAGAACATCGTCAACGCTCCGGGCTGTTGAGCTCCCGTCCCGACCGCGCCAGCAGCAGCGTCAGCGCGCTCGAGCCGGTCGCGAGCACCCAGAACACGAAGAATCCGGCCGTGTAGACCGCCTGGCGCGACAGGCCCAGGGCCTCGCCGTTCCAGTGCAGCTCGCCCGGGTCCACCAGCGCGAACACCAGCAGCTCGGCGGCACAGGCCAGCAGGAAGGCCGGCCAGAGAACCCACATCCAGGACTGCGGCTTCATGGCGCTCAGCGCTTCGGCGCGGGAAGGTCGTCCGCCGGCGTCGCCGCATGGTTGCGGCCGGTCATCGCCGGCATCAGCTTCTTGTCGGCCAGGGACTTGTTGATCTCGATGCCCTGGCGATAGTAGTCCGACGCCAGCACCGGGTCGGGCACGCGCAGCGCGATCCAGAGCGTCGCGAAGCCGGCGACCACGACGATGGCGGGGCCCGCCATCACCATCCACACGTAGGGAAAGCGCCACCAGGGCTCGGCCCGCTCGCTCGCCGCGGTCTGATCGTTCATCTTGTCTCCTTGGGGTTTCATCGGGGAACCAGGAAAGTGGCCTTCTCGGACACCTGTGCGCCGCCCTCGGCCGCACGCACGTCGAAGTGCACCGGGTGGGAGCCGGGCGTGGCCGTTCCATAGGGCAATTGCAGCCGCACGGCCACCCAGCGCGATTGCGCGGGCCCGACCTCGACCGGCGCCATCGGTGCCACGCGAAGCCCATCCAGGCCGCTGACGGCGACGCTGTAGCGCTGCGGGCGCTCGGTGGCATTCATGATCTGGAGGCGGTAGACGTTCTCCAGCTGGCCGTCCTCGACGATGCGCGCCAGAGAGGCGCGGTCGCGCACCACGTCCACCTTGAGCGGCGTGCGCACGACGAGGCTGGCCAGCACGCCGACGCACAGCGCGGCGAGCACGGCCGTGTAGACCAGCACGCGCGGGCGCAGGACGCGGCGCACGATCTGCCGTGGCGTCCACCGTCCTTCCATGCCGTTCTGAGTCGCGTAGCGGATGAGGCCGCGCGGCGAGGCGATCTTGTCCATCATGGTGTCGCAGGCGTCCACGCACAGGCCGCAGCCGATGCACTCGTACTGGAGGCCGTTGCGGATGTCGATGCCGGTCGGGCAGACCTGCACGCACAGCGTGCAGTCCACGCAGTCGCCCAGTCCCTGGGCCCGCGCATCGACGCCCTTGGCGTGCACGCCGCGCGGTTCGCCGCGCAGCACGTCATAGCTCACGATCAGCGTGTCGCGGTCGAACATCGCGCTCTGGAAGCGCGCATAGGGGCACATGTACTTGCAGACCTGCTCGCGCATGAAGCCCGCGTTGCCATAGGTGGCGAAGCCATAGAAGAAGACCCAGAAGACCTCCCACGAACCCATGCGCGTCTGCAGGAATTCCATGCCCAGCTCGCGGATGGGGGTGAAGTAACCCACGAAGGTGAAACCGGTCCACAGGGCGATGCCCAGCCACACGAGATGCTTGAACCACTTCTTCACCAGCTTCTCGGTCGAGAAGGCGCCGTCGTCCAGGCGCATGCGCGCGATGCGATTGCCCTCGATGCGCTGCTCGACCCACATGAAGATCTCGGTATAGACGGTCTGCGGGCAGGCATAGCCGCACCACAGCCGCCCGGCCACGGCAGTGAACAGGAAGAGCGAGAGCGCCGAGATCACCAGCAGGCCCGTGAGGTAGATCAGGTCCTGCGGATAGAGCACCAGGCCCAGGATGTAGAAGCGGCGCGCGCCCAGGTCGAACAGCACCGCCTGGCGCTGGCCCCATTCGAGCCACGGCAGGCCGTAGAAGACCAGTTGCGTGGCGAACACCATGGCCCAGCGCCAGCGCGTGAAGAGGCCGCTGATCGAGCGCGGGTAGATCTTCTTCTGCGCGGCGAAGAGGCCTGCCGGTTCCTCGGCCGGCGCGATCTTGATCACGCGCCGCGGCGAAGACGAGGCTGGAGCGGTGTCGGTCATGGCAGCAGGCTCAGGGTGCCGCGGGCGAAGTCTTCTTCGACAGGCCCCAGACATAGGAGGACAGCACGTGGATCTGCGCCTCGGTCAGGCGGCCCTGCTGCGCCGGCATCTGGTTCGTCTTGCCGGTGTTGATGATCGAGATGATGGCGTCCTGGCCGTAGCCGTGCAGCCAGATCCGGTCCGACAGGTTGGGCGCGCCGATTGCCGGATTGCCCACGCCCCCGATGCCGTGGCACGCCGCGCAGGCGCTGAACTTCGCCTTGCCGAGGCCCGCGCGCACCGAGTCGTGCGGACTGCCCGACAGGCTCAGCACGTAGTTGGCGAGGTTCTTCACGTCCTCCGGCGAGCCCACGGCCTCGGCCATCGGCGGCATGACGCCGATGCGGCCCATCGTGATCGACTCCTTGATCTTGTCCGGCGTGCCGCCGTGCAGCCAGTCGCCGTCCGTCAGGTTCGGAAAGCCCTTGCCGCCGCGCGCGTCGGAACCGTGGCACTGCGCGCAGTTGTTGAGGAACAGGCGCTCGCCGATCGCCATGGCCGCCGGCTCGGTCGCCACCTTCTCGATGGGCAGCGAGGTGAAGGCGGCATAGATCGGCTCGAGTTCCCGATTGCTCTGCGCCACATCCTTCGCATACTCGCTGGCCGTGCTCCAGGCCAGCTCGCCCTTGTAGCTGCCGAGGCCCGGATAGGCCACCAGGTAGCCCAAGCCGAAGACGATGGTGATGACGAACAGCCCGACCCACCAGCGCGGCATCGGGTTGTTCATCTCGCGCAAGTCCTCGTCCCAGACATGGCCCGTGGTGTTGTCCGTGCCCGAGGGCGTCGGCGCGCGGGCCATCAGCCACAGCAGCAAGCCGCAGAAGAGGATGCTGGCCAGGGAGACGATGGCCACGTAGTTCGACCAGAAGTCGCTGAAGAAGTCACTCATGATGTTCAGTCCTGCTCGAAGGGCAGCCGGCTCGCTTCTTCGAAGGCCTCGGCGCGCCGGCGCGAATAGGCCCAGCCCAGGATGCCGATGAAGGTGGCGAAGGAAACCAGGGTCGCGATGATCCGCAAGGTGGTGATGTCCATCGGAATGCTCCTTACTTGAGCGCGAGGCCCAGGGATTGCAGGTAGGCCACCAGCGCGTCCATCTCGCTCTTGCCCTTCACGTCGGTGGCGGCGGACGCGATTTGCGCATCGGCGAAGGGCACGCCCACGCGGCGCAGCGCGCGCATGTGGCGCTCGGCCTCGGCACCGTCCAGCGGCGCCTTCTCCAGCCACGTGTAGGCCGGCATGTTCGACTCGGGCACCACGTCGCGCGGGTTGTTCAGGTGAATGCGGTGCCACTCGTCGCTGTACTTGCCGCCCACCCGCTGCAGGTCGGGGCCGGTGCGCTTGCTGCCCCACTGGAACGGGTGGTCCCACACGAACTCGCCAGCCACCGAGTAGTGGCCGTAGCGCAGCGTCTCGGCGCGGAAGGGCCGGATCATCTGCGAATGGCAGTTGTAGCAGCCCTCGCGCACGTAGATGTCGCGCCCCAGCACCTGCAGCGAGGTCGGCGGCGCCATGCCGGTGACGGCCTCGGTGGTCGACTTCTGGAAGAAGAGCGGCACGATCTCCACCAGGCCACCGACGGCGATGACCAGCAGGATCAGCACGATCATCAGGAAGTTGTTGGTCTCGATCTTCTCGTGCGAGAAGCCTGGCTTGGGGGATGTGGAGTTCGATTTCATGGTCTTGTTCCTCCGCTCAGGCGTGGGCCGCCGCGGGCATCGGGATGGGCGCGCGCAAGGACTGGCCCGAGATCACCGTCATCAGGACGTTCCAGGCCATCACCAGCATGCCGCCCAGGTAGAGCACGCCGCCGATGAGCCGCACCACGTAGTACGGGTAGGTGGCCTTCACGCTCTCCACGAAGGTGTACGTGAGCGTTCCGTCGGCGTTGACCGCGCGCCACATCAGGCCCTGCATGACGCCGGCGATCCACATCGCCGCGATGTAGAGCACGATGCCGATGGTGGCCATCCAGAAGTGCAGCTCGATCGCCTTCACGCTGTGCATCTGCGTGCGGCCCCAGAGGCGCGGGATCAGGTAGTAGAGCGAGCCCATCGTGATCAGCCCGACCCAGCCGAGCGCGCCGGAGTGCACGTGGCCGATGGTCCAGTCGGTGTAGTGCGACAGCGAGTTGACTGTCTTGATGGACATCATCGGACCCTCGAAGGTCGACATGCCGTAGAAGGACAGCGCCACGATCAGGAAGCGGATGATCGGGTCGGTGCGCAGCTTGTGCCAGGCGCCCGAGAGCGTCATCACGCCGTTGATCATCCCGCCCCAGCTCGGCGCGAGCAGGATCAGCGAGAACACCATGCCGATGGACTGCGTCCAGTCGGGCAGCGCGGTGTAGTGCAGATGGTGCGGACCGGCCCACATGTAAGTGAAGATCAGCGCCCAGAAGTGCACGATCGAGAGCCGGTACGAGTACACCGGCCGGCCCGCCTGCTTGGGGATGTAGTAGTACATCATCCCGAGGAAGCCGGCGGTGAGGAAGAAGCCCACCGCGTTGTGGCCGTACCACCACTGCACCATCGCGTCCTGCACGCCGGCGTAGGCCGAGTAGCTCTTCATCCAGCCGGCCGGGATGGCCGCGCTGTTGACGATGTGCAGCAGCGCCACCGCGATGATGAAGGCGCCGTAGAACCAGTTGGCCACGTAGATGTGGCGCACCTTGCGCGTGCCGATGGTGCCGAAGAAGACGATGGCGTAGGCCACCCAGACCACGGCGATCAGGATGTCGATCGGCCATTCGAGTTCGGCGTATTCCTTGCCGCTGGTGTAGCCCAGCGGCAGGCTGATGGCGGCGGCGACGATGACGGCCTGCCAGCCCCAGAACACGAAGGATGCGAGCGCCGGCGCGAAGAGCCGGACCTGGCAGGTGCGCTGCACCACGTGGAAGCTGGTGGCCATCAGCGCGCAGCCGCCGAAGGCGAAGATCACGGCATTGGTGTGCAGCGGCCGCAAGCGTCCGTAGCTCAGCCAGGGAATTCCCAGGTTGAGTTGCGGCCATGCGAGTTGCGAGGCAATCACCACGCCGACCAGCATGCCGACCACGCCCCAGACCACGGACATGAGGGCAAATTGCCGCACGGCCGTGTCGCTGTAGATCGCTGCGGGAGGATTGGGGTTTTGCATCGTCGGGCCCTTGTTGTCTGTGACTTGAACAAGTGTCCGGTCCCGTCCCCGGGTGGGGATTGATGCAGATCAATCGTTGGGCAGGATGCGCTCGCCCTCGGCGTCGATGTCGTCGAATTGGCCACGCTCCACGGCCCACCAGAGCCCGCCGAGGATCACGAGCACCAGCACCACCGAGAAGGGCACGAGGAGGAAGAGGATGTCCATCAGCGCCCTGCCCCGGACGGCCGCGCGAGCCGCGCGGCATTGGTCACCACCACCAGCGAGCTCGCCGCCATGCCCAGGCCCGCGAGCCAGGCGGGCAGCCAGCCGGCGAGCGCGAGCGGCACGCACAGCGCGTTGTAGCCGGCGGCCCACCAGAGGTTCTGGCGCACGATGCGAAGCGTGCGGCGTGCCTGCGCGATGGCCTGCGGCACGACGGCCAGCACCTCGCCCATGACGATGAAATCCGCGCGTGCGCGTGTGAGCGGCACCGCATCGCCGACGGCGAAGGATGCGTCGGCGCGCGCGAGCACCGGGCCGTCGTTCAGGCCGTCGCCCACCATGGCGACGCGGCGGCCCGCGGCCTGCAGTTCCTGCAGCGCGCGCATCTTGTCCTCCGGCGTGCAGTCGCCGCGCGCGTCATGGATGCCGGCGCGGGAAGCGACTTCGCGCGCGGCGGCGCCCCTGTCGCCGGAGAGAAGAAGAACGGCCACGCCCTGGGCTTCCAGCGCGGCCACTGTCGCGGCGGCATCGGCGCGAAGCGACTCGGCGAGCACGAAGCTCGCCACCCAGCCTTCGTCGTCGCTCAGGTGCAGCTGCGCCGTGTCGACCGGCAGCGGCTCGACGCCGCAGAAGCCCGCCGAACCCAGGCGCATGCGGCGCGCGGCCTGTTCCGTTCCCTCGCGGCGCAGGAAGCCTTCGACGCCCTGCCCCGCATGCTCGGCCGAGCGCAGCAGCGTCCAGGGCGGCGGCTTGCGGAACTGCGCGCGCCACGCATGCGTGACCGCGCGGCCGGCGGGATGGAGCGAAGCGCACGCAAGCGTCGCCGCCAGCCCGAGCGCGTCGCCCGGGCGCAGCCCGGCGCGGCAGTAGACGCGTTCGAGCTGCGGCGTGTCGCGCGTGAGCGTGCCCGTCTTGTCGAACACCACGGTGTCCACCGAGGCCAGCCCCTCCAGCGCCTGCAGGTTGCGCACCATCACGCCGCCGCGCGCGAGCCGCCCGGCGCTCGCCAGCATCGCCGCCGGGGTGGCGAGCGACAACGCGCAGGGACAGGTGACGATGAGCACGGCCACCGCGACCATCAGCGCCTTGCCCGGATCGGCGTGCCACCACAGCGCGGCCGCCATCGCCGCCGCGCCGAGCACGGCGGCCAGGAAGGGCCGCGCCGCGCGGTCGGCGAGCCGCGCGAGCCTCGGCTTGTCCATCGAGGCGCTTTCCATGAGCGCCACGATCTGCGCGAAGCGCGTGCGCTCGCCCAGCGCATCGATGCGCACCCGGACCGCCGCGCCCAGGTTGTGGCTGCCCGCCAGCACGCGCGCGCCGCAAGGACGCGGCACGGGACGCGACTCGCCGGTCAGCAGCGCCTCGTCGGCCGTCGTGTCGCCCTCGATCACCGTGCCGTCGGCGGGGAAAGCCTCGCCCGGCAGCACGCGCACCACGTCGCCCGCCGCCAGCCGCCGCACGGCCACGCGCGTGAACCGGCCGTCGGCGCCGAGGCGCTCCACGCTGTCGGGCAGGCGGTTCATCAGCGCTTCCAGCGCGCCGGCGGTACGGTCGCGCAGCCGGGCCTCCAGCCATCGGCCGGTCAGCAGGAAGAACACGAACATGGTCAGCGAATCGAAGTACACCTGCGCGCCGAGCGGCCCGGCCGGGTCGAAGGTGGCTGCCGTGCTCACCGCGAAGGTGATGACGATGCCGAGCGCGACCGGAAGGTCCATGCCCACGCGCCGCAGGCGCAGGTCATGCAGCGCGCTGCGGAAGAAGGGCCCGCAGGAAAACAGCATCACCGGCAGCGTGAGCACCCAGGCCGCCCAGCGCATGAGCTGCGCGGCGTCGGCGCTCATGTCGCCGGGCTGCGCGATGTACGCGGGGTACGCATACATCATGACCTGCATCATGCAGAAGCCCGCCACCAGCCAGCGCCAGAGCGCGAGCCGCGCCTCGCGCGTGCGGCGCGCGCGCACGGCGATGTCGCCGGCCGGCACGAGCGGGTAATCGGCCGCCGCGGCGGCCTCGAACCATTGCGAGGGCTTCACCGCCTCGGCCGACCAGACGACGCGCGCGCGGCGGGTCGCGGCGTTGACCTCGGCCTTCTTGACGCCGGGCACCTGGCTGAGCGCGGCCTCGACGGTGAAGGCGCAGGCCGCGCAATGCATGCCCTCGACCATGACCTGCGACTCCCAGCATCCATGCTCAGGCTCGCCGCCGAGCAGGCGGCCGAAGGCGGGCCATTCGGCCGGGTCGTCGAGCAGCGCCCAGTCCGCCCGCGCCGGCTGGGCGCCGGATGCGGGGTCGGGAGATCCTGCCCGGGCGAAGGGAAGCGCAGCTTGCATGCTGCAAGGCTATCGGCAGGACCGGCCCGGAAGCTTGATCTGGATCAAGCCGCGGGGCCGCCCAGCGCACGGCCCTACTCGAAAACATCGCACGCGCGGCGGGGAATCCGGCGGATGTTTGACCTGGCGCAAGGAAAGCGCGAATCCATGCGCCGCGCGCAACGCATGGCCTGGATCGGCCCGATCATTGCAATGCAAACTTTAGTCGTCACTCGTCCCGGGAGGTTTCGTGGGCGTGCACACGCCGTGCAGGCGCGAAGTTGCGGAGAACCGATGCCGTACGAACTACTGGAACGCCTGGCGCATGCCGAACTGCCATTGCTCATTCACGCAACCGAAGAGATAGACAAGGTCCTGATCCTCGACGCCGCCAAGCTCGTGCGGGCGCGGCTCCCGCCGAGCCGGACCGTGAGCGGCCTGCCCCGCTACGCCGGGCCCGCGAAAGTCTTGAATGTCACCCCGCGCGGCCTGGAGGTCCTGAAGGCGCGGCGCGGCTAGCCGCCAGACGCCGACGCGCCCGCGTCCCACCGCCAGTCGCGGATCTCCGGCATGTCTTCCCCATGCGAAGTGACCCACGCGCGGTGCGCGAGCAGGCGGTCGCGCAGATGCTGCTGCACGTGGGCGGCGGCATCCCGAAGACGGGGCACGCGGTCGATCGCGTCGGCCGCGAGGTGGAAGCGGTCCAGGTGGTTGAGCACCGTCATGTCGAAGGGCGTCGTGGTCGTGCCCTCCTCCTGGTAGCCGTGCACATGGAAGTTCGCGTGATTGCGGCGCTTGTAGGTCAGCCGGTGGACCAGCCACGGGTAGCCGTGGAAGGCGAAGATCACCGGCCGGTCTTCGGTGAAGATGGAGTCGAACTCGGCATCGGCCAGGCCGTGCGGATGCGCGGAAGACGACTGCAGCGTCATCAGGTCGATCACATTCACCACGCGCACCTTCAGCTCGGGCAGCTCGCGCCGCAGCAGGTCGACGGCCGCCAGTGTCTCCAGCGTCGGCACGTCGCCCGCGCAGGCCATGACGACGTCGGGCACCACGCCCTGGTCGTTGCTGGCCCAGGTCCAGATGCCCACGCCCTCGCTGCAGTGCCGCACGGCCGCGGGCATGTCCAGCCACTGCGGCCCGGGCTGCTTGCCGGCCACGATCACGTTCACGTAGTTGCGGCTGCGCAGGCAATGGTCCATCACCGACAGCAGTGTGTTCGCGTCCGGCGGCAGGTAGATGCGCACCACCTCCGACTTCTTGCTCGCCACGTGGTCGATGAAGCCCGGGTCCTGGTGGCTGAAGCCGTTGTGGTCCTGCTGCCAGACGTGGCTGGTCAGCAGGTAGTTGAGCGAAGCCACCGGCCGCCGCCAGGGGATGCGCCCCGCCACCTTCAGCCACTTCGCATGCTGGTTGAACATCGAGTCGACGATGTGGATGAAGGCTTCGTAGCAGGAGAACAAGCCGTGCCGGCCCGTGAGCAGGTAGCCTTCGAGCCAGCCCTGGCACAGGTGCTCGCTCAGCACTTCCATCACGCGGCCGTCCGGCGCGACATGGTCGTCGCCGGGGCGGATCTCCGCGGTCGACGTGCGGCGGGTGACTTCGAAGACGGCGCTCAGCCGGTTGGAAGCGGTTTCGTCCGGCCCGACCAGCCGGAAGTTGCGGTCCGGCGCGTTCAGGCGCATCACGTCGCGCAGCAGCTCGCCCGCGACGCGGGTGGCCTCGGCCTTCACCGTTCCCGGGGCCGGCAGCGCCACCGCGTAGTCGCGGAAATCCGGCATGCGCAGGTCCTTGAGCAGCAGGCCGCCGTTGGCATGCGGGTTGGCGCTCATGCGCCGGGCGCCCCTGGGCGCCAGCGCGGCGATTTCCGCGCGCAGCAGGCCCTCCTCGTCGAACAGCTCTTCCGGCCGGTAGCTGCGCATCCAGTCCTCGAGCAGCCGGATGTGCTCGGGCTGTTCGGCGAAGCCGGCCAGCGGCACCTGGTGCGCGCGCTGCGTGCCCTCGATGGGCACGCCGTCGACCACCTTCGGGCCGGTCCAGCCCTTGGGCGAGCGCAGCACGATCATCGGCCAGTGCCGGCGCCGGCTGAAGCCGTCCTCGCGCGCCTCGACCTGGATGGCGTGGATCACGTCTAGGCATTCATCGAGCGCCGCCGCCATCGCGCGGTGCATCGCCTGTGGCTCGTCGCCCGAGACGAAATGCGGCTCATGGCCATAGCCGCGCAGCAGTTGCGTCAGCTCGTCGTCGCCGATGCGCGCCAGCACCGTCGGGCCGGCGATCTTGTAGCCGTTGAGGTGCAGGATCGGAAGCACCGCCCCGTCGACGGCCGGGTTCAGGAACTTGTTGGAATGCCAGCTCGCGGCCAGTGCGCCAGTCTCCGCCTCGCCGTCGCCCACCACGCAGCAGGCGATCAGGTCGGGGTTGTCGAAGACGGCGCCATAGGCATGCAGCAGCGAATAGCCCAGCTCCCCGCCCTCGTGGATCGAGCCGGGTGTCTCCGCGCCCACGTGGCTCGAGATGCCGCCGGGGAAGGAGAACTGGGTGAACAGCCGCCGCATCCCGTCGATGCCCTTGCCGACGTTCGGATAGACCTCGCTGTAGGTGCCTTCGAGCCAGGTGTTGGCCACCACGCCGGGGCCCCCGTGCCCCGGGCCGGCGACGAAGATCACGTCGAGGTCCAGCGCCTTGATCGCGCGATTCATGTGGGCGTAGATGAAGTTCAGCCCCGGCGTCGTGCCCCAGTGGCCAAGCAGGCGGGGCTTGATGTGCTCCAGCGCGAGTGGCGCGCGCAGCAGCGGGTTGTCCATCAGGTAGATCTGCCCGGCCGACAGGTAGTTCGCGGCACGCCACCAGGCGTCCAGCAGGCTGAAGTCTTCGGGCGCGGAGCGCCCCATGGTGTGCGAAGTCACGTCGGACTCTCCTGGTGCGGGGTTGGAATGAGATGGCAGGCCTCGTCGGCGATGACCTGTTCTTCGTCGGTGTGCAGCACCAGCAGGGCGAGCTTGCCGGAGGCGGCATGAATGCGCGGGCCGTGGCCCGCGTTGCAGACCGGATCGATATGGGCGCCCAGCCATTCGAGATGGCGGCAGATCGCCGCGCGGATGGCCGGCTGGTGCTCGCCGACGCCGGCCGTGAACACGATGCCGTCGAGGCCGCCCAGCGTGGTCGCGATGGCCGCGATCTCGCGCGCGGTGCGCAACGCGAGCACGGCCAGCGCCTCCTTGGCCGCCGGGGCATCGGCCGCGGCGAGTTCGCGCGCGTCGCCGGAAATGCCTGAGATGCCGAGCAGGCCGCTGCGGTGATAGAGCAGATCCTCCAGCGCATCCGCCGTCATCGATTTCTCTTTCAGCAGATAGAGCAGGACGCCTGGGTCCAGCGCGCCGGGGCGCGTCGCCATGGGGATGCCGTCCAGCGTCGAGAAGGACATGCTGGTGTCCCGGCTCGCACCGCCTTCCATGCCGCACAGGCTGGCCCCGCTGCCGAGATGGGCGACCACCACCCTGCCCTCGGCCAGCCGCGGGTGCGCTTGCCGCAGCTGCGCGGCGATCGACTGGTACGACAGGCCGTGGAAGCCGTAGCGCTTCACGCCCTCGGCGAAGAGCGCGCGCGGCAGCGCGAAATGCCGCACGGTGTCGTCCTGCGTGCGATGGAACGCAGTGTCGAAGGATGCGACTTGCGGCAGCCCGGGCCGCAACCCGCGCAACGCGCGGATCAGCCGCAGGCTCTCCGGCTGATGCAGCGGCGCCAGGGGTGACAGCGCCTCCATGGCCGCGAGCGTGTCGTCCGAAATGAGGGCGGGCCCGGCGAAATGGTCCCCGCCGTGCACCACCCGGTGCCCCGCGCCGGCAAGGCGGCGGACGCGGAAATGCCGCTCGACCCAGTGCAGCGCCTCCTCGACCAGCTCGCGCTGGTCCTCCCCCGGTCGGGCATGCAGCGGCAACTCGGCGTCGCCGTGGTCGCCCTCGACCCGCAGGACCGGCGGCACGGCCCGCAGATCGACGGAACCTCGCCCGATGGGACGCGGCGCGCGCCCTTCCATGGCGAAGACGCCCAGCTTGATCGTGGACGAGCCGGCGTTGAAGGTGATCAGAACGTTTTCCATCATGGGGATGATCCTGCGACGCATCGG
Organism: uncultured Variovorax sp.; assembly: GCA_966211435.1. Classification (GTDB taxonomy): domain Bacteria; phylum Pseudomonadota; class Gammaproteobacteria; order Burkholderiales; family Burkholderiaceae_C; genus Variovorax. Next base: position 8,145 of record CBIHOG010000018.1, on the reverse strand, counting down.
GGCCGGAAGATGTCAGCCATCGCGGACAGTTGACTCCCCGCTTCCGGCCTTGGGGCCGATGGCGGCCAGACTAGCCTTGCGGGCGAGCCTCGGGATTGCGCTGCATCAATCGAAGGCGCGCCGGCCGCGGTCGCCCGACATTTGATTCAGCGCAAGCCGCGCGGCATCCGGCAAGCCTAGAGTGAATTCCCGACACCTCCTTCTGGAGCGACCATGCGAATGCGCCAGGCAGCTTTCATCCGTGCCGCGATGTGCCTCGCGCTGCAAGGCAGCCTCGGCCTCGTCGCCGCGCCCGTGGGAGCGCAGATGCTTTCGCCGGGAAGCCATGCAAGCGGAGGTGTCAGCAGCGAAGGCCAGGAGGAAATGCGCGCCACCCGCACCCTCTACAACTTGCGCCTGACCTTCGCGGAAGCCATGACGGGTGCCTACGTGGCCGGCGTGGTGGTCACCATCCAGCCGGCCGGCGAAAAGACCTTCTTCGGGCCGTACATCGACTGCGGTCCGCTGTTCTACGTGCGCCTGAATCCGGGCTCCTACACCGTGAACGCGAGCTATCGCGGCGTCACGCGCACCAGGACCTTGCACATCGGCACCGGCGCCACCGAAGCGACCCTCTACTGGCCCTTGAGCGAAGAGAGTGCCACGCCCGCCGCACCGGCGCTGGCGCGCGCTCGGGCCGCGGCCCATTGAGACCCACCTTCTCGAACCCCGGAAAGCAAATGACGACATCCCACTGCCCTCATCCACCGATCGCGCCGCCGGCTGGCGCATCCATTCTTCACACATTGCCATGACCGCCAAGAAGCTTCTCTTCGGAGACGATGCGCGCGATCGCATCCAGCGCGGCGTCGACCTGCTGGCCGACGCGGTGAAGGTCACGCTCGGCCCGAGGGGCCGCACCGTCATACTCGACAGCGAGTTCGGCCCGCCGCAGATCGTCAACTCCGGCGTCGTCGTCGCCAAGGCGATCGAGCTGGAGGACCGCTTCGAGAACATGGGCGCCCAGTTGCTGCGCGAAGTCGCGGCGCGCACCAGCGAGATGGCTGGCGACGGCACCACCACCGCCACCGTCCTGGCCCACGCCATGATCCGGGAAGGCCTCAAGTACCTGGCGGCCGGCATGAATCCGATGGATCTCAAGCGCGGCATCGACCTGGCCGTCGAGGCGGTCGTGGAGGAGCTCAAGCACATCGCCCAGCCCTGCGCGACATCGCAGGAAATCGCCCACGTCGCCAGCATCTCGGCGAACAACGACCGCTCCATCGGCGAACTCATCGCCACCGCGATGGAGAAGGTGGGCCGCGAGGGAGCCGTGACCATCGAGGACGGCTCCGGCCTGATCAGCGAGCTGGAAATCGTCGAGGGCCTGCAGTTCGACCGCGGCTATCTCTCACCCTATTTCATCAACAACGCCGAAAAGCAGGCGGCCGTTCTGGAGAACGTGGCGATCCTGCTGTGCGACCAGAAGATCTCCGCCATCGCCGACCTCGTGCCGCTGCTCGAAGCCGCCGCCAAGGCGGGCCAGCCGCTGCTGGTGATCGCCGAGGACGTGGAGACCGACGCGCTCGCGACGCTGGTGGTCAACAGCGTGCGCGGCGTGGTCAAGACGTGCGCGGTGAAGGCCCCTGGTTTCGGGGATCGCCGCAAGGCCATGCTCCAGGACATCGGTGTTCTCACCGGCGGCCGCGTCGTCTCCGGCGACCTGGGGCTCACGCTCGCCAAGACGGCCTTCGATGAACTCGGCCGGGCCCGCCGCGTCGTGGTCGACAAGGACAGCACGACCGTCATCGGCGGCGCGGGCGACGCGTCGGCGATCCACGACCGCATCGCCGCGATCCGCAAGGAGCGCGAGTCGCTGACCAGCGACTACGACCAGAGACAGCTCGACGAGCGCATCGCGAAGCTCTCCGGCGGCGTGGCGCTGATCAAGGTCGGCGCCGCCACCGAGACCGAGCTGAAGGAGCGCAAGCTGCGCGTGGAGGATGCGCTTCACGCCACGCGCGCGGCGGTGGAAGAAGGCATCGTTCCCGGCGGCGGCGTCGCCTTGCTGCGCGCCCGGCGTGTGCTGGATTCATTGACCACGCCCAACCTGGACCAGTCCTGCGGCGTGAAGATCGTGCAGCGCGCGCTCGAGGAGCCTCTGCGCCGCATCGTCATGAACGCGGCGGAAGAGCCCTCCATCGTGCTGAGCAAGGTGGAAGAGTCGACCCGGCGCGCTTTCGGCTACAACGCCGCGACGCGCACCTACGGCGACATGCTGGAGATGGGCGTGATCGATCCCGCGAAGGTCACGCGGCTGGCGCTCCAGAACGCCGCGTCCATCGCGGGCCTGGTGCAGACCACGGACTGCATGGTCGCCAACGCGCCGCCGAGGCCGGCGCGGGAAGGCGGCGCGGGCGTCGATCCTTCCGACTATCGGGATTGAGACGAGCCTGCAAGGCAGCGCGCCGGCCGCTCTTGCGGCGGGGCCGCCACCAGTGCCAGCAGCTCCGACTCTTCCAGCGTCTCCTTGGCCATGAGTGCCAGGACGCAGCGGCCGAGCGTCTCGCGGCGCGCACGCAGCAGTTGGGTCGCGCGCTCCATCGCCTGGTTCAGCAGTGCCCGCACCGCGACGTCGATGTCCTGCGCGGTCTGATCGCTCGATGCCACGGGGGCGGCGGTGGCCCGCGGGTCGCCGGGCACCTCGGAGAACGGCGAGGGCCGATCGCCATAGGCCACCGGCCCCAGGCGGGCATCCATGCCGTAGCGCGCCACCATGTCCCGCGCCAGATTCGTGGCCTTGACCAGGTCGTCGGCCGCGCCCGTGGAGGGCTCGTCGAAAACCAGGATTTCGGCCGCGCGGCCGCCGAGCAGAACGGCCAGTTTGTCGAGCAGCTCGCCGCGACGCAGCAGATGCCGGTCTTCCCGCGGCCGCTGGAGCGTGTAGCCCAGCGCGCCGACGCCGTGCGGCACGATCGACACCTTGTGCACCTTGTCCGCCCCCGGCAAGGCCAGCGCGGTCAGCGCGTGGCCCAGCTCGTGCGTCGCGACCAGCTCGCGCTCGCGCGGGCTGAGGAGGCGGTTCTTCTTCTCGATGCCGGCGACGATGCGTTCGATGGCCTGCGTGAAGTCGGCCATCGTCACCTCGTCGCCGTTGCGTCGGGTCGCGACCAGCGCGGCCTCATTGACGACATTGGCGAGGTCCGCGCCGGCAAAGCCGACGGTGATGGCCGCGACCTGGTCCAGATCGGTGCCGGCCGACAGCTTGATCTTCCTGGCATGCACCTTCAGGATCTCGCCTCGCCCGATGCGGTCCGGCCTGTCCACGAGCACCTGCCGATCGAAGCGCCCGGCTCTGAGCAAGGCCGGGTCCAGGATCTCCGGCCGATTGGTGGCGGCGAGCAGCACCACGCCCACGGTCGGATCGAAGCCATCGAGTTCCACCAGCAGTTGATTGAGCGTCTGCTCGCGCTCGTCCTGCCCGCCGGCCACGGGGAACGCGGCGCGGGCCTTGCCGAGCGCGTCGAGTTCGTCGATGAAGATGATGGCAGGCGCATTGGCGCGAGCCTGGTCGAAGAGGTCGCGCACGCGCGCCGCGCCGACACCCACGAACATCTCGATGAACTCGGAGCCGCTGATGGAGAAGAAGGCCACGCCGGCCTCCCCGGCCACCGCGCGCGCGAGCAGGGTCTTGCCGGTGCCGGTCGGCCCCATGAGCAGCACGCCCTTGGGCACGCGCGCGCCCAGGCGGCCATGCGCCTTGGGGTCGCGGAGGAAGTCGACGATTTCCTGCAGCTCCGCCTTCGCCTCGTCGACCCCGGCCACGTCGTCGAAACGCACGCCGGTGCTCTTCTCCATGTAGACCTTCGCCTTGCTCCTGCCGATGCCCAGCAAGCCGCCGCCGATGCCGCCGCCGGCACGCCGGCCCATGAAGCTCCAGAGGCCGAACAGGAGCGCCGTGGGCACCACCCAGGACAGGAGCGTCTGCAACCAGCCGGGGCTGCGCACGCGCTGGTATGGCACCCCGAAGGGCGCGAGACGTTGCGCAAGCCGCGGCTCGACGAGGGTCGCGGCCACCACGGTGCGGCCATCGGCTTCCGGCGTGCGCAGGCGCCCGGTGACGACGGTGTCGCCCACGGTGACCTCGGCGATCTTGCCCTCCGCGAGTTGCCGCTCGAAGTCGCTGTAGGGGAGCATCTCGACGGCGCGGCCCTGCGTCCACAAGTCCCAGCCCAGGATGGCGGCGGCCAGCGCCAGCATGACAATGCCCGGGCTTGCGCCCTTCCATGACTTCGGTTCGCGTGTCGGCATCGGGGTTGTCCGGAAGCAAGCCGGCGGCATCAGGCGCCGGCGCGGCTACCGCTGCTCGCCGCGGGTCGGCTGCAGCACGCCCACCGCGTTGGCGGGCGGCGTGAAGCCGTAGTAGCCGTCATTCAGATAGCGGGTCACTTCCATCACGTCTTCCTCGCTCCATCCGAGCGCCGAAACACCTTGCCAGCGCCGCACTTGCAGCTTGAGGCCGTTCCAGTCCGTCGCGAGCTTCTTGTCGCGCCAGTGCACCTGCGTCGTGTGGCAGGCGATGCAATGCGTCGCGTACAGCAGCTCGCCGCGCGAGGCGCCGCCATCCGGCGCACCATGCGCAAGCGTGGCCGCGAGAACGAGCGCCGCCGGCAGCATCGCGCGGCAAGCGGACAAGATGGTGTTCATGGCCATCGCCTCAGTGCGCCTGCGAGAGCTGGTCGAGGATCGCCGGGTTCTCCAGCGTGGAGGTGTCCTGCGTGATCGCCTCCCCCTTCGCCACCGAACGCAGCAGTCGACGCATGATCTTTCCGCTGCGCGTCTTCGGCAGGTTGTCGGCGAAGCGGATGTCCCTGGGCTTCGCGATGGGCCCGATCTCCTTGCCCACCCAGGCGCGCAGTTCGGCGGCCAGCCTGTCGGCTTCCGCGCCCTCGGGCCGCGGGCGCTTGAGCACGACGAAGGCGCAGATCGCCTCGCCGCTGGTCTCGTCCGGCCGACCGACCACCGCTGCCTCGGCGACGAGATCGGTGCAGGCCACCAGCGCGGATTCGATCTCCATCGTGCCCATGCGGTGGCCGCTCACGTTGAGCACGTCGTCGATGCGCCCGCCGATGGTGAAGTAGCCCGTCCGCGCATCGCGCGCCGCGCCGTCGCCCGCCAGGTAGAAGCCACGCAATTCGGCGGGGTAGTAGCTCGCGCGGTAGCGCGCGTCGTCGCCCCAGATGGTGCGGATCATGCCCGGCCAGGGCTTCTTGATCACGAGGATGCCGCCCTGGCCGTTGGGCACGTCCTCGCCCAGCTCGTCGACGATCGCGGCCATGATGCCGGGGAAGGGCAAGGTGCAGGAGCCCGGCACCAGCGTGGTCGCGCCGGGCAGCGGCGTGATCATGTGGCCGCCGGTCTCGGTCTGCCACCATGTGTCGACGATGGGGCAGCGGCCGCCGCCCACGTGCTTGTGATACCACTCCCAGGCGGCGGGGTTGATGGGCTCGCCCACCGAGCCGAGGATGCGCAGGCTGCCGAGGTCGCAGCGGTCCGGATGCACCGCCGCATTCGCTTCGGCGGCCTTGATGAGCGAGCGGATGGCCGTGGGCGCGGTGTAGAAAACCGTCACCTTGTGCCGCTCGATCATCTTCCAGAAGCGGCCTGCGTCGGGATAGGTCGGCACGCCCTCGAACACCACCTGGGTCGCGCCGATGGCCAGCGGCCCGTAGGCGATGTAGCTGTGGCCGGTGACCCAGCCGATGTCCGCCGTGCACCAGAAGACATCGTCGTCGTGGATGTCGAAGGTCCACTTCATGGTCACCGCCGCCTGCACCAGGTAGCCGCCGCTGCTGTGCTGCACGCCCTTGGGCTTGCCGGTGGAGCCGGAGGTATAGAGCAGGAAGAGCGGATGCTCGGCGCCGACCCACTCGGGCTCGCAGCTCTCGGGCTGCGCATCCATCAACTCGTGCATCCAGCGGTCGCGCGAATGCCAGGCGATGGCGTTGCCGGTGCGCCGGTAGACCACCACCTCGCGCACCGACTCGCAGCCGCCGAGCGCGAGGGCCTCGTCCACCAGCGCCTTGAGCGGCAGCGTCTTGCCACCGCGCACCTGCTCGTCGGCGGTGATGACGGCCACCGCGCCGGTGTCGGCGATGCGGTCGCGCAGCGAATGTGCGGAAAACCCGCCGAACACCACCGAGTGCACCGCGCCGATGCGCGCGCAAGCCTGCATCGCCACCACGCCCTCGATCGACATCGACATGTAGATCACCACGCGGTCGCCCTTGCGCACGCCGAGCCGCCTGAGCGCGTTGGCCATGCGGCAGGTCTTCGCCAGAAGCTGCGCATAGCTGGCATGCGTGACCTTGCCGTCGTCCGCCTCGAAGATGATCGCGGTCTTTTCGCCTCGGCCGGCGGCGACCTGGCGGTCCAGGCAGTTGTACGAGACGTTCAGCGTGCCGTCCTCGAACCAGCGGTAGAGCGGCGCACCTTCGGTGCCCAGCACCTTGGTGAAAGGCTTCTTCCATTCGACGAATTCGCGCGCGAGGCGCGACCAGTAGCCTTCGTAGTCGGATTCCGCCTCCGCCACCAGGGCATCGTAGGCCTCGCGGCCGGCGACGTACGCCGTGCGGGCCAGGTCCTGCGGCGGAGGGTATTGCTTGGCTGCCTGTGCCTGGTCGGGATGTCCCATGTGTCTCTCCGGTGGTTGATCGTGCGGTATCGCATGGTCTGCGAAGGTGAATGCCAAGACCTTGCGCTAGCGCAAGGGCGAGCGCGATGCCGCGTCATCCAATCAGCGCAGCCCCAACACCCCAGGAGACAGACATGGAAGACGACTTGGTCCGGCGCATCGCCAGCCACCCCCGCTACCAGGAACTGAGGGCCAAGCGCACGCGCTTCGGCTGGACGCTCACCGCCCTGATGCTGATCGTGTACTACGGGTTCGTCCTGCTGGTCGCCTTCAACAAGCCCTTTCTGGCCCAGCGTCTCGGCGAAGGCGTGATGACGCTCGGCATTCCGATCGGCTTCGGCGTCATCGTGTTCACCATCGCGATCACGGCCTACTACGTGCGGCGTGCCAACGCCGAATTCGACACCCTCACCGAAGCCGTGAAGAAGGGAGTCCTCCAATGACCGCCCTCCTGCATCGCGCGCCGCGCCTGCTGGCCTTCGCCGCGCTCCTCGCCTTGTCGACCGCGGCGCTCGCGGCCGGCGCCGACCTGGGCCAGGCCCAGAAACAGCCTACCAACTGGACGGCGATCGGCATGTTCGGCCTCTTCGTGGTCGGCACCTTGTTCATCACCAAGTGGGCCGCGTCGAAGACCAAGTCCGCGGCGGATTTCTACACCGCGGGCGGCGGCATCACCGGCTTCCAGAACGGCCTGGCGATCGCCGGCGACTACATGTCGGCCGCCTCCTTCCTCGGCATCTCGGCGGCCGTGATGGCGGCGGGCTACGACGGGCTGATCTATTCCATCGGCTTCCTCGTGGGCTGGCCGGTCATCACCTTCCTGATGGCGGAACGGCTGCGCAACCTGGGCAAGTTCACCTTCGCCGACGTGGCGGCCTTCCGCTTCAGGCAAGGGCCGGTGCGCATCTTCGCGGCCTCCGGCACGCTGGTGGTGGTGGCCTTCTACCTGATCGCGCAGATGGTGGGCGCGGGCCAGCTGATCAAGCTGCTCTTCGGCCTCGAATACTGGATCGCGGTGGTCGTGGTCGGCTCGCTGATGATGGTGTACGTGCTCTTCGGCGGCATGACGGCCACCACCTGGGTGCAGATCATCAAGGCCTGCCTGCTGCTGGGCGGCGCGAGCTTCATGGCGCTGTCGGTGCTGTGGCACTTCGGCTTCAGCCCCGAGGCCATGTTCGCGGGCGCCGTGCGTATCAAGACCGACCTCGCCCTCAAGGACGGCGCGACCGCGCAGGCCGCCGCCGGCATCGGCCAGTCGATCATGGGGCCGGGCAATTTCGTGAAGGATCCGATCAGCGCCATCTCCTTCGGCATGGCGCTGATGTTCGGCACCGCCGGATTGCCGCACATCCTGATGCGCTTCTTCACCGTGCCCAGCGCCAAGGAAGCGCGCAAGTCGGTGATGTGGGCGACCGGATGGATCGGCTACTTCTACCTGCTGACCTTCATCATCGGCTTCGGCGCCATCACCT
>CBIHOG010000017.1:0-91833 GCA_966211435.1 uncultured Variovorax sp. | reverse complement strand
GCGCTCGACGTCCGCGGTTCCCATGCTCGACAACGGCCACCTGGGGCGCCGGTAGGCGTGGGCCTGGCGTTGGACGACATGAGCGAAGCGATCTTCAGTTGCGCCCCGCCGCACTTTGCTTCGCGGATGTTTCGCCGTCCACCGCAACGGACTTCTAGGCTCGCAAGCCCGACATCCCGTCAACAAATGCTCAAGAGAGCCCAGGTCAATGTTCCCGCTTCGTCCGCCTCTGTCTTCCAGCCGCAGCAACTCACGCGCTGGCGAGGAACAACGCGACGCCCAGGGCCTCGGACATGGGCGTGAGCGGCGCGGCGGTCATGGGGGCGCCAACCCGGCACGCGACGCAGAGCGGCGAGGGCGTGGAGGACGAGGCAGCCACGCCCTCCGCCGAGAGGCCGCACGCTCAGCCGCACATCCCGCTGGAGACGCCGCGCGCCACCCCGCCCAGCGTGCAGGAACTGGAGCAGCGCCTCCTCGACCTGCGTCTCAGCCATCTGCCTCCGGTTCCCACGCACGAGCCCTCCGCGCAGGGCTCGCGCTCGACGTCCGCGGTTCCCATGCTCGACGGCGGCCACCTGGGGCGCCGGTAGATCAAGCGCGCTGCGGGGCGCCGGGGCATTCGCGGGGCCGGGCGCGGCATGGCCGCGTCGAGGATGATGGCTCCGGAAAAAGACCTCGCCGCATCACCCGATGGACACGACCGCCAGCGCCACCGCGGCCCCCGCCATCGCGGCCGTGGCAAGCCAGCCCAGCACCTTCCCGCGCACCGACAGCACCATCGTCCCCATGACCTTGCGGCTGGACGCGGCCACCATCACCGCCACCATCACCGGTACCGAGATGACGGCGTTGATCACCGCCGACCAGTAGAGCGCCGTGATCGGGTTGATGCCCGACAGGCTGATCGCCACGCCGATCGCCATGGCCGCGGCGAGGATGCCGTAGAAGCTGCGGCCCTTGGCCAGCGGCAGGTCCAGGCCCTTGCGCAAGTGGAAGTAGCTTGCCACCGCGTCGGCCGCGGAACCCGCGAGCACGGGCAGCGCGAGCATGCCGGTGCCGATGATGCCGAAGGCGAACATCAGGAAGGCGGCGTCACCCGCGAAGGGGCGCAAGGCCTGCGCGGCCTGCGAGGTGGTCTCGATGTGGGTCTGGCCGCTCGCATGCAGCGTCGCGGCGGTGGCGATGATCATGAAGAAGGCAATGAGGTTGGAGAAGCCCATGCCGACGACGGTGTCCAGGCGCAGGCGTCGCAACTGAAGGCGCGCTTGTTCCGGCGCGATGCGCAGCGGATGGTCCGCGGCCACGCGCTTGATCTCTTCGCATTCCTGTTCGGCTTGCCAGAAGAAGAGGTAAGGGCTGATGGTGGTGCCGAGGATCGCGACGACGGTGGTCACGTAGTCCTTGTTCCACTGCAGCGTGGGCGCGAAGGTGCCCTTCAGCGCCGCGGCCCAGTCCACATGCACCGAGACGACGACGCCCACGTAGGCGAAGAGCGAGAGCGTGAGCCACTTGAGCACGCGCACGTAGCGCGCGTACGGCAGGAAGACTTGCAGCAGCAGCGAGACGAGGCCGAAGCCGACCGCGAACCACGCGGCCCGCCCGGGCAGCACCAGCGCCGCGGCGTCGCCCATGGCGCTCAGGTCGGCGCCGAGGTTGATCACGTTGGCCGCGAGCAGCAGCACGACCAGCGACGCGACCATCCAGCGCGGGCAGAAGCGCGCGAAGGTCTCGGTGAGTCCCTTGCCGGTGACGCGGCCGATGCGCGCGCTCGCGAGCTGGATGCCGACCATCAGCGGATAGGTGAGCAGCAGCGTCCAACCCACGCCGTAGCCCAGCTGCGCGCCAGCCTGTGAATAGGTGGCGATGCCGCTCGGGTCGTCGTCCGCCGCGCCGGTGATGAGGCCGGGGCCGAGCTTGGACCACCAGCGTTCCTTGGCTGCGGCGGGCACGGGTTCTGTGGCAGGAGGGCGCATGAGGCTTCCAATGGGTGGGGCGCGGCAACCGTCGCGCGGAGCGGCGCAGTGTCCCATAGGTGCAGGACGCGGCGCCCTGTGGGATGTCATCGAATCCACACGGCCGACGCGGCGTCGGACGACATGGCGGGCCGGCCCGAGTGCCTACGGTGGGACGCATTCCATCATCCGCCAGGAGCAGACATGACGCCCACCCCCACCAGCCATCCCGCCGAATCGAACGCGGACGTCGGCCTCGAGCACCGCAAGGTGCAGCAGGAGCAGGACGCGAAGGATCGCGCGGCCGGGCAAGCGCAGGACGGCCATGCGGCCATGCAGGCCGGCCACCGCCCGGAGCCGGAGAACCCCATGCCCGCGCAACATTTGAAGAAGCCGGGCCTCGAGGCCGACATGGACCTGCAGCCACGCTTCATGGCTTCGGGCTACCTCGGGAGCGGCAAGCTCAACGGCATGGTGGCGCTGGTGACCGGGGGCGACTCGGGCATCGGCCGCGCGGTGGGACTGCTCTATGCGCGCGAAGGCGCGGACGTGGCCATCGTCTACCTGAAGGAAGAGCAGGTCGACGCCGAGGAGACCAGGCGCTGCATCGAGGCCGAGGGCCGGTGCTGCGTGCTGATCCCCGGCGATGTGCGCGACCCCGCCTTCTGCAACCGTGCCGTCGCGGAAACAGTGGAGGCCTTCGGCAAGCTCGACATCCTGGTGAACAACGCCGCGTTCCAGTTGCATGCGGCCTCGATCGAGGACATCACGGACGAGCGGCTGGAGCTCACGCTGCGCACCAACGTGTTCGGCTATTTCCAGATGGCGCGCGCGGCGGTGCCGCACCTGCCCAAAGGCGGCTCGATCATCAACACCGGCTCGGTCACGGGGTTGGAAGGCAGCGCGGAGCTGCTGGATTACTCGGCTACCAAGGGCGCGATCCATGCCTTCACCAAGTCGCTGGCGAGCAATCTGCTGGAGAAGGGCATCCGCGTGAATGCGGTGGCGCCGGGGCCGGTGTGGACACCGCTCAATCCCGCCGACCGCCCCGCCGAGGACGTGAAGAATTTCGGCAGGCAGACGGACATGAAGCGCCCAGCCCAGCCCGAGGAGTTGTCGCCGGCCTATGTGTTCCTGGCGGCGCCTTGCTGCGCCAGCTACATCACGGGCATCGTCCTGCCGATCACGGGAAGCGTGGGCACGGTCTGACGCGGCGGCCGCGCGCGGAGCAGCCGGCGTCGGGTTTCCATCGCGCTTCGCGTCGGCGGCGCTTGCTTCGCTCTGGTCTCGGGGCGTGGGATGTCCGTGCTTCCTAGACTCGTCCGATCGCTGATGATCAGGAGCGCTGAAGCATGTTTTCCACTTCCTCGCCGGCGCGCGCGCGCGGCACCACCCCGTCCCCCGAGAGGCCTCGGGAGGAGGTATCGCCGGGATCCCCCGAGAGCCCTGCCACGCCGCCGGCGAACGTTGGCGCATCGGCACTGGCTCACCTGCCCGCGCGGCGTTCGCACCGGCCCTATGAGCCTTCCGTCGACGAGCGCCTGCAGTCGTACGCGGCGGAAGGATGCGACCCGGTGCTTTCCGAATTCCTGAGGGAAGGCCCGCGCTGGGAGGCGGTGGCACGTGTGGACCGTTGCAGGTACCTGGCCTCCCTCATCCCGCCACCGGACCGGATCGAACTGCGCTTGTGCTTCCTGGGCCTCGATGAAGTACCACCCTTCGAAGCGGACGGCCCGCTGAAGCAGCACTTGAAGTGCCTGGACCTGCGGGGAAACCGACTTCGCGCGGTACCTGAGCTGGGCGAACTGAAGGCCCTCCGGGAGGTGGACCTCAGTTACAACGCGCTGACCACGGTTCCCCGCGCGATCGCCACCTTGCCTCGAACATTGACCATTCACCTGGAGGCCAACCCGCTGAACGTGGAGACGGTCGAATGGCTGCGCGCGCGGCACGAGGACACGGGCCCCCGCATCTGCTTCTGAGGAGCTTTCCTCTCGGATCGAAGAGGACGTGCAGATATCTTGTTGATCCGCGACTTAAATGGTTAAGCTGCGCACCGGACCGGGGCGTCATGCGGCGCATCGTTTTCGGGAGAGGAACTCATGACAACAGCGCACGCGACAAGCCTCGGATGCAGCGGCATGGCCACGCCTCATGTCGCTTTATCTCAGTTTATTTCGAGAACGGCAGCGACCGTCTCGCGCCTACTTCGCCAGCAGGTAGCCCTGGCCCCGCACGGTGTGCAGCGGCAAGGACATGTGGCTGTGCTCGGCCTTGCGCCGCAAGCGGAACGCGATGGTATCCACGCGCTGCGGCACGGACTCCAGCCAGTCGCCGCCGAGCTCGCGCAGGATGAGCTCGCGACTCACGGCCTTGCCTTGCTGCCTGAAGAGGCAGCCGAGGAACGCGCGCTCGGCAGTGGTCAACGTGAGCTTGCGGCCGACCGGATCGTTGAGCACCCAGTCTCCTTCCGACAGGTGCCAGACCCCGGGCTCGATGGGCGCGACGGGCACGGCGGCATCGCGCACGCGGCGCCCGAGCGCGCGCAGCGTGGCGGCGAGTTCCTCGATGTTGATCGGCTTCACGAAGTAGGCGTCGCCTCCGCTTTGCATGCCGCTCAAGCGGTCGTTCAAGGCACCGCGCGCGGTGGCGAAGACGATGCCCACGGGCCCGGAGGCGCGCAGGTGCGAAGCGATCGAGAGACCGTCCTCGCCGGGCAACCCGATGTCGATCACGGCAACATCGCAATGCACGAGGGCGTGTGCCTTGTAGAACTCCGCCGCGTCGCAGAGCCCCACGACGCTGAATCCGCGCTGGTCCAGGTTGTAGACCATCTCTTCTCGCAGATCCACCTCATCCTCAACAAGATATACACGCAGTCTGTTTGCGGCGTCCACTTGTCTCATCGTTTCCTCCTCTCGGTGCCGACGCGATCAACGAGCTGATGCAACCACGGGCTCCCCATGCGCAGAATTCCCCTGCATCGATCGATCGCGCGGAACCGCATATTGCTGCTGTTGCTTGTTTTTGTCACGCTGAATGCGGGCGCGATTTCGCTTTCTTCCGTAGATGGTGTGAGATCACAGTTCATGCTCGTGAATCGCGCATCGGTGCAGCGTGACCCCTCGGGTTTGCTGACGGTCGAGGACGTAGCCGAAGGTTCGCACAAGGACGCCTTCCACCCGCTGTCAGGCAGCGTGGTCGAGGGCACGACGGCGCATGAAGTGCTGTGGGTGCGCATCGCGCTGGGACGCGCGGCGGACGCGCCGGACCAATGGCTGCTGAGCGTGCAGCCTCCCGCGCTCGACCAGGTGACGCTCTTCGCGCCAGGCGACAACAACGACTTCTCCACCTCGACCGTGGGAGACCGCCTGCCTTTCGCGCAACGCGAGATCCGCGACAACGAGCTGATCTTTCCCATCACGCTGGACACGCGTGAGCGCGTCTTCTACCTGCGAATCGAATCCACCGCCTTCAACTCGCTGGAATTGGGGCTGTGGCAGCACAAGGGCTTCGAGGAACACCAGTCGCAAGAGGCCGTGCTGGTCGGCCTCATATTGGGCGCCGCGGTGGCGATGCTGCTGCTCAACCTGATCTTCTGGCGTTGGCTGCGCGACTCGCTCTATCTGCAATATGCGGGCTTCCTCATCGCGACAGCCTACCTGGTGGTCATCTCTTCCGGCTACTTCGCGCGCTTCACCTCGGCCGAGCCGCTGCTGGCCGACCGGGGCCTGGGCGTGGCCATCTGCGCCTACAACTTCATGGCGATCGTCTTCGTCAGTCGCATCTTCGAGCTGAAGCGGCAGACGCCGCGGGTCTGGCATGCCTTCCGCGCCGTCGGCATCTTCAATCTGCTGATGCTGCTGGTCGCGCTCACGGGGCAGTACGGCTGGGTCGCATGGTGGGTCGATGCGAGCCTGCTGTTCGTCACGCTCGTCGGCTGGGGCGCGATCCTCCATCTGGTGCTGGCACGGCGGCAGTGGCAGTACGTCTTTCCGATGGTGGCGTTCTCGCCCAGCGCGGTGGCGTGCATCGTGCGGGCCGTCGAGGCGCTCGGTATCTGGGACTTCGATGCCGGCGCGAGCATCAGCCTGGGCTGGCGAACGCTGGCACTGATGGCGCACTTGCTGCTGCTCAACATCGCGGTGGCCAATCGCACGCGGGTCGCCGAGGCCAATTACCGGCGCGAGCGGCGCCGCGCGCTCGCGCTGGCACGGCGCAGCGAACGCGAGCTGGGCGCCGAGGTGCGCCTGCGCATCAACAAGCTCGCGGAGACCAACGCCGCGCTGCGCGGCGAGGTCGCGCGCCGCAGCGCGCTGGAGGGCACGCTCGTCAATTCGCTGGAGGCGGAGCACGCGACGCTGGAGATGCAGCGCAATCTGGTGTCGATGGTGTCGCACGAGTTCCGCACGCCGCTCGCGATCATCGACGCGGCGGCGGATGCGCTTCGCCGCTCGCCCCTGGGCAGCGATGCCTTCGTCAAGCCGCGCACGGAGAAGATCAAGCGTTCGGTCGAGCGTCTGTCGCTGCTGGTCGAGAACGTGCTCGCCAAGGACAAGCTGGACACCGGGAGCCTGGCCACGCGCTTCCACGAGACCTTCGACCTGAACGAGCTGGTGCTGAACGCGCAGGCCGCCGTCGGCGAGCGTGACGGCACGCGCCTGGTCCTGCGCACGCATGACGCGCCGATGCCGGTGCGCGGCGACCGGCCGCTGCTGGAGATCGTGCTGCAGAACCTGGTGCAGAACGCGCTGAAGTATTCGCCGCCGGACAGCGAGGTGGCGATCGAGTCGAGCCAGCGCGACGGCATGGCGCAGGTCGAGGTGCGCGACCGGGGCATCGGTATCCCCGAGGAGGAGCAGTCCGAACTGTTCCAGAAATACTTCAGGGCCAGTCCCCATCGGCGGCGGCCGGGCACGGGGCTGGGCCTGCACATCTCACGCGAGATCGCGCGCCAGCATGGCGGCGATGTCGCGCTGGCGTCGAGCAGCGACGGGGGTTCCGTCTTCCGGCTCTCGCTTCCGGTCAGGCCGCAGACGTAGCATCCGCGGTTCGGATTGTCCCGCCCGCCGCGCGACTGCGTTCCACCCGGGGCGTCTTTGCGGCCCTTTTCTCCCGCGTCCCGCGCCCCCACATGCATCCCATGACCATCACCAGCCCCGTCGTCTCGATCAAGGCCCTCGGCTTCCCGTGGGAGACCATCGACCCCTTTCTCTTCTGCGTCTACCACGACGACGCCTATCCTCGCGCCAACGCCCGGATGGGGCCTGACGCGGCGCTGGCCGGCCGCGTCCTGGGGCAGGACTTCAGCCGCAAGGACGGCTGGAGCATGTACCACGGCGAAACCGTGCCGGGCTTCCCCGGCCATCCGCACCGGGGCTTCGAGACGGTGACGATCGTGCGCAAGGGCCTGATCGATCATTCCGATTCGCTGGGTGCCGCCGCGCGCTTCGGCGGGGGCGACGTGCAGTGGCTCACGGCCGGCAGGGGCATCGTGCATTCGGAGATGTTCCCGCTGCTGGATGCGGCCGCGCCCAATCCGCTGGAGCTGTTCCAGATCTGGCTGAACCTGCCCGCGCGCAGCAAGATGGCCGAGCCGCACTTCACCATGTTCTGGTCGGAAGACATCCCGCGCTTCACCGCGACGGATGCCGAGGGTCGCCAGACCGAGGTCGCGAGCATCGCGGGCCGCATCGCGCCGGTGGACGGCGCACCGGGCGAGGGCGGACCGCTCGCGCCGCCGCCCGATTCATGGGCCTCGCAGCCGGATGCGGACCTCGCGATCTGGACGATCCGCATGGCGCCGGACGCGCGCTGGACCTTGCCCGCCGCGAAGGGCGAGGGCACGCGCCGCAGTCTCTATTTCTTCAAGGGCGCGTCGGTGAGCGTCGCGGGCCAGGTCGTGCGCGAGCACGCCGCCATCGAGCTGCGTGCCGGCGCGGAGGTCGAGCTGGTCAACGGCGGCGAGACGAGCGAATTCCTCGTGCTGCAGGGCCGCCCGATCGGCGAGCCGGTGGCGCAATACGGGCCCTTCGTGATGAACACGCAGGCCGAGATCGCGCAGGCCATGGCCGACTACCGCCGCACTCAGTTCGGCGGCTGGCCATGGCAGGACAATGCGCCGGTGCATGGGCGCGACCCGGCGCGCTTCGCGCGCCATCCGGACGGGCGCGAGGACAAGCCCGCGCCTAGCGCGCGCTGAGCGCGGCCACCACCGCCTCGCCCATGTCGCGCGTGCCCACGCGCTCGCAGCCGGGCTGGAAGATGTCGCCGGTGCGCAGGCCCTTGGCCAGCACCGTGCGCACAGCCTGTTCAACGCGGTCGGCAGGTGCCGTCAATCCGAAGGAGTAGCGCAGCATCATCGCCATCGAGAGGATGGAGGCGAGCGGGTTCGCGAGGTCCTTGCCGGCGATGTCCGGTGCCGTGCCATGCACCGGCTCGAACAGCCCCTTCGTGCCCGCCGCCATCGAGGCCGAGGGCAGCATGCCGATCGAGCCCGTGAGCATCGCCGCCGCGTCGGAGAGGATGTCGCCGAAGATATTGCCGGTGACGATCACGTCGAACTGCTTCGGCGCGCGCATCAGCTGCATGGCCGCCGCGTCGACGAAGAGATGCGTGAGCTCCACGTCGGGGTACTCCGCGCCCACGCGCGTGACCACCTCGCGCCAGAGTTGCATCACCTCCAGCACATTGGCCTTGTCGACCGAGCACAGCTTGCGGCGCCGCAGGCGCGCGGTGCGGAAGGCGACGTGCGCGATGCGCTCCACTTCGGGCTCCGAGTAGCGCATGGTGTTGAAGGCCTCGCGCTCGCCGCGCGCGTTGGTGCCGCTGCCGCGCGGCTCGCCGAAGTAGACGTCGCCGGTAAGTTCGCGCAGGATCATCAGGTCCAGGCCCTCGACCACCTCCGGCTTCAGCGTGGAGGCGCCGACGAGTTCGGGGAACAGGAAGGCAGGGCGGAAGTTCGCGAACAGGCCCAGCTCCTTGCGCAGGCGCAGCAGGCTCGCGCCGGGCCGCATCATGAAGGGGATGGCCTCGTCGCCGGGCATGCCCGCCGAGCCGAAGAGAATGGCGTCGGCCTTGCGCGCGATCTCGCTGGTGGCGGCCGGCAGCGGATCGCCGGCGCTGTCGATGCCGGCCTGGCCGATGGGCGCGTCGACCAGCTCCAGGGCCTGGCCGCTTCCGAGCACGGCCTTCAACACCTTCACGGCCTGCGCCGTCACTTCGGGGCCAATGCCGTCGCCGGGCATCACTGCGATCTTCATCTTGGGGTCACTCTTTCTGAAAGGAAACGGGATATCTCAGGCGGACGCGCGCTCGCGCTCGAAGGCCTCGATGCGCGCGGACTGCGTGAGCGTGTAGTCGAGTTCGTCCAGGCCTTCGAGCAGGCAATGTCGCGCGAAAGGGTCGACCTCGAAGGCGGCCTGGCTGCCGTCGGGCGCCGTGACGGTGAGGGCGGCAAGGTCGATGCACAGGTGCGCGCCGGACGCCGCGCGCAGGCTTTCGAGCAAGCCTTCGACCAGCGGCTCGGCCAGCCGCACGGGCAACAGGCCGTTCTTCAGCGCGTTCGAGAAGAAGATGTCGCCGAAGCTCGGCGCGATGATCGCGCGAAAACCGCCGTCATGCAGCGCCCACACGGCGTGCTCGCGCGAGGAGCCGCAGCCGAAGTTGCGGCCCGCCACGAGGATGCGCGCACCGGCATAGACCGGATCATTGAGCGGGAAGTCCGGCCGTGGCACGCCTCTCGCGTCATGGCGCACATCGCGGAAGAGGAACTCGCCGAAGTTCGCCGAGCGCGGCTTCTGCAAGTAGAGCGCGGGCACGATCTGGTCGGTGTCCACGTTGACGCGGCCCAGCGGCACGGCGACGGCATCGAGTCGGGTGAAGGCTTCCATGGTGTTCCTTCCTTCAGCGTGCCTGCGCCAGGCCGCGCACGTCGGCGAGGTGGCCGGTCACGGCGGCGGCGACGGCCATCGCCGGGCTCATGAGGTGCGTGCGCGCACCCGGCCCCTGGCGGCCGACGAAGTTGCGGTTGGAGGTGGAGGCGCAGCGCTCACCCGGCGCGACCTGGTCGCCGTTGGTGCCCAGGCACATCGAGCAGCCCGCATAGCGCCACTGGAAACCGGCGGCGCGGAACACCTCGTCCAGGCCCTCGGCCTCGGCCTGCCGCTTGACGAGGCCGGAGCCCGGCACCACCCAGGCCTCCACGCCCGCGGCCACATGGCGGCCGCGCGCCACGTCGGCGGCGATGCGCAGATCCTCGATGCGGCCGTTGGTGCAGGAACCGATGAAGACGCGCTGCACCGGGATATCGGTGAGCGCCTGGCCGGCCTCGAGGCCCATGTAGGCGAGGGCGCGGCGCATGGCCTCGCGCTTCTCGTCGTCGGGCGCGTTCGCCGGGTCGGGCACGAGGCCGTGGATGGGCAGCACGTCCTCGGGACTGGTGCCCCAGGTGACCATGGGCGCGATGTCGGCCGCCGCGAGCGTCACCTCCTTGTCGAAGCGCGCGCCGTCGTCGCTCGGCAGCCGGCGCCAGCGCGCGATGGCCTCGTCCCACGCGGCATCCCGCGGCGCATGGGGCCGGCCGGCGAGCCACTGGAAGGTGGTCTCGTCGGGCGCGATCATCCCGGCGCGCGCGCCGGCTTCGATGGACATGTTGCACACCGTCATGCGCGCTTCCATCGACAGCGCGCGGATCGCCTCGCCCGCGTATTCGATCACGTGGCCCGTGGCGCCCGCCGTGCCGACACGGCCGATGATGGCGAGGATGATGTCCTTCGCCGTCACGCCCGCGCCCAGCCGCCCTTCGACGTTGACGCGCAAGGCCCGCGGCTTGCGCTGCCACAGCGTCTGCGTGGCGAGCACGTGTGCCACTTCCGACGCGCCGATGCCGAAGGCCAGCGCGCCGAGCGCGCCGTGCGTGGAGGTGTGGCTGTCGCCGCAGACCAGCACCGCGCCCGGCAGGCTCAGGCCCTGCTCGGGGCCGACCACGTGCACGATGCCCTGGCGCTCGTCGTCGAGACCGAAGAAGCGGATGCCGGCCTCGGCGCAATCGTCGCGCAGGGCCTGCGCCATCGCGCGCTTCTCGGGGTCGGCGATGCTGTCGAAGCTGCGGCTGCTGGTCGGCACGTAGTGGTCCGGCGTCGCGAAGGCGCGCTCGGGCGTGCGCACTTTCAGGCCCTTCTGCCGGAGCATCTCGAAGGCGGGCGCGGAACCGTCCTGCACCAGGTGGCGGTCGACGTAGAGCAGGCTCATGCCATCGTCGCGCTGCATGACGACGTGCTGCGCCCAGATCTTGTCGAAGAGCGTGCGAGGAGGCGTGGGGGAGGTCATCGTGGAGGGAACGGGAGGATGGGAATGTCAGTCGAGCTTGGCGCCGGAGAGGCGCACGATCGATTCATAGCGCTTGATCTCCGACACGATGAACTGCCCGAACTCCTCGGGCGTGCCGCCGCCGATCTCGGCGCCGAACTCGGCCATGCGGCGTTTCAGCTCGGGCGACTGCAGCACCTTGTTGGCTTCGGCGTTGAGCTTGTCGATGATCGGGCGCGGCGTGCCGGCCGGCGCCATGAGGCCGTACCACGAGGAGGCATAGACGCCGTTGAGGCCGACTTCATCGAAGGTGGGCACGTCGGGCAGCGCCGGATTGCGCTTCTTCGACGCGACCGCCAGCGCGCGCAGCTTGCCCGCCGCGATGAAGGGCAGGCAGGTGGTGGTGTCGAGCATCAGCGAGATGTGGCCCGCGACCAGGTCCGCCTCCGCCGGCGCGGTGCCCTTGTACGGCACGTGCACGATGTCGATCTTGGCCGCGCTCATGAACTGCACGGCCGCGAGATGCTGCGAGGAGCCGACGCCGCCGGAGCCATAGTTGAGCTTGCCGGGATTGGCGCGCGCCATGTCGATCACGTCCTTCACGCTCTTCGCGGGCGAGGAGGCCGGCACGACGAGGATGTTGGGCACGTTGGAGACGTACACGATGGGCGCGAAGTCCTTGACGGGATCGAAACCCAGCCGCGAATAGAGATGGATGTTGACCGCGTTCGGGCTGATGGAGGCCATCAGCAGGTTGTAGCCATCGGGCTTCACGCGGGCAGCCATCTCCGTGCCGATGTTGCCGCCGGCGCCGCCGCGGTTGTCGATGACGAGCGGGTGGCCCAGACGCTGGCCGAGCGGCTCGGCGATCATGCGCGCCGTGGTGTCGACGCCGCCACCGGCAGGCCAGGGCACCATGAGCTTGATGGGCTGGTTGGGATAGTCGGACACCCCGGGCTGGGCCCCGGCGATACCCGCGGCGAGCAGGGCAGCGGCCACGCCTGCCCTGAGGGCCATGCGGCGAGAGGTATGCGCTTTCGTCATCATCGTCTTGTCTCCTGTCTTGTAGTGCCGCGATGCTATGTGCGACGCACCCCCGCATCAATGACAATTAAGGCATGCAGCCCATGACATAAGCTCATGGCTGAGTAAGGGTTCCCACCATGTCGCGGCGGCTGACGCGGCGCTTCCCCCTTCTCGCGAGTTGGCGTAGGCGGTCTTCGTCTTTGCGTTCCGCCGTGTCTTTGCCGGTCTAGCATGCGAGCGCATCTTCGAAAGGATCCGCTATGCATACTCAAAATCATCTCCGTACTCTTGCCCTCGCCACCGCTGTCGCCCTCTCAAGCGTGGCTTTCGTCGGCTGCACGACCACCAAGCCGAGCGATCGTGCAAGCGCGCCTTCTTCGCGCGCATCGATCGACGCGCAGGTCGACGCTTCGCTTTCCAAGTTGTATGACACGGTGCCGGGCTCGCGCGAGCTGGTGTCGAAGTCGCGTGGCGTGCTGGTGTTCCCGGCGGTGGTCGGCGCGAGCCTGGGCATCGGTGCCGAATACGGGCGCGGCGCATTGCGCACGGGCGGGCGCACGCAGGCCTACTACAGCACGACGGCGGGGTCGATCGGCTTCCAGGCCGGCGCGCAGTCCAAGGCGGTGATCTATCTCTTCACCACGCAGGAGTCGCTCGACAAGTTCCGCAACAGCAAGGGATGGACCGCGGGGGCTGACGCGACGGTCGCGGTGGCCAACATCGGCGCCAATGGCAGTGTCGACACCAACACGATCCGCCAGCCGGTGGTCGGGTTCGTGCTGACCAATGTCGGGCTGGAGGCCGGTGTCTCCGTCCAAGGCGCCAAGGTCACGGAGATCCAGCTCTAAGGCGCTTGATCACCGGTCCGCGCGGGCAAGCACACCGCTCGCCTGCGCGGACCGTTGCCGCTGAATCCTGCATGGGCGCGCAGGATCGCGCCCCCAGTATCCGCAGGTGCGCCAGGCTCAACGCCGATGGCCGCGCGCGGCCCGCCTTATTTCCGAGGCGAGCAACTGCGCCTGCGGCGTGAGCGGGCGCGTGGCGGGCGTCAGCAGCGATTGCACGGAGACCGCCCCGGTGCGCAATGGCATCTGCGTCAGCAGCCCGGGCCTGCAGAACGGGGTCACGGCGGTGGCGCCGGCGAGCGCGACATAGTCGGACTGCAGCAGCAGGAAGATCAGCGCGCTGAACGAATCACGCTGCACCGCGAAAGCGGGCGGCGGCAGTTGTGCCTTGCGGAACACGCCGATGACGACGGGGTCGAGTTCGCCGGGACGCGAACCATGGACCCATTCGCAATCCTTCAATTCGGCGATGTCCGTCGCGCCGGCTTTCGGGTGACCGTCGCGCGCGACGACCACGAAGTCCGCGCTCAGCAGGCGCTCGGCGCGCAGATCGCTGCCGAGCACGGGCCTGGACACTGGGCTCACCGCGAAATCGATGCGTCCCTCGCGCAGCAGGCTGATGATGGTCGCGGCGGTGCCGCCGCGCAGGTTCACCACCGCGCCCGGATAGCTTTCGCGAAAGCGCTGGATGGCCGGCGCGGCCAGCAGCGCCTCCGCGGTGGAGGACATGCCCACACTCACCGTGCCATGATGATGGCCCGTGAGTTCGGCGATCTCGTCTTGTGCCTTGCGCAGCTCGACGTCGGCCAGCCGAGCGCGCCGCAACAGAATACGGCCAAACTCCGTGAGTTCGACGCCGTGCGTGGAGCGCACCAGCAAGGGCACGCCGAATTCGCGCTCCAGCGCGAGCAGGTTCTTGCTGACCGCACCCTGCGTCAGCTTGAGGTGGCGGGCCGCGCCGCGAAGGCTGCCGGTGTCGGCCACGGCAATGAAATCTCTCAGGTGCGCTTCACGCATGCGTATGCCTCCGGTGAACACCACGACTGCTGGAACATCTTATCCTCCCAAGCGTGGAGGAATAGTCTGTGTGCAAAGCACGGGTGAACGCCCCGGGCTGACCCCCATCGTACAAACCCATGCCAACCCCGCGCACTTTTTTTGACAAGGTCTGGGCGGAGCACGCGATCGCCGATCTCGGCGAGGGCGCCTTCCTGCTGCAGATCGACCGCCTGCTCCTGCACGACGTGACGGGCCACGTCATCATGCGCGACCTCGGCGCGGCCGGGCATCGGCCCGACTCGCCGATGCAGGTGTTCAGCGTCATCGACCACCTGCTGACCACCTTGCCCGGCCCCGGGAAGCGCGATGGCTGGACACCGGTGGCCGCGCAGATGATCAGCGAAACGCGCGCGAGCGCGCGCCGCCTCGGCCTGCCGCTCCTGGACATCGGCGATCCGCGCCAGGGCATCACCCACGTCATCGCGCCCGAACTCGGCATCGCGCTGCCGGGCTTGAGCGTGGTGTGCGGCGACAGCCACACTTGCACCCTCGGCGGCATCGGCGCGCTCGGCTGGGGCATCGGCACCTCGGAAGGCATCCACGTGCTGGCGACGCAGACGCTGGTGGAATCGCGCCCGAAGACGATGCGCGTGAGCTTCGAAGGCACGCTGCCGCCATTCGTGTCGGCGAAGGACATGATCCTCACGCTGATCGGCCGGCTCGGCGCCGCGGGCGGCAGCGGGCACGCGGTGGAGTTCGCGGGGCCGGCGGTGCGCGCGCTGCCGGTGGAGGCGCGGCTCACGCTGTGCAACATGGCGGTGGAGTTCTCGGCCAAGTACGGCTTCGTCGCGCCGGACGAGCTGACTTACGCGTACCTGCGGGGCCGGGAGTTCGCCCCCAGGGGCCAGGCCTGGGACGCGGCAGAGGCGCATTGGCGCACGCTGCCGACCGACCCCGGCGCGCGCTTTGATGCCGAGGTGACGCTCGACGCGTCCACGCTGCAGCCCTGCGTGACCTGGGGCACCAGCCCGCAGCACGCGGCGGCGGTGAGCGCGCGGATCCCGGCGCCGGAGGAGATCGCCGACGCCAACAGCCGCGCCCTCGCGCAGCGCGCGCTGGACTACCAGCAGCTGCGCGCCGGCATGCCCATCGCGGACATCCCCATCGATGTCGCCTACATCGGCACCTGCACCAACGCCCGGCTGTCGGACTTGCGCGTGGCGGCGGACTTCCTGCGCGGCAAGCGCATCGCGCCGGGCGTGACGGGCATCTGCATCCCGGGCTCGAGCACGGTGAAGCGCGAGGCCGAGGCCGAAGGCCTGGACGAGGTGTTCCGGGCGGCGGGCTTCGAATGGCACGATTCCGGCTGCGGCATGTGCGGCAGCGGTCGCGGCCGGCTGGAAGACGTGCGCGTGATCAGCACCAGCAACCGCAACTTCGAGAACCGGCAGGGCCGCCGCACGCGCACGCATCTCGCGAGCCCCCTGACGGTCGCGGCCTCGGCGGTGGCGGGGCACATCGCCGACGTCCGCCAGATGGGCGCCTGAAGCAGGAAGGCAGGACATGGAATCCTTCGTCAAGGTCGCCGGCATCGCCGCGCCACTGATGCGCGCGAACATCGACACCGACCAGATCATCCCGACGCGCTTCCTCACGCGCCTGTCGGAGGAAGGCCTGGGCGAGGGCCTGTTCGCCGAGTTGCGGCACCGGCCCGACGGCTCGCCCGACCCGGACTTCGCGCTGAACCGGCCGCCCTGGGACCGCGCCGAGATCCTCGTGGCGGGGCCCAACTTCGGCTGCGGCTCCTCGCGCGAGGCGGCGCCGCGCGCGCTGCGGCAACGGGGCTTCCGCGCCCTCATCGCGCCCAGCTTCGGCGACATCTTCTACAACAACTGCTTCCGCAGCGGCGTCGTTCCGGTGCGCCTGCCGCTGCCGGTGGTGGAGCGGCTGGCCGCGCGCGTGCTGTCGCACGGCGCGCAGGGCTGCACGATCGAAGTCGACCTCGAGGCCGGCACGGTGTGGATACCCGCGAGCGACGAGGTGCATGGCTTCGAGACGCCGGCGCTGTTGCGGCGCATGCTGCTCGAAGGGCTGGACGAAATCTCGCTGACCCGGCGCCAATCGGCGACGATCGAGGCTTTCCGGCAAGGCGACAGGCACCGCCGGCCATGGGCCTACCTCTGAAGGAGACGAAGGAATGCATCGAAGACGATTGACGGCTTTCTGCACCGCCATCGCGCTGTGCGCGGCCGCGCAGGCCGCGCTCGCGCAGGCGGACTTCCCCACGCGGCGCGTCACGCTGGTGGTGCCCTCGGCGCCGGGCGGCGGCCTGGACGGCACGGCGCGGCTGCTGTCGCAACGCATGACGCAGGCCTGGGGCCAGGCCGTGATCGTCGAGAACCAGGCCGGCGCCGACGGCCTCATCGCCACCCAGCGGGTGGCCAACGCGGCGCCGGACGGCTACACCATGCTGCTGCAGATTCCCTCCTTGCTGCTGCTCAAGCACACCAACAAGGACTTGCCTTTCGACCCTCTGACCGCCCTCACGCCCGTGTCCGAGCTGGGGCGCACGCCTTCGGTGGTCACGGTGCAGAGCAAGCTGCCGGTGCGTTCGGTGAAGGAACTCGCCGACTACTGCAACAAGGCGGCGACGCCCTGCACCTGGGGCTCGGGCCAGCAGCTTTCCTACCTGTACGGCCGGCGCTTCTTCACGGTGACCGGCACCCGGGAGACGATCAACGTGCCGTACAAGGGCACCGCGCCGGTCGTCACGGACCTGCTCGGCGGCCACATCACCATCGGCATCACCAGCATCGCGGCGCCGCTTCCCTATCACCAGAGCGGCGTGCTGCGCATCCTCGCCATCAATGCGGAGAAGCGCTCTTCGCACGCACCCGACGTGCCGACCTTCCGCGAGGCCGGGCTGCAGATACCGCCGCGCGGCTCCTGGTACGGGCTCTTCGTGCCGGCAAGGACGCCGGCGGACGTGGTCGCGCGGATCGAGAAGGTCGCGATGTCGATGGCGCAGGAGAAGGCCATGACCGACGGCATCCGCGCGCTCGGCGCCGAGCCCGTCTTCGGCTCCTCGCAGGAGTTCAGCACCGGCATTCGCGAGGAGCAGGCCTTCCTGGACGACATGGTGCGGCAGTACCCGCTCAACTGAATCTCCGACCACCTCCTTCCAGCGAGGCAAATCATGAATATCAACGCCTCCGTCGCGCGCGAGTTCGCTCCCATGGGGGTGCTGCACGCATCGCTCAACCTTGGCAATCCGGTGCTGGCGCACAGCCTCACGGCGCCCGACCGCCCGGCCGGCGTCTCCATCGACCTCGCGCGCGAGTTCGCACGGCAACTCGGCGTGCAAGTCGTGTTCATCGAGTTCGACACGCCGGGCAAGTCAGTGGAGGCGGTGGCGCGCGAGGAGGCGGGCATCGGCTTCCTGGCCATCGATCCCGAGCGCGCGAAGAGCGTGCATTTCACGCCGGCCTACGTCGAGATCGAGGGCTGCTACCTCGTGCCGCACGAATCGGCCGTCCGACGCAACGAGGAGGTCGATGCGCCGGGCATGAAGGTGGTCGTCGGCTCCGGCAGCGCCTACGAGCTCTATCTCAACCGCCATCTCGCGAACGCGACCCTGATCCGCGTGCCGACCTCCGAAGGCGTGGTGGATGCCATGCTCGACGAGGGCCTGCCGGCGGCGGCCGGCGTGAAGCAGCAACTCGAAGCCGACGCGCGGCGCCTCGGCGGCGTGCGTCTCCTGCCCGGCAACTTCATGGTGATCCGCCAGGCCATGGTGATGCCGCGCGGGCGCAGTGCCGAAGCGATGGCCACGCTGGACGCCTTCGTCGCCGAGATGAAGAGCTCGGGCTTCGTGAAGGATGCGCTGGCCCGCCACGGCATCACGGGCGCGCGCATCGCGGACTGAGTCGCGAAGGGGCCGCGCTCAGAAGCGCGCCTTGATGAAGGCCGACGGCCCCTTGAGCCGGACCTTCAGCCGCGCGGTGGCGTCGCCGTTGTCGAATTCGCGCCGGATGTCGATGTTCGACACGCCGTAGGACAGCACCAGGCCCAGGTTCTTGACCGGAAACCACTCGACGCCTGCCGAGGCGTTGTAGATGTTGCCGTGCACGTCGCCGTTCTTCTTCCATACGCCCGAGGCGTCGGCGAACAGGCGCAGGTCGGGCGTGATCGCGTGCCGCACGCCGATCTCCAGCAGCGGCGCGAGGGCGTCCTCGCTGTCGCGGCGCACGATGGCGGCGCTGTTGCCGTTCACCGTCGCGCTCACGTTGGTGTCCAGCGTGGCGCGGTAGTAGGCCGCGCCGGCACCGAGGCCCAGCACCGTGTTGCCGGAGCCGATCCACCACTTGTAGGCAAGCTTCGCGAAGTCCAGCTGCGCGTCGAAGTTGACGTTCGCCGACGCATCGAGCGGCGTGGAGCCGATGGTCGCGCTGCCCGCGAAAGAGCGCGAATAGTCGCGCCGGTAGCGGTAGTAGTCGAAGGACAGGCCCTGGCTGTCGAACAGCAGCAACTCGGCCTGCACGCGCGGCATGGTGACGCTGCCGCGCTCGATGTTGCCTGTGTCCAGCCGCCCGTATGGCGTGTTCAGCGCGGCCTTGAGGGTCGGGTCGGCGTTGAAGGCGCCGACGGAGAGGCTGAAGCGGTCCAGCGCAGGCGAAGGCTCGGCGCGCGCGGCCACGGACACGGCGAGGGCGCAGCCGGCCGCGACCGCCAGCGTGCACAGGCGGGCGGCCGCAGGTGCGGAAGAAGGCATGAAGACAATCCCGAGATGATGGTGCGGCGTGCGCGGCGTGCTCGCGCTCACGTCATGGTTGCCGCGGACTCCCCTGGCGAACGCCAATCTAGGGAGCCACGCGCAAGCCGCCAAGTCGCGGATGGCGATTGCGCGTGTAGGAATCCCCCGGCCTGCGCCCGGGTCGCGCGCCGGCTCAGGCGCGCAGCATGTCCAGCAGGCGCGCGACGTGGATCGCCTCGCGTTGCGCGCCATCGGCGATCTGGTGGCGACAGCTGGTGCCGTCGGCCACGATGATCGCCGCCGGGTTCTCGCGCACGGCCGGCAGCAGGCTGGCCTCGGCCATCTGCATCGACACCTCGTAGTGCGAGGCCTCGTAGCCGAAGCTGCCGGCCATGCCGCAGCAGGAGCTCTCGATGAGTTCCGGATTCGCCTCGGGGATGAGCTTCAGCACGTCGAGGACTGGGCTCACCGCGCCGAAGGCCTTCTGGTGGCAATGACCGTGCACCAGGATCGGCTTGCCCGTGGCCTTGAATGCGAGCTTGAAGCGGCCGGCCTTGGCCTCGCGCGCGATGAACTCCTCGAAGAGCAGCGCCTCTTTCGCGACCGTCACCGCCTTGTCGCCCAGGCCCATCACCAGCGTCTCGTCGCGCAGCGTCAACAGGCAGGAAGGTTCGAGGCCGACGATGGGCACGCCGGCCTCGGCCAGCGGCAGCAGCGCATCGATGAGCGCGCCGGCGCGCGCCTTCGCTTCCGCCACCATGCCGTTGGCCAGGAAAGTGCGGCCGCAGCAATGATGGCCGCCGGCCTTCTCGACGGTGTGGACCAGGTAGCCCGCGGCTTTCAGCACGCGCGCCGCCGCGAAGGCGTTCTCGCTCTCGAAGATGCCGTTGAAGGTGTCGACGAAGAGCACCGCCACCTTGCGGCCGTTGCAGGCCGAGGCGATGGCGACGTCGCGGCTCACGAACATCGACGCATCCCCCGCGCGCCAGAAGGTGTCGCTGCGCCAGGCAGGCAGCGAGCGCTTCGCGGAAAGACCGAGCAATTGCTCGCCCAGCCGCGCGAGGCCGGGCACGCGATTGCGAAGGTTCAGCAGCCAGGACACGTGGCTCGCGGCATGCGCGTAGTCCGGCAGGCGGGCCACCAGCTTGTCCTTCAGGCTGTGGCCGTGCCGGCGCTTGTAGTGATCGAGGAACTCGATCTTCATCTTCGCCATGTCCACGCCGGTCGGGCAATCGCGCTTGCAACCCTTGCAGCCGACGCAGAGGTCCATGGTCTCGTGCATCGCCTCGCTGGTGAAGGCCTCGGGGCCGAGCTGGCCCGAGATGGCCAGGCGCAAGGTGTTGGCGCGGCCGCGCGTGAGATGCTGCTCGTCTCGCGTCACGCGGTAGCTCGGGCACATGGTGCCGGCGTCGAACTTGCGGCAGTGGCCGTTGTTGTTGCACATCTCGACGGCCTTGGCGAAGCCGCCGGTCGCATCGCCGCCGGTGCCGGGCTCGGTGGTCACTTCCGTCACGGGGTCGGCCTGCACGTTCCATGCGGACCAGTCGAGCACGGGCGTGAGCGGGATGCGCTTGTACGGACGCGGCGCCGAGGGCGGCGCGAAGCGAAAGAGCGCCCCGTCGTCCATCTTCGGCGGGTCGATGATCTTGCCGGGGTTGAAGAGGTTCAGCGGATCGAGCTTCTGCTTGATGGCGCGGAAGGCTTCGTTGATGGCGGGGCCGAACTGCCACTCGATCCATTCGCCGCGGCACAGGCCGTCGCCATGCTCGCCGCTGAAGGCGCCCTTGTACTGGCGCACCAGCACGCTCGCCTCCTGCGCGATGGCGCGCATCTTCGCGGCGCCGTCGGTGCGCATGTCGAGGATGGGCCGCACATGCAGCGTGCCGACGGAGGCGTGCGCGTACCAGGTGCCGCGGCTGCCGTGGCGCGCGAAGACCTCGGTCAGGCGATCGGTGTATTCGGCCAGGTGCTCCAGCGGCACCGCGCAGTCCTCGATGAAGCTCACCGGCTTGCCGTCGCCCTTGAGGCTCATCATGATGTTCAGGCCGGCCTTGCGCACTTCCCACAGGTTCTTCTGCGGCGCGTCCGCGGGAATCTCGACGACGCTGCCCGGCAGGCCCAGGTCGCCCATGAGTTCGACCAGCGCACGGAGCCTGGGCAGCAGCGACGCCTTGTCCTCGCCGGAGAACTCGACCAGCAGGATCGCCGCGGGCCGGCCGATGAGCGCTGTCTCCACCGTCGGCCGGAACGCCGGGTTGCCCAGCGCCAGCTCGATCATCGTGCGGTCGACCAGCTCCACCGCCGTCGGGCCCAGCTTCACGATGTGCTGCGCCGAATCCATCGCCGCGTGGAAGCTCGGGAAGTTGACGATGCCCAGCACCTTGGCGCGCGGCAGTTCGGAGAGCTTCAGCGTGAGGCTGCGCGTGTAGGCGAGCGTGCCCTCGGAGCCCACCAGCAGGTGCGCGAGGTTCACGCTGCCGTCGCTGGTGTACGGCTTCTCGCTCTGGTTGTCGAAGATGTCGAGGTTGTAGCCCGCGACGCGGCGCATCACCTTGGGCCAGCGCGCCGCGATCTCGGCATGGTGCTGCCTCGCCAGGTTTCGCACGTGCATCGCGATGTCGCTCGCGCGCGCGCCGAGATTGGCGACGGGGCCGAAGTCGACGAGCTCGCCATCGGACAGCCACGCGCTCGCGCCCAGCACGTTGTGCACCATGTTGCCGTAGGCGATGGAGCGCGAGCCGCAGGAGTTGTTGCCCGCCATGCCGCCCAGCGTGGCCTGCGCGCTGGTCGATACATCCACCGGATACCAGAGCCCGTGCGGCTTGAGCTGCGCGTTGAGGTGGTCGAGGACGATGCCGGGCTCGACGGTGGCGGTGCGGCCTTCCACGTCGAGCGCCAGCACCTTCCGGAAATGCTTGCTGTTGTCGATGACCAGCGCCGCGCCGGTGGTCTGGCCGCACTGGCTGGTGCCGCCGCCGCGCGCGAGCACGGGCACCTTCAGATCGCGCGCCACGTCGATCGCGGTGACGATGTCACGCTCGGTCTTCGGCACCAGCACGCCCACCGGCATGACCTGGTAGATGGAGGCGTCGGTCGCGTAGCGGCCGCGCGATGCATCGTCGAACAGCACCTCGCCCCGCGTCTCGGCCCGCAGGCGCCGTGCCAGCGCCTCGCAGGTCTCGTTGGGCGGCAGGACGGTGCCGGCTGGCTGCAGATGGCTCGCGGGCTCGATGCGCATGGTCAGGTCTTGGCGTTGGCGGCCGCGGGTGGGGGGTAGATCTGGCCTGCGCGCAGCAGCTCCAGCACGGTGTCGCGCTTGCGCAGCAGGTGCTCGACGAGCACGCTGCGCAAGGCCGCGGCATCGCGCGCGGCCAGGGCCTCGATCATCCGCTCGTGCTCGGCCACCGCGTGCTTCCACTTGGCCTCGTTCTGGTTGGTGCGAAAGCGCAGCGACTGCACGCGCGCGTTGATGGAGCGGTAGGTGCTGGCGAGCACCGGGTTCCTGGCGGCGTCGTTGATGGCCGTGTGGATGCGCGCGTTGATGCGGTAGTAGCCGGAGAGGTCACGCCGCGCGAAGCAGGCCATCATCTCGTAGTGCAGCGCGCGCAGTTCGGCCAGTTCCTCTTCGGTGATGCGCTGCGCCGCGAGTTCGCCCGACATGCCTTCGAGCGCGGCGAGCAGCTCGAAGGTGTTGTGCACGTCGGCCTCGGTCAGCTTGACGGCCACCGCGCCGCGGTTGGGCAGCAGGTCCACCAGGCCCTCGGCCGCCAGCAGCTTGATGGCCTCGCGCAGCGGCGTGCGCGACACGCGCAACTGCTCGCACAGCTCGCGCTCGTTGAGCTTGGCGCCCGGCGCGATCTGGCCTTCCACCAGCATCGTGCGAAGCCGCGCGGCCACCTGGTCGTGCAAGGCGAGGCGGGAGATTTCAATGATTTCTGCCATGGTCCTGTCTTCTTGAATGCATTTTGAATGCAAATTTCGGCTTGCTCAAGCCTAGGTTCTAGGGGATAACGTGCATGCCAAGCTGTGTTTTGCATGCAAAACTGAAAAAGAAAGGACGGCACCATGCTCCAACTCGACTTCCATCCGACCGGCAGGCACTTCCTGCAGATTCCCGGCCCGAGCCCCGTGCCCGACCGGATCCTGCGGGCCATGAGCCTGCCCACCATCGACCACCGCGGCCCCGAATTCGGCGTGCTCGGATTGCAGGTGCTCTCCGGCATCAAGCAGATCTTCAAGACGAAGCACCCGGTCGTGATCTACCCGGCCTCGGGCACCGGCGCCTGGGAGGCCGCGCTCGCCAACACGCTGAGCCCGGGCGACCACGTGCTGATGTACGAGACCGGCCACTTCGCCTCGCTGTGGCAGAAGATGGCGACGCGCCTGGGCGTCTCCACCGAGTTCCTGTCCTGGCAGGGCAGCGACGAGCACCTGCCCAACGCGCCCGGCTGGCGGCGCGGCGTGCAGGCCGACATGATCGAGACGCGCCTGCGCAAGGACACGGAGAAGAAGATCAAGGCCGTGTGCGTGGTGCACAACGAGACCTCGACCGGCGTCACCTCCGACATCGCCTCGGTGCGCAAGGCCATCGACGCGGCGGGCCACCCGGCGCTGCTGATGGTGGACAGCATCTCCGGCCTCGCGAGCGCCGACTTCCGCCACGACGAGTGGGGCGTTGACGTGACCGTGAGCGGCTCGCAGAAAGGCCTGATGCTGCCGCCGGGCATGAGTTTCAACGCGCTCTCGCCGCGCGCGCTGGAGGCCGGCAAGAGCGCGAAGCTGCCGCGCGCCTTCTGGGCCTGGGACGAGATCGTCGAGATGAACAAGGACGGCTACTGGCCCTACACGCCGAACACCAACCTGCTCTACGGGCTGTCGGAGGCGCTGGAAATGATCCTCGGCGAGGGCCTGGACAACGTGTTCGCGCGACACCAGCGCTGGGGTGCGGGCGTGCGCGCGGCGGTCAACGCATGGGGCCTGCCGATCCAGTGCGCGGACCCGGCCGTCTACTCGCCCGTGCTCACCGGCGTGATCACGCCCGAGGGCGTGGATGCCGACGCGCTGCGCCGCCTCATCCACCAGCGCTTCGACCTCTCGCTCGGCACCGGCCTGGGCAAGCTCAAGGGCCGCATGTTCCGCATGGGCCACCTGGGCGACAGCAACGACCTCACGCTGGTGGCCATGGTGGCCGGCGTGGAGATGGGGCTGAAGCTCGCCGGCGTGAAGCTCGCCGCCAGCGGCGTGCAGGCCACGATGGACCACTTCGCCAGCCACGCGGCACCCGCCGCGCTGCGCAAGGCGGCCTGAGCGCGGCCGCCGCGGTCCTCACGAAGAACCCTCGACAACAAGACCGGAGACAAGCGATGCAACGACGTTCCCTCATCCAGGCCGCGGGCGCGGCGGTGGCCGCCCTGGGCACGCCCAGCCTCTTCGCGCAGGAGTGGCCGCAGGGCCCCGTGCGCATCGTGGTGGGCTTTCCGCCGGGCGGCGGCACCGATGCGCTGGCGCGCGTGGTGGCGCAGAAGCTCACGACGATGTGGGGACAGTCGGTCATCGTGGAGAACAAGGGCGGCGTGGCCGGCGTGCTCGCGGCCGAGTACGTCTCGCAGCAGCCGAGCGACGGCAGCACGCTGCTGATGGCGCACATCAACAGCCACGCGCTCGCGCCCAGCCTGCAACCGAAGCTGCGCTACAGCGTGGAGCGGGACTTCGTGCCGATCGTGCTGGTGGGCGTCACGCCCAACCTGCTGATCGCGAGCCCGACGCAGAAGGCCGTGACGGTGAAGGACATCGTCGCGCTCTGCGCAGCGGAGCCCGGCAAGGTGAGCTTCGGCTCGGCCGGCGCGGGCTCGGCGCAGCATCTGGCGCTGGAGATGTTCAAGCTGCAGGCCAGGGTCGATGCGCTGCATGTGCCCTACAAGGGCAGCGGCCCGCTGCTGGCGGACCTCATGGGCAGCCAGATCCAGTACAGCTTCGAGACCATGACGGCGGCCACGCCGCACGTGAAGAGCGGCAAGGTGGTCGGCGTGGCGCAGACGCGGCTCAAGCGCGCCAAGGGCCACCCCACGATCCCGACCATGCAGGAGCAGGGCTTCGCCGGCTTCGAGGCCACCACGTGGTACGGCCTCGCCGGACCGGGTAAGCTGCCCGCCGGCATCGCGGACAAGATCAACCGCGACGTCAACACGGTGCTCGCGATGCCCGACGTCCAGGAGCGCATGGACACCTATGGCGCCGAGGATGGCGGCGGCTCCCGCGAGAAGTTCACGCAGTTCATCTCGACCGAGATCGCCAAGTGGGCGAAGGTGGTGAAGGACGGCAAGGTGAAGGTTGAAGGCTGACGGAACGACATGACGGCAAGGACAGTGGATGAATTGGCTTCGGCGCTCGCCGGAGCCTGGCGCGAGGGCCGCCCGATCGGCGCCGCGCCGTGGCAAGGCAGCGTGACGGACGCCGCGCAGGTCTACCAGGCGCAGCAGGCGCTGGCCCAGGCCATGGGCTGGTTCGGCGCCGGCGTGCCGAAATACTGGAAATCCGGCGGCGCCTCGCGCACCGCAGTGCTGAACCATGCACCGCTGCCGCCGGCCGGCGTGCGCCGGAGCCCGGCGGACTTCAGCGACATGCGTTTCAACGCGCCGGGCGTGGAGAGCGAGATCGCGCTGCGCATTGGCGAGACCGTCACCCCCGAGCGCGCCGGCGCGCTCACGCCGGAGAGCGCGGGCAGCGTGATCGACGCGATGGTCGTGGCCATCGAGCTTGTCGACTCGCGCTGGCAGGAAGGCGCCGAGGCACCCGCCCTGCTGCGCCTGGTGGACCTGCAATCCCACGGCGGCCTGGTGCTGGGCGAATGGGTGCCCTATGCCGCGCGCGACTGGGCGGCACAGGCCTGCGAGACCCGCATCGGCACGCAGGCGCCCCTGGTGCGCACCGGCACGCATCCGCTGCGCGATCCCGCCTGGGGACTGCCAGTCTGGCTGCGGCATGCCACGCGCGGCGGCCGCAACGTGGAAGCGGGCACCGTGGTCACCACCGGTTCGTGGGTCGGGCTGCTGGCAGCCCGCGCGGGCGAGCGCGTGAGCGTCGAGTTCCCCGGCATCGGCCGCGCCGAAACGCTCGTCTGACCACCTTCCCTGCCGGACATGGGCGAGTTCCTGGAGCCGCTCGTGAACTACTGCGCGCGACGGCCACACGGCGCCGCCGCCTACTTGTTCGGCTGTAAATACATGACAGGATAATTAAGAACACTTTCATATTACTGGCGGGCTCTCGGCACGCGCCATCGATGAGTCGATTCGATGTATCACTTGCCATCCACCCACTTGCCCGCCCAAGCCCAGACCCTTTCGCCGCCGCCCGAGACATTGGGTGCCGTCTTCGAACGGCAATGCCACGCGCATGCCGACAAGACGGCCTTCGCTTTCCTGGGCGATGCGAGCAGCATCACGCAACAGACCAGCTATGCCCAACTGCTGGCCGACGTGCGGCAGGTGGCAGCCTGGCTCGCGCAAGCCACGCGGGTGGGCGACCGCGTGTTGCTCGCCTTTCCTCCCGGCCTGGATTTCGCGCGCGTCTTCTGGGCCTGCTTGCTCACCGGTCGCGTGGCCGTGCCGGTGCCGGCGCCCGACCCGATGCGGCTGCACCGCGCGGCGCCCCGCCTGCGCAGCGTGATCGCCGATTCGCGCGCGGCGCTGGTGCTGACCAGCGCGCCGCTGCTCGATGCCGCCGCCGCCGCGCTCGACCCCGCGACCTTCGCCACGGCCCGCTGGCTGTCGCTGCCGGCGCGCGATCAACTCGACGCCCTGAGCCACGCGGCCTTCGAGTTGCCCGCCATCGGACCCGAGAGCCTGGCCTACCTCCAGTACACCTCCGGCTCGACCTCCGCGCCGCGCGGCGTGCGCCTGAGCCACGCGAACGTGCTCGCGAACGCGCATGCACTGATGCAGGCCGGGCGCTGCGACGAGACGTCGCGCGCGCTCAGCTGGCTGCCGCACTTCCATGACTACGGCCTTGTCTGCGGCGTGCTGACGCCGCTGCTCGCGGGCGCCACCAGCTTTCTCATGTCGCCCTTGAGCTTCCTGCGCCGGCCGCTGCGCTGGCTGGAGGCGATCGGCGAGCACCGCATCACGCACACGGGCGCCCCCGAGTCGGCCTTCGTCGCCTGCCTCCAGGCGCTCGCGCACAAGCCGCCCGCCGCGCGGCTGGACAGCCTGGTGGCGCTGAGCTGCGGCGCCGAGCCGATCCGCGCCGAGACGGTCGAGCAGGTGCTGGCGCTCTTCGGCGCGGCCGGCCTGCGGCCCGAAGCCTTCATGGCCTCGTACGGCCTGGCCGAGGCGGTGCTCGGCGTGAGCAGCTCGCCGCCTGATGCGGCGCCGCGAATCCTGACGCGCCGCACCGGCCATGCGCGCGAGGACGTGCGCCTGGTGAGTTGCGGCCGCCCGATGCCACACACCGCGATCGCCATCGTCGGCCCCGACGACCGGCAGCCGCGAGCGGACCGCGCGGAGGGCGAGATCTGGGTGCGTTCGCCGAGCGTGGGTGGCGGCTACTGGATGCAGCCCGAAGCCAGCGAGGCCAGCTTCGGCGCCTACCTGGCCGATGGCGGCGGTCCCTGGTTGCGCACCGGCGACCTCGGCTTCGTGGATGACGGCGAACTGTTCGTCACCGGGCGGCTGAAGGACCTCATCATCGTCCACGGCGAGAACCACTATCCGCAGGACCTGGAATGGAGCGCCGAGCGCGCCCATGCCGACCTGCGCTCCGGCCACGGCGCCGCCTTCCCGGTGGATACGCCGGCCGGCGAAGGCATCGTGCTGGTGCTCGAACTGGAACGCCGCGCCGCGCCGGCCGACGGCGCCGCCATCTTCCGCGCCGTGCGCCGCGCGATCGCGCTCGAGCACGGCCTGCCGGTGCATGCGGTGGCGCTGGTGCGCGCGGGCTCGCTGCCGCGCACCTCGAGCGGCAAGGTGCAACGGCATCAGTGCCGCGCCGACTACCTCGAAGGGCGCCTGGCCCTGCTCGCGCTGGAGAACGCCGAATCGGCGGATGAGGATCTGGCGGACGACACGCGGGAGCCGCTGGCCCGCGCGGGCGAATCGGAGCGCGCCGGCAGCCGCATGCCCCGCGACGAGACCGAGCAGGCCATCTGGGAAATCTGGACCGAGGTGCTCGGCACCCAGGCCTTCGGCGTGCAGGAGAGCTTCTTCGAGCTCGGCGGCAACTCGCTGCGCATGACGCAGGTGCTGTCGCGCATCAACGCGCGCTTCGGCGTCGAGCTGCCGATCGCCGGCCTCTTCGAGCATGCGAGCGTCGCCGCCTTGGCGGCCGAACTGGCGCGGCGCCTCGGGCCCGCAACCAGCGAGCGACCCACGCCGGCCGACCCGGGCATCGAACGTGTCGCGCGCGGCGCGGCCTTGCCGGCCTCGCTCTCGCAGCGCCGCATGTGGGTGATCCAGCAGTTCGAGCCCGCGGCCGCCGCGGCCTACAACGTGCCGCTCACGGTCCGCCTGCGCGGCAGCTTCGACGTCGCGCTGTGCGGCCAGGCGCTCGACGCGATGGTGCGGCGCCACGAAGGCCTGCGCACCTGCTTCGTCATGGGCAACAACGAGCCGATGCAATGGATCGTGCCCGAGCTGCAAGTGCCGATCGAATTCATCGACCTGCGGCATCTTCCGGGCGCGCGCCGCAACGAGCATGCGCGTGCGCTGCTGGCCGAGCGCGCCGCGCAGCCCTTCGACCTGTCGAAGGCGCCGCTGCATCGCCCGACCGTGCTGCGGCTGGGCGAGAACGAGCATGTGCTCTTCTGGCTCATGCACCACGCCATCACCGACAACTGGGCCGGCGCGCTGCTGATGCGCGAGGCCCTGGCGGCGTACGGCGCGCTCGCGGCCGGCCGCACGCCGGCCTCGGCGCCGCCTTCCATCGAGTACGCCGACTACGCCGCCTGGCAGCGCCGCCCCGATTCCGTGGAAGCGCGCCGCCCCCACCTCGACTACTGGCGCGAGCGGCTGCGCAACCTGCCCGACCTCGACCTGCCGAGCGACTTCCCCCGGCCGGCCAAGCCCAGCTTCAAGGGCGCGCGCGTCTCGGCCGAACTGCCGCAGCGCCTGCGCGAGGCGCTGCGCGAGTTCGGCAGTCGCGAGGCCGTGACGCCTTTCGTGACGCTGCTGTCGGCCTTCACGCTGATGCTGTCGCGCCAGGCGAAGAGCGAGGACGTCTCCATCGGCACGCCCATCGCCAACCGCCACCGCTTCGCCGCCGAGCAGCTCGTGGGCACGCTGGTCAACACGCTGGTGATGCGCACCGACCTGTCGGGCGACCCGAGCTTCACCGGGCTCGTGCACCGCGTGCGCAAGAACGCGCTCGAAGCCTATGCCCGGCAGGACGCGCCCTACGACGAACTCATCGACGAACTGGGCCACGACCGCACCCTGCGCCCCGAAGGCCCCGTGCGCGTGCTGTTCAACGTGCTGAACGCGCCGGTCGGGCAGCTCGACTATTTCGGGCTCGAAGTGGACGAGTTCGACTTCGAGCGCACGGCGGCGCAGTTCGACCTCTCGATGCACGTCGACACCGAGTTCACGCACCGCATCCACCTGGAGTACGCAAGCGATCTCTACGCGCCCGCCAGCGCGGCGCGCATGCTGGAGAACTACCTCGCGCTGGTCGAGCGGCTGCTTGCGCAGCCGGAACGAAAGCTCTCCGAATACCCGATGATCTCGCCGGCCCAGATGAGCCTGCTGCGGCACGGGTGGAACGGCGGCCGCTCGGCGCCACAGGCGCAATTGCTGGTGCACCGCTACGTCGGCATCGACGCGCCCGACGTGCAGGCGCGCATCGCCGTCATCGACGAAGCCGGCACCGAGCTGAGCTACGGCGACGTCGACGGACGCTCGAACATGCTGGCGCGCGCCCTGCGCGAGCGGGGCATCGCGCGCGGGCAGCGCGTGGGCCTGTGCATCGGCCGCAGTCCGGCCATGCTCATCGCCCAGCTGGCGGTGATGAAGTCCGGCGCGGCCTACGTGCCGCTGGATCCGGAATACCCCGTCGACCGCCTGCGCTACATGGCCAACGATGCCGACCTCTCCTGCGTGATCACGCAGCGCGGCGCCCGGGCGATCCTCGAAGGGCTGGAGTTGCCCACGCTGCTGCTGGACGACACCGCCCTGACCGGCGGCATGTCAGGCCGCGCGCTGGACCCGCGCCCCGGCCTGGACGCGACCCCCGGCGACGACGCCTACGTGATCTACACCTCCGGCTCCACCGGCCAGCCCAAGGGCGTGCGCGTGCCGCACCGCGGCGTCGTCAACTTCCTCGCCGGCATGGTGAAGATGCCCGGCCTCTCGGCGCGGGACTGCGTGGTGGCGATCACCAGCCCCTCTTTCGACCCGTCGGTGCTGGACCTGATGCTGCCGCTGGTGGTGCGCGCGAAGCTCGTCATCGCGTCGCACGCGCAGACGCAGGACCCGGCCGCCC
Source organism: uncultured Variovorax sp. (assembly GCA_966211435.1). Classification (GTDB taxonomy): domain Bacteria; phylum Pseudomonadota; class Gammaproteobacteria; order Burkholderiales; family Burkholderiaceae_C; genus Variovorax. The sequence continues at coordinate 61,477 of CBIHOG010000017.1, read as the reverse complement.
TGCGCGCGCTGCTGGAGCAGCACGAGGCCACGCTGCTGCAGGCCACGCCTTCGGCCTGGCGCATGCTGATCGAGGCCGGCTGGATGGGCGGCCCGCACTTCCGCGCGCTGATCGGCGGCGAAGCGCTGCCGCCCGTGCTGGCCGAGCGGCTGATGGAGCGCACCGGCGAACTCTGGAACATCTACGGCCCGACCGAGACGACCGTGTGGACCACCGGCTGGAAGGTCCGGACGCCGCGCGAAGGCATCGCCATCGGCCGCCCGATCGACAACACCACCGTCTGGCCGCTCGACGAACATGGTCACGTGTGCCCGATCGGCGTGCCCGGCGAACTCTACGTCGGCGGCGCCGGCGTCACGGCGGGCTACTACAAGCGCGACGCGCTGACGGCGGAGCGCTTCCTGCCCGACCCCTTCAGCGGCGACGCGGGCGACAGGTTCTACCGCACGGGCGACCTCGGGCGCTGGCGCCACGACGGGCAGCTCGAACACCTTGGCCGCGCGGACCATCAGGTCAAGCTGCGCGGCTATCGCATCGAGATGGGCGAGATCGAATCCGCCCTGCTCGACCACCCGGCCGTGGCGCACTGCGTGGCGGTCACGCGCGCGGAGAGCGAGGAGGATGTGCGCCTGGTCCTGTACTACGTCCTGCGCGAAGGCGAGCCGCCGTCGCCGCCCGTCCTGCGCGAGCACCTGCGCGCGCGGCTGCCGCAATACATGATCCCGCAACACTTCGTGCGGCTCGACGCGATGCCGCTGCTGCCCAACGGCAAGGTCAACCGCGCCGCGCTGCCCGCGCCGGTGCTGGAGACCGTGCTGGCCGACGGCCGCGGCTACGTCGCGCCGGAGACGCACAACGAGCGCGTGATCGCAGGCGTCTGGGCCGAGCTGCTGGGCATCGACAACGTGGGGCGCACCGACAACTTCTTCGACCTCGGCGGCCATTCGCTGCTGGCGATGCGCGCGGTCGCGGCCATCGAGGCGCTGCTAGGCTGGAAGGTGGCGCCGCGCCGGCTCATCTACGAGAGCCTGCAGCAAGTGGCGCGTGAAGAAAATCTTCAAACGACGCCGCCCGGACCCTGAAGTTCTGACGAATCCTGCCGATAACCCGTCCACGCACACATGTCTGGAGGGTACGAGATGGTCTCGGCAGTAGCTTCGGTCGGCGGCTCGGCCGGCAATGACAGCGCGCGAATCAGCGCGCAGATCGCCGCCTTGCAGCGGCAGATTCCCGGCTTGCAGAAGCAGATGACGAGCCTGCAGAAGCAGCTCACCGGCATGGCCGAAGGCGATGCGAAGGAGGCCGTGCAGAAGCAGCTCGAGGCGGTTGCGCGGCAGATCACCATGATCCAGCAGCAGATCGCCGCGCTCCAGGCGCAGGCCGCACAGGCCAATGTGGCGCGCGGCGTCACGCGCACCGAAGGCGTCCAGGCGGCGACACGGGCCTCGGTGCGCGCCAGCCCGAACCCGCTGGCCGGCGGCCACATCAACGCGCAGGCTTGAGCGGCGGCCTGAAAGGCTTGCTCAGGAAGCGCGATCCGCGCTCGCCGAAGCGCCAGGGCACCTCGACCGCCTTGGTGATGCCGATGCGCGGGCCGACTTCCACCACCACCTCCGGGTGATCCAGCGGCGCGGCGAGCAACTCGAAGGGCGGGGCATCGAGCGCCTTGCCGTTGAGGCTGGCGTCGATCGCCAGGGCCTGGCCCAGGCGGCCCGGGCCTGAACACAGCAGGCGCGCGTCCTCGATGCCCCGGCGCCTGCGCATGCGTTCGAGGCCTGCCGTGGGCTCCACCGCGCGAATCAACACCCCGGCGGCGTGCCCTTCCTCGCGGCACACGAAATTGAGGCACCAGTGGATGCCATAGGAGCGGTACACATAGACGTGTCCCGGCGGCCCGAACATCACCGCGTTGCGCGGCGTGAGACCGCCGAAGCTGTGCGACGCGGGGTCGTCGCGGTCGTAGGCCTCGGTCTCCACGATGCGGCCGCCCACGCCGTCCACCAGCAGCGTCACGCCGATCAGCAGGCGGCCGACCTCGTGCGCGGAGGCGGAGAAATCGATCTCCGCAAGCCGGGAAGACCGGGCGCGGCGGGGGCGGGTGCTCACGCGATGCCCGCCCTCAGAGACCGCGCTCGACCATGTCGAGGAGACGCTGGCCGAGCGCCTGCGCCTGCGCCGGGTCGAGCCCGCGCAGCGGGCCTTCGATCATCAGCAACGCCATGCCATGCACCGCCGACCAGGCGAGGAACTCGGCATCGGGCCGTCGCTCCGCCGGCAGGCCGCCGGCGGCGGCCAGCCGGTCCAGCGCGGCGCCCAGGAGTTCGAAAGGGTTGAGTCCGCTGCGGCCGCCCTTGGCCTCGTCCGGAGCGCCATTCACATCGACGGGGGCGCCGAAGGCGGTGCGGAACAAGCCGGTTTGCGAGAGCGCGAAACGCAGGTACCCCGTGCCTACCGCGCGCACGCTGGCCCGCGCGAAGGCCAGCGGCGGCTGGTCCGTGTCCAGGGTGGCGAGCTCGGCCTCCATCGCCGTCGCGGCCTCGGAAAGCGCCGCCGCGCGCACGGCCCACAGCAGATCCTGCCGGCTCGCGAAATGCCGGTAGGCCGCGTTCGGCACGACGCCCGCGCGCCGCGTCGCCTCGCGCAGCACCACGGCCTCCGGCCCCCCGGCGCGAGCCAGCTCGACCCCTGCGTCGAGCAGCGCCCGTCGCAGGTCACCGTGCCGGTAGGTGCTGCGGGCAGGCGGGATCGAGACGGGCGTGACCATGGAAGGCTTTCATGTGGACAGCGTCCATTATGTTTGCTATTGTCTTGTGGACGTTGTACACAACGCAAGCCATTCCCGCCACCCCCACCCCCAGGAGCTCCCGCATGAAAGTCCAGTCCTATCTCTGTTTCGAAGGCCGCTGCGAAGAAGCGCTGGCCTTCTACCGCGAGAAACTCGGCGCCGAAGTGACCACGCTGATGCGCTTCAAGGACAGCCCCGAACCGACCTCGGCCGATGGCTGCGGCACCGCCAGCGAAGACAAGATCATGCATTCGGAGTTCAAGGTCGGCGACACCGTGCTGATGGCCTCCGACGGCATGGCCTCGGGCAAGGCCGAGTTCAAGGGCATCTCGCTCACGCTCTCGCTGCCGACCGAGGCGGAGGCCAAGCGCCTCTTCGCCGCGCTGGGCGATGGCGGCCAGGTGCAGATGCCGATGACGAAGACCTTCTTCTCGCCGGCCTTCGGCATGGTGGCCGACCGCTTCGGCGTCGGCTGGCTCGTGATCGCCGACGCCGCCTGAGTCCGCGGCCGCTCAGCGGCCGTGGCGCAGGCGCGTCGCCATGCGCGAACGCGCCAGCGCGACGAACTCGACCACGCCCCACAGCAAGGCACTGCCGATGCCGCGGAAGGGGTGGCGCGTCGAAGGAAGGATGGTGAAAGGCATGTGCGCACCCTAAGGTGCCTGTGTGACGCGCTCGTGTCGCACATGACAGGTATCCTGCGCGCACCTCACTTGCCACCCCCTCACGCCGCGTGACCGCAACGGAACTGCCCGAACTGCTGGAGCTTCAGCGGCTCGCCCAACTGGCGGGACCGCACATGGAGCAGCGCCTGCTGTGCGAAGTGAAGGCCGGCGAACAGCGCTTCCCGGTGCATGCCTTCCTGCTCGGCAGCGCGTGCAAGGACGCGCCCGCCGTCGGCTTCTTCGGCGGCGTGCACGGGCTGGAGCGCATCGGCGCCGAAGTGACCATCGCCTACCTGCGCAGCATCGTGATGCGGCTGCAGTGGGACGAGACGCTGCACCGCCAGCTGGAGAACATCCGCCTGGTCTTCGTGCCGCTCGTGAACCCCGGTGGCCTGTGGCTGGGTACGCGCGCCAACCCGAACGGCGTGGACCTGATGCGCAATGCGCCGGTGGAGTCGAGCGAGCGCGTGCCCTACCTGCTCGGCGGGCAACGCGTGAGCGCCTCGCTGCCCTGGTATCGCGGCGCGCTCGGCGCGGCCATGGAATGCGAGAGCGCGGCCGTGTGCGCCATCGTCGAATCGGAGCTTTGGGGACGGCCTTTCAGCATCGCGGTGGATTGCCACTCGGGCTTCGGGCTGATCGACCGCATCTGGTTCCCCTTCGCCCATACCTCGCGGCCCATCGCGCACCTGCCGGAAATCCACGCGCTGTGCGAGATTCTCGACCACACGCTGCTGCATCACCGCTACGTGCTGGAGCCGCAGAGCCGCCAGTACCTGACGCACGGCGACCTGTGGGACCACCTCTACCTCGGCGCCTGCCGCGAGGCGGCCGACAGCGTGTTCCTGCCCGTGACGCTGGAGATGGGCTCGTGGCTGTGGATCAAGAAGAACCCGCGCCAGATCTTCTCGCGCCACGGCATCTTCAACCCGATGATCGAGCACCGCCAGCAGCGCGTGCTGCGCACGCACCTCGGGTGGCTCGACTTCATCACGCGGGCGGTGGGAAGCCACGCGCGCTGGCGGCCCTCCGAGACGCAGCGGGCCGAACACCGCGAGCGCGCGATGGCGCGCTGGTACCGGGCGCGCGTGCCATGAGCCGCTGGATCCTGCTGCGAGGACTGACGCGGGAGAGCGGCCACTGGGGCGCCTTCATCGACACGCTGCGCCAACGCCTGCCCGGCGCGCGCGTGCTCGCGCTCGACCTGCCCGGCGCGGGGCGGCTTCACCATGCGCGCAGCCCGGCCGGCATCGAGGCGACGATGGAAGCGTGCCGCGCTCAGCTGCGCGCGATGGGCATCGCGCCGCCCTACCACCTGCTCGCGATGTCGCTGGGCGCGATGGTGGCGGTGGAATGGTCCGCGCGGCATCCCGGCGAGCTCGCGGGTTGCGTGCTGGTCAACACCAGCCTGCGGCCCTTCAGCCCCTGGTACCACCGGCTGCGGCCCGCCAACTATGGCGCGCTGCTGGGCGTGCTGCTCGCGCCCGGCACGAACCAGCGGCGCGAAGAAACCATCCTGCGGCTCACCAGCCGTCACCTGCGCGCAGGTGCGCCGGTGGTCGACGAGTGGGCGGCGCTGCGCGAGATGCGGCCCGTCACGCGCGCGAATGCGCTGCGGCAACTGCTCGCGGCCGCGCGCTACCGCGCGCCCTTGCAGGCGCCCGCCGTGCCCCTGCTCGTCCTCGCGAGCCAGCGCGACGCACTGGTGGATGCGGCCTGCTCGCGGCGGCTCGCGCGACAGTGGAACGCGCCGCTCTTCGAACACCCGACGGCGGGCCACGACCTCGCCCTCGACGACGGGCCTTGGCTCGCGGAGCAGGTCGGCCGCTGGATCGCGCCTAAGGCATGAGCCGGCCGGCAAGACCGTCCAGCCGCCGCTTCACCTCGCGCCAGCCGGGCATCCGCGCATCGAGCAGCTCGAAGAAGCGCGGCGAGTGGTTGTGCTCGATCAAATGGCACAGCTCGTGGAGAACCACGTAGTCGATGCATTCGCGCGGTGCCTTGACGAGGTGCGGGTTCAAGGTCACCCGCCCCGCGGGCGAGCAGCTGCCCCATTGCCGCCGCATGGCCTGCAGATGCAGGGCGGGTACCGCGTTCACCCACGGGAGCGTCGCGGCGACGGCATCGAGGCGCGCGGCCAGCACCTCGCTGGCACGCGCGCGGTACCACGCCTCCAGCGCCGCGCGAACCGCAGGCGCGTCGTGCCGGTCCACCGTGAGCGCGATGTGGCTGCCGTCGATGCGCACCGCCGCGTGCGCGGCGCCATCGACGACGACCTTGAGCTGGTACTGCCGGCCAAGGTAGTGCCAGCTCTCGCCGCTGACGTATTCGCGCGGCAGCAGCAGCGACGACGCGCCGCGCCCGCGCAGGCTGCTGATCCAGGCGGCGCGGCGCTGCATGGCGGCCATGACCGCCTCATCCGCCGTGCCCTCGGGCGCGTCCACGAACACATGGCCATCGGGCTCGACATGGATCGTGATGCGGGAGGACTTGCGCCGCGCCTGCGTGCGCAGCGTGAACGGGATCAGCTCGTCGCCGTAGCGGAAGCGCTTCATTGGCGCCGCGACAGGCCGACCCGGGTGATGTGCAGCACCTGCTCGATCACCTCGTTCGTCTTCGCCAGGCCGAACACGGCGTGGAATTGCCTGAGCAAGGTCCTGCGGATCGCGGCCTCCATGCCCTGCGGGTTGACCGAGTGCTCGGCCGCCGCTTGCCTGACCGCATCGCCGATCGCGAGGGCGTGGCCCGCGTGGACCTTCTGCCGCGCCGCATCCAGCGCGGCGGCGTCTTCGCCAAGCGCCAGGAGAATCGCACCGTAGTACGCCCGGGCCTGCGGGTCGTCCTTGAGCACTGCCGGCACGCCGGGCGTGGCGCGCGCCTCGACCTGCTGCGCGAAGGCGCTCAGCAGCGCGTACTGCTTGCCGGGATGATCGAACATCGCCTCGGCCTTGGCGATCGCGCCCTGGAGCAGCTCCGAGAACACCTTGCGCGCGTAGGGGTCGTCCGCCAGGTCCTGCTCCACGCTCTTGCGAAGGCGGGTCTTGATGAGGTCCGCCTCGCTGCGCGTCTTCTCCTCCGGCCAGTGCGTGGCGGGCTCCGGCTGGCCCAGCAGCCGGACCGCGAACCGATCCCTGGCGTCATGGACCGCCGTGCCCTGCACGTGCTGGTCCACGAGCTTGCGGATGTGCTCGTCGAGCGCCATCCCATCGGAGGGCTCCACCGCCCCGTGCTCCAGGGACTGCCGCACGCCGGAGAGAAGCCGAAAGTCCTTCTTGTAGCGCGCGAGGGCGGCCTCTGAAAAATCCTCGTCCTCGAAGAAGCCTCGCGACGAGAGCGCGGTCCGCAGGCACAGGCCGAAGGCCGTGAGCGCCGCGAAGAAATCGTCGCGCAGCCGTTGCCGCTCGTCGTACTGGCCACCCTGGCCGTCGCCCACGAAGCGGGGCGCCAGCGCCTGGCGCAAGGGCTCCGGATCGTCGCGGCCATCCAGGCTGTCGAAGAAGAACCACACGGCTTCGTGCAGCGAGGGCAGCCGCTTGTATTCAGTGCCGACCTGCGCGTAGAGGCCGTCGAGGTCCGCCGCGTCGAAGCCGCCTTGCGTGCGCGCCTCCAGTTCGCCGTAGGCGCGCAGGGCCGTGTCCAGCTCCTTCAGGATGCCGCGATAGTCCACCAGCAGGCCGTGGTGCTTGGCCTCGTGCAGCCGGTTCACGCGCGCCACCGCCTGGATGAGGTTGTGGCCTTTCAGCGGCTTGTCGATGTAGAGCACCGCGTTGCGCGGCTCGTCGAAGCCCGTGAGCAATCGGTCCACGACGATGAGCAGGTCGGGCCCGCCCGCGGACGAGAAGGCGCGCAGCGCCTCGCGCTCGTACTGCGCCATGCCCTCGGCGGAGGCGGGCACGTTGCGCCGCCACCACCGCAGGACCTCCGCCTCGTCTTCCTCGCCGGCCCTCGCATCGCCTTCGACGCTGTCCGGCGCGGACATGATCACCACGCTGCTGACCAGGCCCGTGCCGTCGAGCGCCTTCTTGTAGCGGATCGCGTCGCGCTTGCTGGCCGTCGCGAGCTGGCCCTTGAGCCCCGGCGCGATCTTCTTGAAGTTCTCGCTGAAGTGCAGCGCGATGTCCCAGGCGATCAGCTCGATGCGGCCGGCCGCGCCGTGGATCGCATGCGCGTGCGAGAACTGGCGCTTCAGCGCGCCACGCCGCGCGGGCGGCAGGCTGGCCGCCATGCCCTCCAGCCAGCGGTCGACCGCCGGCGCGTCGATGACCAGCGCCGGCACGCGCTCCTCGTAGAGCAGCGGCGCCACCGTGCGGTCCTCCACCGCGTGATGCATCGTGTAGGCGTGCACGACGGGGCCGAAGACGTTCTGCGTCTTCTCTGCCTTCAGCAGCGGCGTGCCCGTGAACGCGACGCAAGCCGCGCGCGGCAACACCTTGCGCATGCGCTGGTGCGTCTCGCCGCCGTGGCTGCGATGGCCTTCGTCCACCAGCACGATGATGTCCGCCGAGTCGTTGCGGCACTCCGGCAGGCGCGAGGCCGAATTGAACTTCTGCACCAGCGCGAAGGTGATGCGCCCCGTGCCCTGGCCGATGCGACGTGCGAGGTCTCGGCCGGTCAGGGCCTTGCTGCGCTCGCCCTCCTTCTGCGCGCCCACCGACGAGCCGAAGACACCGCTGGCCGTGAAGTTGCGCGAGAGTTGCGCTTCGAGGTCCTTCCGGTCGGTGACGACGATGACGCGGCATTCCTTGAGCGCTTCGTCCAGCAGCAGGGCCTTGCTGAGGAAGACCATGGTCAGGCTCTTGCCCGAGCCGGTGGTGTGCCACAGCACGCCGCCTTCGCGCCCGCCGTCAGCCCGCCGCGACGCCAGCCGCTGGAGCAGCGCGCGCACGCCGAAGAACTGCTGGTGGCGCGCGACGATCTTGCCGGCCTTGCGGTCGAACAGGACGAAGCCGCGCACGAAGGACAGCAGTCGGGCCGGCGTGAGAAGGCTCACGAGCAAACGGTCCTGCGCATTCGGCGGCGCGGCCTTCAGCGCCTGGATCTGCGCGTCGTCGAACTCCTCTTCGCGGGTCCATCGCGCCCAGAGGGCGGGCGGGGTGCGCGTGGTGCCATAGCACCCGTCGGTGCCGCTGATGGAAAGCAGCAGTTGCGCGTAGGCGTAGAGATTCGGGATCTCCTCGTCGCGCTGGTTGTCGAGATGCCGGAGGATGCCTTCGCGCACCATCGCGTCGCTGCCGCCGCGGACGCGAGGCGGCTGCCTCGCTTCAATCAACGCCAACGGAATGCCGTTGACGAAGCACGTGAGGCTGGGCGCGCGGTGGTGCGGGCCATGGGTCACGAGCACTTGCATGTCCTCGACCACGTCGAAGCGGTTCGCGCCCACGTCGGCCCAGTCGATCACCGAGACCGTGACGGGGTGCTTCTTGCCGTCGGGCATGAACTCCGAGACGGTGATGCCGAAGAGCAGCTTGGCGTAGAGCCGCTCGTTGGCGGCGAGCAGGCCGTCGCCCATCGACAGCGCGGAGAACTCGCGCAGGATCTGGTCGATGCTGCCGTGGGAGAGCGGGTGCGGCTCGCCCTTGTAGTCGAAGCGGCGGGTTTGCAGGAATTCGATGAGGCGCGGCTTGAGGAGGACTTCGCGCGTTCCGCCGCGAAGGGCCTCGCACTGGGCTGCGCTCAGGTCGCGCCAACCCAGGGTGCGCAGGATCTGGAGCGCGGCGACATGTGCGCCGCGGTGGCCAGGGGCCGGAGTCGACACGCCGGCCATCATCATGACGACTCCTGCGCGTGCATGAGACCTGGCGAGCGGCGGAAGCCGGTCAGCAGTTCATCCATCACCACTTGCTTCTGCAGCCTGCGGTTCTCCAGAAGCAGTTCCGCGACGACGATCTCCCGGTCGCAAGCGCCGAGCAGGCGCGCGACGCGCTGCTGCTGGGCGAGCGGAGGCAGCGTGATGCGGAGCTTGGCCAGGGCCTGTTGGCTCAGGTTCTGGATGATCGTGCCGCCGCCAGCAACCAGCATCTGCGCACGCACCGCGTCGGATCTCACCAGGGAGGCCGCATAGGCCGGCAGTAACATCTCCGGATTGACGCGGCACCGGATGGTGAAGCCGGAGAAGGCGAGCCGCTCCCGCACATCGGGGAAGTGGAGGCAACGCCCCACGAGCGCCTTGTTGCCATTGGACCGGACGAACAGCAGGTCGTCCGTGGCCAGCAACTCCCCGTCGCGAATGCACTTCGGCACCCGGATCGTTGCAAGGTCCTTGGTATGCGGAAGCTGCGTCCGATGCTTGAAGTCGGAAACGCCGACGATCTTCACGGCCTCGCCTTCGTCGCCGGCGTTGAAGTTGAGTCCGTTCTTGAACGTGGCCACGTCGCCAAGTGCGATGCCGCCCGGTTGGCACGGAATCAGGCGTTCGGTCAGCGCTGAGCGCTGCGCCAGGCTGTTGGCAAGAAGACGCTCCGCGTTGGCGATCGCTCGATCCCAGGTACGGATGATCCGACCGATCCGCTGCTGTTCGTCGAGCGGCGGCGTGAGGATCTGCAATGGCTCCAGCACCTTCAGGTTGATGTTCTTCTGTGCGCTTCTTCCTGCGAGCGCATCGAGGTGCGTTCGCTTCGACGCCAGCGCGTACGCGAGCCAGAGCAGGTCGGCCGCATCGGGACGGGGTTGAATCGCCACCACGCTGTCTGGACAGGCAACTGGGAAGCGCGTGATGGCTGTCTCGCCGATGTTGGCCGCGATGGTCATCAGGATGCAGTTGGCCGGAAAGACCTTGCTCACGGAGACGCCGAGTTGGTTCAAGGTCTGCGAGTACGAATCCAGGAACAAGCCTGCCCTCGTGACGTCGCCGGTCTGGACGAAGGGCACCTCGCCGCCGAAGTACCGGGGATCGTTGCGCGGGCGGACCGAGAACTTGCCACGCTGGATCGATGCCAGCGCGCCGAGCGGGCGAAGCGTCCATCCTTCAGGCGGCATGTACTTGACCACGCTTGAAACCGGCAAGCAGTTCTTCCGCCGGCACTTGCTTCTGCACGGACCTGGATCGAATGAGCCGCGCCGCGCAAGCAGGAAGCGGCGTTTCCCGTTCGACGATGCGGGCGCGAATCCTGGGGCTATTCATATCCCAGTTCTTTCAGGTGCGCCGAAATCTCATCTTCGAGCGCCATCCGCTCCTTGCTGAGTTCGACGCGTTCGAGCCGCAACTCCGCCATGGTGAGGCGCGCGTTGCCCTGATCGTCGTTGACGTATCGCGCGAGGGTGAGGTTGTACTCTTGTGCCGCGATGACCGAGGGTGAGGCAAGGCTGGCGTAGTTCTCGACGGCGCGTCTCGCCGCGTAGGTGGCGAGCATCCGCTCCAGATCCGCGCTGCGCAGCACGTTCTGGTTTTTTCCTTGTTGATAGTCACGGCTGGCATCGATGAACAGAACGTCGTCCCGATTCCTGTCTTGGCGAAACACGAGGACCGCCGCAGGGATGCTTGTGCCATAGAAGAGCTTGTCCGGTACGCCGATCACCGCGTCCAGCAGGTTCTCCTCTATGAGCTTCTTGCGAATCTTCGCCTCGGCCCCGCCACGGAACAGCAAGCCATGCGGCACGACCACCGCCATGCGCCCGGTGCCCGGCTTCATGCTCTCGATCATGTGCAGGATGAACGCGAAGTCGCCCTTCGTCTTCGGCGGCATGCCACGGCTGAAGCGGTTGAACTTGTCCAGCTGCGCATCGTCGTGGCCCCACTTGTCCAGGCTGAAGGGCGGGTTCGCCACCACCACGTCGAAGCGCTGGAGGGTGGTGTCGTTCGCCAGCAGCTTGGGGTTGCGGATGGTGTCGCCCCACTCGATGCGGTGGTTGTCCTCGTTGTGCAGGAACATGTTCATCTTGGCCAGCGCCCAGGTGCTGCCGATGGCCTCCTGGCCGAAGAGCGCGTAGCGCCGCGAGCCGCCGCGCTCGCGGATCAGCCGGCCGCACTTGAGCAGCAGCGAGCCGGAGCCGCAGGCCGGGTCGCAGATGTCCTCGCCCTCCTGCGGGTCCACCAGGCGCGCCACGAGTTCGGAGATTTCGGGCGGCGTGTAGAACTCGCCGGCGGTCTTGCCGCTGCTGGAAGCGAAGTTCTTGATGAGGTATTCGTAGGCGTTGCCGATCACGTCGAGCGATCCGACGCGGCTCGGGCTCAGGTCCAGCTCGGGCCGCGCGAAGTCTTCGAGCAGGTGGCGCAGCAGGTCGTTCTTCTGCTGCTCGTGGCCGAGCTTGCTGGCGTTGAAGCTGATGTCCTGGAAGACGTCGCGCAGCCGGGAGATGTTGGCGTCCTCGATGGCGTGCAGGGCCTTGTCGATGCGTTCGCCGTTGCCGGGCTCGAAGCGGGCCTTGTGCAGCGCGTAGAAGCTGGCGCTGGGCGGGAGCACGAAGCGCTCGGTCTTGAGCAGGGCCTCGATGAGGCCGGGCTCGGCGTTGGCGTATTCCTTCTTGTAGCTGTCGTAATGGTCCTGCCATACGTCGCAGACGTACTTGAGGAAGAGCATCGTGAGGACGTAGTCCTTGTAGGTGCTCGGGTCGACGACACCACGGAAGGTGTCGCAGGCGGCCCAGACGGCGGCGTTGATGCTGTCCTGGCTGACGGCGGTCTTGTTCATTTCTTCCCTAAAGCTTCTGTTCGTTGTCGCAGGCGCCGCTGAGCGCCTCGGCAATGGATTCGAACATACGCTCGCGGTTGCGGATCAGGCTGGCGTGGAGATGGCGCTCGCGCCACGCGAGGCGGGCCATGGCCACGATGCCTTGCTGGGCCGCGAGCGGTGGTATGCCCAGCGGGAGGGATTCAAGCACAGGCCTGCGGATGCTCTTCTGGGCGGTGCCTTCGGCGGAACGCTGGAGTTCGCGCTGGAAGGGCGGCTGGTTCATCTGCCAGGCCACGAAGGCGGGGAGGACGCCGGCCTCGGGTTTGGCGCGGAGATGGAGCGCGCTGGTGCCGCACACGGCGGGGCCCGGTGGTTCTTCGATGCAGGTGGCGTGGTAGCGGTCGGCACGGTGGACGAAGACGATGTCTTCGGCATGCAGCCAGCGGGGTTCGCGGCGGCCGGGCGGCAGGTGCGTGTGGGGGACAGCCGCCCAGGCGATGCCGTCGAGCTGGTCGACGTTGCCCATCAGGACCACGCGCACGGGGCCGTCCGCGCTCGCCCTGATGGCGCCCCGGAACGGATAGCCCGCGCGAACGGTCAGGACCTCACCTAGCAACTTTTTATTTGCATTAATTTCCATGGTGCAGATATTAGCTTGCCGGCACGTCTTCTTTCAATGACACTGCGCCCCGAAATGAAGCATCAACGCGTGTGGTGCTTGAAAAAGTAGAAGTTCAGGGAAGCGCAAGACGATGAGATACGAGGTGGATTTCCTGCCGGCGCGGTCCGGCGGAGCGGCGGTGTGCGTACGCTGGGGGCGGCCCGGGCACTACAAGGTGCTGGTGTATGACGGCGGTACGGAGTTGACGGGCGAGCGGCTGGTGGCGCACATCCGCACCCACTTCATGTGCTCGCATGTGGACTACATGGTGAGTTCGCATCCGGCGCGGGATCACACGGCGGGGCTGAGCGTGGTGTTGCGCCAGTTGAAGGTGGGTGAGTTGTGGATGCACCGGCCGTGGGCGACGTCAGGCTGGCTGCGGCGCAGGGTCGGCAGCGCCTATGCGCTGGAGCAGCTCGCGCAGGCACGCAGGGTGCCGGTGATGGAGCCTTTCGCGGGGGCGACGATCGGGCCGTTCAGGGTGCTGTCGCCACGGCGCGAGCATTACTTCGGCACGCTGCTGCCGGGCTTCGGGTCGCGCGGGGACGAGGCCGAGGCGGAGGAGTTGGGCGGGACGGCGCGCTGGACGTCGCTCGTCCGCCCGTCCCGCCTCTCAGGCTGGGGCTTGCCTGCGAGGGCCGTGACGACGCCGGAGAACGAATCGAGCGCGGTGCTTTATGGAGAGTTCGGCGGGCGCGGCGTGCTGCTGACCGGGCGGGCGGGGCGGGAGGGCCTGCACACGGCGGCGGACCTGGCGGAGCAATGGGGCATCGACTTGCCGGGGCGGCTGCGGCTTTTCCAGGTGCCGAACGAGGGGCATCCGGACCATCTTTCGGCGGCCCTGCTGGACCGGATCGTGGGGCCGCGGCTGCCGGCGTGGAGGCGCGCGTACACGAAGTCGGCTTTCATCTCCGTGAGCCTCGATGCGCCGCCGGGGCTTGGCCGGGCGGCGGCCGAGGCCTTGAAGCGGCGCGGCGTGGTGAGCTTCCAGACCTGGGGCATGCATCTTCATCATGGGCACGGGATGCCATACCGCGGCTGGTTTCGCGCGAGCCCGGCGATGTGGGAGGGCTGATTCCCCTTAAATTCGACGCTTCAATCCCAGGAGAACATGCCAATGATCCACGTCGTCGCCGTCCTCACGGCCAAGCCGGGCCTGCGCGCCCAGGTCCTCGAAGCCTTCAATGCGAACCGCCCGGCCGTGCTCGCGGAGGCCGGTTGCATCGAATACAGCGCGACGGTGGATGCGGCGGGCATGCCGGTGTCGAAGGCGAGCTTCGGGCCGGACACTTTCGTGGTGATCGAGAAGTGGGAGACGCTGGATGCGCTGAAGGCGCATGGCGCGGCGCCGCACATGGCGGCGTATGCGGCGAAGGTGAAGGACTGGATGGAGAGCCGGCTGATTCACGTGCTGGAGCCGGTCTGATCCTCTTGCAGGAAGGCGGCGGCCTGGGCCCTCATTCCCTGTTGCAGCGGCTCCCAGACGCGTGCGGGGAAGCCTTCGGGCAGCCGGGTTGAGGGCGCGGTGGCCACGCCTACCCCTTCTGCCGCCGGTGGCGCTGGGGCATTGCCGATGGGGCAGAGAACGAGCCTGACGCCCAGCGCCGCGAGGAGCCTGAGGAGTTGGTCGACGCTGACGGATGCGGGGTCGGCTTCGATCCTGGCGATGCGGGTCTGGCCGACGCCGAGGATTCGGCCGGGTTGCGCCTGGCTCAGGCCTTTGGCCCGGCGCAATGCGCGCAGGTGGTTGGAGAGTTGGGCAGGGGCCTGGATTTCATCAAGGCGCTTTATGCCTATGAAGGCATGAACTCAAAAAAAAACGCACCCGAAGGCGCGTCTTTCCTGCGTCGCGGACGGCTTACTTTGCCACCACCCGCACCATCTCCAGGCACTTGTTCGAGTAGCCCCACTCGTTGTCGTACCAGCTCACGAGCTTGATGAAGGTGCCGTCGAGCGCGATGCCGGCGTCGGCGTCGAAGATCGAGGTGCGCGGGTCGCCGCGGAAGTCGGTAGCGACGACCTTGTCCTCGGTGTAGCCGAGCACGCCCTTGAGCGGGCCTTCGCTCTGGGCCTTCATCTCGGCGCAGATTTCCTTGTAGGTGGCTTCCTTGACGAGTTCGACCGTGAGGTCGACCACTGACACGTCGGACGTGGGCACGCGGAAGCTCATGCCGGTGAGCTTCTTGTTGAGTTCGGGGATCACCACGCCGACGGCCTTGGCGGCGCCGGTGCTGGAGGGAATGATGTTCTCCAGGATGCCGCGGCCGCCGCGCCAGTCCTTGTTGCTGGGGCCGTCGACGGTCTTCTGGGTGGCGGTGGCGGCGTGCACGGTGGTCATGAGGCCGCGCTTGATGCCCCACTTGTCGTTGAGCACCTTGGCCAGGGGCGCCAGGCAATTGGTGGTGCAGCTGGCGTTGCTGATGATGGCTTCGCCGGCGTACTTCTTGTCGTTCACGCCGTAGACGAACATGGGGGTGTCGTCCTTGCTGGGGGCCGACATGATGACTTTGCTGGCGCCCGCGTCGAGGTGCTTCTGGCAGGTTTCCTTGGTGAGGAAGAGGCCGGTGGATTCGAGCACGATGTCGGCGCCGACTTCGTTCCACTTCAGGTTGGCGGGGTCGCGCTCCTGCGTGAGGCGGATCTTCTTGCCGTTGACGATGAGGGTGTTGCCGTCGACGCCGATCTCACCCTGGAAGCGGCCATGCACGGAGTCGTACTGGAGCATGTAGGCAAGGTAGTCGGGCTCGAGCAGGTCGTTGATCGCGACGATCTCGATGTCGTTCTTGAAGTTCTGCACGGCGGCGCGAAGAACGTTGCGACCGATGCGACCGAAGCCGTTGATACCGAGTTTGATAGCCATGTGCTGGTGCTCCTGGATGGTTGAAAACTGGGGGTGGGGAAGGCGGCCGCTTCAGCGCTTGAGCGCGGCTTCGACGGTGGCGGCGACGTTTTCCGCCGTGAATCCGAAATGCTTGAAGAGTACGCCCGCGGGCGCGGATTCGCCGTAGGTATCGATGCCGACGACGGCAGCGACGCCGTACTTCCACCAGCCGTCGGTGGTGCCCATCTCGACGGCGATGCGGGGCAGGCCCTTGGGCAGCACGCTCTTCTTGTAGGCGAGGTCCTGGCGGTCGAAGGTGGTGGTCGAAGGCATGGAGACGACGCGCACGCCGATGTTCTTCGCGGCGAGCAGGCGCTGGGCCTGGAGCGCGAGTTGCACTTCGGAGCCGGTGGCGATGATGACGGCCTTGACTTTCTTGTTCTTGAGGCCGACGGCATCGGGCTCGGCGAGGACGTAGGCGCCCTTGCTGACGTCGCTCAGGTCGCTCTTGGGCGCGTAGGGCAGGTTCTGGCGCGAGAGCAGCAGCGCGGTGGGGCGGCTGGCGTTCTGCAGCGCGACGGCCCAGGCCACGGCGGTCTCGGCGGTGTCGCCGGGGCGCCAGACGTCGAGGTTGGGGATGAGGCGCAGCGAGGCGGCGTGCTCGATGGATTGGTGCGTGGGGCCGTCTTCGCCGAGGCCGATGGAGTCGTGCGTGAAGACGTGGATCACGCGCTGCTTCATGAGCGCGGCCATGCGGATGGCGTTGCGGCTGTAGTCGCTGAAGGTGAGGAAGGTGCCGCCGTAGGGGATGAAGCCGCCGTGCAGGGCGACGCCGTTCATGATGGCGGCCATGCCGAATTCGCGCACGCCGTAGTTGATGTGGCGCCCGGGCAGGCCGTCGGGGAATTGCTCGTTGCCTTCGCCGCGGACGACGGCGCCGCTGGCGTCGAAGCGCAGGGCGGGCGTGCTCTTGGTGTTGGTGAGGTTGGAGCCGGTGAGGTCGGCGCTGCCGCCGAGGAGTTCGGGCAGGGCGGCGGTGAAGGCTTCGAGCGCGAGTTGCGAGGCCTTGCGCGATGCGACGGTCTCGGCCTTGGTGTGGGCGGCGACGACGGTGTCGAAGGCGGTCTGGTGGAAGTTCTTCGGCAGTTCGCCCTTCATGCGGCGGGTGAACTCGGCGGCGAGGTCGGGATATTCCTTGGCGTAGGCGGCGAATTTGTCGTCCCACGCGGCTTCGGCCTTGGCGCCGGCGGCCTTGGCGTCCCACTCTTCATAGACGGCGGCGGGGAGTTCGAAGGGCGCGTGGGTCCATTGGAGCGCGCTGCGGGTGAGGCCGATCTCGTCGGCGCCCAGGGGTTCGCCGTGGGCCTTGGCGGTGTTGGCGCGGTTGGGGCTGCCCTTGCCGATCTGGGTCTTGCAGATGATGAGGGTGGGCTTGTCGCCGTGCTTCTTGGCCTTCTCGATGGCCTTGGAGACGTCCTTCACGTCATGGCCGTCGATGGGGCCGATGACGTGCCAGCCGTAGGCCTTGAAGCGTTCTTCGGTGTTGTCGATGAACCAGGGCTTGACGGGGCCGTCGATGGAGATGCCGTTGTCGTCGTAGAGCGCGATGAGCTTGCCGAGCTTCCAGGCGCCGGCGAGTGCCGCGGCTTCGTGGCTGATGCCCTCCATGAGGCAGCCGTCGCCGAGGAAGGCATAGGTGTGATGGTCGACGATCGCGTGGTTCTTGCGGTTGAACTCGCCAGCGAGCAGTTTCTCGGCGAGGGCGAAGCCGACGGCGTTGGTGATGCCTTGGCCGAGCGGGCCGGTGGTGGTCTCGACGCCAGGGGTGACGCCGACTTCGGGGTGGCCGGCGGTCTTGCTGTGGAGTTGGCGGAAGTGCTTGAGCTCCTCGATGGGCAGGGCGTAGCCGGTGAGGTGCAGTACCGCGTAGATGAGCATCGACGCATGGCCGTTGGACAGCACGAAGCGGTCGCGGTCGAACCAGTGCGGATTGGCGGGATTGTGCTGGAGGTGGTCCCCCCACAGGGCGACGGCCATGTCGGCCATGCCCATCGGTGCGCCCGGATGCCCCGAGTTTGCAAGTTGTACGGCATCCATTGCCAGCGCGCGGATCGCGTTGGCCATCAAGGCTTGGTTGGCCATCTGTGGCTTTCTCGGAGCAGGTTAGGGGGAACCCGGCATTTTAGCGGGCGGGGATTTCGCGGCATGGGGCGGGGCAATGCGTGCTGCTAGAGTGCCGGCCATGCACGGGCTGCACCTCACCGCCGACCTTCACGATTGCCGCTGCGCGGCGCACTGGCTGGTGGACGCCCAGCGGCTCGGGGAGGCCTGCGTCGCGGCGGTCGAGGCGGCAGGGCTGCAGGTGGTCGGCACGCTGTTCCATGCCTTTCCTTCCACCGCGCAAGGGCCGGGGGGCGTGACGGCCACCGTGCTGCTCGCGGAGTCCCACTTGTGCGTGCACACCTGGCCTGAGCAGCGCGGCGTGACGCTCGATGTCTATGTGTGCAACTTCGGCGCGGATCATTCCGCGAAGGCGCGTTCACTGATGGCGGCGCTGGAGGCGATCTTCATGGCGGGCCGCGTGGAGCGGCATGCGCTGGCTCGCGGCACGGCGGCGGCGGGCGCATGAGCATCCGGGCGATGATCCTGGCGGCCGGGCGCGGGGAGCGCATGCGGCCGTTGACTGATGTGACGCCCAAGCCGCTGCTGGAAGTGCACGGCAAGCCGCTGATGCAGTGGCCAATGGAGGCGCTGGCGCGCGCCGGCTTCACGGAGTTGGTGGTCAACACGGCGTGGCTGGGTGAGCAGGTATCGGCGCGCTTCGGCGCGCGGCACGGCGACGCTTCCATTGCGTATTCGCACGAGGGGCTCGATTTCGGCGGGGCGCTCGAGACGGCGGGCGGCATCGTGCGCGCTCTGCCCTTGCTGGGCGATGCGTTCTGGGTGGTGGCGGGCGATGTGTTCGCGCCGGATTTCATGTTCGCGCAGGAGGCGGTCGACCGCTTCCTGGCCGGTGGCCGCCTCGCGCATCTGTGGCTGGTGCCGAACCCGCCGCACAACCTGAAGGGCGACTTCGGCATCGGCGCCGACGGCGGCGCGTTGAGCGAGGCGGCGCGGAAGTACACCTTCTCGACCATCGCCCTTTACCGCGCGGCGCTGTTCGCGCCGCAGTATTGCACCATCGCGCCGGGCAACGCCGAAGGCGCGAAGGCCGCGCTGGCGCCGCTGCTGCGCGCCGCAATGGGCGCGGGCCGCGTGAGCGCGGAACTCTACGAAGGCGCGTGGACGGACGTCGGCACGCCGGAGCGCCTGGCGGAGTTGAACGAAAAAAAACGGCCCGCTTGAGGCGGGCCGTCGTTCTTGCGGGCTGGTCTCGAAGACGCCAGCCTCAAGGCACGTTGGCTGTCGTGATCTGGAAGGGCTTGCCCGGCAGGGCCAGCGCACCGCCGTATTCGATCGCGACACCGCCGGTCGGCTGGACCGCGCAGCCGTTTGGCGCGGGGCAGGCGCCGCCTTCGGAGAAGATGACCGGGCCGTAGCGGAAGTTCTTGATCGTCTTGTCGGCGTAGTCCGCGACGCTCAGGACGTAGCCCGAGTTGGCGAAGTTGTCGGAGTCCTCGACCGCGATCGGATCCTTCAGCCGCGCGTCCTGCAGGGTGCGCACGATGCTGCCGGTGTTGCCAGAGAAGCGCACCCACGAGATCTTGCGGTCGCCGCGCGAGGCGACGATGACCTGCTGATTGAGCGCATCGACGCTGGCGCCGGGCTCGCCCTTGGAGGTCGCGAGCGAGGTCGGATTGCGGCCGATGCCGCTCACGCTGCCCACTTCGGCGATGGCGCTCGCCACGGGCGATGCCACGGCGCCGCCAGGGGCGTAGCCGCCCAGGCTGAAGATGTGCAAGGTGCCGTCCTGCGTCGCGACCCAGGCGCGCGCCGCGTTGCCCGAGATCGTGGTCTTCACCGCCGTCGGCTTGACGCCGAGCGACACGGTCTTGATGACGGTGGGAGTCTGCGAAGGCTGGTTCGCGAAGGTGTACGGCCACTGGTTGTCGGCCTGGCCCAGGTTGCTGGTGGCGCCGACGTTGCCGCTGAAGTACATGCTGTTGATGTAGCTGAAGAGCGGCTTCAGGTCGACGAAGGCAACCTTCTGCTCCGACTTCGAGGTCACGACCGCCACGCCGCCCTTGGCATAGCGGCCGTAGTTGGCGCCGCCGTTGGCGAAGCTCTGCCAGGTGCTGGTCAAGGGCGTATTGTCGAGGCCCATGAAGTTGCCGCCCACCTGGATGGTCTGGAACTGGTCGAGGCCGGTGGTCACGGCAATGTCCGACGGCGTCGACATGCCGGGCAGGTCGACGTAGCCGAGGATCTTCATGAAGGCGATGTTGCCCATGTTCGGCAGGCCGGGATAGGCAGCCATCCACTCATGCCACCAGTCGTAGTAGGCGCGCTTGCCGTTGGTGCCGTTGTTGTACGGATCGCAACCGTCGCACAGGCCGGCCAGCGCCACCACCGCGACCTGGCCCTTGAGCGAGGTCGTGTCCCAGACCGTGACCAGGGCGAACTCGCTGTCGTTGGTCATGGCGATGCCGGTGGGCACCTTGTTGGCGGGGAGCTTCACCGTGGTGTCGTTGTTGGCGGTATTGCTGCCGACTGTACCGATCACGCCGTTCTGGAAGGCGACCACCGCCTGCGAGCAGAAGCCCGGGCGCCCTTCGCAGCGCGCCATGGCGATCGGGTCGCTGCCGACGATGCCCGCTGCCTTGTAGGCGCGCGCGTTCAGGCTGTCGAGGCCGCCGCCGGGCGTCGCCGTCACCGTCCAGCTGAGCTGGGGCGACTGGGCGAATGTGTTGTACATGTAGCCAGTCACCTGGAAGTCGGTGACGCCGATGCCGCCAATGGAGGCCGCCGGGTTGTCGGCGACAAACAGGGCATTGGCCTGGTTGGTGGAATACGCGCCGGCATTGCCGGTGGCCGGGCCGCCGACCTGCCAGAAGAATTCATACGAAGGCGCGGCACCGCCCAGCTTGGTGTCGCCGCGCTTGAACAAGGTGGGCAATCCCGCATCGCTCACGCCGTAGGCCGCGGCGCTTGGGCCGTAGCGGTAGTCGACGCCTGCATCCTTGCTCAGTTGCGGTGCCATGGCCCGGACGGACGCCCCGACCGCATTCAATGAAGAATCAACAATGTCGTTCTGCTGCGGCGGCTGGGTAGAGCCCGTTGCAGGAATCTCCCCGGAGGCACTTGTGCCACTCGCCGTCGAACCCAGGCCCGCAAACCCACCGGAACCTGATCCCCCGCCACCGCCGCCCCCGCAACCTACAAGCGCGCCTGCGACAAGAGCGAGCAGAAGCGCGCTTTTGTGTAGAACTTTCAACGAAAACACCTCCAAAATGAGAAAGATGCGCGTTTGTACGTGGGATGCATCCTACGAGCAAAGCTTCTTTCAATTCTTTTCCTCGTGTTTTCCGACCTTCCCTTGGCGTTGTTACAACCGTATTGCATAGTGACGTTATGACCACGAATCATCAAGCCTCCCGCCGTCAACGCCTTTCCGCTCTTTTGGGACCGGATGGAATCGCCGTTATTCCAACCGCACTGGAGCGTCAACGCAACAGGGACAGTGACTTTTTGTATCGACACGACAGCTATTTCTTTTACTTGACAGGCTTCAGCGAGCCGAATGCGTGGCTTGTGCTGGCGGGCGATGGCCGCGCTACGCTGTTCTGCGCGCCGAAGGATCTGGAACGCGAGATCTGGGACGGCTTCCGCTTGGGCCCGGACGCGGCGCCGGCCGCGCTGGGGGTGGACGAGGCTTTTTCTGTAACGGAACTGGATGCGCGGCTGCCCAGGCTGCTGGAGAACAAGTCGACCGTCTGGTATCCCTTCGCCACCCACAAGGGGTTGGAGACGCGCATCGATGGTTGGCTGTCGTCCGTGCGTGCGCGGGTGCGCTATGGCGCCCTGTGCCCGGAGGAGCAGCGCGACCTGTGCGGGCCGCTGGACGAAATGCGCCTGGTGAAGGACGGCTACGAGCAGGACGTGATGCGCCGGGCGGCGCAGATCAGCGCGCGGGCGCACATCCGTGCCATGCAGACCTCGGCACGCATGCTGCGACAGGGCCAGGACGTGCGCGAATACCACCTGGACGCGGAACTGCTGCATGAATTCCGCCTGGGCGGCTCGCAGTACCCCGCGTACAGCTCGATCGTCGCGGCCGGCGCGAACGCGTGCGTGCTGCACTACCGCGCCGATGTGGCACCGGTGCGCGACGGCGAGCTGGTGCTGATCGATGCGGGCTGCGAACTGGACGGCTACGCCAGCGACATCACGCGCACCTTCCCGGCCAACGGCACGTTCACCGGGCCGCAGCGCGCGCTGTATGACCTGGTGCTGGCCAGCCAAGACGCCGCGGTCGCGGCGACGAGGGCGGGCCAGCGCTTCAACGACCCGCACGAGGCGACGGTGAAGGTGCTGTCACAGGGCATGCTCGACCTCGGGTTGCTCGACGCGAACAAGGTGGGCAGCGTCGAGGACGTGATCGAGAAGCGCGCGTACTTTCCTTTTTATATGCACCGCACCGGCCATTGGCTGGGAATGGACGTGCATGACTGCGGGAGCTACGTGGAGCCGACGCAGGTGGGGGAGATCAGCGAACGCAAGGATCCGCTCTCGAACGAGCTCATCAAGAACCGGCCGAGTCGCATTCTGCATCCGGGCATGGTGCTGACCATCGAGCCGGGCATCTATGTGCGGCCCGGCCCGGGCGTGCCGGAGCAGTTCCACAACATCGGCATTCGCATCGAGGACGACGCGATCGTCACGGAGAGCGGGTGCGAGCTGATTTCGCGCGGCGTGCCAGTCAAGGGCGATGAGATCGAGGCCTTGATGCGCGGCTGAGGCAAGGGCGGCGGGCGCCGCCTAGGCTGCAGCGCCGCCGAAACCCAGGACCTTGCGCGCCCAGGCCGGCAGCCAGGGCCCGTGCGGCTGGAGGCGGCCCGCCACGACGGATGCCACGAGGTGCGGGCCGCCAGCGTCCGTGTCGGCCGCGTCGAAAAGCATCGCCAGAGGCACCTGCCGGACCGCCTCGCGCAGGTTCTCCAGGGTGCGCGGGTAGCGTTCCAGGATCTTGTCGGGCGGAACGGGATGGCCGCCCTCCCGGATGCGTTGTTGCACACGCGCCAGAAGGCGGCGCGGCTCGTCAAGGCACACGACGTAGAGCGCCACGTCGAAGCCGCGTTCACGCGCGCCGGCAATGAGTTGCAGCTTGGAGGGGTGCGAGAACACCGTCTCGCTGACGAAGGGTGTCCCGGCGCTCAGGTGCGCATCGCGTTGCGCGTCGGCCCAGGTCCTGGCCGCCTCCGAGCGCTGGGCGGCATCGGCGATGTGCGCGAGGTGATCGCGCTCGTGCAAGTTCGCGTTGATGAAGTCCAGTTGCGGATGGCGGGGCTGGATGAGGTAGCGGTAGAGCGTCGACTTGCCGGCCCCGTTGGGGCCGGCGATCAGGTGGAAAACCGGCATCCAGGAACCAAACCGGCTCAGGCCG
The DNA here is from genome assembly GCA_966211435.1 of uncultured Variovorax sp. Lineage (GTDB taxonomy): Bacteria > Pseudomonadota > Gammaproteobacteria > Burkholderiales > Burkholderiaceae_C > Variovorax. Next base: position 38,393 of record CBIHOG010000017.1, on the reverse strand, counting down.
CTTTGCCCGCGCGTGATCGGGGCGCGGCCTTGGCGCGATTTTTGGCCACGGCCGCCTTGGCGCGTTCCGCCAGCGCGCCGGATTGCGCAAGTGCCAGCACGTGGCCGTGCAAGGCGCCCAGTTCGGCAGAGAGTGCTGGCTGGGTGCCGGCGGCGACGAGGTAGGCCGCCGATTCCTCGCGCGCGATGAGCGCCTGGCTGTCCTGCGTCGACAGGCCCGCGTGCTCCAGCGCGCGGCCGAGCGTGGCCCAGTATTCGATCTGGCTGGCGACGGAGCGACGCATCGGCTGCGCGGCGTCGCGCGCCTTGTCGACCAGGGTGGCGGGAAGCTTGACGGATACGAAGGAGGTGGGCGCGGTCATGCAGGGCTCCTGACTGGCGCATTTTGCGCCATTTGGCGGATTTGCGTCGACGCGGCCTTGCCTTCCCTCAGGCCATCCCGTCCGCCGCGAGATGGCCCCGGGTGAATGCCTCTTCGAAGATCGAGTAGCCGGACCAGTCGCTGTGCGCGAAGGCCAGCCGGCCGTCCACGACCCGGGGGCGGGCGCCGAGTTGGGCCAGCAGGCCGGGCGCCGGAATGGCCATGGCATGGCCATAGCGGGTGACCTGGATGCGGGTGGCGAGATCAGCCAGATCGGGATGCGGCGCGGCCAGTTCGGCCAGGAGGTCGTCGCGCCAGCCGGTCCACGGACGATCGAGCAGGAGACGGCGGGCGTCCGGCCCGTCGTAGGCGCTGGGGCCGAGGGGCCGGTACCAGCTGAGCACGGTGTCGCGCGGCGTCGGGTCCAGCGTCTGGTGGCGCGCGTCGACGTAGCCCAGCCCGCGGGTGCCGTAGGTCACGTTGTCCCAGCTGGGCGCGGCGCCCGGCCGGTCGGCGAGCGGCGCGCGTACGTGGACGTTGGCGACCAGCCAGGGCGCGTACTTCAGCCTGGCTGCTGCCCGCCGCAGCAGGTCGGGCGGGTTCTCGACGACGCGCGCGGCGATGAATACCGGCAGGGCGACGACGCAGTGCTCGGCGTTCCAGCGTACGAGCGTGCGGCTCGCGGCATCGAGGGCTTCGACCTCGACGCCTTCGCGGGTCTGGGCGATGCGGGTGACGACGTGGCCGCCCTTCAGGCGGTCGCCCAGCGGCGTGGCCAGGCGGCGCGCCAGCCAGGCATTGCCCTCGGGCCAGGTCAACACCGAATCGCGCTCGGCGCTCTCGTCCCCGGGCGCGTGGAAGCCGTGGCGGCTGGCGAAGTAATGGATGCCGGCCCAGGCCGAGACATGGCCGGTACCCGCGCCGTAGTCGTCGCGGCAGCAGTAGTCGAGGTACCAGAGCAGGTGGGGGTCCTCGAAGCCTTCGCGATCGAGCCAGCCCGCGAAGGAGAGTGCATCGAGCGCAAGCAAGGCCGGCGCGGGCTGGGTGCGCAGCGTGGGGATGGAGAACCGGCCTTCATCCTGCAACGCGCTCACGCGCTGCGAGAAGCGCCGGTACTGGGCGAGCGTGGCTTCGTCCACGCCTTGCACCGGCAGCAAGCCTTCCTGCCACGCGCCGCGGAAGAAGAGACGCTCCTGCGGGCTATGGCACAGGTGCCGCTCGTCGTATTCCCAGCGGCCGGCCACGCGGCGGCGAAGGCCGAGCTCCTCGAGCAGATCCTGCACTTCATGCGCGTCGTCGCCGGGCACCGGCAGGTAGTGCGCGCCGAGCGGGCAGCCGACCCCGGCAATCTGGTCGCCACGGCTGTTGCCTCCGGCACGGTCCTCCAGTTCGAGCAGGACGAAATCCTCGATGCCGCGCAGCCGCAGGGCACGCGCCGCCGCAAGACCCGCGACGCCGCCGCCCGCGATGACGACGCGCGTGCGCTGCACGGCCCCCGGCGCCGCGGACCGCCAGGCCCCGTCGCGCAGTGCATGGCCGCGCCTGAAGTCAACGCCCGTGAAGCCGCCTTCGATGGCATGCGGCACCTCGCAGCCCGCCAGCGCTGCGGCCGCCGTGGCGCCGAGGAAATCGCGTCGCCTCATGTTCAGTGGCCCGTGACCTTGCCCCACTCGCGTTCGTAGGCGGTGACGAGTGTCTGGTTCGACAGCCGGTTCACTTCGGCCGGCACGCGCGCCATGTCGCGCGGGAAGTCGAAGAGCAGCGGCAGCGTCGGCACCGTGAGGAAGCGCAGGCCGTCGGGCAAGGTGTCGGGCAGACGGTAGGGTCGGCGGCTGGCGATGATGTAGCCCCATTCGCCGAAGCTCGGCACGTGCGCGTGGTAGGGCGTCGCGAGCAGGCCGACCGATTCGATGGTGGCGGCCACGGTCCAGAAGCTCTGGCGCGCGACCAGCGGCGAGGTGGTCTGCACGACGGCATAGCCGCTGGCGGCGAGCCGCTTCTCCAGCAGTGCATAGAAGGAGTTGGTGTAGAGCTTGCCGATCGCGAAGTTGGTCGGGTCGGGGAAGTCCACCACGATGACGTCGAAGAATTCGCCCGGCTGTTGGAGCCATTGGAAGGCGTCGGTGTTGACGATGTGCACCTTGGGCGATTTCAGCGCGCCGCCATTGAGCGCCGCGAGCGTCTCGTGCTCGGTGAAGAGGCGTGTCATGTTCGGGTCGAGTTCGACCAGCGTGACGCTTTCGACGGAGGGGTACTTGAGGATCTCGCGTACCGCCATGCCGTCGCCGCCACCGAGCACGGCGACCTTCTTCGGCGCACCGTGCGCCGACATCACGGGGTGGACGAGCGCCTCGTGGTAGCGGTATTCGTCGCGCTCGGCGAACTGGAGGTTGCCGTTGAGGAACAGCCGGTGGCCGGCGGCGCCACGTGTCACGACGATGCGCTGGTAGGGCGAAGTCGCGCTGAAGACGATGCGGTCCTGGTAGAACTTGTCCTCGGCCAGGGTGGTGAGGTGCTCCGCGAAGACGAAGGCGACGGCGAGGGCCGCGAGCGCCAGCGCGCAGGCCAGCGCATGGGGGCCGACGCGGCGCAGTTCGTGCCGGAACATCCAGAGCGCCCACACGGCCACGGCGGCGTTCATGAGGCCGAAGAGAAGGCCGGTACGGATCATGCCGAGCTGCGGCACCAGCAGCAGCGGGAATGCGATCGAGACGGCGAGGGCGCCGAGGTAGTCGAAGGTGAGCACCTGCGAGACGAGATCCTTGAGCGCCACGTTGCGCCGCAGGATGCGCATGACGAGCGGGATCTCGAGCCCCACCAGGACGCCGACGATCATCACCAGGCCGTAGAGCAGCAGCCGGAAGGCTCCGGGCACGTAGGCGTTGGCCACGAAGAGCACGGCCGGCAGCGCTCCGCCGACGAGCGCCACCAGCAACTCGATGCGCAGGAAGTGCGCGGGCAGCTGGCGATCGAAGTAGCGCGAGAGCCAGGAGCCGACGCCCATCGCGAAGAGGTAGGTGCCGATGATGGTGCTGAACTGCAGCACCGAGTCGCCGAGCAGATAGGAACTGAGCGCGGCGGCGCTCAGTTCGTAGACCAGGCCGCAGGCCGCGACCACGAAGACGCTCGCCAGGAGCGCGATCTCCACGGGCTGCGGGCCGTTCCTGGTTGCCGGGCCGGCCGCCACCACGGCCTCGCTCAATGGATTGCCGCGGCCACGATCAGGCAGATGCCCAGGCTCATCGCCGCGACGACCAGGCCCAGCGCGACGTTCTGCTTCTCGACGATCTCCTGCCACAAGTCGTAGGGCGTGAGCTTGTCGATGATGAGGAAGGTGACCCAGAACACCAGCACGCCGATGACGGCGTAGAGGATCGAGCCCAAGAATGCGGCGGGCCGCAACCATTCAATTCCCAGCATGAGAACCTCCTGTCAAAGTTTGATGGATCACTTGTGGCCGCCGCCGCTCGAATAGCCGCCGTACGAGCCGCCGGAACTGCGGTAGCCGCTCGACGAACCGCCGCCGCTGCTGCAGGTGCTGAGGATGATCAGCAGGATGATGATGATCACCGCGATGAGGATGATGGTCCCGCAACCGAGTTTGGAGGCCGCGCTCACGGGCAACGCGTCGCCGCGCCTGAACATGTCCTTCTTGCCGTCGAGCTTGAAGGCGGCGGCGACGGCCGCGCTGTCGATCTTGCTGCCGGAGGACCAGGTCAGCTCATTGGCGGAGCGCTCCATCGAGAGCAGCGCGGCACCGTTGGCGAAGTCGCGGTTGAAGGTCTTCTGCCCGCGTTCGACCTGCCAGTAGAACTCGCCGGCGACGTAGCTGGTCTCGGCGTTGTAGGCGTATTGTTGCTGGTAGACCTTGCCAAGGTAGGTCGCGCGGGATCCGTTCTCGGCCATGGTCGGCGCACCGGTGGTGGGCTTCACCATGCTCCAGCCGTCTTCCGCGTCGACCAGGAAGCTGAAGCCGCGCTTCTTGTTGTAAAGCAGGTATTCGTTCCAGCCGAAATGCTCATCGTCGCCGGGCGCCACGCCCATGCGGTGCTGGAAGCCGACCACCTGCCATTGGGCGCCTTGCAGCTGGCCGGTGGCGCCGATGGCAATGAGCGGCTGGACGGGCTCGTCCTGCATCGCGTGCCTGAGTTCACCGCCGATGCCCTGAGAGAGGTCGATGATGGTGTTGCAGGAGCGGCAGGTGACGCTCTTGCTGTCGGCAAGGTTGACGGTGACCGGTGCGCCGCAGTTCGGGCAGTTGAAGCTGCGGCCTTTTTCTTCCTTGGCCGATTCGTCGCGCAGGCCCGTGAGCCGCAGGTCGTCGAGTTGCACCGCGCGCCCGAGGTAGGCCGAAGGCGGGCTCGTGTCGTAGTCGAGGCTCAGCACCTCGCCCTTGTCGTTGCGCAGTTCGACCGCGGGGAAAGGGCGCCCGAGTTCCGGCAGACGGGGCAGCTCGCCTTGCGCGGAGACGAGGGCGACCTGCTCGTTGGACGCCACCGTGTAGTTCTGGCCGTTGAAGGCGGTGGTGGCGCCGACGCGCAGATCGGCGGCAGGCGGCGCGTCGCGCTGCAGGTCGAAAGGCAGCGCGAAGATGAATGCGCCGTTGTCCTCGCTCAGGATGCCGGTGCGTTCGCCATCGAGCGCGGCGATCCACTCGGTCCAGCGGCCGCCGGGATAGCTGTATTGCAGCCGGCCGACGAGCGTGAAGGGCTGGTCCTGGATGCGGCCTGCGGCAAAGAGCTGCAACGGGCTGAAGTCGTCGAAGAGCTCGGCCATCTTGCCGGTGCGCGCGAGGGTGTCGCCCTGTCGGACGACGGTGCTCTGGCAGTAGGGGCAGACGGCGTGCGTGGATTGCGCCGAGCGGAATTCGACCGGCGCGCCACAGCCGGGGCAGGGCGCGCGGTAGTAGCGTTGCTGGGAGGAGTCGGTGGCCACGTAAGGCGACAGCGGTGTTCCGCCCGGTCCGGGCTCGTCGAAGGTGCTTCGACAGGCTCAGCGCGGGCGGAGCGGGCTCAGACCAGCTTCTTCAGCAGGTCCGCCTTCTTGGCGTCGAATTCTTCCTGCGTGAGGATGCCCTTGCTCTTGAGTTCGCCGAGCTTCTCCAAGGTGGCCATCACGTCGGCCGGGCTGACGACTGCCACCGCGGGTTGCGGGGCTGGAGCGGAAGCACCAGTTGCGCCGGCGGCCGGGTTGCCCTGGCCCAGGCCCTGCGAGAGGTTCTGGGCCAGCACCTGGCCGAGGGCCACGCCGGCACCCAGGCCCATCGCGTCGCCGGCAATGCCGCCACCGCCGCTGCCCGCGCCTTCGGCGAATTTCGGGATGGCCTGCGCGGTCTGGTACTGCATGAACTTGCCCATGTCGTTGCCGACCATGCCCATGCCGATCTTCTGGTCGAGGATCTTCTGTAGTTCCTCGGGCAGGGAGACGTTCTGGACGGTGATGTTCTCGAGCTTGATGCCGATCTTTTCGAACTCGGGCACGAGCTGCGCCGCCAGCGCCTGGGCGAACTGGATCTGGTTGGCCGCGAGATCGAGGAAGGGCACGCCACTCGACGCGATGGCGTTGCTGATGTTCTGGAGCACGAGGCCGCGCAGCTGGCCGTCGAGGTCGGCGACGGTGTAGGTCTCGCGCGTGCCGGAGATCTCGGTGTGGAAGCGCTTCGGGTCGCCGATGCGGAAGCTGTAGTTGCCGAACGCTCGCAGGCGCACCGCGCCGAAGTCCTTGTCGCGGATGGTGATCGGCTGCGGCGTGCCCCACTTCTGATCGACTTGCTGGCGCGTGCTGAAGAAGTAGACGTCGCTCTTGAAGGGGGACTCGAAGAGCTTGTCCCAGTTCTTGAGGTAGGTGAGGACGGGCAGCGTCTGCGTCGTGAGCTTGTACATGCCGGGGCCGAAGACGTCGGCCACCTTGCCCTCGTTCACGAACACGGCCACTTGCGACTCGCGAACGGTGAGCGAGGCGCCGTTCTGGATTTCCATCTCGGCCATCGGGAAACGCCATGCCAGGGTGCCGTCGCCGGTCTCGGTCCACTGGATGATGTCGATGAACTGTTTCTTGATGAAATCCATCAGCGCCATGGTCGCTCCTCGTTTCAGGGTTTTCTGAACCGGGCATATTGCCATGCAATTGCCGCACCGCATGGACAGCGAGCCGGCTTTTTTGGGGCACGGGCAGCCGCGGGCCCGGCCGCAGGCGTTCAGGGCCGAGGTCTACAATCGGCGCCCCTTACAAGAAGCGTTGCAGGAGCAAAGGTCCGATGTCCGATTCGACTTCCACGATCCCCACGCCCGAGGACAAGCGCGCCGAGCTGCGCCGTGCCGCCCTCGAGTACCACGAGCATCCGGTCCCGGGCAAGATCGCGATCGCGGCGACCAAGCAGATGGTCAACCAGCGGGACCTGGCGCTCGCCTACTCTCCAGGTGTTGCCGCGCCCTGCGAGGAAATCGTCAAGGACCCGGTCAACGCCTTCAAGTACACGGCGCGCGGCAATCTCGTGGCGGTCATCACCAACGGCACGGCGGTGCTGGGCCTGGGCGACATCGGGCCGCTCGCCGCGAAGCCGGTGATGGAGGGCAAGGGCGTGCTCTTCAAGAAGTTCGCGGGCGTCGACGTGTTCGACATCGAGATCGACGAGAAGGACCCGGCGAAGCTGGTCGACGTCATCGCCGCGCTGGAGCCGACCTTCGGTGCCATCAACCTGGAAGACATCAAGGCGCCGGACTGCTTCTACATCGAGCGCGAGTTGCGCAAGCGGATGAGGATTCCCGTCTTCCACGACGACCAGCACGGCACGGCGATCACGGTGGCAGCCGCGATGCTCAACGGGTTGAAGGTGGTGGGCAAGGATATTTCCGAGGTCAAGCTCGTCACGTCCGGCGCGGGCGCGGCGGCGCTGGCTTGCCTCAACTTGCTGCTCAAGGTCGGACTGAAGCGCGAGAACGTGTTCGTGACCGACCTGGCGGGCGTGGTGTACGAAGGTCGCACCGAACTGATGGACGATGACAAGCGGCAGTACATGCAGAAGACTTCAGCGCGTTCGCTGGCCGAGGTGATCGAGGGCGCGGATGTGTTCCTCGGCTTGTCCGCCGGCGGCGTCCTGAAGCCCGCGATGGTGGCGAAGATGGCGGCCAAGCCGGTGATCTTCGCGCTGGCCAATCCCAATCCCGAGATCACGCCGGAGGACGCGCACGCGGTACGCGGTGACGTCGTCATGGCGACGGGCCGCACGGACTATCCGAACCAGGTCAACAACGTCCTGTGCTTCCCATATATCTTCCGCGGCGCGCTCGACTGCGGCGCCACCACCATCACCGACGAGATGGAAGTCGCGGCCGTGCACGCGATTGCCGAACTGGCGCAGGCCGAACAGAGCGAGCGCGTTGCTGCCGCCTACGTGGGCGAAAAGCTTACCTTCGGGCCTGAGTACCTGATTCCGAAGCCCTTCGATCCGCGCCTGATGATGAAGATCGCGCCGGCGGTGGCCGAGGCGGCCGCGGCCTCCGGCGTGGCGCTGCGACCGATCACTGATCTCGACGCGTACCGAGACAAATTGCAGAACTTCGTCTACACCTCGGGCACGACGATGAAGCCGATCTTCGATGCCGCGAAGCGCGCGCCGAAGAAGCGGGTCGCGTACTGCGAGGGCGAGGAAGAGCGCGTGCTGCGGGCCGCGCAGATCGTGGTCGACGAAGGCATCGCGCGGCCCACGCTCATCGGGCGGCCGGCGATCATCGCCCAGCGCATCGAGAAGTTCGGACTCCGGCTGAAGGAAGAGTTGGACTACGACATCGTCAACGTCGAGCAGGATCATCGCTACCGCGATTTCTGGCAGACCTACCACCGCATGACCGAGCGCAAGGGCACGACGGTGCAGACGGCCAAGATCGAGATGCGCCGCCGCCTGACACTGATCGGCGCCATGTTGCTGCACAAAGGCGATGTGGACGGGATGATCTGCGGTACCTGGGGCACGACGGCGTTGCACCTGCACTACATCGACCAGGTGATCGGCAAGCGGCCGGGCGGTTGCCCCAGCACGCCGCAGGATGTGCCGATCTATGCCTGCATGAACGGGCTGCTGCTGCCGGACCGTCAGGTGTTCCTGGTCGACACGCATGTGAACTACGACCCCACCCCCGAGGAACTCGCCGAGATCACAACCATGGCGGCCGAGGAGATGATGCGCTTCGGCCTCAAGCCGAAAGCAGCACTGCTGTCGCATTCGAACTTCGGCAGCAGCAACCAGCCCAGCGCGATCAAGATGCGGCAGACGCTGGATCTGCTGCGAGTCCAGGCACCCTGGCTCGAGGTGGACGGTGAAATGCACGGCGACGTAGCTTTGGACGGGAAGCAACGCGCGGCCGTGATGCCGCATAGCGCATTGGCGGGCAACGCCAATCTGTTGGTATTTCCGAACATCGACGCGGCCAATATTTCCTACAACCTGCTTAAAACAGCAGCAGGCGGAAACATCGCCATCGGGCCGGTTTTGCTCGGTGCGGCCAAACCTGTGCACATCCTCACCGCGAGCGCCACCGTCCGCCGCATCGTCAACATGTCAGCTCTGACAGTTGCCGATGCCAACGCCGAGCGCTAGACGCATGCGCGACAGCGGTCGCTAACTTCAAAAGTCGTTCGATACCCCTGCGCCTGCTCAAACTTTGAGCAGGCGCTTGCTATTTGCGCGCCCCTGGTGCACACTTGCGGGCTTGAATTTGCGGGTTTACCCCAGGGTTTTGCCCGCTAATTCGGCCTCGCTCTTTTCCTTTTGGTGCCCCATGGCGGCTTACGCCTCGATCACGTCTCCTGTCTCCAAGTTTGCGCTCACTGGCTTGATGCTGGTGGCACTGGCTTCCGGAACGCAGGCCCGCGAATGGTTCGGCAACCGCACCGGTCAACCGGTGCAGGAAACGATTGCACTGGCCGAGTTACCGGTGCAGGGCCAGCGCACCTACGGGGCCATCTTGAATGGCGGCCCCTTCCGGCATGAGAAAGACGGCTCGGTGTTCGGCAATCGCGAACGCCTGTTGCCGCAGGAACGGCGAGGCCACTATCGAGAGTACACGGTCGATACGCCCGGCTCGCGCGATCGTGGTGCACGACGCATCGTCTGTGGCGGCGAGCGCGTGGCGCCGAAGGCCTGTTGGTATACGGCGGATCACTATGCGAGCTTCAGGCGGATCGTGCCATGAGCAATGAACTGGATTGGAGTGGCGCGCCCAAGCGCCCGGAAGAAATGATGACGACAACCATGGAAAGACCAGCGGAGATGACCTTATCCCTTCGTGGCGTGCGGCCCAATATCGTGCAGTCGATTCGCGCGTTCCGCGTGAGCGACCTGCAGGAAGCGGCGCATGCGGCGGGCCAGCACTTCCTGTACGCGAACCTGGGTAACGCCCAGACCAAGCAGGACGTGCTGGATCTGATCGCCCAGCAATTCACCTTCCCGCAGCACTTCGGCAAGAACTTCGATGCGCTGTACGACTGCATGACCGATCCGTTGCATAAATCGGGCCCGCAGCCTGGCTTCGTGATCGTGCTGGAGCAGATTCCCGCCAATGCGAAGTTCGACAAGGAAGCGCGCGAGCAGTTGCTCGACATCTTCCGGGACGCCTCGGACTACTGGGGAGACCGGAAGATCCCGTTCAGGTGCTTCTATTCTTTTCTGTAGCCCGTTCTGCATACACCAGCCAAGCAGAACGGGCGAACGAGGCTCAGTCGTCGGGTACCGGTCCGGTTTCCGGCATCGAACTCCCGAACGCGGATCCCGGGGCGGAAAAGATGCCCACCGACAAATTGACGGACGTATCGCCGCTTGCATTGCGCATGAGCAGCCCCTTCAATGCGGGCTATTGGTTGGCGGCAGCGTAGCTGTTGCTCGCCTTCAGGCCGCGCGCATTGCCTGTCGCTTCGCTGTCCCCCTGCCTGGGGACGGCCGGGCGCGGAGGCTACTGGAACGTTGAAAGCCCGTCTTTGACGGGCTTTCTTCATTGAGGGATGAGCTGCGCCAGCGCCACGTACTCTTCCACGGGGACTTCTTCCGCACGGCGCTGGGTGTCGAAGCTGCCTGTGAAGGCGTGTTGCTCCAGCCATTTGCCAAGGGTATGGCGCAGCAGCTTGCGGCGTTGGCTGAAGGCGACTTGCACGATTTCGCCGAGCCTCGCGGCATCGACCTGCGGCGGCTCCGCGAAGGGGACCATGCGCACGACGGCGCTGTCGACGCGCGGCGGCGGGTTGAAGCTTTCGGGAGGCACGAACAGGACGTTGTCCATGGCGTAGCGCCACTGCAGCATCACGCTCAGCCGGCTGTAGTCCGAAGTGGCGGGCTTGGCCACCATGCGGTCGACGACCTCTTTCTGGAGCATGAAGTGCTGGTCGGCGATCAGATGCGCGAAACCCAGCAGGTGGAAGAGGATCGGGGTCGAGATGTTGTAGGGGAGATTGCCCACGACCCGCAGGGCAGTCGCGGAGGGTTTCACCAGCCTGGCCGCCAGTTCGGCGAAGTCGACCTTCAACACATCGGACTCCACCACGTCGAGCTGGCCGTGGGAACGCAGGCGCAGTGCAAGATCGCGGTCCAGTTCAATGACCGTCAACCTGCCCAAGCGCTCCACCAGCGGTTGCGTGAGCGCCGCCAGGCCGGGGCCGATCTCGACCATGGCATCGCCCGGCTGCGGTGCGATCTCGCGAACGATCGCGTCGATGATGCCGGCATCGGACAGGAAATGTTGTCCGAACCGTTTGCGGGCGATATGTCGCGCCGTCAAGATTGCGGCGGCTCGCGGTACTCGACGTAGGCGCGCGCGCGCACTTCCTGCGCCCAGGTGTTGAAAGCTTCGTCGATCTTCTTCTCGCGCAGGACGGCGCGCGCGGCTTCGCGCTGTTCGGATTGGCTCAGCTTGGCTTCGCGGCGGGCCACGACCTGGATCAGGTGCACGCCGAAGCGCGACACCACCGGATCGCTGATCTGACCGGGCGCCAAGCGATTCATGGCTTCCTCGAATTCGGGCACGAACTGGCCCGGACGAGACCAACCGAGGTCGCCGCCCTGCTTGGCGCTGCCGTCCTGCGAATTGTCGCGGGCGAGGCCCGCGAAGTCGGCCGTGCCCTTCTGCAGGCGGTCCTTGAATTCGGCAAGCTGTGCCACCGCTTCGGCTGTCGTGCGCTTGGCGTCGTTGCGCAGCAGGATGTGCCGTACCTGGGTTTGGGTGACTGGCGCGTCGAGCGCGCCAGGCTGGTTCTTCGCCAGCACCTTGAGGACATGGAAACCGGCCGGCGAGCGCACAGGTCCGACCGTGCCATTGACGGGCGTCGACTTTGTCGCTTCCACGAACAGCGAAGGGTAGCGATCCGCGCTGCGCATCCCGAGCGCGCCCCCGTTGACCCGGTCCGGCGCGTCGGAGAGTTCCTGCGCCAACTTCCCGAAGTCTTCTGTTCGGGCGCGCACCGCGGCGGCCTGCGCACGCTGCTGCAGCGTCGCCACCTCGGCATCGCTGGCGTTCTCGGGCACCGAGATCAGGATCTGCGCGATGTTGATGTTGGGCACGACGGCCGCATTGGCGCCATTGCTCTGGTCGCGGATGAATTGGTCCACTTCCACATCGCTGATCTTCACCTTGGATTCGACCTCGCGGTCACGCAGCCGCGTCATCGTGATCTGGTCGCGCAGGTCGCGGCGGAAGGTCTCCAGCGTGAGGCCATCCGCGGCAAGACGCGAGCGCAATTCGGTCACCGTGATCTGGTTCTGCCGGGCGACTGTCTGCTCGGCCTGGTCGATCGTGAGCTCATCGATCTTGATGCCGGCTTCCTTCGCGAGTTGCAGTTGCGCGCGCTCGGCGATGAGCCGGTCGAGCACCACGCGCACGAGTTCTGCGCGCGGCACGCGCTCGGCGTCGGGGTTCTCCTTGATCAGACGCGCCGCGCGGACCTGCACCTCCGTGTTGGTGATCGGCTCGGAATTGACCAGTGCGACGATATATTCGGCGGAGCGCTGTCCGACGGGCGCGGGCGCGCTGGCCGAGGGAGCGGTGCGCGCAGGCACTGCGCGAGGGCCCCCGCCGCGCATGATGTCCGTGATGCCCTGCGCGCCGGAGCCCGCGGCAAGCGCCGCAAGGCACGCCAGGGTGATGATGGAGCGGATGTGATTCATGGCAAAGCTCGGTCTCAGTCGTAATTGGTGAAGCGGCTCGGCGCGGCGCCAGGCTGACGCAGAGGCTGGTAGCGCTGGATGTTCTGCAGCAGGGTGCGCCGCGGGCTCGAACCCACGCTGGCGAAACCAACGAACTCGAGCTGGAACATGATGCGCGTGGTAGCTGTGACTTGGCCAGTGGTGATACGTTCCAGCACCACGCGCCCGATCCAGCAGCAACCGTCGTATTCGAATCCGAACACGCCGTCGGTCAGCTTGCTGTCCTGCAGGCTGTAGTTCAGACGGCCGACCGCGTACCACCGCCCGCCGCCCTGGCCGCGGCCCGGGCCCAGATCCTTGCCCTTGTCGCCCCACAGGTCATTGAGTGGCCATTGCCAGCTCACGTCCAGCGATTTGTTCCCGTCGGCGGCGAGGGGCGAACTGGGCGCCTGGTAACGATAAGCCGCGCTGAGGTTGCGATACGGCCCTGGGTTGTAGCGCGCGCTGATCGAATTGCGCGAGGATTTCCGCTCATCCGGGTTGTACTGGATCGTTGTGTCCATGCTCCATTTCGGCGTCCAGTTGATCTGGGCGCCAAGCAGCACGTCGCTGAGCCTGTCGGTCACGGGCAGCGCACCCGGCAGGGTGACGAGCTGGTCGCTGAAACGCAGGCGCTGCGCAACGCCGAAACGCGCGGCCTCGGCGCCGGTGTCCGGGTCGATGAGTCGCGTCGTCACGCCGAGCGTGAGCAGGTTGCTGTCCGAGATCCGGTCGTTGCCGGAAAACGCGTTCTCGGTATAGACGGTGGCGAAGTTGAAGTCGGTGGGCGCCGAGTCATAGTTGGGCAACTGACTCTGGTCGCGGAACGGCGTGTAGGTGTAGAAAGCGCGCGGTTCCAGCGTCTGGCGGAAAGCCCGCCCGAAGAAGTTGGCGTCACGCTCGAAGACCAGGCCGCTGTCGAGGCTGAAGGTCGGCAGCACGCGGTTCGCGGATGTGGCGCCGTTGGCCAGCGGTGCGTCGAACTGGTAGGAGGTTGCATTCAGCTGCACCTTCGGAATGACGAAGGTGCCCGGCGTCAGGAAGGGCCGGCTCAAGGAGGCGAGGCCGAAGAGGCGTTCGCCGTTGGGCTGGCGCTGTTCCACCGGATCGGCATGAAAGCGCGAATAGTCGGCGTTGAACGAGAAATCGAAGCCGTTCCAGTCGTACTTGTTGTAGTTGGCCGTGATCTGCGGCAGGCGGTCGTACGGCGGCAGGATCGGCGCCGTGGCGTCCTGCAGCGTCTGGTAACTCAGCGCGCGCACGGCGCCGTTCCAGTCGCCCTTGACCCAGTTCAGCGAGGCATCGCTCGTCAGCAGGCGCTGCGTCAGCGAGGGCGTGCGGACGAAATCGCGCCAGTAGTCGTCGTCGCTCACCCGGTTGATGTTGAGCGAGCCGCTCAGGCCGTCAAGGCTGAAGGGTTTGGGGTCGAAGCTCTGGGTGTGATTCGTCCAGATACCCCAGCGCGACCGGTTGCGCAGGCTGTCGGTCGGCATGTAGTCGGCCTGGATCTGCCCCTTGTAGGTGTCTTCGAGGTAGCGGAATTCGCTTCCGAGATTGACGCCGCGCTTGCTCATCAGCTCCGGATAGAAGGTCGCGTCGCGGTTCGGCGCGATGTTCCAGTAGTACGGCATCGTGATGTCGATGCCGTTGACGCTGTCGATGCCCAGGGTCGGCGGCAGGAAGCCGCTCTTGCGGGCGTTGTTGAGCGGAAAGCTGATCGAGGGAAAGGCCGGTGTCCTGATCCCCATGAAGCTCAGGCTCGCGTCGCTGGCGACGCCGACGTTTTCCTCGGTGTCGGTCGTGATGGTCGCCGCGCTCATCAGCCACGCAGGCATCCAGCCCGGAAAGTCCTCGCGCCGGCAGGTCGTGTAGGTGGCCGTGCGCGCCACGGACACGTTGCTGTCGATGAAATCGATGCGTTGCGCGTCGCCCTGGCCGCCCGTGGCGAGAAAGTGGTAGCGCACGTTGTTGAAGAAGCCTTCGAAGGTCTCCAGCTTGAGCGCGAGTTCAGGCCCTTCGTAGACGTTGCCGCCCTGATTCAAGTGCACATTGCCCTGGGCCTTCGCCTGGTCCTCGGGCTGGTAGTACTCGAGCCGGTCGGCCCGAATCACGGTGTCGCCGCGCCGAAGCGATGCGTTGCCTTCGATCACGGTGTCGAGATCTGGCCGGCCGGAAATGCGGTCACCGTCGACGAAGCTCGGCAGCTGGCCGCGCTGCTCCGGCGTGATGATCTCGGTGAGCTGTGCTGAACGCTTGAGTGTCAGCGGCGCGTCGAGCTCGTTGTCCTGGGCCCAGGCGCCGTGCGCGTGCAAGAGTGCGAGCGTCAGCACCGCCAGCGGCAGGGGCGGGCGGCACCGGTGCCGGGTGGCTCGGTTCAGGTCAGGCATCGGTACGGGACAGATATCGTCGAGAGGAGCGCCGCCACGCGGCGGCGGGTTGGAGATTCCGCGCCAGGCGGATTTGTAGAATCGATTATCCATGACAGCCCCTCAGCCACCGGCACGCGGCGCCGCACCACTTCCCGGGCCTCTCCCGGTTCCGCTTCCATCCTCCGTGGGGCAGGCGCCGGTATGGAGCGAGCCCGCCCGCGCTGATGCCTTCGCGCGGTGGATAGAGCGCATTGCGGACGCGCAGCGGCTGATCACCGGCTCGGTTCGGCTCGCATCCGCGGAGGCGAGCTTCCGACGCTATTTCCGAGTCGATACCTCCGACCATGGATTGACGCGCATCGTGATGGATGCGCCTCCCGACAAGGAGAACAGCGCGCCTTTCGTGCAGGTTGCGGCGCTGATGCGGGACGCCGGGGTGACGGCACCGCAGGTGCTCGACTGGAACGAGACCGACGGCTTTCTGCTGCTGGAAGATCTCGGCCGGCAGACGATGCTCGACGTGATCGACCCGGCCAATCCAGAATCCGCGCGGCCGCTCTATGCCCGAGCCATCGACGCGCTGATCCGTTGGCAGCTGGCTTCCAGGCCCGGCGTGCTTCCGCCCTACGACAAGGCGCTGCTGGAACGCGAGTTGGCACTGTTCCCCGAGTGGTACATCGGCCGGCACCACGGCATGCGCGTCGAAGGCAAGCTGCAGGAGCGCCTCGAACGCAGCTTCAGGCTGATCGTCGAGAACAACCTGTCGGCCGCCGCCGTGTATGTGCATCGCGACTTCATGCCGCGCAACCTCATGATCACCGGCGGTCCCGCGCTGGGCGTCCTGGACTTCCAGGATGCGGTGCATGGGCCGATCACCTACGACATCGCCAGCCTCCTGCGCGACGCTTTCCTGAGCTGGGAAGAAGAGTTCGTCCTCGACATCACGGTGCGCTACTGGGAGCGGGCACGCAAGGCCGGCCTGCCGGTCGGTGACGACTTCGGCGCCTTCTATCGCACGGTCGAATGGATGGGCCTGCAGCGGCACCTGAAGGTCGCCGGCATCTTCGCGCGGCTCACGCTGCGCGATGGAAAACCCAAGTACCTTGCCGACACGCCCCGCTTCATCGCCTACATCCGCGCGACCGCGAGCCGCTACAGCGAACTCACGCCGCTGCTGCGCGTGATCGACGAGGTCGAGGAGACGCAGGCCGTGAGCGGCTTCGCGTACGGGCGCGTGTGAGTCCGCGTTTTCACTGCGCGATCCCGCTGGGCGCCAACGCGGCGCTCACGCTTGCGCCCGGGGCCGCGCGGCATGTCCAGGTGTTGCGCATGCAGCCAGGCGACGCGCTCACGCTCTTCGATGGTCGCGGCGGCGAATACGCCGCGACCGTGGAGCGCATGGGGCGCAGCGAAGTGACGGTACAGGTCGGCCGCCGCATCGACACCGAGCGCGAGGCGGCGCGCGCCGTGCATCTCGCCGTGGGCATGCCCGCGAACGAGCGGATGGACTGGCTGGTCGAGAAGGCCACCGAGCTCGGCGTCGCCAGCATCCAGCCGCTGGTCACCGCGCACGGCGTCTTGCGTCTCGCGGGCGAGCGCGCGGACAAGAAGCGCGCGCACTGGGAGGCCATCGCCATTGCGGCCTGCGAGCAGTGCGGGCGCAATCGCGTGCCGCTGGTCCATCCCGTCCTGAGCTTGGGATCGTGGCTCGAGACACCGCCGGCCGAGACCCGCACCGAGCGCTTCATCCTCAGCCTTGCCGAGGGCACGCGCGCGGTGGCCGACGCCCTCGCAGGCCTGGACGGACGCGCCGCCTGCGTACTGAGCGGGCCTGAAGGCGGCCTCAGCACCACCGAGGAACGGAACGCCATCGGCCAGGGCTTCACGCCCTTGACGCTCGGGCCACGCATCCTGCGCGCTGAAACCGCCGCGCTCGCCGCGCTTGTGATGCTCGCGGGCCCATGAGCAAAATCTTCCCTCCTACATTTCCGCCCCGCCAGGCGCCGAAGGCCTTCACGAGCATGTCCTCCCGCTTCCATCTGTGGCGCGTTGCGCCGGCACTCATCGCCGCTCTCGGCGCGACCACCAGCGCGCACGCGCAAGGATCCGCCGTAGCGCCGACTCCGTCGCAACTCAAGCCGGCCGTCGAGCAGGCTTACACGCAGCTTCTCGCCGCGCCGGCGATCCAGCAACTGCTGGAGGCGGTGAAAGTTGACCACGAGCGTTCCATCGAGGACCTGCGGTTGCTCACGGAGATCGAGGCACCGCCCTTCAAGGAGCAGAAGCGTGCCGAGGCTTTCCTCGCACGCATGAAGGCACTCGGCCTGAGCGACGCGAGGATCGATGCGGAAGGCAACGTGGTCGGCCTGCGCAAGGGTGTGGGGAATGGGCCCAAGCTCCTGGTCTCGGCGCATCTCGACACGGTCTTCCCTTCCGGCACCGACGTCAAGGTGAAGGAGCGCGAGGGCAAGCTGTATGCGCCCGGCATATCGGACGACACGCGTGGCCTCGCCGTCCTCCTGTCATGGCTCAAGGTCCTCAACGACAACAAGATCCGGACGGTCGGGGACCTGCTGATCGTCGGAAATGTCGGCGAGGAAGAACTGGGCAACCTGCGCGGCATGAAGGCCGTCTTCCGTGAGCAACTCGACATCGACGGCATGGTGGGCATCGAGCCCGCGGCCGACGGCAGCGTGCTGGTGCTGGGCACCGCGAGCCATCGCTACGAAGTCAGCTTCAAGGGGCCCGGCGGCCACAGCTATGCGGCCTTCGGGCAGGTCCCGAGCGCCATCCATGGCATGGGCCGGGCGATCGCCAAGATCGCGGAGATCAGGACGCCCAGCTTTCCTAAGACGACCTTCACGGTCGGTACGGTTGGCGGCGGAACATCCGTCAACACCATTGCGCCGGATGCGCGCATGGCCATCGACATCCGCTCCGACGACATGGCGGCACTCCTCGAGACGGAGAAGAAGGTCCTGAGCGCAATCGACGAAGCGGTGGCCGAAGAGAACAGGCGCTGGGGCGTGACGACCCTCTCGGTTGCCAGCAAGCTGATCGGCGACCGGCCGGGCGGGCGCACACCGTCGGATTCGCCGATCGTCGAGGCGGCCATCCGGTCGAACAGCGCGTTCGGCCACAAGACGCTGCTGTCGGGCGCCAGCACCGACGCGAACGTGCCGATGTCTCTCGGCATCCCGGCCATCATCATCGGAGGTGGTGGCAAGACCGGCGGCTTTCACGCGCTCTCCGAATGGATCGACGTGACAGACGGTTGGAAGGGCGCGCAGAATGCCTTGGTGACCGTGCTCGGCCTCATTGGCGTGCAGGGCGTGAGCGAGCCGCTCCTGCCCAAGCGCCCGCCACGAGTGAAGTAGGGCACCCACCAACTTTCTTTCAGGAGCCCATCATGGGATTGCTCGATTCGGTACTCGGCCAGGTGCTCGGCGGCGCGCAGCCGCAAGGTGGCGATCCCGGCGGCTTTGGCGACCTGGGTGGTCTGGCAGGCGCGCTGGGCGGCCTGCTGGCCAACAACGGAGAACAGGGCGGCCTTGGCGGACTGGTCTCGAAGTTTGAACAGGCCGGCATGGGCGATGTGATCGGCTCATGGATCGGCAAGGGCGAGAACGCGCCCATTTCCGGTGGCCAATTGCAGGAGGCGCTGGGCAGCGACGTGGTGTCGGGCATCGCTCAGAAGCTGGGCATCAACCCCGCGATGCTGCTGCCCATGCTCGCCACCCTGCTGCCGACGCTCATCGACCAGCTCACGCCGAAGGGCCACGTACCGGCCGAAGGCCTGGGCAATCACGAGGACCTGCTCTCCTCGCTCAGCGGCCTGCTTCAGAAAGGCTGACGCAGCGACGATGCCCCTGGCGGGGACAGCGCGCGCAGTGTCAGGCCTGGGCGGCGTGAGCCGCCGGCAGCGCGGCGATGACCTCCGCGACGGCTGCGGTCAGCTTCTTCGCGTAGGGCACATGCAGAAATTCGTTTGGGCCGTGCGCATTGCTCTTCGGACCGAGCACGCCGCATACCATCATCTGAGCCTTCGGGAAGCCGATGCTCAGCATGTTCATGAGCGGGATCGTGCCGCCTTGGCCGATGTAGCCGCAACTGGCACCGAAGTGTGCCTGCGACGCGGCATTGAGCGCATGTTCGAACCACGACGCGGTATCGGGTGCGTTCCATCCCGTCGCGCCACCGTTGCTGTCGAAGGTGACCTTGGCCTGGTAGGGCGCGTTGTCTTCCAGCAGCGTCTTCAGTTCACGCACAGCCTGGTCTGCATCGACCAGCGGAGGCAGGCGCAGCGACAGCTTGAAGGCGGTGTAGGGCCGCAGCACATTGCCCGCGTCCTTCAGCGCCGGGAAGCCTTCGGCACCGGTAACCGAAAGCGTGGGCTTCCAAGTGCGGTTGAGCAGCGCCTCGACCGGATCGGTGGTGGTGGGCAAGGCGAAGGCCGTCGAGCCACCGCAGTCGTAGTGCGCCCACGGGAAGCGCTTGTAGATTTCCTCGCCCAGGATGGCTGCCGTCGCCTTGGCCTGCGCAAGACGCTCCGTCGGCACGGTGCAGTGGAAGCTTTCAGGAAGAAGCCGTCCGGTCTTGCTGTCTTCCAGGCGATCGAGCACCTGGCGCATGATGCGGAAGCTGGAAGGCACCAGCCCAGAGGCATCCCCCGAATGCACGCCCTCGGTGAGAACCTCGACCTTCAAGGTACCGCTGGCCATGCCGCGCAATGAAGTCGTGAGCCAGAGCTGGTCGTAGTTGCCCGCGCCAGAGTCGAGGCAGATCACCAAGCCCACCTCGCCCAGGCGCGGACGCAGCGCGTCGACGTAGGGCAGCAGATCGTAGGAGCCTGACTCCTCACAGGTCTCGACCAGGCCCACGATACGCGGATGCACCGCGCCCTGTGCCTTGAGCGCCTGCACGGCGGCAATACTCGCGTAGACGGCATAGCCGTCATCCGCGCCGCCGCGGCCATAGAGCAGGCCGTTCTCATACTTGGGCGTCCATGGGCCGAGGTCGTTGCGCCATCCGGTGAATTCGGGCTGCTTGTCGAGGTGGCCGTACATGAGGACCGTCTCCTGCATGTCGGTGCCGCTCGCCGGTACTTCGAAGAAGAGCACGGGGGTACGGCCTTCGAGGCGCACGATCTCCAGCTTCAGCCCCTCGACCTTCTGCGCCTCGACCCAGGCCGCGGCATTGCGCAACACGGTCTCCAGGTGGCCGTGCTGCGCCCATTCCTTGTCGAAGCCAGGCGACTTCGCGGGGATGGCGATGTAGTCGGTGAGTTGCTTGACGATGTCGTTGTCCCATTGGGACGAGACGTCGGACAGGGCGCGCTCGGCGTCGAGCAGGCCGGCGGGCAGTTCACGGTGGAGGGGTGCGTTCATGGCGTTCTTGGCGGAGTGGGTCAATGATGTTAGTGCGTCTTGCCGAATCGTGCGCGGATGACCGCGTGGCGCGAATGCGATAAAAACCCATGCCTCCCGCTCTTCATCGCCCGCCACCGAAGGAAGTCATGAGCACCAAGACCGAAGTTTCGCGCAGCACCTCCACCCAACGCATCCGCGTCGGCATCGGCGGCTGGACCTACGAGCCCTGGCGCGGCAACTTCTATCCCGCCGGTCTCCCGCACGCGCAGGAACTGAACTACGCCAGCCGGCAGCTCACGTCCATCGAGGTGAATGGCACCTACTACAGCACGTTCAAGCCACCGACCTTCAGGAAGTGGCATGACGAGACGCCCGAGGGCTTCATCTTCTCGCTGAAAGCCTCGCGCTTCGCGACCAACCGGAAGCTGCTCGCGACAGCGGGTGAATCGATCACGCGCTTCCTTGAGAGCGGCATCGTCGAGCTGGGCGACAAGCTCGGGCCGATCGTGTGGCAGTTCATGCCGACCAAGGTCTTCGATCCGGAGGACTTCGCCGCCTTCCTGGAATTGCTGCCGAAGAAGGAAGGCAGCCGCGCGCTGCGCCATGTGCTGGATGTGCGAAACGAAAGCTTCCGCACGCTCGAATTCCTCGCGCTCGCGCGCAAGCACAAGGTGGCGACGGTGTTCACCGATTCGGATAAGTTTCCTTCCTTCGCGGACTTGACCACCGACTTCGCCTACGCCCGCCTGATGAACAGCGATGCGAAGCTCAAGAACGGGTACGCACCCAAGGCCCTTGATGGGTGGGCCAAGGCAGCGAAGACCTGGGCCGCCGGCGGCCATCCCGAGCACTTGCCACGCATCGAAGATGCGAAGCCCACGGCGAACTCGCGCGACGTCTTCATCTACTTCATCAACGGCGCAAAAGAAAAGGCACCGGCCGCAGCCGGTGCCTTGATTCAATGCCTGGGTTAAGCGGGATGCGCCGTCAGGCGATCGCTGCTTGCAGCGCGGGCTTGCTGGTGCTGCCCGTCGACGAGGTGCCGGAGCTGATTTCACCGG
Organism: uncultured Variovorax sp.; assembly: GCA_966211435.1. Taxonomy (GTDB): domain Bacteria; phylum Pseudomonadota; class Gammaproteobacteria; order Burkholderiales; family Burkholderiaceae_C; genus Variovorax. The sequence continues at coordinate 17,068 of CBIHOG010000017.1, read as the reverse complement.
AGACTTGGCCGCCTTCCTCGATCACGATCTTGCCGTAGCGGATCTTCCCGGTCACCTTGCCTGTGGAGTGAATGACAAGCTTCTCGCGCACGGTGAGATTGCCGTCGAAGAGGCCGCGGATTTCCGCGATGTCGATCTGAGCCGAGCCCTTGAAGGCTCCCTGCTCGGCGATCTGCATGACGCGCGAATCCATCGTCGCCTCCACCAGACCTTCGACGACCAGCGTGTCGCAATCGGTGATCTCGACACCCTTGAGCTTGATGTTGGGGCCGACGGTCAGCTTGCTGCCGCCTTCCTTTACCGCGGCACTGGCCGCTGCGCTCGCGGCTTGCGAATTGAGCGCCGAGGAGTTGACCGGAGCGCCCGAAAGGTTGGTGCCGGAACCCATCAGCGGCGCAGGGCGGGAGGGTAGTGTGTCGGCTTCGCGCTCACGCTTGCCGAAGAAGGGGGACTGTGTGGCCAAAGGGGAAGCTCCTCAAAAGGGCTATCGTATGAACCCCCTCGTGCCCCGCCCCACTTCATTGCGCAAGATGCGTAACCGAATACATCCCGAACGCTGCTGGTTTGGAACTTTCGTGGTCTTAAACGCCGCACCGACAATGGCGTCCTCTTGTACTTCAAACGGCGGACGATGATGACGAACACCGCGCCCGCGACAGCGGCCGCCGATCCCGCGCTTTCCGACATGCGCTTCGGCAAGCCCGCAAGCGGATGGCGCCGCGCGCTGTTCTCGGTAATCTTCGAATCGGAGTCGCGCGCAGGGCGATGGTTTGACCTGGTGCTGATTGCGGTGATCGTGACCAGCGTGACTGTCGTGATTCTCGACAGCGTGCAGTCCATACGCGAGCGCGCGGGCACCGCGTTCGGCGTTTTCGAATGGGTTGTCACCGTGCTTTTCACGCTCGAGTACCTCGGCCGCCTTGCATGCGTGAACAAGCCCCTTCGCTACGCGCTGAGCTTCTACGGTGTGATCGACCTGCTGGCGCTGCTGCCGACCTTCCTCGTCGCGCTCGCGCCCGAATTCGCCTACCTGATCGACGTGCGCATCCTGCGGCTCTTGCGCGTCTTCCGGATCTTCAAGCTGTCGCGCTATTCCGTCGAGTACCGTGCGCTAGTGACGGCCGTCGCGGCGAGCCGGCGGAAGATCACGGTATTCGTCGGCTTCGTGATGCTGGTGGTGCTCGTGATGGGCACGCTGATGTATGTCGTGGAGGGGCCGGCGCATGGCTTCACCAGCATTCCGGTCGCGGTCTACTGGGCCATCTCGACCATGGCCACCGTGGGCTTCGGCGATCTAGTGCCCAAGACCGACCTGGGACGCGCGATCGCCTCCGTGATGATGCTGCTGGGCTGGGGCGTGCTCGCGGTCCCGACCGGCATCGTGACGGCCGAGATGGCACGGCGCGGACCCGACGACGGGCCGGTGCCGGTTGCCCCGCGCGGCGTGTTCGCGATGGCGGTGCCCGAGCGCGCGGCGCCTGCGCGAAGGCTCACGCCGGCAGCCAGGCGACGCGCCCTTGCGCCGCGTCATCGACCCTTGCGATGAAGCCAGGGGCGGATGGGTCGGGCAAGGTAAACGAGAAGTGCACCACGCTGTCGTGGCGCACCTCGCCGAGGGCAGCGCCGGCCAGCGCGAGTTCGCGGCGCAACAGGCCTTCGAGCGCATAGGGCACGGCACATCGCATCGCGCGTTGCCGCACCAGCGGAACCAAGGCGGCACCGGCCACCGCCTGCGCGATGCTGTCGGTGTAGGCACGCACGAGACCGCCGGCACCCAGCTTGACACCGCCGAAATAGCGCACCACCGTCGCCAGCACGCCTTCGAGTTGATGGTGACGCAGCACTTCGAGCATCGGTCGTCCGGCGGTACCGCCGGGCTCGCCGTCGTCGTTGGCCGCCGACTGGCCGCCCGCCATCAGGGCCCAGCACACATGCGCCGCGGTGGGATGGTCGCCGCGCAACCCATTGATCACCGTCTGCGCCGCAGCGCGATCCACCACCGGCTGCACACATCCGATGAAGCGGCTCTTCTTGATCAAGAGTTCGCTGCGGCAGGGCTCCGCGAGCGTGAAAGCCATGTTCGGGGCGGGACGTCGCTAACGATCTCGCTCGAACTTGAAGAGCGCCGTGCTGGCACGCGCGTTCGGCAGCCAGCGGACGACACGCCCAGCTTCCAGGCCGAAGGCATCGAGGACGCGCAGGCGGTTCTTGCGCGCCAGCACCTCGAAGTCCTTGAAGGTGCCGACGCGGATGTTCGGCGTGTCGTACCACTGGTAGGGCAGGCGCCGCGTGACCGGCATACGCCCCCGCGCGACGCTGATGCGGTTCGGCCAGTGGGCGAAGTTCGGGAACGCGACGATACCGGTGCGTCCAACACGCGCGGTTTCGCGCAGCATCACTTCCGCGTTGCGCAAGTGCTGCAGCGTGTCGATCTGCAGCACGACATCAAAAGATGCGTCGTCGAACATCGCCAGGCCTTCGTCGAGGTTGAGCTGGATTACGTCGACGCCGCGCCGTACGCACTTCAGCACGTTGCCGTCCGCGATCTCGACGCCGTAGCCGCTGCAGCCGCGTTCGCGCTGCAGGAAATCGAGCATGGCCCCGTCGCCGCAGCCAAGGTCGAGCACGCGCGAGCCCTCCGGCACGAGTTGTGCGATGAGCTGCTGAGTGTCCCGGTCGCTCATGCTGCAACCGTCCCGGGGTCCAGTTCTTTCGCGATGCGCTCGAAGTACGAGCGCACGACACCCATGTAGCGCACGTCATCGAGCAAGAAGGCGTCGTGCCCGTGAGGCGCGTCGATTTCCGCGTAGCTCACGTTGCGGCGGTTATCCAGTAGTGCCTTCACGATCTCGCGGCTGCGCGCTGGCGAAAAGCGCCAGTCGGTGGTGAAGCTCACCAGGAGGAATTTCGCCGTGGCCCTTGCGAGCGCAGCACGCAGGTCGCCTCCGTGCGCACGCGCGGGATCGAAGTAGTCGAGCGCTCGGGTGATGAGCAGATAGGTGTTGGCGTCAAAGTACTCGCTGAACTTGTCGCCGTTGTGGCGCAAGTAGCTTTCGATCTGGAACTCGACTTCCTGGGTCGAATAGCGGAAGTCCGTGCTTCCAGCCGTGCCTTCGACAGCCGTGCGCAAGGCGCGGCCGAACTTCTCATTCATCACATCGTCGCTCTGGTAAGTGATGTGGCCGATCATGCGGGCGATGCGCAGTCCGCGCTTGGGAACCACGCCGTGTTCGTAGAAGTGGCCGCCATTGAAGTCGGGGTCGGTGACAATCGCGCGGCGTGCCACCTCATTGAAGGCGATGTTCTGCGCCGTCAGGCTGGGTGCACTCGCGATGACAACGGCATGTTGCACGCGCCCGGGATACTGCAAGGTCCAGGAGAGCGCCTGCATGCCGCCGAGGCTGCCGCCGATCACTGCCGCGAGGGTCCGGATGCCCAGTGCGTCGAGTAGCGCCGCCTGTGCGTTGACCCAGTCTTCGACGGTCACAACGGGGAAGTCCGCGCCGTAGGCCCGGCCCGTCGCGGGGTTCGCATGCATGGGGCCGGTCGAACCGAAGCAGGATCCCAGATTGTTGATGCCGATGACAAAGAAGTGATCGGTATCCACGGGCTTCCCGGGACCGATCATGTTGTCCCACCAGCCTTCGGATCTCTCCTGTCCCTCATAGACACCCGCTACATGGTGCGAGGCATTGAGTGCGTGGCACACGAGCACCGCATTGCCACGCGCGGCGTCGAGTTTGCCGTAGGTCTCGTACGCGAGTGTGTAATCGGAGATCGACGCGCCGCTGCTGAGCGCCAGCGGGCCCGTGAAGTGCATCGATTGCGGAGTGACGACCAACGACATGAATGAAAAAACCCGGCCTCGCCAAAAACGAGCCGGGTCCGGCATCCGTCTTTAGCTGCATTTGTTAAGCGCCCGCAAGCTGGAGCAAATCGGCGCGTGCGGGAGTATATGCCGCTCAGCCCCAGCCTATCAACGCGGCAATGCCGAGCACGAGGAAAATCACGGCGGAGATGCTGTGCACGAGCTTGATCGGCACGCGCTTGACGATGCGCTCGCCCAGCCACACTACCGGTGCGTTCGCCAGCATCATGCCAAGCGTCGTCCCGAACACGACCCATGCGTACGCATCGACGTAGCGCGCGGCGAGCATCACCGTCGCGATCTGCGTCTTGTCACCCATCTCGGCGAGGAAGAAGGCGACCAGGGTGGTACCGAACACGCCGAAATGCGACGCCTTGGGCAGTTCGTCGTCGTCGAGCTTGTCAGGTATCAGCATCCAAAGCGCCATGGCGATGAAGGAGCCGCCCAGAATCCAGCGTAGCACGACGGGGCCGAGGTAATGGGTGATCCAGTTCCCCACCGCGCCCGCAAGCGCGTGATTCAATGCCGTGGCGACAAGGATTCCCAGCACGATGGGCCAGGGCCTGCGAAACCGCGCGGCCAGCACAAGAGAGAGCAGTTGGGTCTTGTCACCCATCTCGGCGAGCGCGACGACGCCGGTTGCAACGAAAAAAGCTTCCATGAAAAGGGATTCCTCTGGCCGAAGGACGCAATTGACCGTGCGACACCTTCGGCCGAATCCCGAAGTCGCACGGTCAAAGGTCTCGCCAGGCTGGCTGCTGCATGCGCCATGTCCTGCTGGGGCAGGACAAGTCTGTTGACGCAAACCCTTCTCGCGATGGAAGGCGGCTACTCCCCAATGACCGCGCAATTGTAGCGGCCCTCTTGCTGAAACAAGTAAGCAGGCGCTAGCTTCTCAAATATTTTGAGAACGATCGTGCTGGGGGCAAATTCCTACTTGCGCTTTTCGTATTTCACCCATAATGCACGAGCCTCCCTTCAGAATTTGGAGGGGGTGATTGGGTGATCGGACAGTTTCGCGCAACTCGGCGGCTCTTTCGTTTGGGTGGTGCTCTCGGGACTCCATCGCTTTTCTTGATGTGTTTATAGGAGTCCCTTGATGGGCAACAAACTGTACGTCGGTAACCTGCCTTACTCGGTACGCGACGGTGATCTCGAGCAGGCCTTCGGCCAATTCGGTGCGGTGACGAGCGCCAAGGTCATGATGGAGCGCGACACCGGCCGCTCCAAGGGTTTCGGCTTCGTCGAAATGGGCAGCGATGCGGAAGCGCAAGCTGCCATCAACGGCATGAACGGTCAGCCCCTCGGCGGCCGCAGCGTAGTCGTGAATGAAGCACGCCCCATGGAAGCCCGTCCCCCGCGCAGCGGCGGCGGCGGTTATGGTGGTGGCGGCGGCTACGGCGGCGGTGGTGGTGGCGGCTATGGCGGCGGCGGTGGCGGGGGTCGCAGCGGTGGTGGCGGCTATGGCGGTGGCGGTGGCGGCTACGGTGGTGGTGGTCGCAGCGGCGGCGGTGGCGGTGATGGCGGTTTCCGCAGTCCTTACGGCGCGGGCCCGCGTGGTGGCGGCGGCGGCGGTCGCGGCGGCTATGGCGGCGGCGGTAACAGCGGCTACTGATCAGCATCCGCTCCTCCGATGAAAAGGCTCCTCGAGGAGCCTTTTTTCATGCTTGCTCCAGATCCGGAAGGTGGGGCATTCGCCCTACTCGCCTTGCCGCTTCTTGCGGCCGCGGCCTTGGACCGCGCGGTCGAACAATGCGTTCGGCAGCATGCGCATGAGCTTGGCAACGACGCCCATCTGCCAGGGAATCACCCGGTAGCTCGTGCCGGCATCGATCGCGCGAAAGGCTTGTTCGGCAAAATCGTCTGCCGTCATCAGAAAGGGCATGCTGTACTGATTGCCCTCGGTGAGAGGCGTGGCGACATAGCCTGGCAAGAGCGTCACAACCTTCACGCCGGTTCCGCGAAGCTCGCCGCGCAGGCTTTCGCAGTACGCCACCACACCTGCCTTGCTGGCGCAGTACGCGCCATGGCCGGGAAGCCCGCGGATGGCCGCAACACTGCCGATGCCGACCAGGCGGCCGCTTCCGCGCGCACTCATGGCCCTGATGAAGGGATGAAAGGTAGCGGCCAAGCCCACGTTGTTGACCATGACGGTGCGCGCAAGAACGTCGAGGTCTCCACGCTCCGCCGTGTCGATGCCCACGCTGATGCCGGCATTTGCCACGACGACATCTGGAATGCCCAGTCGCGTGATGCAGTCGATACCTGCGGTGATGATGCTGTCGACCTCGGCGACATCCGCGCCGTAGATTTGGTAGCGATCCGCGGCCAATTGCCGGGCACCAGCCCATGCTTCGATCTCTGCCGTGCGCCGCGCGACCAGCGCGAGACGGTATCCCGCCTCGTAAAAGCGCGAAGCCAGCGCCTGTCCGATGCCGCTGGACGCGCCCGTGATGAAGACGAGCGGTGTGCTCAGCGCCGCGCTCCGCTCTGCGCCGCCGGCGGCATCAGCAGGCCCTTGACACGGCCTTGAAGATTGGCGACGCCGGTCTGGCTGTCGTAGTCCATCGAGTCAGCCGTGAACTGATCCGCCCCGCGGATCAAGGTTACGGGCTTGTTCGATTTCACGCGCTCGGTGTCCGTATAGGCGTGCAGGAACTCTCCACGAAATTCAAGGCGGGGCAGGGGCTTGCCATCTGGCCCGGTCGCGGGCTCCCGTACCACGACGGCATTGCCGAAAAGTTGGATCTCAGTTCCATCGCCATTGGACAGGCCGCGATTTGCAGTCGCCCGGGTGGTCAGGCCGTCTGGCGATATGGAGCGCAATCGCACCTGGTCGACCTCCATCGTGTCGGTGTCAGGATAGTGGCGGCCTTCCTTGCCGAAGAGCTCGCTGCGGAGTTCGCCGTTGGGCAGGAAGTTCTTGATGACAAAGCCGCGCATGAAGAAATCCGGCTCGTGCGTCGGCGCTTCCTTTGCCGAGGGTTCAAGCAATCTGGGCGCATTGCGAACCAGCCAATAGGTGCCAAGCGCAAGTGCCGCGGTCAAAATGATCGGCAAGTAGATCGTGAGCCGGTCGAAGCCGTCACGCAACAAGCTCAGGGCCGGCCTCATGCGGCGGGGCCCCGCGCCGCATCGAGCAGCCGGCGATAGTGCCCGCCGGCCGTCAGCAACAGATCGCAGAACTCGCGCGCCGCGCCCTCGCCACCACGCGCCGTCGTCACGTAGTGGGCGATGGCCTGAACCTCGGCATGCCCGTTCGCTGGTGCGCAAGCGAAAGCGACACGGCTCAGCACCGGAAGGTCCGGCCAGTCATCGCCGATCGCCGCCGCCTGCAGCCAATCGAGCCCGAGCGACGCCAGCATGGCTTGCGCGGCCGGCAGCTTGTCCTCGGTGCCGTAGCGTACATGCTGGATGCCGAGCGCCTGCAGTCGCACGCGCAGCGGCTTTGAATCGCGCCCCGTGATCACGGCCGGCGTGATGCCGGCGAGGCGCAGCAGCTTGAGGCCATAGCCATCGAGGATGCTGAAGCGCTTGAGCGTTTCTCCGTGCTCGCTGAAGTAGACGCCGCCGTCGGTGAGCACGCCATCGACGTCGAAGAACGCAATGCGGATCTCCTGCGCGGCAAGCAATGTCTCCGCCTTGAAATCGATGGGCATCAAATGACCTTCGCGCGCATCAGGTCGTGGGTGTTGAGAGCGCCCACCAGCAGATCGTCCGCATCTGTCACGAAGAGCCGAGTGATGCCGTGCTGCTCCATCAACTCCGCTGCCTCGACGGCCAGCGCGCCGGCGCGAATGGTTCGCGGCGCGCGATGCATCACTTCAGCGGCGGTCGCGGTGCGCAGGTCTGCACCGGTCTCGACGAGCCGGCGCAGATCGCCGTCCGTGAAGATCCCGATCGCGCGGCCGTCCGACCCCATGACGGCCGCGGCGCCGAAGCCTTGCACGCTCATGGCCCGCATCAGCTCGCTCACATTCATTTCAGGGGTGGCGCGCGGAACATCCTGCCCCTTCCGCATGACGTCGCTCACGTGCGTCAGCAGCTTCCGCCCGAGGGCACCGCCCGGATGGGAGCGCGCGAAGTCCTCGGCACCGAAGCCCCGAGCGTCGAGCAGCGCCACCGCCAGCGCATCGCCCAGGGCCATCTGAGCAGTGGTGCTCGCCGTTGGTGCGAGGTTGAGGGAACAGGCCTCCTTGTCGACGCCCGAATCGAGCACCATGTCCGCATGACGCGCAAGCGTCGAATCAGCGCCGCCGGTGATCGCGATCAACGGCACACCCTGCCGCTTGACGACGGGCAGGATGGTCGTGAGCTCCTCCACTTCGCCGCTGTTCGAAATCGCCAGCACGAGGTCGACCGGCTTGATCATCCCCAGGTCGCCGTGGCTGGCCTCCGCCGGGTGCACGAACATCGCCGGCGTACCGGTCGATGCGAGCGTGGCAGCGATCTTGCGGCCGACGTGGCCGCTCTTGCCCATGCCCATGACGACCACCCGGCCACGCACTTCGAGGATCTTCCGTACCGCGAGAGGAAAGCTCGGCCCGAGGCGATTCTTGAGGCCGAGCACGGCGGCGGCTTCGATGTCGAAGGTGAGCCGGGCGCGCGCCAGCAGTGCTTCGGAATCGGCCGGGTCAACGATTGGGGCGCGGGAACTCATCGCGGGATTTTATCGGTCAGGCCTTCGAGCGATACCGCAGCGGCGAATTCCCTCAACGGCCAGGGCACACGTGTTGCTAGCATCCAGCCATGTCCTCTCTCGACCTGACGCTGATGTTCCTGCTGGCCGCCGTGATTGGCGTGGTCATCTGCAGGTCCCTCAAGCTGCCGCCGATGCTGGGCTATCTGCTGGCGGGCGTGCTGATCGGCCCGCACACGCTCGCTCTGACCCAGGATTCCGAGGGCATCCGCCACCTGGGTGAATTCGGCGTCGTCTTCCTCATGTTCGTGATCGGCCTGGAGTTCAGCTTGCCGAAGCTCAGGTCCATGCGCCGCCACGTGTTCGGGCTCGGCCTGTTGCAGGTGATGCTGACCATGGCGATCGCTACCGCCGGGGCATTGGCGATCGCGATCTGGCTGCCCCCGGCATGGCAGCTCGGCTGGCAGACCGCTCTGGTGCTTTCGGGCGCACTCACCATGAGCAGTACGGCGATCGTCGTCAAGCTGATGGCGGAACGCCTGGAACTCGACAGCGAGCACGGCAAGCGCGTGATGGGCGTGCTGCTGTTCCAGGATCTGGCCGTTGTGCCGTTGCTGGTGCTGATTCCCGCGCTCGGTGCGCCGCCGGAGACGCTTTTGAAAGCGCTGACCTTTGCGCTGCTCAAGGCGACCTTTCTGGTCGGGCTGCTGCTGTACGGCGGGCCGCGCATCATGCGCTGGTGGCTCACCATCGTGGCCCGACGACGCAGCGAAGAGTTGTTCATGCTCAACCTTCTGCTCGTGACGCTCGGTCTGGCCTGGCTGACCGAACTCGCGGGATTGAGCCTGGCCCTCGGCGCCTTCGTCGCTGGCATGCTGGTGTCGGAGACCGAATACAAGCACCAGGTGGAGACCGACATCCGGCCCTTCCACGATGTGCTGCTGGGGCTCTTCTTCATCACGATCGGCATGTCGCTCGACTGGCATGTCGTGGTTGAACGCTGGGCGCTGATCGCGCTGCTGCTCCTGATTCCGCTGATCTTCAAGCTGGTGCTGGTCATGCTGCTGGCTCGCGCGCTCGGGGCAACCACCGGCATCTCGCTGCGCACGGGCCTCTATCTCGCGCAAGCGGGCGAATTCGGCTTCGTCCTGCTCACGCTCGCCCAGGGCCAGGAGCTGCTTCCCAACTGGCTGTTGAGCCCCGTTCTGGCTTCGATGGTGCTCTCGATGCTCGCGACGCCTTTCATCATCTTGTACAGCAACCGCATCGTGCGGAAGCTGGTCGCGAGCGACTGGCTGCAGCAATCGCTGCAGATGACCACGATCGCGCGCAAGACCATCAACACGGCCGACCACGTGATCATCTGCGGCTATGGACGATGCGGTCAGAACCTCGCCCGAATGCTGGAGCGCGAAGGCATTCCCTACCTGGCGCTGGACTTGGACCCGGACCGCGTGCGCCAGGCCGCGGCAGCGGGCGACTCCGTCGTGTTCGGTGACGCAGCGCGCATGCAGGCACTGATGGCGGCGGGACTTGCGCGAGCCAGTGCAGTGGTCATCACATACCAAGACGTGCCAGGTGCACTCAAGGTGCTGGCCAACACCCGAGTCCATGCGCCGCAAGTACCGGTGATCGTGCGCACGCGCGACGATCGCGATCTGGAGAAGCTCCAGGCAGCCGGCGCCGCCGAGGTCGTGCCAGAAGCGATAGAGGGCTCTCTGATGCTCGCGAGCCACGCGCTGGCGCTGGTGGGCGTTCCGATGCGCCGCGTGATCCGGGTGGTGCAGGACCAGCGCGACGCACGCTACAACCTGCTGCGCGGCTACTTTCACGGCGCGGACGACGACAACGCCGATGAAATCGACCATGAGCGGCTCAACAGCTTCACGCTCACCGCGGGCGCCGGAGCCATCGGCCAACCGCTAGCGAAGCTCGCGTTACAGGCTCTGGGCGTTCGCGTCGCGAGTCTGCGGCGTCGGGACGGCAAAGCGGCCGAGACTTCCGACGAGACAGTACTCGCCGATGGCGACACGTTGGTTCTGTCCGGGAAGCCCGGCGCGCTCGCCGTAGCGATTGACAAGCTCCACAAAGGCTGAAGGAACGGCGTGCGTCCCCTTCCTCAGTTCAGCAGGCTCGGATTGCGCTTCTCTTCATCGATCTGCTGCTGGCGCCGCACGGCTTCGCAGGCGGGATGCGCTTTGTAGTCTGCCTTGGCGCATTGCGTGACCATGCATTGCGCCCGAGCAAAGAAGCCAAGGCCCTGGCAGGCCGACTGAGGGTCTGGGGGGGCAGCGGGTTCAGGGGTTGGAGCCGGCGCCGCCAGAGGGGTCGGCGCCACGACCGCCGGGGCGGGCGGTGACAACGAAGCCGGAGCTGCGGAGGGCGGTGATTTTTTCGGCTTCGGCGCAGCCGCTTCGGCAATCCTTGGCGGCGGGGCGGCAGCGGGGACGGTTTCAGCTGCTGCCGCTGGCGGAGCTGCCGAAACCGGTGGCGGCGCAGGTTGAGCCGGCGGTATGACTGGTGCGACCGCGGGCGGCTCTATACGAAGTGGCGGCGTCGCTACGATGGTCGGCGGCAGCGGGGTTTCGGCGGCCTGCTTCTTGGCGATGTACCAGGCACCAGCCGCAAGGATCGCGATGCCGATGGCCAGCACGATGGATGCGCAGGTCCAGACAAGGCTGATGTGGCGTGCAGGCTTGCCACGCGCCTTGCGCGGCGCGGGGCGCGCGACGCTCGATGTAGGGACGGACGAAGTGCGCGACGCTGCGGCGGCAGGCTTGGCCGGACGTGCCGGCGAGGGTCGCGGCATTGCAGGTGCCACGCCGGCTTCCTCGGGAGCGAACAAACCCGCGGGCGCCACCGATGCCGGGAGGGGCAGGCGCTGGGTCGGCGGCCAAGGCTCCGCGGCTTGTGCCGAACCCGCCGACGCAAGGGCCACAAGGCGACGTCCGCAGCCCCTGCAGAACTTGGCGCCGTCGCGGTTCTCGGTCTGGCAATCAGCGCACGCGACGGTCATCTTGAATCCTCGAAACTGCTGCAGCCCCGGCCGGGATGCTCAGGTCACCGCGACACGCTTCGGCTTGTTGACCATCCGCTTGGCGATCACGGCACCAAGCGCCAAGACCAGTTCCAATGCAAGGTTGGGTTGCCTGTTGGACATTTCCGCGAAGCGGATCGCCGTCAGGCGCCAGACGCGCGCCGAGCCCGTGGAAACCACGTTGGCGGAGCGCGGCGCCCGGGAGAAGAATGCGCCTTCGCCGACCACGGAACCCGGATTGAGAATCGCAAGTTGCATCTGCCCCTTGTCTCCGATCAGATGCACGCTGAGGGCGCCGCTTTCGATGAAAAAGAGGGTCCGGTCGTTGGCCCCCTGATCGATAAGCACTTGGCCCGCAGCCAGGTCGAAAGGCTGCAGGTAGCTGGCCAACGTTTCCCACTGCTGGGGATTGAGTGCCGGCGCAAAGGCGTCGTAGCTGGTGTTCTGCGCGATGGCGCGGCAGAGATCCTGAATGGTGGATGGCATCGTTGTTAAACCCCGCTATTCGTTCCGAAGTATCCGCGATCGCGCAACAAACAGGTGACAGATGACACATTAGTTAACACGTTTGACTTACTTACCGATGCAAAAACGGGAAAAGATCACACCCAAGAGGTCGTCAGCGCCGAATTCGCCGGTGATTTCGTTCAACGCGTTCTGCGCCAGACGCAGTTCTTCGGCAAGCAGGTCGAGTGCCGGAGACGGCGACGAAAGGTGCTCGGCCGCGAGCCCAAGATGTTCGCCGACGCGCGAGAGGGCAGCGATGTGGCGGGCCCTGGCGAGGTAGACGCCGTCGGGCACGGCTTGCCAGCCGGCGATCTTCAAGAGGCGGCTGCGCAGTGCGTCGATGCCGAAGCCAGTTCGAGCAGACAAGCTGATGCCGACGGCCGGCGCCTCGATGAGCGCGGCGTCCTGCTTGCTCCAGATATCCAGGATCGGAACGCTCTCAGCCAGCTTCGCGCCCAGGACTTGCGTGATCTCCGCATCCGCCCGCGCGTAGTCGGCCTGCGCGATGCGCGTCAAGTCATGCAGGAACAGCACCGCGTCTGCGTCTTCGATCTGCCCCCATGCGCGGGAGACCCCGATCTGTTCCACTTCGTCAGCGCTGTCGCGCAGACCCGCCGTATCGACCACATGCAACGGCACGCCCTGAATCTGGATCGTCTGCGACACCACGTCGCGTGTGGTGCCGGCAACCGGACTCACGATGGCGAGTTCCGCGCCCGCCAATGCGTTCAGCAGCGAACTCTTGCCGGCATTGGGCTGGCCGGCAATCACCACCTTGATGCCCTCGCGCAGCAGCGCGCCTTGGCGTGCCCGCTGCTGGACGCCGCCCAGCCGCACCTGCAAGGAAGCAAGCTGTCCCACAGCGTCCGCTTTTTGAAGGAAATCGATTTCCTCCTCCGGGAAATCGAGCGTCGCCTCCACTAGCATGCGCAGATGAATCAACGCATCGCGCAAGACATGGATTTCCTGTGAAAACGCACCCGACAGCGAGCGGCCGGCGCCGCGGGCCGCGGCCTCGGTGCTGGCATCGATCAGGTCCGCGATCGCCTCGGCCTGCGCCAGATCGATTTTGCCGTTGAGAAACGCACGCTGGCTGAACTCCCCGGGCTCGGCGACGCGCAGGCCGGGAAGCCGTGGCGATCCTGTCGACGCATCCGTCGCGGCCGCCGCCTCCAGGCATCGAGCGAGAAGCAGTTGCAGCACCACCATGCCGCCGTGTGCCTGCAATTCCAGTACGTCCTCTCCGGTAAAGGAGTTGGGTGCCGGGAAGTGAATCGCCAAGCCATGGTCGATCGGTGCGCCAGCGGCATCGCGAAAGGGAAGGTACGTCGCTTCGCGAGGCTTCAGATCGCGGCCGCAGATCGCGTCCATCAACGGCGCCAAGCGCGCGCCTGATACGCGGACGATACCCACGGCGCCGCGACCGGAGGCAGTCGCAATGGCGACGATGGGGTCGGAGGAACGCGCAAGCATGGGAGAGGATTCTTTCAGCAAAAAGGGCCGCGTAAGCGGCCCTTGATGGAAGCGGTGAAAACAAGCAGGCAACTATTTGCCGAGTACACCCAACCGCTTGTTGATGAACCATTGCTGCGCGATCGACAGCACGTTGTTCGTGATCCAGTACAGCACCAGGCCGGCCGGGAAGAACACGAACATCACGCTGAAAGCGAGCGGCATGATCCACATCAGTTTGGCCTGCATCGGATCGGGCGGCGTCGGATTGAGCCAGGTCTGGAACAGCGAGGTCCCTGTCATCACGATGGGCAGGATGAACCACGGGTCCGGCGCCGAGAGGTCGTGGATCCAGCCGATCCAGGGCGCATGCCGCATCTCGACGGAAGACAGCAGCACCCAGTACAGCGCGATGAACACGGGGATCTGGATCACGATGGGGAAACAACCGCCCATCGGGTTGACCTTCTCCTCGCGGTAGATGCGCATCATCTCCTGCTGCATCTCCTGCGGCTTGTCCTTGAGACGCTCGCGCATCTCCATGACCTTGGGATTGATGGCCTTCATCTTGGCCATGCTCGCGTAGGCCTTGGCGTTGAGCCAGTAGAAAGCCGCCTTGAGCAGGACCACCAGCGCGACGATCGCCCAGCCCCAGTTGCCCAGAATGCCGTGCAGCTTGTCCAGCAGCCAATAGAGCGGCTTCGAGATGATGGTGAAGATGCCATAGTCCTTGACCAGCTCGAGGCCCGGGGCGACAGCTTCCAGGGTCTTCTCGGCCTGCGGTCCGACGAAGAACTTCGAGTCGATCGCCTTGCTGGTGCCCGGCGCCACCGAGCCGGCCGCCGTGATCATGCCGACCGCGTAGAGGTTGTTGTCCACCTTGCGCGCAAACAAGTCGCGCTGGATGCCGTCGCCCAGGATCCATGCGCTCGCAAAGTAATGCTGCACCATCGCGACATAGCCGTTGGCCGACTCCTTCACGAAATCAAGCTTGCCTTTCTCGATGTCCTTGAAGTCGATCTTCTGGTACTTCTTGGCCTCCGTGTAGACCGCCGGGCCGGTGAAGGTCGAATAGAAGGACGACTCGCCCGGCGGCTTGTTGCCGTCGCGCACGAGTTGGAGGTAGAGCTGGGGCGACACCGGCACGGCGCCGGTGTTGACGATCTCATGGCGCACCGCCATGTCGTAGGCACCGCGCTTCAGCGTCCAGGTCTTGACCAGCTTGACGCCGCCCAAGTCCGGCGATTCGAAGCGGAGCACGAGGTCGTTCGCACCATCCTTCAGCGTCCGCTCGCCGGTGAAGGTCATCGGCGTCTTGTGCGTCGGGAAGGTGCCGCCGATCAAGCCGGTCTGCGCAACGTAGAAGCGATTGGGACTCTGGTCGAGCAGGATGAAAGGCTTGTCCTTCTCCGTCAGGTCATCGTGCTGGATGAACTCGCTCTGCACCAGAGAACCGCCCTCGGTGTCGAAGGTAAGCTTCAAGACGTCGGTCGTGACGACCACCTTTTCGCTCGCGTTCGCCGGTGGCGTCATGCCGCCCGGAACCGCCGCGGCGCCAGTCGCATCGCCGGTGGCAGTCGGAACGCCGCCAGGCACGGAGGTGCCGGCCGATGACACCGCACCGGGTGCGGCGCCGGCTGACGCAGGTGCCGACGCGGTGGCGTGAGGCTTCGTCGAGGGCAGGAAGGTCGGGTTCTTGCCGTTGTAGACCTGCCATTGGTCCCACAGCAGCACCAGCGAGAAACCAAAAATCACCCACAGGATGGTGCGGCGTATATCGTTCATGAAGAAGACTTCTTGTCGTCGGGGGGGAGAAAGGAAGACAGCGAACCCGGATGCCGGGCCCCTCGCCGGGCCTTTCGAGGAACCGGATCGTGGCCGCCCTCGCACCAAGGCTGGCATCGCGCGATGCGGCGAAGCGTGAGATAGCTGCCGACCGCCGCCCCGTGTTCTTCGAGGGCGGAGATGGCGTAGACGGAACAGGTGGGCTCGAAACGACAGGACTGGCCAAGCCATGGACTCAGCAGCAACCGGTAAGCCTTCACGAGTCCGATCAGCAGGCGACGCATCATCGTGCCTGCGCCGCGGCTGCGCGCTCCAGCAGTTGCTGGAGCTCGGAACGAACGGCTGCCTTCAGCCTGTCGGATGTGGCGCTCACAAACTCCTTGCGATCGAAACCCGCGCGCAGGCGCACGACGTGCGCGCCCGGCGGCAACGAGGCTTCGGACGCGGCGGCGCTCACGTTGTAGATCTGGCGTTTGATCGCGTTGCGGGTGACCGCGCGGCGAGCCCAGCGTTTGGGCACCATCGCTCCAACCCACACATCCTGCGTCGCGAAGAGCGGCGACGCGCCTGACGGAGCGTCGAGCGCGCAACGGTGCAATGCGAAGTGGGCGGTTCGCGCCACGGTGGCACCTGCAAGGACGGCCTGGAATTGCGCGCGGGTCTTAAGCCGCTGCATGTGAGCCGACCGCAAGTCGCCGGACGACGGTGATGGCGGGACGGCTGGCAACGGCGCCGACGGGTGCCGTTTTAGACGGCGAGGCGCTTGCGGCCCTTGGCGCGGCGTGCGTTGATGACGGCACGGCCACCGCGGGTCTTCATACGGACGAGAAAACCGTGGGTACGGGCGCGGCGGACTTTGGAAGCTTGGTAAGTGCGTTTCATGATGCTTTTCCTGAGAGACTTCCAAGCGGCGCCGTGCATGGCACGAACCGCTTGGCGTCGGTAAATACCCCGGAAACACACAAGAGGTTTTCAGGGAAACCCGCGATTATCGCAAACATTCGAGCCTCCGACAATGCGACGGGCCGGTTTCGCATCCGCCGGAGGCCTCCGCCATGGTGTGGATAAGCCTTTGACAAGTTAGAATCAAAGACGCATCGCGGGTGCGACTATCCACAATACCAAGACGAGAGATGCCCGAGGGACACACCACATTTCAGAGCACCCATGCCGAGTGACGGCATCGGTGACAGCCTCTGGCAGGCCTGCGTCGACCAGCTCGCGCAGGAGCTTTCCGAGCAGCAGTTCAACACGTGGATCAAACCGTTGACCGCACGGGTCGCGGACGACCTTTCACGCGTTACCGTTTTCGTTGCGAACCGCTTCAAGCTCGACTGGATACGAGCCCAGTACGCCGGCAAGATCGCCTCCATGGCGGAGAAGCTCTACGGCCAGCCGGTGATCATCGAGTTAGCGCTTGCTCCTCGGGAAATCGTGGCACGGCCTGTTTCGCTTGCCGTCGTTTCGGAGACAGATGTACCGCGTGACATGCCGGGTCCGGCCGACGATCTGGCGACCGCGGCATTCAAGAACAGGCTGAATTCCGGCCTGACTTTCGACACGCTTGTCGAGGGCACGGCCAACCGCATGGCGCGCGCCGCGGCGATGCACGTCGCGGGCATGCCGGGCCATCTTTACAACCCGCTTTTCATCTACGGCGGCGTCGGCCTGGGCAAGACCCACTTGATGCACGCTGTCGGCAACCGCCTGCTCGCCGACCGGCCCGACGCCAAAGTTCTCTACATCCATGCGGAGCAATTCGTTTCGGATGTGGTCAAAG
>CBIHOG010000016.1:0-96991 GCA_966211435.1 uncultured Variovorax sp. | reverse complement strand
TGGATCGGCTACTTCTACCTGCTGACCTTCATCATCGGCTTCGGCGCCATCACCTTCGTGCTGACCAATCCGCAGTTCCTGGACGCCAAGGGCGGCCTGCTCGGCGGCGGCAACATGGCGGCCATCCACCTGGCCAACGCGGTCGGCGGCAACGTGTTCCTCGGCTTCATCTCGGCGGTGGCCTTCGCGACCATCCTCGCGGTGGTCGCCGGGCTCACGCTCTCGGGGGCCTCGGCCGTCTCGCACGACCTCTACGCGACGGTGGTGAAGGACGGCAAGGCCGACAGTGCCTCGGAGCTGCGCGTCTCGCGTTTCACCACGGTGGCGCTCGGCATCCTGGCCGTGCTGCTGGGCATCGTGTTCGAGAAGCAGAACATCGCGTTCATGGTGTCGCTGGCCTTCGCCATCGCCGCCTCGGCGAATTTCCCGGTGCTCTTCATGTCGGTGCTGTGGAAGGGCTGCACCACGCGCGGCGCGGTGATCGGCGGCTTCCTGGGGCTGATCTCCTCGGTCGCGCTGACGGTGGTGTCGCCCTCCGTGTGGGAAGCCACGCTCGGCTACCCGAAGGGCTCGGCGCTGTTCCCCTATGCCTCGCCCTGCCTGTTCTCCATGACCATCGGCTTCCTGGGCATCTGGGTCTTCTCGCTGCTCGATTCGAGCAAGCGCGGAGAGATCGACAAGGCCGGCTTCATCGCGCAGCAGGTGCGTTCGGAAACCGGCATCGGCGCCTCCAGCGCCAGCGGGCACTGAGCGGCGGCGGCCATGCCCTGGCAGGCCCTGGACAGCCGGCGGGAGGCGCTCTCGCTGCGCATCGGCCAGGCCGGGGACGTTGCCGCGCTGGCGGCCGTGGCCGTGCAGCTCGACGCCGACATCGCACTGCTGCATGAAGGCGGCATCCGCATCGACGCCATCGCGGGCTTCGTCGGCGACTGCAACACGCGGCTCTTCGCGCGGCTTTGGCAACTGCTGGCGCCGCGCGAACTGGCGGACAACAGCTGCCTGCTCGTGATGGGCAGCGAAGGCCGTGGCGAGCAGATCCTCAAGACGGACCAGGACAACGCGCTGCTGCTGCGCGACGGCCTCGACCCCCGCGGGCTGGAGGCCACGGCCGGCCGCTTCAATGCCGCGCTCACCGACCTGGGCTACCCGCCCTGCCCCGGCGGGATCATGGTCACGAACCCGCTGTGGCGGCAGCCGCTCGCCGGCTTCAAGGACACCTTGCGCGACTGGGTCCACGGCGGCGAGGCCGAAGGGCCGATGCGCCTGGCCATCTTCATGGACGCCAGGGCCGTCGCGGGCGATGCGGGGCTGCTCGCGCGGGCGCTCGACCATCTCGACTTCGTGCTCGATCGCGAGGATGTCTTCCTCGCGCGCTTCGCCGCCGCGATCGACCTCTTCGACCAGCCGGCCGGCTGGTGGCACCGCCTCGGCCCGCATCGGGACGAGGAAGCGCTGGACCTCAAGAAGCTGGGCATCTTCCCCATCGTGCACGGCGTGCGCGCGCTCGCGCTCCAGGAGCGCCTGCGCGCCAGCGGGACGGCGCGGCGGCTCGAACTGCTGGTCGCGCGGCGGCGGATCGCACCCGCGCTCGCGCGCGACGCGCTCGACGCGTTGCATTACCTGATGGAGTTGCGGCTCACGCAGCAGTTGCGGCAGAAGCAGGCCGGCGGGACACCCGGCAACCTCGTGCGGCCGGGCGAACTTGGCACCCTGGAGCGTGAGACCCTGCGCGCCGCGCTGCGCATCGTGCGCGAATTCCGCGGTGAACTGCATCGCCGCTTCCGGCTCGACGCCTTGTAGGCGATGGATCCATCCCATGACGCAAACCCGCCGATCGCAGCGCCTGCTCGCCCTCTTCGCCCTGGGCTGGCTGCTGCTGAACGTGCCGCTGCTCACCCTGTGGGACCGGCCGCTCTCGCTGTGGGGCCTGCCGCTCATGCCGCTGGCCCTGTTCACCGGCTGGGGCCTGCTGATCGCGCTGGCCGCGTGGGTGGCCGAGGCGCCGGGGGAGCCCTGAGATGCTCTCGCCGGTCGCCGTCATCGCCGCCTCCTTCGCGTACCTGGCGCTGCTCTTCGGCGTGGCGCATTTCGGCGACCGGCGGGCACGCCAGGGCCGCTCGCTGATCGGCAATGCGTGGGTCTACACGCTCTCGCTGGGGGTGTATTGCACGGCCTGGACCTACTTCGGCAGCGTGGGCCGCGCGGCGTCGTCGGGCCTGTGGTTCCTGCCGATCTACCTCGGCCCGACGCTCGCGATGCTGCTGGCCTGGGTGGTGCTGCGCAAGATGATCCGCATCGCGCGCATCCACCGCATCACCTCCATCGCCGACTTCATCGCCACCCGCCACGGCCAGAGCCCGGCGCTGGCGATGGCTGTCACGCTGGTCGCGGTGGTGGGCATCCTGCCCTATGTGGCGCTGCAGCTGAAGGCCATCGCCAGCGGCTATTCGCTGCTCACCACGGCGCCCGGCGCGGCGCCGGCGCCCGCGCTGGCCTGGTGGCGCGACGGCACGCTCTACATCGCGCTCGCGCTGGCCGGCTTCACGGTCGCCTTCGGCGCGCGCAGCCTGGACACGACGCAGCGCCATGAAGGCATGGTGGCCGCCATCGCGCTGGAGTCGGTGGTCAAGCTGGCGGCCTTCCTCGCGGTGGGCGTCTTCGTGGTCTGGGGCCTGTTCGGCGGGCCGGGCGATCTCTTCGGCCAGGCCGCCGCGCGGCCCGAGCTCGCGCGGCTGCTGACCCTTGGCGGCGCGGACGGCGCCGGCTTCGCGGGCGGCCAGTGGTTCGCCCTCACGCTGCTGGCCATGCTGTCAATGATCTTCCTGCCGCGCCAGTTCCAGATGATGGTGCTGGAGAACGTCGACGAGCGCCACCTGCGGCGCGCGACCTGGGCCTTCCCGCTGTACCTGCTGCTCATCAACCTCTTCGTGCTGCCGATCGCGCTGGGCGGCCTGCTGCACTTCGGCATCGGCCGGGAGAACCCGGAGACCTTCGTGCTGTCGCTGCCGCTCGCGGCCGGCCAGGAGGCCCTGGCGCTCGCCGCCTTCGTGGGCGGGCTCTCGGCCGCCACGGGCATGGTCATCGTGGAGGCCATCGCGGTGTCCACCATGGTCTGCAACGACCTGGTCATGCCGCTGCTGCTGCGCGCCGGCGCGGGATCGTCGCGCGACCTGAGCCGCCTGCTGCTGCGCGTCCGGCGCGCGGTGATCGTGGCGATCCTCCTGCTCGGCTACCTCTACTTCCGCATCGCGGGCGAGGACTACGCGCTGGTCAGCATCGGCCTCATCAGCTTCGCCGCGGTCGCGCAGTTCGCGCCCGCGATGCTCGGCGGCATGTACTGGAGGGGTGGCACCCGCCACGGGGCGCTCGCCGCGCTGGGCGCCGGCTTCGGCCTGTGGGCCTGGACGCTCATGCTTCCCTCCATCGCCAAGTCCGGCTGGATCGCGCCGGACTTCATCGCGCACGGCCCCTTCGGCATCGGCTGGCTGCGGCCGGAGCGGTTGCTGGGCCTGGGCGGGATGGACAACCTCACGCACGCGCTCTTCTGGAGCCTGCTGGCCAACACGGTGCTGTACGTCGGCGTCTCGCTGCTCGGGCGGCCGTCGGCGCGCGAGGCGAGCCAGGCGCTGCTGTTCGTCGATGTGCTGCAGCGCGGGGCGCACGCAGGCGGCGGGCCTGTCTTCTGGCGCGGACGCGCGCGGCTGGAAGACCTGCGCGGCCTGGCCACGCGCTTCCTCGGCGCCGATGCGACGGCGCGGCTGCTGGAGGACTACGCGCGCGCCAGCGGCGTGGACGCGCCGGCGCGCATCGTCGCCGACGCGCGGTTGGTGCAGTTCGTCGAGACGCGGCTCGCGGGCGCGATCGGCGGCGCTTCGGCGCGCGTCGCGGTTGCCTCCGTGGTGCAGGAGGACACGCTGGAGATCGAGGACGTGATGCGCATCCTCGACGAGGCCTCGCGCGAGGCCGCCGAGCTGCGCGGCCTCAACGAGCGGCTCAAGAGCCTGGATGCGCTCAAGGACGACTTCATGTCCTCGGTGACGCACGAACTGCGCACGCCGCTCACCTCGATCCGCGCCTTGGCCGAGCTGATGCTCGACGACCCCGCGATGGACGGCGCCGAGCGCCAGCGCTTCCTGGGCCTGGTGGTGGCCGAGGCCGAACGCCTGACGCGGCTGGTCAACCAGGTGCTGGACATGGCGAAGATCGAATCCGGCGCCGCCGAATGGCGCAGCGCCGAGGTCGACCTGTGCGCGCTGGTGCGCCAGGCCGTGCAGACCACGGGGGAACTCTTCCGCGAGCGCGGCGCCTGCGTGGTCGAGGACCTGCCGCCCGCCGCGCCGCCGCTGTGCGCCGACGCCGACCGCCTGATGCAGGTGCTCGTGAACCTGCTGTCGAATGCCGCCAAGTTCGTGCCGGCCGGGCGCGGCCGCGTGGAAGTGAGCCTGCGCGCGACGCCCCATGCCGTTGCCGTCACCGTGCGGGACAACGGCCCCGGCGTGCCGCCCGGCCAGGAGGCGCTGGTCTTCGAGAAATTCCGCCAGGGCGGCGACGCGGCGCAACGCCCGCAGGGCACGGGCCTGGGTCTGCCGATCAGCCGCCGCATCGTCGAGCATTTCGGCGGCAGGATGTGGCTCGAGCCGGCGTCCGGCCAGGGCGCCTGCTTCGGTTTCGAGCTGCCCCTGCGCGCCGAAGCCGCGCAACCGGAGACCAGATCATGAGCCACAAGGTATTGATTGCCGACGACGAGCCCAACATCGTCGTCTCGCTGGAATTCCTGATGAAGCGCGAAGGCCACGAAGTGAGCATCGCGCGAGATGGCGAGCAAGCGCTGTCGATGGTCCGCGCGCTGCGGCCCGACCTGGTGCTGCTTGACGCGATGATGCCTTTCAAGTCCGGCTTCGAGGTGCTGCAGGCCCTGCGCGCGGACGAGGCCGTGAGCGCGACCAAGGTGCTCATGCTGACGGCCAAGGGCCGGGAGGACGACATCGCCAAGGGTCTGGCGCTGGGCGCGGACGGCTACATGACCAAGCCCTTCTCCACGCGCGAGCTGGCCGCGCGCGTGCGGCGGATGCTGGAGGGCGGGCCGTGACGCGCCGGCGCGGCGAACTCGCGGCGATGCTGGCGCCCGGCGCCCTGCTCGCGCTCCTCGGCCTTGCGCTCGGGGTGTTGTTCATGGCGACGCTGTCGGCGGATGAACGCGCCGCGCTGGGCGCGATGCTGGCGCCGCGCGCCGCGCTGCTGCTGCTGGGCTGGGCGGTGCTCGCGATCGCGCTCGGCATGCTCGCGCACCGCGCGTACGCGGTGTGGGCCGGCGAGCCGGCACGGCTGGCCGAGCGCGCGCGCGCGCTGCTTTCCGGCGGCCCGGAATGCACGCTCGCGCTGCCCGCGCCGGCCGAATGTGCCGCCGGCGCGCGCGGGCTGGCCGAGGTCGCGCTGCGGCTCGCCGGCGAGCGCGACAACCTGCGCGAGGAATTCGACGCGCGCGTGCGCGAAGCCGCGCTCGGCATCGAGCAGGAGCGCGGCCGGCTCGCGGCGCTGATGTCCGAGCTCACGCAGAGCGTGGTGGTGTGCAATCTCGATGGCCGCGTGCTCCTCTACAACGACCAGGCCCTGCTGCAGTTCCGCGCGCTTTCCTCCGCGCCCGCGCTCGCGGGCGGCTCGGAACTGCTGGGCCTGGGCCGCTCGGTCTACGCCGTGTTCGACCGGCAGGTGGTGGCGCATGCGCTCGACAGCATTCGCCACCGCATCGCCAGCGGCGCGGCGCGGCCCTCGGCGCAGTTCGTGCTGAGCTCGCCCGGAGGACGGCTGCTGCGGGTGCAGATGGCGCCGGTGCGGGACCCGGGCGCCGTCTCGGGCCAGGCGGAGCCGCTCTCAGGCTTCGTTCTGATGCTGCAGGACATCACGCACGAATTCGAGGACGACTCCGCACGCGACGGCCTGCTGCATGCGCTGACCGAGGGCAGCCGCGCTTCCCTCGGCAACCTGCAGGCGGCCGTGGACTTGCTGGAACTGCCCGATCTCGATGCGCCCGCGCGGGAGCGCTTCCTGGGCGTCGTGCGCGACGAGGTGCACGCGATGAGCGCGCGGCTCCAGTCGCTCGCCGCGAGCGTCGGCAAGGGGCTCGGCACGCGCTGGCCGCTGGAGGAGATGCCGGGCGCCGACTTCGCGCAAGCCGCGCTGCGCCACATCGAGGCCCGCGCCGGCGTGCGCGCGAGCGCGGCGGACGTCGCGCCCGCGCTGTGGCTGCGCATCGACAGCTACGCGCTGCTGCAGGCGCTCGCCTCCCTCGCCGCACGGCTGCACGAGGAGTTCGGCGTCCGGCGCGTGCAGCTGCGCCTGGCTCGCGAAGGCGAGCGCGCGCGGCTGGACCTGGCCTGGACCGGAACGGCGATCAGCACCGAGACGGCGATGAGCTGGGAATCCAGCCCGATGACGGCGGGCAACGAAGCCAGTCCCCTGTCGGTACGCGAGGTGGTCGCGCGCCACGGCGGCGAATTCTGGTTCCAGCGCGAGCGCGTGCGACAGGAATGCTTCTTCCGCTTCCTGCTGCCGCTCGCGCAGGCGCAGTATCCGGCTGCGCACTCACCCGCGCCCACGCCGCACCACGACAGCCGGCCTGAGTACTACGACTTCGACCTGTTCGACGCCGCCGCGCCGTCGCGCGAACTCGATGCATGCCGTCTGGTGGACCTGGCGTGCACGGTGTTCGATACCGAGACCACCGGCCTGGACCCGTCGCAAGGCGACGAGATCATCCAGCTCGGCGCGACGCGCATCGTCAACGGCCGCCTGCTGCGCCGGGAGTGCTTCGAGCAACTGGTGGACCCGGGGCGGGACATCCCGGCGGCCGGTACCGCGATCCACGGCATCACGCGCGAGATGGTCAGGGGGTGTCCGGGCATCGCGCAGGTGCTGCCGGCCTTCCATGCCTTCGCCAGCGACACCGTGCTCGTGGCCCACAACGCCGCCTTCGACATGCGCTTCCTCCAGATGAAGGAAGAGGCCACGGGCCTGCGCTTCGACCAGCCCGTGCTCGACACGCTGCTGCTGTCGGCGGTGGCGGCCCCGCATCAGGCCTCGCATGAGCTCGAGGCCATTGCCGCGCGCCTGGGCGTGAGCGTGGCCGGGCGCCACAGCGCGCTCGGCGACGCGCTGATGACGGCGGAGGTCTTCCTGCGGCTGCTGCCGATGCTGGCGGACCAGGGCATCCACACGCTCGGCGAGGCGCGGGCAGCGGCGCGCAGCACCTGGTATGCGCGCTTGAAATACTGACAGGCGCGCCATGCCACGCGCCTGCGCAGCCCTCGGCGCTCAGTAGACCGAGTCGGTGGCGAACGCGGGTGGAAATGCGAAGTCGCTGGTCTCCAGCTTGACGGGTGCGTCGGGATGCTGGTGGTGCCGTCGCAGCGCGGCGGCTTCGATCAGGTCGAAATGGCGCTTGCAGGTCTGCGCCAGGTCATCGCTTCCGCCGCTCGCCCTGAAGACGTCGCGCAACGCGTCCTCCGAGATCTCGCAGACCACGCGGGGGCCCCACGGGCGCCCGGGGTGGATGGCGAACAGGACGCTGGCCCGGTCGAAACAGAAGTAAACATCGCTGATCATGGCTGGGCCTCCGGGAAGTGTGTGACGAGGACGAAGCCTCTCATCGAGCACGAGAGCCCGTCTTGAGGAAGATCAACAAACCCGCAAGCGCTGATCGATTGGCGAGCCTTTCGGGACCTCAGAGTTCGCGCGAGTCGCGATAGTCCGGCACGGTCACCTCCCAGCCCATGCGCTCCTCGATCGCAAGCCGCAGGGCATCGGCCGCGACCGGCTCGCCGTGCGTGACGAAGACGCGCCGTGGTGCGCGCAAGGCACCGAGCCAGGCGAGCAGTTGCTCGCGATCGGCATGCGCCGACAGCGTGTCCAGGTTGTCCACCTCGGCACGCACGGGGACGTAGGCTCCATGGATCTTGATCGAGGTCGCGCCCGCCACCAGCGCGGCGCCGCGCGTGCCGGCCGCCTGGAAGCCGGCGAAGAGAATGGTGTTGCGCGGCCCCGGCGCGTAGGCCGCCAGGTGATGCAGCACCCGCCCTCCCGTCGCCATGCCACTCGCGGACACGATGATCGACGGGTAGCTCAATGCGTTCAGCCGCCTCGATTCCTCCACGGTGTTGACGATGATCGCTTCCTTGCTGAGCGCCGTGCACTGCGCCGTGCTCAGGCGATGCTCGTCGAGATGCCGGCGGAAGATGCGCGTGGCATCGGCCGCCATGGGGCTGTTGAGATAGACCGGCATGTCGGGAATGCGCCGCGCGTCCTTCAGAAGCTGGATGCAGTGCAGCAGCGTCTGCGCGCGTCCCACGGCGAAAGCCGGCACGACAACCACGCCGCCGCGGGCCGCCGTGCGATTGATCACCTCGGCCAGCGCCGACAGGGTGTCGGCTTCGCGGTGGCGGCGGTCGCCGTAGGTGGACTCGATCACGACGTAGTCGGCGGGCTCCGGGGCCTCGGGCGGACGCATGACGATGTCGTCGCCGCGGCCGAGGTCGCCGGAGAAGAGGATGCTGGTGCCGCCGCACGCGACATGCACGCTCGCCGCGCCCAGGATATGCCCCGCGCGTCGCAGGCGCCAGGACCAGCCGGGCCAGGGCGAATGCGCCTCGTCGAAGGCAATGGCCTGGAAGTGCTTGAGCGCGGCGCGCGCATCCGCTTCCGTGTAGAGAGGCAGCGCCGGCTTGTGGCGGGAGTGGCCGTGACGGTTGGCGAAGTCGGCCTCCTCTTCCTGAAGGCGGCCGGAATCAGGCAGCAGGAGCTCGCACAGCTCGCGCGTGGCGGCGGTGCAGTAGACAGGCCCCTCGAAGCCCAGCTTGACGAGCCGCGGGACAAAGCCGCTGTGGTCCAGGTGGGCATGCGTGAGCAGGACCGCGTCGATCTTGCCGGCAGGGATCGACAGCGGCTCCCAGTTGCGCAGGCGCAGCTGCTTCACCCCCTGGAAAAGGCCACAGTCCACCAGCAGCCGGCGGCCGTCGTGAGACAGCAGGTACTTGGACCCGGTCACCGTGCCGGTACCGCCGAGAAATTCGATGCGCATGATGTCCTGCTCCTTGGGTCCCGAAGCTTCGGACGAATGACGCGCATGGGTCTTGACGCCGGTCAAGGCGCGGCCGCGCGAGGCGCCTACGCTTGCATGAACCTCAGGAGAACAGCATGCTCAAGCGCCATCGCCGGCCCGGCGTCTCGCGAAGAATGGGAACCACCGCCGCATCGCTGGCGCTGCTGGGCGCTGCAATGCTGTGGCTCGGGCTGAACGCCCTCGTGGCCTTGATCACCCGGGACTGACGGCGTTGCGCGTGCGCCCGCCTTGCCCTTAACTCGAACGGCGCAAGTCCGTCTGTAGGAGAAGCGCTTGTTCGAGCGCATCAGCAGCCAGGTTGCGCAGATATGGCGGGTTCTCGCGCATTCGTCCCGGCGGGCGCTGGTGCTCTGCCATTTTGTCCTTCAGAATCAGGGCCCGAAAGGTATTTGCCATGACGCTTCGGACCTTTGTGGTGGAGGACAACGACAGTGTTCGGATGGCGATGACCGAACTGCTTGTCGGCGAAGTCGGCGCGGAGTTGGTGGGCCACGCCGCGACCGAGGCCACCGCCGTGCTGTGGCTGCTGACGCATCCACAGGCCTGGGACTTGGTGGTGGTCGACCTGCTGCTGGCACACGGCAACGGCCTGCGCGTGCTGGCCGCATGCCGCGTGCGCAACGCCGCGCAGAAGATGGTGGTGCTGACCGCGCACTCCAGCAAGGAAATGCGGCGGCGCTGCATGGACCTCGGCGCCAACGCCGTGTTCGACAAGGCCATGGAAACCGAGGCGCTGCTCGCCTACTGCGCACAGCTCGCGAAACAGAAGACAGACACGGTGAGCCGCCCAAGCACGGCGATGTGACGCGGCCGCCGCGGCGAGACCCTGCATCGCGTGTCCGCGGACGCCGCTCCCGCACTCCCCGAGCATCAGCCCGCGCCGAGCCTCAGGCGGCGTCGGGATAGCGCCCGCCCAGCAGCCCGGTGATCTTGCGCGCGGCGTGGCTGAGCGGCGCCTCGAAGGCGGGGTCGAGCCGCTCGGCGGGCATCGTCACCGTCACGGCGCCGACCAGCGCGCCGGAGGCATCGAAGACCGGGCCGCCGATGCCCGCCAGCTCGGGCGAGCGGTCGCC
Source organism: uncultured Variovorax sp. (assembly GCA_966211435.1). Taxonomy (GTDB): domain Bacteria; phylum Pseudomonadota; class Gammaproteobacteria; order Burkholderiales; family Burkholderiaceae_C; genus Variovorax. Next base: position 86,803 of record CBIHOG010000016.1, on the reverse strand, counting down.
CACCAGCACGACGATGTGCTCGCGGCGGATCTTGTTGTACATCGCGCCCTTGGCGCCGGAATAGGCCAGGATGATGCGGCCGCCGGCGCCGCGGTCCAGCGGCAGCAGGTCGCCGGGCTGCAGATGGTCCCGCACCGGCCGGGGCGAATGCACGCGGTAGAGGCACAGGCGCTGCTCGCCCTGGCGCACGTAGAAGGCCGCGCTCTCCTGCGTCGCGCGCACCAGCTCCGTGAGCGCGGGCATGACGATGGATTCGAGCGAGAAGGAGGCCGAGAAGACCTGGTGCAAGCGCTCCACCCCCGCGCCCAGCACGTAGCGGCCGTCCGCCTGCCGGTGCACCAGGTTCGCATGTTCCAGCGAGGCCAGCATGCGCAGCACCGTGCTCTTGTAGATCTGCGTGCGTTCGGCCAGCTCCGCCAGCGTGAGCTTCGGCTGCGCGGCGGTAAAGGCGTTCAGCAGCGAGAGCGCGCGGTCGAGCGTGGCGATGCCGCCTTCGGCGGCATCCTGGTCGGCGAGCGGGGTGACGGCGGGTCGGCGTGGCATGGGGGAATGTTCGTGTGCGAGTTTGACATTCTGCGGTCACGATCATACGATAGTTGAAACAGCGTTCTATCTATCGAAACAAATGAGAGACACGATCCAGCTCCAGCGGCATGCCGCGTGGGCTGAAATCCGCATCGACCGCGAGGCGAAGCGCAATGCGCTGGACCGTGCCACCCGCGCGGCGCTGCGCGAAGCCTTCGACGCTCTGCGCGGCGAGGCGCGCGCGATCGTTCTGACCGGAACGGGCGCCAGCTTCTGCGCCGGGCTCGACCTGAAGGAACGCGCGGCCGACCGGGCCGCGGGCCTTCCCGACACGGCGGGCGAGGAAGCCATCGCGCTCAACATCGGCATGCGCGAGCACCCGGCCATCTTCATCGCGGCCGTCAACGGCATGGCCTTCGGCGGCGGCATGACCCTGGTGAACTGCTGCGACCTCGCCATCGCCGCCTCGGACGCCACCCTCGCCTGCCCCGAGATCGGCTTCGCGACCTACGCCAGCATGGCCGGCCCGACGAGCCAGCTGATGCTGCCGCGCAAGCGCGCCGCCTGGCTGCTGCTGGCCAACGAGCGGCTCGACGCGGCGACGGCCGAGCGCTGGGGCCTGGTCAATGAAGTGATGCCCGGCGCGCGACTGATGCCGCGCGCGCGCGAACTGGCCGAGCGCATCTCGGGCTTCGACGCGGTGGCGCTGGAAGAGACCAAGAACGCTCTCAACCGCATCCCCGGCGACACCACCGACTGGCGCGAGGCCATGGCCTATGGCCAGACCGTCAACGAGGCGATCCGCGCCCGCAAGCTTGCCGACGACATTCAAGACAGGAGCCTTCCATGACCCGAGCTTCCGCCGCGCGCCGAGGCGCACTCTTCGCGCTCGCGGCCGGCTCGGTGCTGCAAACCCGCAACCTCAGTGGTCCCTCCCGCTTCAACGCGGGCCGGGGCCATGTTGCCTGACCCGCATTCCAAGGAGACACCACATGCAGATCCCCCTTCGCCGCCGCAGCTTCACCCTGGCCGCGCTCGCCACGGCCTTCGGCGGCAGCGCCTTCGCGCAGAACCGGCCCATCACCATCATCGTGCCCTTCTCGGCCGGCGGCAGCACCGACCTCGTGTCGCGCGTGATCGCGCAGTTCGCCGGGCCGGCACTGGGCTCGGCCGTCATCGTCGACAACCGCACGGGCGGCGGCGGCGTGGTGGGCTGGAGCTCGGGCGCGCGTTCGGCGCCGGACGGGCACACGCTCGTCACCATCGAGCTGTCGTACGCGATCGCCGCGGGGCTGATTCCCAACCTGCCTTTCGATCCGAAGAAGGCCTTTGTCCAGATCACGACCGCGGTCAAGGTGCCGCACGTGCTGGTGGTCAACCCGGATGTGCCGGCGAAGACGGTGCAGGAGTTCATCGCGCTGGCGAAGGCGCAGCCGGGCAAGCTGAACTACGGCTCCGGCGGCAACGGCACCAACACGCATCTGGCGGGCGAGCTCTTCAAGAGCCTCACGGGAACCTCGCTGGTCCACATCCCCTACAAGGGCGCGGGCGCGGTGCTGACCGACCTCATGAGCGGCCAGGTGCAGGCGCTCATCACCTCGCTGCCGACCGCCCTGCCCCACATCAAGAGCGGCAAGCTGCGCGCGCTGATGATCACCGGCGGCGAACGCAACCCGACGGTGCCCGAGGTGCCCTCGGCCAAGGAATCCGGCATCCCGAAGATGGACATGGACTTCTGGATCGGCTTCGGCGCTCCCGCCGGCACGCCGCCGGCCATCATCGAGAAGCTCAACAAGGACATCGTCGCCTCGCTCTCCCTGCCCGACGCGAGGAAGAAGATCGACGAGATGGGCCTCACCGTCGTCGGCAGCACGCCGGCCCAGGCGGCGCAGCTGGTCGACAGCGAGATCCAGCGCTGGAGCGCCGTCATCAAGCAAGCCGGCATCAAGGCCGATTGAGGACGCGCGCGCAGACATGACGAAGCCGCTTCACGGCATCCGGGTGCTCGACCTGACCAATGTGCTCGCCGGGCCCTTCGCCTGCCACCAGCTCGCGCACATGGGCGCCGACGTGGTGAAGGTCGAGGCCCGCAAGGGCGGCGACCTCGCCCGCCAGCTCGGCGCGGACGCGGCGCTCAACAAGGCCTTGATGGGCGTCTCCTTCCTGGCGCAGAACCCGGGCAAGCGCTCGATCACCGTCGACTTCAAGCACGCCGCCGGCAAGGAGGTGTTCCGCCGCCTCGTGCGCACCGCCGACGTGCTGGTGGAGAACTTCCGCCCCGGCGTGATGAAGCGCCTGGGCCTGGGCTACGAGGATCTGCTGGAAGAGAACCCGAAGCTCATCTATTGCGCCATCTCCGGCTTCGGCCAGGACGGGCCGCTGAAGGACCTGCCGGCCTACGACCAGATCATCCAGGGCATGTCGGGGATGATGAGCATCACCGGCGCTCCGGAGAACGCGCCGTACCGCGTGGGTTACCCGGTGGCCGACACCATCGGCGGCATCACGGCGGCCTTCGCGGTCGCGGCGGCGCTGGCGGACCGGCAGCGCACCAGCGGCACCTTCATCGACGTCTCGATGCTGGAGGCCGCGATGGCCACCATGGGCTGGGCCGTCTCCAACTACCTCGTGGCCGGGCGGGAGCCCTCGCCGATGGGCAACGAGAACATGACGGCCAGCCCTTCCGGCACCTTCCGCACCAAGGACGGCCTGCTCAACATCGCGGCCAACAAGCAGGAGCAGTTCGAGGCGGTGTGCCGCGTGATCGGACGCCCCGGCCTGGCCGAGGACGCGCGCTTCGCCGAGCGCCAGGGCCGGCTGCAGCACCGATTCGAGTTGAAGGCCGCGATCGAGGAGGCGATGTCGCGGCGCACCACCGAGGAATGGTGGCCCGCGCTCAACCAGGCCGGCGTGCCGGCCGGGCCGGTGTATACCGTGCCGCAGGCGCTCGCGCATCCGCAGGTGGCGGATCGCGGGATGATCGGCAGCTTCGCGAACGCGCCCGGCGTGGGCCGCGACATCCGCATCGTGCGCACCGGCTTCAAGATGGATGGCCAGGTCCCCAGCGTGGAGACGCCGCCGCCGACCCTGGGGCAGCACTCGCGCGAGATCCTGGCCGAGCTCGGCTACGGCGATGCGGAGATCGAATCGCTCACGGCCGGGCAGGCCGTCTGACACAAGAGAGAACCAGAGAAGACAAGGAAAGCCATCGCATGTGGAACATGTCCTTCACGCCGCCGCAGGTGATCGAGGCCACCGTGCTCACCCGCGTGCCCGATGCGCTGCGCCGCAACCAGCGCAGCGCCTGGGCCGACGCGAACAAGCCGGGCCAGGTCGCCGACTGCTTCCTCGAAGGGCCCTCCTTCGACCGGCAGGGCAACCTCTACCTCACCGACATCCCGCACGGCCGCATCTTCCGCGTCACGCCCGCGCTGGAGTGGCAGCTGGTCGCGGAGACCGGCGGCTGGCCCAACGGCATCGCCATCCACCAGGACGGCTCGCTGTGGGTTGCCGACTACCGCCTGGGCCTGCTGCGCGTCGATGCCGCGAGCGGCCGGGTCGAGACGCTGCTGGGCCATCGGAACTCCGAAAGCTTCAAGGGGCTGAACGACCTCAGCTTCGACCGCGCGGGCAACCTCTACTTCACCGACCAGGGGCAGACCGGACTGCATGACCCGACCGGGCGCGTCTACCGCCTGCGGCCCTCGGGCCAGCTCGACCTGCTGCTGGCCAATGTGCCGAGCCCGAACGGCGTGACGCTGGATGCCGGGCAGAAGCTGCTCTTCGTCGCCGTCACGCGCGCCAATGCGGTGTGGCGCGCGCCGCTGCTGGCCGACGGCTCGCTCTCGAAGGTGGGCGCCTTCCAGACTTTCTTCGGCGCCAGCGGGCCGGACGGCCTGTGCGTCGACGCGGAGAACCGGCTGGTGGTCGCGCATGCGAGCCTGGGCGGCGCCTTCGTGCTCAACGCGCGCGGCGAGGTGACGCACTTCGTGCGCAGCCCGGCCGGCGCCACCGTGACCAACATCGCCTTCCGGCCCGGCACGCGGACGCTGGTGATGACCGAATCGCAGACCGGCACCGTGCTGCAGGCCGAACTGCCGGCGGCCGGCGCGGACCTGTACTCGCACGCTTGAACAAGACGATGAACAACGCGAACAACCCGACAGAACCCGATCGCACGCCCGGCAAGGACGCCGCCTTCGCCGAACTGATGGACGTGCGCGGCCTGGGCCCCGTGGCCGCCGGCGAGGTCCGCATGACCGGCCACGACCCCTTCCATGCCACGCCCTTCAAGGTCGGCGAAGCGGCAGCGGCCGTGCTGGCCGGTGTCGGCGTGGTGGCGAACGACATCTGGGAGCAGCGCACCGGCCGAAGGCAGCGCGTCAGCGTCGACGTCGCCGCGGCGGCCGCGACGCTGCGCACGGTGGACTACACGCGCTCGCGGCAGCCCGACGGCAGCTATGCGCACGTGCCGATCCCGCAGGCCATGGCGCACATGCTCACCGTCACGCAGCCCTGGCCGACGAAGGACGGGCGCTGGTTCCTGCCGCACCTGAACCTGCCGCATCTGTCGCAACGCGTGCTCGGCGTACTGAAGTGCGAGAGCACCCCGGAGGCGGTGCGCGCCGCCGTCGCGCGCCGGGACGCGGACGAACTGGAAGAGGCCATCGCCGAAGCCGGCGCCTGCGGCGGCACGATCCGCACGCCCGAGGAATGGCTCGCGCATCCCCAGGGCCGCTACCTGGCTTCGCGCCCCGTCATCGAGATCCGCAAGATCGCGGACGGCCCGCCGGAGCCTTTCCATGCCGGCGAGCGCCCGCTCGGCGGCGTGCGGGTGCTCGACCTCACGCGCATCCTCGCCGGCCCGGTCGCCGGCCGCACGCTGGCCGAGCATGGCGCCGACGTGCTGATGGTCACCGCCGAGAAGCTGCCGCAGACGCCGGAGCATGTGCGCGACACGAGCCACGGCAAGCGCAGCTGCTTCCTCGACCTGACCTGCGCGGACGATGCCGCGCGCCTCGCCGCGCTGGTGGGCGAGGCGGATGTGCTCCTCGACGGCTACCGCCCCGGCCGGCTGGCGGCGCACGGCTTCGGCTTCGAAGCGATGGCGCGCATGCGGCCGGGCCTGGTCTACGTCTCCATCAACTGCTTCGGCTCGGGCGGCCCCTTCGCGTCGCGCGCGGGCTGGGAACAGGTGGCGCAGGCGGTGACGGGCATCTGCCACACCAACGGCGAACGCACCGGCGCAGGCCAGCCGAAACTGGTCTTCGCGCCCGTGTGCGACTACACGACCGGCTACCTCGGTGCCTACGGCGCCATGCTGGCGCTGGCACGTCGCGCGCGCGAGGGCGGCAGCTACCATGTGCAGATTTCGCTGTGCCAGTCCGCCATGTTCGTGCAGCGCCAGGGGCTGCTGGATTCATTCCGGGATGCGCCGGGCAAGCTGACGGAATCGGAACTCGCCCCGCTGATGGTGGCCGCCAGCACCTGCTACGGCGACTTGAAGACGCTGGGGCCCGCGCTGAAAATGTCCGAGACCACGCCCGCCTGGTCCCGCCCCACACCCCGGCTCGGCGGCGACGCGCCCGCCTGGCTGGCCCGCTGACACTCAAGGAATCCATGCTCGTCCTGCGCACCTCCCTCGCCTCTCCCTTCGGCCGCAAGGTCCGCATCGCCATCGACGTCGTCGGCCTGACCGGCCAGGTGGAGGTGACGGCCGCGGACACCAATGACGCCGGGGACAGCCTGCGCGAGCAGAACCCGCTGGGCAAGATCCCGATCCTGCTGCTGGAGAACGGCGAGGCCGTCTTCGATTCGCCGGTCATCATCGAATGGCTCAACGAGCGCGACGGCCGCGGCGTCCTCATCCCGTCGGGGCCCGGCCGCATCGGCGTGCTTCGAACCCAGGCGCTGGCCGATGGCCTGATGGATGCGGCGCTGCTGCAGGTCTACGAGGCGCGCTACCGGCCGCCCACGCACCATGTCGAATCGTGGCTGGCCTACCAGCGCGGCAAGGTCGAGCGCGCGCTCGCCTTCCTGGAGAAGAACCCGCCGACACGCCATGACGCGCCCGACATCGGCGAGATCACGCTGGCCGCGGCGCTGGGCTACCTGGATTTCCGCTTCGGCGGGAAGTGGCGCACCACGCACCCCGCGCTGGTCGCCTGGCTCGCGGACTTCGCGGCCCGCACGCCCGCCTTCGAGCGCACCACGCCGCGCTGAGACGGCGGCGCGCGTCACGGGCGATGCACCCGGGACGCGTGTGGCAAGGCGGGACCGGCTAAAGTAACGCGAAAGCTCACACGCGCGAAACTGAAAACCATGCCGACCCTCCTGCTCGAATTCGACTCGGGCCCATCCCGCGAGGAGCCATTGCGCGACCCCGACACGACCATCGGCCGTGCCAGCTGCAACCACATCGTCATCGAGGCGCGGCGCATCAGCCGCATCCACGCCGTGCTCACCCGCTACGGCTCCATCGTCTCCATCCGCGACCTGGGGAGCACCAACGGGACCTACGTCAACGGCAGGCGCGTGACCAACCAGGTGCTGGAGGACGGCGATGTCATCGAGATCGGCGACATCCACATCCGCTACCTCGACGCCGAGCGGCGCGTCGTGGCCTCGACCAGCACCATGCCGATGGAGATGGAGATGCCGGCGCGCGAGCCCGAGCCTGAGCCCGAACCGGCGTTCGCGCCGCCGGTCTTCATCCCCCCGCCGCCGCGCCCCCGGCCCGCGCCCTCGATCCAGTCCCCGGTCTCGCCGCAGCCGCCCTTGCTGACGGAGGAATACGCGCCGTTGGCCGAACTGCTCGACGGTCCGCTGGACGACCTGCTGGACGACGAGGATGCGCAGGGAGCGCCCTTCCCCGAATGGATCGAGGACACCGTCGCCTTCCACTTCCGCGCCGACGGCCGCGACGTGGAGGCGCTGATCACCTACGAGGCACTGGAGGACCACTTCGGCGCCGGCGCCCTGCTCGGCGCGGTGGACATCCGCTGCATGGAAGCCTATCGGCAGAACGCGCCCGCGATCAACGCCGTCGCGGCCCGGCGCTACGCGCTGGGGCGGCGCGAGCCGGTGTTCCTGCGCACGACGGATTTCTAGTCATTCGGCCTTGATGCCGACCGCCTTCACGATCTGCCCGTAGCGCTGGTATTCGCTGGCCACCTGCTGCTGGAACTGCCGCTGCGGATGGCCCGTGGCCTCGATGCCTTGCGCGGCCAGTTCGGCGCGGGCGCCCGGCGCCTGGACGATGCGCGCGGCCTCGGCGGCGATCTCGTCGAGCACCGGCTGCGGCGTGCCCGCCGGCGCGAAGAGGCCGAACCACGTGCCGGCACGGTAGCCCGGGTAGCTCTCGGCCACCGTCGGCACCTCCGGCAGCAGCGGGTGGCGCTTCTCGCCGCTGGAGCCCAGCGCCACCAGGCGGCCGCTGCGGATGTGCGGCAGCGCAGGGCCGATGGCGATGAACATCACGTCGACCTGACCCGCGATCACGTCCTGCATGCCCAGCGGCCCGCCGCGGTAGGGGATGTGCGTGGCGTAGATGCCGGCCTGCTGCTTGAGCATCTCCATGCTGAACTGCTGCGGGCTGCCGTTGCCGGCCGAGGCATAGTTGTAGCGGCCCGGCTTCGCCTTGGCCGCGCGGACGAAGTCGGCCACCGTGTGGAAGCCCGTCTTCGGGTTCGCGACCAGCACGAAGTCGATCTGCCCGAGCGACACCACCGGCAGCAGGTCGCGCCGCGCGTCGTAGGGCAGCCCGGCCTGCAGGTTCGGCAGGATGGTGATGGGCCCGTCGGCACCCACCAGCAGGCTGTAGCCGTCCGCCGGCGCCTTCGCGAGCGCATCGGCGGCCAGGATGCCGGCCGCGCCGGCACGGTTGTCGACCACCACCGGCTGCTTCCAGCGCTCGGCGAGCCGCGTCGACAGATAGCGTGCCAGCACGTCGGGCGAACTGCCGGGGGTGTTGGCGACGGTGATGTGCACCGTCTTCGCGGGATAGCCCTGCGCCTGCGCGACCGGCGCCAGGCATGCGCCCGCGATCAGGGGCAGGATGAACTTCGACAGCAGAACGCAACGCATCGCCAAGCCTTCGCGGGAAGAGAACAAAAGGGCGCGATTCTCGGTCCGCGCGCCTCGAAGGGGAACGACTGTTTCGTCGAATGCATAGCTGCTTTCAGGCATATGCGCCGCGCGGCGTTTTCTTGCATCATCGCCGGATGCTCACCGCCCTGTTCCCTCCATCGATGCGCCGCGCCGCCGGCATCGCGCTCCTGCTGCTCGGCACGCTCGGCAGCGCCCGCGCCCAGACCTTCGACCAACTCGCCGACGCGGTCTACGGCCCGCAGCGCAGCGCCGCCAACCGTGCGCGAGACCGCGCGCGACATCCGGTGCAGACCCTGGCCTTCTTCGGCGTGAAGCCTGACTGGACGGTGATCGAGATCGCGCCCGGCGGCGGCTGGTACACCGAGATCCTCGCCCCTTATCTCCGCGACCATGGCCGGCTGTACGCGGCGCACGAGCCGGCCGATGGCACGCCGGCCCAGCAGCGGGCGCGCGCCGCCTTCCGCGACAAGCTGGCCGCGAACCCGAAGATATATGGCCGGGTGGTGCTGGGCACGCTCCCGACCTCGTCCTTCACCGACATCCGCCCGAGCGGCGGCGCGGACGCGGTGCTGACCTTCCGCAACATCCACAACTGGATCGCCGACGGCCACTTCGACGAGACGCTGCGCGCCTTCTACGACGTGCTCAAGCCCGGCGGCGTGCTGGGCGTGGAGGAGCACCGCGCCGCGCCCGGCACCAGTCTTTCGCAGGTCATCGCGAGCGGCTACGTGCCGCAGGATCTCGTGATCGCGCGGGCGCAAGCCGCCGGCTTCGTGCTGGCCGACAGCAGCGAGGTCAACGCCAATGCGCGCGACACCAAGGACTATCCGCAGGGCGTGTGGGCGCTGCCGCCGACGCTGCGCGGCGGCGAGGTGGACCGCGCGAAGTACCTGGCGATCGGCGAGTCGGACCGGATGACGCTGCGCTTCGTCAAGCCGGCGGCACCGAAGAACTGAGCGCCCATCCCGGAAGCGGCGGCGAGAGTCCATCGACAGATGATTTCCTCATAAGCAACCCATAACTTGTTCGTTCGCCGCTGGGTGCCTCCCGCATAGAGTCCCCGGCATGAATCCCGTCCTCCGAAAAGCGGCGAGCAAAGCCGCGACCCTCGCCACTGCCTTCACTCTTGCCGCCGCCAGCCTCGCGGCCCATGCCGAAGGCCAGATCCGCATCGCCGAGCAGTTCGGCATCGTCTACCTGCTGCTCAACGTCGCGCAGGAGCAGAAGCTGATCGAGAAGCACGCCAAGGCGGCCGGCGTCGACGCCAAGGTCGAATGGGTCAAGCTCTCCGGCGGCTCGGCCGTCAACGACGCGCTGCTCTCGGGCAACATCGAGATCGCCGGTGCCGGCGTCGGCCCGCTGCTCACGCTGTGGGACCGCACGCGCGGCCGCCAGAACGTGCGCGGCGTCGCCTCGCTCGGCAACTTCCCCTACTACCTGGTCAGCACCAATCCCAACGTGAAGACCATAGCGGACTTCGGCGAGAAGGACCGCATCGCGCTGCCCGCCGTCGGCGTCTCGGTGCAATCGCGCGTGCTGCAGCTGGCCTCGGCCAGGCTCTGGGGCGACAAGAACTTCGACAAGCTCGACAAGATCAGCGTGGCCGTGCCACACCCCGACGCGGCGGCGGCCATCATCAAGGGCGGCACCGAGATCACCGGGCACTTCGGCAACCCGCCGTTCCAGGAGCAGGAACTCGCGGGCAACCCGAATGCGCACATCGTGCTCAATTCCTACGAAGTGCTGGGCGGGCCGGCCTCGGCCACGGTGCTCTACGCCACCGAGAAATTCCGCAACGAGAACCCGAAGACCTACAAGGCCTTCATCGACGCGCTGGAAGAAGCGGCCAAGTTCGTCACGGCCAACCCGGAGAAGGCGGCCGACATCTTCATCAAGGTCGGCAACGCCAGGATCGACCGCGAACTGCTGCTCAAGATCATCAAGAGCCCGGAAGTGCAGTTCAAGACCACTCCGCAGAACACCTATCCGCTCGCGGAGTTCATGCACCGCGTGGGCGCGATCAAGAACAAGCCGGCTTCGGTGAAGGACTACTTCTTCGACGACGCGGGGGACTGATGAAAACCCCCAGGCTCGCGCACTTCGTGTCGCTCTCCACCCCCTTTCAGGGGGCAACACCCGCGGACCGGCGCAGCCGGAGCCGCGGTGTTTCCGGCAACGGCCCTCTCAGCCGGCTTGGCTGGCTGACGGGCCTGGCGGTTGCGCTCGCGCTGGGCGGCGCGGCCCATGCCGAAGGCAAGATCAGCATCGCGCAGCAGTTCGGCATCGGCTATCTGCTGCTCGACGTGGTGCGCGACCAGCAGCTCATCGAGAAGCATGGCAAGCAGCAGGGGGTGGACATCCAGGTCGAATGGGCCAGCATCTCAGGCGCCACGGCGATGAACGAGGCCCTGCTGGCCGGTTCGCTGGACGTGGTCTCGGCCGGCGTGCCGCCCATGCTCACGCTGTGGGACCGCACGCGCGGCAAGCAGAACGTGAAGGCCGTGGCGGCGCTCGGCTCGCTGCCGAACTACCTGCTCTCCAACAGCCCGCGCGTGAAGACGCTGAAGGACCTCGGCGAGAAGGACCGCATCGCCGTGCCGGCCGCCGGCGTCGGCTTCCAGTCGCGCACGCTGCAGATCGAGACGGCGCGGCTCTTCGGCAAGGACGACTTCAAGCGCTTCGACAACATCACCGTCAGCCTGCCGCACCCCGAGGCCACGGCGGCGCTGATCGCGGGCGGCTCGGAGATCAACACGCACTTCTCCAGCGCGCCCTTCTACTACCAGGCGCTGGAGGCCAACAAGAACATCCACAAGGTCATCAGCTCCTACGACATCCTCGGCGGGCCGGCGACCTTCAACGTGCTGTACACCACGCAGAAGTTCCACGACGAGAACCCGAAGACCTACAAGGCCTTCTACGGCGCGCTGGTCGAGGCGGCGCAGCTCGTGAAGGCCGACAAGGCCAAGGCGGCGGAGATCTTCATCCGCGTGCAGAAATCCAGGCTCTCGCCGCAGCTCGTGCGCGCCATCGTGGAGGACCCGGAGAACGACTTCACCGTGTCGCCCTACCGCACCTTCGTCTACGCCGACGAGCTGCAGAAGCTGGGCGTGATCCGCAACAAGGCCGCGTCGTGGAAGGACTATTTCTTCGACGAAGCCCATGCCCAGCCGGGGAGCTGAATGAGCAGCGCATCGAGCACCCTGCGCGCGGCACCCGTCTTCGCGCAACCCGCGGCGCCGCAGGAAGGGCCTTTGCGAACGCATGCCCACGCCCTGGCCGAAGGCGCCCTGCTGCAAGTCGACGGCGTGAGCCTCGAATACCGCACGCCGGAGCGCGTCGTGCGGGCCACGCATCGCGTGAGCTTCGACGTGCATGCGGCCGACCGCTTCGTGCTGCTGGGCCCCTCGGGTTGCGGCAAGTCGACGCTGCTGAAGGCCGTGGGCGGTTTCATCGCGCCGGTCGAAGGCGAGATCCGGCTCGAAGGCCGCGCCGTGTCCGCGCCGGGGCCGGACCGCATCGTCGTCTTCCAGGAGTTCGACCAGCTTCCGCCGTGGAAGACGGTGAAGCAGAACGTCATGTTCCCGCTGCTCGCCTCCCGCACGCTGGGCCGCAAGGAAGCGGCCGAACGCGCGCTGCACTACCTGGACAAGGTCGGCCTCGCCAAGTTCGCCGACGTGCATCCGCACCAGCTCTCCGGCGGCATGAAGCAGCGCGTGGCCATCGCCCGCGCGCTGGCGATGCAGCCGCGCGTGCTGCTGATGGACGAGCCTTTCGCGGCGCTGGACGCGCTCACGCGCCGCAAGATGCAGGAAGAGCTGCTGGAGCTGTGGGAGGAGGTGCGCTTCACGCTGCTCTTCGTCACCCACTCCATCGAGGAAGCGCTGGTGGTCGGCAACCGCATCGCGCTGCTCTCCCCGCACCCGGGCCGCATGCGCGCGGAGATCAACAGCCACGGCTTCTCGCTCGCCAGCCAGGGCGGTGCGGAATTCCAGGCCGCGGCGCAGCGCATCCACCACATGCTGTTCGAGGAAGAGCCGCACGCATGAGCAGCACCCTGAATCCCCCCATCCGGCCGGAATACGAGCGCCGGCTCGAGCCTTTCACCGAACTCCCCGTCGAGCGCACCCTGCCGCTGGCCACCCGCCTCTGGGCCCAGGGCTGGCTGCGCAAGGGCCTGATCCTGGTCGTGCTGGCCATCGTGTGGGAACTCGCCGCGCGCTGGCAGGACAACGAGCTGCTGCTGCCCACCTTCAGCGCCACCGCGCGCGCGCTCGCCTCGGGCCTGGCGAGCGGCGAGCTGGTCGACAAGGTCGGCATCTCGCTGGCCGTGCTGCTGCAGGGCTACCTGGCCGGCGTGGTGCTCGCCTTCGCGCTGACCACGCTGGCGGTGTCGACGCAGATCGGCCGCGACCTGCTGGACACGCTCACCTCCATGTTCAACCCCCTGCCCGCCATCGCCTTGCTGCCGTTGGCGCTGCTGTGGTTCGGGCTGGGCCGCGGCAGCCTTGTCTTCGTGCTGATCCACTCCGTGCTGTGGCCGCTGGCACTCAACACTTACGCGGGCTTCCAGGGCGTGCCGGAGACGCTGCGCATGGCCGGGCGCAACTACGGGCTGCGCGGGCTGCGCTATGTGCTCCAGATCCTGGTGCCGGCCGCGCTGCCGGCCATTCTCTCGGGCCTGAAGATCGGCTGGGCCTTCGCCTGGCGCACGCTGATCGCGGCGGAGCTGGTCTTCGGCGCCTCCTCCGGCAAGGGCGGCCTCGGCTGGTACATCTTCCAGAACCGCAACGAGCTCTACACAGACCGCGTGTTCGCCGGCCTGGCGATGGTCGTGATGATCGGGCTGCTGGTGGAAAGCCTGGGCTTCGCGACGCTGGAGCGGCTGACCGTGCGGCGCTGGGGCCAGCAGCGCTGAGCACCCGTCCCGCCCTCCCTTGCGCCTGCCGTTGGCGGGAATCGCGCTCTGCTTGGCGGTATTCGGCCTCCCGGGCGTGCACCCGGGGGCGGCCTGAAACCTAGAGTCAAGGCCTCACTTCAGGAGAACCCGGATGGCTTTGACAATCGACGGCATCGGCATCCCCGACAGCCAACTCGCGCGCGAGATCACCGATCTGGTCCGCGACACCGAATCCCCGCTGCTCTTCCATCATTCCAGCCGCGTCTACTACTTCGGCGCGCTGGCCGGCAAGCGGCGCGGCCTGCGCTTCGACCCCGAGCTGCTCTACGCGGGCGCCATGTTCCACGACATGGGCCTCACCCACCAGCACAGCAGCGCCTGCGAGCGTTTCGAGGTGGACGGCGCCAACGTGGCGCGCAGCTTCCTCTGCAGCCACGGCATCCCGCAGAACGACGTCGACCTCGTGTGGAACGCGATCGCGCTGCACACGACGCCGGGCATTCCGAAGCACATGCACCCCGTGGTGGCGCTCGTGACGGCGGGGGTGGAGATGGACGTGCTGGGCATCGACTACCAGGGCTTCGCCGACGCCGACCGCCGGAAGGTGGTCGAGGCACATCCGCGGCCGGCGAGCTTCAAGGAAGACATCCTCCAGACCTTCCACGACGGCATCAAGCACAAGCCCGAGACCACCTTCGGCAACGTCAAGGCCGACGTGCTGGCGGACAAGGACCCAGGCTTCCAGCGCGGCAACTTCTGCAGCGTGATCCGCAACTCGGCCTGGCCGGGTTGAACGGGCAGCTCAGCCCGGCCGCCCGAAGTTCATGCGGTACTGCCTGGGCGTGACGCCCAGCCGCCGGGTGAACACCGCGCGCATGCGGTGCGCGTCGCTGAAACCGCATTGGTAGGCCACGGTCTTCAGCGGCGCCTTGCCGTTCTCCAGCATCACGCGCGCCGCGTCCAGCCGCGCGCCTTCCACGAACTCGGCCGGCGTGACCCTGGCGTCGCGCACGAAATGGCGCGAAAAGCTGCGCTCGCTGGTGTTCGCCACCTTCGCGAGCACGGCCACCGTCAGCTCCTCGCCCAGGTGCGCGAGAACGTATTGGCGGATCCGGGCGACCAGTGAATCCTCTTCCACCAGCGGCGTGAGAAAGGGGCTGAACTGCGACTGGCCGCCCGCGCGCTGGGTGAACACGACCAGGCGCTTCGCCACATGGAGCGCCACGTCCGCGCCATGGTGCTGCGACAGGAGGAAAAGCGAGAGATCGATGCCCGCCGTCACTCCGGCCGAGGTGTAGAGCGTGCCGTCCTGCGTGTAGAGCCGGTCCGACTGCACGCGCGCCGTCGGGCAGAGCCGGGCCAGCGCGCCCGCATCGTTCCAGTGCGTGGTGACGGTGCGGCCGTCCAGCAGGCCCGCGCGCGCCAGGATGAAGGCGCCGCTGCAGATGGAGCCGAAGCTCCCCGCGCGCGCGCTGGCGCCGCGCAGCCATTCGTAGAGCGCCGGCTCGAAGCGCTGGTGCACCAGTGCCGGTCCGCCCGGGGCAAGCAGCAGGTCGTAGCCGTCCAGGGCTTCGCCGTAGTGCCGGTGCGCCTGAACCGGCAGGCCGTTCGAACACGCCATCAGGCCGCGCTCGACGCCGATGACTTCAAGTCGGTAGTGGTCCTCCGGCCGCAGGAAGCGGTTGGCCTCGGAGAACACGTCCATCGGGCCGCTGACGTCCAGCGACTGCACACCGGGGAAGACGAGGACGGCGACGGTTCGGTTCATGGGCGGGGGCGTGGAGCGAGCCCCCGATTGTCAGGCGTCGCGTCGAAGCAGCCGTGCGATCGCCTCCGGCAGGCCTGCGTTCGGCTTCTCCGGCGGGCGCGCGAAGCTTCCGCGTTCGGCCCGGCCGGGCGCCAGCGCCACCAGCGTTTCGGCATGCCGCACGGCGCTGGAGACGCCGTCGACCACCGGCACCGGCAGCCGCCCCTTCATCGCGCGCGCCAGGCCCGCGAGTGGCGCACCGGCCAGCACGATGACCTCCGCGCCGTCCTCGTCGACCGCGCGCTCGCACAGCCGTTGCAGCGCCTCGCCGTGGTCGCCCTGCACCTTGTCGATGGCCGCCAGCGGCCGGTCGAGCGCGCGGATGCTCGCCAGCCGCCCGATGAGGCCGTTGGCCTCCACCGTCTCGCGGTACCAGGCCTGGATGCGCTGCGAGATCGCGATGATGGAGAAGCGGTGGCCCAGCAGGCAGGCGCTGGCCAGGGCCGATTCGGTCATGCCGAGCACGGGCACGGGCAGCACCTCGCGCAGGCCGGCGAGGCCCGGATCGCCGAAGGCCGCGACGATCACGGCATCGTGGCCGGCATGGTGTTGCGCCGCCACCTGTGCCGTCGCGTAAGCGCCGATCAGCGCCTCGAAGCGGGTCTCGATGTAGGCCACGCCGAAGGGCGCGGTCTTCATCGTCAGCTCGGTGCCGGGCGATGCGCCGCGGCGTGCCTCGGCTTCGATCAGCGCGGTGACGCTGTCCGTGATGTTGGGGTTGATGACGAGCAGGCGCATGGCGTTCAGTCCTTCTTCCGGCCGGGCTTCTTCGGCAGCAGCGTGGGCGTGCCGCATTCGAGGAAGCGGCCACCGCCGGCCGGGCTGGTGAAGTCGCTGCCGTCCCACACCACCTGCCCGCGCAGCAGTGTCATGCCAGGCCAGGCCGACAGGCGCATGCCTTCGTAGGGCGTGTAGTCGACGGCATGGTGAAGCCGGCCATTGTTCAGCACCAGCTCGCGCTCGTCCCAGATCACCAGGTCCGCATCCGCGCCGACGGCGATGGTGCCCTTGCGCGGGTGCAGCCCGTAGGCCTTGGCCGGGTTGGCCGAGGTGAGCTCGACGAACTTCTGCGGCGTGATGCGCCCGGCCAGCACGCCTTCGGACCAGAGCAGCGCCAGCCGCGTCTCGATGCCGGGGATGCCATTGGGGATGTGGCGGAAGTCGAGTTCCTCGCCGCCCGGCTTCTTGCCTTCCGTCCCGTCGAACTTGTAGGGCGCGTGGTCGGACGAGAAGACGGTGAACAGGCCGTCCGACAGTCCGTCCCAGATCACCTGCTGGTTGGCCTTGTCGCGCGGCGGCGGGCTGCAGATGCAGCGCGCGCCCTTGTAGCTGTCGTCGATGCCCAGGTCCTCGGCGGTGAGGAAGAGGTACTGCGGGCAGGTCTCGGCGAAGACGTTGAGCCCGTGCGCGCGCGCCCAGCGGATCTGCTCCACCGCCTCGCGGCCCGACACGTGCACGATCAGGATCGGCACGTCCACCAGCTCCGACAGCGCGATCGCGCGGTGCGTGGCCTCGCGCTCGACCAGCATCGGCCGCGAGTGCGCATGGAAGCGCGGCGCCGTGCGGCCGGCCGCTTCGAGCCGGCGCGTGAGCCACTCGATGCAGTCGGCGTTCTCGGCGTGCACCATCGCCATCGCGCCGTGCTCGCGCGCCACGTCCAGCACGTCCAGGATCTGGCCGTCGTCCAGCTTCAGGTCGTCGTAGGTCATGTAGATCTTGAAGGAGGTGTAGCCCTCGCGGATCAGCGCGGGCAGCTCCTCCTTGAGCACCGTCGGCGTCGGGTCGCTCACGATCAGGTGGAAGGCGTAGTCGACGTGCGCGCGGCCGTCGGCGCGGCGGTGGTAGTCCGCCACGGCGGCGCGCAGCGACTGGCCCTTCTCCTGCGCGGCGAAGGGGATCACGGTCGTCGTGCCGCCGCAGGCGGCGGAGCGCGTGCCGGTGTCGAAGTCGTCGGCCATGCGCACCGGCGGCGCCTGCGGCTGGTCGAGGTGGCAGTGCGCGTCGACCCCGCCCGGCGTCACCGAGCGGCCGGCCGCGTCGATCTCGCGCGTGCCCGGCCCGAGGCCCAGGCCGAGCTGCACGATGCGGCCGTCGCGCACGCCGATGTCGCAGTGGAAGATGTCGCTGGCCGTCGTGGCCTGCGCGTTGCGGATGACAAGGTCGAAATCTGCCATGGGTTTGTCTGCTGTTGTCTGTGGATTCCGTGAATGAGGGAATGCGCCTCAGGCGGCCATCCAGCCGCCGTCGACCATGAGTTGCGCGCCGGTGACGAAGCTGGCCTCGCTGCTGGCGAGAAAGAGCACCGCGCGCGCCACGTCCTCCGGCCGGCCGAGCCGGGGCCAGGGGGTGCGGCGAACGGCACGGTCCATGACCGCCGGGTCGAGCGCGCGGCCGCCCTGCCCGGTCTGGATCTTTCCGGGCGCCACCGCGTTGCAGACGATCTGCCGCGCGGCGTAGTCCGCGGCGACCTGGCGCGTGAGGTAGGCAATGCCGGCCTTGCTCACGCCGTAGGCCAGGTCTTCGGGCGCGGCGATCATGCCGTGCTGCGACGCGAGGTTGACGATGCGCCCGCGCACCTCGTCCACCGGCGCCTGCGCCACCATCCGGCGCACGGCGGCGCGGCAGCAGCGGTAGACGCCGGAGAGGTTGACGTCGAGCACGCGCTGCCAGTCGGCCTCCTCCAGCTCCAGCAGGGGCCGCGCGTGACGGATGCAGGCGTTGTTGACCAGCACGTCGAGCCGGCCGTGGCGCGAGACGGTCCGCGCCACCAGGGCCTCGACCTGCGCGCTGCTGGCCACGTCGGTGGCGATGAAGGTGGCTTCGTTGCCGTCGGCGGCGATCAGCTCGGCCGTGGGCACGCCGCCTTCGATGACATCTGTCGTCAGGTCGGCGATCACGACGACGGCGCCGTTCGCCGCCAGCAAGCGCGCGATGGCGCGGCCGATGCCGGAGGCGGCGCCGGTGACGATGCAGACCTTGCCGGCCATGCGTTGTGCTTCAGGCATGTCGTTCCCGCCAGGAGAGATGGTCCTGCGCGGCGGCGGGCAGGTCGAAGCGCGGCACGAAGCCGGTGTCCGCCTTCAGCCGCGCGATGTCCATGGGCGCTCGGTCATAGGGCGCGTAGTAGTCGACGGTGGCCGGCTCGCCCTCGGCGGCCAGGCGCCATGCGAAGCCCGGCTTGCGCGCGGCCACGGCCTCGCACCAGCCGGACAAGGGCCAGCGGAAGCCGGCCGCGACGTTGTAGACGGCATGCGGCAGGCGCGGCTTGTCGAGCAGCAGGGCCAGCGCGGCGGCGGCGTCGCGGGCATAGAGCCAGTCCCGCACGCCCGGCCTTGGCAGCACGGCCGGCACCCGGTCGTCCGCGAGGCGCAGCACTTGCAGCGGCGCGCTGGGGGTGTCGCGCACGCCGGTTTCCGCCTCCCACGGTCCGAAGCAGGTGCCGAGCCGGCCCACGACCAGATCCAGCCCGTGGAGCGCGGCCAGGCGCAGCGCCGCCGCCTCCGAGGCCTGCTTGGAGATGCCGTAGAGACCTTCGGGCCGCAGCGGCGTCTCGTCTTCGCGCAGCACGTCGGCGCCCTCCCCGCTGGCCCCGTAGGCGGAGCCTGAACTCAGGTGCAGGACGCGCTCCACGCCGCACTCGGCGGCGGCCGACAGCGCGTTGACCACGCCGCCGACGTTCACCTCGAAGATGGCGCCCGGTGCCGCGCGCTCGCGCCGCGCATCCGCCGTGACGGCCGCGAGCATCGCCAGGCGCTTCGGCCGGTACCGCCGCATCGCGGCGCGCAGCGCATCCGCGTCGCGCACGTCGCCGCTCTCCGACGAGAAGCGGCCCGGCAAGGCGCTGAACGCCCGCAGCGCCGATGCCCGGGGCGGCGCCATGTCGAAGCCGACCACCTCGCGCCCCTGCGCCAGCAGCTGCTCCGCCAGCGCCAGCCCGACGAAGCCGCTCGCGCCCGTGATGAGGGTCGGCACCTCAGGCTTCCAGAGGCACCGACTCGGCGCGCAGCAAGGACAGGATATGGCGCTTGTAGTCGTTGAAGCGCGGGCTGGTCGGGTCGCGCGGGCGCGGCAGGTCGATCTCGATCATCTCGCGGATGCGCCCCGGCCGCGCCGACATCACGGCCACGTGCGTGCCCAGCGCCAGCGACTCGTCGATGCCGTGCGTGACGAAGACGATGGTGCTGCGGCTCTCGCGCCAGATGCGCACCAGCTCGGCATGCATGTCCATCTTGGTCTGCTCGTCCAGCGCGCCGAAGGGCTCGTCCATCAGGATCACCTCCGGGTTCATCAGCAGCGCGCGGGCGATGCCCACGCGCTGGTTCATGCCGCCGGAGAGCTCGCTCGGGAAGTGGTTCTCGAAGCCGCGCAGGTTCACCATGTCGATGAAGTGCTGCGCGCGCTTGCGCCGCTCGGCCTTGGGCACGCCGCGCATCGTCAGGTGGAAGG
Source organism: uncultured Variovorax sp. (assembly GCA_966211435.1). Classification (GTDB taxonomy): domain Bacteria; phylum Pseudomonadota; class Gammaproteobacteria; order Burkholderiales; family Burkholderiaceae_C; genus Variovorax. Next base: position 67,016 of record CBIHOG010000016.1, on the reverse strand, counting down.
CCACGTTCTCCCACACGCTGAGCCAGGGCATCAGCGTGGGCTGCTGGAAGACCACGCCGCGGTCCGCGCCCGGCTCGCTCACGACGTGGCCGCCGACGGAGACGATGCCGCTGGTGGGCTTGTCGAAACCGGCGATCAGGTTGAGCAGCGTGGACTTGCCGCAGCCGCTCGGCCCCAGCAGGCACAGGAACTCGTTGCGCCCGACGCTCACGCTCACGTCGTCGAGCGCCTTCACGGCCGTGTTGCGTTTCGGGTCGTCGAACAGGCGCGTGACGTTCTGGATGGTGATGAGGCTCATGTCTTCAGCCCTCCTTGGCTTGCAGGGTCGAGCCGCGCTGCCAGCGCAGCACGTGCGCGGCGATGCGCTTGATGGCGAAGTCGCTGAGGAAGCCCAGCAGCCCGATGCTGACCATGGCGGCGATCACGATGTCATAGCGCAGGAAATAGTACGAATCCCACAGCACATAGCCCACGCCGCTTTTCACCGCCACCATCTCGGCCGTGACGGTGAGCATCCAGGCCGAGCCGATGGCGATGCGCAGGCCCGAGAAGATGCTCGGCAGCGCGGCCGGGAACACGATGTGGCGCAGCAGCTTGCCCGGCGTGCCGCCCGTCATCGCGCCGGCGCGCAGCAGGTTGCGGTCGCAGGTCTTCACGCCGTGGATGGTGCTCAGCAGCACCGGGAAGAAGGAGCCCAGGAACACCAGGAAGATGGCCGGCTTGTTCGCGATGCCGAACCAGATGATGGCCAGCGGAATCCACGACACCGGCGGCACCGGCCGCAGGATCTGCAGCACCGGCTCGATCAGCTTCTCGGTGGTGCGCGACCAACCGATGGCCATGCCGAGGCCGACGCCCAGCAGTGTCGCGAGCCCGAAGCCGGCGAAGACCCGGCTCGCGCTCGCCAGCGTGTCGAAGATCCAGTGGCCGCTGTAGGTCTGCGTGTTGCCGTCGGTCGCGAACACCCAGTCCGCCCAGGCCACCAGCACCTGCGAAGGCGCGGGCAGCAAGGCGGGCGGAAGGATGCCCGAGCGCGAGAAGATCTCCCAGCCCGCCAGCAGCAGCACCGGCACGATCGCGCGCTCGATGCGGCCGTAGACGCGCGCCGGGAAGGAGCGGGATGCCATGACCTGCGCCATGTCAGTGCCCCCCCGCGCTACCGCGCGACCCGCGACACATGAAACCAGAGCCACAGCGCAGCCAGGCCTCTGCGTAGGCACGCGCGGAACCGGCTTCGCCGGCCCGCCGGGTGCGCCCCCTTGAGGGGGAGGCGCCGCAGGCGCTTCGGGGGTGTCCCATCCTAGTACCCCAGCGCGGACTTGGGCTTGCCCGTGACGGCTTCGAGGAAGCTGTAGTCCATGTTCTTGCTGATGCCCGCCGTCACGTCGGTGTTGATGTACTTGAGGTCGCGCATCATCGAGGCGATGGCCACGGCCGAGGCGCGGTGCATCTCGTAGTCGGGGTACAGGTTGGCGACGGCGCCGGTGGCGACGGCCTTGTCCAGCCCGGTGACTTTCTGGATGGTGTCGACGAAGAGGCCCTTGTCGGCGGCCATCAGGCCGTTGACCTTGACGATGGCGCGCACGGTTTCTTCCACGCCCTTGCGCTTGGCGGCGATCACGTCGGAGCGCGTGACGATCAGGTTCGTGAGCTTGCCGGCCGCCTGGTCGTAGGGGAAGGCGAAGAACTTGGCGGCCTTCAGCTCGCGGATCTGCGTGGCGAAGGGGTCGACCGAGCAGATCAGCTCCACCTCGCCGCGGCGCAGCGCCTGCACGTGGTCCGAGGGGTTGGGGATGTTGATGAACTGAACGTCCTTGTTGATGTCGATGCCCTGCCTGGCGAAGGCGCCGCGCATGTGGATGTCCTGCGCGTTGCCGCGCGAGGCCGCGACGCGGAAGGGCTTGCCCTGCGCCTTGTAGTCGGCGATGAGCTTCTTGAGGCCGGCCCAGTCGTTCTCGGCCAGCGGCAGGTCGTTGCCCACCAGGATCTGCGAGCCGCCGTTGATCTGGCCCGAGATGGCGACCACGTCGAAGCCCTTGTCCAGCGCGGTGGCGTAATGCAGGTAGGTGACCTGCGCGACGTCGATGCTCTTGGACAGCAGCGCCGTCAGCACGTCGTTGCCGGTGTTGAAGCCGATGGCCTCCAGCTTGACGCCGGTGGCGTTCTCCGGCGTCATGGCCAGCGGCGTGCAATGCGCGCACTTGGCATAGCCGAGCTTGATGGACGGCACCTCCTGCGCCTGGCCCGCCAGCGGCAGCACGGCCGCCACGGCGAGGACGAGCTTCGCGATCATCTTGAACATGGAACTTCCTTTGGATTGAGAAAACGGATTCGGAGGGATCGGGCCGCGACTAGTAGCCCAGCGCGTCTTTCTTCTTGCCGAGCGCGGCCTCGATGAAGGAGTAGTCCATGCGCTTTTCCAGCTCCGCGGCGTTGTTGCCGCTCGTGTACTTCAGGTCCTTCATCATGGTGCCGATGGCCAGCGTGCTCTTGCGGTAGAGGGCGGTGTCGGGGAAGACGTTCTTGAGCGCCTCGCTCGCCACGCCGCGCTCCAGGCCGGTGGACTTCACGATCGCGTCCAGCCAGCCGCTCGGGTCGACCTTGATGCGCTCCACCAGGCGGGTGACGCCGCTCACCACTTCCTGCACGTCCTGGCGGCGGTCCTTGATGACGTCGCCGCGCGTGACGATCAGGCCGGTGAGCTGCCCGGCCGCCTGGTCGTAGGGATGGCCGAAGGAGACGCCGCCACCGCCCAGGCGCACCTGCGACGCGAAGGGCTCGACCATGCACACCATCTCGGCCTCGTTGCGCGAGAGCACGGCCGCGTGGTCCGAGGGGTTGGGCACGTTGATGAAGGAGACATCCTTGTTCGGGTCGATCCCGTGCGCCGCGACTTCGCCGCGCATGTGCAGGTCCTGCGCGCTGCCGCGCGAGGTCGCGATGCGGAAGGGCTTGCCCTGCGCCTTGTAGTCGGCGATGAGCTTCTTCAGGCCATCCCAGTCGCCGGGCTTCAGCGGCAGGCTCTTGCCCATGATCATGTCGGAGCCGCCATTGACGTGGCCCGAGATGGCGACGACGTCGAAGCCGCGGTCCACCGCCGTGACGTAGTGCAGGTAAGTCACCTGCGCCACATCGATGCCCTTGGAGACCAGCGCCGTGAGCGCGTCGCTGGCGCTGTTGAAGGGCACCACCTCCACGTCGAGGTTCTTCGTGAACTCGGGCAGCAGCTGCATCGAGAAGCACTGGGCGCACTTGGCATAGCCCACCCTGATCTTCGGCTTGGCCTGGGCCGAGGCGTTGACGGAAACGAGGCACGCCAGCAAGGCGATCCAGACGAGGCGGAAAAGTGCTTTCATCGAAGGTCCTCCAGAAGGGGCAGCAAGATCGGGCGAGGTTGGAAAGGTCTGCGAAAGAGATGTCAGGCGTTGGCCGTGCGGGCAAAGCGCGCGGCGCGGTACTCGCCCATGGTCACGGGCGGATAGAGCGGCGGATGCGTGGCGTCGGTGCAAGACGGCAGGCATTCGATGGTGGTGTCGTAGTCCGGGATGGCGAAGAAGGCCAGCGAGATGCGGTCCGCGCTGCCGCCCGCGGCTGGCGGCGGGTTGACCACGCGGTGCGGCGTGGATTTCCAGCGGTCGTTGCACCAGCGCATCATGGTGTCGCCCAGGTTCACCATGAAGCCGTCGAAGTCGGGCGCGGCGACCCAGCCGCCCTCCTTGTTGCGCACCTCGAGGCCGCCGATGGTGTTGTTGTCGCTGTAGACGATGGTGAGCAGGCCGAGATCCGAATGCTCGCCGGCACGCAGCTGCCCCGGCTCCCAGGCCTGGGCGTAGGGCGGGTAGTGGATGAGGCGGAACTGGTCCGGGCTCTTCTCCATGCGGCTCGGGAAGTAGTCCGCCGGCACGCCCAGCACGCGCGCGAAGAGGCGCGTGAGGTGCAGCTTGAGACGCTGCATCGCGTCCCAGTAGGCCAGCACGCGCGGCTTGAAGGCCTCCGGCGCCTCGGGCCAGCGGTTCGGGCCCCAGTGGGGGCGTGCGTCGGCGCAGGTGTGGTACTCGTCCTCGGGGTAGTCGTCCGGGCCGACGGTGTAGACCTCCTTGAAGTCCGGCGGAGTCTCGTTGCCCGCCAGGCGTGCCAGGGTCTCGGTGCCGAAGGTGATGTAGGCGCGGTTGAGCTCGGGGCGCTCGCGCTCCACGCGCAGCTTCTCCTCCAGCGGCAACTCGAAGAAGCCGCGCGCCGCCGCGAGCGCGCCGGCGATCACCTCGGGCGGCACGCCGTGCCCCACGACGCCGAAGAAGCCGGTGTCCTCGCAGGCCTGCGCGATGGCCGCCGCGCAGGCGTCGAAGCCTTCCGTGCTCTCGAAGCTGGCGGCCAGGTCCACCACGGGAATCTTGCTCATCGATCGTTCCTTGTCTGAAAGGGTTGTTCAGTAGTGCCGGCCTTCGGCGCCCCACAGCGCCCGGCTCGCGGCCTCGGCCTCGGCGCAGACGGCTTCCATGTCGACGCGGGTGGGCAGGCCGTCCTCGACCAGCACCTCGCCCTCGACCAGGACCATGCGCACGTCCCGGCCCTGCGCGGTGTGCACCAGGTTGCCGAGCGGGTGGACGTGCGGGCGCAGGTGCGGCCGGTTGGCGTCGAAGACGACCAGGTCGGCCGCCTTGCCGGCCTGCAGGCTGCCGATCTCCGCCTCCATGCCCAGCGCCTTCGCGCCGCCCATCGTGGCCATGTGGAAGACGTCGCGCGGCTGCCATTCGTCGTCGACGCGGCCTTCCTGCACGCGCGCGGTCACCAGCGCCCAACGCATCAGCTCGACCATGTCGCCGTGCTGCGTGTCGGTGGCCAGCGCCATGTTGACGCCCGCGCGCTTGAGCATCGGCGTCGGCGCGAGGCGGCCGGAGGTGGCGTTGCACTTGGGGATGTGCACCGCATGCGCGCCGGCCGCGGCCATGCGGCGCGCGTCCTGCTCGCTCACGTAGATGCAGTGGCCGCCCATCAGGCGCTCGTTGAGGAGGCCGGTCTCTTCCAGCACCTCGGTGGAGCTCATGCCCGTGCGCTCCCGCACGCGCCGCACCTCGACCTCGCTCTGGCCCAGGTGCGTGCTCACGCGCAGGCCATGCGCCTGCGAGGCGGCGGCGACCTCCTTCAGGAAATCGTTGGAGCAGGTGTCGACCGCGTGCGCCGCGAGGTTGACCCGCACGCGCGGATGCCCGGCCCAGCGCGCATGCAGCGCGAGCCCGGCCTCCAGCGTCTTGCGGCCGATGGCCGGGTCGTGGTGCCAGTCGCCGTCGGCCACGCGCGCGAAATCGACGTCATGGATGCGCCAGCTGGGTGCAAGGCGCACGCCCAGCTCGGCCATCGCCTCGGTGCCGACGTCGGCGTGCACGAAATTGTCGCCAATCACGGTCGAGCCGAACATCAGCGCCTCGAGCGCGCCGAGCCGTGCCAGCGCGCGCGCCTGCGCCGGATCCACCTTCGTGCCTTTGGGAATGCCGGGCGTGTACGAGGGCGCGAAGCCCAGGTCCGCCGCCACGCCGCGCACCATGGTGAGGATGCCGTGCGTGTGCACGTTCACGAAGCCGGGCGTCACGAAGTGGCCGGGCAGGCGCAGCGTGCGCTTCGCCTCCCAGCGCGCGGGCGGCGCGCCCAGCCAGCTGATGCGGCCGTCGCGCACGCCGATCGCGCAGTCGCGGATCTCGGGCCGCGCGGGGTCGGCGGTCAGCGCGATGACGTCGAGCAACAGCAGGTCGAAGAAGGGTTCCGGCATGTCCATGGCCAGGGGACATGCAAGCGCCATGCCATTTTGTATCCAATTCTGGAACAAATCGTGTCCAGCATTTCTTCATGCGGAGCGCGAGCAGAAGAAACGGCCGCGCGGTCACCCGGCGGCCGTTCGAGGGCAGGCGCGGTTCAGCCGAGCAGCGCTTCGGCCAGGTCGATCTCGGCCTCTTCCTCGGCGTGGAGGTTGAGGGATTTCTCGATGTGGTGCAGGTGGTCGGCCATGAGCGCCGTGGCCGTCTTCTTCTGCCCGGCCTCGATCGCGTCGATCAGGCTGGAGTGCTCGTCGTTCGGGCAGGCGGCGCCCGTGGGCGCCTCGAAGGTGAGGATCGCCAGGCAGGTGAGCGGCGTGAGCTCGCGCATCATGCGCGCCATGATGCTGCTGCCCGAGAGCTGGGCCAGCTGCACGTGGAACTCGCCGGACAGGCGCACCGCCGCGCGGCGGTCGCCGTTGGCATGCGCCTGCTGCTCGCGCTTGACCAGCGCGCGCAACTGCTTGATGGCGCCGGGCGCCTTGCCCTCGGCGATGCGGTCGATGAGCCGCAGCACGATGGCGGGCTCCAGCGTGCGGCGCACTTCCAGCACGTCGTGCGCCTCGTCCACGCTGGGCGTGGTGACGAAGGCGCCGCGATTGGGAATGAGCGTGACCAGCTGCTCCACCGCCAGGCGCTGGAGCACGCCGCGCACCTGCGTGCGGCTGACCGAGAACAGCTCCGCCACCCGCTCCTCGGACAGCTTGGTGCCGGGCAGCAGGCGGTGCTCGACCACGGCTTCGTAGATGCGCTCGTAGATGTCGGTCTTGGATGCGGCCGTCTTCGACGAGGGTCGGAGGGCGCGGCGGGGAGTGGTGATGGCCATGGCTGTGCAGGATGGTACCCGTCAATGCACCTCGGCGAAGAGGCGGCCCCAGCCTTCCACGCGGCGGGTGTCGACGCCGCACAGGCGCAGCGCCTTCCACACGGCCGTGCTCACGGTGTCGTAGACGGGAACGCCCAGCTCGGCCTCCAGCGCGGGCACGAGGTGGGCGGCACGCAGGTTGGTGCAGAAGGTGCTGATGCATTGCGGGCCGGCGACGGCAAGCTCGCGCACCATCTGCCCGATCTGCTCCGGCGGCACCTCGGAGAACTCGAAGTTCACGTGGCGCCCGAGGTGCCGCTCGGCCACGCATTCGAAGCCGTTCGCGGCATAGTTCCGGACGATGCGCGCCTGCACATCCGCCAGGTAGGGCGAGGCCAGCCCGAAGCGCGTGCGCCCGGTGCGCTGCATGAGCTCGTTGAAGGCCAGCACCGAGGTGCAGGCCGGGATGCCGGTCTCCTGCGTGATGCGCTCGCACAGCGCCCGGTCGGTCTCGAAGCCGAGCCAGCCGGAGGAGGTGCCGTTCCACGCGATCACGTCGACGCGCGCGTCCGCCAGCAGGCGTGCCGCCTCGAGGATGGGCGCCATGTCGAACTGGCCGAGGGCCTGCGAGCGCAGCGAGATCTCCGTCACGCGAAAGCGCGCGAAGTGCGCCGAGACCTCGGGCAGGCCGGCCACCATTGCCGAAGTCAGCGGCTCCAGTGCGGTGTTCGACGAGGGGGTCAGCATCCCCAGCAGCACGCGCTTCATGGGCTAGACCTTCACCTCGCGGTTGAAGCGGTCGATGTACTCGGCGCGGCGCGGGTTGAGCTTCGCCCAGTCCACGCCGTTCATCGCCTCGATGTCCGCCGTGTTCTTCGCATACGCCTGCAGGCCCGGGCTGAACACGGCCTTGGAGCTCACCGGCGCAACGAAGTACGGCGCGGCCGCCATCTGCGTCTGCACCTCCGGGCTCAGCGCCGCGTTGATGTAGGCGGCGGCGAGGTCGGGGTTCTTCGTGTTCTTCACGATGTGCATCACGCTCTTGATGTGGATCCAGCCCGTGTCCGGCTTCACGAGCGCCACCGGCACGCCCTTGCCCTGCAGGTCGCCGACGTTGTTGTTGTAGTGCACGGAGATGTCGATCTGCCCCTGCTGGAACAGCGTGGCGAGCGAGCCCGGGTTGCTGGCCACGGCGCTGACGTTGGGCAGCAGCTTCTTCACGAACTGGAAGGCGGGCTCGAGGTTCTCCTCGCTGCCGCCGTTCAGGCGCGCGATCTCGACCATCCAGGCCGACATCAGCGTGGAGCCCATGCCGGCGAGGCCGACGCGGCCCTTGTACTCGGGCTTGAGCAGGTCGTTCCAGGTCCTGGGCAGGTTCTTGATCTTCTCGGTGTTGTAGGCGATGCCGATGATCTGGCCCGAGACGAAGACGCCGAGGCCGCGCGGGTCGACCAGCTTGGCCGGCACGTCCTTCAGGTAGGGCATCTTGTCGACCGGGATCTTCTCGAAGATGTCCTGCGACAGGGCCGCCAGGTACGGGCCTTCGTCCAGGATGATCACGTCGAAGGGCGGGTTGGCCTTGGAGGCGACGACCTTGGAGACCGTGTCCACCGCGAGCGAGGACACCAGGTTGGTCGAGGCGCCCGTCGCCTTCGCGAAGGCGGGCAGCAGGATGCTGCGGTGCGCGGATTCCCACGCGCCCGGGTAGGTGGTGGCGGAGATCGACTTGCCTTGCGCCTGCGCGAGGCCGGCCTGCGTGGCCCAGTGGGCGGCACCGAGGCTGGCGGCACCCTGCAACAGCCTGCGGCGGGACAGAGACATGCTCATGGAATTCCTTTCTTGGGACGGCGCCTGAGGTCCAGGCGGAGCGGGTGAGCGCAATCTCCGTGCCACCGCACCCCGCGCTCGCGCGCGCCTCGCGGCCGTCGCGGCGCCCACCATGACGGTGCGCCGCCACGCGCCAACATGGTCCGCCGCGCACCAGTTTGTGCACAACATGATTTGTGATTGTGTCCAATCTGAAACTTCTTTGTGTCCACGAAACAGAAGGACCGGACACCTTCCCCGCCGCATGGCACGTTTCTTGAGTCGCCGATGGCATCGCGGCGCATCCCGGCGCCCGCCAACAAGGGGCAACCACGCATGCAAGCTACCGACCGGGCACCCGGCGTCGACGTCGTCCTCGACCAGATCCATCACCGCTATGCCGGCTCGACCGCGGTCGAGTCGGTGTCGCTGGAGATCCGGGCCGGTGAACTGGTCGCCCTGCTGGGCCCGAGCGGCTGCGGCAAGACCACGCTGCTGCGCATCGTCTCCGGCCTGCTGCGCCAGACAGGCGGCGCGGTGCGCATCGGCGGCGGCGTGGTGGATGCGCTGCCGACCAACGAGCGCGGCGCCGGCATCGTGTTCCAGAACTACGCCCTCTTCCCGCACATGACGGTGGCGGCCAACGTGGCCTACGGCCTGCGCGCGCGCGGCGTGGCGGCTGCCCATGCCAACGCCACGGCCATCGAGATGCTGGCCATGGTGCGCATGAGCGAGTACGGCAGGCGCTACCCGCGCGAGCTCTCCGGCGGCCAGCAGCAGCGCGTGGCCCTGGCGCGCACGCTGGCCGTGAAGCCGCGCGTGCTGCTGCTGGACGAGCCCTTCGCCGCGCTGGACAAGAACCTGCGGCTGGACATGCAGATCGAGATCAAGCGCATCCAGCGCGAGCTGGGCATCACCACCGTGCTGGTCACCCACGACCAGGAGGAGGCGATGTCCATGGCCGACCGCATCGCGGTGATGAACGCGGGCCGGGTCGAGCAGTTCGACACGCCGGAGGCCATCTACGACCGGCCGGCCACGCTCTTCGTCGCCACCTTCATCGGCACCGCCAATCTGCTGGGCGGCCGGCTCGGGCCGCGCGCGGACGAGGGCTGGCCTGTCGCCTGCGAGGGCGGCGGCGCGCTGCTGCTGGACCGCGCCTCGCCCTGCTCGCGCGCCGGCGCCGTGGTGGTGGCCGCGCGGCCGGAGCACCTGAGCCTGGCCGCGCCTTCCGATGCCTCGTTGCCCGCCACGGTGGAGATGGTGCTGCCGCTCGGCCCCTCGCTGGTCTACGAGCTGCTGCTGGCCAACGGCAAGACGGTGAAGGTCACGCAGCCGCGCAATGCCGAGTTGCCGCGCTACGCGGCCGGCGACCGCGTGGGCCTGAGCCTGCGGGCCGGCTCGCCGGCAGGCGTCTTCGCGGGTTGACGGCGATGGCAGCTTCCGCGCCCTCCTCCTCCCCGCCCTTGCCGCTGAGCCTGCCGCTGGGCATCTTCTTCGCCGTTTTCGTGCTGGCGCCGATGCTGCTGCTGGCCTACGTGAGCCTGCACGACGACAGCGCGATGACGCAGGCCGGCATCGGCCAGTACGCGAAATTCCTCACCGACGGCTTCAACCTCGGCGTGCTCGGCAGCACGCTGTGGCTGGGCCTGGAGGTGACGGTGCTGAGCCTGGTGATCGGCCTCCCGCTCGCCTACCTCTACACGCAGGTGCCCGGCCGCTGGCAGGGGCCGCTGATGCTGCTGATCATCCTGCCGCTGCTCACCAGCTCGGTGGTGCGCACCTTCGCCTGGGTCGTGATCCTCGGGCGCCAGGGCATCGTCAACACCGCGCTGCTCGACCTGGGCCTCATCTCGGAGCCGCTGAAGCTGCTCTACACGCAGGGCGCGGTGGCCGTGGCGCTGGCGCAGATCGAGCTGCCGCTGATGGTGCTGCCGCTCATCACCGCGCTGATGAACATCGACCCCAACCTGCGCCAGGCCTCGCTGGCGCTCGGCGCGGGCCACTGGCGCACCTTCGTGCAGGTGACGCTGCCGCTGTCGATGCCGGGCCTGCTGGCCGGCTCGCTGCTGGTCTTCGCCTCCAGCGTGAGCGCCTTCGTCACGCAGACGCTGGTGGGCGGCGGGCAGCACATGTTCATGCCCTACTACATGTACCAGCAGGCCATCCAGGCCAACAACTACCCCTTCGCCGCCGCGGTCGCCATGCTGCTGCTGGTGTGCGTGCTGGCGGTGGTGGTCGCCATCAACGCGCTGGGGCGGCGCAGCCGGGGGTTCGTGCATGCCTGAACAGTTCGTCTCCGGCACGCTGGTGCCGCCCTCGGCTCCTTCGCGCGCCGCCTCCGAATCCGCCGCGGGCGCGCTGGACCGGCGCTCCTTCTGGGCCGTGTTCGGCACGCTGGGCGTGCTCGCGGCCGTGCTGCTGCTGGCGCCGACGGTGGTGGTGCTGGTCACCTCCTTCACCAGCGGCTACTCGCTCAAGTTCCCGCCGCCGGGCTATTCGAGCCGCTGGTACCTGGCGCTGTGGAACGAGTCGCCGGAACTCATCGAGGCCTTCGTGCTGTCGCTGGAGCTGGCCTTCATCGCGACGGCGGTGTCCATCGTGCTCGCGGTCGCGGCGGCGCTGGCGCTGGCGCGGCGGCGCGAGGCCTGGGCGCGGGCCTTCGAATCGGTGCTGCTGTCGCCGCTGATGCTGCCCTCGCTGGCCATCGGGCTGTCGCTGCTGATGCTCTTCAACCTGGCGGGTTCGGGGCTCTCCTTCTGGACGCTGGTCATCGGCCACGTCGCGATCACCACGCCCTACATCCTGCGCACCACGTCGGCGAGCCTGCTGCAGATGGACGGCAGCCTGCTGGAGAGCGCGCATTCGTTGGGCGCCTCGCCCTTCTACGTGTTCCGCACGGTGACGCTGCCGCTCATCTCGCGCGGCATCGCGGCCGGCGCCTTCATCGGCTTCATGTACTCCTTCGACAACGTGGCGGTGTCGCTCTTCCTGTCGGACGCGCGCAGCGAGGTGCTGCCGATCCGCATGTGGCACATCATCGAATCCAATCTCGACGTGCGCGCCGCAGCCGTCTCGGGCGTGCTGATCGCGGCCACGATGGTGCTGATGGTGGTGATGGAGCGCGTGGCCGGCATCTCGCGTCATTTCCGGTGATGCGCGTCGCCGCCCCAGCGCAGCCGCAGCGCGAGGTAGTCGTCCTCCAGGATGCCGTCGCGCAGCTCCAGCGCATAGCCTGTCAGCGCACAGAAGGCCTCGATGGAGTAGCCGCCGAGGTCGGTGCGCCGCATGCGCGAATGGCGCAGCGCCAGCACGAGGCGGTGGACGCCGGCCAGCTTCAAGGCGCCGGCGCACATGGGGCACGGCTCCATGGTGCAGTAAAGCGTCGCGCCCTCGGCGGCCTGAGGGCCGTGCACCGCGAAGGCCGCGCGCAGCACGTCGGGCTCGGCGTGCGCCGTGAGGTCGCCCTGCGTGTTCTGGCGGTTCTGGCCGCGCGCGAGCAGGCGGCCGTCCTTCACCAGCACGGCGCCGGTGGGCCAGTCGCCGCGTGCGTGGGCCTCGCGGGCCTCGGCCAGGGCCATCCGCATCCAGTAGAGGTCGGCTTCGTCTTCCGTCATGCCGGTCATGTCGATCTTTCTCCGTTCGATCCAGGAGCTTTCCGATGAGCAAGAAACGAACCCTTCTGCGCAACGCGAGCGCGTTGCTGGGCGACACGCTGTCCTTCGACCCGCGACCGCTCGACGTGCTGGTCGAGGGCGACCGCATCGCGGCCATCGGGCCGGCCGGCACGCTGGGCGAAGCGCAGAGGGTCGTCGACCTGTCGCACCGCCTGCTGGTGCCCGGCCTGGTCAACGGCCACCAGCATTCGCACGAGCACTTCCAGCGCGGGCGCACCGAAAACCTGCCGCTGGAGTTGTGGATGCACCTGGTGCGCACGCGCATCCCGGTCGCGCTCACGCCGCGGCAGGTGTACCTGCGCACGATGATCGGCGCCATCGAGAGCCTGCGCACCGGCTGCACCACGCTGGTCGACGACATGGCGCTGGGCGCCGCGATCGACCGCGAGCGCATCGACGCGGTGCTCCAGGCCTACGAGGACGCGGGCATCCGCGCGCTGCTCGGCTTCGCGATGATGGACAAGCCCATCGTCGACAACTTCCCCTTCGTGGAGGCGCACTTCCCGCCCGCCCTCGCGGCCGAGCTGCGCGCCGCGCCGCGCCCGGCGCCGGAGGACTGCCTGGCGCTGGTGCGTGATCTCGCGAAAGACCATCACCCCCGGCAGCAGCGCGTGGGCGTGCTGGTGTCGGCCTCCGCGCCGCAGCGCTGCACCGAGCCCTTCCTCATGGCCGTGCGCGGCCTGGCGGACGAGCTGGCGCTGCCGCTCATCACGCATGTGCAGGAAACGCGGATGCAGGTCGTGACGGGCCAGCTCTTCTACGGCTGCCCCATCGTCGAGTACCTGGACCGCATCGGCTTCCTGAAGCCAGCCACGAGCCTGATCCACGCCGTGTGGCTCAACCCGCGCGAGATCGACGCGCTCGCGCGCGGCGGCGCGACGGCGCAGCACAATCCGTGGAGCAACCTGCTGCTGGGCTCGGGCGTGCAGCCGGTGCGCGAGCTGCTGGAGGCCGGCGTCAATGTCAGCCTGGGCTCGGACGGCTCGTGCTCGACGGTCACGACCAGCATGCTCAATGTGCTCGGCAGCGCCGCGGCTGTTTCCAAACTGCGGGGCGACGAGCCCTCGCGCTGGCTCTCCGCGCACGAGGCGCTGCATGCCGGCACGCTGGCCGGCGGCCGGGCGCTCGGCTTCGGCGAGGCACTGGGCTCGCTGCGCGTGGGTGCCATCGCGGACCTGGTGGCCTACCGCACCGACACCGTCACCTTCACGCCCTTCAACGACCCCGTGCGCCAGCTGGTCTACGCCGAGCGCGGGGCGGGACTGGACTTCTCGATGGTGGCCGGCGAAGTCGCCATCGAGCGCGGCGCGCTCACCCGCATCGACGAGGCCGCGCTGCTGCGCGAGATCGAGGAGGAGTTCCACACGCTTGCCGACCAGTACACCGAGGCCGAGGCCTCGGTCGCGCCGGTGCTCGCGGCGGTGGAGGGCATCTACCGCCGCGCGCTGGCCAGCGCCATCCCGGCGGACACCTACGCCGCGCGGCTGCCATGAAGCGGCGCGCAGGATCGTGATGGGCACCGCACGCGATTTCTCCGGCTACCGCTGGAACTACCCTTCCCTGCGCTGGCCCGGCGGCGCCGGCCTGGCCGTCTCCTTCGTCCTCAACATCGAGGAAGGCGCCGAGTTCGCGCTGAGCGCGGGCGACGAGCGCAACGAGAGCCGGCACGAAGTGAACCACGAGGTGGTGGGGGCGCCGGACCTGTGCATGGAAAGCCAGTTCGAGTACGGCGCCCGCGTGGGCTACTGGCGCGTCACGCGGCTGCTGATGGAGAGCGGCGTTCCGCTCACGCTCAACGCCTGTGCCCGCGCGCTGGAGGCGACGCCCTGGGTGGCCGGCGACGCCGCCGCGCGGGGCTTCGAGATCTGCTGCCACGGCTGGCGCTGGGAGTCGCATGCCGGCATGGCCGAGGCCGATGAGCGCGCGCGCATCGCCCTGAGCGTCGAGAGCATCCGCAGCCTGCACGGCCGCGCGCCCGTCGGCTGGCATACCAAGGGCTCGGCCTCGGTCAACACGCGCAGGCTGCTGGTGGAACACGGCGGCTTCCTCTACGACAGCGATGCCTACAACGACGACCTGCCCTACTACCTGCCCGTGGCCGGCAAGCCGCACCTGGTGCTGCCCTATGCCTTCGATACCAACGACATGCGCTTCTTCGATAGCTTCGCCTATGTGCGCGGCGACGACTTCGCGGACTACGCCATCGACGCTTTCGAGTGCCTGCTGCGCGAGTCGAAGGAGGCGCCGCGGATGATGTCCATCGGCCTGCACACGCGCATCATCGGGCGGCCCGGCCGCATCCAGGGGCTGGCGAAGCTGCTGGCGCACATCCGCCGGCGCGAAGGCGTCTGGTGCGCCACGCGCGAGCAGATCGCGCGGCACTGGCTGGCGAATGTCGAACCGGGAGCCACGCGATGAAGCTGCTGCTGCTCAACCCGAACATGACGCAGGCCGTGACCGACGCGGTGCTCGCGGCGGCGCGTGCGCGTGCCGCGCCAGGCACCGAGCTGCTCGCGGTCACCGGCGATTTCGGGCCGCGCGTGATCGGCTCGCGCGCGGAGAACGCGCTGGCGCAGCATGGCGTGCTCGAACTCGTGGCGCGGCATGCGCACGGCTGCGATGCGGTGGTGCTGGGGGTCTCGCTCGACACGGCCCTGTGGGCCTGCCGCGAGCTGCTCGACGTGCCGGTGATCGGCATGACCGAGGCCGGCCTGCTGGCCGGCGCGACGGTGGCCCCGCGCATCGGCCTGCTCACCTATGGCGCGCGCATGGGGCCGCTCTATCGCGAGCTGGTGGAGTCCTACGGCCTGGGTTCGCGGCTCGCGGGCGTCGAGGCGCTGGACGTCACGCCGCAGCAGACCTTCGACACGCCCGATGCCGTGCGCCAGGCCGTGCTCGCGGGCGCGCGGCGGCTGGTGGCGCGCGACGGCGCGGAGGCGGTCCTGCTGGCCGGCGCCGCGATGGCCTCGATGGCCGAGGCGCTGCAGCGCGAGGTGGACGTGCCGCTGCTCGACGGCGTGGGCTGCGCGGTGGCGCTGGCCCAGGCCATGGTCTCGCTGCGGCTGCCCAAGGCCCGCATCGGCAGCGTCGCGCCCACGGGCGGCCGCGCGGTGGCCGGGGTTTCGCCCGCGCTGGCCGGGCTCTTCGGAAGATCGGCATGAGCAAGGGAAGCATGGACGACTGGACCGCGCGCGAGCTGGCCGCCCGCGTCTCGGCGGGCGCGCTGAAGGCCGCCGAGGTCGCGCGCTTCTTCATCGCGCGCGTCGAGCGTCTCAACCCCGGGCTCAACGCCATCGTGCGGTTCGACGCAGGGCTGGTGCTCGAAGAAGCCGAAGCGGTCGACCGCCGCCTGGCCGATGGCGAGGCCTTGCCGATGGCCGGCGTGCCCTTCACCGTCAAGGACAACCTCTGGGTCGCCGGCCGCCGCGTGTCCCAGGGCTCGCGCCTCTTCGACGGCTTCGTGGCGCCGCGCGACGCATGGGCGGTGGCACGGTTGCGCCAGGGTGGCGCCTTCGTGCTCGGCATCACCAACTGCTCGGAGTTCGCCTGCAAGGGCGTGACGACGAATCCGCTGCACGGCCCCACGCGCCATCCGATGGACCCGGCCCTCACGCCCGGCGGCTCCTCCGGCGGCGCGGTGTCCGCCCTGGCCTCGGGCCTGGGCCTGCTGGCGCTGGGCACCGACGCGGGCGGCTCCACGCGCCGGCCGGCCGCGCATTGCGGGCTGGTCGGGCTGAAGCCGAGCGCGGGGCTGATCCCGCATCCCTGGGGTTTCGCGGAGCCGAACTACGGGCTTTCGGTCATCGGCGCGCTGGCGCGCAACGTCGCCGATTGCGCCTGGCTCTACGACCATCTGATCGCGTACGACGCGGCCGACCCGGCGGCGGCGCCGCTCGCGGTGGCATTGCAGGCGGGGCCAGGGCTCGCCGCGCCACCGCGCGGCCTGCGCATCGCGTGGAGCCCGCGCCTGGGCTGCGACTTCGCCGTGGACGAGGACGTGCGCCAGGCCTTGCAACGGCGCGTGGATGCGTTGCGCGCGGACGGCTGGCGGATCGACGACGCCGATCCGGCCTGGCCGCCGGAGGCGCGCGAGTATCCGCTCATGGCCTTGCAGCAGGCCGGCCTGCACGCGCTCTACGGCGAGCGCCTGCGCGACGAGCGCGACAAGATCGACCCGGACCTGGTCGCGCAGATCGAGTCCGGCGCCAAGGTCACGGCGCAAGACGTGGCACGTGCGCTGCGGCTCCAGGAGCGCATCCGCCACAGCCTCGCCAGCTTCTTCGAGGACCACGACCTGCTGCTGTGCCCCACCACGCCTGTGACTGCCTGGCCGCTCGAACAGCTCGGCCCGCCCGTGATCGGCGGGCGCCCCGCCGGCCCGCGCGGCCATGCGGCCTTCACGCCGCTCTTCAACTACTGCGGCGTGCCGGCCTGCTCCGTCCCCGCCGGCCTCGTGCGTGGCCTGCCGGTGGGACTGCAAGTCGTCGGGCCCCGCTACGAGGACGCCCGCGTCCTTTGCTTTGCCGAGACCATCCAACCTTCTCCAGGCGTTCAATGAAGTCGACAATCCGCGGGATGTCATCCGCCATCTTCACCGCGGGCACGCTCGCCGCGGCCGCGCAGGCCCAGGCCGCGCCATTCGTCCTCCAGGAAGCGACGGTGGAAAGCATCCACGCCGCCTTCAGGAATGGCTCGCTCACCTGCACGGCGCTCGTCAAGGGCTACCTCGCCCGCATCGAGGCCTACGACAAGCAAGGCCCGGCCTTGCGCGCCATCCTCACCGTGAACCCCGACGCGCTGGGCATCGCGGCGAAGATGGACGAGGACTACAGGCAGCGCAAGGGCCGCGTCGGCCCGCTGCATTGCATCCCGGTCATCCTCAAGGACAACTTCGACACGAAGGACATGCCCACCTCCGGCGGCAACGTGGCGATGAAGACTTCGCAGCCCGCCGCCGATGCCTTCGCGGTCGACCGCATGCGCAAGGCCGGCGCGCTGATATTCGCCAAGTCCAACCTGCAGGAGTTCGCGCGCGGCGGCGTCTCCATCAGCAGCCTGGGCGGGCAGGTGCTGAACCCCTACGACCTCACGCGCAACCCGGGCGGCTCCAGCGGCGGCACGGGCGCGTCGATCGCGTCGAACTTCGCGGTGCTGGGCACGGGCAGCGACACGGGCCAGTCGATCCGCTCGCCCGCCTCGGCCAACAGCCTGGTCGGCCTGCGGCCCACGCGCGGCCTGGTGAGCCGCGCGGGCGTGATGCCCAACAGCTTCACGCAGGACGAGATCGGGCCCATCACCCGCACGGTGAAGGACGCGGCTCGCCTGCTCGACGTGATGGTGGGCTACGACCCGCAGGACCCGATCACGGCCTTCGGCGTCGGCAAGCCACCCGCGAGCTACGTCACCGCGCTCAAGCCCGATGCGCTGAAGGGCGCGCGCATCGGCGTCATGAGCAATCTCTACGGCACCGAGGAGCGCCATGCGGAAGTCAATCGCGTGATGGAGCAGGCGATGCGCACGATGGAAGCGCAAGGCGCGACCGTCGTGCGCTTCGCCTTGCCGGAATACGACAAGCTCTCGCCCATCGTCGCGACGGACCGCTACGAGGCGCGCAGCGCGATGGAAGGCTACCTCGCAAGGCTCGGCCCGAACGCGCCGGTGACCAGCTTCCGGCAGCTGGTGGATTCGAAAACCGCGTCGCCCGACATCCAGAAGACGATGGAAGCCGAGATCGCCATCGAGGACGGCCTGAACGACGCGACCTACAAGGACCGCACGCTCAACCGCGACAAGCTGCGCCTGGCCGTGTCCTCGAAGATGGCCGAGCTCGGGCTGGATGCGATCCTGTATCCGCTGCAGCGCGTGCTGGTCTCGAAGGCCGGCCAGGGCGAGCAGCCGGAGCGCAACGGCACGCTTTCCAACGGCACGGGCTTCCCGGCGGTGAACTTCCCCGGCGGCTTCTCGACACCGACGCAAAGCGCGCCGCTGGGCGTGCCCGTCGGCGCCGAGCTGCTGGGCCGCGACTACGACGAGGCGCGCTTGCTTTCCCTGGCCTACGCCTACGAGCAGGCGGCCAAGGTGCGCAAGCCGCCGGCCAGCACGCCGCCGCTCGCTTCAGCGAACTGAAGCCGGCCGGGCCGCGAGCCGCTTGCGCAGCAGGTGGCCGATGCGCTCGTTCATCATCTCCGTCGTGCCGTCCGTGTAGGCCAGCAGCTTGGCGGCCGCGAGATGCCGCGCCAGCGGGAAATCCGCGCGCAGCCCGTTCGCGCCCATGGCCTGGATGCAGGCCGCGACGCCGGCCAGCGCGCGATCGCCGCCGAACTTCTTGGCCATGGCGGCGGCTTCCTGCGCATCGCCGCCGCTGTCGATGAGACGCGCGCCTCGGTAGGCCAGCAGGCGCAGCGCCTCGAGCTCGGTGGCGACATCCACCAGCGACCAGCGCAGCCCCTGGAAGTCGAGCAACGGGGCACCGAAGGCGCGGCGCTCCGCGCCGTAGCGCAGCGCCGTGGTCAGGGCCGAATCCAGCAGGCCCGCATTCATCGCCGAGACGTGCACGCGCGCGCGGTTCACGCCCTGCATCGCGGACTTGAAGCCCTCGCCGGGGCCGTAGATCACCATCGCGTCCGGCACGAAGCATTCGGCCATGCTCCAGCCGCCGACGCCGATGGCGTGCGCGCCGTGCAGTTCGTAGGCCGGGTGCCGCGTGAAGCCCGGCGTGTCGGCGCGCACGATGAAGCAGGCGATGCCCTGGTTGCCCAGCGCCGGATCGGTCTGCGCGTAGGTCAGGCAGATGCCGGCGACGGCGGCGTTGGAGATCCATCCCTTCTCGCCATCGAGCAGCCAGCCGCCCGCGACCCTGCGCGCCCGCGCGCCGATGGCCGCGAAGTCGCTGCCGGCCGCAGGCTCGCTCATGGCGGTGCAGCCGATGAGCTCGCCGCTCAGCATGCGCGGCACCCATTCGCGCGCGGTGCCGGCGGGTGCCGATTCCGCGATGCGCACCAGCGCGTTGTGATGCTGGATCAGCGCGAAGGTGAAGGCCAGGTCGTGCTTGCTGAACTCCTCGGCCATGCGCATCTTGGCGGCGAATGAGAAGCCCAGCCCGCCGAACTCGCGCGGCAGCTCGACGCTGGCGAAGCCTTCGGCGCAGGCCTCGCGCAAGGTCTCCACCGGCGGGCGGCGGGCGTACTCCCATTCCTTGGCGAAGGGGCCGATGGCGGTCTCGGCGAAGCGCCGGGATTTCTCGATGAACTGCTGCTCGGCGGGGGTGAGGCTGTGGTCGAACTCTTCGGTGACGGTCATCGGGATCTGGCCCTGGATTCAGGCGTTGGGATTGACGATGACGCGGCCCTTGACCTTGCCGTCCATGAGCGCATGCGCGGTGTCGATGGCCTGCGCCAGCGTGATTTCCTCGTCGGCGATGCGCGCGATGGCGGGCGCGTCGAGTTCCTTCGCGAGTGCCTGCCAGGCGGCGGCGCGTTTCGCGTACGGCGCGTTCACGCTGTCGATGCCCGCGAGCGTGACGCCGCGCAGGATGAAGGGCGCGACGCTGGCCGGGAAATCCATGCTCTGCGCCAGGCCGCAGGCGGTGACGGTGCCGCCGTAGCGCGTGCTCGCGCAGACATTGGCCAGCGTGTGGCCGCCGACGCTGTCGACCGCGCCGGCCCAGCGCTCCTTCTGCAGCGGCTTGCCCTTCTCGGAGAGCGTGGCGCGGTCGATCACTTCCGTGGCGCCGAGCTCACGAAGGCGGGCGGCTTCTTCCATGCGACCGGTGGAGGCCACGACGCGGTAGCCGCGCCGCGCGAGGATCGCGATGGCGAAGCCGCCGACGCCGCCGTTGGCGCCGGTCACGAGGATCTCGCCGGCATCGGGCGCGACGCCGCCGCGCTCCAGCGCCTGCGCGCACAGCATGGCCGTGTAGCCGGCGGTGCCGATCGCCATGGCCTGCCGCGTCGTCAGCGGCGCGGGCAACGGGATCAGGAAGTCGCCCGGCACGCGCGCCTTCTGCGCCAGGCCGCCCCAGCGGTTCTCGCCGACGCCCCAGCCGTTCATGACGACGCGCTCGCCCGGCTTGTAGCGCGGGTCGCTGCTGGACTCCACGGTGCCGGCGAAGTCGATGCCGGGCACCATCGGCCAGAGACGCACGACGGGCCCGCGGCCGGTGATGGCGAGGCCGTCCTTGTAGTTGAGCGTCGAGTAGTCGACGGCAACGGTGACGGCGCCTTCGGGCAAGCGGTCGTCGTCCAGTTCGGTGACACGGGCGCGCGTGGCGCCGCCTTCCTGCTCCAGCAGCAGCGACTTAAACATGAGGGGTTTCTTTCCTTTTGTCGCCCAGCAGGACGAAGAACAAATCGGCGAAGAGCTTGAGCGGCTCCGCGCTGCGGGTGAGCTTGGCGCGCAGGATGGCGCCCTCCCATCCGATCCAGAAGAAGGCCGCGAGCTGCTCCGCGTCGGCACCTTCGGGCAGCTCGCCGGCGGCGGCCGCGTCGCGCAGGCACTGGGCGGTGGTCGACTGCCAGGACAACAGCACGTTCTCCAGCTGCTGCCTGAAGCTGTCGTTGAGGCCGCCCAGCTCCTGGCCTAGGTTGCCGACCAGGCAGCCGCGCTGGTAGTCGAAGCGGGCCATGCCGCGCTGTGCCTCGTCGATGAAGTCGCGCAGGCGTTGCAGCGGCGCCCGGGTGGCGTCGCCCATGTGCCGGTCGAGCTTGCGCTGGAAGTACTGCGCGTAGTTCTCGATCACGGCCTCGCCGAACTCGTGCTTGTTGCCGAAGAAATGATAGAAGGAGCCCTTCGGCACCCCCACCCGCTTGAGCACCTCGTCGATGCCGGTGACGCGGAAGCCGCGCTCGGTGCACATCTCGGTGCCGCAGCGGATGAGTGCCGTGCGGGTGTCGCCCCGTGCCGCGCGGGCCTTGCGGGGCTTGGCCTCCGGCTCTTCCATGGTGGTGGTTGCTTTCTCTGTCATCCGAAAAGAATAGACCAGTCTGTCTAGACGGTCAACCCGGGGAAATCAGCGCAGCCAAGAAAAAACAGACTGGTCTAATCTTCTCTCCGAGCACCCCGAACAAGACAGGAGACACCATGAATCCACGCCTCAGGCCGGCCCTTTTGCTGGCGGCGGCTTGCGCCTTCCTCACGGGGCTGGCCGCCGCGCCGGCCGCCTTCGCCGACACCTACCCGAGCAAGCCGGTGCGGCTCATCGTGCCCTTCCCGCCGGGCGGCTCCACCGACATGGTGGCGCGCATCGTGGTGCAGAAGTTTTCCGAGAAGCTGGGCCAGACCGTCTTCATCGACAACCGCGGCGGCGCCAGCGGAATGATCGGCACGGCCGAGGCCGCGCGCGCGGAGCCGGACGGGTACACGCTGCTGATCGTGTTCGACTCGCACGCGACCAACCCCTACCTCTACAAGAACCTGAAGTACGACACCTTCACGTCCTTCGACTACATCACGCTGATGACCACCTCGCCGGTGCTGCTGGTGACGCCCAAGTCCTTCCCGCCCAGCACCGTGCCGGAGCTGATCGCCTACGCGAAGGCACGCCCGGGCGAGCTGACCTACGGCTCTTCGGGCACCGGCACCTCCAACCACCTCAACGCCCTCGCCTTCGCGGACAAGGCCGGCATCACCGCGACGCATGTGCCCTACAAGGGCGGCGGGCCGATGACCACGGCCGTGATCGCGGGCGAGGTCAACTACGTGGTCGGCACGGTGGCCGGCGTGCTGCAGCAGGTGCGCGCGGGCCAGCTCAAGGCGCTGGCGGTGGGCAGCAAGAAGCGCATCCCGCAACTGCCCGACACGCCGACGGTGGACGAGTTCCTGCCGGGCTATGACGCCAATTCCTGGATCGGCCTCATGGCGCCGAAGGGCCTGCCCAAGGATGTGCTGAAGAAGGTGCACGATGCGATGGTGCAGGCGCTGGCCGACCCGGAGGTGAACGACAAGCTCAGCTCCGGCAGCTTCGAGGTGGTGGGGAGCACGCCGGCCGCCTTCGTCGAGAAGGTGAAGCGCGAGTCGGACACGCTCGGCAAGCTCATCCAGACGCGCGGCATCAAGGTGGAGTGAGGATGCGCGACGTCGAACGGCCCCTGCACGAGCACCTGCGGCGGCATGCGCGCGAGACGCCGGAGAAGACGGCCGTCATCTGGTACGGCCGCGAGATCTCCTATGCCGAACTCGACCGCCTGAGCGACGCCTGCGCAAGCGTGCTGCACCGCCACGGCGTGAAGAAGGGCGAGCCCGTCGCGCTTTTCATGCAGAACTGTCCGCAGTACATGGTCGCGCACCTCGCCATCCAGAAGCTGGGCGCGATCGTGAGCCCGTGCAGTCCGCTCTTCAAGTCGCACGAGCTGGCCTACCAGCTGGCGGACCTCGGCGCGCGGGTGGTGATCGCGGCGGACGTGCTGCATCCGATCGTGCAGGGCGTGCTGGGCGAGACGCAGGTCGGCACGGTGATGCTGGTCCACTACGAAGACATGCTGCCCGCCCGGCCCACCTACGCGGTGCCGGCCGAGATGCGCAGCCCGCGCGCGATGCCCGAAGGCGCCATCGACCTGCTCGCGGCCATCGAGGCCGAGCGCACGCCGCCGCCCTCGCCCGCCATCGCGATGGACGAGGTCGCGCTGCTGGTCTACACCTCCGGCACCACCGGCCGGCCCAAGGGCGCGATGCTGAGCTTTCGAAACTGCCTGTTCAAGACGGCCGGGCTCGCCGGCGTCGCCGGCTTGCGCGCGGACGACGTGCACCTCGCGATACCGCCGCTGTACCACATCTCCGGCATGCTCTACGGCATGAACCTGCCGCTCTTCACGGGCGCGAGCACGGTGTTGCACTACCGCTTCGATGCGCTTTCCACGCTGCAGTCCATGGCCGCGCACAAGGTGAGCTACTGGAAAGGCATCGCGCCGATGCTGGTGGCCGTGATGGATGCGCCGGGCGCGGCGGACTTCGATCTTTCCTCGCTGCGCGTCACGAGCGCCTCGAGCTTCGGCATCCGCCTGACGCCCGAGCTGTCGGCGCGCTGGGCACGCTTCACCCACGGCTGCATCGCGACCGAGGCGGGCTATGGGCTTTCGGAGACGCACACCGGCGACGTGGTGACGCTGCCGCGGACGGTGCGCTGGGGCACGAACGGGCAGCCGATGCCGGGCGTGCAATGCCGCATCGTCGACCCCGCCACCGGGCAGGACATGCCACCCGGCGAGCAAGGCGAGATCGTGCTGAAGAGCCCGGGCAATTTCAGCGGCTACTGGAAGCAGCCGCTGAAGACCGCCGAGACCCTGCGCGACGGCTGGGTGCACACGGGCGACATCGGCAAGGTCGACGCCGACGGCTACCTCACCCTGCTCGGCCGCATCAAGGAACTCATCAAGGTCTCGGGCTACAGCGTGTTCCCGGAGGACGTGGAGGCGCTGCTGCTCAAGCACCCGCAGGTGCGCCAGGCCGCGGTCGTGGGCGTGCCCGATCCGGCGAAGGGCGAAGTGGTCAAGGCGGTCGTCGTGCTGGAAGAAGCCGCGCGCGGCGCGCTCACGGCCCAGGCGCTGGTCGCCTGGTGCCGCGAGAACATGTCGGCCTACAAGGTGCCGCGCGTGGTGGAGTTCCGCGAGGAACTGCCGAGCACCGCGTCGGGCAAGGTGTTGCGGCGCCTGCTGTGACGTGGAGCGCCCTACTCCGCCTTCGCCCCAGAGAACTTGATGATGTCGGCGTAGCGCGTGATCTCGCTCTCCATGAAGCGTCCGAACTCCTCCGGCGTGCCTGAGCCGAGGTCCGCGCCGTAGTTGATGAGCTTGGCGCGGATGTCCGGGTCCTGCAGCACCTTGGTGAGTTCGGCGTAGAGGCGCGCGACGATCTCGTTCGGCGTTCCGGCCGGCGCCATGAGGCCGTACCAGGCCGAGGCGATCATGTTCTTCTCGCCCGTGGCCTCGGCGAAGGTCGGCACCTCGGGCAGCGCCGGCAGCCGCTTGGGCGATGGCACGGCCAGCGCACGCAGCTTGCCGCCGCGGATGTGGGGCAGCGCGCTCGGGTCCAGCATCATCGTGAGCTGCCCGCCCATCAGGTCCGTCAGTGCCGGGCCGGCGCCCTTGTAGGGCACGTGCAGCATGTCGAGGCCGTAGACGCGCGCCATCGTCGCGCCGGCCAGATGGCCGGAGGACGCGGAGCCGGCCGAGCCGTAGGTGAGCTTTCCGGGCGCGGCCTTCGCGGCGGCGATGAGCTGGGCCGCGTCCTTGTACGGCGAGGTGGCCGACACCAGCAGCACGTTGGGCGCCGAGGCGATGAGGCCGATGGGCGCGAAGTCCTTGTGCGGATCGAAGCCGAGCTGCGTGTACAGGTTCGGGTTGGCCGCGTTGGGCGTGCTCGATCCGAGCAGCAGCGTGTACCCGTCCGGCTTGGAGCGCGCGAAGAGCGCGGTCCCGATGTTGCCGCTGGCGCCTGCGCGGTTGTCGACCACCACGCTCTGGCCCAGCCGCTCGCCCAGCGCCTGCGCGACGAGGCGCGCGATGGCGTCCGTCAGGCCCCCGGGCGGAAAGGGCACGACCATGCGCACCGGCTGGCTCGGATACGCCTGCGCGAAGGCCGGCAGCGCGCCGAGGCCGAGGGATGCGCCCGCGGCGAGCGCACCGGAAAGAAATGTTCTCTTCTGCATGCTTTGTCTCCTGTCGTTGTTTCTCTGGCCACCGGCCGCGGCCGGCGCGCGGCTCAGGCGCTGTTGGCGAGCGGAAGGTCCAGCGTCGTCGTGCGGCGCAGTTCGCGCCGATGCTTCTTGTCGTCAAAGGGCCGCGCGCGGTGCATGGTGGCGCGGTTGTCCCACAGCACGAAGTCGTTGGGACGCCATTCGTGCTGGTAGACGAAGCGGCGTTGCGTCGCGTGCTCGGTCAGGTCGCGCAGCAGCAGCCGGCCTTCGGGCAGCGGCCAGTCGACGATGTGCGAGGCATGCGAGGCCAGGTAGAGCGACTTGCGGCCCGAGCCGGGGATGAGACGCACGAGCGGATGCACCGCGCCCTTGAGCTTGGCCTGCTCCTCGGCCGAGAACTCGAAGCCCATGATGAGGCGCGAGTAGACGATGGAGTGGTGCACGCGCAGGCCGGCGATGGTGGCCTTCGTCTCGTCGTCCAGCGCGTCGTAGGCCGCGCGCATGTCGGCGAACTCGGTGTCGGCGCGCACCGGCGGCACGACCTTCGCGAGCAGCATCGAGTAGCGGCCGGGCGGATCGACGAAGGAGGCGTCGGTGTGCCACAGCCGGTTGCTGACCGAGCCCATGCGGCGGCGGTCGTCGGCGGCCATGATCTCGCCCTTCTCGTCGACGTTGGCCACGTCGGAGAGCGCCTCGCTGCCCAGCCGGTTCTTCGCCAGCACCGAGAGCGAGGTCTGCGTGTGCAGCTTGCCGTCGAAGCGCTCGCTGAAAGCCAGTTGCTCGTCGGCGTCCAGATGCTGGTCGCGGAAGACGACCACGGCGTGTTCGTCCATCGCGGCGCGGATGGCGCGGAAGGTCTGGTCGTCGCGCACTTGCCGCAGGTCGATGGCGCCGGCCTCGGCGCCGAAGAGAGGATTCAGTTTCTTGAACTCGAGGGTCATGGGGTCGTTGTCTCCTTCACTGGTGTTGCGTCCTTCGCGGAACGGGCGGCGGCACGGCCCTTGACCAGGTCGACCGCGTAGATGATGGCGTCGAGCATGCTGTCGGCATTGGCGATGCCGCGTCCCGCGATGTCGAATGCGGTGCCGTGGTCGACCGAGGTGCGCAGGATGGGCAGGCCCAGCGTGACGTTGACGCCGCTCACCGATTTCCAGGCGCCGGTGGCCGGGTCGATGCTGAAGCCCAGCAGCTTGACGGGGATGTGGCCCTGGTCGTGGAACATCGCGACCACGGCATCGAACTGGCCGGCGCGCAGCTTGATGAAGACCGTGTCGCCCGCCCAAGGGCCGGTGACGGCGTGGCCTTCGGCAACGTAGGCGTCGACGATGGGTGCGATGACATCGCGGTCCTCGCGCCCGAGGATGCCGCCCTCGCCCGCATGCGGGTTCAGGCCCGCGACGGCGACGCGCGGCTTGTCGATGCCCAGGGCCTTGAGCGCGTCGAGCGTCACGTCGAGCACGCGGCGCAAGCGCACCGGGGTCACGCGCGAAGGCACTTCGGAGAGCGGGCAATGGGTGGAGACATGGCTCACGCGCATGCCGCCGTGGGCCAGCATCATCACGCCGTCGCGCATGCCGGTGAGGTGGGCCAGCAGCTCGGTGTGGCCCTCGAAGGCGTGGCCTGCCAGTTGCAGCGCTTCCTTGCACAGGGGCGCAGTGACGATGGCGTCGGCGCGGCCGTCCTGCGCACGGCGCACGGCTTCGACGATGGCGAGGTAGGACCACTCGCCTCCCGCGGCCGAGATCTCGCCGGTGACGACGCTGCCTTGCACGGGGCCCACGTCCTGCACGTGCAGCGTCGGCGGCAGGCGCCCGTCGGGCGATCCGAGTTCGCGCGCGGCGGCTTCGAGCGCGGCGCGGCTGCCGACGGCGGTGAGTTCGACCGGTACGGCAAGCGGCTTGTCGGCGAGCGCCATCGCGGCCTTCACGATGATCTCGGGGCCGATGCCGGCGGGGTCGCCCATGGTGAGGGCGAGGCGGATGGGGGTCGTCATGTCGTGCTTGCGCTTTCAGGTGAACGCCGGCCGGGCGCGGTCGCGCCAATGGAGGCCAGCAGGGAGTTCAGGTCGTCGGGATCGCCGAAGGCGCCGGAGCGGCTGAGGCAGCGCACGCCATCCCAGCGGCCGCCGGCCAGGCGGGCGCTGCCCCAGCCGGGGCGCGGGGGCGGGCCGGCCAGGAGCGCGCGCACCTTCGCGGCCTCGCACAGCGCGAGCAGCGAGTCGCCGCCGATGGCGACCAGCAGGCCGGGCACCGGCGAGCGCGCGACGACGCGGGCCGCGCCCTCCGCCAGGGCGGCCTCGGCCTCGGGCGGCGAGAGTTCGACGGCGGAAGAAAAATCCTCCAGCCGCAACGGCGCGGAAGGCATGGCGCGCATCCGCGCCAGCTGCGAGCGCAGGACGGGATGCCGGCTGGCCGTCGCGACGAGCACCTCGCCGGCGGGCAGCGCGTCGAGCGGCTGGCCCGGCACCGCCTCGCCGCGCGCGCGGGCCAGCGCCAGCGCCAGCCCCGCGCTGCCGCACCACAGCACGCCATCCTCGCCCGAGAAGCGGGCCACGATGGCATCGAGGTCGGCGTCCTCGCGTGCATCCGGTATCGCGATGTCGGTGCGGCCGATGCGCCCGAGCCCGCCCGGCTGCGCGGTCATGCCGAAGCGCGCCAGGCCTTGCCGCAACCCGACGCCCGCGCTGGAGGCCGCGCCGTCGCGCGCGAGCACCAGTTGCCCGTCGATCACCCGGCGCTGGAGGGCGGGGAAGGCCGGCGCGAAGACGATGCCCCGGAAGCGGCCGCTTCCGGCGAGCCAGGCCAGTTCGGCGAAGGTATTGCCGCGCAGCAGGCTGTCGACCTTCTTGAAGCTGAGTTCGGCCCGCGAGAGCCAGTCGACGCAGCCCGCGAGGCGGCGCGACATCTCGCCCGGCGCGACGCCGCGACTGGCCGTGGCGCACACCGTCACCAGCGAGCACGAGGGCAGCCCTTGCGGATCACCCAGCGCCACCGGCACCTCGGCCGCCTGCGCGAAGGCGGCCGCGCAATCCAGCGCGCCGGTGAGGTCGTCGGCCAGCACGCGGCAAGCGGCGGTCATGGGGCCTCGGCGAGGTTCAACGCGACGTTCATCTCGCGCATCCGTTCGGCCTCGCCCGCCGGCGGCGGCGCATCGGTGAAGACTTCGTCCACCGCGCGCAGGTCGTCGACGCGCATGAAGGCGCGCGGGCGGAACTTCGAGCCATCGACCAGCAGCCAGCATTCGGCAGCCGCGCGGATGAAGGCCTGCTTGACCGCGACCACTTCGGGCATGGTTTCCGACAGCACGCCTTCGGTGACGGCATGCACGCCCAGCAGCAGCACGTCGGCCCGCAGGTCCGCCGCGCGCGCGAGCACGCTGTCGCCGATGAGGGTGTGGCTGCCCGGCCGCAGGTGGCCGCCCAGCACATGCACCTGGATGCGTTCGCCCGCGCCGAGGACCTGCGCGATGCCGAGGTCGTTGGTCACCGCGACCAGCGACAGGCCGCGCGCCACCACGGCCCGCGCGGCGGCGAGCGTGGTCGTGCCGCTGTCGAAGATCACGCTCTGGCCCGGCTGCAAGCGTGCCGCGGCCGCGGCGCCGATGGCGGACTTTTCGCGCGGCGAGAGTTCGGCCGCGGCCGAGGGTTCGGGCTCGAAGGTCGAGTAAGGCTGCTGGCGCAGGTAGGCGCCGCCATGCGTGCGCTCCAGCAGGCCTTCGGCCTCCAGCTCGTCCAGGTCGCGCCGCAGGGTGGAAACGGAGGCGCCGAGCGAATGCGCCAGTTGCTTCAGCGTCACCGCGCCATGGGCCTGGAGGAAGCTGACGATGCGCGCCCGCCGCTGCGCGGGCAGCAGGGGGACCGAGGCCAGGTGGGATGCAGTGGTCACGTTCGATGGAAGGTTATGGAGCAATCTGGAAGATTACAACGCCGATTCCGCTGCGATTCTGATCCTTTATGAAGTTTTGTGACGCAAGGGCAATCCCTAGCAGACAGTTTTGTAGACCGGTCTATATTTTTCGGACCCCAAAGAACAGGATCGGAATCCATGGTGGAGACAACGAAGACAGCGGCCAAGCGCGCGCCGCTCGACGCACCGATGCGGCTGCGGATGATCCAGGTCGGGACGGAAGTCCTGGCCGAAAAAGGCTTCAACAGCGTCGGGATCGACGAGATCCTGCTGCGCGCCAGCGCGCCGAAGGGCGCCTTCTACTACTACTTCGCGAGCAAGCAGGAGTTCGGCCTCGCCGTCATCGCCAACTACGAGCGCATCTGGGAGCAGCGGCTCACCCGCCTGCTCGCCGACGACGGCACGCCGCCTCTGCGGCGCCTGCGCAACTACATCGACGAAGGCATCCACGGCATGGAGAAGTACGCCTTCAGGCGCGGCTGCCTGATCGGCAACCTGGGCCAGGAGCTCGGCGGGCTGAACGACCCGTTCCGCGGCCGGATCGAAGAGGTTTTCGCGAGCTGGGCACGCCACGTCAAGACCTGCCTCGACCAGGCGGTCGCGCTCGGCCAGGTCGATGCGGCGCTGGACACCGCCGTGATGGCGCGCTACTTCTGGACGGCATGGGAAGGCGCCATCCTCCAGTGCAAGCTGGTGCGCTCGACGCGGCCGCTGGAGGATTTCGCGCAGGTGCTCTTCGGCGTGATGCTTCGCGAGGAGCGCGCGCATGTTCAATGAACGCAAGCCGAGCGTGCACAAGCTGCTCGCCAAGGTGGTACCGCGCCCCGAGTTCGTGGGCACGCTGCACGACGACGACATGGCGCGCGCGCTCGGCTACCCGGCGGCGCTGGTGCCCGGCATCGATCTCTACGCCTATCTCGCGCGGCTGACGCTGGCGACCTGGGGCGAGGACTGGCTGCGGCGCGGCGCGCTGTCCTCGTCCTCGCTGCGGCCGGTCTACCACGGCGACCCGCTGGTGGTCTACGCGGACGCGGTGCGGCATGAGGGCGGGCGCAGGTCCGTCGACCTCGCCGTGCACAACGCCTCCGGCGCGATGGTGGCGACCGCCTCGGCCTCGATCGCCGACGAGGCGCCCGCGCCGCCCGGGCTGGACGCCTTCCCCCTGCTCGAACGCCCCGCCGCCCTGCCCTGCGGTGACCCGGCCGCGCTGCGCGTGGGCATGCGCTTCAGCTCGGTGGCCGAATCGGTCACGGCCGAGGCCAACGCGCAGCGCGTCGCCGAGTTCCTGGACGACTCGCCGCTCTACACCGCCCAGGGCATCCTGCACCCGGCCTACCTCCAGCGCGTCGCGCTGAAGAACGCGCACGCCAGCTTCGCGCACGCCACGCCGCCGATCTACATCACGGCCGAGGGGCGCCACTTCAGCCCGGCGCTCGTCGGCGACAGCATCGAAGTCGCGGGCGCCATCACGCGGCTGTGGGAGCGCAAGGGGCATCACTACATGGAGTCCGAGCAGCTCGTGATCGCGAACCGCGAGCGCGCCGTCATGCTGGTGCGCCGCACCACCATCTACCAGGCGCGGCGAGATGCGCAGGCCGGCAGCCCGGCCGGCCAGAAGGCGGCATCATGAGCGCGCTCGCGGGGCTCAAGGTGATCGACCTCACGCTGATGCTCTCCGGCCCCTACTGCACCATGCTGCTGGCCGACCAGGGCGCCGACGTGCTGAAGGTCGAGCCGCCCGGCGGCGAGTTCGCGCGCACCAGCGGCCCCTTCATGGAGGAGGACACGGGCCGGCTGATGGGCGGCTCCTTCGTCAGCATCAACCGCAACAAGCGCAGCATCGCCGTCGACCTGAAGACGGCGCAGGGCAAGGAGATCCTGAAGCGGCTGGTGCGCGACGCCGACGTGCTGGTGGAGAACTTCCGCGCCGGCGTGATGGACCGCCTGGGCCTGGGCTACGAGACCCTGAAGGCGGAGAACCCGAAGCTGGTCTACGCCTGCGTGCGCGGCTTCGGCGACCCGCGCACCGGTGAGAGCCCGTACGCGCAATGGCCCGCCTACGATGTCGTCAACCAGGCGATGGGCGGCATCATGGGCGTCAACGGCCCGGGCCCGGGCCAGCCGATGAAGGTCGGCCCCGGCGTCGGCGACATCGTGCCGGGCATGCTGCTGGCCTTCGCGATCGTCTCGGCCGTGCGGCATGCCGAGCGCACGGGCGAAGGCCAGTTCGTCGACGTCGCGATGTACGACGCGGCGCTGGCGCTGTGCGAGCGCATCGTCTACCAGCACTCCTTCACCGGCCACGTGCCGCAGCCCGAAGGCAATTCGCATCCGATCTACGTGCCCTTCGGCGTGTTCCCGGCGGTGGACGGCTGGGTCAGCATCGCCTGCCCGGTCGACGAGTTCTGGCGCTCGCTGTGCAACACGATGGCGCGGCCCGAATGGGGCACGCATCCGGACTTCGCCACGCTCACCGCGCGGCGCGCGCGGCGCGACGAGGTGAACGCGATGGTCTCGGCATGGACCGCGCGGCACACCAAGGCCGAGCTGCAGGCCGCGCTCGGCGGGCATGTGCCCTTCGGCCCGGTCAACGACGTGCGCGACATCTTCGCGGACCCGCACGTGGCCGCGCGCGGCATGCTGGTGGAGATGGCGCAGCCCGGCCTCTCGCGCCCGGCCGTCATCGCCGGCACCCCGATCAAGATGACGCGCACGCAAGGCAGCGTGCGCGCGCCGGCCCCGCTGCTGGGCCAGCACACCGAGCAAGTGCTGCGCGAGCACGGCTTCACCGACGCCGAGCTGGCTCTCTTCCGAGAGAACGGAACGATCGCCGCGGCGTCCGCGCCCCTTCCTTGACGACGACAAGACCTACAGGAGACAAAGCCCCATGAAACTCGCAAAGTTGATCGCGTTATCGCTGTTGCCGGTGCTCGCCGCCGCGCAAGCGCCGGCGCAGGCACAGGCCGGCGACTACCCCTCGCATTCCATCCGGCTGCTGGTCGGCTTCACCGCCGGCGGCGCCACCGACGTTTCCGCGCGTCTCTTCGCCAAGAAGATGGGCGACGTGCTGGGCCAGTCGGTGGTGGTCGAGAACAAGACCGGCGCCGCCGGCACGCTGGCCGCGGAGCAGGTGGCGCGCAGCCCGCATGACGGCTATACGCTGCTCTACACGACCAGCTCGATCCACGGCATCAGCCCGCACATCTACAGCAAGCTGAGCTGGGACCCGATCAAGGACTTCGCGCCGATCGCGCTCGCGGCCAAGTACCCGCAGGCGCTGGTCGTCAACAACGACGTGCCCGCGAACACGCTGCCGGAGCTGGTCGCGCTGGTGCGCAAGAACCCGGGCAAGTTCTCCTATGCCTCGGCGGGCACCGGCGGCACGCAGCATCTGGCGGCGGCGCTGCTCAACGCGCAGGCCAGGACCGAGGTCGTGCACGTGCCGTACAAGGGCATGTCGGCGGCCTACTCGGACCTGATCGCGGGGCGCATCCAGTTCATGTTCGACAACGCGCCCTCGGCGATCCCCTTCATCACCAGCGGCAAGGTCAAGGGCATGGCCGTGACCTCGGCCGGGCGCATGAAGAGCCTGCCCAACGTGCCGACGGTGGCGGAGTCGGGCTTTCCCAAGTACGAGGTGCAGGCCTGGTCGGGTTTCGTCGCGCCGGCCGGCACGCCGCGGCCGATCATCGACAAGCTCAACGACGCGATCCGCAAGGCCGTGGACGCGCCCGAGGTGAAGCAGTGGCTGGAGGAGAACGGCAGCCCGACCAACCTGGCCGGGACGCCGGAGGAGTTCGGCGTGTTCCTCAGGAGCGAACTCGAATTCTGGAAAGGCGCGGTCGAGATCTCGGGCGCGAAGCTGGAGTGAACACGATGCACGACGACAACTTGCCCACCATCGCCTCGCGCCGCGCCGTGCTGCAGGCCGCCGGTCTCTCTGCCCTCGCGCTCGCCGGCGGCGTGCGCGCTCAGCCGGCCTGGCCCGCCAAGTCGCTCAAGGTGGTGGTGCCCTTCCCGCCGGGCGGCACGACCGACTACGTCACGCGCCTGGTCTCCATCGAGCTGGCGAAGACGCTGGGCCAGCCGGTGGTGATCGAGAACAAGCCGGGCGCGGGCACCGTGATCGGCGTCGACGCGGTGGCCAAGTCGGCGCCCGATGGCTACACCATGGGTTGCGTGGCCGGCAGCTTCTGCGCGAATGCCACGCTGGTGAAGAAGCTGCCCTACGACAGCTTCCGCGACCTCCGGCCGGTGGCGCTGATGGGCGTGTCGGAGCACGCGCTGGTCGCGCATCCGTCGACCGGCATCAAGACGCTGGAGGACGTGCGCGCCCATGTCCGTGCCAAGCCCGGCAGCGTGAGCTACGCCTCCTTCGGCAACGGCACGGCGCCGCACCTGGCCGGCGAGATGCTCAAGGCGCAGATGGGCGTCGAGATCCTGCACGTGCCGTACAAAGGCCAGGGCCCCGCGCTCACCGACCTGCTGGGCGGCCAGGTGGACATGATGTTCGGCAGCTGGCTGGAGGTGCGCGACCATGTGCGAAGCGGCAAGCTCAACGTGGTGGGCATGGCGACGCTCAAGCGCTCGCAGTTCGCGCCCGAAGTGCCCACGCTGGCCGAGCAGGGCGTGCCGATCGAGTCGAACACCTGGGCCGGCCTGCTCGCGCCGGCCGCGACGCCGACCGACGTGGTCGTGCGCGTCAACGCGGAAGTCAACCGGGCACTGGCCCAGCCTTCGCTGGTCGCGGCCTTCCAGAAGAACAGCGTGGCGCCCCTGCCCGGCAGCATCGAGCAGTTCGCCGCCTACATGAAGGCCGAGACGGCGCGCTTCGAGAAGATCATCCGGCAAGCCAACATCACCACGGAAGGATGAAACCATGGCCTTGCGAACCTGCTTCGAGAAGATCTGGGACCAGCACTACGTCGCCACCTTCGGCGAGGGCGAGGACCTGCTGCAGATCGACCGCGTGCTGATCCACGAATCCATGGGCGCGGGCGTGCTGCGCGAGCTGGTGGCGGAGCAGCGCACGGTCGCGTCGCCCGGGCAGGTCTTCAGCTTCGTCGACCACGCGGTCGAGACACGGCCGAGCCACGGCTCGCCGCGCGTCGGCTGGCACGCGGGCGCGACGCAGCTCATCGAGGAATCGGCGCACAGCGCGCGCCGCTTCGGCCTGCACTACATCGGCGCCGACGACGCGCGCCAGGGCATCGTGCACGTGGCGGCGCCGGAGCTGGGCATCGCGCTGCCGGGCCTGACCATCGCCTGCCCGGACAGCCACACCTGCACGCTCGGCGGGCTGGGCGCGCTGGCCTGGGGCATCGGCGCCTCGGAATGCAAGCACGCGGTCGCGACGCAATCGCTGGTGCAGCAGCGGCCGAAGACCATGCGAATCAACTTCAGCGGCGCGCTGGACGAGGGCGTCTCCGCCAAGGACCTGATGCTGCATCTCATCCGCACCGTGGGCGCCAACGGCGGAACGGGCTACGCGGTCGAGTTCGACGGCCCGGTCGTGCGCGCGATGCCGGTGGAGGCGCGCATGACGCTGTGCAACATGGCGATCGAGTTCTCGGCGCGCTACGGCTTCGTGGCCGCGGACGAGATCACTTTCGAATACCTGCGCGGACGCGAGTTCGCGCCCAAGGGCCGCGCCTGGGACGAGGCGACCGCGCACTGGCATTCGCTGCGCACCGACCCGGGCGCGCGCTTCGACCGCGAGATCGACATCGACTGCACCGGCCTGGAGCCGCAGGTCACCTGGGGCACCAGCCCGCAACACGTGATGCCGCTGTCGGGAAGCGTGCCCGCGCCGGAGGATTTCGCGGACGCGGGAGAGCGCGCATGGGCCGAGCGCGCCCTGCACTACCAGGGCCTGGCGGCGGGCACGCCGGCCTCGCGCATCGCGGTGGACGTGGCCTACATCGGCTCCTGCACGAACGCGCGCCTGTCGGACTTGCGCGCGGCGGCCAGCGTTCTGAAGGGGCGCCGCATCGCGCCCACGGTCACGGCCATCTGCATCCCGGGGTCGAGCCAGGTGAAGGCCGATGCCGAATCCGAAGGACTGGACCGCATCTTCATCGACGCCGGATTCGAGTGGCACGACGCGGGCTGCGGCATGTGCGGCAACGGCCGCGACCGGCTCAAGGGCGAGCGCATCGTCAGCACCACCAACCGCAACTTCGAGAACCGCCAGGGCCTGGGCTCGCGCACGCACCTGGCCAGCCCGATGACGGTGGCCGCCTCGGCCATCGCCGGTCATCTCTGCGACACGCGGCATCTGGAGAATTAGGGCATGGAAAAGCTCGAATCCGTTCGCGGCATCGGCGCTCCGCTGATGCAGGTCAACATCGACACAGACCAGATCATCCCCTCGCGCTTCATGCCGCGCGTGCTGATCCCCGGCGGCCTGAAGGAAGGCCTCTTCGCCGAATGGCGGCTGCGGCAGGACGGCGAACCCATCCGGGATTTCATCCTCAACCGGACGCCGTGGGACACGGCGCAGATCCTGATCGCGGGACGCAACTTCGGCTGCGGCTCCTCGCGCGAGCAGGCGCCCAAGGCGCTGCGGCAATGGGGTTTCCGCGCCGTGATCGCGCCGAGCTTCGGCGAGATCTTCTTCGGCAACTGCTTCCGCAATGGCATCGTGCCGGTGGAACTGCCGCAGGAGACGGTCGAGCGGCTGGCGCAGGATGCGCTCGCGGGCGAGGACAAGGCCGTGCTCGAAGTCGACCTGGCGCGCGAGACCGTGACCGACGTGCGCGGCATCGAGCACGTCTTCACCAGCCCCGCGCGCCTGCGGCGGATGCTGCTGTCGGGTCTCGACGAGGTCGACCTCACGCTCACGCTGTCGCATGAGCTCGCCGACTTCCGCGAGCGCGACATGCGGGAGCGGCCCTGGGCCTATCCAGCACGGGCAAGCGTGCAATAGTTCTCGCGCCGGCGGGCGGCGTACGCAAATTCCCGATTGCGTGAAATGTGACCAGCGCGAAACGTGCGCAATTTCGCGGCCCCGCGGCGGGGCGCGCGCCGCGCCAGCCCATCCGCCGTCAGACTCGCTGTCTACAGGAAGCAAGGGGTCTACTGGATGGAAGCAATGCACGGCAACTACGTTGGCGCCCTCTTCGGCGTCATCGGCATCGGATGGCTGATCGTCGTCCCGATGTACCGTGGGTGGAGCCGGCTGAACAAGCGCATGAGCGACCAGGTGCGCCGCTCGGCCGACCTGATCGAGGAATGCTCGACGAAGTTCGGCACGGCCTTCGGCCGTCTCTCCACCATCCAGTGAACTAGACCGGCAGGCCCTTCGCGCGCAGCGTCGCGTCGAAGCGCTCCGCATCCGTGGTGCCCGTGCGGTTGCCTTCGCGGATGCCTGCTTCCTTCTCCAGGTGCGCATGGGTCTTCGCCAGCACCTGCTGCGCCTGCGCCGCCGGCACCGCGATCACGCCATCGGCGTCACCCACCACCAGGTCGCCGGGCAGCACCACCAGCCCGGCGCAGGACACGGGCACGTTGATCTCGCCGGGACCATCCTTGCTCGGGCCGCGATGGGTATGGCCCTTGGCGAAGATGGGCATGCCATCTTCCGCCCACTCGACCAGGTCGCGCACCGCGCCGTCGATCACCAGGCCGCCGAGCTTCCGGGCGACGCAGGTGGTGCGCATCAGCCCGCCGACCAGCGCCTGCGTCACGTCCCCGCCGCCGTCGATGACCAGCACGTCGCCGGGCTGCACCATCATCAGCGCCTTGTGGATCATCAGGTTGTCGCCCGGACGCACGCGCACCGTCACGGCCGGGCCGCACAGCACCGTCTCCAGTCGCGCGTGGTACTGGCGCAGGCCGACGGTGCCGATGTTGCGGCTCATCGCGTCGCCGATGGCGGCCACGGGCAGCCTGGCGAAGGCGGCCACGAGTTCGGCCGAGGGACCCGGCACGCGGGGGTTGATGCGGTAGCCGGCGGGCCACTGGTCTTGCGGTTGTCGTTCTGCGGGGTTGCTCATGCGGGGTCCTGTTCGGATGGAAGGATGGGTGGAGGGGAAATCAATGACACGCCGGCCGGCAGGCTCTGCTCGCGAATGACGGCCAGCAGGATGTCCAGCAGCCGCTGGGCGCTGGGTGAAAGAGAGCGCAGGCGGCGGGTGATCAGGCAGATCTCGCGCGAGAGCGGCGGATCGCTCAGCTCGCGGAACACCAGTTCCGGGAATTCGCGGCCCTTCAGCGCCATGGCCGGCAGCACCGAGTAGCGCTTGCCCAGGCTCAGCACCGCGAA
Organism: uncultured Variovorax sp.; assembly: GCA_966211435.1. GTDB lineage: Bacteria > Pseudomonadota > Gammaproteobacteria > Burkholderiales > Burkholderiaceae_C > Variovorax. Next base: position 30,122 of record CBIHOG010000016.1, on the reverse strand, counting down.
GAGCGAGGTGGTGCTCGTGACCTCGTCGTGCAGCCCACCCAGCACCGGCCAGTGCACGGCGTGCCGGCGCAGGAACTGGCCGATGCCGGTGTCGGCGCTGAAGCCGACGTATTCCTTGGCCGTGAGGTCCGCCCAGCGCACCGGGCGGTCCAGGCTGGCGAGCGGCAGGTCGCGGTGGCACACGATGCCGTAGCTGTCGGCCACCAGCGGCGTGTACTGCAGGTCGTCGTAGCCCTGGTGCCGGCTGTCGATGGCGAAATCCACCTCGCCTTCGACCACCAGCCGCTCCACCTGCTGCGCGGCCGGGTCGCGCAGCGAGATGGTGATGTTCGGGTAGCTCTCGCGGAAGCGCGCGATCGCGTGAACCAGGAACTGGTAGATCACCGAGGCCGCCGCGCCGATGGCGATGTGGCCCTGCTCGCCCTGCGCGAAGGCCATCAGGTCGCCGACCGCGCTGTCGAAGTTGTGGATGACCTTGACCGCCTCGACCTGGAAGCGCTTCGCATGTTCGGTCAGCGCCACGCGGCGTGTGCTGCGGTCGAACATCTTCAGGCCGACGGCCTGCTCGAACTGCTGGATGGTCGCGGTCAGCGCCGACTGTGTCATGAACAGGCGGGCGGCGGCGGCGGTGAAGGAGCCGGTGTCCGCGAGCATGACGAAACAGCGCAGTTGCCTGAGGGTGACGTTGTGGCGCATCCGCCTATTTTTCAGGTTTCACGAATAAACAGCCAGTTTAATTTGATTGTTCTGAAGAGAGTAGCTCCCTAGAATTTTTTTGTTACGCGGACTTCGCGAACAGGCGCAACGAGACGCCGTACTTCTCCTGGAGGGTTCCGATGAAGCTCTGGACGCGCGCGAGCGCCTCTCTTTTCGTGTGCGCGGCACTGCTGTTTACCGCCGCCGCGAGCCACGCGCAGGATGACGCCTATCCCCGCAAGCCGGTCAGGATCATCGTGCCCTTCGCCGCCGGCGGCTCGACGGACGTGGTCGCGCGCCTGCTGGCCGACAAGCTCGGCGCGGAGATGCAGCAGGCCTTCGTCGTGGACAACCGCGCGGGCGCGGGTGGCAACATCGGCGCCGAGGCGGTGGCCAAGTCCGCGCCGGACGGCTACACGCTGCTGATGGGCACGACCGGCGTGCTGTCCATCAACGGGCACCTCTACAAGAACATGAGCTACAACGCCGACCGCGACTTCGCGCCGGTCAGCTACACCTCGCTCATCGCCAACATCCTCGTCGTGGCGCCGGCCGTGCCGGCCAACAGCGTGACCGAGCTGGTCACGCTGGCCAAGGCCAGGCCGGGCACGCTGAGCTTCGCCTCCTCCGGCGCGGGCAGCTCGACGCACCTTTCGGGCGAACTCTTCAAGTCGATGGCCGGGCTGGACATCCTGCATGTGCCCTATCGCGGCAGCACGCAGGCCATCACCGACGTGATCGCCGGCCAGGTGACCATGACCTTCGACAACGCGCCGTCATCGATCGGCTTCGTGCAGCAGGGCAAGCTGCGCGCGCTGGCGGTGACCAGCCGCAAGCGACTGCCCGGCCTGCCGGACGTGCCGACGGTCGACGAAGCGGGCATCAAGGGCTACGAGTCGCTCTCCTGGAGCGGCATCGTCGCGCCGGCCGGCACGCCCAGGCCCGTCATCGCGAAGCTGAACGAGGCGATCGACCGCATCCTCAAGATGGAAGACGTCAAGCAGCGGCTGGCAGCGCTGGGCGTGGACCCGGTCGGCGGCCCGCCCGAAGCCTTCGCGCGCCAGATCCGCGCCGAGAGCGACAAGTGGGGCAAGCTGATCAAGACCGCCAAGATCTCGATCGACTGATCCGTGGTGCAAGCTCCAGCAGCCAGGACGATGGCGGAGAAGCTGCTCTCCCGGGCAGCGGGCCGTGGCGTCAGCGCGGGTGAGGTCGCGATCTGCGAGCTCGACGCCGCGATGGGCACGGACGGCTCCATCCCGATGGCGCTGGACTACTTCCAGCAGCTGCACCCCGGCGCGCCCACGCTGCCCGGCCCGCTGCGGCCGCAGCGGCTCTACTTCGCCTTCGACCACTACGGCGCCACATCCGGCGCGCGTGCACTGCAACTGCAGGACCGTGCGCGCACCTATGCGCGGGCCTACGGCATCGAGATCTTCGAGGTCGGCGAAGGCATCGGCCACCAGCTGATGCTGGAGCGCGGGCTGGTGCTGCCGGGGCAACTGGTGGTGGCGGCGGATTCGCACGCGGTGAGCTACGGCGCGGTGAACGCCTTCGGCACGGGCATCGGCTCGTCGGACCTGGCGGGCGTGCTGAAGTGCAACCAGGTCTGGTTGAAAGTGCCGGCGTCGATCCGCGTCGTGTTGAAGGGCGCGCTGCGCCCCAGGGTGTCGGCGAAGGACCTGGCGCTCACGCTGGCGCGGCGCCTGGGCGCCGATGGCGCGAGCTACATGGCGCTGGAATTCGAAGGGCCCGGCCTCGCCGCGCTCGACATGGACGACCGCATCGTGCTGGCGAACATGTCGGTGGAGATGGGGGCCAAGGCCGGCATCTTCGCCTTCGACGCGACGACGGCGGCGTACCTCGAAGGCCGCGGCGCCAAGGCCCATGCGCCGGTGAGTGCGGACGCCGGCGCCGCGTACGCGTCGACCGTCGAGCTCGACCTGTCCGAGGTCGTGCCGCAGGTGGCCATGCCGCACCGCGTGGACAACGTGGTCGACCTGGCCGCCGCGCCCTCCACCGCCATCGACATGGTCTACCTCGGCACCTGCACCGGAGGCCGAGCCAAGGACTACCGCGAAGCGCTCGATGTCCTGCGGCGAGGCGGCGGCGTCGCGGCCGGCGTGCGGCTGGTCGTCACGCCCGCCTCCGAGACCGTGCGCGCCGAGCTGGAAAGCGACGGCCTGCTGGCCGAGTTCCAGGCCCTGGGCGCCGAGATCCAGCCGCCCGGCTGCGGCACCTGCTGCGGCACCTGCGGCAGCGTGCCGAAGGATGGCGAGCGCATCGTCTCCACCGCCAACCGCAACTTCAAGGGCCGCATGGGCAACCGCGAGGCGCAGATCTTCCTGGCCTCGCCCAGCGCCTGCGCCAGCGCCGCCGTGCACGGCCGGCTCGCGGACCCCCGCATGGAAGACACGGCGTGAGCGAACGCATCCACCAGGGCCGCGCCCGCGTGCTGGGCGACGACATCAACACCGACTACCTGATCTCCTCCAGCCGCAAGAAGGAGAGCCTGGACCCGCTCGTCCTGCGCCGCTACCTGCTGGAGGACGTGGACCCGGCCTTCGCCGCGAGCGTGCGGGAGGGCGACCTGATCGTGGCGGGCAGCAACTTCGGATGCGGCTCGGCGATGGAGGTGGCGGTCTCCGTCGTCATCGGCGCGGGCATCCGCGCGGTCATCGCCAGGAGCTTCTCGCGCACCTACTGGCGCAACGCCGTCAACAACGGGTTGCTGCTGGTCAACGCCGACACGCGCGGCATCGTCGAAGGCGAGCCGCTGCACCTCGACCTTTCGGGCCCGCGGCCCGAACTGCGCGCGGGTCCGGACGCGTCACGCCGCATCGCCTGCGAGCCCGTCTCCGACTTCGTGCTGGGCATGCGCGACGCGGGAGGCCTCATCCCCTACCTGCGGCGCCATGGCCGGCTTGGCTGAACCCTTTTCCTGAAAGAACACATGCACCTCATCGCCGCCCGCCTCGACCGGATCAAACCTTCGCCCAGCTCGATGGCGGGCCAACGCGCGCGCGAGTTGCGCGCCAGCGGCCGCGACATCGTGAGCCTGACCTCCGGCGAGCCCGACTTCGACACGCCGGCCAACGTGAGCGAGGCCGTGGTGCGCGCGATGACGGCCTCCAAGACAAAGTACACCGACGTCGGCGGCACGCCGGAACTCCGCCGCGCGGTCGCCGACAAGTTCCGCCGCGACAACGGCCTGGACTACGCGCCCAACGAGATCATCGTCGGCACCGGCGGCAAGCAGATCATCTTCAACGCGCTGATGTGCACGGTGGACCAGGGCGACGAGGTGATCGTGCCCACGCCCTACTGGGTCTCCTACCCCGACATCGTGCTGCTGGCCGACGGCCAGCCGGTCTTCGTGCCTTGCAAGCCGGAGAGCGGCTTCAAGCTGAGCCCGGAAGACCTGGAGCGCGCCATCACGCCGCGCACCCGCTGGCTGGTGCTGAACGCGCCGAACAACCCGAGCGGCGCGGCCTACTCGCATGCGGAACTGGCGGCGCTGGCGGAAGTGCTCAAGCGCCATCCGCAGGTCTGGGTGATGACGGACGACATCTACGAGCACATCCTCTACGACGGCCGCGCCTTCGCGACCATCGCGCAGGTCGAGCCGGCGCTCAAGAGCCGCACGCTCACCATCAACGGGGTCTCCAAGGCCTATGCGATGACCGGCTGGCGCATCGGCTACGGCGGCGCACCCGTGGAACTGGTCAAGGCCATGGTCAAGCTGCAGTCCCAGAGCACCTCCAATCCCTCCTCCATCAGCCAGGCCGCCGCGCTGGAGGCGCTGACCGGGCCGCAGGGCTTCATCGCCGAGCGCACGCGGATCTTCCAGCAGCGGCGCGACATGGTGGTGGCGGAGCTCAACCGCATCCCGGGCCTCAGCTGCCATGCGCCCGAAGGCGCGTTCTACGTGTTCCCGTCCTGCGCGGGCGTCATCGGCAAGACCACGCCGCAGGGAAAGAAGATCGCGACCGACGAGGACTTCATCCTCTACCTGCTGGAGAGCCAGAACCTGGCCGTGCTCCAGGGCGCCGCCTACGGCGTGTCGCCCTTCTTCCGCATCTCCTTCGCCACCTCCGTCGAAACCCTCAAGGAAGGCCTGCGCCGCTTGCGGCTGGCCTGCGAGGCGCTGGTAGGCTGAAAGTCATAGAACGAACTTTTGTTTTCAAATTCAGTAGGAAAATGTAAGCAGCCCTTGTAGCATCCGCCGCGTCATCCATTCGAGGGACGCCATGGCAGAGACGAGTTCGATACGCGCGGCGGCGGGCGGCTGGGGCGGCGCGCTGGCGGTCGCCGCCGTCGCCGGCCTGCTGGCGATGCTGCACCTGCCCTACCCGCTGCACGAGGACCAGGCGCTCTTCATGTACGTGGCGCGCGAGATGGCCGACGGCGTGCGCATGTACCGCGAGTTCTGGGACATGAAGCAGCCCGGCATCTACTGGTGGTACGTCGCCACAGGCTCGATCTTCGGCTTCGACGCGATCGGGCTGCGCTGGATGGACCTCTGCTGGTCGGTCGCCGTCGCGCTGATGCTCTGGGCCGCGCTGCGCGGCCGGGGCGCGCTGGTCGCCGTGCTGGCGCCTTGCCTGGGCTTCATCAGCTTCTATGCGCGCACGACGCAGGGGCATCTCTCGCAGGTGGAATGGCTCGTCGCCGGGCCGATCGCCGTCGTGCTCTGGTGCCTGGCCGAGGAGGACGCGCAGGGGCCCCGTATCGCTTGGCGGCACGTGCTCGCGGGCGCGATGGTCGCGGTGGTGGCGCTGTTCAAGAGCATGGCCGCGCTGCTGCCGCTGTCGATGCTGACCGTGGCCTTCGCGGTGGCCGCATGGAAGCATCGCGACGGGTGGCGCGCGCTGCTGGCGCGGCGCCTCCTTCCCGGCCTGGCCGGCTGCGCCCTGGTGCTGCTGCCCGTGGCCGCGTGGATGCAAATGAACGGCACGCTGGGCCAGGCGATCTGGACGGCGCTCGTCTATCCGCCGCAGGCGGTGCGCGAATACCAGCACAGCCCGCTGAGCCAGCTCTTCTGGGCCTTTCGCTGGTTCCTCGTCGGTGCCGGCGTGCTGGTGCCGTGGGCGCTCTGGGCCGTGTACAACGGGCTGCGCCACGGGTTGCGCCTGGAGTTGCTGTGCACGGCGTGGATGGTTTCCGCCATGGTGATCATCGCCATGCAGGTGCTGTCGTACTGGGAATACCACTTCGACCTGCTCTTCGTTCCGGTCGGGCTGCTGGCGGCGCTGGGCTTCGCCGACGTGCTGGAGCGCATCGCGGCGCGCGGCCGCCCGGGCTACCGGCGCGCGGCGGTGGCGGTGCTTGCCCTGAGCGTGGTGGCCGCGATGGGGCTCCCCCTGGCCCGGAAGGCGCAACGGGTGGTCTCGGCCATGCCCTTCACGCCCGAACGGCAGCACGCCTTCAACGCATCGATCGACGACCGCTACGCGACCTTCGCCGCTTCCGCCGAAGCCGTGAAGCACCTCGCCAGGCCCGAGGACCGCATTGTCGTGTGGGGAGACGCCCGTCTCTACTTCATGACGGGGCTCAGGCCGGTGGTGGAAGTCAACGGCTCGACCTTCTACCTCGCGCGGCAGGTGGAGGAAGTGGCCGAAATCATCCGGCGCAACCCGCCCCCACTGATCTACGTGGGCAAGCATCGCAACCGCATGACCTTCCATGGGGACGGCGTGTTGCCGCGCGCCGTGCATGAGCTCTACGAGCCGGCCTACGAGGACGCGCAGGGCGTGTGGTATCTCCGCCGGGCCGCGCGCGGTTGAGTGCGGCCCGGCGCCCCGGGCGCCTTCAGTCGTCCTCCAGCTTGAAGGACGCGACGACCTGCGAGAGGCTGCCCGCCTGCTGCTGAAGCGACTGGGCGGCCGCCGAGGCCTGCTCCACCAATGACGCGTTCTGCTGCGTGACCTGGTCCATCTGCGTGATGGCCTGGTTGATCTGCTCGATGCCCGAGGTCTGCTCCTGGCTGGCGGCGGTGATCTCCCCGATGATGTCGGTCACGCGCTTCACGCTGCCCACGATCTCCTCCATCGTGCGGCCGGCTTCGGCGACCTGCTTGCTGCCTTCGGCCACCTTGTCGACCGAGTCGCCGATCAAGGTCTTGATCTCTTTCGCGGCCGCGGCGGAACGCTGCGCGAGATTGCGCACCTCGGAGGCGACGACCGCGAAGCCGCGGCCCTGCTCGCCGGCACGCGCCGCCTCGACGGCCGCGTTCAGCGCGAGGATGTTGGTCTGGAAGGCGATGCCGTCGATGACGCCGATGATGTCCACGATCTTCCTGGACGATGCATGGATGGACCCCATCGTGTCCACCACGCTGCTGACCACGCCGCCGCCTCGCACCGCCACTTCCGAGGCCGACACGGCCAGCTGGTTGGCCTGCCGCGCGTTGTCGGCGTTCTGCTTGACGGTCGAGGTCAGTTGCTCCATCGAGGCCGCCGTCTGCTGCAGGGAGCTCGCCTGCTGCTCGGTGCGCGAGGACAGGTCGTGGTTGCCCGCCGCGATCTCCTGCGAGGCGACCACGATCGAGTCGGAGGATTCCTTGATGCGGCTCACCAGGTCGGTCAGCGTGTCTTCCATCTCGCCCATGCCGCGCAGCAGGCGGCCGAATTCGCCGCCGCGCTCGGTCTCGAACTCCTGGCTGAGGTCGCCGGAGGTCACCGTCTCGGCGATCAGGATGGCTTCGTCCAGCGGGTCGACGATGTTGCGCACGAGAAGGTAGTTGCCGCCGACCGAAGCCAGCACGCCGATGAGGGCCAGGCCGATCATCAGGTTGCGCGTGGCGTCCACGCTGCTGCTGGAGGCTTGAGCCGACGCCTGGCCCTTCGCCTTCTGCGCATCGATCCAGGCCTTTACCGCTTCCGGCCCCTTGGCCGCGGCCGCTTCGGCCTCCACCCATTCCTGGGTGACGGCCCGCGCATGGCTGTCGCTCAGCGCGCGCAGCCGCGTCACGCCCAGGGCGATGGCGACCATCATCAGTAGCAACACGATCCCGAAACCCAGGCCCAGGCGTGTGCTGATCTTCAAGTTCCGCATTGGTTTTCCCGTGACGGCCGTCAAGGCGGGCCGGTTTCCAACGGGATATCGGCGCGACGCGCCGGAACTTCAGGGCGAAATCCTAGGTGAAAACCCTGGAAGCCTCAACGAATGTCGCGACGCGCCAGCAGCACGTTGCCGCCGGTGGTGTTGAAGGAGATGGTGGGCGCGCTGAAATCGCTCAGCGGGGCGCCGAGGCCGATCTCGCCGCTGCCGTGCAGCACGCATTCGTCGCGGCGCAGCGCGATCTCGCCGCTCGCGCCGGCCGTGCCGTGGAAGCGCACCCAGGTGCCGTAGGTGCTGACGTCGACCAGCACGCAACTTCCCTGGCGAGCCTCGATGCGCGCATGCAGGCGCGAGACTCGCGGGTCGTTCACCACGAACTGCGCCTCGTCGACGCGCCCGAGGTGAATCGGCAGCTCCGCCGCCTTGAACATCGAGCGCACGTCGAGCCAGGCCAATTCGATCTGGCCGAAGGACGAATCGCCACCACTGCGCACGGGCGGAACAAGCGAGGCCGGCATGGTGAGGAACTCCGACACCTCGTCCTGCCAGTCGATGCGGTGCACGATCGGCATCTCGTTCTTGCCACGGATGTTGATCGGGCCGAGGTTGCGGTGCCGCACCTCGCCTTCGTGCAATTGCTCGATGACGGAATCGGTGGCCCAGATCTGCCCCGGGCCCGCGAGGTCGCTGAGGCGGGACGCGAGGTTGACCGCGTCGCCGTAGCAGTCGCCGTCGACCTCGACGACTTCGCCACTGGCCACGCCGATCTGGAGTTCCATGCGCAGCGGCGCCGGCCAGGTCTGCAAGCGCTTCTGGTGATTGCGCTGCATCTCCAGCACGGCGCGGGTGGCATTCACGCCGTGACCGAATATCGCGAACACGCCATCACCCAGCGATTTCACGACACGACCCCCGTGCGCCTCGCAGACGCCCCCGATCCACTGGGTCAGGCGCGTCACCGTATCGGTGGCGCGCGCGTTGCCCATGGCTTCGAAGACTCTGGTACTGCCCGTCAAGTCAGCAAATACGACAGTGGAATGGGCGCCCATGTTGTGCAGTTTTTGGTAGCTCTCGCTGATCGATTATGGCAAAGCATGGCCTGAACGCCCTGAAGCGTTCTGAAATGAGGGCTGTTGCGGCCGGCGATGTTGCTTTTTCATTTCGACACATTGCATTTCAAATCGATCTATGCCAAAAGTACAACTTAGGTATCAGTTCTTCATTTGATGCTTGAACTGGTTCGTGAAGAATGTTGTTTTTAAACATGAAATATTGCTTCGGTGCTTGCCCGGCTTCAGGCACGGGGCTAACGTAGCAACTCCCAAGGCTCTCGGCCATACGCCTTTCGTCTCATGGTGTCACCTAGCAGTTTTCTTCGGTTTCTGTCCTTCCCGGTCTTCGGCTTCCGCCGTTCCGCGGATCGCCAGATGGGCCGGATCCGTACTGCAATGCTGTCGCTATTGCAGGTTCACGGTGGACATTCCATCCAGCGCGTCGCCCAGCGCGTCCGTTTCGCGGGCGACATGGAAGCGCTGTGGTATCTCCGCCAGGACGTCCTGACCGCCCTGAGCGCGGTCGACGGCGAAGTGGCGGCCCGCCGCCAGATGCGCCAGATCAACCGTCTCTTCAAGGGCGGCCTGCCCGGCACGATGGGCCCGCGCCACCACCAGCGCATCACGACCTGAAGAAAGCTGCCGCCCGGCAGCTTTTTCTCTTTCCGGCACCGCCGCTCAGTGCGCGTGCCGATGTCCCCACACCATGAAGACATCGCGGCCATCGGCCGCCAGCGCCACCTTGGCGCCGACCGGCAGCAACACCTTCGTCGGCACGTGACCGAAGGGGAGCCCGGTCAACACCGGCACCTTGACCAGCCCGCGCAGGCGCTCGACCACGGTCCGCAGGCTGAAGCCCTTGTCGTGCGGCACCTTGCGGATGCCCGTGAACTGGCCCAGCACGATCGCCTTCTGCCGCGCCAGCACGCCGGCATGGCGCAGTTGGTCGAGCATGCGCTCGATGCGGAAGGGATGTTCGTTCACGTCCTCGAGAAAGAGCACGCCCTTGTCGACCGCCGGGAAGTACGGCGTGCCCAGCAGGCTCACCAGCACGCACAGGTTGCCGCCCCACAGCGTGGCCTCGTGGATGTTGCGCAGCGCGGGCACGGCCGCGGCGTCGCGCGCCGGCACGCGCCAGCCGGTGCCCTCGCCCTGCCCGCTCACGAGGTCGTCGAAGCAGGCTTCCATGATGTCGTCGGGCCCGGCTTCGGCGCCGAAGTCCTCGCCCACGGCAGGCCCGGCCCAGGTCACGGCGCCGGTCTTGGCGAGCAGCGCGCTCTGGAAGGCCGTGAAGTCGCTCAGGCCGACGAACTGCGTGCCGTGGTGGATCGCCTTGGCAACCGCCTTGTAGGGGATGGCGTCGAGGATGCGCGTGAGGCCGTAGCCGCCGCGCGTGATCAAGGCCACGTCGGCGCCGCTGGCCGCCGCGCGCGCGATGGCAGCCAGGCGCGTGGCGTCGTCGCCGGCAAAGCGTTGGTGAACGGCGAGCGCGGCCTCGTCGACTTCGACTTCATGGCCGAGCGCCCGCAGGCGCTTCACGCCGCGCCGGAAGGCGGCCTTGTCGCGGACGGCGCTGCAGGGCGAATAGATGTAGATGTGTTTTGTCACGGGGCGAAGTATCCCATCGCCTCTTGCGCCAGGGCTTCGGCCTGCGGCACGGAGGGCCCGGAGGTGCCGCGCCGGACGGGCCCGAGCGCGCGCGGCCCCGCCTCGTAGCCGCGATCGGGGAACGGTGCGCGCCAGGCTTCGGCCACGTCTTCGCCACCCTCCGGCGCCTGCAGGATGGCAAGGAACGGATGCGGCGCCGCGCTCGCGAGAAGCGCGGCCAGTTCGGTGGCGGCGCTGCTGTGCAGCAAGACCAGCGATCCCGGACGCAGCCGGTCGAGCCATTCGAGCAGCACGTCGCGGTGCCATGCCAGGCTGTGCGCGGACTCGCGCTTGGGCTTGTCGCTGCGGCCGAAGCCGATGAGGTCCGGCGCCAGGACGCGGATGCCGCGCACGGCCGCGACGTGGCGGAAGAGGTAGCTCCATTCGCCCGGGCCGTGCAGGCAGAGGAAGGCGCCATGCGAGGCATCGGTGGCCTCGTCGAGGTAGTGCATGCGCCAGCCCTTCAGCCGCGGAAGATCGCTGAGGTAGCGCGGCGCGAAGGCATAGCCCGCCAGCGCCGCGAAGCGCTCGTCCGGCGTGCGCAAGGCATCGTCGCGCAAGGGCTGCGCCGCCTCGCGCGCGGCACCGCGCTTTTCGCGGAAGAAGGCCTGGAGCAGTGCGCCGCATTCCCGCGCCAGCACCCCGCCCTGCAACTGGGTCTGGTGATTGAGGCGCGGCTGCCCGAAGAGGTCGAGCACCGAACCGGCCGCGCCGGTCTTCGGGTCCGCCGCGCCGAAGACGACGCGGGCCAGCCGCGCATGCAGCATCGCGCCCGCGCACATCGCGCAAGGCTCCAGCGTCACGAAGAGTTCGCAGCCGTCGAGCCGGTAGTTGCCCAACGCCGCCGCGCCGGCGCGCAAGGCGTTGATCTCGGCATGCGCGCTCGGGTCGTGCAGCGCGACCGGCGCGTTGCGGCCCGTCGCGACGACGGCGCCGTCCTTCACCAGCACCGCGCCCACGGGCACCTCGCCGGCCTCGGCCGCCGCGCGCGCCTCGGCGAGCGCGAGCCGCATCCAGTGCGCGTCAGTTGTCATCGGGCATCGCGCGGCGCTGCTGCTGCATGGCCGCGTCGAGCGACTGCCTGACCTGCTCCTGCACCTGCCGGCCTTGCGCGGCAGCGCCACCGGCGGCGCCATCGGCCGAGGCCATGCCGCCGAGCTGCTTCCTGGCAAGCACGCCCACGATGACGAGGGCGAGCACGAGGCCGATCAATCCGAGAATGCGCATGCCGCCATTGTCCGCGAGCCACGCCGCCCGCGCGGCTCCCCCAGAATAGGAATCCATGACCGCTCGCCAAGCCACCGCCAGCCTGTTCTGCTTCCTCTTCCTTCTCGTCGGCCCGGCCATCCCCGCCACGGCACTCCCTCCACCGGCCGCCCCCGCCGACGCGCGCATCGAATCCCTCATCTCGCGCATGACCGTCGAGGAAAAGGTCGGCCAGCTGAGCCTCTACGCGCCCGCCGCCGTCGAGACGCTGGCCAACCCGCAGGCCGGCCAGCAGACCGTGCCGCAGCAACTGGCCGACATCCGGGCCGGCCGGGTCACCGGGCTCTTCAACAACGAGGGCCTGGAGGGCAAGCGCCAGGCCCAGCAGGCGGCGGTGAACGAGTCGCGCCTGGGCATCCCGCTGATCTTCGGCGCGGACATCATCCACGGCTTCCGCACCGTGTTCCCCGTGCCGCTGGCCGAGGCCGCGAGCTGGGAGCCGGAACTCGCCGAGCGCACCGCCCGCGCCGCCGCCGTCGAGGCCAGCGCCAACGGCTTCCGCTGGACCTTCGCGCCGATGGTGGACATCGCCCGCGACGCGCGATGGGGCCGCGGCGTGGAGGGCGCGGGCGAGGACGTGTACCTGGGCAGGCTCTTCGCCGCCGCGCGGGTGCGCGGCTTCCAGGGGGCCGACCTCTCGCGGCCCGACGCCATGCTCGCCACGCCGAAGCACTTCGCGGGCTACGGCGCGGCGGAGGGCGGGCTGGACTACAACACCGTCGACGTGTCGGAGCGCACGCTGCGCGAGGTCTACCTGCCGCCCTTCCGCGCCGCGCTGGACGCCGGGGCGCTGTCGATCATGAGCGCCTTCAACGAGATCGGCGGCATTCCCTCGAACGCCAACGGCTGGCTGCTGACCCACGTGCTGCACGGCGAATGGAAGTTCCAGGGCTTCGTCGTCTCCGACTACACGGCCGACGAGGAACTCATCGCCCACGGCTTCGCCGCCGACGGGCGAGAGGCGGCCAAGCGCGCCTTCCTGGCCGGCACCGACGTGAGCATGCAGAGCGGCCTCTACATGCAATACCTGCCCGGCCTGGTGGCCTCGGGCGAGGTGCCGATGGCGCGGCTGGACGACGCGGTGCGCCGCGTGCTGCGCGTCAAGGAGCGCCTGGGTCTCTTCGAGCAGCCCTTCCGCGGCCTGGAGGACACGCCCGGCGTGCCCCGCTTCGACGCGGCCGAACACCGCGCCATCGCGCGCGACGCGGCACGCCGCTCCATCGTGCTGCTGAAGAACGAGGGCGACATCCTGCCGCTGCGAAAGGCCGGCACGCGCATCGCGCTCATCGGGCCCTTCGCGGGCGTGAGCGACCTGTTCGGGCCCTGGCGCATCTTCCCGGACCAATCGCCGCCCGTGGGCATCGAGCAGGCGCTGCAGGATGAACTCGCCGCGCCGCACCTGCTGAGCGTGTCGCGCGGCTCGAACGTCGATACGCCGATCCCGGGCGGCATCGAGGCCGCCGTCGCCGCGGCCAAGGCGGCCGACGTGGTGCTGCTGTCCATCGGCGAGAACGACCAGATGTCCGGCGAGGCGCGCTCGCGCACCGACATCGAGATCCCCAAGCCGCAGCAGGACCTGGCCGAGGCCGTGGCCGCGACCGGCAAGCCCGTCGTGCTGCTGCTGCGCAACGGCCGGGCACTGGCGCTGAAGGGCGCGCTGCGCGACGCACGGGCGATCCTCGTCACCTGGTTCCTGGGCTCGCAGACCGGGCCCGCCATCGCCGACGTGCTCTTCGGCGACTACAGCCCCTCGGGCCGGCTGCCCGTCAGCTTCCCGCAGACCTCCGGCCAGGTGCCCTACTACTACAGCCACAAGCGCACCGGCCGCCCGCAGCTCGCGAGCGACCCCACGCTGGCCTACAAGGCGCGCTACCTGGATGCGACCAACGCGGCGCTCTACCCCTTCGGCTACGGGCTCACCTACTCCAGCTTCCACTACGACGCGGTCGAGGTCGACCCGCCGCGCATGGGCTGGGACAGCCCCGTCACCGTGCGCGCGCGCATCACCAACACGGGCAAGCGCGAGGCGGAGGAAGTGGTGCAGCTCTACATCGGCGCGCGCGCCGCGAGCGTGACGCGGCCGGTGCGCGAGCTCAAGGGCTTCCGCAAGGTGCGCGTGGCGCCGGGCGCCTCGGCCGAGGTGGTGTTCACGCTCGCGCGCGCGGACCTGATGTTCATCGGCCAGGAGATGAAGCCGACGGTGGAACCCGGCCAGTTCGACATCTGGGTCGGCCCCTCGGCCGTGGCCGGGGTGCAGACCAGCCTCACGCTGGTGGCGAAGTAGCGCGCGCGGCGCGCAGGCCGCAGATACACTGCCCGGCTGCACTTTTCCCCAGGAGACACAGCGTGCGCGTGAAAGACAAATCCATCATCGTGACCGGTGCCGGCGGCGGCATCGGCGAGGGCATCGCCAAGCGGCTCGCGGCCGAGGGCGCCCGGGTCATCGTCAACGACATCAACGCCGCGCTCGGCGAACAGGTGGTCGCGGCCATCCTGCGCGATGGCGGCAAGGCCTCCTTCTTCGCGGCGGACGTCACCCGGTCGGCCGAGATGAAGGCGCTGGTCGATGCCGCCGTGCAGCGCCACGGCAAGCTCGACGCGATGGTCAACAACGCCGGCTGGACGCACCGCAACCGCCCCGCGCTCGAGGTGGGCGAGGACGAGTTCGACCGCTGCTACGCCGTCAACGTGAAGAGCATCTATCTCTCCACCATCCACGCCGTGCCGGCCTTGCGCGCCAACGGCGGCGGCTCCTTCATCAACATCGCCTCCACCGCCGGGGTGCGCCCGCGCCCCGGCCTCACCTGGTACAACGGCTCGAAGGGCGCGGTCATCACGACCAGCAAGTCGCTCGCCGCCGAGCTGGGCCCGGACAACATCCGCGTGAACTGCATCAACCCGGTGTTCAACCCCGACACCGGCCTGGCCGCCGAGTTCGCGGGCGGCCCGGTCACGGAGGAGCGCAAGGCGAAGTTCCGCGCCACCATCCCGCTCGGCCGCTTCTCGACGGCGCTGGACGTGGCCAATGCCGCGCTCTACCTGGCGAGCGACGAGGCCTCGTTCATCAGCGGAGTCTGCATCGAGGTCGACGGCGCGCGCTGCGTCTAGAGGCCGGCGGGCCGGCGGTCCAGCGGCAGCTGCGGCCAGGTCCGATGAGCCCACGCGACGAGCGCGAGCAAGCCGGCATCCGCATCGGGCGCGTGGTCGAACTTCTCGCGCAGGCCGGCGGCGGCACGGCGGGCCGCGTCCGGGTACTTCATCAGTTCGAACATGTCGCGCGCCACCTCGTACGAAGGCGGCAGCTTGTCGAGTTGTGCCTGCGCCGCGGCCGCGAAGGCGGCCACTTCCTGCGCGCGGACGGCGCGCGGCAGCGCAGCCATCGCCTGAGCGGCGGCGCGGCGGCGCTCTGACTGCGTATCGCCGCCCAGGGCGCGCAGCACCCGCCCCAGCGCGTCGGTGCCGGCCATGCTGTGGCTGGCCAGGATGGCGCCGATGACACCTTCGCGCCCGTTGTCGCGCGCACCGGGCTCGACGCCTTTCGCCAGCGCGACGGCAATGGGCTCCAGCGCCTGCATGCGCTCGGCGGGCACGGCATCCTGGCGCCACAGCCCGGCGGAGCGGACCACATTGAGCGAAACGTCGCTGCTGATCACCGGGCTCTCCGGCACCCCCGCCATCGCCGCCAGCACGTCCCGCAAGAGGGCGGCGCCCTGGGCGGCATCGAGCTGCATCGCGAGGTGCATCAGGGTCGCACCGGCCCGAGGGACGGGAGCGTGCGCCGTCTCGATGAGCACCAGCAATTCATGGACGATGGCCTGCCGCTCGCCGGCGGAACTGGTGGTGACGAGCGCCGCATAGGCGGACCACAACTCGGCCCGCAGGTCGTCGGCGCCGTCGGCATTCATCTCGGGGATGATGCGGTGGCGCAGCGCATCGGCTGCCTCGTGCGGCAGGCGCGCGGCGGCGGCCTGCAGGCCGAGGCCCAGGGCCGCGCGCTGGTCTTCATCCCCCGAGGCCACCAGCGCGTCGCGCAGGCCGTCGGCCGTGGCCGCGAGCTGGGCCGCCGGCGCGGCCTGCACTGCCGCGGCCAGCATGCGGCCCAGCGATTGCAGCGCATCGGCGTCCTCCGTGGCGGTGATGCGGCCCATCTACGCGTCGATGGACGTCTCGGCCCCTTGCGGGACGCGGCGAGCTTCCCGCTCCCGCGCCTGGGCGGCATTCGACGGCACGTCCTCGCGCGCCCAGTCCGGCACCAGGTCCAATGCGCTGACCGGCAGGCGTTCCGCCAGCACCGACCACAGCCACCTCGCGTCCGCGCGCGAGGGTTCGTCGTGGAACGCGTCCTCGGGATCCCACCGCATCGCGGCCAGCCGGCGGGCGAAGTCGCCTGCATCCGCCTCGGTCATTCGGCGAAGCAACTGCGCCAGGATGTCGAGGAAGGCCCCGCGTGTCGCGACGGGCTTCCCCCGTTCGCCGGCCAGCGCCATCAGGCGGACGGCCTCGGCGGGCACGCGTGCAGGAGACAACGCGAGGGCCAGGCGCTCCAGCGCCTTGCCGTAGGCGTGTACGGCGGCTTCGCTCTCGGCCAGGTCCGGGTCGCGATGCGTGCCGCGATCGGCCCAGAACTCCTCGAGCAGCGCGGCCATCAGCTCGTCGTAGGCCGCCACGTCGGCGGCGGGCGGCAGGCGATCGGCGAGGCTGGGCAGCAGTTGAGCGAGATCGCGCCGGTCCAGGCCCCGTCTGCCGGCCTCGCGCATGCCGGCGAGCGCGGAGAGGCCGGGCCCCGCAGGCACGGCCAGCGCGCCGCCACGGCCGCCGCGCTTGAGCCGGATCTCGTGCCTCACGATGCGCCAGCGTTCCTTCGCATCCTCGGGCGGCAAGCGGTCGGCGACGCGGGCGAGCAGCAGCCGCAGCGCATCCCTGCGCAGGCCGCTGACCGGCAGCTCGTCCGCGCCGGCCTCGCCCTCCCCCTCGATCCGCTCCAGCGCCATGCCGCGCCGGGCCTCGCTCGCCCCGCCTTCGAGCGACGCGCGCAGCAGCCGGTCGAAAAGCGGTGCCATCTCCTTGTCCGGCGCATGGGCGCGCAACACGCCCATGCCCACGGAGAGCGTCAGCGACTGCGCGGAGGTCGCGGCCGGATCGCCCGCGGCAGTCTTCATCGCCGCGAAAAGTTCGCGCGCCCGGGCGGCTGGCAAGTCCGGCGCCAGCGACTGCAACGCACGCCCGAAGACGCGCCAGCCCTCGCGATCGTCGTCGCTGTAGCCGATCGCGGCGGCGGCCACCTCCTGGGCGAGCGCGTGGTCGGCCGCCGGTTCCTCCACCAGCGCGAGGCGCAACAGCGCCCGCGCCAGCGTGCGCGCCGAGGCCCCGGCCATGGCCACCGGCTTGGGATCGAAGCGTTGCAGCAGGGCCTCGCGGGCGGCCGGGCTCGGCCCGGCCATCGCGGCCAGCAGCGGAGCCGGCGCGCGCACGAAGCGCTCGGCCAGGAACTCCTCGTCGCGCAACTGGCTGGCGAAAGCCGACAGGTTCTCGCCGTCGGCGCGCAGCACGCGCAGCAACGCGTCGGCATCCTTCGCGCTCAGCCGGCCCGACTCGATGGCCAGCGGAAGCCACAGCGCCTGGCCCTTCAGCACGTGCGCCTGGGCCTCGACCAGCTCGCGTCTTTCGTTGGCCTCGCCGGTCAGGATCGCGCTGTACGCCGCCAGGGCCAGCGCCACCACGGCGGCGATGAAGAGCAGCACGCTCATGCGGCGCTGCCGGGCCGCCGCGCGACGGGCCTCCTCTGTGCGCCGCTGCTCGGCGTGCATGCGCAGGTCCTTTTCGGCCAGCAGGGCCACGGCGGCCTCGCGTTCGATCTCCGCTTTCTCGGCCTGGCGCCGCTGCGCCTCCTCGCGCGCCGCACGGCGCTCGGCCGAGGCCGCGTGGTCGGCGCTCTCGCCGACGAAGAACTCCACCTGCTGGTATTCGGCGCGCGCGCCCTCCGGCGCCGGGTCGCGGGCGTAGCGCGCGGCCCATGTGGCGCTGGGGCGCCAGTCGTCGGTCGCGGCGCCGCCGCCGTTCATCCACTCCAGGGCCCGAGCCAGCGCGGCGCCGCCCAGCAGGGCTGCCCCCACTTCGCCCGCGACGAACTCGCGCGCCTGGCGCCGCAAGCGGCGGTACTCGCCCGCTCGCCGGGCCTCGTCGGCCACCCACTGGCGCAGGCGGCCCCACTGGCGGATCAGCGCCTCGTGCGAGATGTCGACCACCGTCGCCGGCCCGAGCGCACCCTGGTAGGTGAGGAAGTTGGCGGATTCTTCCGCGAAGGCGCGCACGACCGGCACGTAGTCTTCAGGCGATCGCCCGGCACGCTCCGCGATCGCCGCCAGCGACTGCGGCCGGCGCACGGTCTGGCCGCCGCTGTCGGCGCCGCGCTGCTCGGTGATGGCGCAGAAGAGTTCGCGCGCGAGCACCTGTGCAGGAGACAGCTTCTCCCCCACCGCGGCCCGGTCCGCGAGCGCGGCCAGGACGCTGTCCGCATGACTGGAGAGCGCTTCGCGCACGCCGCCGGCCCGTTGGAAATCGCGCTCCTCGATGCGCGGCGCCTCTCCCGGCGCCGCGCGTTCGGCGGCGAAGGTCCACATGCGGCTGAGCGCATGCTGCAGCAGCGGCAGTTGGTCGGCGTCGGTGCCGACGGCATTGATCAACTCCTGCACCAACAGGGGATCGATGTCGCCGCCGAAGTGATGCGCCGGCCCGGTGATGGCCAGCGCGATCTCGTCGGACTGGAGCCGGGGCGTGAGGTACTGCGCGCGGTTGATGGCGTCGGGCAGGTCGCTGAAGCGCATGCAGGCGCCGAGGAAATCGGTGCGCATCGTGAGCACCACGAACACGCGCGCCTGCGGCACCGTGCGTGGCGCGAGCAGCAGGTTGACGAAGGCGTCGTTGTCCTCCGCCAGTGCCCGGCGCCCCTCGGCGCCGCCCGCGGCGGCGTCGAGATGCGTGAAGACCTCCTCGAACTGGTCGACCAGCACGAGAAGGTTCAAGGGCGGGCGCTCCACGCCGAGCGCCGCGTCCGCCTCCGCCTGGCGCCGGGTGGCCAGCGCCGCCACTTCGACCAGGCTGAAGGGGCCGCGCCGCAGCTGCGCCTCCAGCAGCGCCGTGTCGAGAGTCTGCGTGTCTGGCGTGGGCGGGATGCGCTCGGGCGCGAGCAGGCTCTCGCCCAGTGCTTCCGGCTGGAGCAGCGCGCGCGCCAGCCGTCCGATCGGCTCGTTGCCGGGGCGCAGGATCGCGACGCGCCAGCGCGTGCCGGTATGCAGGCGGCCCTGCGGCAGCGCCGGCAGCAGGCCCGCGCGCACGAGGCTGGACTTGCCCGAGCCCGAAGGCCCGATCACCGCCAGGAAGCGCTCGCGGCCGAGAATCTCCAGCAGCCGCTCGATGTGCGCCTGGCGGCCGAAGAAGATCTCCGTCTCCCAGGCCTCGAACTGCCGCAAGCCTGGATAGGGCCGGTCGATGTCGTGCAACTCAAACATGCGGCGCTCCCGTTCCGCCCCCGGCCCCGGCCGCGGCCCCGGCCCCGGCAATGGATTCCACGAAGTGCCGCATGCGCGCGAAGTCCGGCCCGCCGGTCCAGTCATGGCGCTCGATGGCCCTTGCGCGCGGCGCGGGACGCTTGCCCGCGACCGGCGCGTCGATCAACGCGCCCCAGAGGCTCTCGCGCCGGCCGCGCAACTGGTTGGCGCGCTGCACCTTGGTCACCAGCCAGTTCGCGTCGGCCGCGCCATAGACAATGACGACGCCGTTGCTCTCGGAGAGGGCCTTGTCCTCGGCCCGGTCCGGCGCGGCCTGTGCATCGGCGCCCGCGCCGTCGATGAATTCGAGATAGAAGACATCCAGGTCGTCGAGCATGCGGACGACCTCGTCGCCCAGCTTCAGGTCTTCCTCGCTGCAAGTGATGCAGATGGACGGCCGCGCCGACGGGCCGCGAGGCGCGGGCGGCGGCGTGCGCTGCACGGGCAGGCGGCGCAGCACGTCGCGCCGGAGTTCCTCGAAGCCCTGCTCCATCGCGCCGGCCAGGAGCAGGCGATGGGTCTCCTCGTCCTCCTCCAGCGAAGTGCCCGGCGCGCGCCAGGACAGGAAGGGCCAGCCCCCGCGCCCGGCCGCGGCGTGCGCCAGCTCGGACTGCACCTGGGCCCAGCTGCGGCCGTCGTCCGCCAGCCGCCCCGCATGCGGACCCAGCAACTGGACGAACAGGCCCGCGCCGGCGAGGCTCTGCTCGATCTGGCGCTCCACCGGGCCCGCGCCTCCGCGCAGCATCGCGTCCAGGCTCGGCATGCGGACTTCATAGCCGGCCTGCCGGATGGCGTCGTGAAGCTCGCGCCGCTTGCGCTGCAGGTCGTCGGTGGGGTCCGCGATCCACACGACGCGCTCGGGGGGGCTCGATGCCGCGCCAGGCACCTCGACTTGCGCGGCGGACGCCGGCGCCGGCGCCGCAGGCGTCGCGGACGTTGCGGACGTTGCGACCGTTCCGGACGTTGCGGTCGTGGCGGACACGACGGCCGCCGCTGGCGCTGCCTGCAACGCGGCGGCGATGTCGTCGGCCAGCGTCACCACGTCCAGGTAGAAGTCACGGTCCAGGCGCGGGTCGGGCAACGGGTAGCCCAGGCGCACGCTGCCCCGCCCATGGGCCAGCGGCTTGTGGAAGGGAAAGGCGGCCAGGTCGCGGATGCGCTCGTGCCACGCGCTGCGCGGCACCGGCTCGATCTCGACCACGAACACGCCCTCCTGCCTGCTGGAGCCCGCGTGTTCGGCGAGGTAGGCCTCCAGCTCCAGCCGGCACCAGGTCGACGCGCTCCAGCTCGGCGACATCAGCACCACCAGCAGCTTGCTCTGCCGCAGCTCCTCCGTCAGCACACCCTTGATGACCTCGTTGGCCCGCAGCATCCGACGGTCCAGCCAGACGTTGAGCGACGTGCCCAGCTTGGAGCGCAGCGCCGCCGTGAGCGCGCTTTCGAACTGCCAGACCCAGCGGTCGGTCTCGGGCGAGACCGCGCCGGCCGGCGGCGCGTTGTCGGCCCAGGCGTAGCTGATGAAGATGTCGTTGGCGGCGGGCATGGCGCGCTCAGTTGCGTCGGGCCCCGCGCGCGCCTGTGGAAGTCACGGCCGTGCGACAGGCCGCGGCGCCAGGCCCGCCGGATTTCCAGCTTCGGCGCGGCCGTGGGGCCGCCGGCGGGCCGTCACGCCCGGGTGACGACGGGCGCCGCGCCCGCCCCCATGGCGCCCCTGTCGCGCCTCTCGCATCTTGCATGGCCGTCTCCTCCCTCCAGCCACGCTTTGCACGTTCCATGCCGCTGGCCCCAAGTGGCCGCGAAAGCCGGAGGGCCGTCCCGGATGGGTTAAATTGCCCTTCCCCATGAAAAACCACGTCGTCCACGTCTCCGAGATCGGCCGCCCGCGCCCCTTGCCGGACGTGCCCGTGCCCGCCACGGGCATGCTGCTCGACCGCCTGGCCCGGCCGCTGACGGACCTGCGCATCAGCGTGACGGACCGCTGCAACTTCCGCTGCAGCTACTGCATGCCGAAGGAAGTGTTCGACAAGGACTACCAGTACCTGCCGCACGGCGCGCTGCTGAGCTTCGAGGAGATCACGCGGCTGGCCCGGCTCTTCGCCGCGCACGGCGTGCGCAAGATCCGCCTCACCGGCGGAGAGCCATTGCTGCGCAAGAACCTCGACGTGCTCATCGCGCAGCTCGCCGCCCTGCGCACGCCCGAGGGCACGGCGCTGGACCTGACGCTCACCACCAACGGCTCGCTGCTCGCGCGCAAGGCCCGCGCCCTCCAGGCCGCCGGCCTGCGGCGCGTCACCGTGAGCCTTGACGGCCTTGACGACACGGTCTTCCGCGGCATGAACGACGTGGACTTCCCCGTGGCCGAGGTGCTGGCCGGCATCGAGGCCGCGCAGGCCGCTGGCCTGGGCCCGATCAAGGTCAACATGGTGGTCAAGCGCGGCACCAACGAGCAGGAGATCCTGCCGATGGCGCGGCGCTTCCGCGGCACCGGCGTGGTGTTGCGCTTCATCGAGTACATGGACGTCGGCGCCACCAACGGCTGGCGCATGGACGAGGTGCTGCCCTCCGCCGAAGTCATCCGCCGCATTTCGCAGGAGTTCCCGCTCGTGCCGCTCGAAGCCAGCGCGCCCGGCGAGACCGCGCAGCGCTGGGCCTACCGCGACGGCGGCGGCGAGATCGGCGTCATCAGCAGCGTCACGCAGGCCTTCTGCCACGACTGCAGCCGCGCGCGGCTGTCGACCGAGGGCAAGCTCTACCTCTGCCTGTTCGCGAGCATGGGCCACGACCTGCGCCCGCTGCTGCGCGGCGACGCCGACGACGAGCGGATCGCCTCCGCCATCGGCCACATCTGGCAGGGCCGCGCCGACCGCTACTCCGAACTCCGCGCCCTGCGCGCGCCCGACGACGGCGGCGCGGCAGCGCCGCGCCGCGTCGAGATGAGCTACATCGGCGGGTGAGCATGCCCTGCTCCATCGCCCCGGCCGAGATCACCGGCCTCGTGCTCGCCGGCGGACGCGGCTCCCGCATGGGCGGCGTCGACAAGGGCCTGCAGAACTTCAACGGCACGCCGCTCGCCATGAACGCGCTGTTGCGCCTGGGCCTGCAGGTCGGCGAGCTGATGGTCAATGCCAACCGCAATCTGTCGGCCTACGAATCCTTCGGCGCACCGGTCTGGCCCGACGGCATCGCCGACTATGCCGGGCCGCTGGCGGGCTTCCTGACCGGGCTGGAGCGCTGCGAGACACCCTACCTGCTCACCGTGCCCTGCGACACGCCGCTGTTCCCGCTCGATCTCGCCGCCCGGCTCGCCGACGCGCTGGTGGCCGAGGGCGCCGAGATCGCCATGGTCAGCGCGCCCGAGGCCACCGAGGCGCCGGGCGCGGCTCCCGTGCTGCGCCCGCAGCCGGTCTTCTGCCTGCTGCCCACCACGCTGCTCGAAAGCCTCGTGCGCTTCACGCAGGAAGGCGGCCGCAAGATCGACAAGTGGACCGCGCGGCACCGCACCGTGCTCGTGCCCTTCGACCGGCCCGGTGACGCGCCCGATGCGTTCTTCAACGCAAACACGCTGGCCGAGCTGCATGCGCTCGAAGCCCAGCGCACCTGAAGCCTTTCCGATGAGCCGCATTGCAGACATCGCCGCCGCGCTGGCGGGCTACGACCCCAAGGCCCTGGGCGTGGACGCCGTCCAGGCCTTCCTGGCCCGGCTGGCCGAACCCGCCGTTGTCACGCAAGTCGAGCAGATCGCCTTGCGCGACGCGCTGGGCCGCGTGCTGGCCGAGGACATCATCTCGCCGGTCAGCGTGCCGCCGCACGACAACTCGGCGATGGACGGTTTCGCCTTCGACGGCGGCGTTCTGGATGCAGCGGCCGGCGATGCGGGCGTGCATCTGCGCGTGGTCGGCACCGCCTTCGCGGGCGCCGCCTGGCGCGGCCGCGTGGGCCCTGGCGAAGCCGTGAAGATCATGACCGGCGCCGTGATGCCCGCGGGCCTCGACACCGTGGTGCCGCAGGAATTCTGCAAGGTCGATGGCGACACCGTCGGCTTCCCCGCCGAGGCGCTCAAGCGCGGCGACAACCGCCGCTTCGCCGGCGAAGACCTCATGCAGGGCAAGCCCGCGCTGCGGCGCGGCGAACTGGTCTCGCCGGCCGCGCTCGGCATGGTCGCGAGCCTGGGCCTGCCGAAGGTGCCGGTGCTGCGCCGGCTGCGCGTGGCCTACTTCTCCACCGGCGACGAGATCCTGAGCCTGGGCGAGCTGCCGCGCGAAGGCGCCGTGTACGACAGCAACCGCTACACCGTCTTCGGCCTGCTCACGCGGCTGGGCTGCGAGGTGATCGACCTGGGCCTGGTGCGCGACGACCCGGCCGCGCTCGAATCGGCGCTGCGCCGCGCCGCGAGCGAAGCCGACGCCATCATCACCAGCGGCGGCGTCAGCGTCGGCGAGGCCGACCACACGCGCGCCGTGATGCAGCGGCTCGGCGACATGGCTTTCTGGCGCGTCGCGATGCGCCCGGGCCGGCCGATGGCCGTCGGCCTGATCCCGGCGCCAGACGCGGCGCGCGGCCCGGCCGTGCTGTTCGGCCTTCCCGGCAATCCGGTCGCGGTGATGGTGACCTTCCTCGCCTTCGTGCGGCCCGCGCTGTTGCGCATGATGGGCTGCAACGAGGCCTGCGCCGCGCCGCCGCCGCTGCTGCGCGCCACCAGCGCGGGCGCCATCCGCAAGAAGCCGGGCCGCACCGAGTACCAGCGCGGCTGGGTCCGGCCCGTCCCGGGCGGGCTGCCCGAGGTGCGCATTGCCGGCAACCAGGGCTCCGGCGTGCTCAGCTCGATGGTGGAGGCCAACGGGCTGGTCGTGCTGCACCACGAACAGGGCAGCGTGGCGGCCGGGGACGCCGTCGACGTGATGATGTTCGACGGCGTGCTGTAGGCCCGCGCCCCCGGTCGCGCCCCGCCGCGCCTGCTCGCCCCTACTGCCAGTTCGCCGCGATCAGCGTGCCCAGCCCACCCTGCTGGTGGCTTGCCGACAGCCTTGTCTCGCCCGCGGCCGGCCGGGCGAAGCCGGCCATCGCCTCCGCCAGCAGATTCGCCTGCGCATCCAGCAGCAGCTTGCCGTCGCCGGTCTGGAACTGCTCCACGCGCTGCGCGGCGCCGAGGTACCAGTCGTCGATCACCAGCCGATCGGCCGTCCCGAGGATGCTCAGCGCCAGGTCGTCGCCCATGCGTTCGAACCAGAGCTGGTCGGCCGTGATGCCGGCGTCGAGGCGCACCGTGTCGATGTTGCCGGCCGCCGCGTCCGACTCGCGGATCGTGTCGACGCCGTCGCCGCGCCCGAACAGGTAGACGTCGTTGCCAGCGCCGCCCTCCAGCGTGTCGCGGCCGGCGCCGCCGTCCAGGGTGTCTCGGCCCAGGCCACCGGAGAGCCGGTTGTCGCCGCGATTGCCGACGATCTCGTTGTCCAGCGCATTGCCGTGGCCGTCGATGTCCTCGTTCCAGAACTTCAGCGGCTCCAGCGTGTAGATGGCGTAGGCGCCCGGTGCGTCGGCCGCGCCGCGGAACTGCTCGATGCCGACGAAGCGCGTCATGTCGCTCACCATCTGGCGGCCCGAGTCGGCGATGTAGAAGCCCATGAGCCGGCCGTCCGACTCGCCATAGACGGCGCCGGTCACGGTCACCGCATGGTTCACCGCGCCGCTGCCGCTGGAGGCCGGGTCGTTCCACAGCACACCCGCATTGACGGCGATCATCACGCCGCGCCCGCTGCGCACGAGGTTGGCGACGCCCTCCTCGTTGTAGCCCGCCAGCAGATCGTTGCGCATGCCGTAGCTGTCCAGGATCGCCTGCTGCCCGAGGTGGTCCGAGCCGCCGCGCTCGTAGGCGGGCCGCGCCGGGTCCGTCACGGCCCATTGGTTCTGGATCGCGACGCGCACCACCTCGCCCTCGCTCGTCGGACGCTGCGCCTGCGTCAGCAGGTTCGCGATCGAGGTCAGCGCGCAGGTGCCCAGGTAATCCGGCACGGCATCGCCCTGCATGTAGTCCAGCTCGTTGCGCTTCGGGTAGCCGTAGACCAGCGTGGCAACGCCGTCGACCAGGCCCTTCTCCGGCTTCGAGAAGTCGAGCAGCTTGAGCTTCTCGACATTCGCGCCCAGCGTGTGGCTGGCCGATGCCTGCACCGTGTCCGCGCCCTCGCCCGCGAACTCGACCACCTGGTCGCCGGCGTTGTCGACGTAGTAGATGTCGTTGCCCGCGCCGCCCAGCATCGCGTCCTTGCCTTCCACGCCGTCCAGGATGTTGTCGCGGCTGTTGCCGAGCAGCCGGTTGTCCAGCGCGTTGCCGGTGCCGTGGATGTCCAGCCCTTCGAGCAGGCGAAGCTCCTCGATGCCGTTGTTGAGCAGATAGCTCGCGCTGCTGACCACCATGTCGTGGCCCTCGCCCGCGCGCTCCAGGATCACGTCGTTGACGCTGTTGACGACGTAGGTGTCGTCGCCCTTGCCGCCCTCCATCAGGTCGGCGCCCGCGCCGCCGTCGAGATAGTCGCTGCCCGCGCCGCCCAGCATGGCATCGTTGCCGGCGCCGCCGTAGAGGCGGTTGTGGTCTGTCTGGCCCGCGCCGAGCACGGGCGCGGCCTCGTTGAAGGCGGTGGAGCCGAGGATCAGGTCATCGCCCGCGCCGCCATAGAGCACGTCGTCACCGGCCTGGCCGAAGAGGCGGTCGTTGCCGTCGCCGCCGTAGAGCATGTCGTGGCCCGCGCCGCCCTGCAGTTCGTCGATGCCCGCCTCGCCGTCCAGCCGGTCGTCGCCCAGGCCGCCCAGCATCAGGTCGTTGCCCGCGCCGCCGAGCAGGGTGTCGTTGTCGACCTCGCCCGCGAGCAGGGATTGCTTCGCGTCGTTGCTCGCGGTGAAGCCGAGCATGACGTCGTTGCCGTCGCCGCCCCACAGCAAGTCGTTGCCCGCCTGGCCGAACAGGCGGTCGTCGCCGGCCTCGCCCAGCACGCGGTCGTGGCCGTCGCCGCCTTGCACTTCGTCGTTGCCGGCGCCGGCGAACAGCGTGTCGTTGCCCTCGTTGCCGACCACCAGGTCCGCGTCGTCGCCGCCGTCGAGGGTGTCGTTGCCCAGCCCGCCATAGAGGTTGTCCATTCCCTTGCCGCCGAAGAGCGTGTCATCGTCGGTCTCGCCGGCCGCGAGCGCCTGCTTGAGCTCGTTGGAGCCGGTGAAGCCGATCAGCACATCGTGGCCTTCGCCGCCGCGCAGCACATCGTTGCCCACCTGCCCGATGAGCTTGTCGTCGCCGGCATCGCCCTGCAACTGGTCGTTGCCGGCGCCGCCCTGGAGCTCGTCCTGGCCCGCGCCGCCGAGCAGCGTATCGACGCCCGCCTGGCCCATCATCAAGTCGTCGCCCAAGCCGCCGTCGAGATGGTCGTTGCCATCGCCGCCGTCGAGCTCATCCATGCCCGCGTCGCCGAAGAGCGCGTCGTTGCCCGCGCCGCCGTGGACCAGGTCGTCGCCGATGCCGCCATCGGCCCAGTCGTGACCTTCGCCGCCCGAGAGCGTATCGGCACCGGCCTCGCCGAAGAGCAGGTCGTCGTCCGTCTCGCCAGCGGCCAGCGTCTGCCTGGCCTCGTTGGTACCGGTGAAGCCGAAGACAACGTCGTCGCCTTCCCCGCCCCACAGCGTGTCGTTGCCGACCTGGCCAAAGAGCTTGTCGTCCTCCGTGCCGCCGGCGAGCGAATCGTGGCCGTCCCCCGCCTGCAGTTCATCCGCGCCCTGGCCGCCGAGCAGGAAGTCATGGCCCGCCTGGCCCAGCAGGCGGTCGCTGCCGGCGCCGCCGTTCATCGCGTCGTCGCCCGCGCCGCCATAGAGCGCATCGTCGCCGCCGCCACCGTTCATCGTGTCGTGGTCGCTCTCCAAGGCGCCGAGCGCCTGGCGGGCTTCATTGGACGAATCGGCGCCCACCAGGATGTCCGCGCCCTCGCCGCCGTGAATCCAGTCGTTGCCCACGCCGCCGAAAAGCAGGTCCGCCCCGACGCCGCCGTCGACATGGTCGTGGCCGTCGCCGCCTTCCAGCGTGTCATCGCCCTCCTCGCCGTAGACGCCGTCGTTGCCGGCATAGCCTTCCAGGTTGTCGTTGCCCGTGCCGCCCCAGAGCCGGTCGTCGCGCGCGCTGCCGCCCATCTGGTCGTCGCCATTGCCGGCGGCGAAGTCCACCAGCAGGTCGACATTGAAGTACTGCGTGTAGGCCGCGTAGTAGTTGGCGGCGAAGCTGTCGTTGCCGTCGGTGCCGACCAGCGTCCTGCGGTCGCTGCTGATCTTGACGTCCGACGCCAGCCAGTCGATCCACTCCGTGGCGCTGACGGTGTAGCGGTTGTCGAAGTCGCGCAGGACCCTGAAGTCCACCACCGGCATGACGGGCGCGACGGCCGACCTGTCCGCGGGCTGGGCCTGCACGGGAATCCGCGCGACGGCGACGGGCAGGCCGGCGGACTCGTTCGGCCTGGCCGGCATGGCCGGAATGCCATCGGCGATGCGGCTGTTGCCCGCGCCGTAGAAGCCGTACTCGGCTGACCTGATCTGCGTGACGCCCTTCTGCGCAAGGGTCTGCAACTCGCCGGCATCCAGTACGCCGTTCTCATTGAGGTCCGACCAGGCGTGCAAGCCGGTGAGTTCGGCGGCGGCGAGCATGCCGTCCTTGTTGGCGTCGAGCGCGCCCAAGGCCACGGCGTCGAGGCCCTTGCGCGCGGCGTCGAGGATCACCGGCGTGCTGGCCGCGATGCTGGCGGCCTTGTCGGCGGCGGCGGACTTGCTGTCGTAGAAGGCGCCGATGGGGTTGGGGTCGAGGTTGTAGGGCGCGGGCGGCAGCGGACCATCGAAGCCGCCGCCGCTGCCGAGCAGGAAGTTGCTGGTGTCGAGGGTGTAGTCCGCGTAGAAGGACTCGGCGAGCTGGTCGCGCGCGCCATGGAGCGCGTAGTCGACATCCATCAACTGCTGGAAATCGGCGGCGTCCTTGAAGACGCCGTCGAGGTTGTAGAGGGTCTGGTCGGCGCGGCCGTCGGCGTCGGTGTCGTTGAGGACCTGGGTGATGCCCTGCGTGAGGGTGGTTTCGGTCTGGATGGCGTCCCAGTGGCCGTCTCCGTTGCGGTCGGTGCTGGTGGTCTTGCTGTCTCCATCCGCGTCGGTCTCCTCTCGCTGATACGTGGTGCCATCAGCATCGAACACAAAATGGACCGCTTCGCCGGTGGCATGCACCACGGTCATCGTCCCTGAACCATCATCGTGGTACGTCTCGGAAACTGCGAAATCAGCAATGCTGCGAAGTCGCTGTTGCGCCTGCATTTTCAAGATGCCGGCATCCAACTGAGTACCTTGAGCAGCCTGGGCCGCAAACTGGTTGAGATAGCTGCCGGTGTTGTAGGCGGCCATAACGTCCCTGCTGTTTTCGACGATCCAGTCAGTTCGAGCCTGGCCCGTCAGCTTCGGATCTACGGCGGCCTCCAAAGCCTTGAACTCGCTGAACAATCGATTGCCGCTCAAATACGCATCAATGCGCCCCGCTGAAGACGGAGCCACTGCCATCATTTCCTTCCACAGCCGATAGCCTTGATAACGGGCCGCAGCCTCATCGTCCAACATTTCATCGACATAGGCTTGGGCTCGCGCGGCGGCTGGTATTGACGTATCGTAGAGCGCTTCGACAGTTTCGTTGCGAGCCTCGAACTCCTCATGGTGACCGTACTCATGCAGAAGATCATCGAGCACGCTTCCCAAGCGAAAAATATTAGGCGCAACCTGAAATGCCGTCGGCTCCAGAATCAATTCAGCCAGTTTAAGAATGGCACCCGTCTGTGGATGCCGCGACTCGCCCCGGTATTCAGCGTGAGCACCATCTTGCATCTGATCATTCACGTCTGCAGGCCTCACGAAACGTACAACAAGATTGTTGCCTGCCTTTTGAGATTCCAGTCGGAATCGTTCGAAAATAGGAAGTCTATCAATCCACTCTGTCAACGATTTCACGAAATCTTCATTCACACCGTCTGTGCGGATATTATTCAAGATGTTAACATTAAGCTTAGTCATTGATTACCTCCTCAAAAGTGTTGGTTTTTGCACGAAATTTTAAAATGCAGTTTTTGCTTGTGATCAACGCAATAGTTGATCCTTTTCCCGGAATAAATCGTCCGTCTGAATTTCGATCAAACATCCCCCATTCGTATGCCATTGGCCAAGCGCGATCTGGAGGTCTAAATCCATGCACCGGCATTTCCGGCATGTATTCTGTGCCTGTATAGATGGCGAAATCATACGGATTGACACAAAATCGCGCGGCATCGATTGGAAATTCAAAGACATGAAAACGTCGCCCATTCTTCTTTTTAGCGCCGACCCGATACTCCGCAGCACCTGCAAATCGCTCTGGCCAAAGCAAATCCGAGCCGGAGATTTCATAAGTGGCATCGACGCGAGATTTGTTGTACGGCTGCCGAGTCAACTTGACACCCAACGCGCTCTCGATCTCCTGCGTTGTAAGTTCTGCTCGCTGATGGCGCCCGAACAGATGTACAAGCTGGTCGATGAAATTTTTGACTTGTGCTGGCCATTTCTCGCCGACGGCTTTATTCTGGACGGGCAATGCCGAACCTGAAGGGCCTACGTCAAACGCCCTCATGTCGGCTTGCTCCAAGGTCAAAGAAGACAAGTCCGATGCTGGCTGAACGCTCCGAGTTGCAGCACAGCCATTCAGAAGCAGCAACACTCCTCCAAAGATAGACAGGTAGAATTTCGTCATTTATTATTTTTTCCCAGGCTCCGCCTGTTGATTGCCGTCGAAAACTGACCCACTTAATGCAGTAATTTCCATCTAAGA
>CBIHOG010000015.1:0-97680 GCA_966211435.1 uncultured Variovorax sp. | reverse complement strand
CGCGCACCTTGACGTTGTAGTCGACGACCCGCTTGACGGGGACCAGGATCTTCATTTCGGCGATGTCTCGTTGTTGGACCGGGCTTCACGATAAGAGCCGATAGATTCCTCGTCCAATACCGAATGGGGCGTCAGTGATATCTTTTCGGTAATGAACTTCCGTCAGATCACCCAGTTCCTGGCTGTCGTGGAAACACAGAGCTTCCGGAAGGCGGCGGAGCGGCTTCACATCGCGCAGCCACCCTTGTCCACGGGCATCCGCCGCCTGGAGACCGACCTCGGCGCCACGCTCTTCGAGCGCGGCAAGCGCGGCGTCCGGCTGACGGATGCCGGTGCCGCGATCCTCGCGGACGCGCAGAAGATCGCATTCCACGCGGAGCAACTTCGCAATACGGTGGGCGCGCTGCGCACGGGCATCGGCGGGCGGCTGCGCATCGGCTTCGTCGGTTCGGCCACCTATGCGCTGCTGCCGCGCGTGCTGCCGCTGTTCCGTGCGCGCTATCCGAAGGTCGTGCTGGACCTGCGCGAAGGCACCACGACCCAGATCCTGCGCGACCTCGAGGCCGGCGCACTGGACCTGGGCCTGGTGCGCTATCCCGTCGCGGAGACGACGCCGGTCGAGGTCACGCCCGTGGAATGGGACCGGCTGGTCGCCGCGTTGCCCATCGACCATCCGCTGAGCCGGCGGCGGCGCCTGGCCCTGTCGGATCTCGCGAAGGAGTCCTTCATCCTCTATTCCGCATCGAGCGCGGCGAATCTGCGGGCGCAGGTCATGCTGGCCTGCCAGGCCTCCGGCTTCAAGCCGAGCGTCACGCAGGAGGCCGTGCAGGTCCAGACGCTGGTGAGTCTGGTGGAAAGCGGCATCGGCGTCGCGCTGGTGCCTGCGGCGAGCAGCACCGGCTCCACCCAGCGCGTCGCCTTCCGCGAGGTGTCGGCGGAGGCATCGCTCGCGGTCGCCATTGGCGTCGCGACCATGCCGGGCGCGGAAAGCGGCGCGGCGCGGCGCTTCCGCCAGATGCTGGAGGAGAACCCGCCGGTCAAGGCACCCGCTTCCGCGCCCGCGCGCGCCCGGAAGCAGGCGGCGCCGAAAGCACGCTGAGCAGGTTGCGAACCAGCGGTTGCTCGTGCGCGGCGCTGGCGACCAGCGCGAGGCCCACGCGCAACAGGGGCTCGCGGTCGGTCAATGCGCGGAAGGCGACGCACTGGCCCAGCGAGGCCTGGCAGGACGCCGGCACCAGCGCGATGCCGAGCCCGCTCTGGACGAGGCTGATGATGGTCTGGATCTGCACGGCCTCCTGCGCCACGCGCGGCGAAAAGCCGGCATGGCTGCAAGCCAGCGTGACGATGGCATGCATGGAAGGCGCCTGCGAGGCCGAGTACATGACGAAATCCTCGCCTTCGAGATCCTTGAGGCGAAGCTGCGTCTTTCGCGCCAGCGGGTGGCCCGCTGGAAGCACGGCCGCGAGGCGGTCGTCCTCCAGTTCATGCACGGCGAGGTCCGTGGCCTGCGCCACCGGATGCCGCACGATACCCACCTCGATGGCACCGGAGCGCACGCGGTCGAGCACCTGAACGGTGGTGGCCTCGCCGAGTTCGAGCTTCACCGCGGGATAGAGCCGGCGGAACTCCGGCAGGCGCTGGGGAAAGAGCCGGAAGGTCGCGCCGCCAACAAAGGCCACGCGCAGCACACCCGACTCCCCCGCCGCGGTGCTCCGCGCGATGCGCGCGGTCTCGGCGGCGGCCGCAAGCGCGACGCGGGCCGGGCCCAGCGCCATGCGCCCCGCGGGGGTGAGCACGACGTGGCGCGGACCGCGATCGAAGAGCTGCACGCCGAATTCGTCCTCCAGCTTCCGGATGGAGATTGACAGCGGCGGCTGCGCGATGTGCATGCGCTCGGCCGCGCGGCTGAAATTCAAGGTCTCGGCGAGGGCCACGAAGTGGCGGAGCTGGCGCAGTTCCACTATATCTTTCGCATATGAGATGAGATAAATATTATATTTTTCAAGCGCTTGAAGCCGACCTAGCATCCAGGCCAACGAGACAACGCAAGACACGAGACAGATGAGCACAGCGCACGACGGCCCGACCCCTTCCCTTCGCACGGCGCCGCTCGCGGGCATCCGCATCGTCGACCTGAGCACGGTGGTGCTGGGGCCCTACGCGAGCCAGCTGTTGGGCGAATACGGCGCGGAAGTGATCAAGGTGGAGGCGCCCGGCGGCGACAGCACGCGCCGCATCGGCCCGGGCACGGAGGACGGGATGGCGGCTCTCTTCCTCGGAGTCAACCGCAACAAGCGCGGCGTGATGCTCGACTTGAAGACCCCGCGGGGCATCGAGGCACTGCTCGCGCTGACGGCGACGGCGGATGTCTTCATGCACAACATGCGGCCGGAGAAGCTGGAAGCCCTCGGCCTGGGGCCAGCAGTTCTGCGGGCGCTGAATCCGAAGCTGGTCTTCGCTGCCCTTGTGGGCTTCTCTTCCGACGGCCCCTACGCGGGGAGGCCCGCGTACGACGACGTCATCCAGGGCCTCTCGGGCTTGGCCGCGCTGATGGAAATGCAGGGCGGCACGCCGCGCTACGTGCCCACCACGATGGCCGACAAGATCGGCTCCCTCTTCGCGGTGCAAGCCATCCTCGCGGCGATCGTCGAACGCCACCGCACGGGAACGGGCGCGACTCTCGAGGTGCCGATGTTCGAGGCCGTGGTCTCTTTCGGGCTGGTGGAACACATGCACGGCGCACAGTTCGATCCGCCGCTGGAGCGCATCGGCTACCTCCGCGCGCTGATGCCGCACCGCAAGCCTTACCCGACGCTCGACGGCTACCTTTGCATCATGCCGTACAGCGATGCGCACTGGCAGGGCTTCCTGCGCGAGGTGGGCGACGCGCAGGCGCTGGCTGACCCGCGCTTCCGCGACATCGGCGGGCGCACGCGCCACATCGGGGCCCTGTACGAACGGCTGGCGTCGCACATCGCGACGCGGGGCACGGAAGACTGGCTCGCCGTCTGCCGGCGGCTCGACATTCCCGCCGAGCGCATGAACCGGCTCGCCGATCTGCAGACGGACCCGCACCTCCTTGCCGTCGGGCACTTCAAGAAGGTGCACGACCCGGGGATGGGATCCCTTGTTTTTCCTGCCAACCCCATCCGCTTCGACGACTGGAAGCCACAGGTTGGCGTGCCGCCTCGCCTGGGACAGGACAACGACGCCGTCATGGCAGAGCTCGGCCTTGGCGGCGCGGGGCGCGCATGACGCGGGCGGCGTTGGAAGGCATCCGCGTGCTCGAGCTCGGCCGCGTGCCACCGGCCGAGCTGCCGGGGATGATGCTGGCGGACATGGGGGCGGATGTGCTGAAGATCGACACGCCGACGCGCGGCGCGGCACGGTCCGTGCGAGAGGAGCGCTTCGAGGTCCATTCGCACACCAACCGAAACAAGCGCTCGATGGCCCTCAACCTGAAGACGGCGGAGGGACGCGAGATCTTCCTTTCGCTCGCGCGCGAAGCGGACGTGATCATCGAGGGCTTCCGGCCCGGCGTGATGGAACGCCTGGGCGCTGACCATGCACGCGTCGCAGCAATCAACCCGCGCATCGTCTATTGCTCGCTGTCGGGCTTCGGGCAGGACGCGCCGGACCGCGGACGCCCGGCACACGACCTCAACTTCCTGGCGCTCTCGGGCGCACTGGACACCTGGGGACGGCCGGGCACGGCACCCGACATCCCGCTCAACCTGGTGGCCGACTACGGCGGCGCCAGCATGCACGCCGCGCTGGCGATCATGTTCGCCCTGTTCGCGCGCGAGCGCGACGGCGCGGGGCAGCACATCGACATCTCCTACCTCGACACGACCATCGCCCTGCTGGCCGCGACGCCGAGCCTTCGCCGCCTGTCCAGCGAGGGCTACTTGCCGGTCGCCGGGGAAGGCGTGTTCTCCGGCACCTATCCTTACTACACGCTGTATTCGACGGCGGACGAGCGCTGGCTGTCGGTTGCCTGCTCCGAGCCGCCGCTGTGGCGCAACTTCTGCGAGCGCATCGGGCTGCCGGAACTGGCTCGCTTCGCCCGGCAGCCGGCGCACTACACCCGATCGGCCGACGCCACGGAGGCGGGCGCGCGCGCGGCGGTGCAACGTTGCATCGGCACGCGAGATCTGGCCGCATGGGAGGAACATTTCGCCGGCACGGATGTGTGCGTGGCACCCGTTCTATCCGTCGGCGAAATGCTCGACGGCGCGCATGCACGCGCACGCGGCCTGCTGGTGGACGTGACGCACCCGGCGCACGGCCGCGTGCGCCAGGTCGCCTCCCCGCTCAGGCTTTCGGAGACGCCGCCCGTGATCCGCCGCGCGGCGCCTGTGGCGGGCGAACACACGGCACAGATCCTCGGCGCATTGCACTTCGATGCGGACCGCATCGAGGCCTTGCGCGCGGGCGGCGTCATCGATTGACGTTTGAACCATCGACAAGAAAAGGAGACCTCCCTTCATGCCTGCACTTTCACAACCCTTGATACGGCGCCGTGCCTTCAACGCCACCTTGCTTTCCACCGTGCTGCTGGCGCACAGTCGCGCGGGCGCACAGCAGGCCTTTCCGGTCAAGCCGGTGCGGCTGATCGTGCCCTACGGCGTGGGCACGGTCAGTGATTTCACCGCGCGCCTGCTGGCGGAGAAGCTCTCGACGGCCTGGGGCCAGGGCGTGGTGGTCGAGAACCTCACCGGCGCGGGGGGCGTGGTCGGCACGCAGACCATCGCGAAGGCCGCGCCTGACGGCTATACGCTGGGCATGCTGGCCAGCAACCACGCGATGAACGCCGCGATCTACGCACGCCTGCCCTACGACGCAGTCAGGGATTTCACGCCGGTGCTGCACGTGTCCTTCAACCAGTTCGCCTTCTGCGTCAACAGCAACGTGCCCGCCACCACGCTGAAGGATTTCATCGCGCTGGCCAAGGCGAAACCCAACCAGATCAACTATGGATCCAGCGGCAATGGCGGTTCTCCGCACTTGGCGGTGGCGCGCATGGCCTACATGGCGGGCATACAGATCGTGCACATCCCGTACCGCTCGAACGGCGCGGCGGTGACGGACCTCATCAGCGGCGAGGTCGCGCTGATGGCGACGTCCATCTCCGCGCTGCTGCCGCACATCAAGTCCGGCAAGCTGCGCGCGCTCGCCGTCTCCGGCGACCAGCGTTCGCCGCTGCTGCCCGATGTCCCGACCGTCGCGGAGGCCGGCGTGCCGGGCTACAGCATGAAGAACTGGAACGGCATCGTCGGACCGGCCGGCCTGCCACCTCTCCTCGTCGCCAGGCTCCAGGCGGACCTGCGCGAGATCCTCAAGGACAAGGGCGTGCAGGACCAGTTCGCGGCGCAGGGCGTCGAGATGGAAATCCTCGATTCAAAGGCCTTCGGCCAACGCCTGCGCGACGAGATCGCGACGTGGAACGAGGTGGTGAAGGCGACCGGCGCGAAGATCGACTAGGCGACCGGCGGCGCCGCCGCGGCGTGCAGGCTCCGGTAGCGGCCGGGACTCTGGCCTGTCGCCCGCTTGAACGCGGCACTGAAGGCCGTGTCGGAGAGATAGCCGCTGCGCTCGGCGATGTCAGCGATCGAGTCATCGCTCTTGCGCAAGGCGCTGCGAGCGACGGTCATGCGCCAGTTGACCAGATAGTCCAGCGGCGTGGTGCCCACGAGCTGCCGGAAGCGCGTCGCGAACGCAGTTCGCGACATGGCGGCGACGCGCGCCAGGCTCTCCACCGTCCATCGGCGCGCGAGTTCGCCATGCATCGCGGACAACGCGGCGCCTATGCGCGGATCAGTCATGGCGCCCAGCCAGCCTTCGGGCCGCGGAGAGCGGTCGAGGTGCGCACGCAAGGCCTGCACCAGCACCAGCGTGGCGAGGCTCGACTTGGCGGCCCAGGCGCCGGCACGCGCGTCGCTCGTCTCGCGGCGCATGAGGTCGAGCAGGCTGACCAGCGCCCCGGAATCGGGATCGGACGCACGCAAGCGGATGAAAGGCGGCAAGTGCCGCAACAGCAACTCGCCGGCCTCCCCTTCGAAAGTGAAACGGCCGGCAGCGAGGCTGACGAGTTCGCCATCGTCGCCGTAGCGGACCACGCCGTCCTGCCCGCGATGCGCGCGGTAGGCCTGAGGGCCGTCCTCGGTGAGGCGCGGCGCCGGATCGGAAGCAGTACGGAATGGCCGGCCATGGGCCAGCAGATAGAAGTCGCCGGCCTGCAGCACGAGAGGATCGCCCGCGCCTTCGATCGACAGTCGCATCCGACCGGCGAGCACGCCGCCGAACTTGATCTGCGAGCTGTACTTCGGAAAACGGAAGGCCCACAGGCCACGGCCCTCGAAGCGCGAGGAAAGCGCGCTGCTGACGGTCAGCAGCGACAGGACGTCGGAAAGCGGATCCATGCAGGAAACGTACGATCGAATAGGAAGTGCGACGTATCGATTATTCATTCATACGGGACTGCGGGCCACTATCACCCCCATGTCCTCTTCCTTCTCTTCCGCCTCCATGACCCGCCACGCGATCGTGCTGGGGCTGCTCACCGCGGTCGGCCCCTTCACGATCGACATGTACCTCCCGGCGCTGCCCGCCATCGGCCGCGGACTCGGCGCCGATCCGCACGCGGTGCAGCTCAGCCTGATGAGCTTCTTCATCGCGCTCGGCGCCGGCCAGTTGCTTGCCGGACCGCTGTCGGACATGCACGGCCGCCGTGGGCCGATGATCGCCGGCCTCGCGCTCTTCGTCGCGGCCAGCATCGGCTGTGCGCTCGCGCCGACCATGGGCGCCCTGATTGCCTTGCGCTTCGTGCAAGGGCTCGGCGCCTGCGCCTGCATGGTGACGCCGCGCGCCGTGGTGCGCGACCTCTATGCCGGCCCGCAGGCCGCGCGGCTGATGTCGCTGCTGCTGACTGTCTACAGCGTCTCCCCGATCCTGGCGCCGCTGGCCGGCAGCTTCGTGGCCGAGGCGGCGGGATGGCGTGCCGTGTTCGCGGTGGTGGGCGCGCTGGCCATGCTCGGCATCGCGCTGGTCATGCTGCTGCTGCCTGAGACGAGGCCGCCGGCGGCGCGGCTGAAGAGCAGCATCCGCGGCGCGATGGCCGGCTACGGCGTGCTGCTGCGCGACCGGCATTTCGTCGCGATCGCGCTGATGGCCTCGCTCACGCTCTCGGGCTTCTTCATCTACGTGGCCAATTCATCATTCGTGATGAGCGGGCACTTCGGCGTCTCGCCACGCATGTATGCGGTGCTCTTCGCGCTCAACGCGGTGTCGCTGGTCGCGGTGTCGCAGGCGAACGGCTGGCTCGCCGCGCGCTTCGGCTTGCGGCGCACGTTGCGAATGGCAGTCACCGGCCACGTCGTCACGATGGGGCTGCTGCTGGCGCTCACGCTGCTGGGCGTGGACCGGCTGGAGCTGATGGTTGTGCTCCTGATGGTGGGATACGGACTGAACGGCCTCATCGTGCCCTCGACCTTCGTGCTGGCGATGGAGGGGCATCCTTCGCTGGCAGGCACGGCTTCGGCGCTGATCGGCACGATGAACTTCGCGGGCGGGGCCGTGGTGGTCGCCATGGTGGCGCCGTTCGCGGATGGCACGCCGCTGCCGATGGTGGCGGGGATCGCGGCCTGTTCGGCCGCGGTGTTCGCCCTGGAGCGCGCGCAGGGGGGGCGCCTGCGGCCATCGCGATGAGGTGATTCGGTTCCCATGTCCATGGGAGCAAGGTACGCCATTTGGCCCGGGTTCCCCGGAAGACCTTGACATGTTGATCTTCGTTACAACACCATGCAACTCCGGTTTGGAGGGCAATTTTGAAAACGAAGGTCCTATGGACGTGGACGCGCCACTTTGCTCACTACGTGTGGGGACTGGTAGCCAGCGGCGTCATCTACCTGCCACTCATTGTCTTCCTGGCTTCGCTGACCTTGGTCTTGGACGACCACCAAGTCTTCCGGGCAGCCGACGATGGCGTGATCGGCGCCGTCGCCGCACTGAGAGGCCCGGCCGACCCCGAGGATCCTGATCCTTCGTTCGCCTCCGCGATCATTTCGAGAGACCTGTTCGCCAAGGAGTTGGGACGCACGCTGCCTTTCGGCAAGGAAAAGCTCGAGAGAACGCTTCAGCTGCTAAATAAAGAGGGCCCCAAGTTGATCGCGGTGGATGTCGACGCCATTCCGCGCAGCGTGCCCTCGACCGCAGCGGCCACCGACCAGCCGATGTTCCAGGCTATCCGCTCCTTGCTGGACAACGGCACTTCCGTCGTGCTTGTCTCCTATCCCAGCAGAACTTTCGATGAGGAGTTGGCAGCGTTCGCGTGGCGCAGAAGCTTCTGTGCCGCCGCCAGCCATGGGGAACCCGGCAAGGGCAAGCTTTGGTGGGCTTCCTCCTACCTCGACGTCGAGGGCCGGGGCACCAGCGTGATCCGCTTTCATGGCCGCGACCAGGCGGAGGCACTCGAAGCCGCTGACGGTGCGCTCCTTCCTCTCGGGCTGGTTCTCGCCGCGATCGTGGACCCTCGAAAAAAGCTGGCGAGCTTGCGAGAGAAGGCCGACTACTGTGCGAAGGCGCTCGGCACGCCTCCGGCGGGTACCAATGCACTCACAAGAAAGGCGCCTGCGCCTGATTCCTTCGTGAACTACTTCAGCAAGATGCCCGAACAGTTGTGGATCAGCTGCGCCACCACGCTTCCAAAGGGTGCCGAGTCCCTGAAGGGAAAGGCGGTGGTCCTCGGCGTGCAGAGCTTCGAGGGCGTGGATGAGCATGCAACGCCCCTCGGCAAGCTGCCCGGTGCCACAGTGCACACCTTGATCGCGGCGAGTGTTTCCGGCGCGGGCGAGGCAGGCCATGGACTCAAGTTCATGTTCGACGTGGCGGTGGGATTTCTGTTCGTTCCCCTGTTCCATCTTCTGCAAGGGATACGAGATGCAGTCTCACGCAATTGGCCCCGAGCGGACTCCGTCGTGCGGGTGCTGAGCGTCCTGCTGCCATTGCTCGCGCTGGCGATCGCCTCAAGCCTCTTGCTGGCGTTTGCCCCGAAGATCGCGGCGGGCGGTGTGTGGATCAATCCGTTGCCGATGCTGATCGGCCTGCTGGCACACCTTTACGTCGAGCTGATTCCCGACTCCGAAACCCATCAGACCCACTCGCCTGCCGCGGCGTTGCACAGATGGATGCACCGCCTTGCCACTGCAGCCAACCGATTGGCCTCGTTCAATCGTCTCTCCTGGGAACTGCGAACCGACGCCGTTGTCTGGACCGCCGTGCAGTTCCTGATGTGGACAACAGTAGCCCTCGCGCTCTTCATCATTTTCTACTCAGAGCACTGATCATGAAAATCAAGGCCGCTTTCATCTTTGTTGCGTCGATCGCCTCCGGCTCCATGAGCTACGCGGCAATCGAATGTCGAGTCATCTGCACTGGCGAAGGTGCTTGCGTCACCGCCCCCGCGGATGGAGCCAGGACGCCCAAGGGCGCTTGGAAGATTCCCAAGTGCGACGCATCCGAAGCCAAGACGCTGGCGGCTGCAAGCGTCTGGTATTCCCGCAACTCCATTCCGGTCTTGAAGGAGTTGCCTGCGAATGCGTCGCTCGCAGCCGCAGTTGCGGATGGTGACGCGAGTTGCAGGTGGATCGCCTGCCTCATGAACGTCAAGACAGGCAGTGTGAGTGGAGCCAACCCAATGGGCAAGCAAACAGCGAACGGCGATGTAAACCCGACCATCGCGGCGGCAGGCCTTCCATTCGACGAAGTCGCGGTGCCCGCGCAGGGCCTGTCCTTCAAAGTCGCGAACGCGGACGGCGGCGGAACCTTGAGCCTCGTCGACGAGGACAACAAGCGCAGTGTCTTCCAGGCACCCGGCGGCAACGTACTCATCCCGGCGCAGCAACTCAAGCCGGGCGCCGTGTTCACCTACGAATGGGTTGGCCCCAGCGGTCAACTGCGCGGTGGCTTCAGCGTGGCCCGCATCAAGACCGTCCAGCGCGCCACCGAGACCGCCGAAGCCAAGGCTCAAGGAAACACTTCTCCCGAGAACAAGCGGCTTGCGCTCGCCAGCAGCTATCTGTCGACAGGCCTCAGGTGGAACGCGCTCAAGCTTTTGAATGAGATCGAGAGAGGTGAATGATGAAATTCGCAATCCGTCCGCGTCTGGCCATGTCGCTCCTCGCCGCAAGTCTGGCTGGATGCATGGCAACGCAAGGCACCGTGGTAACGCCCGAGGGCAGCAAGGACTCGGGGTTCAAGATGCCTTGGACTTCCAGGGAAGAGTCAGCGAGCGTGCCGCCTCCCCCGCCTCCCCCGGACAGCGCGAAGATGTCCCAGACTGTATCGAGAACCACTGTGGAGGTGCAATGCAAGACCCCAGCGGAGAACTACGATTTCGGAACGGCCATCGGCCAGCGCTTTGGAGCTGAAGGGAAGGCACGCATGGAACGCCTCCTCACGACGGATTTCGCCACAGCATCCCTCACGCCAAAGGACCGGGAGATGCTCAGGTTCATGTCCACGGAGATGCTTTGGATTCCCGTGCCAGTGGAGGAGAAGATCGGCTCAGCCTTGCTGATCGCCTCGAGTCGGGACATGACGGTGCTGGAGCGCGACGGGAACGCCGAGTTCTGGACCAAGACCGTGACGATGGTGCGAAACCTGTCCGCCACTGCCCCACCGAACCCCTTTGAACTCAGATTGATCTTGCTGCAAAAGGGCTCGCCCGGATCTCTGGCGGGCGGCGTGATCTTCATCGACAACGCAACGCTCAAGAGCGTCTTCGATGACGACTCGGCCGAAGCCGAGGAGAAACTGAGGTTCGTGATCGCGCACGAGATGGCACACATTTACAAGCGCCATCGCGCCAAGCGTATCCAGCAGGTATTGGTCGACAGCGACGCCGGGCTGAAGCTGATGCGCCAGATCATCGCGCGGGGGCAGTCGCGAGGAAGCGGCTCCACCGTTGCCGCATTTCAGGAGTGGATTCAGACCGCGAGTGCGGTTCCCCAGGTCGCGGAAGACCTGATGAAAAAGCACGAAAAATACGGGAAGGACCAAGAGTTCGAAGCCGACGCGTGCGCCACGGCAATGATGATGAACGGCAACCTCGGAAATCCGCTGCGCGCCTTTCGAGGCTATGCCAAGGATGCAGCCAGACTCGAGAAGGCAGGCCAGGCGGGCGTCCCGGGTTCGAACGCGATGATCGGCGCTTCGCTCATCGAGACGCATCCGCCAATCCCGGCGAGGGAATCGAATATCGACCAGAAAATGAAAGATCTCGTGACGACCTCGGCGCCGCCCAAGGCCGCAGCCACGGCCCCATCAACACCAGCACCGGCAACTGGAAGCCGGACCAGAACGCGGGCCCCGACGACGCGAACGCCCGGCGCCACTCCCTGACAAGACGCCGCTAGGACGCCTTGCTGAACAGCGTCGGCACGACGTAGCCGTTGCGGTACACACCCTCGATGCTTCCCAGCATCGGGTCGCTCGGCCGGGCCGTGACGAACTGCGACTCTGACATCTTGTAGATGACGATGGTGCAGGCCGAGTGACGGCTGAGCGTGCGTGCCACGCCCGTGGCCTGGCTGGCGGTCTGGTAAGTGTTCATGTCTCGTACCTCCAAGTCTCGATGCTCCGGCGGAGCCTTGAATGGGATATCGGCAAGCACTCGCTTTTGCTTAGTGCCGACGTTCGAAATTCCCCAGGAGCAGTCAAAAACTGCACGCACCGATGCGGTGCTGAGAATGATTCTCAAATACACTCTAGAATCCGCGCTCTCGAACGACTCCTGGTTCGCCGCCCCGTGCGGCCTCGCCCTCGCTTCCATGCACAAGTTCTTCCTGGTGACGCCCATCGCGCTCGCCGCCACCCTCGCGCATGCCCAATCCGACACGCCGGGCCAACTTGGAACCGTCACGGTGCAATCCGACCGCACCAACGGCTTCGTGCCCAACACGGTCGAGGCGGGCACCTTCCGGGGCGCCGGCGTCATGGACGTGCCAGCCACGGTCAACACCGTCACCCGCGAGGTCTTCGAGCTGCAGGGAGCCGCGAGCATCTACGACGTGCTGCGCAACACGGCCGGCGTCACGCGCCAGCAGAACGGCGGCGACACCTTCGACCAGTTGGTGATCCGCGGGATTCCGGTGGAGAACCGCACCAACTTCCGCCTCAACGGCTCGCTCGCGATCCCGAACGTGTCGGAGATCCCGCTGGAGAACAAGGAGCAGGTGGAGGTGCTCAAGGGCGCCTCCGCGCTCTACTACGGCTTCACCACGCCCTCGGGCATCATCAACCTGGTGACCAAGCGCGCCGGCAGCACGCCGGTGAGCACGCTGGGCTTCGTGGTCGACAACCAGGGCACGGCACAGGCCACGGTCGACGTGGGCCGGCAGTTCGGCGACCAGAACCAGTACGGCCTGCGCATCAACGCGGCGGGCGGACGCATCGGCTCGGCCATCGACGACGTGGACGGCAATCGCCGCTTCCTCTCGGCCGCCTTCGACTGGCGCGTGAACAGCCGGCTCACGCTCAAGGCCGACGTCGAGAACTACCGCAAGCGCATCACCGAGCAGGCCGGCATCGCGCGCCTGGCCGCCGTCAACGGCGTGATCGCACTGCCTGCCCTGCCCGACCCGCACAAGCTGCTGGGCCCGGACTGGGCGACCTTCGATGCCGAGGTGACCAACACGCAGGTGCGTGCCGACTACTCGCTCGGCGACAACTGGGCGCTCACCGTCGAGGCCGGCCATTCGGAAGCCGAGCGCGACCGGCGGCTCGCGATTTTCAGCAACTACAACGTGCGCACCGGCGCCGGCCGCATCACGGGCAACGCGCAGCATCTGGAGCAGACATCCGACATGCTGCGCGCGGAGCTGTTCGGCACCTTCGCCACCGGCAGCGTGCAGCACGAACTCACCATCGGCGCCGCGCGCAACGAGAAGAGTCAGGACCCGGTCTTCCAGCGCAACTACGGCGGCGCCGGCACGGTGCAGAACCTCTACAACCCGGTCGTGATCGGCAACCTGCCGCTCACGGCACAGCCCGCGCGCCCGACCACCGGCGCGCAGGACAGCGAGGAACTGGGCCTCTACGCCCTCGACCGCATCACCTTCTCGCCGAACTGGCAGTTGGTGGCCGGCCTGCGCCGCACCAGCTACCAGAGCACGCAGGACGCGAGCGCCACGCTGCCGCGGATCGACTACGACGTGCGCAAGACCACGCCGCTGGCCGCGCTGAGCTACAAGTTCACCCCGGACCTGGTCGCCTACGTGTCCTACGCGGAAGGCGTGGAAGAAGGCGATGTCGCGCCGGCCGGCACCGTCAACCAGAACGACCGCATGCGGCCCGGCGTCAGCAAGCAGAAGGAGACCGGCATCCGCTGGCTCACGAGCAGCGGCATGCTGCTCTCGGCCGCGCTCTTCGACATCGAGCGGCCGGGCGCCTACACGAACAGCGCCAACGTGTTCGTGGCCGACGGGAAGCAGCGCTACCGCGGCCTCGAGATCTCGGCGCAGGGCAAGCTGACGCGCGACCTGTCGTGGCAGCTGTCGGCCCAGTCGCTGGATGCCGAGTTCCGCCACATCAACGCGGACTACAACGGCAAGCTGCCGGAGAACACGGCGAAACACACGGCCAGCGCCTTCCTGGCCTACGACATCGCGGCGGTGCCGGGGCTCTCCGTCAACGGCGGCGCCTACTACACCGGGCGCCGGCCCGTGGACGACCTGGACCAGGCCTTCATCGGCGGCTACACCATCTACGGGCTGGGCGCGCGCTACGTCACGCGGCTCTTCGGCAAGCGCACGCAGTGGCAGCTGAACGTGGACAACGTCGCCGACAAGCGCTACTG
The DNA here is from genome assembly GCA_966211435.1 of uncultured Variovorax sp. GTDB lineage: Bacteria > Pseudomonadota > Gammaproteobacteria > Burkholderiales > Burkholderiaceae_C > Variovorax. Next base: position 83,825 of record CBIHOG010000015.1, on the reverse strand, counting down.
GTCGGCCGCCGGCACGCGGCTGGCCGTGGGCATCCCGCGCACCATCCGGGCCGGACTCAAGATCGACATCTGAGCCACGGGCGCCGTCGCGCGCCCGCCTCTTCTCTCCCTATTTCCCTTCTCCATGGCTCTCCTTCGGCGCATCTGGTTCCAAATCCACTGGTTCATCGGCATCACGGCCGGCACAGTGCTGATGCTCATCGGCCTGACGGGCGCCACGCTCTCGTTCCGCACCGAGATCCTCGACGCGATCAACCCCGAGCTCAGCCACGTCGCGCCGCCGGCCGGCGCCACGGTGCTGTCGCCTGCAGCCCTGCTGGAGCGGCTGCAGTCCGACCAGCCAGCGCATCGCGTCGCCGCCTTGACCGTGTTCGCGGAACAGGGCCGCCCGGCGCGCGTGAACTTCGCGCCCCCGCCGGGTGAGCGGCGCGGCGAGACGCGGCTGGCCGACCCGTGGACGGCACGACTTCTGGCAGAGCCGAAGGGCGACGACTTCTTCGAATGGGTCGAGAGCCTGCACCGCTGGCTGCTGCTGCCGCGCGACACGGGCAAGCCGGTGACGGGCACGCTGGCGACCGGCCTGCTCATCCTTGCGCTCTCCGGGCTCTACCTGCGCTGGCCTCGCCGGCCGCTGGCATGGCGCGCATGGCTGCGGCTGGATTTCGCGCTCACCGGCCGCGCCTTCCTCTGGAACTTGCACGCGGTGGCCGGCACCATCGCCCTCCTCGCCTACCTCGTCTCCGGGCTGACGGGCGCCTACTGGGGTTTCGACGCGCTGCGCACGATGGTCGACGACGCGGCGGGCGAAGGCCGCGCGGTGCGCACCCAGCGCATGTCGGGTGGCCCGCAGGCCCGGGGCGCGGCGCGCGCGGACGCCGCGCCGGCCAGGATCGACCTGGACCGCGTCTGGGCCTCCTTCCAGCAGGAGGCAGGCAAGGACTGGAGCCTGGTCACGCTGCGGATGCCGGCGCGCAATGCTTCGCAGATCGAACTGAGCTACCTGCGCGCGAACCCCGAGCACGAGCGGGCGCGCAACCGCCTCTATCTCGACGTCGCCACGGGCGAGCCGAGCCGGCATGAGCGCTACGCGGACAAGCCGCTCGCAGGTCGGCTGGTGAACAGCATCTATCCGCTGCACATGGGCACCTACTGGGGCCTGCCCGGCCGCATCGTGATGACGCTGAGCTCGCTCGCGCTGACACTGTTCGGCATCACAGGGTGGCTGATGTACCTCGGCCGGCGCCGCAACAAGAAGGCCGTGCGTGCCGAGCGTGCGCGGCTGGGCTCGCCAGCGCCGCCTGCCCCCGGCGCGCAACAAGTGCTGATCGCCTTCGCGACACAGACGGGCCAGGCCGAACGCATCGCCCTGCAGACGGCAGGCGCCTTGCAGGCAGCCGGCGTCGCCGCGGTCCTGAAACCGCTCGCCCAGCTGGATGCCGACGCGCTGCGCCACTACCGCAAGCTGCTGCTCGTGGCCAGCACGTTCGGCGAGGGCGACCCGCCCGACGCCGCCCGCGCCTTCGCGCGCAAGTTCGCCCGGCAGAACGGCGCGGGCCTGCAGCAGCTTCACTACGGCCTGCTCGCGCTGGGTGACAGCCACTACGCGAACTTCTGCGGCTTCGGCCGGACGCTGGATCACGACCTGCGCAGCCAGGGCGCGCAGCCGCTGTTCCCGATGATCATGGTCGACGACAGCGACCCTGCCGCGCTGGCGCAATGGCGGCGGGCCATCGCGGACAGCTTCGAAGTGCAGGTCGAGGCGCTTCAGCCGCAGGAGGCGGACGCCGTGCCCTTCGAAGCGTGGCGGCTGGTGCGCCGCACACTGCTCAATGCGGGCAGCCAGGGCGAGGCACTCTACGAGGTCGAACTGGCGCGCGCCAGCCCCGCCGCATGGGCGCCTGGCACGCTCGTCGAAGTGCTGCCGCGGCACGCGGCGCACACCGTCGAATCCTTCCTGCATCGCACAGGGCTCGACGGCCAGGCCAGCGTTCACCGCGGCGCGGCCGAGTGCAGCCTCGCGGCACTGGTCGCAGGCAGCGTGCTGCCGGCGATGCCGCAGGGCACGGCCGCTTCATTGGCGAATTCGCTCGAACCACTGGCCGCGCGCACCTACTCCGCCGCTTCGATCCCCGCCGACGGCCGCATGCAATTGCTGGTGCGCCAGGCACGCCGCGACGACGGGCTCGGCGTGGCCTCGGGCTGGCTCACGGCGTGGGCGCCGTTGGATGCAACGATCGAACTGCGGCTGCTGCCCAACCCGGCGTTCTCGCTGGTGGAAGACGACAGGCCCTGCGTCTTCATCGGCAATGGCTCCGGCTTCGCCGGCCTGCGCGCGCACCTGCGCGAGCGGGCCCGCCGCGGCCATGGCCGCAACTGGCTGGTATATGGGGAGCGCCAGGCGGCACACGACGCCTTCTGCGCCCCGGAAGTGAGCGCATGGCAGGCCGCCGGTGCGCTCGCCCGCGTCGATCTCGTCTATTCACGCGACCAGGCCCAGCGCCTCTACGTGCAGGACCGCCTGCGCGAAGCCGCCGACGAGTTGCGCCGCTGGGTGGCCGATGGCGCCGTCATCTACGTGTGCGGCAGCCTCGAAGGCATGGCGCCCGGCGTCGACGCGGCCTTGCAGGAGGTGCTGGGCACGGCGGCCTTCGACGACCTGATCGCCGAAGGCCGCTACCGCCGCGACGTCTACTAGACCGCGCGCGGCCACTCCCACGGCCGCTGCGCCCGTGCCGCCTGTTGCCAGGCAAGGATGCCGTCCGAGCGCGCCAGCGTGATGGCGACTTCGTCCGCACCCTGCATCAGCATCTCGCGGCGGAAGACCGGCAGGCTGAAAGAGATCGCTCGCCCGTCCGGCGGCGTCAGCGTCGAGGCTTCCATGTCGAGCATGAACTCCGCGCCGTCAGCCGCCAGCGCGCCCAGGTGGCGCACCACCTCCCAGTCCATCACCAGCGGCAGCATGTGGTTGCGGAAGCAGTTGTCCTGGAAGATCTGGCCGAAGCTCGGCGCGATCACGCAGCGCACGCCGAAGGCCTTCAGCATGGTCACGGCGGTCTCGCGCGAACTGCCGCACGCGAAGTTCGGCCCGCCGATGACGAAGCGGGCCTCCCTGAAGGGCGGCCGATTGAGCACGAAGTCCGGCTTCTCGCTGCCGTCGGCCTCGTAGCGCCAGGGCCCGAAGAGGCGCTGCGCCAGCTCGGCCTCGCTGCGGATGCCGGCGGGCTGGGGGCCGCTGCCGGAGCGCACCAGCGGCGCGATGGTGTCGGTGTTGATGTTCGGCGTCAGCATGGCGGCCGCCGTGCCGCGCAGTTCGATGAGTGCGCTCATGCCACGCTCCCCGTCATGAATTCGCGCGGGTCCACGATGGCGCCCGCGCAGGCCGAGGCCGCGGCCATCGCCGGCCCCGCGATGTGCGTCCGGCTGCCTGGCCCCTGCCGGCCCGCGAAGTTCCGGTTGGCGGTCGAGACAGCGCGCTCGCCCGAGCCGATGGTGTCGCCGTTGCCGCCCAGGCACATCGAGCAGCCCGGCGCGCGCCAGTCGAAGCCCGCATCCATGAAGACCCGGTGCAGGCCCTCGGCCTCGGCCTCGCGCCGCACCTGCTCGGAGCCGGGCACCACCCAGGCCTGCACGCGCGACGCCACGCGGCGGCCGCGCACCACCTCCGCGGCGGTGCGCAGGTCCGAGATGCGGCTGTTGGTGCAGGAGCCGATGAAGACGCGGTCGATGGGCAGACCCTCGATGGCCTGGCCGGGCGCGAGGCCCATGTACTGCAGCGACGCCTCCAGGTTGACGCGCCGCGCGGCATCGGCCTCATCGGCCGGGTCGGGAATGCGCCCGCCGATCGGGATGCCCATGTCGAGGCTGTTGCCCCAGGTCACCTGCGGCGACAGCTGGCTCACGTCCAGCACCGCCTCGTCGTCGAATCGCGCGCCCTCGTCCGTCGGCAGAGTCTTCCAATCGGCCACCGCCGCATCCCACATCTCGCCGCGCGGCGCGTAGGGGCGGCCATGGAGCCAGTCGAAGGTGGTCTGGTCCGGCGCGATCATGCCGAAGCGCGCACCCCATTCGACCGACATGTTGCACAGCGTGAAGCGCGCTTCCATTGGCAGGGCGCGGATGGCCGAGCCCGCGTACTCGACCGCGTAGCCGTTGCCCGCATCCACGCCAAGCGCGTGGATGAGGTGCAGGATCAAGTCCTTCCCGCCGAGTCCGCGCGGCAGTACGCCGTTCACCGTCACGCGCTTGGTCATCGGCTTGCGCTGCATGCAGGTCTGCGTGGCGAGGATGTGCACCAGCTCGCCCTGCCCCACGCCCCACGCCAGCGCGCCCAGGGCGCCGTTGGTGCAGGTGTGGCTGTCGCCGATCGCCACCGTGAGGCCCGGCAGCGCGATGCCCAGCTCGGGCGTGATCACGTGCACGATGCCATGGCCAGGCTCGCCCACGTCGAAGAGCTTGACGCCGAACTTGCGCGTGTCGTTGCGCAGCGCGATCACATGCGGGTTCTTCGACTGCGTCGGGTCCGCGCCGCGCGGGTCGGTGGAGACGGAATGGTCGGCCGACGCGAAGGTGAGCTCCGGGTTGCGCACCGGCAGCCCGCGCTGCGCGAGGCGCGTGAAGGAATTGCCATTGAAGTCCGGCACGACATGGCGGTCCACGTGCAGCAGCGCGAAGCCTTCGCCCAGGTCCGCGACCACGTGGCGTGCCCAGACCTTCTCGAACAGGGTGTTCTCAGTTGACATTGGCGCCGGACTCCTTGACCGCGACCTTCCAGTGGGTGACGTCGCGCCGGATCGCCTCCGAGAACTCGGCCGGCGTGGAGGCCACCACGGCCATGGCCTGCGTCGCGAGCTGCTGGCGGATTTCCGGCAGCGCGAGGATGCGCACGATGTCGGCGTTGATGCTGGCAAGCAGCGGCGCCGGCATGCCGCCCGGCGCGATGAGGCCGAAGACGCTGTCGTAGCCGATGCCCTTGACGGTCTCCTCCAGCACCGGGAACTCGGGGTAGAGCTTGTTGCGGTGGATGTCCGTGAGGCCCAGCACCTTGAGCTTGCCCGCCTTCACGTGCGGCAGCGCCGATTCGAGCACCACGAAGCCGACCGGGATGCGACCAGGCAACAGCTCGCGGTAGGCCGCATTGCTGCCCGAGAAAGGCACGTGGACCATGTCGATGCCCTTGCGCACCTTGAGCAGCTCGCCCGTGATATGGCCGCCGGTGCCGATGCCCAGCGACGCATAGGAGATGCTGCCCGGCTTGGCCTTCGCCTGCGCGATCAGGCCTTCGAGGTTGTCCGCGGGGAAGGACGGATGCGCCACCAGCGCGCCCGTGATGTTGCCGATCTGCGTGACGGGCGAGATGTCCTTGAAGGTGTCGTAGGGCAGGTCGTTGCGCAGGCTCGGGTTGATGGTCAGCGCGCTGATCACCACGCCCAGCGTGTAGCCGTCGGGCGGCGCCTGCACCACGGCCTGCGTGCCGATGATGGTGCCGCCGCCGGGCTTGTTCTCGACCACGACCGGTTGGCCCCAGAGCTCGGAGAGCTTGAGCGAAATCGGCCGCACGATCGCATCCGTGGCGCCGCCCGCGAGCAGCGGAGAGATCATGCGCACCGCCTTCGTCGGGCGGAAGGCGGACGCCGGCGCGGATTGCGCGTGCACCCTGGCCGCCGGCAGCATGGCCGCCGCGGAAAGCAGGCCGAGGCCTGCGAGCGCGCCGCGGCGCGTGAGACGTTGCAAGGGAATGCCGGAAGAATGCATGGGGTTGGCTCCTGGTTGTGGCCCGCGGGGCGGGCGTTTGATTTGTATTGATGTTAATACAATTGACGCTGCTAGCATCGCGCCCCATGCATTCCGTCGATTCCCTGCCCGGCACACCCCTGCACTTCCAGATCTCGACGCTCATCAAGGACGGCATCGCGACCGGCCGCTACCACCCCGGCGACCAGTTGCCGACCGAGGAGGCGCTGGGCGAGTTGCACGGCGTCTCGCGCGTCACCGTGCGGCGCGCTCTCAAGTCGCTGGAGCAGCAGGGTCTCATCGAGCGCACCGCCGGCCGGGGCACCTTCGTGTCGTCGCGCGCCTCGGTGCTCAACCTGCCGGCCCCCATCGCGCCCTACCTCGAGAAGGTCGCCGAGCGCCGTGCCATGAGCAAGCCGGTGGTGAAGGATTTCGACTTCGTGCTCGCCGCCCACGACGTGCGCAGCAGCTTGCAACTCCACGAGGGCGCGAGCGTGCTGCGCGTGGTACGCCTGCGCGTCATCGGCCGGCTGCCGATCGTGCACACCACGCTCTTCCTGCCGGAGGAACTGGGCCACCGCTTCAAGCGCGCGGACTTCAACCAGTTCGCGCTGTCGGAGCTGCTGGCACGCGAGGGCCACCGCTACTCGAAGATCGACATGGTCACGCGCGCGAAGCTGGCCACGCCGCCGATCGCGAAGCTGCTGCAGGTCGAGGTGGGCTCGGCGCTGGTCGACGTGCAGCGCATCGGCTACGACATGGACGGCATTCCCGTCGAATACCAGCAGCTGCAAGGGCCGTCCGACCGCTTCGAGACCCACGTGGTGCTGGGGGAGAACCCTTAGGTCCGAGTCCTTGCGGGATTCACCTGGATTTCGCTCCAGCCTTACAGACGCTTCACATGGCAACGCCATGATGAAGTCCTCCGAACAACACATCATGGAGCCGCAAAATGAAGAAACTCACTCTCGCACTCGGCACGGCCGCCGCGATGGCCCTGGCAGCCCTGGCGGCGCCCGCCCAGGCCCAGCCGCACCATGGCCCACGCGGCTACCACCCGCGCGTCGTGGTCGTGACGCCGCCGCCTCCGCGGCACATCGTGCGCCATGACCGCTACCGCGACCACGGCCGCTACCACCACGCGCGCCGCGACAGCGACCGGGACGGCGTGCCGGACCGCTTCGACCGCCGCCCGCACAACCCGTACCGCCGCTGAGCGAGCGGATGCTCTGGTAACGTTGCGGCGTCCCTGACCCCTAGCGCCCACCTGCTTGAGCATTCGCACCCGCCTCCTGCTGCTGGTTTTTGCCGTCTGGTTTCCGGCGGTGGTCGGCTTCGGCCTGCTCGCGCGTTCGACCTATCTGCGCGAGGCCGACGCGGCGCGTGAAAGAGTCCAGCAGCTCGCGCAGGCGCTGAACGTGCTCGTCGAGCAGGAGCTCGGCAAGCGCGCGGTCATGGCCAAGACCCTGGCCGCCTCCTCCGCCGTACGCGACGGTGACCTGCGCCGCTTCCATGAAGAGGCCTCGGCTGCCACGCGCGGCACGGGCAACTGGGCCTTCCTGTTCACCCAGACCACGCAGCTGACGAACACGGCCATCCCCTTCGACTTGATGCAGCCGATGCCCCGGCGGCCGAATGCGCCGATGGAGAACGGCGAGCCGAATGTGTATTTCAGTCCCCTGGGCGAGGTGGTGAAGAAGCCGGTGCTTGCCGTCTTCGCACCGGAGGCGAATGCCGCGCCGCCGCGCTTCAACGTCGGCATCGGCTTCGAGCCGGCCGTCATCCAGGCCCTGATCGAGCGGCAGGATTACCCCTACGGCAGCCTCGTGGCGGTGCTGGACCGCAACCTGCGCGTCATGGCGCGCAGCCGCGACCTCGCGAAGTGGTTCGCCACGCCGGCCACCGGCGAACTGGCCCAGCGCGCGCGCACGGGCGCAGCCGGCTTCGCGCTGTCGACCACGCTCGACGGCATTCCTTCGCTCAGCTACCTGACCGCGGCCAATCGCTACGACTGGACCGTGGTCATCGCGATGCCCCTGGCGACGCTGTCAGACTCCGCGCGGCGCCTGACCCTGCAGGCCTTCGCCGCCGCGGGCGTGCTGCTGCTGCTCGGCCTCGGCCTTGCGCTCTACGCGAGCCGGCGCATCAGCGCGCCCGTGCTGGCGCTGCGTCACGCGGCCGCGCTGTTGGGTCAGGACAAGGTCCCGCCGCAGCTCAGCACGGGCGTGCTGGAAGCCGACGACGTGAGCGCCGCGCTCCATCTCTCGGGCCTCCGGTCTCAGGAAGCGACCAGGACGCTGGAGAACCGCATCGCGGAGGCCGTGGAGCATGCACGCGAGGCGCAGGCCAAGCTGCTCGACGCCCGCAAGCACGAGGCGATCGGCCGGCTCACCGGCGGCGTCGCCCACGACTTCAACAACCTGCTGCAGACCATCAGCACCGGCCATCACGTGCTGGAGAAGACGATGGCCGAAGGGCCGCAACGCCGCGTCCTGCACAGCGCCATGCGCGCGACCTCCAAGGCCGCCGACCTCGTGCGGCAGATGCTCGCCTTCGGCCGGGCCCAGCCTCTGGAACCGCAGCCGGTGGACCTGGCCGACTTCGTGCTGAAGTGCCAGGAACTCACGAGCAAGGCCGTCGGAGAAAGGATCGTGCTGGCCGCCGCGATCGATGCGAACCTGCCGATGCTCTTCGTGGACCCCACGCAGCTCGAACTGGCCCTGCTCAACCTCGTGTTCAACGCGCGCGACGCGATGCCGGGCGGCGGCAAGGTCACCATCGCCGGCCGCCTGGCAAGCGCGCAGGAGACCGCCATGCTGGCTCCCGGCACCTACGTCTGCCTGGAGATCTCCGACGACGGGCCAGGCATGGACGCCGAAACACTGGCCCGCGCCTTCGAGCCTTACTTCACCACCAAGCCGGTCGGCGCCGGCAGCGGACTGGGACTCGCGCAGGCGCTGGCCTTCGCGCGCCGATCGGGCGGCGAGCTCCGGCTCACGAGCCAGGTCGGCGTTGGCACCCAGGCCCGCTTCTACCTCCCCGCGACCGAACTCGCCCCGGCGGCGGAACAGCCCAGGGCCGCGAGTGGCCGCGCCTTCCGCGCGCTCGACGTGCTCATGGTCGAGGACGACGTGCTGGTGTCGTCCGTGGTGGTTTCCGCGCTGGAGAGCGCGGGCCACCGCGTGAGGCTCTGCGGTTCCGCCGACGATGCCGCCGCGCTGCTCCAGGAAGGCCGGGCCTTCGACGTTCTCTTCACCGATGTGGTGATGCCGGGGCGCATGACCGGCCTGGACCTCGTCGAATGGTGCCGGCTCCACAGGCCGGGCCTGCCCGCGGTCGTCGCCAGCGGCTACACGCCTCAGCAGCCCGACTCCGCCGTGCCGGTGCTTCGCAAGCCCTACGCGATGGATGCCCTGTTGGGCGCGTTGCAGGACGCTTGCGAGACGCATGCGCGGCGCGTGGATTGATGCGCCGCGACAACGCTACAGGTCCAGCACCAGCCGGCCTGAGCGCGCACGCGAGCAGCAGGGCAGGAACTGGTCATTCGCCGCCTGCTCCCTCGGCGTGAGGTAGAGGTCGCAGTGCTCGACCTCGCCATCGAGCACGCGCGTCAGGCAGGTGCCGCACACGCCCTGCGCGCAGGAGACGGGGATCTCCACGCCCTCCGCCGCCAGGGCCTCGACCACCGTCTGCGCGGCGGCCACGCGGATCACGCGGCCGCCGATGCCCAGTTGCACCTCGAAACCAGCGTCGTGCGCCGAATGCGCGACGACACCGGAGAAGTATTCGAAATGCACTTGCGCATCGGCCCATCCTTGCGCCGCTGCCGCGTCGCGGACGGCATCAAGGAAGCCCTTGGGCCCGCACACGTAGAGGTGCCGCCCCGCCCGGGGCTCGCGCAACAGTTCGTCGAGCCGCACGCGCTGCGAGGGGTCGCCGTCGTCGTGGTGGAAGAAGACGCGGTCCGCGAACGCACTCGCACGCAGCCGCGCGGCGTAGGCAGTGCGCGCCAGCGAACGCGTGCAGTAGTGCAAGGCGAAATCCGCGCCGCGGGCCGACAGACGCTGCGCCATCGCGAGCAGCGGCGTGACGCCGATGCCGCCCGCGACCAGCAGGCTGTGCTCCGCGTCTTCCTTCAGCGCGAAGTGGTTGCGCGGCGCGCCGATGCGCAGCGTCGACGCTTCGTGCACCGCGTCGTGCATCGCCACCGAGCCACCGCGCGATGCCGGCTCGCGCAGCACGCCGATCTCGTAGTGGCGCGTCTCGCCAGGCACGCCGCACAGCGAATACTGTCTCACCAGGCCGCCCGGCAACTCCACGTCGATGTGCGCGCCGGCCTCCGCGGCCGGCAACGCCGCGCCATCGGCCGCCGCCAGCACGAATCCCGCGACGCCCTCCGCCTCGACCGTCTTGCGCGCGACACGGACGGTGATCGCCGCCGGGATCCTCGCACTCATTCGCGCAGCAGGAAATTGCCGGCCTCGAAGTGAACCGGCGGCGCAGCCGGGTCGAAGCTCACGCCCGCCGGGTCGCGGCCCTCCCGGATGGCTTCCAGCTGCCGTTGCAGCAGTCGCCGCAGCATGACGATGCCGCGGTCGGAGCTCGCCAGATGCTCTTCCGAATGCGCCGTGATCGCGCCCTGGCTCACCTGTGCCTCGTAGTCGCCGGGAAAGGCGCGGTGCTCGGCATCGGTGAGCTCCTCCCACAGCTTGCCGTTGAGCCGCGAGCGCACGCTCGTGAGCTCGCCCGGCTTCTTCACCCGGCCTGCGGTGTAGATGCGGAAGCTGTGGTCATCGATGGGCAGCACCCAGCCGATCGACTCGACCCGGCCGTAGGCCGCGACACGCGGGTTCGGCACCACGCGCAGCGTGGGCAGCACCGGGCCCGCGATGCGGCGGAAGATGCTGCCATCCTCCAGCTTGCGGATGGAGGTGATCATCACGCCCGTCTCCGTGGTCTCGAAGCTCACCTCCGGCATCAACCCCATCTGCGCGACGAATTGCGTGCCACTGAAGCTGCCGTGCAGCACCGGCACGTGGAAGGGGTCGGCCACGTTCTCGTAGTGCTGCAGCCAGTTGCACGGGATGATCACCGGCCCGCCGCCGCCGATGCTGCGATCGTCGGCTTCGATGAACTCGCCTTCGTCCAGCGTCTCCAGGCAGTCGTAGCGCGGCAGCACCGGTTTCTTCTCCGGCGGGCCGAGGTAGGCCCAGACCATGCCGTACAGCTCCTCCACCGGGTACCAGGGCTGGCGCACGCGGTCGCGCCCGCGCGCGCCGTTGTCCGGCTCGCAAGGCTGCTCGACGCAGTGGCCCTGCACATCGAAGAGCCAGCCGTGGTAGCAGCAGCGGATGCCGCGCTCCTCCACGCGGCCATAGTAGAGCGAGGAACCCCGGTGCGCGCAGCGCGGATGCACGAGGCCGGGACGGCCCGTCTTGTCGCGAAAGAGGATCAGGTCCTCGCCCAGGACCCGCACCTGGCGCGGCGTGTCGCAGGCATCCGCCGCCAGCCCGATCGGGTGCCAGTAGCGGCGCAGCAGCTCGCCCATCGGCGTGCCGGCGCCGACCTCGGTCAGCTCTGCCTTGTAGCCAGGCGGCTTGCGGCCGTAGGCGGTGCCTGTGTCGAGCGTGATGGGCTTCCACTCCGAAGCGGGAGAAGCCGATGACCCGAGGTGGGAAGGTACGGTGGCGCTCATTCGGGGGTCACTCCGGCGGCCTTGATCAACTCCGCGACGCGCGGGAAATCGGCCTTGTAGTTGGCGATGAATTCGGCAGGCGTGTTGCCCAGCGGCTCGAAGCCGAAGGCTCCGAGCCGCTCCTGGACATCAGGCATCCTCGTGATCTCGCGCAGCGCCTGCGTCCATTCCGCGACGACGGGCTGCGGCGTCCTGGCGGGCGCGTACACGCCGATCCAGCTGTCGAGGTCGAAGCCCGCGAAGCCCTGTTCGGCGAAGGTGGGCACGTCCGGCATGGCGCGCACGCGCTTCGAGCCGGTGATGCCCAGCACCTTGATGCGCCCGGCCTGCGCGAGCCCGCGCGCGGTCGAGGGGTTGGCCCAGGCGATGTCCAGCTGCTCGCCGAACATGTCGTTGTGCGCGCCGGCCTCGGCCTTGTAGGCGACGTGCACCATGTCCAGCCCCGCCTGCCGCTTCAGCAGCTCGCCGAAGAGGTGCGCGGTCGAGCCGTTGCCCCAGGTGCCGTAAGAGAGGCCCTTGTGGCCCTTGGCATAGGCGACGAATTCCTTGAGGTTCGAGAACGGCGCCGAGGCGCGCGCAATCAGCATCGGCCCGCCGGTGGCCAGTTGCGACAGCGGCTGAAAGTCCTTCACCGGGTCGTAAGGCAGCCGGGTCTGCAGGATGGCGTTGTTGATGTGCGTGAGCGAAAGCGTCAACAGCACGGTGTAGCCGTCCGGCGGCGCCTTGGCCACCGCATCGGCGGCGATCGTGCCGCTCGCGCCGGGCTTGGCGTCCACGATCACCGGCTGGCTCCAGCGCTGCTTGAGCTTGTCCGCGTAGATGCGCGCGATCACGTCCATCGGGCCGCCGGGCGAGCCGAAAGGAACGATCTTGATGACGCGGCTGGGAAAGGCTTGCCCCTGCTGCGCACCTGTCGGCCAGGCGGCCGCCCCCAGCGTGAGCGCGCCCAGGGCGCCGAGAATGCGGCGGCGCGTTCCGGGCGCGGCGGCCCGGGCTTCGAATGGACTCATCGTGTCTCCGTCTTGTTGTGGTCTCGCGGGGAAGGACAATAGATGCCATTGCCACCGGCGCGCAACTCAAAGCTTTTGATATGAGATATGGCTTCACGTGATATCCGCAGCCTCGACGTCGGCATGCTGCGGACCTTCGACGCGCTGATGCGCGAGCGCAGCGTGTCGCGCGCGGCGACGCGGCTCTTCCTGACGCAGCCGGCGGTGAGCGCGTCGCTCAGCCGGCTGCGCGACACCTTCGGCGACCCGCTCTTCACCCGCACCGCGCACGGCGTGGAGCCGACTGCGCGCGCCCATGCACTGGCGCCGCAGGTCGAGCGCGTGCTGGCCGATCTCTCGTCGCTGCTGGAGCCCGGCGGCGCCTTCGACCCCGCCACCTCGCAGCGCATCTTCCGCATCTCGGGCGGAGACAACGCGAGCCACCTGATGCTGCCCTCGCTGGTCAACGAACTGGCCGGCAAGGGTTCCGCCATCCGCATCTTCTGGGAGACCACTTCCTTCGCGACCGTGGCCGAACGCCTGCACAAGGGCGAGTTCGACATCGCCGTCGTGCCGCGCCTGAAGCGGCCGACCGACTGCGAGTCGGAGCCGCTCTATGAGGACCACTACGTCTTCGTCGCCCGCAAGGGCCACCCCGCCTTCGCGAACGGCGCGACGCTCGACGGCTTCTGCGGCGCGCAGCACGTCTTCCTCGGCCACGGCAGCTCGACGCTGGACGACCTCATCGACGAATTGCTGCGCCGCCAGGGCCGCGAGCGCATGACGCGCGTGGCCATGACCAGCTTCGCACAGATCGTGGACCTGCTGGTGCAGACCGACCACGTCGCCGTGATGCCGAACCGCGTGGCGCTGCGCTATGCCGACATGCTGTCGGCCTATCCGCTGCCCTTCGAACTTCCGGGCTACCACCTGCTGCTGTGCTGGAATCGGCGGGCCAACAACGATCCCGGCGTGCAATGGCTCAAGGGCGAGCTGCTTCGCATCGGGCGAAGGGCTGGATGAGGCAAAGGGCGCGAATGAATCTCTCCATCGAACCTCTTTCGGAACGGCACTTCGGCGGCGTCTACGCGGCGCTCGACATGGTGGCGCGCGAGAAGCGCTACCTCGCCTTCACGCAGGCCCCGCCCATCGAGCAGGCCTTCGAGTTCTACCGCTACATCCTGGCGAACGATCTCTGCCAGATGCTGGCGCTGATGGACGGCCTGGTGGTCGGCTGGTGCGACGTGCTTCCGGCCCGGGGCGAGGCGCGGGCGCACATCGGCACGCTGGGCATCGGCCTGGTGCCGCCGGCACGGCACATGGGAATCGGCCCGAAGCTGATGCAACAGGCCATCGACGCCGCATGGGCACGCGGATTGACACGCATCGAACTCACGGTGAAGGCAGACAACGCGAAGGCGAAAGCGCTGTACCAGCGCTTCGGCTTCGAAGTCGAAGGGCTGCTGCGCAACTCTTTCCGCGTCGACGGCGAATACAGCGACAGCTACGCGATGGCGCTGCTTCGGCCGGGCGAGACGCCGTGAGCCAGGAGCCCCTCAGCGCGCCGGCCTGCCGGCCGCGCCCAGGCGGTCGTAGCCGCTCAGTTCCAGGAAGCCCTCGCCGCTTGTGCTGCCCGTCGCCTTGACCGCGCCCTCCCAATAGATGTTCGAGCTCGTCTCGCTCGAATCGAATTCGGCATCGGGGAAGAAGGGCTTGACCTCCAGCACGCCCACCGGGAGCTTGAGGCGCCACTCGACGGGGTAGTTGATCCTCGTCTTCGGGCTGGTCCACGTGGCGCCGGGCGTCAGCTCGATCTCGCCGGGCTTGAGCGGCACCACGCCCTTGGCGCTGGAGAGCGTGCCTGCCGTCATGACGTCCTTCCCCTTCGCGTCGAACAGCTGGTAGAGCATCAGGTCGGAGCCGTCCGCCAGGTGCAGCGCGAACCAGTTCCAGCCCAGGCTCAGCACATCGAAGTCGCCCCACTGGTGGTCGAACCAGACATCGCCGCCCACCTGCACCGGCTGCCCCGCGACGGCGACCTCGCCCTTGGCCGCCATGCGCGGGCGCGAGTAGTAATAGCTGATACCGCTCGCGCCGAAGTCGAGCAGGCCGGGCGTCTGCGATCCATCGGCTCGATGCGCGACAGCCTCGCGCGGGTCGCTCAGCTCCAGCGCGACCGAGACGCCGTCGAAGTCGGCGCGCAGGGAATGCGAAGCGCCGGACACGGCCACCCGCCAGCCATCCTGCTGGAGATCGAAGCCGTCCGCGAGACTCTTGGCCGGCGCACCGCCGGTGCGGCGCTGGCCGGCGTAGCGCTTGCCGGTCTGGAGATCCGTCAGCGCCACGTGCGTGACTGTGTGCTTCACCAGCCCGTTGGCCACGAACACGGCCACGTGGAAGGCGTAGCGCGCGCCGGTCTTCGCGTCGAGGATGCCGTTGTAGTACCACCATTCCATCCCGGAGCCGTGGGGCGCATCGTCGGCCGGCAGCCTGAGCGGCGGCAGCGCCGCGGTGCGCTCCGACGGCGCGCCGCGCGACGGCCCCGGCCCTGCCGCTTGCGGCGGCACCGGGTCCGGCTCCGAGGTCCACACGTAGACCAGGCCGGCGACGACGACCGCGAGGATGGCCATGAAGGGCGCAAAGTAGGCACGCCATCCCCTGCGGCGCGAGGATCGTCTGCGGCTTCTGCGCCGGTAGTCGTTGTTCATCTATGGCACCCGGGTGTGTCGATGGATGCGGAGCCTAGCATTGCCACGCCGGGTTTCAAGCCGCCGGCCGGAATCCGGGCAGGAGATGCATGCGTTGCCGCAGCGCCTCGATGAAGGCCGTGACCCGCGCCGGACGGTAGATGCCGGGCGGCAGCGCGACGTGGATGCCGATCGGCTCCAGCTCCCACTGCGGCAGCACGCGACGCAGGCGGCCGGCCTGGAGGTCGGCCTGGCACATCCAGGGCGCGGCGCCTCCGATGCCGGCGCTGTTGAGAATGGCGCGGTAGCTGGAGAGCAGGCTGTCGGTGCGCAGCGGCGTGTCGAGCGCGATGACGCGCGAGGCACCCTTGCGGTCGTAGAGCCGAACATTGCCCATCACGTAGGGCACCAGCCCGACGCAGGGCATGCGCGGCAGGTTCGCGATCGTGACCGCGCCAATCTTCTTCAGCAACGCGGGCGTGGCGACCAGCACCCGCTCCATGGCGCCGAGCCGCCGGCTGACCAGACCGGGGTCGCGCACCTCCCCCACGCAGACCCAGCACTCCGCGCCGCTCGCGGCCAGGTCCACGACGCGATCGGTCAGCGTGAGTTCGATGCGCAGCTCCGGATAGGCCGCGCGCAAGTCGGTCGCGGCATCCGTCAGGAAGCCGGTGCCGTAGCCGGATGGCCCGATGACGCGCAGCGTGCCTTCGGGCCGCGCCTGCCCGCCCGACAAGCGCTGAGACAGGCCGGACCAGCGGTCGGTCAGGTCATGCGCCTCGGCCATCAGCGTGCGGCCCTCGTCGGTGAGCGAGAAGTTCGCGGTGTTGCGGATCGCCAGCTTGCAGCCCAGCATCCGTTCGAGTTCCAGCAGGCGCCGGCTCACGGTCGGCTGCGTGGTCTCCAGCAGGCGCGCGGCCTTGCTGAGCGAGCCGGTCTCGCCGATGCGCAGGAAGGTGTAGAGAAGGTCGAGGCGGTCGTTCGTGTGCTTCATGCGTCGTACGTATAGCACTTCATCGTCCCATACGTCTACCGGCCGGCGCCCGGCTTGCCTATCGTCGGCGTTTTCGCAAACGACACCCGCAAGCATTGGAGCACCCGCGCATGAGCAGCATCCCGACCCGCGCCGCCCCCACGGTAGGCGACACGCCCAAAGGCGGCACCGTGCTCGGCTTCTACGCTGCCAAGGGCTCACCCCGGCCGCCGCGCATCGCGCGCGGCGAAGGCATCTTCCTGTGGGATGCCGATGGGCGGCGCTACCTCGACGCCACCGCCGGCGCCGTGGTGGCCAACATCGGCCACGGCAACCCACGCGTGCTCGCGGCAATGGCGGAACAGGCGGCCAAGGTCAGCTTCGCGTACCCGCGCTTCTTCGAGAGCGAGCACAACATCGCGCTGGCCGACCGCGTGTGCGAACTCGCGGGCGATGGCTTCGACCGCGCCTTCTTCGTCTCGGGCGGCTCGGAGGCCAACGAGTCGGCGATGAAGCTCGCGCGGCAGTACGCGGTGGTCACGGGCCAGCCGGCGCGCGTCAAGATCATTTCGCGCGACCCGAGCTACCACGGCTCGACGCTGGGCGCGCTGGCGGTCACGGGCGATGCGAACACGCTCAATCTCTACGGCCCGATGGTGCGGACGATGCCCAAGGTCGCGGCGCCGCTGTCCTACCGCGTGCCGGAGGGCCATACGGCCGAATCGCATGCGGCGGCCTGCGCGGACGAACTGGAGCGCACCATCGAGCGCGAAGGCCCGGAGACGGTGCTCGCCTTCATCCTCGAGCCGATCGGCGGGCTGTCGACCGGCGCCGTCGTCTCGTCCGCGACCTATTTCCAGCGCGTGCGACAGATCTGCGACCGGCACGGCGTGCTGGTCATCTACGACGAGATCATGAGCGGCGCGGGGCGCACCGGCGCCTTTCTCGCCGCGCACCACTGGGCCGATGCGCGGCCGGACCTGGTGACGCTGGCCAAGGGTCTCGCTGCCGGCTACACGCCGCTCGGTTGCCTGTTGGCGCCCGAGCGGATCGTCGACGCCGTCGCCCGCAGCGGCGGCTTCGTGCACGGCCACACCTACTTCACCAACCCGCTCTCCTGCGCCGTCGCGCATGCGGTGGTCGACGAGGTGATCCGGCAAGACCTGGTCACGCGGGCGCGCGACACGGGCGAGCTGCTGATGGCGCGGCTTCGCGAGATGGCCGCGCGCTCGCCCATCGTCGGCGACGTGCGGGGCAAGGGCCTGCTCACCGCCATCGAGCTGGTCACCGACAAGGCGACCCGCCGCCAGGCGCCGGCCGCATTCAACGCGCCGGCCCGGCTCACCGAGCATGGCCTGCGGCACGGCATCGCGCTCTACAACCGACGCGCCAACCTCGGCGCCTTCGGCGATTTCCAGATGATCACGCCGCCGCTCAACATCACCGAAGCGGAGGTGGACGAGCTGGTGGGCCTGCTGGAGAAATCGCTGCGCGACCTGGCCGACGAGATGACCCGCCTCGGCCATCTCGCATGACGCCACCGCCCGCGCATTCCATTTCTCCCCCGAAAGGCCTTCGATGAAGCTCCCCGTGTTCCTGAACTCCGCGCTCGCCTGCGCGGCGCTGCTGACCTTCGCCGCCACGGCGAATGCACAGATCGCCACCACCAAGGGCCCCCTGCGGCTCATCGTCGGCTACCCTGCCGGCGGCTCCGCCGACGTGCAGGCGCGCACGCTGTCCGACAAGCTCGCGGCGGAGCTCGGCACGGCGGTGGTGGTCGAGAACCGCACCGGCGCGGGCGGCCAGATCGCGGCCGACTACGTGCGCGCCGCGCAGCCGGACGGCCTCACCGTGCTGCTCGCCAACATGCACATGATGGTGATGCTGCCGCTCACCTCGAAGTCGGTGCGCTACGACCCAGTGAAGGACTTCAAGGCAGTCGGCCGCATCGCGAGCTTTTACGAGGGCATCGCCGTGCCCGCCGCGCTGCCGGCCGCGAACGTACGGCAATGGCTGGACATCGCGCGCGCCGATCCGCAGAAGGCGAGCTACGGCGTGCCCGCGCCCGGCAGCGTGTCGCAATTCATGGGCTTCAGGCTCGGCGCCGATGCCAAGGCCGAACTGGTGGCGGCGCCCTACCGCGGCGCCGCGCCACTGGTGCAGGACCTGCTGGGCAACCAGCTCGCGGCCGGCATCATGCCCATCGCCGACCTCATCCCGTACCAGCAGAGCGGCAAGCTCAAGGTGCTGGCGGTGAACGGCGCGAAGCGAGCGCCGCTGCTGCCGGACGTGCCCACGCTGAAGGAACTGGGCCAGCCCCATTTCGACAACCTCGAGTGGACCGGGCTCTTCGTACCCGCCGCCACGCCGCCCGCCGTCGTCATGCAGCTGCACGCGGCACTCGGCAAGGCGCTGGCCCACAAGGACGTGCAGGAGCGCCTGGCCAAGCTCAACAGCGACGCGAGCCCGAGCACGCCGGAAGAACTCGCGGCCCTCATCGCCGACGACCTGCGGCGCTGGGGTCCGGTGGTGAAGGCCTCCGGCTTCAGCACGGAATGAGCATCCCGCCGCACAAGGCGCTGAGCCTGCCGGGCGTGCACGGCTACGCCGACTGCAAGAGCGTGCACGCCGGCGAGACGCTGCGCTTCCACATCAGCAGCGACACACCCTGCACGCTCTCCGTCTTCCAGCTCGGCAACGATGTGGATGGTCGCAGCGACGACGTGCTGCTCCACGCCTTCCCCCCTTCGCCCGCGCGCGTGCAGCCCATCCATCCGGGCTCCTACGTGCTGGTCGAGAAGGGACTGAACGCGGCGCTCCCGATACAAGGGCTGGCCTTCGAGTGCTGGATCAAGCCGTGGAGCATTGCCGCACGGCAGACCATCGCGGGCCAGTTCGACCAGCCCGCCCATTGCGGCTGGGGCGTCTTCATCGAGGAAGGCGGGGCGCTCGGCTTCTACCTGGGCGATGGGCTGCACCTGCGCGCCGAGGGGTTGCGCTCACATGGCCGGCTCGCGGCGCGGCGCTGGCAGCACGTTGCCGCGACCTGGGACGGCCGTGTCGCGGCCTTGTGGGTCGACGGCGCGCTCGTGGGGCAATGGGATGCGCCCGGCGACGTCCGCGCAGGCGCCGCGCCGCTGCGGCTGGGCGCCAGCGGCGTCGACGGCGCGGCCGACCGCTTCCTGGACGCGGACATCGCGATGCCGGTGCTCTACAGCCGCGCACTGGATGCGGATGAGATCGCCGCGCGCCACAGCCGGCGCGGCCTCTCGATGCCGCAGGGGCGCCATGTGCTCGCCTGCTGGCCGCTGCGCGAGGAGCGCGGCGAGCGGGTGGCGGACGCGAGCGGTTTCCAGCGCACCGGGCGGATCATCAACCACGCGACCTGGATGATCGTCGGCCCCGCCTTCGAGCCCGCGAAGGTCGGGGAGTTCGACGGCGCCGCCCCGCCTTACGACCCCTTCGCCGATCCCACGCGCGGCCACGGCCTGCGCCTGGCCAGCGACGACCTCTACGACTGCCGCTGGGAAGCCACGCACGAACTGCGCATTCCCGAGAGCGCGAAGTCCGGCGTGTACGTCGGCCGCGTGCGCTTCGAACGCGACGGGCGGCCGATGGACTACGACATCAGCTTCATCGTGAAGAAGCCCGCGCACGCCGAGCCCGCGCCCATCCTCGTGCTGTGCGCGACGAACAGCTGGCTGGCCTACGCGAGCACACCCTTCGCGAGGAACGCGGCGGACGATCCGGTCTGGCCGCGCCGCTCGCTCGGGCTGGAGAACAGCCATCCCGAGGCGCCGTCCTATTGCAGCTACACCTACCACCGCGCAGGCCAGCCCTGCTACCAGGTCGGGCTGCGCATGCCCTGGCCCAATGCCAGCCCCAATGCGCTCTACGACCCCGCCGGCAGCGGCTTCGCGCAGTGGACGCGGCTGGAGCGGCACCTGCACGTGTGGCTGGAGTGCGAAGGCTACGCGCACGACGTGGTGAGCGACATCGACCTGCACCGTGACCCCGCGCTGCTCGCGCGCTACCGGACGGTCATCATCAACGGCCACAGCGAGTACTGGTCGCTGCCGGCGGTCGAAGGTTTGGACGACTACCTGCGGCGCGGCGGCACCGCCGTCGTGCTGTCCGGCAACACGATGTACCTGCGCGTGAGCTACGACGAGGAACTCACGGTGATGGAGCAGCGCAAGGTCAACGGGCCGGACCACGACGAGGCACAGCCGCCCGTCGGCCCGCCGGCCGGCCCCTTCGGCGAGCAGTACCACAGCCAGGACTGGGCCCGCGGCGGCCACCTTCGGGCCTCGGGCCGCCCGGCGGCGGACATCATCGGACTCGAGACGGCGGGGTGGGCCTTCGCCGACGCGGAGGACTTCGGCGTCTACCACGTGGCGCAGCCGGCGCACCCGCTGTTCCATGAGCCCGACCCGCTCGGCCTCTCGAAGGGTGAAACCTTCGGCCACGCCCCCGGCGGCGGACTGCCGCGCGCCATCGGCCATGAGTGGGACCTGAGCATCGCGACGCTCGCGCGCATGACGAAGGAGCGCCCGCCCGGCGCGCGCCTGCCGGCGGCGCAGGAAGGCATCGAGGTCATCGCCCAAGGCATCCGGCACGTGCCGGGCAAGCTCGATGCCTACCTCGACTACTACGGGAAGCTCACCGAGTCGCTCGACGGCCTGTCGGCCGAGATGATCTACTGGGAGCGGCCGCAGGGCGGGCGCGTGTTCCACGCGGGTGCGGTGGGCGCGGCGTGGGTCCTGGGCAGCGATCCGCTTTTCGGCAAGCTGCTGCGCAACGTGCTCTATCGCTTCGGCTGCGGCAGCGGAGCGAAGGGCGCGGCGGGCGCATAGGCCGGGGGCTGGACAGCGCCCCTTGGCGCCGGGCCAAGGGCGATGACAATGAAAGCCCATCCACGCGGCGCCGGTCCCATGCCCCACCTTCCCTCCTCCATCGACGAACTCGACGGCCCGGCGCCGTGGCCCCTGTTGGGCAACCTGCCGCAGCTGAAGCTCCCGCGCCTGCACCTTCAGCTCGAGGAATGGGCGAAGCAGCACGGCCGGATCTTCCGGCTGCGGCTGCCGCGGCGGGACGTGGTCGTCGTCTCGACCCCCGAGGACATCGCCGGCATCCTGCGGGCACGCCCCGACACCTGGCGCCGCTCGGCCAATCTGGCCTCGATCCTGCGCGAGGCGGGCGCCCTCGGCGTCTTCGCCGCCGAGGGCGAGGACTGGCGCCGCCAGCGCCGCATGGTGATGACCGGCTTCGATCCGGCACACCTGCGCAACTACATGCCGTCGCTGGTGCGCGTGACCGGGCGGCTTCGCAAGCGGTGGGTGAGCGCCGCCCAGGCCGGCACGGCCATGGACCTGCAGTCGGAGCTGATGCGCTATTCCGTCGACGCGGCCTCCGGCATCTCCTTCGGCCTCGACATCAACACCATCGAGGACGAGCGCAGCGAGCTGCAGGAGAACCTCGGCGGCATGTTCCCGATGATCTACCGCCGCCTGAATCAACCCTTCCCGTACTGGCGCTACGTCCGGCTGCCTTCGGACGTGGCGCACGACAAGCGCCTGGCGGTGATCCATCGGATGATCGACGACATCGTGGCGCAAGCCCGCGAGCGGCTGCGGCTGCACCCGGAGCGCCGAGAGCAGCCGACGGACCTGCTCGAAGCGATGCTCGCCGCGCGAGACGCCGACGGCAGCGCGCTGAGCGAGGCCGACATCACCGGCAACGTCTTCACGCTGCTGAGCGCCTCCGAAGACACGACCGCCAACACGCTGGCCTGGACCATCCATCTGCTGCACCAGCATCCATCGGCCTGGCATGAACTGGTGAAGGAGGCGCGCGCCGTGCTGGGCGGCGAATCCGTCGCGCAATCCGTCGACCAGGTGCGCTCGCTGCGCTACGCGGAAGCCTGCGCGAGCGAGGCGATGCGCCTCAAGCCTGTCGCGCCGATGATCATCCTGGAAGCCATCCAGGAGACCCGCGTCCGGGAGCTGCACATTCCGCGCGGCACGGCCGTGTTCCTGCTGATGCGGCCGGGCGCCGTGGACGAATCGAACGTCGAAGCCGCGCGCGACTTCCGCCCCGAGCGCTGGCTCGCGGACGGCGCCGCATCCTCGCAATCGCCCAAGCGCGTGTCCATGCCCTTCGGCGCCGGGCCGCGGCTGTGCCCGGGCCGCTATCTCGCGATGCTGGAGATCAACCTGGTGCTCGGCATGCTGGCCAGCGAGTTCGAGCTGCCGGCGTTGTCGACGCCCGACGATGGGCCGCCCGAGGAGGTGCTGGCCTTCACCATGCACCCTTCCCCGCTGCGGATGCGGCTCGCTCAGTCGATGCGCACGCCGGCGGCGCGCACCACCTTGCCCCAGCGCTCCGACTCGCTCTTCATGTAGGCGGCGAGCTGCGCCGGCGTGCTGGAGCCGGGCTCGAAGCCTTCGCGCTCCAGCCGTTCGCGCAGCTCCGGCAGCGCGATGATGCGGGCAATCTCCTTGCTGTAGCGCTCGATCAGCTCGGCCGGCGTGCCCGCCGGCGCGACGATGCTCTGCCAGGCGACCGCCTCGAAGCCGGCGGTACCGGCCACGCCGGATTCGGCGACCGTGGGCACGGCAGGCACGGAAGGCTGGCGCTTGCGCGAGGTCACGGCCAGCGCGCGCAGCTTGCCCGTGCGCACGTGCTGCAGCGCGGGCGCGAGGTCGGTGAACATGAGCTGGATCTGGCCGCCCAGCAGATCGGTCAGGGCCGGCGCGCTGCCCTTGTACGGCACGTGGTTGAAGTTGACCGAGGTCGCCACCTTGAACATCTCCGCGCCGAGGTGCTGCGGGCTGCCGTTGCCGGCCGATCCGTAGCTGAGCGCCTCGGGATTGGCCTTGGCCAGCGCGACCAGCTCCGCCAGCGTATTGGCCTTGACAGAGGGATGCACGACCACCATCAGCGGCACGGCGCCGACCAGCCCGATCGGCGCGAAATCTTTCGCCGGGTCATAGGGCAGCTTCTTGTAGAGCCACTGGTTGATGGCCAGCGTGGTGCTGGTCGCGACCAGCAGCGTGTTGCCGTCCGGCGCGGCACGCGCGACCTGGCCCGCGCCGATGGCGGTGCCAGCGCCGGGCTTGTTGTCCACGATCACGGTGCGTCCCAGCGACGTGCCAAGCTGCTGGGCGATGAGGCGGCCCAGCATGTCGGTCGTGCCGCCCGGGGCGTAGGGCACGACGATGGTGACGGGGTTCTCACCTTGCGCCCAGGCCGGTGCCGAGGATGCCGCGCCGAGGGCCGCCAGGGCTCCGAGCCGGTGAAGGATGTGTCGACGGTTCATGGTTCTTGTCTCCTTTGTTGATAACTATCGCGCCTGCGTCGCGGCGCCGCGCACCAGGTCCATCAGTGCGAGCGGGTCCTCGGGGGCGCGCTGCCCGCGCCACGCGACGTGCTGGTCGGGCCGCGACAGCACCAGGGCATGGCCATACACCGGGCCGGCCTCTTCGGCCGAGATGTCCAGCACCGACAGCGGAACGCCGCGTTGCGCGGCCGCCTCCACCAGCGGCCCGACCTCCACGCGCGGATCGGTGCGCAGCAAGGTGTAGCCCGGCGACATGGCGTCGTACAGCGAGCGGTGGCCCGCCAGCCACACATGCGGCGTGCGGCAACCGGGCACGGTCGACGGCGTGAAGCCGGCCATGCTGTAGCCGGGCGCCGCCTCGCCGTCGTAGGCGATGAGCGGAGAGCGGTCGTAGAAGTAGCCGAAGTTCAGCCCGCCGCAGCAGTATTGCTGCACGTTCAGGTCGTAGAGCGCGCGCCCCGCCTCGGCCCGTGCCGCCTCGCCCTCGGGCCCGGGGGCCTCGATGCCGGCCGGCACGCCTTCGCGCTGGCGTTGCAGCGCGATGGCGTGGTTCATCGCGAAGTTCGACACCTGCTCGGTGATCGGCTGGCGCTCCGCCTCGTACGCCGCCAGTGCGGCTTCGCCCGCCCAGCCTTGCAGGCGTGCGGCCAGCACCCACGACAGGTTCATCGCGTCGGCGATGCCGGCGTTCATGCCGTAACCCGCCATCGGGATCCACAGGTGAGAAGCATCGCCACAGATGAAGAGCCGCCGGTCGCGAAAGCGGTCGGCCACCAGCCGCCGGCCGACCCAGTCCTCCTTCGAGATCACCTCGTACGCGAAGTCCGGCCCGACGCCGAGAATCTGGCGTATGGCCCAGTCGCGATCGACCGATTCGAAGTCGGTCTCGTCGGCATGCAGATAGTTGTGCAGCAGCCAGGTTTCCTTGCCGTCGATGGCATAGACGTTGCCGCAGCGACGCGGATTGAGCGCGAAGGTGGCCCAGGCCGGCGGGTGCCTGAGCAGGCCCAGCAGCGCAGGCGCGCGGAAGTAGGTCGACTGCACGCGCCCGACCACGTCCGTGCCGGAAAGGCGTGCGCCGATCGTCTTGCGCACCATCGAGCGGCCGCCGTCGCAGCCGACCACGTAGTCGCACCGGATGCGGACTGGCTTGCCGCTGTCCAGGTCGATGCCCTCGGCCCAGGCACCTTGCTCGTCCTGCGCGACGAGCTCGATGCGCGTGCGGTTGAGGATGCGCAGGTTCGGCGTCGCCTCCGCGTGGGCGAAGAGCACCGGCTCCAGGTATATCTGGTTGATGCGGTGCGGCGGCTCCGGCGTCGGCCAGCCGGTGTCGGGGCCGCCAGTGGCGGTGTACCGATCGCGCCGCGCCGGGATGGGAATGCGCGAGAGCTCCTCGCCGGTCACACTGGTGCGGTAAGCGACGTCGTTCGGATAGTCCGGCGGCAGGCCCGCGTCGCGCAGCCTGGCGGCCACGCCGAGGCGTCGGAAGATCTCCATCGAGCGGGCCGAGACGTGGTTGCACTTCACGTTCGGCGCCTCGCCGCGGTGGCGGATCTCCGCCACCAGCACCTGCACGCCGCGCTGCGCGAGGTCCGTGGCGAGCGTGAGCCCCACGGGGCCTGCGCCGACAATCAGCACCTGGGCCGCGTATTCGCCTCGATTCATCTGCCTGTCTCCTATGCGTGTCTCCAATGTCGAACCGCCGATTAGAGAACGCCGCGCGCCATCCGAGAAATGAAGCTTTCATGCCGATTCATAAAAAGCCTTTATCCCTGAGCGGCGCGCCCTCGGTGCGGCAGTTGCGCGCCTTCGCGGCCATCTACCACAGCGGCCAGCTCTCCAGCGCGGCGGACCAGCTCTCGATCACGCAGCCGGCCGTGAGCGTGCTGCTGCGTGAACTGGAAGAGCGACTCGGCGTGCGCCTGTTCGACCGGACCACGCGCTCCCTGCAGCGAACCGAGGCTGCGGTGGAGGCCATCGGCTACGCCGAGCGCGTGCTCGCCGAACTGGACGCGCTGGGCGCCAACATGCGCGCGCTCGCGCAGGGCGCGCACGGCACGGTGCGCGTGGCCGCCACCTCGGCCATCGCGCAGACGCTGATTCCGAAGGCGATGCTGCGCTTCGAACGCGAGCATCCGGGCGTGAAGGTGATGGTCGACGATTGCGCGCCAAGCCAGTTCGCCGAGAAGATCCAGAGCGAGCAGGTCGACTTCGGCGTCGGCACGCTGGACGGCAAGATCGCCGGCCTCGCCGAACGCGTGTTCGTGCGCGACTACCTGAGCGTCATCGCCGACAAGTCGCTTGCGTTCCCGCATCCGACCCAGATCACCTGGAAGCAGCTCTCGATGCATCCGCTGATCACCGTCAAGCCCGGCTACGGCGTGCGCGGCAGCATCGACCGCGCGGCGGCCGAGGCCGGCGTGGCGCTGCGCATCGCGCACGAGGTGACGCTGCTGAGCACCGCGCTCGCGATGGCCGCCAGCGGATTGGGCGTGTCGGTGCTGCCGGCCTCGATCCTGGCGCATGCGAACTACACACAGCTTGCCGCGCGGCGGCTGGTGCGGCCGACGGTCGTGCGCGACATCGCGATCGTGCGCAAGGTCGGGCGGACGATGCTGCCGGCGGCAGCCGCCTTCGCGGACCTGCTGGCGCAGGATTTCTCGGCCTGACGCGGCGACTCAGGCTTTCACCGCCGGCAGCCGCACGGTCGACGGCCTGCCGGCGCAGGCGAAGCGGTCACGGCCCAGGCGCTTCGCCTCGTAGAGCGCCGCATCGGCGCGGCGCAGCACCGAGGCCGCATCCCGCTCGTCGTGGTCCACCATCGCGATGCCGATGCTGGTGGAGATGGTGACGCAGCGCTCACCCAGCTTGAGCGGCGTGCGCGCCTTGGCCACCAACGCGCGGGCGACCGACCTGGCGTCGTCGGCGCTGGAAAGACTCTCCAGCAGGATGGTGAACTCGTCGCCGCCCAGCCGGGCCACGGTGTCGGAGCTTCGCACGCAGGAGCGCATCATCTGACCGAAGGCGCGCAGCAGGTCGTCGCCGGCCTCGTGGCCGTAGGTGTCGTTCACGCTCTTGAAGTGATCCACGTCCACGAAGAGCACCGCCATCGGCTTGCCGGAGCGCGACGCGCGCGCGAGCGCGCGCTCCAGGCGGTCCATGAAGAGCGCGCGGTTGGGCAGGCCGGTGAGCAGGTCGAACTCGGCCAGGTAACGCAGCCGCTCCTCGCTCGACTTGCGCTGCGTGATGTCGTGGCTCAGGCAGAACAGGCCCTGCACACCACCGCCCGGCTGGAAATGCGGCACCAGCGTCACCTCGATGCGCCGCCGCCCGGTGGTGGTCTCCAGGTCGCGCTCATAGGTCAGGCGCCGGCCTTCGAGGGCGGACTCGATGTGTTGGCGGATGGCCGCGTAGCCGGACTGCCCTTCGACCCGGCACGGCGTGTGCCCGATGAGCGACTGCGCCTCGATGCCCAGCCATTCCTCGTGGGCCCGGTTGGCGAAGCGGAAGCGGTGGCCGGCGTCGAGGTAGGAGATCATCGCCGGCATGTTGTCCGTGATCTGGCGCAACTGGTCCTCGCTGGTCTGCAGCGCGGCGGTGCGTTGCAGCACCGCATCGGCCGCGCGGTTCAGGGTGGAGGCGAGGCGGCCGATCTCCCCGCCCTGGTCGACCGGGCTGCGGTAGGACAGGTCGCCGCGCTCGAAGGCCGACGCATGTTCGCCGAGCCGCCGCAGTGGCGAGGCGATCCCCTCGGCGACGATCGCCGCGAGGCCCAGCCCGATCAGCAGCATCGCGCCGCCGAGCACGATGCTCTCGCTCAGGCGCGCGCGCACCGGCGCCATGGCCAGTCGCGCCGGCATGCCGACGTAGATGAGCCAGGGCGCGCGCGTGGTTCTGGTGAAGCCGGCGATCCGCTCGACGCCATCGGCACTGGCGCCGTCGCGCACGCCTTCCCCGCGCACGAGGCTGTGAACCAGATCGCCTTCGCCGTGCTTCAGCAGATTGCGGCCGATCCATTTCTCGGGCTCCAGCGAGCGGGCGATCACGACGCCGTTCATGTCGGAAGCGGTGACGACCACGCCAGCGGGCAAGGCGTTGCCGGGCTCCAGCAGCGCCTGCAGGGGCTTGAGCCGGATCGACGCGACCACCACGCCTTGCGCCTGGCCGCCGCGCCGGATGGCCCGCGCCAGCAGGACCACCAGTTCGCCGTTCGAGGGCGCGGCGACGGGGCCCTCGAACACCAGGCCCGGACCCGTGCTCGCGAGCACATCCTTGAAGAACTGGCGCCGCGCGATGTTGATACCCTCCAGACGCTGGCTCTTGTCCAGCGCGCCGATGTTGGCGCCATCCACGGTCCAGACGCTCACGGTGTTGATCTGCGCGGGCAGGGTCGCGGCGAGGTCTCGCAGCAATGCGTTGTTGCGCGCGGTGTCTCCACGCGTCACCCCGACCGAATGGCTCAGCACAGCCAGCATCTGCTCGACGCTGCCGACGTGGGCGTCGAATTTCGCGGCGGTCAGGCGGGCAAAGCTCAGCATGTGCAACGCGGCGTCCGCGCGCTCCTGCTCGGCCTGGCGCATGGCCGAGAGCGCCAGGTAGCCCATGAAGGGAATGGACAGCACGGCCAGCAGCACGATGAGCCGCGCGCGGATGGTGGGGAAGTTGCTCATGCGGGCCGCCCGCCCGTGCCGCGAAACCAGTCCTGGCGCTCGCGGTGCGCCACCATCCATCCCGCGATCTCGCCGGCGGACATCGGCCGGGCGATGAGGTAGCCCTGCCCGAGCGAGCATCCGCACTCCTGCAGCAGGCGCCAGTCCTCCAGGGTCTCGATGCCCTCGGCGACAGTGACCAGGTCGAGCTGGCGGGCCATCTCCAGCGCGGAGCGCAGGATCACGCGCAGGTTGTTGCGCTGGTGCGCGCCGTGCACGAGCGAGCGGTCGATCTTGAGTTCGGTGAAGGGGATGGAGGCCAGCTGCCGCATCGAGGAGAAGCCGGTGCCGTAATCGTCGATCGACAGGCCGAAGCCCTTCAGGCGCAGGCGCGCGAGCACGCCGGGCGCCGCGCCCATGACGTCGATGAGCGAGGTCTCGGTGATCTCCAGCACCAATTGGTCGGCCCGCAGCGCGTGCTGGTGGACCAGGCCCGTGATCTTCTGGACCAGCGAGGGCTGGTCCAGCAGCATGGGCGAAAGATTGATCGCCAGCGACAGCTTCAGGCCCTGGGCATTCCAGTCGGCCGCCTGCGCCATCGCCTGGTGCATGACGGCAAGGGTGAGGTCGTGGATAAGGCCCTCGCGCTCCGCCAGCGCGATGAAGCGGTCCGGTCGCACCGAGGCGGCGCCGCGCGGTTGCCAGCGCGCGAGCGCCTCCACGCCCTGGACCTCGCCGGTGCGCATGTCGATCTTGGGCTGGTAGTGCACCTTGATGTCGCCCTCGGCGATGGCCCGGCTCAGTGCATCGGTGCGGATCGCGGGCGCGTCCTCGCACGGCGTCGCCATGCGGGCCGCGGCCTGCACCGGCACGAATCTCTCCAGCAAGGCCGCGAGTTGGGCGAGATCGAGCGGCTGCCGCATTCCCGCCACCACGGACAGGCCGAGGTTGCGCGCAACGGCCTCAACGGACTGGATCAGGCTGACTTCCAGGCCGGAAGCGACGATCAGCGGCGCCGAGATGCCGCGCGTGTGCAATTGCTCGATGAGCTCGACACCGTCCATGTCCTGCATGTCCAGGTCCACGATCAGCAAGTCCGGCGGCCGCACGAGAGAGGCAAGCACGGCCAGCGCTTCCGCGCCGCTGCCGGCCTGGCGGATCACCGGCACGCCGGATTCACGGCAGCAGGCGACCGTGCGAAGGCGCTGGGCGACGTTGCCGTCGACCACGAGCAGGGATCTGAGTTCGGACATTCTTCCCGGGATATCGGCCCCGGCGCCCGGAAGTTGAGGCCCCGGACGGGCCTGGCGCGGCAAACCGCACGGAAGCGCGCCTATCATCACGCGCCGCCGCACGATGCGGCGAACCTCACAAAGCCATGACCGAAGCCATCCCCACCCCGCCCCTGCCCGACCACCTGTCCGTCGATCCGCGCAGCCCCCATCACGTTGCCGCGGTGTTCGAGCACGACATCGGCATCCGCTTCAACGAAAAGGAGCGCTCCGACGTCGAGGAATACTGCATCAGCGAAGGCTGGATCAAGGTGCCGGCGGGCCGCGCGCTGGACCGCAAGGGCAAGCCGCTGCTGATCAAGCTGAAGGGGAAGGTCGAGGCCTTCTACAAATAGCCGGCGCCGGCCACAAAAAAGGCCTCCCAAGGGAGGCCTGTGAACCTGGCATCTTCTCTGAAGCCGAGGAGTCGAAACCTTTCAGTGCGCCCTGCTCAGGAGGGTCGGCACGACGTAGCCGTTGCGGTAGATGCCTTCGATGTCCCCGAGAACGGGGTCGGTGGGACGCGCGGTCACGAACTTCGCCTGCGGCGTGCGGTAGACCACGATGGTGCACGACGAGTGCTTGCTCAGCGTGCGGGCGACACCGGTGGCTTGGCTGACGGTCGGGTACGTGTTCATGCTGTTTGTCCTTGGCTGTCCGATGCATGAATAGTAGCCTGAAGGTATTCAAAACAACAATCTTGTAGTCGCTAAGTACTACGTTCTGCCGTGAGAAATGGCACGGTCAGGCGGCACAAGCGCGCTATTCAACCGTCGCGCCCGAGCGCTTCACGACCTCGGCCCACTTGACGCGTTCGGACAGGATGTATTTCGTCAGCTCATCCGGCGTCGAGCCGATCGGCTTGACGCCGTCGGTCGCGAAGCGCTCGCGCAGCTCCTTCGACTGCAGCGCCGCCACCGAGCCGTCGTGCAGCCTCTTGATGATCTCCGGCGGCGTCGCGCGAGGCGCGAGCAAGGCATACCAGACGCCGGACTCGTAGCCAGGCACGCCCGCTTCTGCGATGGTCGGAACGTCCGGCAACGCGGGCGAGCGCTGGCTCGACGAGACGGCAAGCACCCGGATCTTCCCGGCCTTGATCTGCGCGCTGCCGGTGCCGTAGCTCACGAACATCGCCTGCACGTTGCCCGAAAGAAGGTCCGTCAGCGCCGCGCCGCCGCCTTTGTAGGGCACGTGCACGAGGTCGATGCCGGCCATCGACTTCAGCAGCTCCATCGACAGGTGCAGGCCGCTGCCGTTGCCGGTCGACGCATAGGACATCGCGCCCGGCTTGCGCTTCGCGAGCTGGATGAACTCGGCCAGGTTCTTCACCGGCAACGACTCGTTGACGGCGAGGAAGTAAGGCGCCGAGCCGAGCAGCGTCACGGGCGCGAAATCCTTGAGCGCGTCGTAGCGCAGCTTCGGATAGAGCGCCTGGTTGATGGCCAGCTGCGAGGTGAGCGCGAGCACCACCGAATAGCCGTCGGCCGGCGACTGGGCCACGTACTCCATGCCGATGTTGCCGCCGGCGCCGCCCCGGTTGTCGATGAAGAAGGAGCCGCCCAACTGCTTGCCCAGCTCCTGAGACAGCGGGCGGCCCACCACGTCGCCACCGCCGCCCGGCGAATAGGGCACGACGATGCGCACCGTCTTGTCCGGATAGTCCGCCGCCATGGCGGAGAAGGAAAGGGCCAGGGCGGCCAGCAGGGCAAGAAGTCTTTTCATGGTGTCATGTCTCCGGGTTCGATGAAGTCGTTGTCGATGGGCCAGGCCTCAGCGCGCGATCGCGGCGATGGCGTCGTCGAGCCGCGCGTCGGCCTGGGCCAGCGCGGCGCGGCGCGCATTCGTCCATGCGAGGTCGGCGTCCAGTCCCGCGCGCTGCGCGGCGAACATGCGTTCCACCTCCGCGATCTGCGGGCCGCCAATGCCGCGGCGGCCGAAGACCATGTATTCGGGGCTCGAGACCTCGGCGAAGGCCGTCTCGTCCAGCGGGAAGGCCTGCGATGCCATCGCCTCATAGATGCGCACGGCCTCGCGGTAGGGAATCTCGCGCATGGAGAGCTTGCGCGAGCGGCCGTAGTCCG
The DNA here is from genome assembly GCA_966211435.1 of uncultured Variovorax sp. Taxonomy (GTDB): domain Bacteria; phylum Pseudomonadota; class Gammaproteobacteria; order Burkholderiales; family Burkholderiaceae_C; genus Variovorax. The sequence goes on along the minus strand of CBIHOG010000015.1, from coordinate 52,408 downwards.
TCAGTTCGGACGCGAAGTGGTGCCCGATGCGGAAGGGCACGTCCGCGCGCTGCAGCAGGGCATCGGCGATCTCGGTCGCGGTCGAGTAGTCGGCGTGCACCTCGGCCAACGCGCGCGCCTTGTCGACCACGATGCCGCCCAGCACCTTGCGCAGCAGGTTGAACACAATGAGCGCGCGGCCGGCCGGCACGGGGTCGTAGGCTCGGTAGTCGAACATGCCGGTGCGCACATTGTGCGAGGTCAGCGCCACGGCCTGCATCTCGCCGAGCAGCAGGCTGCTCTGCACGCGCAACTGCTCCAGCGCGGCCGGGTTGCGCTTCTGCGGCATGATGCTGCTGACCCCCACGAGCTCGCCGCGCTGCAAGGTCATCCAGGGCATCGGCTCGGCGTACTGCGCGTGCAGGTCCTGCGCGAACTGGCCGATCTGCACGGCCGCGATGCCGAGCGCGGCCGCCACCTCCATGCAGGTGTCGACCGGCGCGAGATGGTTGGCGTCGTAGGCGTTCTCCACCAGGCCGTCGAAGCCGAGCAGCGCGGCCAGCCGTCGGCGGTCGAGCGCGAAGCTCGAGGTCGTGAGCGCGGCCGAGCCCAGAGGCCCGAGGTTCGCATGGGCGTAAGCGGCCCGCAGGCGGGACACGCTGCGCGCCAGCGCGCTCCCCATGGCCAGCAGGTAGTGCGCCAGCGTCGTCGGCTGCGCCTGCACGCCGTGCGTGTAGGCCGGCACGATGGTGTGCTTGTGCTGCGCGGCCAGCGAGAGCAGCGCCTCCCGCGCACCGGCCAGCGCATCGCATTGCGCCAGCAGGCCGCCGCGCAGGTTCATGCGCGCGATGGTGGCGGAGATGTCCTGCCGGCTGCGCCCGCAATGCAGGCGCGAGGCGTCGGGACCGACGGCGGCGATGAGCTTGGGCTCGTAGTCGAGGTAGTCCGCGGACCACTGCCGCGGCCGGCTTTGCTCCTCCCGGATCAGCGCCAGGATGCCGGCCGCGATGCGCCGGGCCGCATCGGCCGACACGATGCCCGCCTCGGCCACCGCGACGATGGACGCCTTGTTGATCTGGTCGAGGTGTTCGACGGAGCGCCCGCCGCCACGGAAACTCGCGTTCACGTCGTGGGGCTCGGGCTCGGCGCTTCCCGTGGCTTCTGTTGTCTCTGGAGGATTCTTCATGGTCCGGATGGCTTTAAGAAAAGGCTCGGGTGAAGCGCGATTCTTTGCCTCGTGGACCATTGTGTGAAATGAATATTTAGGCCGCTATCATTGCCTTGAAGGAATATTCATGCCCATCACCTTCCAGCAGCTCCAGTGCGTGCGCCAGGTTGTCGAAAGTGGCTTCAGCGTCTCGCGAGCGGCCGAATCGCTGCACACCACGCAGCCGGGCGTGAGCAAGATGATCCGCGCGCTGGAGAAGGAGATCGGCATCGAGATCTTCGTGCGCGCAGGCAACCGCCTGACGAAACTGACAGACGCCGGCAAGGAAGCGCTCTCGCTGTCCGCACGCGTGCTGCAGGATGCGCAGGCACTCAAGCGCCTGAAGCAGGAGGTGCCCGCCGCCGGCGAGGGCACGTTGCGCGTCGGCACGACGCACGTCCACGCGCGCTACTCGCTCATCGAGGTGACCAGGCGCTTCCTCGCGGTCTACCCGCAGGTGAAGCTGGAGTTCACCGTCGGCCCGCCGGCGCAGATCCTGGCCGGCGTGACGGAGGGCACGATCGACATCGGCCTGTGCACCCTGCCCGACCCGATGCCCAAGGACGTCGTCTCGGTGAAAGCCTACGACATCGACCGCTGCCTGATCGTGCCGCCGCGCCATCCGCTGCTGAAGATGGCACGCTTGACGATGGAGCACATCGCGCGCTGGCCGCTCATCACCTACGACAACAGCTACACCTCGGGCTCGGTGGTCCAGCGCGAGTTCCAGCGCCATGGCATCACGCCCTGGGTCGTGATGCGGGCGATGGACGCGAGCATCATCAAGGCCTATGTCGCCGCCGGCGTGGGCGTCGCGGTGCTGCAGAAGATGGCGTTCAACCCGGCGGTGGACAAGGACTTGCGCGCGATGCGGGTCGAGCACCTGTTCCCGTCGTCGAGCGCGATGATCAGCCTGCGCAAGGACCACCTGCTGAAGCCCTTCGCCTTCGATTTCATCCAGATGGTCGCGCCCGAATGGTCGCGCGAGGCCATCGAGGCGCGGCTGCGCTGAACTCGACGGCGCCGGGCTAGGGGGCGTTCAGGTAGCGCTCCACCTGGCAATCCCGGCCGCCGGGATCGGTGCTGCAGGCCGTCTCCTGCGTGGCATGCGACGCGCCTGCACAGCCCGCCAGAATGAGAAGACCCGCCATCACGAAAATCGCTCGCATCATGTCTCCTTGGTCAGCCGCCCCGCGGGCATGACCCGCCCCGGCGTGGACCCACCATAGCGCAATCCCGCGAACAGCTTCGACCCGACCCACGAAAAACCTCGTCTTCCGCTCGGCGCGCCGGCAGGCAAGCGCGCCATACGCGGGGCATGCCACGCAATTGACTCGTCGTGGTGCACGGCGGCGCGTCCTCGCACCCGGATGGCGCAAAACAGTGGTGTACCACTCATCTCCGGATTGACGCCTGCCGGCGCTCTCCCCGGGCAAACGACTCCGCCGCCCAGCCGGGAGTGACGTGGCACGCTGCTTGCAACCGACGCCGCATGGGAAGCCCATCTGTCTTTTGATTGGGATCCCGAATCGGGTGCAGATGTGAACGAGCAATCAGTGAATCCCGCAGCCCAGGCTGTCCATGCCGTCAGCGACGCCGCGCTGGAGGGCGAGAGATCGACGCTCGCGCAAGTGGTCTACGAACGCCTGAAGGAAGACATCTTCGACTTCCGCATGGCGCCCGGCCAGCGCTATGCCGAGCAGGAGTTGGCCAACCGCCTGGGCGTCTCGCGCACGCCGCTGCGCTTCGCGCTGCACATCCTGGCCCGAGAGGGGTACCTGCAGCGCATCGAGGGCCACACGAGCTGGCAGGTTCGACCCTTCGACCTGGACTACTTCGAAGACCTCTACGACTTCCGCGTGCAGATCGAAGTGATCGCCGTGCGCCGCCTCTGCGCGATGGACCCGGCACCCGACCTGCGCGAGCTGTGCGCCTTCTGGCGCGTGCCGAAGCGCCAGCGCGTGCTCGACGGCCAGATCGTCGCGCGGCAGGACGAGAAACTGCACAGCACGCTGGTCGCTCTGGCCGGCAACCGCGAGATGGCGCGCACCCACACCGACCTCACGGAGCGCATCCGCATCATCCGAAGGCTTGACTTCATCGAGCCCGCACGCATCAAGGCTGCCTTCGACGAACACGACAAGATCCTGGCCGCCGTGCTGGCGCGTCGCGCCGGCGATGCCGAGATGCTGCTCAAGGCCCACATCGGCGCCTCGCGCGCCGGCATCCGCCACATCAGCCTGCACCGCATGGCGCTTGCCGCGCAGCAAGGCCAGCAGGCCCGCCTGGACATGAAGGCCGCATGAAGCACGCCAACCGACTCGTCATCAATATGTGGCATACCACTCATCAACCTTCTCTTTGGCACATCTCTTGCGTCGCGTCCATCGACTGACGGCGGTGCCGAACCCATGACAACAAGTTCATCCACCATGCATCTCACCCTGTCGATCGCGGGCCATGGGCAACACCCGGCAGCGGCGCGGCTCTCGCCGCTCACATCGCCGGCCTCCGCCCTGCCGCGCTATGCGAGCCTCGCGCGGCAAGCGCAGGCCGCGCTGCTGGATGGCATCTTCTTCACGTCGTCCAAGGACGCGCTCCAGCCTGACGCGACGCCGCTGATCGGCACGCTGGTGGCGCCGACCTCCGGCATCGGCCTGGGCGCCTCGGTGCCGATCGCCCACACCGAACCCTTCCACACCGCGCGCGCGTTCGCCGTGCTCGACGGCCTCTCCGCCGGCCGCACCGCGCTCTTGTGCGACCTGCGCGGCGGCGGGCAAGGCGATGCCGGCTTCGAGCACAGGCCGCTGCTTTCCGCCGAGGCGCACTACGAGCGCGCGGAGGAATACCTCGCCGTCGCCACGCAACTGTGGGACAGCTGGGAAGACGGCGCCGTCGTGGTCAACAAACCCGCGGGCATCTTTGCCGACTCGGACAAGATCCATGCAATCCATCACGCCGGCAAGCACTTTCGCGTGCGCGGGCCGCTGACCGCCGTGCGGCCGGTCCAGGGCCACCCGGTCATCGTCGTCGACGACATGTCGGCGCCGGGCCGCAAGCTGGCCGCCCGGTTCGCCGATGTCTTCATCGGCGACTGCGCGTCGATGGAAGAGGCCCGCGCCCTGGCCGCGGACCTGCGTGCCCAGCGCGCCGCGCTTGGCCTCGCGCCCGATGCGCTGCGCATCCTGGCGACCGTCAGCCCGATCCTCGCCGCCTCCGATGCGGCGGCGCGCGAGCGCGAGGCCAGGCTCGATGCGGCCTGCGACGGCGCGTCCGCGATGCCGGGCCATCGCTTCACCGGCACGCCGGAAGCGCTCTGCGATCTCGTGGCCGCCTGGCACCAAGCCGGCGCCTGCGACGGCTTCAACATCGCGCCGGCCGTGCTGGCGGACGATGCCGGCCCGCTGTTCGAGCGCGTGATCCCGCTGCTCCAGGCACGCGGCCTCTTCCGCGGCGCCTACGGCGCCACCACCCTTCGCGGGCACCTCTCGCTCCCGCGTCCGCCCAGCAGCTTCTCCGCGAAACCCGCCCATGGCTAAGCAACTCCACCTCGGTCTCTTCATCTATCCGGGCGGTCACCACATCGCCGGATGGCGCCATCCTTCCACGCCCTCCACCGGCCTGGCCGGGCTCGACTACTACCGCACTGCCGCGCAGCTCGCGGAGCGCGGCAAGTTCGATCTCTTCTTCGTGGGCGACACGCTTTTCACGCGCGAGAAGGACGGCCGCTTCTTCGGCCGCCAGGCGGTGTCGAACCCCGATCCAGTTTCGCTGCTGTCCGTCCTGTCATCCGTGACCGAGAAACTCGGCCTGGTCGGCACGCTGTCCACCACCTACCACGAGCCTTACGCGATCGCCTCCAAGTTCGCCACGCTGGACCACCTGAGCGGCGGGCGCGCGGCCTGGAACGTCGTGACCACCTGGGAAGACAAGGCCTCGATGAACTTCAGCCGCGAGAAGGCGATGGAGAAGGCCGACCGATACGTGCGCGGCCGCGAGTTCATCGACGTCTGCACCGGGCTGTGGGACAGCCGCGATGACGCCGACCCGTCGCGCGTCCACCCCATCGACCACCATGGCGAGAGCTTCAAGGTGCGCGGGGCGCTCCCGGTGCCGCGCCCCGTGCAGGGCTGGCCGGTGCTGGTGCAGGCGGGCGGCTCGCCGCCGGGGCGCGAGTTCGCGGCGCTGGTCGGCGAAGCGATCTTCACCGCGCAGACCGAGCTGGAGGAAGCGCGCGAGTTCCGCTCCTCCACCCATGCGCGCATGGCGCGCTACGGCCGCAAGCCGGAAGACGTGGTCATCATGCCGGGCCTGTCGCCGCTGATCGGCGCGACCGAGGCCGAGGCGCTGCGGCTGGAGCAGGAGATCGGCGACCTCGTGCATCCCGAGGTCGGCGTCTGGATGCTGAGCGAAAGCCTCGGCTTCCCCCTCTATGCCTACGACCCGGCCGACCCGCTGCCGGTGGACCTGATCCGGGACACCAAGAAGCCCACCGCCAGCTCCGACATGTTGCTGGCCCATGCGACGCGGCAGAAGCTGAGCATCGAGGCCACCGCGCGCCTGATCGCGCGCTCGCGCGCGCACCAGAACTTCGTCGGCACGCCCGAACAGCTCGCCGACCTGATGGAACGCTGGCTGCGCGAAGGGGGCTGCGACGGCTTCAACATCATGCCGCCCTACTTCCCTGATCAGCTCACCGTCTTCGTCGAGCAGGTGGTGCCCGAGCTGCGGCGCCGCGGGCTCTTCCGCGAGGAGTACGAGGGCTCGACGCTGCGCGAGCACCTCGGGCTCGCCCGGCCGGCGCCGGGCCACTTCCAGCGCATGTTGTCACGCATGGCGGCGTGACGGTTCAAGACAAGGCAAGGCAAGGCAACCCATGACCTACGAAACCCTCCGGATCTCGCACGAAGGCGGCGCATCCACCATCACGCTGGCGCGACCGCCGGTCAACGCCGTGACGCCGCAATTGCTCGAAGAGCTGCTCAAGGCGCTCGGCGAACTCGAACAGCGCGCCGAAACCCGCTGCATCGTCCTCGCGGGCGAGGGCACCAAGGCCTTCTGCGCGGGCGCCGACCTGAAGGCGCCCGGCTCGGTGGGCTCCGGCTCCCGGTTCCGCGAACTCGGCCGCGCCGTGGTGGACCGCCTGGAATGCACGCCCAAGCCGGTCATCGCCGCGCTGCGCGGCTGGTGCATCGGCGGCGGCTTCGCCATCGGCATGGCCTGCGACGTGCGACTGGCCTCGACCACCACGCGCTTTCGCACCGGCGATGCCTACATCGGCGTGGTGCCGAGCTGGGGCATGAGCCTGACGCGGCTGACGCACTTCATCGGCCGCAACCGCGCGCTGGACCTGCTGATCCTGGGCGAGGACATCCAAGCGGACGAGGCCCTGCGGATGGGCCTGGTCACCCGCGTCATCCCGGAAGAGGACTTCGATGCCGAGGTCGCGCGCACGGCGGCGCGCGTCGCGAGCGGCTCGCCGCTCACCTTCCGGGCCATCAAGGAGACGGTGCGCGCGCAGTACGTGTACACGCCCGCGGCGGCGCAGGCATTGGAGACCCACTGGGCCGACCTCTGCACCGCCTCGGAGGATGGCCACGAAGGCATCGCCGCCTTCCGCGAGAAGCGCCAACCCGTCTTCACCGGCCGCTGAAATGACGATCTTCGACACGCCGGCCACCGGCGAACTCCAGGAAGCCGTCGCCGAGGTCGTGAAGCGCGTCATCGCGCCCATCGCCGCGGCCACGCCCAAGGGCCAGCGCCTGGTCGCCGCCGACGTGCGCACCTGCCTGCGCGCGCTGCAGCCGCTGGGCTACATCGGCAGCACGCTGTCGAAGGACGACGGCGGCGCCGGCCTGAGCTACGTCGCCTACGGCATGCTGCTGGAGGCCGTCGCGCGCGGGCCATTGCTCTTCGGCGAAGTGGTGCCGCCGCGCACCATCAATTACCTGGGCAACGCCGCGCAGAAGAAGCACTGGCTGCCCCGCCTCATGTCGGGCGAGTGGATCGGCACGGCCGCCATCACCGAGCCGCAGGCCGGCTCGGACATGCGCGGCTTCACCACCACCGCCGAGCTGCGCGGCGACCACTACGCGGTGAACGGCCGCAAGCGCTGGCTCAAGCTCGGCGGCGTCGCCGACATGACCACGCTGATGGTGAAGGACGCCTCCGGCGGCCTGTGCCGCCTGCTGGTCGAGCGCTCGGTGTCGCCGTGGGCGAGCGAGGACATCGACACCGTCGGCCTGCGCCAGCTGTCGATCGCCGAAGTCCGATTCGAGGATTGCCGGGTGCCGCGCGAGAACCTGCTGGGCGAGGCGGGCAACGCGGGCGAGCAGTTCCATCGCGGCATCGAATCCTCGCGTGCCTTCATCGGCATCCAGGCCGTCGGCCTGGCCAGCCATGCGCTGGAATGCGCGACACGCTATGCGCGCGAGCGCGTCGCCTTCGGCAAGCCGATCGGCCGCTTCCAGGCCATCCAGGTCGCGCTCGCCGACGCGGCCACGCGGCTGCAGGCCGCGCGCCTGCTCTGCCTCAACGCGCTGGCCATGCTGGACAGTGGCGTGCGCGTGCCGCGCGACGTCTCCATGGCCAAGCTCTTCGCGGTCGACACCGCCGTGGCCGTATGCCAGACGGCCATGGAATGCATGGGCGCCTGGGGCACCGCCGAGGAAGCCGAGGTCGAGCGCTGCTGGCGCGACGCCGCGATGCTCTCGGCGATCGACGGCACCGCCGGCATCCAGCGGCTGATCGTCGGGCGCGAGACGCTCGGCATGTCGGCTTTTCTCTGATCCACGTCATGACCCACGCCATGTCCGCAACACCAAGCCCGCGCGCCGCGCCGCGCATCACGGTCGGCCAACTGCTGGAGCCCCGTTCCATTGCGATCGTCGGTGCCTCCGAGAGCCGCGCCAAATTCGGCGGCCGCATCCTGTACCACCTGGTGCACCACGGCTTCGCCGGCGAGCTGATGCCCATCAACCGGGGCCGCGCCGAGCTGCTCGGCCACACCAGCTACCCGAGCATCGCCGAGCTGCCGCACGCGCCCGACGTCGCGATCCTGGCCGTGCCGAGCGAAACACTGGTGCAGAACATCGCCGCCGCGGCGCAGGCCGGTGTCGGCTGCTGCGTCGTCATCTCGACCGGCTTCGCCGAAGCGGGCGAGGAAGGCGCGGCCATGCAGGCCGAGATCATCGACATCGCCGCGCGCAGCGGCATGCGCATCGTCGGCCCGAACTGCATGGGCTTCATCGTGCCGCACCATCGCATGGCGCTGTGCTCCTCGATCGTGCTGGACACCGACACGCTGCTGTCGGGCAGCATCGGCATGATCAGCCAGTCGGGCGCGCTGATGGTCTCGGTGTTCGACCGCGCCAGCACCGACGGCATCGGCTTTCGCCATTGCGTCTCGCTCGGAAACCAGGCGGACCTGGAGATCTGCGATTTCCTGGAGTTCATGGCGCAGGACCCGGGCACGCGCGCGATCTGCATGTATGTCGAAGGCATCAAGGACGGCCCGCGCTTTCGCGCGGCGGCGCTGGCCTGCCGCGCGGCCGGCAAGCCGCTGTTCATGGTCAAGACCGGGCGCACGGATGCAGGCGTGAAGTCCGCGCGGTCCCACACCGCCAGCCTGGCGGGCTCCTTCGACGTGCTGGAGGCCGTGTGCCGCGAGACCGGCATCGTGCTCGCGGGCGACCCGGACGACATGGTGCGCGCCGCCAACATCCTGGTGCGGCATGCGGTGGACAGGCCGCTTGGCGCCGTCGGCGTGTACTCCGGCTCCGGCGGCGGCGCCGGCATCGCGAGCGACCGGGTGACCGAGATCGGCCTGGAGATGGCCACGCTGTCGGACGCCACCCGCGCCGCGCTGGGCGAGCTGCTGCTGCCGCCGCAGGCCGACAACCCGATCGACCTGGGCGGGCGCAAGGTGCCCGATTCGGTCGAGATCACGACACCGACGGCGCAGCTTCTGCTGGCGGACCCGGCCGTCGCCTACGGCCTGATGGTGCTGACCTCGATGCCCTTCATCGCGGACAAGACCGCGCTGATGGCCCGTGCCGCGCAGGCCTCGGGCAAGCCCTGCTTCTTCGCGCTCACGCCGGGACGCGGCGCCGACGCCGCGCGCGTGGCGCTGCGCGCGGCGGACCAGCCCTACTTCGACCGCTTCGAGGACGCGCTGCGCGCCCTCGAACTCGTAGCCCGGCACGATCGGCTGCGCGCCGCCACCGCCGAGGCCCCGCAGCGCCCGCAAGGCGCACCCGGCGCCGGCGACGCCGCGCTCTGCGCCGCGCTGCCGGCCGGCGCGTTGACGGAACACGAGGTGAAGGCCGTGCTGGCCGCCTATGGCGTGCGGACCACGCGCGAGCGCACGGCGGCCTCCGGCGCGCAGGCCGCGCGCGCCGCGGCCGAGCTGGGCTTCCCGGTCGTGCTCAAGATCGTCTCCCGTGACATCGCGCACAAGAGCGATGTCGGCGGCGTCGCGCTCGGCCTCGCCGACGCACCCGCCGTCGAAGCCGCCGCCGCCGCGATGCTGGCGCGCGTCGCCAGGGACGCGCCCTCGGCCGCCATCGAGGGCTTCACCGTGCAGGAGATGGCGCGCGGCGAAGCGGAGGTGATCGTCGGCACGCGCTTCGACCCGCTCTTCGGTCCCGTCGTGCTCGCGGGCTTCGGCGGCATCCTGGTGGAGGTGCTGAAGGACGTGGCCATCGCGCCGGCGCCCATCACGCCGCTGCGCGCGCGCGCCATGCTGGATTCATTGCGCGTCGCGCCGCTGCTGCACGGCGTGCGCGGCAAGCCGCCGCTGGACGTCGACGCGCTGTGCGACGCCATGGTGCGCATCAGCTGGCTCGCGCACGACCTGGGCGAGCGCCTGGTCGAGCTGGAGGTCAACCCCTTCATCGTCGGCACCGCCGGCGTGACGGCCGCCGACGGCCGCGCAACCCTCGAAGCGCTGAAATGAGTGCCCTCGCCCTCGCCGCCCGCTCGCCCCTGCCGCCCCCGGCGCGCGCGCATGCCGCGCCTGCGTCACCCAAGGTGCAAGCCGTGTCGTCTTCACCGCCGGCGCCGATCCTGCAGGTACAGGACCTGTCGGTCGAATTCACGGGGGAGAACGGCACCGTGCCCGCGCTGCGCGGCGCCAGCTTCGAGCTGCCGGCGGGCAGTTGCCTGGGCATCGTCGGCGAATCCGGCAGCGGCAAGAGCGTGACCTCGCTCGCCGTGATGGGGCTGCTGCCGCATCCGCTGGCGCGCGTCACGAGCGGGCGCATCCTCTTCGAGGGGCAGGACCTGCTGACCATGTCGCCCGCGGAACGCCGCGCCCGCCGCGGCCGCGCGATCTCCATGATCTTCCAGGAGCCGATGGCTTCGGTGCACCCGGCCTTCACCATCGGCGACCAGATCATGGAGGCGATCCTCGCGCACGAGCCCGTGGGCAAGTTCGAGGCGAAGCGCCGCACCATCGAGTTGCTCAGGCAGGTGCACATCCCGTCGGCCGAGCGGCGCTTCGACGAGTACCCGCACCGGCTCTCCGGCGGCATGCGCCAGCGCGTGATGATCGCGATGGCGCTGGCCTGCAACCCGCGCCTGCTGATCGCCGACGAGCCCACCACGGCGCTGGATGTGACGGTGCAGGCGCAGATCGTCGAGTTGCTGCGCGAGATCCAGCAGGTGCGCGGCACCGCCATCATCCTGATCTCGCACAACCTGGGCCTGGTGGCCGGGCTCGCCGACGAAATCGCCGTGATGTACGCCGGAAGCGTGGTCGAGCGCGGCCCGGCGGCCCGCGTGCTGGCGCATCCGGAGCACCCGTACACCGTCGGCCTTCTGGGCTCGGTGCCGCGCGCCGAGCCCGGCGACCGCCCGCTGGTGGCCATCGGCGGCACCGTGCCCGACCTGCGCGCGCTGCCCTCCGGCTGCGTCTTCCGGCCACGCTGCCCCTTCGGCACCGACACCTGCGCGCGCACGGAGCCCGCGCCGCGCCCGCTCGCCCCGGGCCACCTTGCCGCCTGCCACATGGCGCCGCTGGAGAACGCCGCATGAACGACCCGACCGGCCGCACCCCTTCCAGCGGCGCGCCGCTGCTGCGCGTGCGCGAGTTGCGCAAGCACTTCAGCGTCGGCGGCATGTTCGGCAAGCGCGGACGCGTGGCGGCGGTCGACGGCGTCTCCTTCGACATCGCGGCCGGCGAGACGCTGGGCCTGGTCGGCGAAAGCGGCTGCGGCAAGTCGACCATGGGCCGGCTCATCATGCGGCTGCTGGAGGCGACGTCCGGCGCGGTGGAGTTCCGCGGCGAGGACCTGACGCGGCTTTCGCGCAGCGCGATGATGAGCCGCCGGCGCGACATCCAGCTGGTCTTCCAGGACCCTTTCAGCTCGCTCAACCCGAGCATGACGGTGCGCGAGCTCGTGGCCGAGCCGCTGGTGGTGCACCAGGTCGATCTCCACTCGGGCATCGACCGCCGGGTCGCCGAGCTGCTGGAGATGGTGGGCCTGAAGGCCGAGCACATGAGCCGCTATCCACATGAGTTCTCTGGCGGCCAGCGCCAGCGCATCGGCATCGCGCGCGCCTTGGCCTTGCAGCCGCAGCTGATCGTCTGCGACGAGCCGGTCTCGGCGCTCGACGTGTCGGTGCAGGCGCAGGTGCTCAACCTGCTGCGCGCGCTGCAGCGGCAGACCGGCGTGGGCATGCTCTTCATCTCGCACGACTTGATGGCTGTGCGCTACGTGGCGCACCGGGTGGCCGTGATGTATCTGGGCAAACTGGTCGAGACGGCGCCCACGGGCGCGATCTTCTCCACGCCGCGCCATCCCTACACGCGGGCCTTGCTCGGTGCCGTGCCGACGCTGGAGGCTGACCAGCGCCCCCGCACCGTGCTGCAGGGCGACCTGCCGAGCCCCTTGAATCCGCCGGCGGGCTGCCACTTCCACCCGCGCTGCGCTCACGCCACCGAACGCTGCCGCGCCGAGGCGCCGACGCTCGTCGCCGACGAGAGCGGCCATGCCTGCGCCTGCCACCACTGGCGCGAACTGCCGGCGTGGGAAGGCCTGGGACCCTCGCTGACGCAGCCGCTGGAGCCCCGGCTCGCGCGGCTGCTCGAACGCTTCCGGCAACCGATCCAGCCTGCCGAGCCGGCCGTTGCCGCCTGACCGATTTCATCTCCAGGAGTACCTCGATGCGCAAGTTCCAACCCTTCCTTCTCGCCGCGCTCATGCTGTGCTGCGCGGGCACCGCAGCCGCCCAGGGCGTGCTGAAGATCGGCATCAACGAAGACCCCGACACCCTCGACCCCACGGTCAACCGCCTGGCCAGCGGACGCCAGCCGATGACGGCGATCTGCGACAAGCTCTTCGATGTCAAGAAGGATCTGTCGCTCACGCCGCAGCTCGCCACCGGCTACGAGATCGCCAAGGACGGCATGGCGGTCGTCCTCAAGCTGCGCCCGGGCGTCAAGTTCCAGGACGGCGACGTGATGGACGCCGAGGCCGTGCGCTTCAACATCGACCGACACATGAACACGCCCGGCTCCTTCCGCCGCGCCGAACTGGCCGCGATCGACAAGGTGGAGGTCATCGACCCACTCTCGGTGCGCCTGGTGCTCAAGGAGCCGCAGGCCAACCTGGTGCTGATCAACCTCGCCGAGCGCGCCGGCATGATGGTCTCGCCCAAGGCCGCGAAGCGCCTGGGCGAGCGCTTCGGCACCGCACCCGTGTGCGCCGGCGAATACAGCTTCGTCGAGCGCGTGCCGCAGGGCCGCATCGTGGTCGAGCGCTTCGCCGACTACTGGGACAAGGCCGGCGCCCAGGGCGGCCCGGCGCGCATCGAATACCTGCCGATCAGCGATTCCACCGTGCGCCTGTCGGCCCTGCGCTCCGGCGAGATCCAGATCGCCGAGCGCCTGACGCCGACCGACCTGCCGCAGCTGGCCGACGACGCGCGCGTGCGCGTGGTCTCCGCGCCCGACCTGGGTTACCACTTCATTCGCTACAACACCGGCAACGGCCCGCGCGGCAAGGTCTTCGCCGATGTGCGGGTGCGCCACGCGGTCGACCTCGCCATCGACCGCAAAGCCATGGTCAAGGCACTCTTCAACGACCAATACCTGGCCGGCAACCAGTTCGTCAACCCGAACAGCCAGTACTACGACAAGACGCACCCGGTGCCGGCGCGCGACCTCGCCGCCTCGCGCAAGCTGCTGAAGGAGGCCGGCGTGCCCAACCTCACGTTCACCCTGCTCGTGCCCGCCGAGCGCGAGCGCCAGGAGGCCGCGCAGATGGTGCAGGCCATGCTGGCCGAGGCCGGCATCACGATGAACATCGAGACGCAGGAGAACGCCGTGATGCTGCAGAACGCGCGCCGCGGCCAGTTCGAGGCGGTCTTCAGCTTCTGGAGCGGCCGGCCTCATCCAGATGGCAACGTGTACTCGCACTTCTCCTGCAACGGCCCGCAGAACGACTCGAAGTTCTGCAGCGAGGCGCTGGACCAGGTGATGAAGAAGGCGCGCGAGACCAGCAGCGACACCGAACGCCGCGATCTCTACCGCAAGATCAACGGCATGCTGGTCGAAAGCTACCCGATGGCCGTGCTCTGGCACCGCCAGACCTTCACCGGCCTGAACGCCAAGGTGAGCGGCTTCGAGGCGCACCCCGACAGCACGATCCGCGTCAAGGGACTGCGCTTCCAATAGCCAACGCCGGGCCGCGAACACCATGCGATTCCTCCTCTTCATCGGCAAGCGCATCGCCCTGGCGATCCCGACCGTGCTGATCCTGTCGGTGCTGGTCTTCCTGCTGCAGCGCATGCTGCCCGGCGACCCGGCGCTCGCGATGGCGGGGGAGGACCTGGACCCCGACGCGCTGGAGCAGATCCGCCACAAGTACGGTCTCGACCTGCCCGTCTACGTGCAGTATGGCCGCTGGCTCTACGGCGCGCTGCACGGCTACCTCGGCGTCTCGATGCGCAACGACATGGGCGTGACCGAGCTGCTGGTCGGCAAGATCGGCATCACCTTGCAGCTTGCGATGGCCTCGATGACCATCGCGCTGCTCATCGGCATCCCGCTGGGCATCGTGGCCGCCACGCGCAAGGGCTCGCTCGGCGATGCGCTGGCCAGCGGCTTCGCGCTGACGGGTATCTCGGTGCCGCACTTCTGGCTCGGCATCCTGCTGGTGCTGGGCTTCTCGGTGCACCTGAACTGGTTCCCGGCCTCCGGCTACGTGCCCTTCGCCGAGAATCCCGTGCGCAGCCTGATGGGCTTCGTGCTGCCTTCGATCGTGCTGGGCACCGGCATCGCGGGCGTGCTGATGCGCCACACCCGCAGCGCGATGCTGGACTCGCTGCGCACGGACTACGTGCGCACGGCCCGGGCCAAGGGCCTGAGCGAGCGGCGCGTCGTGCTGCGCCATGCGCTGCGCACGGCACTGGTGCCGGTCGTGACGCTGGGCGCGATCGAGTTCGGGCAGTTGCTGGCCGGCGCGGTGCTGACGGAGCAGATCTTCTCGATCCCGGGCTTCGGCAAGCTGCTGGTCGACAGCGTGCTTTACCGCGACTACCAGGTGGTGCAGGGGCTCGTGCTGGTGTCGGCCGTCATGTTCATCCTGGCCAGCCTGGTCGCGGATGTCCTTTATTTCGTCATCAACCCCCGGCTGCGGAGCTGAACCATGGCAACCCTCGCACCCACGCTGCGGCTTGCCGCGCCCGCGCCGGCCGGCCGCCTGCGCACCGTCACGCGCCGGCTGCTGCGCCGCCCGTCGAGCGTGGCCGCCGGCTGCGTGATCCTGCTCTTCGTGCTGGTCGCGCTGCTGGCACCGCTCATCGCGCCCTACGACCCGCTGCAGTCGAGCTTCCTGCTGATCCGCAAGGCGCCCTCGATGCAGCACCTGATGGGCACGGACGAGGTCGGGCGCGACGTGCTTTCGCGCCTGATCTTTGGCACGCGCACCTCCATGCTGGCCGGGCTCATCCCGGTGGTCGTCGCGCTGGTGTTCAGCGTGCCGCTGGGCGTCATCAGCGGCTACGCGGGCGGCTGGGTGGATGCGGTGATCATGCGCATCACCGACGCCATGCTGGCGGTGCCCTTCCTCATCGTGGCGATCGCGATGGCGGCCTTCCTCGGTCCGGATCTGTGGAACTCGATGCTGGCCATCGGCATCGCGGCGCTGCCGATCTTCCTGCGCCTGACGCGGGCGGCGGCGCTGTCCATCCGCGCCGAGGACTACGTGGAGGCGGCGCTGGCGGTGGGCGCATCGCCCATGCGCATCGCCTTCCGGCACTTGCTGCCCAACATGCTGCCGCCGCTGTTGGTGCAGGCCAGCGTGATGGCCGCCGCCGCGATCATCGCGGAGGCCTCGCTCTCCTTCCTCGGCCTCGGCCAGCAGCCGCCCGCGCCCTCGTGGGGCAGCATGCTGAACGCGGCGCAGCGCCACATGGTGGCCGCGCCCTGGATGGCCATCGCACCCGGCGCGATGATCTTCGTGCTGGTGATCTCGCTCAACATCTTCGGCGACGGACTGCGCGACGCGCTGGACGCGAAGCGCCGCTGAATCCCCTTCCCCCTGGACTCTTCCCCCCACAACGGAGCACCCCCCATGAACGACACGGTATGGCGCCAGCCCTTCGACAACCCGCAGGCGTGGACGCGCGCCAGCATGCAGGACAACGATGCATGGCGCATGCAACTCACGGCGGCCGACGGCAGGGAAATCGCCAACGCGCTGCGTCATGCCGCAGCGGCCCAGGTGCCGATGCTGCAATGGCGGCAATCCGACTTCCCCCTCGAGCACCTGCGCGAGAAGCTGGCGGACATCGCGGCCGAAGTGCGCGACGGCCTGGGCATCACGCTGCTGCAGGGGCTGGACATCTCAGGCTACACCGACGAGGAGGTCTGCACGATCTACTGGGGTCTGGGCCTGTACCTGGGCGATCCGCTGGGCCAGAACCCCAAGGGCGACCTGCTCGGCCACGTGTACGACCAGGGCCGCGAATACGGCAACATCGACGTGCGCGGCTACGAGACCAGCGCCTACCTGCCCTATCACACCGACAGCGCCGACCTGGTCGGCCTGATGTGCCTGCGGCAGGGCATCTCGGGCGGCCGCAGCAGCTACGTCAGTTCGGTGTCGATCTACAACGCCATCCTGGCCGCGCATCCCGAATACCTCGCGATGCTCTACAACGGCTTCTACTACATCCGCCGCGAGGAGGCGCTCGGCGCCAAGGGCGTGTCGGACACGCCGCAGCCCATCTTCGGCCAGAAGGACGGCGTGCTGCGCTGCCGCTACATCCGCAACCAGATCAACGCCGGCGCGGTCAAGCGCCAGGTGCCGCTGACGCCGATGGAGCGCGAAGTGCTCGACTTCTTCGACGCACAGACGCAACGCGAGGACCTGCGCATCGATTTCATGATGCAGCCCGGCGACATGACCTTCTGCAACAACCTGACGATGCTCCACTCCCGCACCGGCTTCGTCGACGGACCGGAGCGCCACCAGAAGCGACACATGCTGCGTCTGTGGCTGCGCTTTCCCGAGCCGTGGCCGATCTCCGAGCTGTTCGGCGAGCAGCGCAACTTCGTGCTGAAGGAGCGCGGCGTCGTCTCGGTCGCCGCCTGACGATGTCACCCTTCGCCGAAACGCCCGCGCGCGAAAGGCCTGCATTGGAGAAGGCCGACTACCGCGACGCCATGGCCCGGCTCGGCGCCGCGGTCAACATCATCACCACGGACGGCCCTGCGGGCCGCGCCGGCTTCACGGCCTCGGCCGTGTGCAGCGTGACGGACGAACCACCCACCCTGCTGGTCTGCCTCAACCGCTCGGCTTCGGTGTACGCGGCCTTCCACGCCAACGAGGTGCTCTGCGTCAATGTGCTGGCAGCGGGCCAGCAGGCGCTGTCCAGCCTGTTCGGCGGCAAGACGCCGATGGCGGAGCGCTTCGCCGCCAGCCGCTGGAGCCGCAAGGTGACGGGAGCGCCGGTGCTGGAAGATGCCGTGGCGTCCTTCGATTGCCGCGTTGTGCGGCGCGTAGGCGCGGGCACGCATGACGTGCTGTTCTGCGAGGCGGTGGCGCTGTCGACTGGCGGCGCGGCGCACGGGCTCATCTACTTCGACCGCCGCTATCACGAGATCGCGGGGCCGCGGCAATGAGTGGCGCGCCCTGGCGCGTGCGCTCTCTGCGCGGAGCTCTATTGCCCCACGACTGACCAGCCCGCCTGCTGGTTCGTCCGATCGTTCTCATACTCCCATCGCGTGCCGCAGGCGTCGCACCGGTAGCTGGTGAGTGTCACGGTGTGGCCGCCGCTGTCGCCGTCGCTTCGCAGCGCCTTGCGACTCGACTGCTGCACGAGTTCGGCATGCCCGGGTGCGCGGCGCCAGTTGCGCTGGATGCCGGCGCAGGACGCGCAGAGCGTCATCTTCTTCAGTTCTTCTCGTCGGTCGGACTCGTTCGCCATGCGCTTGCGGCTCTCTCGGTGGGTTCGGTCATTCAATCGGACATGGTAGCCGACCCCCGACGCGGCGGGGCCTTCCTATCTTCGGCCAGGCCGGCAGCGGTCCGCCGAGCGCCCATCCTGATCGAGGCACGCTCGCGAGCCGAGGTTCGCCCGTTCTTGTAGTCCATCCTGCAGGATGGCGAGGGCGCCAACGCACGCCCCGTAGGAGGCCGCCGATACCGCGACCCGGCCGGGGGGCGTACGGTGAAAAGTCGCCGGGCCTTCAGGCCCGCACATTCATGCCTCTGGAGGGACTGCAAATGATTGACGAGGAACTCAGCACGATCGAGAGCGCCCGCTGCGCGATCGAGACGGTCCTGGCCGACCGCGCGCTCGGAAAGAACCCCGTGCCCTACTTCGCGCCGACCGACCTGGCCGGGCTCCCGCCAGCCATGCAGGAAGCGGAGTTGCGGGTCCGCGAGGACACGGTGCTCTTCAACCGGACGCGCGCATCCATCTACATGTGCCTGACGGCCGCGCACGCAGCACTGGAAGTCACGCTCTCGCTCATGGATGAAAGCCTGTCCTTGTCGCATCGGGATGGCGCGCGCAAGCTGATGACGCTGGCCGATCATGCCGAAGCCGCAAGCGAGGCCGCGCACCACGCGAGCCTCGTCCTGATGGGTCGCGCGACGCCGCCCGCGGACAACTCGATGGAAATCAGGCGCGGCTGATGCGCCTGGATGGGGAGAGCATCACAGGCTCCCCGTCATCGTGGTCTGCTCGAAACGCACCTTGGGCTCCGCCATCCGCCCCTGGTCATCCCCCGTCGAGAACACCAGGGTCGCGAGCGCGAGACCGAAGCAGACCACCAGCGCGACAAGGCCGAAGCTGTACAACAACCCCACGGTGATCGACAGACTCAGGAGCAACACGAGCGCTTTGGACATGGCTTCCATCCTGCGCCGACCGGCGCTCTTGCGCAGTGACAAATCACACGGAACCGCCGCCTCATTCGACTCTCTCACGCGCCTTGCGTCACAGGGCGCCTTCGTGCCTAAAACTACCTTCCCCGCATCTTTAGTGAAGAGTAGAACCTTGGTTTTCAATACAAGGATGCAAAGTGAAGATCGGACGAGCTGAACGGCTGGCGCTGAGCGTCGACGAACTGGAGCCAGGCGAATTCCATTACGTCCTGATGGAGGCGGTGACCGCGCCCGGCGAGGCGCTCTGCTTCCAGCCGAAGGAGGTCGGCGAGAAAGGACATCGCACTTCGCTCGAGGCGTGGTTCGCGGGCGTCGGCGCGGTCCGGCGGGCCATGAAGCCTCCACCGAACTGAACTTGCCCTCACGCGTTCCGGCACCACCGGCCAGACGCCGGGCACACGGTGGCCCGCGCGCCGTTCACCCGGATTTGCTCTTCGTCCAGTCGCGCCGAGGCCGAAAGGTCAGTGTCGAAGGCGATGCCCAGTGCGCGCGCGACATGCGCATCCTCGATCGGAAGTTCCCAGGTCAGGAACACCTGCGTGCGGTCCTTGCCCGGCGCGAAGTCGGCGACGTCGAAGCCGCTGGCGCCACGCGGAACGACGGCGTGGGGCTGGCCGGTGTCGAACAGCAATGCCGTCCCCCGCGCGAGTGGAATCCGGTGGCCCGTGGCGGGGAAATGCACGTCCAGCCCCTTGTCCTCGCTCACGAAGAGATTGCAGAAGGCCGCACCGCCATACCGCGCGCCATCGTGGTGGTATCTCGCGCCACGGCAGGCCATCAGCGCCACGTCGCTGGCGGCCAGCACCTCGTGCAGGGCGAGATTGCGCGTCCAGTCGGACATCGCCTGCACGCAGCGCCTGTAATCCGGCCAGCGCGCACGCGCACGCGCCAGGGGCAAGGGCTCGACATCGCCGGGCTCCAGATCGAGGTGCGAGGATATCTCCCGTTCCCAGTCGGCCACCAGCCGTGCGGGCGGCAGCGGCACGTCCAGCCTGCCCGACAGCACCAGGTCGCTCACGCTTCGGCTGCGGATGGCATCGCCGCTCCTGAAATAGGAGGTCGCGAGGTCTCGCGCGCGATGCAGTCGAGGGGGAAGCCTCATCTGCCGGCGCCACGCGCCCGAACCGCCTTGGCCGCGCCGCGATAGATCAGGACCATCGCGACCAGCCCCGCGGAGGCCGCGACCGTCATGGCCACGGTCAACGCGAACAGGAGGCCGGGCACGGCTTCGTCCGTTGCCAGCATGGCGAGCCCGAGCGAGACGGCGAACAGCACTCCCCAGCGGATGATGTAGATGTCCATGTACGTCTTCAGCCAGAGGTCGTTCCGGCGCCGGATCGCCTCCCGCTCAGCCTCCCCGGCCTGCAGCGGCGCCTCCTCCAGCGAGGCGGCCGGCAGCCAGAAGCGGCGCCAGATCGAGCGATGCTGGAAGCGCCCGGCGCTGTCGTTCAAGCCGCCGCCGTTTCTACGCGTTGGCGATGCGCCGCACCAGGGCCGCGGTGAACGCCGCCGTGGACGCGGTGCCGTCGAGATCGCCGGTGCGGACCTTGTCGACATTGAGCGTCTCGTCGATGGCGCGGCGCAGCCGCGTCGCCTTCTCGGGCAGCTTGCAATGGTCGAGCATCAGCGCCGCGGCCAGTAGCAAGGCGATCGGATTCGCGATGCCCTTGCCGGCGATGTCGGGCGCCGAGCCGTGCACCGCCTCGAAGATCGCCGCGTCGGCACCGATGTTGGCGCCCGGCGCCATGCCCAGGCCGCCGACGAGGCCGGCCACCAGGTCGGACAGGATGTCGCCGAAGAGGTTGGTCGTGACGAGCATGTCGAACTGCCAGGGGTTGAGCACCAGCTTCATCGCACAGGCGTCCACGATGATGGTGTCGAGCTCGAAGCGGCCCTTGTACTTCTCCTCGTACAACTGGAGACCGGTCTCGAGGAAAAGGCCCGTCAGCACCTTCATGATGTTGGCCTTGTGCACCAGCGTCACCTTCTTGCGGCCGGTGGCGATGGCGGTCTCGAAGGCGTATTCGAGCAGCCGGCGGCAGCCCTGGCGGGTGTTGATGCCGGTGGCCATGCCGACGGCATGCGGGTCGTCGTCGATCCGCACGTAGTGCTCGTGCCCGATGTAGAGCCCTTCGAGGTTCTCGCGCACCACCATCAGGTCGATCTTGTCGAAGCGCCCGCCCGGGATGATGGTGAGCGCCGGGCGCAGGTTGGCGTAGAGCTGGAACTCCTCGCGCAGACGCACGTTGGACGAGCGGTAGCCGCCGCCCGAGGGCGTCTCCAGCGGCCCCTTGAGCGCGAGACGGGTGCGGCGGATGC
The DNA here is from genome assembly GCA_966211435.1 of uncultured Variovorax sp. Taxonomy (GTDB): domain Bacteria; phylum Pseudomonadota; class Gammaproteobacteria; order Burkholderiales; family Burkholderiaceae_C; genus Variovorax. Next base: position 31,501 of record CBIHOG010000015.1, on the reverse strand, counting down.
TGTCGAGCGTGGCGGCGGGCAGCGGATCGCCGAAGGCGGTCACGCCGCCGAGCCCGGCGATCTGGCGGTCCCACGCGAAGGGCGAGCCCAGCGCGTCGAGCGCGGCCAGCGTGGCCTCGACGATCTCGGGGCCGATGCCGTCACCGGGGATCAGCGTTGCGGGAATGGGAGTGGTCATCGGGAATCTCTCGGAAGGGTCGGCCGCGACGGGTGCAGCGGCGGGTTTCCAAGCATACGCGGCCGGGGGCCGGGTCTGTCAACGAATGGCGATGCTGGCGCCGTCCGTCACGTCGATCCCCGCCTGCGTGACGCCGCTGGCACAGCGGTAAGCAAGGATTCCATGCCCGCGCGCGTCGGCGTTGACGTCGAAGGGTGTCGAGCGTCCGCCGCTGTCGAGGGAGAAAGGGCTTCCCGCGACGGGGCGCGTGCCGCCCGTGAGCGTGTCGAACACATGGACGGTCTGGGCATGCCCGGTGAGGTTGACGACCGTGAGTTTGAGTTGAGGCATTCGATGGAGTGTGTTGCGCGCAGGTCTGGAGCGCGTATTCTGATCGCCCCGCGTCCGCGCTGCCTCATCGGATCTCGAGCGGCGTGCCGCGGCCGGTGTCCTTCGGCAAGGTCGGGTTCAGCACCCTGGCCGCCTGCCATGCAGGTTCGCCGCGAGTTCCAGGAGCGTATCGGCATCCCAGTGGTCATCCGCGTGAAGGCCGTACTTGGCCGCGACGACGCGGCCCCGCGCGTCGATGAGGAAATCCGCTGGCAGGCCCAGGATGCCATTCTCCGCCTTGTTGTAGAGGCGCCCGGTTGCCAGAAACCAGCGCAAGCCGCTCCAGAACACGCGCGGATGCAGCACTGCCCATCGAGATGTCTCCACGCCGAACCGGCGATAGTGTTCCTTGGCGAGGTCCGCGACGCAGTCGAAGGGGAGTTGCGCCTGGTACTTGAGCATCTCCTCGCGCGACGAATGGAACAGGACGACCTCGCGGATGCCCGCGGCCTCGATGTCCTCGCGTCTTCTCGCGAGGCTCAGCAAATGGAAGTTGCACACCGGACAGCCCGCGAAGCGGCGGAACTGCAGGTGGACGAAGCGCGCCGAGGCATCCGGCAGGGACAGGCGCTCTCCGTGTATGGTCTCCAGTGTCGTCGCGGGTGCGGTGTCGCCTGGCGATAGCTTCATGATGCTTCCTTCGAAAGTGCTGCGAATACCCCGGGGTCGGCTTCTCGATGAATCCCGGGCGCCTTGTTTAGGTACACTGTACGCAAATCAAATGTACTTCCCTTCCCGGAATGGAGTCAAGCGTGGGACGCCCTGCAAAATTCACCCGTGAGCAGCTTCAGCGAGCCGCGCTGGCCCTGGTCGATGCGCACGGACTCGCCGGCCTGAGCATGCGCGCCCTGGCGGCCGAACTCGGGACCGGCGCGATGACGCTCTACAACTACGTCTCGCAGCGAGAGGAGCTGGAAGTGCTGGTGGTCGAAGCGGTCATCGGCGAGGCTCGGTGGACGCCCGACCGCGACCTCCCCTGGGACGAGGAACTGGAGGCCATCGCGGTGACGCTGTGGCGCTCCATCCGCACCCACCCGCATGTCATACCGCTCATCCTGACCCGGCGCAGCCGTTCGCCGGCGGTGTTCGAAGTGGCCGAGGCGCTGCTGCGAACCTTGGCGCGCGGCGGACGCAAGGGTGATGGCCTTCTGGTCGGCTTCAGGGCGGTGTCGGCGCTCATCATGGGTGTCGCGCAGGCCGAGTTGGCGGGCCCGCTGACGCTCCAGGCCGGTGAATCCGCCAGCGAGACCATTGCCCGCTTCCAGGCACTTCCTCCAGACCGGTTCCCGCTTCTCATCGAGATCGCGACCGCCGCTTCGGCCACGGATGCCGAGACCGAGTTTCGTGCGAGCCTGGCCCTCCTCATCGACGGGTTGCGTGTGGCACGATAAAAGGATGCTCGAGCCCTCACGCCGCATACCCTACCGCACCTGGCCGGGCGCGTTCGCGGTCCTCCTCGCCATTGCCGCCTATGTGGGCGGCCTGACCTTCTGGGACAAGCACACGCCCGGCAACCGGCCATTGCCGGCGGGACAGACGGTGACCATCGGCCATGCGCGGTTCGTCCCCGCCAACGGATGGGAAATGGATGTGTCGCACTCCAAAGCCGGCAGATCCCTGATGCTGTTCAAGGGCGGCCACAAGTTCCTGGTGACCACGCGTCCATGGGCGGGCGGGCCGGAAGGCCCCGTGAAGCGGCAGCAAAGGCTCATGGAGCGCGGCCAGCATCTGCGCATCGACGGCGACACGGCGGACTTTGTCACGCCCTGGGGACTGCAGGGGACGACCTTCGCCTACTACGGATCGAAGCTGGCCGGCCGCTTCTGGCAAGTGGTCGACGTGCAGCGCCAGGTGCTGGTGCAGATCGATTTCTACGGCCCCAACGACGGCATGAACGATGCACTGGTCGACGCGCGAAGCATGCTCGAATCCATGGACCTCGGAGCCCCGCTGTGAACCTCCACGCCTTCGACGCGGACCGGGCCGCGTGGCCGGTGGGCACGGATTCCTTCTTCCAGCCGCATCGCGCGGCCTTCTGGCTGCTGGTCGTCATGATCGTCAACGGCCTGTTCTATACCGTCCAGATGTTCTCCACGGGCTTCCGCGTGGTCCCCGTCACCGCGCTTCTGGGGCTGCTGGCGTGGGGAGGCTACACGCTGCTCTTCATCCTCGCGTTCCGGACGCTGGATTTGCTGGAGCAACACCCGCCGGAGGCTTTCATCCTGGCCTTTGCGTGGGGCGGGATGGGCGCGGTCTACTTTGCGGCGCCGGCCAACATCGCCTTCCAGAGCCTGTGCGCCAAGCTGGTGTCGCCGGAGTTCGTCGCCACCTGGGGCCCGGCGCTCGCGGGGCCGACGACGGAGGAGTTCCTGAAGCTCGCGGGCGTCATCCTGCTGATCCTTGTCGCGCGCAACCAGTTCCAGACCCATCTCTCCGTTCTCATCGTCGGCGCGATGACGGGACTCGGTTTCCAGGTGGTCGAGAACCTGAGCTACACCGTCAACGCCTCGATGAATTTCCCGCTCGAGAACCAGGTGGACCCTGTTCTTCTCAACCTGCTCACGCGCGGGATCATGGGCGGCCTGTGGAGCCATGCGGCCTACACCACCATCGCCTCCTTCGGCGTCGCCTGGTTCATGCTCCACAAGGAGCGGTCGATGGCGACGCGGCTCGCCTTCGCCTTCCTGTGCTTCGCACTGGCCTGGGCGCTCCATTTCATCTGGAACTCGCCGATCCTGGAGGACTACTTCGACGACGGTTACGGCGACATGGCCTTGCTGCTCATCGTCAAGGGCATTCCCGTGATGATCGCGCTCGGGCTCTTCTGGCGCGAGGCCGCTCGGGAGAATGGCGCCTACCTCCATGCCCTCGCGGCCTACTTCGTTCCGGAGCGCGAGCTGATCCGCGATGACGAATGGGTGCGCCTGGGCGCTCCCCTGCTGCGATACAAGAACCGCAGGGTGATCGGGCGGGCCTACGGCGCGCGGGCGAGGCGACTGAAGACACAGCTGCAGCGCGAGCAACTGCGGCTGATCCGGCAGGCCGGCACCTACGGTCGCGGGCCGCAGACGCTGCGTCACGAGGTGGCGGTGAGGCGCATCCGCAGCGAACTGGACAGGCTCATCCAGCCGCAATCCGCCTAGAAGACCCCTCGAACAAGCGCGAAGATCCGCCTGAACCGCGGAAAATTCCATCAGGACCACATGCGACGGCGCCATGGCGCCGTCCAGGCGAGCGACTTCGCGGATGCCGGTTGCGAAACAGTCCCTTCGCAGGCACGATGTTGCCGCACTGCCAGGAAACTCGCGCCCACCGGGGTTCTGTCGCGGTTGCCGAAATGCACGATGACCGCAACACGCCGCGATGTTCTTCCTCTGGCCTGATTACCTCTGGTTGTTGCTGGCACTTCCACTGCTGCCGGCTGCGTACGTGTGGCTTCTGCGCCGCCGGAACAAGGCGGCCGTGCGCTACAGCAGCCTTGCCATCGTCCGCGCGGCGGCCGATGGGCGCGCCTGGCGGCGGCACCTGCCGCCCGCGCTGTTCCTGCTGGCCTGCTCGGGCCTGCTCTTCGCGGCGGCCCGTCCGGTGGCACGCGTGCCGTTGCCTTGGGCGCGCTCCTCGATCATGCTGGCGATGGATGTGTCCCTCAGCATGCGCGTGAGCGATGTCAAGCCGAACCGGCTCGCGGCCGCGCAGGATGCGGCGAAATCCTTCCTGCGCGAGTTGCCGAAGAACATCGATGTCGGCCTCGTCACCTTCGCCGGCAGCAGCCAGGTCGCCCAGCGCGCGACGCTGGACCGCGCATCCCTCGTCGCGAGCATCGACGCCTTCCAGATGCAGGTCGGGACCGCGGTGGGCGATGCCATCGTGCTGTGCCTGGCGGAGCTGTTCCCGGAGCAAGGCATCGACCTCGGCGAGATCACCTTCGGCACCAGGTCGCGCGGACGCAGCCTGGACGAGAAGGAGAAGCCGCCGCCGAAGCAGATGACGCCGGTGCCGCCGGGCTCCTACGATTCCGCCGCGATCATCCTGCTGAGCGACGGCCGCCGCACCACGGGGATCGACACGCTGGAAGCGGCGAAGATGGCCGCCGATCGCGGCGTGCGCATCTACGCGATCGGGCTGGGGACGGTGGAGGGCGACGCAGCGACGCCGGAGGGCATGTCGATCTACATGAAGCTCGACGAGCCGACGCTGCGCGAAGTGGCGCGCATGACCGGCGGCGAATACCACCATGCCGGCACGGCGGAGACGCTGCGCGTCGTCTACGAGAAGCTGGGTTCGCGCGTGCAGGTGCAGACGCGCGAGACCGAACTGGCCGGTGCGCTCTCGCTCCTCTCGGCCCTGGTTGCGTTGACGGCGGCCACGCTGTCGCTGATCTGGTTCGGCCGCATCACCTGAGGAAGCCCTGGTTGCACGCCGCATGACGAAAGGCCCTCCCCGCAGCTTGCGCTGTCGTGGAGGGCCTCCGCGGCCAGGGAGTCCCGGAGGGTTTGCCGAGGCCGTGCGGCGAGTATGCGAAGCCGCCACCGCCGGCCACCTCAGCCGCGCGCTGATTCTGCTGGAGGCTGGGTCCTACCCGGCAGCGGAATGGACATGGCCGTCCGCCCCCCCGCCGAAGTACGAGGAGGCAGGCGCCTCGAACAACGGGACGTTCGCGCGGAGCCGTCCGCCCCCGTTCTCCTGCAGGCTCAGCTTGTTTGCAATGCCTGAAGAATGTGCTCACCGATCTCATTCATCAGGTTTATCCTTTGAACTTCAGATATTCTTGATTCAAGATATCTGGATGCGATACGACCTGAATCTCCTGCCGGTCTTGATCGCGGTGACCGACTACTGCGCGACGCTGCCGAACCAGATCTGCCGCCGCCTGGCGCACGACCCGCGCCTGAAGATCCTGCCGACACCGGTCGATCTCGGCAGCTTCCCGGTAGAGATGGCCTGGCACGTCCGATACCGCCACGATCCCGCGCACCGCTGGCTGCGCACCTTGATCGGCGAACTGACGCAGCAGCTTTCGGACAAGCCCCCTCTCCCGCGCCCGGAGACGGCGTGAGCCAGGATCCGACCAGCCAGGACCCGAGGCTCCTGCGCCGCCTGTTGCGCGCGAAGGACCGGATGGACGCGGCCTCCCATGAGGACTGGCCCGTCCACCGCCTGGCGGAGCTGAGCGGCGTTTCCGAAGCGCACTTCGCGCGTTCCTTCAAGCAGGCCTTCGGCATTCCGCCACACCGCTACCTGCTCACGCGGCGCATCGAGCAGGCAACGGCGCTGCTGCGCGACACCGACCTTCCCGTCACAGAGATCGCCTTCGTCACCGGCTGGGCGAGCCTGGGCACCTTCGGGCGCATCTTCCGCGATATCACCGGCGCAAGCCCGGGCGAGATGCGCCAGCGCGGCAGGGCAACGGCGAGCGAACTCGGCCGCGTGCCCGCCTGCGTGCTGCGCGCCGCGCAGCGGCCCGACCTCAGGACCGCAGTTTTGGAGAAGCGGCGCCAGCCGCGGGACGATACAAACGGCGCTCCAGACAAGGAGATTCGATGAGTCAACAAGGTATTGAAGTGATGGGCCTGTACGTGCAAGACCAGGACGAGGCGCTCGCGTTCTACGTCGAGAAACTCGGCTTCCGCGTGCACACGGACGTGCGCAACGGCGACTATCGCTGGCTGACGGTGCAGCATCCGGACCAGCCGTCGTTGCAGCTCGGCTTGTTCACGCCCGGGCCGCCCATGCACGATGCGGCGACGGCGCAGACGCTGCGCGCCATGGTCGCGAAGGGGGCGATGCCGCCGCTCGTGCTGGCGGTGGACGACTGCCGCGCGGCGTATGAGCGCATGCGCGCGCGGGGCGTCGAATTCACGCAGGAGCCCACGGCGCGCTACGGCACCGTCGATGCGGGCTTCCGCGACCCGTCGGGAAACGGCTGGAAGATGATCGGGCGTACATGAACCGATGAACTCCGCGCACGCGACCCGAGTCGATGTCTGCATCGACGACGATGCGGCTCGCACCGCCTCGGCCGAGGCGGTGGCCATGCGATGGCTGGCATGACTTCGCCAGCTGCCAGGGCCGTAGGTTCCCGATCCAGGCACGTGGCGGCGTCTACCCGGCGCATCCCGAAACCACGGGACCAATGGGAACCTGATCCACCCGGTAGTCGAAGAGCCAGTGGTAGCGCTCGCGCACACGCGCCTCGCTCCACTCCCGGTCGACATAGGCTACCGCGCCTTCCGGCGAAGCGAGCGCGGGGTTGTGGAAGCGCCTCGCCGCTTCCGACGAGCCCTGGACGATCCGGCTGGTCCGCGCGACGCGCGCATCCTGGTAGTGCCGCAGGGCCTGCTGCGCTTGCGCGACGACCGGGCCCGGGCCCAGGCAGCGCGCCAGCATGGCGCCGTCCTCGATCGCCATGCCCGCACCCTGCGCCAGGAAAGGAAGGGTCGGATGGCACGCATCCCCCAGCAGCGTCACCCGGCCTCGCGACCATTGCTGCAATGGCTCGCGTTGCATCAGCGCCCACTTGTAGGGAAGCTCGACGCTGCGAATGAGCTGGTGCACATCGTCGTGCCAGCCAGCGAAGTCCCGCTCGCATTCGGCCACACTGCCGGCGGCGGTCCAGGACTCGACCGTCCAATCGTCGCGCTCCACGATGCCGACGAAGTTCACCAGTTCGCCGCGCCGCAGCGGGTAATGGATGACGTGCCCGCCAGGGCCGATCCAGTTGGTGGCCACGGGCCGGCGCAGCCGCTGCGGCAGGCGCTCTGCCGGAATGACACCGCGCCATGCGAGGCAACCCGAGAAGCTCGGCGCGTCCCCGCCGAAGAGCTGGCGGCGGATGCGCGAATGGACGCCGTCCGCGCCCACCAGCACACTGCCCGCGAAGCGGCGGCCGTCCTCGAGGAGGAGCGTGACGCCTTCGGGCGTCTCCTCGAACCCAGCGCATTTGGCACCAAGGACGATGGTGCCCGGCCGCGCTTTCTCGACCCCATCCACCAGCACCCGGTGCAGATCCGGCCGGTAGAGGGTGTAGTACGGGTGCCCGTACTGCGCGATCGATTCGGCGCCAAGGTCGAAGAGCTTCCACGTCTGGCCGCTGTTCCACAGCCGAACTTCCTTGCCGGCCGGTTCGCTCGCCACGTCGCGAAGCGCGCCGGCGAGGTCCAGGCCTTCCAGCACGCGGGTGCTGTTGGCGGCGAGCTGCAGGCCCGCTCCGACTTCGCCCAGCTTCGACGCCTGCTCGAACACGCGCACCCGGTGGCCGCGGCGCAGCAGCGCGAGCGCGGCCGTCAGTCCGCCGAGGCCCGCGCCGGCGATGAGGATTTCCTGGTTGTCCATTGCACTCATCAGTCGTCGGCGCGCACATTGGCCCGCTTGATGATCCCGGACCATTTCCTGTAATCCGTGTCGATGACCTCGGCGAACTCCTTCGGCGTGGCAACGCCCGGCTCGACGCCGGTATTCGCGAGCTCGGTCCGGATGCCGGGGTCCTGCGCGGCCTTCGACAGCGCCGCCACCAGCTTCTGCACGACCGGCGCGGGCGTACCAGCCGGCGCCACCAGGCCGAACCAGGAGTACGCCTCGTAGTCCTTGCCCAGCACGGCCTTGACCGTGGGCACGCCAGCAGCGGGGGCATAGGGCTGGGCGCCGGTGACCGCATAGGCGCGCAGCTTGCCGCTCTTCACGTGCGGGTAGAGCGCGGCCGCCGTATCGAGGATGAGGTCGATCTGGCCGCCCAGCGCGTCGGTGAGCGCGGGGCCGCCGCCGCGATACGGCACGTGCGTCAACTGGATGCCGGCGGACTCGCGCAGGTACTCCGCGCCGAGGTGGCCGATGGAGCCATTGCCCGCCGTGCCCACCGTCAACGCCTGCTTCTTGCCCAGGGCCACGAGTTCGGCGAGCGTGCGGGCATCGAGCGATGTCCGTCCGGCCAGCATCAGCGGCCCGCGCAGCGCCATGCCGATGGGCACGAAGGACCGGGCGTCGTACTTGAGGCCCTTGTAGAGCCCCGGCGCGACCGCCAGCGTGCTGGTGCCGCCCCACAGCAACGTATAGCCGTCCGCGGGTGCGCGCGCGACCCAGGCGCTGCCGACCGTGCCTGCCGCGCCACCGCGGTTGTCGATGACGATGGGCTGGCCAAGGCTCTCGCTCATGGACTTCGCGAACAGCCGCGCGCTCGCGTCGGTCGGGCCGCCGGCAGGGAAGGGCACCACCAGGGTGACGGGACGGCTCGGATAGTCGATGCCCTGGGCATGAGCGCCGGTGAGCGCGAGGAACCCGGTCAACGCCGCGATGACGAGGCCACGGCGCCCCCAGCCGGAAGAATGAAGCTTCTGCATGTGTCTCTGAATGTCTCTCTTGGTCCTGGAGAGAGGATTTCACCGCGAAGCCATCCATCAGTAAAACAAGAAAATAGAATGAATTGATAGATTCTGCTTGTCAGCAACCCTCGCGATGAGAACGCTCAACCTTTCCCTGCGCCAGATCCGCGCCTTCATCGCGATCGCCCGGTTGCAAAGCTTCACCCGGGCCGCGGAGCAGTTGCACATCACCCAGGCCGGCCTCAGCAGCATGGTGCGCGACGCCGAGCAGCAGCTGGACTGCCGCCTCTTCGACCGCACCACCCGCGCCGTCTCGCTCACGGCCCAAGGCCGCGCCTTCCTCCCGGTGGCGACGCGGGTGCTGGAAGAGCTCGACGACAGCGCGGCCTCGCTCGGGCGCATGTCGTCCGCCGCCAACGGCTCGCTCGCAATCGGCGCCACGCCGCTGGTGGCGTCTTCCCTGCTGCCGGTGGTCTGCGCTTCGTTCGCGCGCGAACACCCGAACATCGCCGTGTCCGTCCACGACCTCGAGCGCTCCCGCATCCAGGAACAGCTGCAGGCCGGCCAGCTGGATGCCGGCTACGGCGTCTTCCTGGAGACGGCCACCGGCGTGCGGCGCGCGCCGGTGTACGCGACCCGCCTGCTGCTCGTGCACGGCAGGGATGCCTTCGGCGACGCAGCGGCGTCGGTCCCGATCCGCTGGCGTGCGCTGGCCACGGTGCCGCTGCTCAGCCTGCCGGTGGACAACCCCATCCAGCGGCGAGTCGACAAGCAGCTGATCTCGCTCGGGCGGGCCAACGAAGTGCGCCGCAGCTTCAACCATCTCCACACGCTCCTGGCCATGGTGGAGTCCGGCGCGGGCTGCGCGCTGCTGCCCTCTTTCATCGCGGCGGCCGCATGGCGCTACAAGGTCGGACTGAGGCCGGTGGCGGCCCCCCAGGTCGACTTCGACTTCTTCGAGATCACCAAGACCGGGCGGCCGCGCAGCGCCGTCCTGGCGTCTTTCAGCGCGCACCTCGTCGCCGCGCTGGAGGCGGCCGAGAAAATTCATACGAAATCCTGATAGATCCATACGACATCTAAATTTCACAGATGAAGTCGCCGCCCTTCTAATCCGCGTGGGATGAGCGGACCACCGCGTCATCGTGACCACAAGAACAGGAGACAAGATGCGACCCATCACGGGCGTTCGCCTTGCCGTAGGCATGCTGGCGGGCGTGTTGCTGCTGCCCATGCCGGCGGCGGCCCAGAGCGCCGTTGCCAACAACTTCGTGCGGATCGCCCCGCGGGTGGCCGGCGTGCTCTACAAGCCCGCGGCCTCCTCGCCGCGGAGCCACATCGCGGTCGTAGTGATGCACGACAACAATGATTTCCTCGACCATCCCTCCACCCGCGCACTGGCATCGCGCGGCTACACGGTGCTGGCCGCGAATCCGCGCTACGCGCCGGACCTCGATGACCGCGACACCGACTGGGACGCGGCGCTGACGGACCTCGCCGCCGCCGTGCGCCATGCACGCGCGCTGCCCGGCGTCGACCGCGTCGTGCTGCTCGGCCACAGCTCGGGCGCACCCCTCGCGGCCGCGTACCAGAACATCGCGGAGAACGGCATCAAGGCCTGCCAGGGCCCCGAGAAGATCGTGCCGTGCCCGAGCAGCCTGGCCGGCCTGGCCGCGGCCGACGCGGTGGTGCTGCTGGACCCGATCTTCGGCCTGGGCGCGAATGTGCTGACCTCCGTGGACCCCGCGCTGGCCGAAGGCTCGGCCGCGCGGGAGCTGGACATGTACGCGGCGGCCAATGGTTTCACCGGCACGAGTGCGCGCTATTCCGAGCCCTTCCGCAAGCGCTTCCTTCAGGCCCAGGCCACGCGCAACGCGGGGCTCATCGCGCAAGCATTGCAGCGTCGACGGGCCGTGGCCGAGGGCAAGTCCGACTTCCTCGACGACGAGCCTTTCGTGGTGCCCGGCGCCACGCGCACGCCTCGCCTCTGGCGGCCGGATCTCGCGCTGCTCTCGCATACGCGCGGCAGCTACACCCTGCTGCACGGCGACGGGAGCCGCAGCGTCGAGGTCGTGCGCTCGGTGCGCGTGCCCTCGGGCCTGGCGCCCACCGTCGCCGACCGCAACGACAGGGATGCCGCGCAACCCGCCAGCGCGGCGGCCGGCGGGCGCGACCAGCGCGCAAGGCCATTGCTCGCCGGCGGCTCGCTCGACACCACCGCCAGGCGCTTCCTCAGCACCTTCGCGAGCCGATCGACGCCCGACTACGACATCACCGAGGACAACGTGACAGGCATCGACTGGCAGTCGTCGTACACCAGCACGCCCGGCAACCTCGAAGGCGTGAAGGCGCCGCTGCTGGTCATGGGCATGACGGGCCACTACTGGATCGTCTCCTCCGAGATCGCCTACGAGCACGCCGCGAGCAAGGACAAGTCGCTCGCCTTTGTCGAAGGCGCGACGCACGGCTTCATTCCCTGCCAGCCCTGCGCGCGCACGCCCGGGCAGTTCGGCGACACCACCGCCACCACCTTCCAGTACGTGGCGGACTGGATCGGCCAACGCTTCTGAATCCACCCGCTCATCCATGATCACATCGCTCCATCACATCGACGGCCGCTGGACCGGCGGCAACGACCGCGTCGTCGCGGAGGCCTTCAACCCGGCCACCTCGGAAGTCGCCGCGCTCTTCGCGCAAGGCACGGCGCAGGACGCGCAGGCCGCCATCGCCGCCGCGCGCCGCGCCTTCGAAACCACCCATTGGCGGCGCAGCCCGCGCCTGCGCGCCGAGGTGCTGCTCGCCTTCGCGGACCGCCTCGCGCAGCGGCGCGAGGAGATCGCCGACTGGCTCGTCGTCCTCAACGGCAAGCTGCGGCGCGAGGCCATGGGCGAGATCCTGGCCGGCATCTCCGAGCTGCGCTACTACGCCGGCCTGGCGCGCTGCCTGTCCGGCCGCATTCTCGAAGTCGAGCCGCATTGCCATGCCTCGCTGGAGCGCGAGGCGGCGGGCGTGGCGGCGATCATCGTGCCCTGGAACGCGCCGGTGACGCTGCTGGTGCGCTCGCTCGCCCCCGCGCTCGCGGCCGGCTGCACGGCGGTGCTGAAGCCTGCGCACCAGACCGCTCTGGTGCACAACCTCGTGCTGGAGGCACTGGTCTGCGACGAGCGCCTGCCGCCCGGCGTGATCAACTCGATCATCGAGTCCGGCGCCGAGGTCTCGCGCGCGCTGTGCGCCAGCCCGGATGTCGACGTCATCAGCTTCACCGGCTCCACCGCCGTGGGCCAGCAGATCGCGCGCGACACGGCGCCGCTGCTCACGCGGCTGTCGCTGGAGCTCGGCGGCAAGGCGCCGGCCGTGGTCTTCGCGGATTGCGATGTGGACCGCGCGGTCCATGGCGTGGTTGCCGGCGGCCTGGTCATGGCGGGCCAGCAATGCACGGCCGTCGCGCGCGTGCTGGTCGAGGCCTCGCTCTTCGACCGCTTCGCCGAACGGCTGCGCGCCGCGCTCGCGGAGGTGCGCGTCGGCCCCGGCAACGACCCGTCCTCGCAGATGGGCTGCCTGATCGACATGCGCAACCGCGACCGCATCGAGCAACTGGTCCAGCAGGCCGAGCGCGAGACACGGGTGCACCTGCGCGGCCGGGTGGGCGGCGGCGCCCTGGCGCGCGGCGCCTTCATCACGCCCAGCCTGGTCGAGGTGGAGGACCTGGGCAGCCGCTTCGTGCAGGAAGAACTCTTCGGGCCGCTGCTCGTGCTCGAACGCTTCGTGGACGATGCCGATGCCGTGGCACGCGCCAACGCCACCCGCTACGGGCTCGCGGCCAGCGTGTGGAGCCACGACGCGAACCGCATGCGGCGCGTGGCCGGCGCGCTGCGCAGCGGCACCGTCTGGTGCAACACGCACAACCGCCTGTTCGCCGAGGCCGAGACCGGCGGCAGCCGCGACTCAGGCTACGGCCGCCTGCACGGGCCGCAGGGGCTCGACGACTTCCTGCAGACCAAGCATTTCTACTTCGAGACGAACCCATAGCCACAGCAACCGGACGAGACAAGCACACATGAAGAACGATCAGCAGCAGACCGACGCGCGCAGCAGCGCCCACTACATCCTCGAGGGCCTGGTCGACCTCGGCATCGACTACATCTTCTCGAACTTCGGCACCGACCACGTCGCGCTGATCGAGGAGATGGCGCGGTGGCGCAAGGAAGACCGCAAGTACCCCGAGGTGGTGCTGTGCCCGCACGAGAACGTCGCGATCCACATGGCGGCGGGCTACGCCGCGATGACCGGGCGCGGCCAGGCCGTGATGGTGCACGTGGACGCCGGCACCGCCAATTCGGCCATGGGCATGCACAACATGTTCCGCGGCCGCCTGCCGGTGATGCTGATCGCTGGCAAGGCGCCCTTCACCCTGCGCGGCGAACTGCCGGGCTCGCGCGACAACTACGTGCACTTCGTGCAGGACCCCTTCGACATCGGAAGCCTGGTGCGGCCCTATGTGAAGTGGGAATACTCGCTGCCCAGCGGCGTGATCGCCAAGGAGGTGCTGCGGCGCGGCCACACGGTGATGCAAAGCGATCCGCCGGGGCCCGTGTACCTCACGCTGCCGCGCGAAGTGCTGGACGAGCGCTGGTCCGCCGCCGAGGTACGCAGCTTCAGCGCCGAGCGCTACGGCCCGGTGGCCGCCGGCGGCATCGACGCGGCGCGGCTCCAGCAGATCGCCGACCGCCTGATGGCCGCGCGCGCGCCGATGGCCGTCACGTCCTACGCGGGCCGCAAGGCCGAGGCGGTGGACGCGATGCGGGAACTGGGCGAACTCTGCGGCATCCGCATCTACGAATTCCAGCCCACGCACATGAGCATCTCGCGCGAGTCGCCCTGCTTCGGCGGCTTCGACCCGGGCGCCGGCCTGGCGCAATGCGACCTGGGCCTGCTGCTCGACGTGGACGTGCCGTGGCTGCCGCGCTTCACCCAGGAGAACCCGGAAACGCGCTGGGTGCACATCGACGTGGACCCGGTGAAGAAGGACTTCCCGATGTGGGGCTTCGCGACCGACCTGCGCGTGCAGGCCGACTGCGCGTGCGTGCTGCGCCAACTGTCGGAGCTGATCCGCGCCCAGGCCGACGAAGGCTTCAAGGCCCGCGTGGCCGAGCGCATGCGCGGCTGGAGCGACGCACGCCGCGCGCGGCTCGACACGGCCGCCGCGGCCGCCGGCCAGCCAGGCCGCGTGGGCGCGATCACGCCGGCCTCGGTGTGCGCCGCGCTGGGGCGCGCGCTGAACGCCGACGACGTCGTCGTGAACGAGGCGATCCGCAACTCGCCCGCGGTGCTCAACCAGATCCCGCGCACGCTGCCGCTGACCCTGCTGGGCGCGGCCGGCGGCGGCCTGGGCTACAGCGGCGGCATGGCGCTGGGCGTGAAGCTCGCGCGGCCCGGCGTGCGCGTCGTGCAGGTGGTGGGCGATGGCGGCTTCCATTTCTCGACACCGACATCGGTGTATGCCGTGGCGCAGCGCTATGGCGTCCCCATCTTCACGGTGGTGCTGGACAACGGTGGCTGGCAGGCGGTGAAGGAAGCGGTGCTGCGCGTCTACCCGAAAGGCGCGGCCGCCGAGGCCGACGAATTCCAGGCGCGACTGCAAGGCCAGGAGCGCCGCTTCGAACAGGTCTGCACGGCCTTCGGCGGCTACGGCGAGCAAGTCAGCGACCCGGCGGAGCTGGAATCCGCCATCGCGCGCTGCCTCGAGGCTGTCGAACGCGGGCAGGCGGCGGTACTCAACGTGAGCGTCGGCCTGCAATGAGCGCCCGGTCTCCCCGCCGCAGCGTACTGGTGGCCGGTTGCGGCGGCATGGGCGCGATCTTCGCGGCCAAGCTCGCGGCGGTCGCCGACGTGGCCGGCTACGACACCGCCGCCGCGCACGTCGAGGCGATCGCACGGGAGGGACTCCATGTCGGCGGCGTGTCCTCGCACCATGTGCGGCTCGACGTGACGGCGGAGCCGTCGCAGCTCGCCGGCCGGGACTTCGACGCCGTGCTGCTGCTGGTGAAGTCCGCGCAGACCGGCGCCGCCGTGCGGGCGCTGCTGCCCTTCACGGGCACCGGCGCCCTGTGGGCGACCCTGCAGAACGGCATGGGCAACGTCGAGGAAATGCTCGCCATCGAAGGCTTGCAGGTGGCGAGGGGCGTCACGATGGACGCGGGCTCCTACGTGGCCCCTGGCCGCGTCGAGCACCTGGTGCACGGCCAGGACACCTGGCTGGGCCCGGTCAACGCACCGCTCGCATCCTGCGAATGGCTGGCCGCGCTGCTTACCGAGGCGGGGCTTCCCGCGCGCGCGGTCGCCGACCCGATGAGCGCGGTCTGGTCCAAGTTCGTCTTCAACTGCGTGATGAACCCCGTGGGGGCGCTGCTGCTGGGCGTGAACGCGGCGCGCTACGAAGTCGCGGAGGTGCGGGAGCTGATCGACGAGATGGCCGGCGAATGCATGCGCGTCGTGCAGGCGCTGGGAGGCAGCTTCGCCTTCGACCCCATGGCCTTCGTGGGCCGCGTGCGGCGCGGCGAAGTGCCGATGTCGAAACACTGCGGCTCGATGGCCCTGGACATCCGCCGCGGCGCACCCACCGAGATCGAACAGCTCACCGGCTACGTGGTGCGCGAGGCGGCGCGGCTGGGCATCGACGTGCCGGCCTGCCGCACCGTCTACCGGCTCGTCAGGGGGCTGGAGCACGCGCGCGCCCTGCAGGCGCCCTTCTGATCCGCCCGCCCCGGTTTCCCCTTTCATCAACGACGACAAGCCGCACAAGAAGCAGCACAAGCGAGACAAAGCCATGTTCAACCTCTCCCACCTTCCCTTGCCGTCCCGGACGCGGGCCATGCTCTCCATCGCCTGCCTGGCCCTGCCCCTGGCGGCCGCGGCGGCCGACTACCCGTCGCGCCCGGTCACCATCGTCGTGGGCTACTCGCCCGGCGGCGCCAACGACGTGCTGGCGCGCATCTATGCCGAGAAGCTCGGCACCCTGCTCTGCCAGCCGGTGGTCGTCGAGAACCGGGCCGGTGTCGCCTCCATCGTGGGCGCGGCCTTCGTCGCCAAGGCCAAGCCGGACGGCTACACGCTGCTGATGGGCGCCAGCGGGCCCATCGTGTTCAACCATGCGCTCTACTCGAAGCTGCCCTACAAGGCGTCGGACTTCGAACCCATCTCGCTGGTGGGCTCCTTCCCGCTGATCCTGCTCGCGCAGTCCTCGAACCCGGCGGCTACCGTCGGCGCGCTGGTCGACGCCTCGAAGAAGAACCCGGAAAAATCGAACTACGGTTCCTCGTCGGCCTCCTTCCGGCTCGTCACCGAACTCTTCAACGAGAAGACCGGCGCGAGTTTTGCCCACGTACCCTACAAGGGCAGCAACGACTCCATCACCGCGGTCATGGCAGGCGACGTGAGCATGACGCTCGTCGATGCCGGTCCCGCGTCGACCGCGCTGCAGGGCGGCCGCGTCAAGGCGCTGGCCGTGACCTCCGCGCAGCGCCTGGGCATCCTGCCGAACGTGCCGACCATGTCCGAACTCGGCATCGACCTGACAGTGGACTTCTGGAGCGGCTTGCTCGCGCCCGCAGGCACGCCGAAGGCCATCATCCGGCAGCTGAACGAGGCGATCGTCAAGGTGGCGGAGATGCCGGACGTGAAGACCCGCATCGCCGGCCTGTCGATCAAGCCCGTCACCAGCACGCCGGAGGACTTCGGGCGGCAGATCGAGAGCGAGATCGCGCTTTGGACGAAAGTGGCGAACAGCAAGAACATCCGGGCGGACTGAACGACAGCGGCCGCGTCGCGGAAGCTCAGTCAGCACACTGGAACGAAGACGCGAGATTGACGTCGCCCGAGCCCTTGTACGACGGCCATTTCGGGTAGTCGCACAGCGGGCGTGTGCGCCCCGGCACGCCAGCCGTGTCGGTGACCACCTGCCCCGCCGGCGCAACGCCCTTCTCGCTCCATTGCTCCAGAGCGGTGAGCGAATCCCACGCCGCGTTGAACACGGTGCTCACCGCATGACCCAGGCCCGCGACCTCGTAGTAGCGCACGAAGCCGTCGACCTCGGCGGGCCCCATCTTCGCCTGCAGGCGCTGGTAGTACTGCTCCGTCGCGCGGGTACTCACCAACACGTCGGCGAGCCCATGCGCGAGCAGCAGCTTGCCGCCGCGCGCCTTGAAGGCCGAGATGTCCGTGCTCGCGTCCAGCTGCGTGCTCAGCGCGCTGATGCGGTTGGCCCACGGACCCGGATCCTCCGGATCGAGCAACAGCGAGTTGAACGAAGGATCGCGCGTGACGGCGTACTTGATCCATTGGTCCGTGAGCACGCTGATGTAGGGCGCCGTGGCCGGCATGGGAATCGCGGGCTGGGTGGTGCCGAAGGCGAGGAAGGTCACGGTCGGCTGCAACGGCGAAGGGTTGGTGGTGATGCCGACGTCGGCGCCCCAGATGTTGTAGCCGGGGTACTGCGTCTCTCCGCTCGCGAGCGGGAAGCGGAAATTGGTCGGCGTGTTGATCGTCTTCAGCGCCGTGATCTGCGCGTCCGACAGGCAGGTGTCGCCTGTGTCCACGCCGCCCGCGCAACGCACCGGCACGCCCGCCAGCGTTGCGGTGGACGGATCGAAGCGGGCGTTGCAGAGGGTCTGGTTGCTGATCAAGCCGTCCTTGACGCCGTCCAGGATGTCGCAGGTCTCCATCGCGGCGTTGAACAGCACGATGCGCTTGGCCGTGTTGGGGTAGGCGCCCGGCTGCGCGAGCGCGCGGTTCATCCGGTGGCCGCCGAGCAATGCAGCGGCGTCGTTCCACGCCGGGTACCAGGCGATCGCGCCGTCCCAGTCGGCCGGCCAGCGCTGGATCACCGTCACCGCCTCGCGGCCACCCGTGGAACCGCCGGCGAAGTAGGCCTTCGCCGGATTGGCCGCATAGCGGGCCTTCACCACTGCCAGCGCGGCATCGTGCGTCTTCTTCAGCGCGTCGCCGCCGAAGTTGCGCACGGCCTCGTCGTTCAGCCCCCACTGCCCGTCCTGCGAGCCCAGCGCGTTCGCCTGGTGGCCCGAGTCGCTCGCGAATGTCGCGTAGCCTCGGCCCAGCGGCGTCGACTTGTCGGCGGGGCCGACCGGCACATTGCCCTTGACGTTCGGAATCGAGCCGTTGAAGCCGCCGCCGCCGAACATGACGATCTTCTGGTTCCACTGCGTGGGCAAGGCCACCTGGAAGCGGATCTTCGGCGCGGTGGCATCGACCGGCGCGATCTCGCCCGTCGCTTCGCAGTACTCGGGCACGGCCGTGGCGCCGCTGCCGGTGGCGGCCACCGTGCGGGTGGCCGTCACGGTCGCGCCCGAAGTCGGCAAGGCGATCGCCGAGGCGGCCACGGTCATGCCCTTGAGCTGGTCGCAGGTGAGCGCGGTCTGCGCCGGGGGCGGAGGTGCGGCTGGTGGCGCACCGCCACCATCGCCGCCACCGCCACAGGCCCCCAGCGCGAGGGCCGAGAGACAGGCCGCCGCCGTGAAGGCGACCCCTTTGTTGCTCGATTTCATTGGTGTCTCCAGATCGATTCTTCGTTGAAAACGCGGCCCCATCCGCCGCTCCTGCGCATGCCCGACGACAAGCCTCGCGCAGTCTTTCGCACCCACCGGGCAAATCCAATGTGCGGCATCGACACAGGAAAGCCCGATCCGATGTGGCCACACCATGCCGTGCTAACCCTGATCCACCGTGCCGCGGCCCGCGCCGCTGTCTTGCGCTCCGCTCGCCGGCTCAGGCGCCGGAGGGCAGCGCCATCTCGAACCCCGCCTTCGCCAGTTCAAGCTGGCACTGCTCGAAGCCCGTGGCGGGCACCAGCTCGCGCCGGCGATCCCGGATCTCGTCCATCCGCGACACGATCTCCGCCGCCGCCGCGTCGCCGCCCTTGCCCGCATCCTCCACGAGGATGCCCTGCGTCATCGTGATGTTGGCGCTCTCCACGCTGCCGGCGCCGGCCAGCAGGATGGTGCGCGTCGGCGCGTCCTGCGTCACCAGCGCGATCAGGGCCGGGCTCACGTAGGCCGGATCCAGCCGCGCCAGCGCGTCGGCGGAGAGCACGCCTTCGGTCATCGCCGTGGCGGCAGTGGGCGCCAGGCAGTTCACCCGGATATCGTGCTTCGCGCCCTCGAGCGCCAGCGTCTGCATCAGGCCCACCAGCGCCATCTTCGCGGCGCCGTAGTTGGACTGGCCGAAGTTGCCGTACAGGCCCGAGGAGGAGGTGGTCATCACGATGCGCCCGTACTTGCGCGACCGCATGTGCTCCCACACCGCCTTCGCGCAATGGACCGCGCCCATCAGGTGCACGTCCATCACCAGGCGGAAGTCCTCGAAGGACATCTTGGCGAAGCTCCTGTCGCGCAGCACGCCGGCGTTGTTCACGAGGATGTCCACCTGGCCCCATTCGCCGATCGCGCGGGCGACCATCGCCTCCATGTGGGCGAACTCCCTCACGTCGCCGCCATCGGCGAGCGCGGCGCCGCCCTGGCGCACGATCTCATCCGCGACGCCGCGCCCCGGCGAGCCGGGGTGGCTGCCCGCCACGTCGTTGACCACCACACGCGCACCGTGGCGGGCGAGCGCCAGCGCATGGGCCTTGCCCAGGCCGCTGCCGGCCCCCGTGACGATGGCCACGCGGCCCTCCAGACACTTCTTCATTGCTGATCCTGCTTGAGTTGAAAAATTGGAACGATCCGGCATGCGATGCGCGATGCGCGGCCCTCAGAAGGCCACGGCCCCCCTGCCCTTCAGGCCCAGCATGGCCCGCGCCTCGTCCGGCGTCGCGATCTCCAGCGACAGCTCCTCCAGGATGCGGCGGATCTTGCGCACCTGCTCCGCGCAGGAGCGTGCCAGCTGGCCCTTGGCGAGGTAGAGGCTGTCCTCCAGGCCGACACGCACGTTGCCGCCCATCACCGCGCCCATGGTCAGCAGCGGCATCTGATGGCGGCCGGCGCCGAGGATCGAGAAACGGTAGCCGTCGCGGCCGAAGAGGCGGTCCGCGGTGGTGCGCATGGTGACCAGGTTCTCGGGGTCCGGACCCAGCCCGCCGAGGATGCCGTAGATGCTCTGGATGAAGAGCGGCCCCTTGATCAAGCCTTCGTCCACGAAGTGCGCCAGGTTGTAGAGATGCCCGACGTCGTAGCACTCGAACTCGAAGCGGGTGCCGCAATCCTCGCCCAGCACCTTCAGGATGTACTTGATGTCGCGGAAGGTGTTGCGGAAGATCAGGTCCTCCATGCCCTCGATGTAGGGCTTCTCCCAGTCATGCTTCCACTCGCTGATGCGGCGGGCCGCCGGATGGATCGAGAAGTTCATCGAGCCCATGTTCAGCGAGCACATCTCGGGCTTCGCGCGCAGCGGATAGGCCAGCCGCTCCTCCAGCGTCATGCGCGTGCTGCCGCCGGTGGTGATGTTGATCACCGCGTCGGTCGCCTGCGCGATCCGGGGCACGAAGGCGTCGAAGATGGCCGGGTCGGCCGAGGGGCGCCCGTCGCGCGGCTCGCGCGCGTGCAGGTGCAGGATGGCGGCGCCGGCTTGCGCCGCCTCGATCGACTGCGCGGCGATCTCGTCCGGCGTGAGGGGCAGGTACTCGGACATGCTCGGCGTGTGGACCGAGCCGGTGACCGCGCAGGAGATGATGACCTTGTCTTGGGTGTTTGCCATGTCAGGCTCCGTCGATGGAAAAGAGATGAACCGGGAGGGACGCGGTGGCGGGCGCGGCGCGCGCTCAGACCGCCAGCCATTCGGAGACGAGCTTCGCGTCCGACATCAGCTCGCCCGGCATGCCCTCGAAGACGATGCGCCCGTGGCCCATCACGCACACGCGCGTGGAGACCTTGAGCGCGATGGCGAGCTTCTGCTCGACCAGCACGACCGAGACGCCCTTGCGGTGCATGTCCCGGATGCATTCGCCCACCTGGGCGACGATCTTCGGCGCCAGGCCCTCGGTCGGCTCGTCGATCAGCATCAGCAGCGGATTGCCCAGCAGCGAGCGGCAGATGGTCAGCATCTGCTGCTCGCCGCCGGACATGCTGCCCGCCTTGGTATTGCGGCGCTCCTTGAGACGCGGGAAGTAGTCGAACATCTGCTCCACCGTCCACCGGTGCGCGCCGGCCGCGCCGGCCTGCTCGCCCATGCGCAGGTTCTCGTCCACCGTGAGGTTGGCGAACACCTCGCGCTCCTCCGGCACGTAGCCGATGCCCGCCCTGCACACCGCATGGGGCCGCGCGCCGGCCAGTTCGCGCCCGCCCAGGCGGATGCTGCCGGCGGTGGGCGTGACCAGGCCCATGACGGCCTTCAGCGTCGTCGAGCGGCCCGAGCCGTTGCGCCCCAGCAAGCTGAGCACTTCGTTGCGCGCCACCTCCAGGTTCACGCCGTGCAGGATGTGGCTCTTGCCGTAGTGGGCGTGCAGGTTGCGCACGGCCAGCAATGCTTCTCCCGCGCTCATGAGGCTGCCTCCTCGCCCAGGTAGGCCTCCTTGACGGCCGCGTTGGCGCGGATCTCGCCGGGCGTTCCGGTGGCGATCACCTGCCCGTAGACCAGCACGCTGATCCGGTCGCTGATGGAGAACACGACGTCCATGTCGTGCTCCACGATCAGAAGCGCGCGCCCCTTCGTGACCTCGCGGATCAGCTGCGCGGTGTAGTGCGTCTCCTCGCCGGACATGCCCGCCATGGGCTCGTCCAGGAGAATGACCTTCGGGTCGCAGGCCAGCGTCATCGCGATCTCGAGCGAGCGCTGCTCCGAGTAGGCCATCTCGCCGGCGATCGAGAAGGCGCGTGCCTCCAGCCGGACCAGCGCCAGCAGGCGCTCGGTGTCCTCGCGGATGCGCCGGTCGCGGTCGATGAACTTCCAGAACACATAGTGCAGCCCATGGGCGCGCATCACCGCCAGGCGGATGTTCTCGAAGGCCGTGAGCTTCGGGAAGATGTTGGTGATCTGGAAGGAGCGCGCCAGGCCCATCCTGTTGATCGCCTGCGGCGCGCGCCCCGCGATCGCGCGGCCGTCCAGGTGGATGGTCCCGGCACTCGGGGCGAGATGCCCGGAGATCAGGTGGAAGAGCGTGGACTTGCCCGCCCCGTTGGGCCCGATCAGCGCGTGGCGCTCGGCCGGCAGCAGGTCCAGGTCCACGCCGCGCATGATCTCGGTCGGGCCGAAGGACTTGCGCAGGTCGCGGACGCTGAGGATCGCGGGATTCATGCGAGGCCCCCCGCGCGCTGGCTTGCGCCGGGCGCGAGGCCGCGCTCGTCCTCGGCGCGCTGCAGCGCCGCCAGGCGCTTGCGCGCGAGACCGGCGAGCAGGCCGCCGGCGGCAAGCAGCGCCACGGGAAGCGCCCAGGTCGCGAACGCGCCGGGCGCCCAGCCACGCGACAGCAGCGTGACCGGTGGCCACGCCTCGCCCGGGCGCACCAGCGCGCGATAGTCCTGCGAGAACACGCGCTGCAGCAACTCGACCAGGAAGACGCCGCCGAAGCTCAGCAGCGCGGCCGCGCCGACGGAGAGCAGGAACAGCGGCACCACGCGCCCGAGACCGAAGCGCTGCCGCAGGCGCTGGGTGGTGCCGAAGAGCCCGGTGATCCCGGCGGGCATGAACATCATCACCAGCACGAAGAGGATGCCCTGGTAGAGCAGCCAGGATTGCGTCAAGTCCGACACCGCATAGCCGAAGAAGGTCATCAGCGCGGCACCGAAGGCCGGGCCGAGGAAGACCTTCACCCCGCCGATGTAGGTGTTGAGCACGACGGCGGCGGAGAGGCCGGGATCGAACACCACGTAGTTCGCCGATTCGTTCGAGAGCACTTGCAGCCCGCCCGCGATGCCCGAGAACATCGCGGAGAGCGCGAACACCAGGGTGCCCAGGCCGTGGACGTTGTAGCCGAGGAAGCGCAGCCGGTGGCTGTTCTCGCGCAACCCATAGGTGAGCCGCCCGAGCGGCGTGAGGGTGTAGAGGTAGAGCACCGCCACGCAGAGCAGCACCCAACCCAGCGTGAGGTAGTAGACCTGCGTGGTCGAGCCGAAATCCAGCCCCCAGGCCGGCATCCGCATGGTCGAGACACCGGCCTCGCCGCCGAAGAGGCCCTTGAGATGCGGCGCGAGCGAATGCACCAGCTCGGCGATCGCCAGCGTGATCATCGCGAAATAGGTGCCACTGCGCTGGGTCGCGAACCATCCCGCGATGCCCCCGAAGACCAGGCCGCAGGCGGCGCCCGCGAGCGGCAGCAGCGGCGTGGGCAGCAGGCCCGCGCCGCCGGCCGCGTTCATCGCGTGCACCGTGGCGAAGGCGCCGACGCCGAAGTAAGCCGCGTGGCCGAAGGACAGCATGCCGGCCTGCCCGCACAGCAGGTTGTAGGCGCTCGCGAACAGGGCCGCGATCAGCATCTGGATGGCCGCGTTGAGCAGCCCCTGCGTGAGCAGGAAAGGCAGGGCCGCCAGCAGCGCGACACCCGCGACGATCGAGACCAGAACTGTCTTCATCGTCTCAAGCCTTCTCGCCCATGAGCCCGCTCGGCCGCAGCAGCAGGACCAGCAGCATCAGCGCGAAAGGCAGCGTGGCCGCGAGGCTGGAGACCTTCAGCGTCATCAGGCCGCCGACCCCGCGGGCCCAGTCGCCCGCGCCGAACAGCGCGAAGAGATCCGCCAGGCTGCGGTCCACCGCGACCGCGAGCGAGGTGATGAGGCCGATCAGCAGCGAAGCCAGCATGGCGCCGCCCAGCGAACCGAGCCCGCCCACGACCACCACCACGAACACCATCACGCCCAGCTCCAGCGCCATGTTGGGATTGGTCGTGTAGAAGGCGCCCGCCACCGCGCCCGCCAGGCCCGCGAGCGCGGCGCCGACGCCGAAGACGCCCATGAACACCAGCGGCACGTTGTGGCCCAGCGCCTCGGCCATGCGCGGCTTGTAGATCGCGGAACGCACCACGATGCCGACGCGGGTGCGCGTGAGCAGCAGGTAGATGGCCACGAACATCGCGATGGCGATGCCGCCCATCAGCAGCCGGTACATCGGATACTGCGCGCCGCCGACGGTGAAGGCCGGAATGTCCAGCGCCGCCGGCACGCGGTAGTCGACCGGGAAGTTGCCGAAGAAGAGCTTGATCGACTCGGCGATGATGAAGGACAGCCCGAAGGTCAGCAGCAGTTCGTGCGCGTGGCCATGCTGGTGCACGCGGCGCAGGAAGAAGCGCTCGACCACCACGCCCACCACCCCGACCAGGATGGGAGACAGCACGATGGCGGCCCAGAAGCCGATCACGCCCTGCAGCGTGTAGGCGAAATAGGCCCCGAGCATGTAGAACGAGGCGTGGGCGAAGTTGAGCACGCCCATCATCCCGAAGATGAGCGTCAGGCCGGCGGAGACCATGAACAGCAGCAGCCCGTAGATGACGCCGTTCATGAGGGAAACGATGATCTGGTCCATGGCGAGGAGTTCCTGGCGGCCCGCCCGGAAGCGG
The DNA here is from genome assembly GCA_966211435.1 of uncultured Variovorax sp. Lineage (GTDB taxonomy): Bacteria > Pseudomonadota > Gammaproteobacteria > Burkholderiales > Burkholderiaceae_C > Variovorax. Next base: position 7,143 of record CBIHOG010000015.1, on the reverse strand, counting down.
CGGGCCGCGAAGGCGCGCAAGGCGTCTCAGTCGGGCCGCTTCATGCTGCAGCTGGACTGCGCGGGCGCGGAGGCTTCCTCGGCGGAGAAGCGCTTGACCGGCTTGAAGCCCATGTCGGTGTCGTCCACCTTGTAGCGGGCATCCTTCGCGACAGTGGAGACGATCATCGGCATCTGCACCTGGTGGTCGGCGGCACGCATGCTCATGTCGCCCATCGGCGTCTTGATCCTGGTGCCCTCCAGCGCCTTGGCGAAGGCGTTCACGTTCAGCGCGCCGCCCTCGGGCTTGGTGCGCTTCAGCGCGTCGGCCACCATGGCCATGCCGAAGACCGTCTGCGGCTCGATGAAGGCCGGCGCATGGCCGGTCTTGGCCTTGTAGTCGTTCACGAAGCGCTCGCCCTCGGCGCCGCCGGCCTCCGCGTTGAAGGTGTGCACCACGAAGTGGCCCACCGCCGTGTCGCCCGCATTCGCGAGGTTGCCGGGCTGGTCGAGAAAGACGGTGCCGAAGCGCACCCGCAGCCCGGCCGACTTCGAGGCCTTCATCAGCAGCAGCAAGTCGTTGGACCAGTTGCCGGTGAGAACCGAATCGGCCTTGGAGGCGGAGATCTTCGCCACGTAGGGCGCGAAGTCCTGCACCTTGTTCACGTCGTGCAGGGTCTTCTCCACCACCTGGTAGCCGCCGGCCGCCGCGTTGTCGGAGATCGCCTTCTCCATGTCCTGCCCCCAGGAGTAGTTCTGGTTGATCGAATACACCTTGGTGCCGAGCGCGTTCGCCTGCTTCATCGCGCTGACCAATGCCTTGGTGCGGATCTGCGCATCGCCCGCGAAGCGGAAGTGATGGAAGTTGCACTTCTCGCCCGTGAGCTCGAGCGCCTCGGCACCCACGTTGAGGTAGACCATCTCCTTGCCGGGATTGCGCAGGTTGTACTTGCGCACGTCTTCGGTGATCTGCCCGCCGATGGCGGACGACGCGCCCTGCACGATCAGTTGCACGCCATCGGCGGCGGCGGCCTTGAGCTTGTCCGCGGCGCCGGCCGGGCCGCCCTGGTTGTCGTACTCCAGCAGCTGCACGGGCTCGCCGTTCCAGCCGCCAGCGGCGTTGATCTGGTCGATGGCGTAGCGCACGGCCGTCCGGTAGGCCTGGCCCGAGGAGGCCTGCGGGCCGGAGAGCGTCTCCAGCACGCCGATCTTCACCGGTGCGGCGGATGCAGCCGCCGAAAAAAGCCCGAGGCCGCAGGCCAGCGTGAGGGTAAGAGAGCCGAGTTTGTGCATTGATGTCTCCATGCTTGTTTCTGGGGGATCGAAAGGCTCGCCGACGGGGCCGGCGCTCAGAGGTATTCCATGTTTCCGTCGACGCTGATCGCCTGCCCGGACACGTTGCGCGCGGCCGGCGAGCAGAGAAAGAGCGCCATCGCCGCCACGTCGTCCAGCGTGACCATGCGGCGCAAGGAAATCTTCTGCAGGTACTCCGCGCGCATCGCTTCCACGGAGACCCCCGCCGTCGCGGCGCGCGCGCCGATCACGCTGTTCATGCGTTCGCCCTCCACCGGGCCGGGGAGGATGGCGTTGACACGCACGCCGTGCGGTCCGAGCTCGATCGCCAGCGATTTCATGAGGCCCACGATGGCCCACTTGGTGGCGGCATAAGGCGTGCGATAGGCATAGCCGAGCCGGCCCGCGACCGAACTCATGGCGATGAGGCAAGGGCTCTGCGTGGAGCGCTTGAGCAGCGGAACCGCCCGGTGCGCGAAGTAGAACTGGCTGTTGAGATTGACCGACACCGTGCGCTCCCAGTCGCCCCGCTGCAGCTCCTGGATCGCGCCGGTCGGCCCGGCGATGCCGACATTGCTGATGAGCACGTCCAGCCCGCCGAGCGCGCCGCGCACGTCGTCGAACACGAGGTCCACATCCTCCGCCACGGAAGCGTCCGCCATGCTGGAAGTGATCTCCGGCACCTCGGCGGCCAGGCGATCCAGCGCGGCCCGGTCGATGTCGCACACATGCACGCGTGCACCGGCGAGGCGGAAGGCGCGCGCCACGGCCGCGCCGATTCCCGAGGCGCCGGCGGTGACCAGGACACGCAGGCCCGGCGCGGGCCGCAGTGAATCGATGATGCTCATGGGTTCTTCGTCGTCTTTCTCGTTCTTCGGCCCGGGCGGCGGTAGCCCGGCTTTCCGGCCGCGGCGGCGAAGCGCGACGGCAGCGGGAAGTGTCCGCAAGGCGCATTGCGAAAACTATGTGAGGCGAGCACATTCGCGAGGGCCCCGCGATGTGCGCGCCGCATCGGCGTGCCCGAGGCGCGCGGCTTCAGGGATGAGGCCAATGGGCATGCGCGCGGCCTTCTGCTAGCCTTTCGAGCCTCATGTCCTCCACGTCCCTCGAACTGAGCTTCGAACGAAGCCTCCCGCAAAAAGAACGAAAAGCAGCCGCGGGCAAGCCGCCGGGCCAGACCCCCGAGGAGATCGCCGAAGAGATCGCCGCCGACCTCATCGGGCTGCTGCACCGGAACGCGCCGGCGGAAGACTTCGCCGGCCGCCTCTCGCACGTGCAGGCATTGCCCGATGCGTTGCAGCGCAAGTCGGCGCTGGTGGAGCTGGTGCGCATGGCCATGGCGCTGCGCAATCGCATGGAGCTGCACGAGCAGCGCGAGCGCGGCATGCTCGCGGTGATCGAATCCGCGCAGGACCTCTCCAGCCGCCTCGACCTCACCGGCCTGCTGAGGGCCATCGTGAGCCGCGCCCGCAAGCTCATGGGTGCCCACCTCTGCTGGCTGACGGTGTACGACGCCGCCAGCGGCGCGTTCCAGGTGGTGGTGGCCGACGGCGCCATCTCCGAGCGCACCGGCAAGATGACGGCCGGGCGCAACCTCGGCGTCGCGGGCATCGTGATGTCCACCCGCCTGCCCTTCTTCACGCCCGACTACCTGCACGACAACCGCTTCGCCCACGACGCGCAGCTGGACGACACCTTCAGGGACGAGGGCGTGGCGGCCCTGGTCGGCGCCCCGCTGCTGTGCGACGACAAAGTGATCGGCCTGCTCTTCGTCGCCGACCGCTACCACCGCACGCACACCGCGCTCAACGTGTCGATCCTGTGCACGCTGGCGACCCACGCGGCCCTCGCCATCAACAATGCCAAGGCCTTCGCCGAAGCCAGGACGGCGCTGGAGCATGCGGACGAGGCCCGCGCCGAACTGGAGCGCCGCGCGCGCGACGTGCAGGATGCCGCCGAAGCGCACGAGCAGCTCACTTCGCTGCTGGCCCAGGGCGCATCGCTGGGGGCGCTGTGCCAGGCGATCGCGCGCATCCTCAACGGCAGCGTGCTCGTGCTGGACGAGGCCTGCCAGGTGATCGGCAGGGCGAGCGCGCCAGGCTACGCCGGCACGGCGGCCGACGCCTACGCGCCGCATGGCGAGCACAGCGCCGCGCTGATGCAAGCCCTGCGCGAAAGCCGCCAGGCCGGCCGCTCGGCCTTCGCCTACCGCGCGGGCGACGAACTCTGCCGCGCGATCGCGGTGATCGGCGGCAGCGACGTGCTCGGCGCGGTGCTGCTGTTCCGCCACGAGGACCTGCGCGACGTCTCGCTGCGCACCTTCGAGCGAAGCTCCAGCATCATCGGCATCGTGCTGCTGTCACAGGAACGGGTCGAGGCGAGCAAGACCCGCGACATCTCCGACCTGCTGCGCACCCTGGTGTCGCCCCGGCAGGACGAGCCGGCCCTGACGCAGGACCGCGCCGACCGCTTCGGGCTGGACCTCTCCCATCCCATCTCCCTCATGGTGGTCGAGCTGGACAAGCCGGTGTCCGCGCCCTGGGTGCGGCGGCTGCGAGGGTCCGCGCCCTGGTCCGAGCTCGTGCTCGGCGAGATCGACGGCGCGCTCGCCATCGTGTGCGGCGCGACCAAGGGGCACGACGTCGCCGAGAGCCTCAAGGCCGTCGCACGGCAAGAGCTGGGCGCGGACTATCGCGGCGTGCTGTCGCGCCCCGTGCAGTCGGCGGCGGAACTGCCTTCGCTCTACGCGGCCTTGCGGCGCGCGCTCTCGGTGCTCGGGCGCCTGGGCATCCGGGGCGACATCGTCGGGCAGAACGAAATGGCGCTCTACTCGGTGCTCTTCGAGACGCATGATCAGGCGAGCCTGAACATCTTCCTGGACTCGGCCATCGGCCCGCTGCTGGCGCACGACAGGAGGCGCGGCTCGGAGCTCACCTCCACGCTGCTGTCCTACTTCGACAACAACCAGAACGCCAAGACCACGGCAGCGCGCATGGGCATCCACGTGAACACCGTGCGCCAGCGCCTGGCCAACGTGGAGGAAATGCTCGGGCATTGGGGAAGCGCGAGCAAGGCGCTGGAGATCCACGTGGCGCTGCGGCTGTGGAGCCTCGGCGCGTCCTCGCCGCCTTCGGAGCGCTAGCGGCGAGGACGCGCCGCACCGGCGCGTGGCGTCTATTGCACCGTGATCGCCTTCGCGGCGAGCGAGGCGTCGAAGTTCAGCATCGACGGATACTGCGGCCAGACGAGGCCGAGCGCGCCGTTGTTCGGATCTCCGGTGCGCGCGAAGGCCGCGAGGCTCTTCATCATCGCGTCCGACAGCTGCAGCCGCCCCGGCTCGTTCGCCTTCGAATTGACGAACTTCGAGTACAGCGAAGGCCCGAAGTTGCCGAAGATGAAGGGCAAGTCCCAGGTGTGCGCGGCGCCGAAGATGTCGTTGAACGGTGCCGGCGCCTTGTCCCAGTTGAACTGGTACCACCACAGCGGAACGTTCTGCCCCTGCAGCACCGGGAAGATCTGCTTGCGCAGCGCGATGAAGAAGCTCTGGTTGTACAGGTCGGTCTTCGCGTTGAAGCCGGTCACCGGCGTCGTCACGGGCAGGTACTGGCCCGGAATCCATTGCTCCACCGAAGTCGTCGGCGCGGCATTCGGGTCGTAGCTGTAGGCCATCGCGAACACGGTCGGGTCGTCGAGCAAACGGCCGCTGATGCCGCCGAGCGCGGGCGAGGTGGCCAGGTTCTGCGGGAACAGCTTGGTCTCGTCACGCGTGTAGCCGGCCATCACGGGCACCTTCAGGAACTGCCCCGCGTTGATCGCCGCGATCGGATTGACCGGGACCACCACGCCGTCGTTCAGCGGGTTGGAGGCCGAGAGCCCGAGCGGCACCAGCTTCGTCAGCACGGTTTGCAGCAGCGTGTCCGCGCTCTTGGAGCGCAGGTAGGCGGCGAGGTCGGCGTTGCTCTGCGCGGCGATGAAGGTCGCGGCCGCCGTGGTATCCGCCACCGTGCCGTCGGCCACCAGCAGGGCCGCCAGAAGCGCGTTGACCTGCCTCGGCTGGGTGGTCGCCGTCGCCACGCCGCCGCTCAGCGGCACCAGGCGATGGAACAGCGCCGGCTTGGTGTTGACCACCAGCGGCGAAACCATCAGCGCATAGATGTTGACCGCGCCGGCCGACTGGCCCATCAGCGTGACGTTGCCCGGGTCCCCGCCGAAGGCCGCGATGTTCGCGTTGACGAACTTCATGCCCTTGATGAGGTCGAGGATCGCGTAGTTGCCCGAGTCGTCGTTCGCATCCAGGCCGGCCTTGAGCTGCGGGGAGGCCAGGAAGCCGAAGATCCCCACGCGGTAGTTGACCGTCACGACCACCGCGTTGGCTGACTTCGCCAGCGCCGCGCCGTCGTAGACCGGGTCGCCCGTGTAGCCCGTGATGTTGCTTCCGCCGTAGACGAAGACGATGACGGGCAGCTTGTCCGTCGCGGACGCCGTCGAAGGCGCCCAGATGTTGAGGTAGAGGCAATCCTCGGAGCCCGTGGTCTTGCCGATCGACGTGCCGATGGTCGCGTCGTACTGGTTGTTCTGGCCGGGGCCGTAGAGACGACCCGTCTGCACGCAGGCATTGCCCAGCTTTTGCGCGGCGCGGGTGGCGGTCCACGCATCCGGATCGACCGGCGCCTTCCAGCGCAAGGCACCGACCGGCGGCTTGGCGAAGGGCACGCCCTTCCAGCTGTAGGTGCCGTTCGTCGCGGAATCGTCGCTGCCGAGCACCTTGCCGTAGACGGTGCTTCGTTCGAGGGAGGCGGCAGGTGCCGCGGGCGGCGGCGGGGGGTCGTCCCCGCCCCCGCCGCCGCAAGCGCTCAAGGACAGCATGGCGAAAGCGGCGCAGGCCGCGCCCGCGCGTAAGTGGCGAATCATGTGAAGTCTCCTGTTTTTCAGTTGTCTTGGCCACCAGGCCCGGGCTGGCGGCCATCCTTTGGCGCGGCGCATCGAACGAGCGCCACGAAACCGTGGGCTCGCCGGGACGCGGTTCGCCTTCCGATGCGCTCGCGACCGGCGATAGTCTGGGCGCAGCGCCGCGCAAACCCAATGTGGGGCGCGCACACATTTCAGGGACGTTCGATGTGACCGCTACCGGCCCGCGCAAGCGCTGCGCTGACGGCCACCTGTCGGTGGCGTCAGCGAGGCCTGGTGAGTGAGGGAGCGGGAAGGGAGAATCCCGGCGCTGGCGCCGGGGTGCCTGTCATGACGGCGCCGCACAGGCTCCGCGGCGCCGGCGCGCCGCCGCGTGGACGCGCTCCGAGGTCAACGCCCATTCGGCAGCGTGGACGTCGCCGCGTTCTGCCATGGGGATGTCAGAACGACTTGCCGTACACGTTCAGGCGGGACTCGCGCGCCGTCGCGACGGCTTGCGAATGCACCGCCGAACGGTCGACGTCCGAAGCGATGGCCTCGGGAACGCCGGCGTCGAAGCCGTCGGCATACGGGTCGGCGCTGTGCGCGGCAACGACCGCCTGCTGCTTCACGTCGGCGCGGGCGACTTCGGAGCTGATCGGCGCGGCGGGGCCGGCATCGAAGCCTTCCGCATAGGGGTCGGCGCTGTGCGCGGCGACGACGGCTTGCGCCTTGACTTCAGCGCGGCTGGCCGAGTGGGTCAGCGGGTGCACGCCGTCATAGTTTTCAGCTTGCGCACCGGCGGCGGCGAGCAGGCTGAGGGCGGCAATGGCGAGGATTCGGTTCGATTTCATGATGCTTCCTTGACAGAGAGTTGAACGTTTGGACAGTTGGACATCGGCTCCATGAGCCGTGAGGGTCGTGGCCCTCACTGCTCTTGGATGCCGAGTGCCACGGTCCTTACTTTCTCCGCGCCCGGTTGCCC
>CBIHOG010000014.1:0-98019 GCA_966211435.1 uncultured Variovorax sp. | reverse complement strand
TTTGCGCCCAAAAGCTCAGTAGAAACCCGTACGAATCGAACCGCGGCGTTCACGGCCGGGAAACAATGACGGCCGCACTGTCCATCAGCATCGCTCGGCGGCGTTCGCCCGGCTTGCTGCCGCCAGCGCGTCGATCACCTCCTGGTCGCTCACTTGTGTGAAGTCCTGATACCAGGCACCCACCGCGATGAAGGGCGACGGCATGCTCGCGCAGACCACGTCGTCTGCAGCCAAGGGCCCTGAACGAAGGGCCTGACAGGCCTCCGCGCTGCCCACCGGCACGGCGACCACGACCCGGCGGGCGCCCAGGCCGCGCGCTGCACGAACAGCCGCGCGCATCGATGCGCCAGTGGCGAGGCCGTCGTCGACGAGGATGGCGGTGCGCCCATCGAGCCGCAGCGCGGGGCGCCGTTCGCGGTAGGCGGATTCGCGCCGCACCAGTTCAACCAGTTCGTTTTGCGCGGTGCGCTCGAACTCGCGACTTGAAAGGCCCAGTTCCCTGAAAGCGGAGGTCGTGACCCTGACGCCGCCGCTCGCAATCGCGCCCATCGCGTATTCCTCGTGGCCCGGCACGCCCAGTTTCCGCACGATGAGGATGTCAAGCGGCCACCCCAGCGCAAGCGAGACCGGCACGGCGACCGGCACGCCTCCCCTGGGAAGCGCCAGGACGATGCCGTTCGGAACAGGCCGATAGCTTGCAAGGAGAGACGCCAACCGAAGCCCTGCGTCGGCGCGATCGAGGTACATGGATGGCCGGCCACTTGGAATGCTGATCGTCGGAGGCTACGGGAAGGCGGCCAGGTTCGTGTCGGCGCCGACTGGAATCGGCGTAGGACTCGAACCGAAAATTTGCGCTTCACGGGGGCGGAGCCAGTCTCTACGCCTGGAGAGCCTTCTTTCTCCCCGATCGAGACCACGCTGGGGCTGGCGCTGGAAGGATCCGAATCAGCCCAGCCAGTGCGCGTGTCACGTCGCGTGGACAAGAGCCGTTTCTCCGCGTTCAAGTGGTGTCCCGAATCAAACCTCCATGCGAAGCCCCGCATTGCGGCCGCTGAAATCTGATCATATGTCTGATCTAAGTGACAAAACTGCATGAATGGGCGCCGTCGCTCTTGGCCGAGCAGGAGCGGCCCGCATCGGCATCTTTCTTTTTCGATTCGCGCAAGAGAGATATCTTCAAAGAAAGTCATGCCTGGCATCAAATCTGCTCTTCCAGTCATGACCCGAAGGCGATCCAAACATCACCGATCATGACCAATTATTTACTTCGAATGCCATTCAGATCAACTGTCACAACAGAGAAATCATCGCAATAAAAGGGAGCAGAGGAATGACAAATTTCACTTGGGATTTTTCAAGCAAGAGCGCGGAAACAGCAGAAGCAGGATGGCACCGCCTGACCGCGGCCGGGGTACGAGCCGGCTGGTCCCGCGTCAACCTGAACGAGACGATCGATCCAGTGGGCCAAGTCTTGCGGCTTGCGTTCGACTACCTCAGCTGGGGTGGCGCCAACCCTGTCCACCCGGCAGGAGCGGACGGACTTGCGCTGTATCTGTTCGATGCTGGTGTTCCTGATGCAGGGACAGGCCACTTCATCGGAGGAACGCTCGGGTACAGCGGCATTCCCGGCGCGTATATTGGCGTGGGGCTCGATGAGTTCGGAAATTTCTCTCATATCATCGTCAACAAAGGCCGCTCCGATGGCCCCTTCACCCCGAACGCGGTAGCAATCCGAGGTTCGGCCGAGCGAAATTGGGGATTCGTGGAGAATTTCAAGCTGGCCGAACCGCTGTCCTATCCCGGGCCGAAATACACAAGCCGCCAACAGGTGATCGACGCTGGCGGCATCAAGCATGTCGTTGCCCAGTTCACCCCAAAAAAATACAGGCCCGGCTATACCGTTCATTTGTCGATCAACGATCAACCGGTTATCGAAAATTTCGACTACCCGTACCCAGCCCCAGCATCGTTGAAGGTTGGCGTATCGGCAGCGAACGGTTCCGCCACCAATCACCACGAAATCCGGAACCTGCAACTCGACGTCGGCCCGGCTGTTGATGCAGGAACCAAAGATTGCCCTGCCAATGGGAATCTTGTGCGCGGCGTGCCGGCCTACATTTCGCTTGGCAGCCCGAACTTCGAAGTTTTTTATTATCCCCAACTCAACGATGGGGACCATGTTCACCAGGGATGGGACGGATCCGGCAAATGGGGGAATCGGATCAGCGGCGCCGCCGCCTACTCGCTCGATCTCAGCGGCGCGGATTGCCAGGACCTGGATGGGGCTTGCGCGGCTGGGCCAGGCAAGGGCGGGGTCGAGTTGAACACGTTGGTGATCTATTCACGTCAAGACGATCACAAGCAGCAAGAGCCCACGGAAACCACCACTTTCACGGAGCACGGAGCCATTGACTTTCACATCATTGGCCAACTGGAAAACACCGAGGAGTGGCTCGACTTGGCGACAGTTGCCGGCAACGATTTGGTGAAGCGCACCATCACCGTTCCCCGAGGACGGTATTGGAGGCTTCAGGTCTCGGTGGACCGCGCGGCGAGCGATGGGCCTTCGATCGTCGGGTTGGAGGCGTACGACCGCTGAGGCGGGGAAGAGGAAGGACAAAAGAGAGGGGGAGCAAAGCCCGGGTTCAAGGGAGGCCATGGAACCCGGGCTTTTTTTTCCGGCGCGCTACACCGTACCTCGCACCTCCACCACCTTGCGCTCGAGCCGCTCGACATCGGCCACCACGAGTGCTCTGGGCTCCTTCACAAGCACCCCTTCTCGCCGCAGCGCGTTGAGCTCGCGCGTCACCTGTTCCCGATTGGTGCTGATTCGGCTCGCCAGTTCGGCATGTGTCGGCGCTGGGTCCAGGCGGGCACGGTTGCCCTCGACGCCCGCTGCCCGTGCCAGACGCAGCAATTCCGCATGCACGCGGTTCTGCACTCCCATCGTGCTGAGATCGATGACGCGCTCCGAGAGTTGGCGCACCAGGGCCGCGAGGCCCCGCATCACACGGCCGGCGACAACCGGTTCGTCACGCAGCAAATCCATGAAAGCACCGCGCTCCAGGCTCGCCACCACGCTGGGTTTGAGCGTGACCACGTCGGCCGATCGGGGCATGCCGTCGATGGCCGCGATGTCGCCGAAATGCTCGCCCTCGAGCGAATCACGGAAGGTGACCTGCCGGCCGTTGGCCGCATAGGTCGTCACCTGCAACCGCCCCGAGACCAGGAAGTAGACCTCGCTCTTCTGCTCGGAGCGCACCAGAAGCGCCTGGCCGGCCGGCAGGCTCTGCCATCGGCATTGCTGCGCGATCAGGTCCAGGCGTTGGGTCGACAAGCCATCCAGCAACGCGATGTGCCGCAGGGCAAGGCTTGAGCGTTGAAGCGCCATGTTCGTCTCCGGCGGCACGGCTGGCCCGGGTGAAGAAAGCTGTGCCTAAACGCACAGACCGTTCGGCGTAGGAGCGACACAGTCACGTCCGTGATGGCCGCGATCTCCGCGCCCACACACAGCCTAAAGGAGATTTCATCATGGATGCCAGGCAACTTTTCGGTCTTTCCACATTGGTGCTCGCCGGTGCCGTGTCCGCGCAGACGGTGCCAGCGGAGCAATGGGTCGGCGCGCCGATCCCGGCGGCGGGCAGCCTCAGCCGAGCCAGCGTCGCCGCGGAAGCGGAGGCTGGCAGCGCCATTGCCCAAGCGCCGCAGGAACTTCGCGTCGGGCCGGCGGATGTCGCGCCCGGCACGCTCAGCCGCGCTGAAGTGGCGGCGGACCTGAATCTCTGGATCAAGTCAGGCCTGGCGCAGGTCTCGCAGCAAGACAATTTCGACCCGTCGGGGCCGACATACCGCGCACAGCTGGCAACGTACCAACGCATGCGCAACGGCCCGGCCTTCATCGCCGAGGTGCAGCGCCTGAAAGGCGCTCGCACCGAGGTCATGACCAGCGCCGGCCTGGAAAGCGAGTCCGGCGCGAACTGATGGCGCGGGGCTGGACTGCGCGCCCGGCTCAACCCGCCGCAGCGCGCAGCTTCCGGTCGCTCATGCGCTTGGCAAGGCGCGGCAGCAGTAGCACGCCCACCACGATGACGATCAGCACGATCGACATCGGGCGCTGGAAGAATACGGCCGCACTGCCCTCGCCGATCGACATCGCGTTGCGCAGTTGCGCTTCGGCGAGCGGCCCCAGGATCATGCCGACCACCACGGGCGCGGTCGGGAAGTCGAAGCGCCGCATGATCACGCCCAGCACGCCGATGACGTACAGCAGCACCAGGTCGAAAGCGCTCTGCCGCATGCCATAGGCCCCCACCGTCGCGAAGATCAGGATGCCGGCGTAGAGCTGTGGCTTCGGGATCTTGAGCAGCTTCACCCACAGTCCCACCATCGGCAGGTTCAGCACCAGCAGCATCACGTTGCCGATGTAGAGCGAGGCGATCAGGGCCCACACCAGCGCGGCGGAGGTCGTGAAGAGTTGCGGCCCCGGCTGGATGCCGTAGTTCTGGAACGCGCCCAGGAGGATGGCCGTGGTGTTCGAGGTCGGAATGCCCAGCGTCAGCAACGGGATCAGCGCAGCCGTCACCGTCGCGTTGTTGGCCGCCTCCGGGCCGGCCACGCCCTCGATGGCACCCGTGGTGCCGAACTCGGACTTGGCATCGGAATCCCTGGCGAGCTTCTTCTCGGTCGCATAGCTCAGGAAGGTCGGGATCTCGGTGCCTCCGGCCGGGATGCAGCCGAAGGGCGTACCGATGGCCGTGCCGCGCAGCCAAGCTGGAATGGAGCGCTTCCAGTCGCGCGCAGTCATGTGCACGCGGCTGAGCTTGTTCTGCCCTTCGACCACCTTGCCTTCGTACAGGACGGCGTACAGAACCTCGGCGACGGCGAACAGGCCGACCGCGACCAGCACGATCTCGATGCCGTCGAGCAGTTCCGGGATGCCGCCGGTATAGCGACCCTGTCCGGAGATCTGATCCAGCCCGATGCAGCCCGCGGCCAGACCGATGAACAGCGCCGTCATGCCGCGCAGCGTGCTCTTGCCCAGCACCGCGCTCACGGTGGTGAAGGCCAGCAGCATCAGCAGGAAGTACTCGGGCGGCCCGAGCTTGACGGCGAAGTCGGCCACGAAAGGCGCAAACAGCGTCACGATCACCGTCGCGATGGTGCCCGCGACGAAGGAACCGATGGCCGCGGTGGCGAGCGCGGCGCCCGCGCGGCCGCTCTTGGCCATCTTGTTGCCCTCCATCGCCGTCACCATGCTCGCCGTCTCGCCGGGCGTGTTCAGCAGGATGGAAGTGGTCGAGCCACCGTACATCGCACCGTAATAGATGCCGGAGAAGAAGATCATCGAGGCCGTCACGTCGACCTTGCCGGTGATCGGCAGCAGCATCGCCACCGCCACCGCCGGGCCGATGCCGGGCAGCACGCCGACCGCCGTGCCGAGCGCGCAGCCGACCAGGCACCACAGCAGGTTGGCGGGCGTGATCGCCGCCGCGAAACCCGCCATCAGGGCATTGAAGATTTCCATGTCAGAGCCACCCCGTCGAAGTGAGACCCGGCAGGTTGATGGCCAGGAACTGAGTGAACATCCAGAACACCGGCGCGGAGATCAGGATGCCCGTCACGATGTCGATCAGCCACGTGCGCGGCGAATTGACGCCGCCCTGCCCGCTTGCGCGACGCAGCCCCTGCACGGCCAGCAGGTAGCACAGCGTGCAGCTGAAGATGAAGCCGATGGTGGTGATGAGCGCCGCGTTCAGCAGCAGCCCCGCCGACACCCAGACGAAGCCGGCCCAGTAGCCGTGCACCGCGCCAGAGGGCGCCTCCAGGTCGCGGAAGCCGCCGGTGCGCGATTCCCAGAGGATCCAGGCGCCGCACAGGGTGAGCACGACGGCCACCAGCCACGGCAGGAAGTTCGGCCCGACGCCGCCGTAGCCCGCCTCGGAGGAGATGCCGATGGCGCCGAAGGCCAGCGCCAGTCCGGCGACGAGCACGCCGACGCCGACCAGCGTCTGCGGCCAGAGCACGGGTGCCGAGTGCAATGAAGTCGATGTGGGGTCTGTGTTGGTCATTCTTCTGGACCTCGCGTATCAAGGAAAAAGGGAGCACGCCGTCGAACGGCGTGCTCCCGCGTGGGAGGCGCGGGCCGGCTCAGACCATGCCGGACTTGACCATCGTCGCGCGCAGGCTGGCGAACTCGTCGTCCACGAACTTCGCGAACTCGTCGCCGGCCATGACCGCGGGCGTCCAGTCGTTCTTCTTCATCGACTCGGCCCAGCTCGGCGTCTTGATCGCAGCCAGGATCATGTCGGTCAACGCCTTGCGCTGGGCGGCGCTGATGCCGGGCGCGCCGTAGACACCGCGCCAGTTGCCGAGTTCTACGTCGATGCCCTGCTCCTTGAGCGTCGGCACGTTGATGCCGGGCAGGCGCGTGGCGGAGGTGACGGCGATGGCCTTCATCTTGCCGGCGTTGATGTACTCGGCGAACTCGCTGTAGCCACTGCCACCGACCGTGACGTTGCCGCCCAGGATGGCGGCGGTGGCCTCGCCGCCTCCGCGGAAGGCGACGTAGTTGATCTTGGCCGGGTCCACGCCGACCTTCTGCGCGATCATGGCCGCCGCGATGTGCTCGGTGGAGCCGCGCGAGCCGCCGCCCCACTTCACGCTGCCCGGGTCCTTCTTGAGCTGCTCGATCACGTCCTTCATGTTCTTCAGCGGCGAATTGGCCGGCAACACGAAGACGTTGTATTCGCTGGTGATGCGCGCGAGCGGCGTGGCCTGCGAGAGGCTGACCGGCGGCTTGCCGGTGATGATTCCGCCCAGCATGACGGCACCCATGACCATCATCGCGTTCGGGTCGCCCTTGGAGCCATTGACGAACTGCGCCAGGCCGAGCGCGCCGGCGGCGCCGCCCTTGTTGTCATAGGTGACCGTGTCGGCCAGCTTGCCATCGGTCAGGGCCTTGCCCAGGGCACGGCCGGTCGTGTCCCAGCCGCCGCCTGGATTGGCGGGGATCATCATCTTGACGTTGGTGGCCGCCCATGCCGACATCGGCAGGGCTCCCGAGGCGGCGAGCGCGGCCATCGACTTCAAAAAGGTATCTCGACGCATGCATGTCTCCTTGGATTGCAGAATCTGAACGCCGCTATGATGCGCCGCCCCGCTGTCAGTTGGCTGTCCAGTGCACTGGGGTAAACACCGAAATCCCGGCCATGAAGCTGCTGCTAGTCGAAGACGACCCCACGATGCAAACCACGCTGCAGCGCACGCTCGGCCGGCGGCAGATCGACGTGCGCCTGTGCGGCGACGGCGCCGAGGCGGTGGCGCAGTGGCGCGCGCTGGAGCCGGACGTGGTCGCGCTGGACCTCAGCCTGCCGAACCTGGACGGCCTCCACGTGCTGGCACAGGCCCGCGCCGCGGGCTTGCGGACGCCGGTGCTGCTGCTGACAGCCCGCGGCACGGTGGGCGACCGCATCGTCGGCCTCAATGCGGGCGCCGACGACTACCTGCCCAAGCCCTTCGACCTGGACGAACTGGAGGCCCGCATTCGCGCGTTGCACCGGCGCGGCCAGCACGCCGGGCCGGAGGCCGCGGCCAGCCCGCAGCAGGTCGGCGGGCTGCGCTACGAAGCCGACAGCGGTGCCATCTACCACCGCAACGAAGTGCTCGAACTCACGCCGCGCGAACTCGCGCTGCTCAAGGCGCTGATGGTCAAGCCCGGCCATGCGGTGACCAAGGAGCGGCTCTTCGAGCTGGTCTTCCCCGGCGAGACGAACGTCCAGTACGAAGCGATCGAGGTCGTCGTCTATCGCCTGCGCAAGAAGCTCGCGGGCACCGGCGCCGCGCTGATGACGCTGCGCGGGCTCGGCTATCTGTTGCGCGAGGAGGCATGAAGGGCGCCTCGTCGCTGCGTGCGCGGCTGCTGCTGGGCATCTTGGTGCCGGTCGCGCTCTTCATCGTGATCAACAGCGTGAGCCTCTACCGTCAGAGCCTGGCCGCCGCGACGACCGCCTACGACCGCACGCTGCTCGCCTCCGCCAAGACCATCGGTGAGCAGCTTGACGTGGAGGGCTACGACGAGGCCGCCAGCCTTCGTGCAGTCGTCCCCTATTCCGCGCTCGAGGCCTTCGAGGCCGACAACCAGAGCCGCATGTATTACCGCGTCTCCGCGCTCAGCGGCGAGATGGTTTCCGGCTTCGGCGAACTTCCCTTCTGGCGCGGGAAGCTGCCCGACCGGCCGCCCTATGCGGCACTGGTCGATTTCTACGATGCGGAGTTTCGCGGCATGCCGGTGCGCGTGGCGGTGCTGCTGCAGCCGGTGGCGAGCGCCCACGGCCGCGGGATGGCGGTGGTGCAGGTGGCCGAGACGCTGGAACTGCGCGAGACGCTGGTGCGCAAGCTCCTGGTCGACACGCTCTGGCGCCAGCTTGTGCTGCTGGCCGTCATCGCCGCCGTGACCGTTCTCGTGGTGCACCGCGCGACGCGCTCCGTGCGCGAACTCGGCGAAGCGATCCGAAGCCGCGCGGCGGACGATCTCTCGCCCATCGACGCACCGGCCGCGCCGCGCGAACTGCGGCCGCTGGTCGATGCCACGACGCAAGTCATGGGCCGGCTGCAACGCCTGCTGGACCACCAGAAGCGCTTCGTGCGCGACAGCGCCCACCAGTTGCGCACGCCGCTCGCGGTACTGAAAGCGCAGGTGCAGTCCGCCCGACGCGGCGATGTTCCGCCGGAGCAGGCCCTTGGCGAGATCAGCCAGACGGTCGAGCGCGCCACGGCACTTGCCAACCAGATGCTGTCGCTGGCCAAGGTGGAACAACTGAGGCAGCAGCCGGAGTCTGTCGAGCTGGACTTCGGTGAGGCGGTACGCCAGGTCGCGCTCGACGTCTCGCCGCTGCTGGCCGACAAGGCGCTCGATTTCGAGCTCGCGGTGCCTGCGCAGCCGGTGCGAGTGCGCGCGCATCTGTGGATGCTGCAGGAGCTCGCGCGCAACCTGTTGCACAACGCGATCAAGCACAGCCCGCGCGGTGCGGCACTGGCGGTCCGCGTACGCGCCGAAGCCGGCCAGGCGGTGCTGGAGGTGAGCGACGAAGGCCCGGGCATTTCAGACGCCTTGCGCCAGCGCCTCTTCGCGCCCTTCGCCGCCGGCGACGTGGGCAGCGGCTCCGGGCTGGGGCTCGCGATTTGCCACGAGATCGTCCAGGCGCTGGGCGGACGCATCGCGCTGGACAACAGGCAAGCCGGCGGACGACCCGCGGGGATGGACGCCGTCGTGCATCTCCCGCTGGCGAGCGACAATCCCCACGATCAAACTCGCTGAACATGGAACGTCTTCGCATCGACAAATGGCTCTGGGCCGCGCGCTTCTTCAAGACGCGTTCGTTGGCCGCGGAGGAAATCGGCAAGAACCGCATCCACGTCAACGGCGATGTCGCCAAGGCCTCGCGCGAAGTGAAGTCGGGCGACACGGTCGCGATCCGGCTGGGCGCGCTCACGCGGACCGTCCTGGTTCGCGGCATCAGCGGGCAGCGCGGGCCGGCACCCGTCGCGCAGCAACTCTACGAGGAAACCGCGGAAAGCCTCGCCGCGCAGGCAGCGGCGCGCGAACAGCGGCGCATGGGCAGCGAGCCGGCGCTCAGCATCGAGCAGGGCCGGCCGACCAAGCGCGACCGGCGGGACCTGGATCACGCCAGGCACGCGGACTGGGACGCTCGCTGGAGCGCCTCGATCGACCCGAACGACGAATGAGCCGGCGCTGAATATCGCGTAGGCTGCGGTTTTCGCACGGAGACCCTTGCCCATGGCCAGCTTCAAGAAGTACCGCGTCGGCACCAAGTTCAGGCTCGCGGGCATCGACCCGGCGGAAACGCCCTTTCTCAACGACGATGCGCCGCCCGGCCAGCTCGACGAACTCGCGGTGGAACTCGACAAGCTCCAGAACCTGCTGCATGCCGAAGGGCGCCGCAAGCTGCTGCTCGTGCTGCAGGGCATGGACACGAGCGGCAAGGACGGCACCATCCGCTGGGTCTTCTCGCGCACCTCGCCGCTCGGCGTGCGCGTGAGCGCCTTCAAGGCACCGAGCGACGAGGAGCGTGCACACGATTTCCTCTGGCGCTGTCACGCCGTCGTGCCGCGGGCCGGCGAAATCATGGTGTGGAACCGCAGCCACTACGAGGACGTGCTGGTGCCTGTCGTCGAAGGCTGGATCGACAAGGCGGAGACCCATCGCCGCTATGCGCAGATCAACGACTTCGAGCGCCTGCTCACGGAGACGGGCACGATGATCGTCAAGTGCATGCTGCACATCAGCAAGGAGGAGCAGCGCGAGCGCCTCCAGGCGCGCGTGGACGAGGCCGACAAGCGCTGGAAGTTCAGCATGGGCGACCTGGACGCGCGCAAGCGCTGGGAGGACTACGGCCGGGCCTACGAGAAGGCGCTGGCCTCGACCTCCACCGCATGGGCGCCGTGGTACGTGGTGCCGGCGGACAGCAAGCGCCACCGCAACCTCATGATCGCGCGGCTGCTGTTGAAGACGCTGCGCGACATGAAGCTCAAGGTTCCGCCCTCGGATCCGGCCCTGGAAGGCCTGCGTGTCCAATAGCTGGAGTTCGCCGATCGGTCTCCTCCAAATGGCGTATTGAGGGCGGTCGGAGCCGCTGTCAGACTGGGCGCTCCTCCCGGCGACGGGCCTCCAACTCCAGGAATTCCTCATGAGCGCCATCACCTACGCAGAATTGCTTGTCGGGCTTTTTTCGGCGGTGGGCGCCGCGATCCTGCTCATGGGCTCGTCGAGCCGGACACCTCAGCCGCTGCAGGAGGAAATCGCCCAGCGCATCCGGCGATCCATCGACCTCATCGACGGTTGCCGGGACCGTCCCCCGCGCTGACCCGAGGGATCCGCGAGCAGCGCTCAGCGCCCTTCGATGGCCGAGCGCAGGTCCGGGGGAATGTCGATCGCCTGGTGGGTTTCGAGCGAGGTGGTCACCAGCACCTGCCGCATGTTCATGCGCACCTCCTGCCCCGCACCCGTGCATCGCAAGGCCAGGGTCAGCGAACGGCCGCCGAGCCGCTCGACCTCCAGCGTCAGCGCCACGCGGTCGCTCATCCGGCTCACCGCGCGGAAATCGGCTTCGAGCCGGACCGTCGGCAGGCCGACGCGGCGATCGATCACCAGCGCCTTGTAGCCCACGCCCAGGCCCTCGTCGACCCAGTCCTCGACCAGGCCGTTGAACATCACGAAGTACTGCGGGTAGAAGACGATGCCTGCCGGGTCGCAGTCCGAGAATCGGATCAGGCGCTCGCGTGTGAAGGCGCCGAAGCTCATGGCTCGCCGCGCACCAAATGCACGCGCAGCTGGCCGAGGTGCGCATGGAGTTGCTGTACCGTCTTGGCATCGAGCGTGGAGAACATCTCCAGGATCCACTGCTCGTGTTCCTTGGCCATGATCTCGAAACTGCGCCGGCCCTTGGGCGTGAGGCTCACGATCCAGGAGCGGCGGTCGTCCGGGCTGCTCTTGCGCACCACCGCGCCTTCGCGCTCCAGTTCGTCGGTGAGCCCGGTCACGTTCCCGCCCGTCACCATGAGGTAGCGCGATAGCACTCGCATCGTCAGCCCCTCGCGGTAGCGATAGAGCTGCGCCATGTAGTCGAAGCGCGCGAGCGAGATGCCGAACTGCTCGCGCAGCCGCGTGCGGATCTCCTTCTCGATCTGCGTCGTGCTCGCGAGCATGCGCAGCCACAGCTTGAGCACGGCATGGTCTTCGCTGCCGGCGCGGGCCTCGTGGCCCAGTTCCCGTGCATCGCTCAGGACGGCGTGCGATGCGTCGTTGGTCTTCATGTCACTTCTCCACCCGATACGGAGATGGATTGCCCGTTGATGGACGCCGCCGCGTCGCCGCACAGCCAGCGCACGGCATCCGCGACCTCCGCCGGCTGCACGATGCGTTGCTGCGGATTGCCGGCGGAGAACTCGGCCATGGCTTCTTCCGCGCTGCGACCGGTCTTGGCGACCACATTGGCGACGCTGGCGCGCAGGATGTCGGTGTCGGTATAGCCCGGGCACACGGCGTTCACCGTCACGCCTTTCCTGGCCACCTCCAGGGCGAGCGAGCGCGTCAGCCCGATCACGCCATGCTTGGCCGCAGTGTAGGCGGCGACGTAGGCATAGCCCTTCTGTCCGGCAGTGCTGGCGATGTTCACGATGCGGCCCCAGCGGGCTTCAAGCATGTCGGGTAGCGCGGCCTGGGCGCAGAGGAAGCTGCCCGTGAGGTTGACGTCCAGCATGCGCTGCCAGAGCTCGATCGACGTCTTCAGGAAAGGCGCGCTCTCGGCTTGGCCAGCGTTGTTGACGAGGATCGTGACCGGTCCATGCGCCGCGCGCGCCTGCGCGAATGCGACGCTCACGGCCTGTGGGTCGGCCACGTCGGCAACGACGACCGCGTGGTCCGTGCCAGGCAATTCGGCTGCCAACCGCTGCAGCGTGTCACGCTGTCGGCCGAGCAGCGTCAGACGTGCACCGCCCGCGGCCAGCGTGCGTGCGATCTCCGCGCCGATGCCGCGCGCGGCACCCGTGATCAGCGCATGCCTGCCCTGGAAACTGGATTCGGCAGCCATTCAGACCCCCAGCGCGCTGTTGGCCTGCGCCAGCGCGGAGAGGCCCGCGCTCTGCGCCGCGGCGGCACGCTCACGTTCGAGGTTGCGCTCGAGCTGCATCTTCGCCGCGCGGTACTGCTTCGGCCAGGCCACGTCGGGATAGCCGATGCGCGCGGATTCCATCAGCGTCCAGGCCGGATTGGCGAGGTGCGGCCGCGCGACGGCGCACAGGTCGGCGCGGCCCGCCGCGATGATGCTGTTGACGTGATCCGCCTCCGAGATCGCGCCCACCGCAATGGTCGCGATGCCGGCCTCGTTGCGCACCCGGTCGGCGAAGGGCGTCTGGAACATCCGCCCGAAGACCGGCTGCTCCTTCTTGCTCACCTGGCCCGAGGAGCAGTCGATCATGTCCGCGCCCGCGGCCTTGAAGGCGCGCGCGATCTCGACCGCATCATCCGGCGTGATGCCGCCCTCCACCCAGTCGTGCGCGGAAATGCGCACCGACATCGGCAGCTGTTCCGGCCAGGCCGCGCGCACCGCGCGGAACACCTCCAGCGGATAGCGCAGGCGGTTCTCCAGCGCGCCGCCGTATTCGTCGGTGCGCTGATTGGTCAGCGGCGAGATGAAGGAAGACAGCAGGTACCCGTGCGCGCAGTGCAACTCCAGCCAGTCGAAACCGGCCTCGGCGGCCCAGTGCGTAGAGCGCACGAAGTCATCGCGCACACGGTCCATGTCGGCGCGCGTCATGGCGTGCGACCAGTCGCTCACGCCATCCAGGTATTGCTGCGGCGAGGCGGAGATCAGCGGCCAGTTCTGCTCCTCGCCATCTTGCGGGAGCGGCAGGTCGATGCCGTCCCAGGCGCGACGGGTCGAACCCTTGGCACCAGCATGGCCGAGCTGCAACGCGATCTTCGCATCGGCGTTGGCATGCACGAAATCGACGATGCGCTTCCAGCCGTCGCGCTGCGCGGTGTTCCACAGGCCGGGGCAGCCGGGGGTGATGCGCGCGTCGGGCGAGGTGCAGGTCATCTCCGCGACGACCATCGCCGCGCCGCCCATGGCGCGCGCGCCAAGGTGCACGAGGTGGTAGTCGGCCGGCATGCCGTCGACGCAGGAGTACTGCGCCATCGGCGACACCACGACGCGATTCTTCAACGTCACGCCGCGCACCGTGTAGGGCGTGAACATGGGCGGGATCGGCACTTGCGCCGGAATGCGCCGCACGCCGGAACGCTCGGCCATCCAGTCCTCGTAGGACTCCACATAGGCCTTGTCACGCAAGCGCAGGTTCTCGTGGCTGATGCGCTGGCTGCGGGTGAGCAGCGAGTAGGCGAACTGCTCCGGCGGCAGGTTGACGTAGCGGTCGACGTGCTCGAACCATTCGGTGGAGTTGCGCGCCGCGTTCTGGATGCGCAGCACCTCGATGCTGCGCACCGCCTCGTAGTCCTGCAACGCGCCGGCCAGATCGCCGGGCTTGTTCTGGATGCAGCGCGCCAGCTCGATCGAATCCTCCAGGGCCAGCTTGGTGCCGGAGCCTATCGAGAAATGCGCCGTGTGCGCCGCATCGCCCATCAGCACGACGGGCGCGTGGCCGTTGTGATGCACCCAGCGCTTGCACACCACGCGAGGAAAGCGGATCCATTGCGCCGAACCGCGCAGGTGGGACGCATTGGAGATCAGCGCGTTGCCGTCGAGGTGCTTCGCGAACAGCTTCTCGCAGAAGGCGATTGCCTCTTCCTTTTCCATCGTGTCCAGGCCGGCCTTCTTCCAGACATGCTCCGGCGTCTCGACGATGAAGGTGGAAGTCTCGTCGTCGAAGCGGTAGGCATGCGCCTGGAACCACCCGGCCTCTGTCTCTTCGAATGCGAAGGTGAAGGCCTCGAAGAGCTTGTGCGTGCCCAGCCAGACGAAGCGACACAGGCGCGTGTCGATGTCGGGCTCGTAGGTGGCGGCGTACTTCGTGCGGATGCGGCTGTTCAGGCCGTCGCTGGCGATGATGAGATCGGCATCGGCGTACTGCGTGTCGTCCTGCACATCCGTCTCGAACACCAGCTCGACACCGACATCCTCGCAGCGCCTCTGCAGGATGTTGAGCAACCGCTTGCGGCCGATGCCGCAGAAGCCGTGGCCGCCGGAGCGCATCTTGTGGCCGCGGATGTTCACCTCGATGTCATCCCAGTGGTTGAAGGCATCGAGGATCTGAGCCGCCGAGACAGGGTCGGCCAACTGGAGATTGCCCAGCGTCTGGTCGGAGAAGACCACGCCCCAGCCGAAGGTGTCGTAGGGGCGGTTTCGCTCCACCACCGTGACCTGGCGCGATGGGTCCTGAAGCTTCATCAACAGCGCGAAATACAGGCCGGACGGGCCGCCACCGATGCAGACGATTTTCATGAGATCTCCATGGCCAGGATGCCGGCGACCAGATAGTAGTTGCCATGAATCATTTAGCCCTAAACTATTTTAGCGCTCGTCGAATCCAGCGGCAAGGGCGCGCGGATGGGAAGGGAATTGCCCTGTTCAACGCATCAGGCGGCCGCCGTTCACGTCCAGCGTCGCGCCGGTCGTGAAGGCGGCGGCATCGCTGGCGAGATAGACGACGGCTGCGGCGACCTCGGCGCCTTCGCCGAAGCGCCGCAGCAATATCGAATCCATCAGCGCGCGCTGCGCGCCAGGCTCGAGGGCATCCAGTGCCGGGCCGCGGATGGCCGCCGGCGCGATGGCATTCACAGTCACGCCATCAGCCGCCAGCGCCTGGGCAAAGGAGCGCGTGAGCGCCAGGATGCCAGCCTTGGACGCGGCGTAGTGCGCGCCTGTCGTGGCGCTGGCCTGCTGGCCCGCGATCGAGGCCAGGTTGATGATGCGCCCCCGCCCGCGCTCCCGCATATGCAGCCCGGCAATGCGGCAGCCGAAGAAGCAGCCGCGCAGGTTCACCGCCATCACGTCGTCCCAGTCGGAAGCCTCGATGTCCCAGATCGAGACTGTCGGCGTGCGCGCCGCGTTGTTGACCATCACGTCGATGCCGCCGAGATGCGCCGCCGCTTGCGCGAAGCATCGCTTGAATGCATCCTCGTCGCGAACATCGAGATCGATCGCCATTGCGCCATGCCCGGCATCGCGAAGCGTGCGCACGGCCGCTTCCGATCGCCCTTCGAGGTCCGCAAGCGCGACGCGCGCACCCGCCTCGGCCAGACCGGTGGCGATGGCGAGGCCCAGTCCCTGCGCGGCACCGGTCACGAAGGCTGCGCGACCGGACAGCGAGAATGCATCGTGATCCTTCATCGCGGGCCTCCTGCCGTCTCAGGGCCTTGCGCGAGACGGCTGCGCGGGCAGCCTGTCCCAGGTGTTCGGCGTAATCCCTTGCTCGCGCAGCTTGTACTTCTGCACCTTGCCGTTCTCGGTGCGCGGAAGATCGTCGACCACATCCACATAGCGCGGGATCGCGAAGTACGGCAGGCGCGCTTCGCAGTACCGAGCCAACTCCACGGGGTCGATCGAGACCCCGGGCCGCGCGATGACCGATGCCATCACCTCGTCCTCGGCCAGGTCGGATTGCACCGGATACACCGCGACCGCGGCGACCATGGGGTGGCTCAGCAGCACCTGCTCGACCTCGTAGGAAGAGATGTTCTCGCCGCGGCGGCGGATCGCGTCCTTCATCCGGTCGATGAAGCGGAAGGTACCGTCCTTCTCGCGCACCACGCGGTCACCGGTGTGGAACCAGAGGTTGCGCCAGGCCTCCACTGTCTTGTCCGGCATGTTGAAGTAGCCGGTCGCGAATGCAAAAGGCGCGTGCGCGCGCAGCAGCAGTTCACCCGCCTCGCCATCAGGCACGGCCGCATCCGCGGCATCGGCCACCCGAGCCTCGAAGCCCGGCTGAAGCCAGCCCATCACGCCCGCGCACGGTGAATCGGGCCGCGTGGCAATGGCGAAGTTCGTCTCGGTCGATCCGTAGCCTTCGAGCAACTTCACGCCGCTGCGAAGCTGGAAGGCCTCGCCGGCCGAGGCAGGCACACCGGGGCCGAGGCCGATGCGCACGCTGTGCGAACGCTCGTCCGGGCCTTCGGGCTGTGCGAGGAGGATGGGAACCATCGCGCCGAGCAGGTAGACCACAGTCGCTTCGCAGCTCTTCATCGTCTGCCAGAAGCCGGAGGCCGAGAAGCGCTGCGCATAGACCACCTTGCAGCCCGCCAGCGCTGCCTGCGCGAAGGTGTTGAGTGCATTGATGTGGAACAGCGGCAGCGTGGTGCACAGCACATCGCTCGATTGCACGCCGAGGATGCGGCCGGTGTTGGCGCCCCACCAGTAGAACTGCGCGTGCGGGCAGATCACGCCCTTGGCCGGCCCCGTCGTGCCAGAGGTGTAGAGAATGGCCAGCGTGTCGCCGGGCTGCACGTCGGCGGGCTCGGCCGCACCGATGCCGTCCGGCATTCCCTCCGCCGGCACCGCACCGCAAGCAGCGGGGGCGGCACCTTCGCCCACGATCCAGATCTTCTCCAGCGCGGTCTGCGACAGCTCCGCCGTCCGAAGCCGCTCGGCGAGCCGATCCTCGATCACCAGCAGCCGCGCGCCGCTGTTGGCCAGGAAGTACTGGATCTGCGGTCCCATCGCCGCGGTATTGATGGGCACCGAGGCCGCGCCGATCCACCCGCAGGCGAGGAACAGTTCGAGGACTTCGACACGATTGCCGCACATCACCGCGACCCGGTCTCCGCGCTTCACGCCCGCGGCTTGCAACGCGGCCGCGCGCCGTGCAACAAGCCCGGAGGCTTCGGCATGCGTCCATTCGACGCCCGCGATCGACAGCAAGGGCCGATCGCCGAAGGCTGCTGCCTGCCGCCGAAGGATCGCCGGCACCGTCCGCCGCGGCGGCGGCAGCACGTCGAACGCATCCTCAGTCATCGTGCGTGCCGCCGCCCAGATAGGTTGCCTGCACGCGCGGATCGCTGGCCAGCGCCTGCGAGGCCCCCGACAGCGCGATCTCGCCCGTCTCCAGCACATAGCCTTCGTCGGAGCTTTCCAGCGCTGCGCGCGCGTTCTGCTCCACCAGCAGGATCGAGACGCCATCGTCTCGCAGTCCGCGCACGATGGTGAGGATGTCCCGCACGATCAGCGGCGCGAGGCCGAGGCTCGGCTCGTCCAGCATCAACAGGCGCGGCGCGGACATCAGCGCGCGGCCCACCGCCAGCATTTGCCGCTCGCCGCCGGAGAGCGTGTTGGCGCGCTGCGCCTTGCGCTCCGCCAGACGCGGGAAGCGGTCGTACACCGATTGCAGTCGCTTCTTCAACGCATCGCTGCGCAGCCGCTTGGCGTAGGCACCGAGCTGAAGGTTGTCCAGCACCGTCAGCTCGCCGAAGAGCTCGCGCTTCTCCGGCACCAGGCACAGGCCGCGCTCGACGCGCGATTCGACATCGATGCCATGCAAGTCCTCGCCCTCGAAGCGCAGCGTGCCCTTGGAAGGCAGCAGCCCCATCGCGGCGGCGAGCAGCGTGGTCTTGCCCGCGCCGTTGGGGCCGATCACGGAGATGATCTGCCCCGCGTTCAGCGACAGCGAGACGCCGCGCACGGCATCCACCTGCCCGTATGACACGTGCAGATCGCCGATCTCGAGCATGGCGGTCATACGACGCTCCCCAGGTAGGCAGCCTGCACGCGCTCGTCCGCGCGCACGTCGGCGGGCACGCCTTCCACCAGCTTGGAGCCGAAGTTCATCACCACCAGCCGGTCGACGAGTTTCATCACGAAGTCCATGTCATGTTCGACGATCAGGATCGTCACGCCCTCCTCCCGCAGCTTGCGCAGCAGGTCGCCGAGCGCCATCTTTTCCTTGCGCCGCAGGCCGGCGGCCGGCTCGTCCAGCACCAGCAGCACCGGGTCCGCGGCCAGCGCGCGCGCGATTTCCAGGATGCGCTGCGTGCCCAGCGGCAGGCTGCCCGCCAGCTCGTGCGAGCGCTCGCCCAGGCCGATGCGGTCGAGCTGGCGCTTGGCCTCCTGCAGGATCTGGCGCTCCTCGTTCCGGTCCAGCCGCAGGCCGGCCTTCAGCACGCCGGAGCGCGTGCGCGAATGCGCGCCGAGCGCGACGTTGTCCAGCAGGCTCATGTGCGGCCGCAGCTTCACGTGCTGGAAGGTGCGCGCCAGCCCCAGCCGCGCCACCTCGCGCTGCGGCATGCCGGCGATATCGCGTTCCAGGAAGCGCACCCGCCCTGCCGTCATCGGCAAGGTGCAGGTCAGCAGATTGAACATGGTCGACTTGCCCGCGCCGTTCGGGCCGATCAGGCCGATGATCTCGCCGGCTTTCACGTCGAAGCTCACCTCGTTCACCGCGACCAGGCCGCCGAAGCGCTTGACGGCGCCATCGACGGAAAGGATGCGCGTGCCGCGCTCCGGCAGCTTGCGATGCGGCAGCGGCTCCACCGGCGCCGCGAGTTCGGCATCCGAAAGAGGTTTCCGCGTGAAGCGCCCGCGCGTCACGCGGCGCAGGAAGCCCATCAGCCCGCCGCGCGCGAAGTGCAGGAGCAGGATGAACAGCGTCGCGAAGGCGATGGCCTCCAGTTGCCCGGCACGCTGTGTCAGCATCGGCAGCACGTCCTGCAAGCCGTTCTTCAGGATCAGCACCAGCGCGGACCCCACGAGCGCCCCGGCGAGTTGCCCGAGACCACCGGCCACGGCCATCAGCAGGTACTCGATGCTCGCGCGCACGTCGAAGGGTGCGGGGCTCACGAAGCGGTTCATGTGCGCATACAGCCAGCCCGCCAGCCCGGCCAGCAGCGCCGCCGTGACGAAGAGCGAGAGGCGCACGCGGTACGCGTCCGCTCCCACGCTGGCCAGCAGCGTCGCCCCGCCGCGCAGGCTGCGGATGGCACGGCCCGGACGCGACTCCAGCAGGTTGTAGCTGAACAGCAGGGCCAGGCCGACGATGGTCCAGATCAGGTAGTAGACCGCGCGCGGATCGGCCAGCGACCAGCCCGCGAACTGGAGCGCCGGGATATTGGAAAGGCCGGTATGGCGCCCGAGCGCATCGACGTTGCCGAAGAGCATGGCGATGGACAGGCCCCACGCGATCGTCGACAGCGGCAGGAAATGCCCGCCCAGCCGCAACGTCAGCATGCCGATCGCGAGCGCCGACAGGCCGGTGAGCAGCAGCGCGAACACCAGCCCGAGCCAGGGCGACACGCCATGCACCGTTGTCAGCCACGCGGTCGAATAGGCCGCGATGCCGACGAAGGCCGCCTGGCCGAAGGAGGTCGCGCCACCCACGCCCGTCAGCAGCACCAGGCCGAGCGCGACCAGGGCGCCGATGCCGATGTCGTTCATCAACGAGACCGTGAAGTTGCCGAAGAGCACCGGCGCCAGCGCGAAGGCAAGGACGACGAGGCCGGCCAGCAGCCGGCGTTGGAAGCGGCTCATTGGTCCACCTCGTCTTCTTCCTCTTCCGAATGCGTCATCAGGAAGGAGCGCAGCATCAGCACCGGAATCAGCAGGCTGAACACGATCACGTCTTTCAGCGCCCCGCTCCAGAAGGAGGCGAAGCTCTCCACCAGCCCGACCGCCAACGCGCCGATCGCCGTCATCGGATAGCTCACGAGTCCGCCGATGATGGCCGCGACGAAGGCCTTCAGGCCGATGATGAAGCCGGAGTCGTAGTACATCGTGGTCACCGGCGCGATCAGCACGCCGATCAGCCCCGCCAGTAGCGAGGCGCAGCCGTAGGCGAGCATTGCCGTGCGGGCCGGCCGGATGCCGACGAGCCGCGCGCCGACACGGTTGACGGCCGTCGCGCGCAGCGCCTTGCCGGCGACCGTGCGCTCGAACACCAGAAAGAAGAGCCCGCTCAGCACGATGGCCGAGGCCACCATCAGGATCACCTGCCCGCTGACGGTGAAGCCGTCACCCAGCGTCAGCGTGCCGCTGGCCAGCGGACTGGTGCGCGAGCCCTCCGGCCCGAAGAACAGCAGGCCCAGGCCCGAGAGCAGGAAGTGCAGCGCGAGCGAGACGATCAGCAGCACCAGCACGGAAGCGTCGGCGATCGGCTGAAACACCACGCGCGCCAGCAGCGGCGCGATGGGCACGACGAGCAGCACCGTGGCGCTGATCTGCACCACCGCCGGCATCCCGGGACGCGCGGCCAGCCATGCCAGCAGACAAGGCACTGCGGGTGCCAGGCCCCAGAGCGCGATCGCCCTCGGGATACGCGCGAGCTCGCCCCTGCGCACCAGCCCGCCGACCTCCGTCAGAACGGCCAGCGCGGCCAGTGTGAGCACCAGGCCGATCGTCGGCGGGACGCGGCCGGTCTCGAAGGCCGCCAGCGTCAGGGCCGCGAACGCGGCCACGTCGCCAAAGGGCACGAATACCACGCGGGTCACGGAAAAGATCAGCACCAGTCCGAGCCCTGCCAGCAGATAGACGGCCCCGTTGGCCAGCCCGTCGATGCCCAGGATGAGCGCCACATCCCATGTCATCGGGTTGTCCTCCCCATTTTCTTTGCGATGAACATCAGGGTGCGAGCTTCCATTGGCCGTTTTCGAGTTTCACGATGACGCGCGCGCGCTCGTCCACGCCATAGAGATCGCCGGGCTTGAAGGTGTAGACGCCGTGCGTGCCCACCACCTCCTTGGTGCTGAAGATCGCGTCGCGCAGCGCGACGCGGAACTCCGGCGTGCCCGGCTCGGCCTTGCCCATGGCGCGGGCGGCCGCGTCCGCGAACACCAGCCAGCCGTCGAACGAATAGGCCGAGAAGGCATCGGTGGTCGGCGCGTTGTTCACGCGCTGGAACACGGCGCGGAAGTCCAGGCCGATTTTCTTGGTCGGATGATCGGCCGGCAACTGCTCCGCCACGATCACCGGTCCGGTGGGCATCAGCGCGCCCTGCCCGGCCGCGCCGACGACGCGCACGAAGTCGGGGTTGATCAGGCCATGCTGGCCGTAGATGCCGCCCTTGAAGCCACGCTCCTGCAGCGCAAGAAAGGGCAATGCGCCCGGCGTGCCGGCGCCGCCCGTCATCACCGCATCGGGCTTCATCGCGACGATCTTCAGGATCTGTCCGGTCACCGAGGCATCGGCGCGCGCGTAGCGCTCGTTGCTGATGACCTTGATGCCGGCGGCCGGCGCGGCCTTCATCATCGCGTTGTAGACCAGGTCGCCCCAGGCGTCGGAGAAGCCGATGTAGCCCACCGTCTTCACGCCGTTGCGCTTCATGCGCTCCACCACCGCGTCGATCATGAGCTGCGTGGGCTGCGCCACCGTCATGACCCAGGGGTTGTCGGCCGGGTCGAGCGCTATCGGCGTGAGACCGATCAGCGGCGTCTTGCTCTCGCGGCCGACCTGCGCCATGGCGATGGCCGAAGGCACGCCGGAGGTACCCATCAGCACGTCGACCTTGTCCTCCTCGACCAGCTTGCGTGCATTGCGGCCGGCGGTCGTCGGGTCGGAGCCGTCGTCCAGAACGATCAACTGGATCTTGCGGCCGTTGACCTCCGGCTTGTAGGCCAGCGCCGCCTGCATGCCCTTGGCGTAAGGCACGCCGAGCGACGAGTTCGGGCCGGAGAGCGAGACGCTGAGCCCGACCTTCAGGTCGGCGGCGAGCGCTCCGGAGGCGAAACCGGTCATGGCGACCATGGCGGCCGCGGTGACCGCGCAGCGGGTCAAGGTCTGCATCAAGCTCTTCATGTTCTTGCTCCTGGGAGGGTGTGACGTGGAAGGGAAACTCGGGATCTAGATGAACAACTGGATGGCAGGCAGCGCGCGCCCGGCGTTGAGCAGGTCGATGCGCTTCTGGCGGATGCGCAAGCCCCCGGCGACCACCACGAGCTCGTGGCGGTAGCGGCCGGCCAGCGTCTCTTGTGCCTCGCCGCGCGCCTCGACGTAGATGAAGGGCGTCCGCAGGACGGCGGTGCCCGCGGCCGCGTCGACGTGCTCGACCACCGGGCGCTGCAGCACGTGCTGGCAATGGCTCGGCGGATGCTGGGAATGCGCGCGCGGGTTCTTCAAGCGCTCGACGCGCAGCTGCAGCAGCAGGCGGTCTTCGTAGGCGATGGAGTTGTGCGAGTGCGGGTCCGCCTGGCGGGCTCCCAGGAGCGGCACCCAATAGCGTCCGTCTTCGGCGAAGAGCGCGAGCCATTCGTCGAAGCGGCCATCGTCGAGCAGCGCCGCCTCTGCGGCCACGAAATCGCGAAGCGCCGATGCGCTCAGCGCGCCATCGGATGGGGCATTCATTCGGAAGCCTCCATGCCCAGCGTCATGTACTCGGCCCAGGCACGGAATTGGTTGCGCATCAGCAACTCGTTCGTACCGTTGGTCGTCTGCGTGGGCTCGGCGAACTCGCCAGGCTTGTAGTCGCGGTGCAGGCTGATCCACTCGTTGCCTTCGGCCCGCAGTCCATGCTGCATGCTTTCGAAAAGATGCACGTCGTCGTGCGCGACCACCGACATGGGTGAGAACACGAGACGGTTGTAGCTCATCGCGCGCTCGAAGAGGAGCTCCGGCGCACCAGCAGCGCGAAAGGCGTAGGCCTCGATCAGCGTGCGGTTCGCCGCCAGCGGACGGATCACGCGGATGGCCTGCGGCGATCCCTTGACCGAGAGCGATGGGAAGAACACCGAGTTCTGCGGCGAGCGCTGCAGGATGTCCGCAGCTCTTTCCGCCCCATGCGCCTCGCGCATTGCCTGCTCATACTCGGGCAGCTGCGCGTAGTTGGAGTGGATGCTGAAATTCACGCCCAGCACGCTGTGGCCGTTGGCGAACACCCGTCCGCCCATCTTGTCGAAGAAGTCGTAGCCGGAGCCGAAGGGCAGGATCTGCTCCATCGCCATCGGCTTGGGCTCGTCGGGCGCGCGGCCCTGCCACAGCGCGTTGGCGGCCTGCGTGGCCGACTCGTGCGTCGACATCGGATGCACCGTGTCGTTGATGTTCTCCAGGTACATCTTCCAGTTGCAATGGATGATGTTGCGCATGGCGCCGCCCGCCAGCGTCAGCCGGCCTTCGGGCGAGCGGTCGACCATGTTGTCGATGGCGCGCAGTACCTCGCCGAAGTAGGCCTCGAAGTCCGGCCCGACGTCACCAAGACGCACGAACACGAACTCGCGGTAGACCACCACGTGCTTCAGCGCGACCAGCCCCTGTCCCGATTCACACGCCTTCAGCCCGGTGCCCTCGTAGCCGCTCTTGAGCGGAATGGCCAGCGGTGAGCCGTCGAGCTTGTAGGTCCAGGCATGGTAGGGGCAGCGGAAGAACTTGCCCGTGTTGCCGCATGCATCGCTCACCAGCTGCGTCCCCTTGTGCGCGCAGCGGTTGTAGAACACCTTCACGCTCGCATCCGGCTGGCGCACCATCATCAGCGGGCGGCCGGCGATATCCTGCGCCAGGTAGTCCCCCGCGTTCGGCACCTGGCTCGCGTGGCCCAGGTAGTTCCAGGTGTTGGCGAAGAAGTGGGCCTGCTCCAGCGCGAAAATCTCGTCGCTCAGGTACAGGTCGCGGTGGACGCGGTCCTCCCGCACGAGCGCGCGGATCGCGTCGGGGCGGTGGCGGTAGGTGTCCATAGGCCGTCGTGGTCTCAGGGCACCAGCTTCCACTGGCCCTTTTCCATGCGCACGATCACCACCGCGCGCCGGTCGGAGCCGTAGCGGTCGTCCGGCTTGAAGTTGTAGACGCCGTGCGTGCCGACCAACTCTTTCGTGCTGACGATCGCATCGCGCAGCGCCGTGCGGAACTGAGGTGTGCCTGGCTCGCCCTTGGCGCGCGAGGCCGCGTCGGCCAGCAGCAGGTAGGAGTCGTAGGTGTAGGAGGAGAAGGCGTCCGTCGGGATCGCGCCATGCGCCTTCTGGTAGGCCGCGCGGAAGGCCATCGAGACCTTCTTGATCGGGTTGCTGTCGGGCAATTGGTCCGCGACCAGCACGGGACCGCTGGGCACCTGCAGGCCTTCGATGGAGGCGCCGCCCACGCGCACGAAGTCGGCGTTGATCAGGCCATGCGTGCCATAGATCTGCCCCTTGTAGCCGCGCTCGGCGAGCGCGAGGTACGGCAGGGCACCGGGTGTACCGGAGTTGCCCGCGAACACGGCATCCGGCCGCGCGGCGACGATCTTCAGCACCTGCCCGGCGACGGACGAATCACTGCGCGCATAGCGCTCGTTGGCAATGATCTTGATGCCGGCGGCTTCAGTGCTCTGCTTCAGCGAGTCGAAGGCCAGGTCGCCCAGCGCGTCCGAGAAGCCGATGAAGGCCACCGTCTTGATGCCGGACTTCTTCATGCGCTCGACCACCGCCGCGACCATCAGCGGGAAGGGTTGCGACACGGTCACCGTCCACGCACCTTCCGGCCCGGGAATGGTGACGGGCGTCGGCGAAATCAGCGGCGTGTTGAGCTCGCGCGCCACGGCGGCGATGGCCATCGCGCCCGGCACGCCGGAGGTTCCGATGAGCACGTCCACCTTGTCGTCGACCACCAGCTTGCGCGCATTGCGGCCCGCCGTTGTGGGGTCGGACGCATCGTCCAGCACGATCAACTCGACCTTGCGCCCGCCGATGGTCGGATGCTCGGCGATGGCGGCGCGTATGCCCTTCTCGTAGGGAATGCCGAGCGCCGCGACGGGCCCGGAAAGCGAGCTGATGAAGCCGATCTTGAGATCGGCCGCCCAGGCCTGGGCGATGCCAACGGCCAGGGCCGTGGTAGTGACGATGCGTGCGAGCTTTTTCATTTCAGGAACAGTTGAGGAGACGGGAACGGGGAATCAGGGGACCAGCTTCCACTGGCCCTTCTCCAGCTTGACGATGACGCGCGAGCGCTCGTCCGAGCCGTAGCGGTCGTCGGGCTTGAAGTTGTAGACGCTGTGCGTGCCGACCAGCTCCTTGGTACTGACGATGGCGTCGCGCAGCGCCACGCGGTATTGCGGCGTGCCGGGCTCGCCCTTGGCGCGCGAGGCCGCGTCAAGGAAGAGCAGCCATGCGTCGAACGAATAGGCGGAGAAGGCATCCGTCGGCGCCGCGCCGTTGGCCTTCTGGTAGGCGGAACGGAAGTCCATCGACACCTTGCGGATCGGGTTCGAGTCCGGCAGTTGCTCGGCCACGATGACCGGACCGGTGGGCGCCAGCAGGCCTTCGACGGCCGTGCCGCCCACGCGCACGAAGTCGGGATTGATCAGCGCGTGCATGCCGTAGATCTGTCCCTTGTAGCCGCGCTCGGCGAGCGCGAGGTACGGCAACGCGCCCGGCGTACCAGAGGTGCCGGTGATCACCGCATCAGGCCGCAGCGCAACGATCTTGAGCACCTGCCCCGTCACGGAGGAATCGGCGCGCGCGTAGCGCTCATTGCTGACCACCTTGATGCCGGCCGGCTCGGCACTCTTCTGCAGCGCGTCGTAGACCAGGTCGCCCCAGGCATCCGAGAAGCCGATGTAGCCCACCGTCTTCACGCCCGATTTCTTCATGCGCTCGACCACCGCGCTCACCATCAGCGGCGCGGGCTGCGGCAGCGTGACCATCCATGCGCCCTCCTCGCCCGGCAGGTTCGCGTTGGCGATGGAGATGAGCGGCGTCCGGGTCTCGCGGGCGACGGCGGCGATGGCGAGCGCGCCGGGCGAGCCGGCCGTGCCGATGATGACGTCGACCTTGTCCTCGTCGATCAGCTTGCGTGCGTTGCGCGCGGCGGTGGACGGATCCGACGCGTCGTCGAGCTGCACCAGCTGGATCTTGCGCCCGCCCACTTCGGACTTGTAGGCGACGGCGGCCTTCATGCCCTTTTCGTACGGGATGCCCAGCGAAGACACCGGGCCCGACAGCGAGGTGATGAAGCCAACCTTGAGGTCGGCGGCCAGCGCGCTGGCGGCCGCCAGCATGCCGATGGCCAGTGCGGCGCCGGTGCGCGCGAGGGTGCGGGTCGAGACGGTCATGGTGATCCTCCTGTGGATGTGGATGAGGGGCTCAAAGGGCGAGGCTGCCCACGCTGGTGCCACCGCAGACGTAAAGCACCTGTCCGGTGACGAAACTGTTGGCAGGGTCGGCGAAGAAGCCGACGGCGCGGGCGACGTCCGCCGATTCGCCAAGGCGGCGGACCGGCACGGAAGCCGCGAGCGCGCGCTCCTTCTCGCTGCCCTGTTCGACCACGTCGTAGAACATGTCGGTGCGGATGGGTCCTGGCGCGACCACGTTGACCGTGATGCCTTCCGGCGCCAACTCCAGCGCCCAGGTGCGCGCCATGCCGAGCATGCCGGCCTTGGTCGCGGAATAGCTCGTGCGGGTCGACAGGCCCAGCGCCGCGCGCGAGGACAGCAGGATGACGCGGCCGAAGCGCCGCGCGCGCATGACCGGCAGCGCGGCCTGCAGCAGCTGGATGGCGCATCCCAGGTGCAGCTCGACCAGTGCATCGAGGTCTGCGAGCTTCACGTCCGACAGCAGTGCCGCGCGGATGACACCGGCGTTGTGGACCAACGTGTCGACCTCGAACCGGCGGACCAGACCCTGGACCGCCTCGGCGGTCGCGGCGCGGTCCATCAGGTCAACCTCGATGCTGTGCATCTTCGGATCGGCGATATCGCTCTTGCGGCGCGCGAGCGAGATCACCTCGTAGCCCTTGGCGAGCAAGTCCTCGCAGATGGCCTTGCCGATGCCGGCGCTACCGCCCGTGACGGCCGCGATCCTCGCGCTCATGCGCGGCTCTCCACCAGGGCGAGCACGCGCAAGGGGCTGCCGCTGCCCTTCTCGATCTTCAGCGGCGGGCAGATCAGCACGGCGCCCGTCGGCGGCAGCAGGTCGAGATTGGCCAGGCATTGCAGGCCGTAGCGTCCGGCGCCGTGCATGTAGTAGTGGCAGGGATAAGGCGGGCGAAGGTGGTAGCCCTGCCCTGCGTCGGTGCCGATGGCCTCGGAGCCGAAGCCCAGCACATCGCGCTGCTCGACCAGGAACTGCACCGCCTCGGAACTCGGCCCGGGCGTGTGTTGCCCGGTCTCGTCGAAGTTCTGGTAGGCCTCGGGGTCATGGCGCTGCGACCAATCGGTGCGCATCAGCACCCATGCGCCCTTGGGAATGCGGCCGTGCGCGGCCTCGAACGCCTCGATGTCGGCGACCGTCATCAGGTAGTCGTGGTCGGACTTCACCTGTGCCGAGCAATCGATCACGCAGGCGGGCGCGACAAAGTTCTGCACGGGAATGGTGTCGACCGAGTTGTTCGGCAGGTCGCGGCCCGAAATCCAGTGGATGGGCGCGTCAAAGTGCGTGCCGGTGTGCTCGCCGCAAGAGAAGTTGTTCCAGTACCAGCCCGGCCCGCGCTCGTCGTACTTCGACACCTCTTCGATGCGGAAGGGCCAGCACTGGCCCATCTCGGGCGGCAGCGCGATCTGGGGAAACTCGGGCGTGAGCGTCTGCGTAAGGTCGACCACGCGGATGCGGCCCGTGGCCAGCGCGCTGACCAGGCCGCCGAGCAACTCGGCTGGCGATGTCTGTGTGAGGCTTGTCATGTATCGCTTCCTTCGGGCTCAGCTGCCGCCCGCGGCCAGTTCGCGTTCGAGGATCTTCGGGTTGTCGCGCCAGCGCTCAAGCCATTCCTGTGCCACATCGCCGGGGTAGACGTCTTCCACGCCGTCGCGCAGCGCCTTGACGACGGCGTTGGCCAGCGTGCCGGCGGCCAGCTTGGGCGGCGGGATATGCTGGTTCCACTCGTCGTCGATCGGCCCCGGGAACACGTTGATCACGCGGATGCCGGCCGGCCGCATCTCCGCGCGCAGGCATTGCGCAAGCGAATGGGCCGCCGCCTTCGAGGCGCTGAAGGTGCCGTGCGGCGGGAAATTGGAGAGCGCGTAGATCGACAGAAGGTTGACCCAGGCCGTGGCACCCGTCGCGCCATCGGCCGAGCGGCCCTTGAGCGCCGGGCCGAACTCCTGCGCGAGACGCAGCAGGCCGAAGTAGTTGATGTCCATCTCGGCGCGGGCCACGTCGGTACCGCGCCGCGCGCCTATGCCGAAGCCGCGGTGCAGCTCGGCGTTGTTGACGACGATGTCGACCTTGCCGCCGATCTCGCCCGCGAGTTCGGTCACGGAGCGGCCGTTGGTCAGGTCCAGCGGCACCAGCGTGACCTGGGGCAGGGCCGTGATGTCTTCGAGACCGCCCATCTTCTTCCAGGGCTCGGCATGGCCGACCCAGACGATGTCCGCGCCGGCCTTGACCAGGGCGCGCACGAGGGCCTGCCCCACTTCGGTCTTGCCGTCGGTCACCAGTACCTTGCGAAACTTCGGATCGCTGGTCATCTCACGCAGCATCTTGTCGTCGGCCATATGGGCGCTCCCTTCGTTCGGAAATCCAATCAATACCGCCTGGCCCGCGCGGTCGAGCCGCGCGCCGACGCGAACGCGCTCGGGTGCCCCGCCGACCTCGCCGTGCAGATGGACCATGAGCGTCGGGCCCGCGTCCAGGTGCACGAGGCCCAGGCGCCAGGGCAGGCGCTCTCGGAAGAACAGGTCGTTGCTATGGTGCAGCGTCGTGCTGCTGAGCAACTCGCCCTCGCCCGACTGCTCGCGCCAGTGCAGGCGCGGCGAAAGGCACTTGTGGCAGGCCTCGCGCGGGGGGTACTGCACCGTGCCGCAGTCCTCGCAGGTCTGCAGCTCGAAGCGGCCCTCGGCCGCGGCTGCCGTGATGCCGAGGGCGACGCGGCCGCGCGCCCAGGGCGGCAGATTCATCTGCCGCGTGCGCAGGACCGGGTTCTTGCGCCTGGGGCGCATCAAGGGCATCGTCATTCAGGCCTCCCGAGGATCACGGCGCCCGTGCACAGGCAGCGGTCATAGGTCACCATGCCGAAACCGGCCACGAGGCCCAGTTTTGCGCCGGGCACCGTCCGCGGCCCGGCGGCGTCGGTGAGCTGGCGGATGGCCTCGACCATGCCGAGGAAGCCACCGGCCGCTCCGGCCTGACCCGCCGAGAGCTGGCCGCCGCTGGTGTTGTTGGGGAAGCTGCCATCGAAGCGCATGCCGTGCGAGCGGACGAAGGCCGGGCCCTCGCCCTTCTCGCAGAAGCCCAGGTCCTCGAACTGCATCATCACGATCACCGGATAGTCATCGTAGGTCTGCACGAAGTCGAGCGCGGCGGGCTGAACGCCGGCCTGGGCGTAGAGGTCGTCGCGATCCTTCAGCCAGCCGCCGCGCACCATCACCGGGTCTTCGGCGAAGGCGTTGTGGCGCTCGATGGCGCCCCTGACCACGACATGCGGCAGGCCGAGGTCGCGCGCGCGTTCCTCGCTCATCACCAGGAAGGCATCCGCACCAGCGCAGGGCATCACGCAGTCGAAGAGGTGGATAGGGTCGGAGATCGGGCGCGCACCCATGTATTCGTCCAGCGTCAGCGGCTTCTTGAACATCGCGTTCGGGTTGCCCAGCGCGTTGCTGCGCTGGTCGACGGCGATGCGGCCGAAGTCCTCGCGCGTGGCGCCGTAGGTGCGCATGTAGTTCGCGGTGATGAAGGCGAAGATCGAGTTCGGCCCGCCCGAGCCGTAGGGGTAGCTGGCGTCGCGCGCGAAGTTGCTGAAGCTGCCGAGCGTCTGCCGGAAGGAATCGACGTGGTTCGTGTCGGCGCCGATGCAGGCCACGATGTCGGCGTCGCCGGCCTGCACGGCACGGGCCGCGCGGCGCAGCGACATCACGCCCGACGCGCCGCCCGTGGGAATGTGGTCGAGCCAACGCGGGGACAGGCCCAGGTGCTGCGTCACGCCCACGGCCGTATCGGGCACGACCGAGAAGCTGCTGAGGCAGAAGCCGTCGATCTGCTCCTTGGGCACGCCGCTGG
This sequence comes from uncultured Variovorax sp., assembly GCA_966211435.1. Lineage (GTDB taxonomy): Bacteria > Pseudomonadota > Gammaproteobacteria > Burkholderiales > Burkholderiaceae_C > Variovorax. Next base: position 67,676 of record CBIHOG010000014.1, on the reverse strand, counting down.
CCTTGACCAGCGCCTCCATCGCCTGGCCGATGAACCAATGCGCGGTGCGGGTCGAGTAACGCGCATAGGGCACAGTGACCGGCACGGCCACCGCGACGCCTTCGTAGGAGAGACGTTGCCGCGTCATGCCCGCCTCTTCTTCATCGCGCGGGTGTCCACGCAGTGGCTCTGCCCCGGAAGCGCCTGCGCCAGCTGGCGCAACTGGCCACGCTGGATCTTCTGCGACGCTGTCAGAGGAAGTTCGGGCACGAAGGCTACGTAGCCTGGCGCCTTGTAGTAGGCCAGCTGGTCGAGCGCATGCTGCACGATGCTCTCGGCGATGCGGGCGCGCTCAGTCTCGGCGATCTCCTCGCGCGGGACGATGCAGGCCAGCACCTCGTCGCCGCGCACGCTGTCCGGCGTCGCGGCAACGGCCGAGGTCTTCACGGCCGGATGCTGGTTGAGCACGCTCTCCACCTCGACGGCCGAGATGTTCTCGCCACTGCGTCGGATCACGTTTTTCTTGCGGTCGACAAAGTAGAAGTTGCCTTCGGCGTCGCGGCGGACCATGTCGCCGGTGTGGAACCAGCCGCCGGCCCAGGCCTCTTCCGTCGCCGCCTCGTCCTTCAGGTAGCCGGAGAAGAAGTAGCGCTTCGGATCCGCGCCGGAGGAGCGCACGAGCAACTCGCCGGGCGTGCCATCCGCCACCTCGCGGCCTTCGTCATCCACGAGCCGGATGTCGACGAATGGCTCGCGACGGCCGAAACAGCTGGTGCCGATGTGGCGCGGCTCGTGGTTGGCCATCACGCAAGCGGCGGCGCCGGTCTCCGTCATGGCCCAGGCCTCGACCAGCGGGAAGCCGAAGCGTGACTCGAAGACCGCGTGATTCTTGCGATCGACGCCGGCGCCGAAGGCCCAGCGCACATGGTGCCCGCGGTCGGCCTCGGATGCCGGCGCGGAGAGCAGCATGGCTGGCATCACGCCGAGGTAGTGGATGATCGTTGCGCGTGAATCCCGCACGCTCTGCCACCATGACTTCGGATGGAAGCGGTCGAGCTGCACCAGGCAACCGCCGGCCACCAGCACCACCATGGTGGAGAAGGCCATTGCGTTGACGTGGTTGAGCGGGAGCGGCGTGATGATGCGTTCAGCGTCCCGCCTCACTTCGCACAGGTCGCCAAGCTCGGCATACCACTCGCCCGCGCGGAGGAAGTATTCGTTGCTCAGCATGCAGCCCTTGGGGCGGCCGGTGGTGCCGGAGGTGTAGAGCAAGGCGCACTCGGAGCGCAGGCCGATGGCCTCGCCGGCGCGGGGCGCAGCCCCGGGTGCGGCCGGGAAGGCGCCGGCGTGGTCCGCGCCCATGGCCGCGAGCGGACGGCCTGCCTGCCTCGCCGCCGCCAGCACGTCCGCGATGCGACCCGCCAGCGAGACGGCCAGGCAGATCTCACTGTGGCCGATCAGGTACTCCAGCTCGGCGGAGCGCATCTCCGCATTGATGGGCACGACGCTCACGCCGAGCGCGTTAAGCGCGAACCAGTGGAAGAGAAAGGCCGGCCGGTTCTCCAGCAGCAAGCCGACGCGGTGGCCATGGGCGTAGCCTGCCGCCGCGTAAGCCGCGCGCAAGCGCTCGACCTCGGCGGCGGCTTCGTGCCAGGTGATCGGGGCGGCGGGGATGCCATAGACCTCGGCCGTGACGGCATCGGTCCACAGGAACTCCGCGCGCGGCGCGCGCCGCGCCGTGGCAGAGAAGGCATCGTGGACGGTCATGGCTTGCATCGCACTCAGATGAACAGCTGCACCGCCGGCAATGCGGCGTCGCAGTTCAGCAGGTTCACGCGCTTGAGCGTCATGCGCAACGCGCCGCTCCGCAGCGTGAGGTGGTGGAAGAAGGTGCCGACGTAGAACTGCAGCTCGTCGCCCTGCGACTCGGTGTAGTGGAAGGCGGTTCGCAACACGAAGCGGTTCGAGGCCTCGTCGAAGGTCTCGACCACGGGCATCTGCAACAGGTGATGGCAGCGGCTCGGCGGCTGCTGCGAGAAGGCGCGCGGACTCTTCAGGCGCTCGATGCGCAAGTCACGCAGCAGCTTGTCTTCGTAGAGGTGCGAGGTGTGGTTGATGCCATCCTCCTGGTCAGGCGCCAGCGGTACCCAGTAGTACGCATCGTCGGTGAAGAGCGCATTCCACTCTTCGTAGCGGCGAGTGTCGAGCAGATGCGCCTCGTTCACGACGAAGTCGATCAAATCCTGGCGGGTGACTTCGGGCGGCGTCGCCATCACATCGTCTCCGTCATGTAGCGGACCCAACTGCGGTACTGGTTGCGCATCGGAAGTTCGCTGGTGCCGATGGTGGTGATTTCGCCGCCCTTCGTCTCGGTGGGATCGAAGTTGCGGTGCAGGCTGACCCACTCGTTGCCGCTCGCGTGCAGCCCCGCCTGGATGCCGCGGTAGGCCTGTAGGTCGTCATGTCCGACCACGGAGAACGGCGAGTTGATCAGGCGGTTGTACATGGTGGTGCGCTGCAGGAGCTCCGGCGGCGCCCCCTTGAGGCGGAAGGTCCAGCTCTCGACCAGGGTCTTGTCGGCGGCGATCGGCCGAGCGACGCGTATCGACTGGATCGCACCCTTGATCGTGAGGTTCGGGTAATAGACGGTGTTGTGCCGCGCCATGCCCAGGATCCTGGCGGTGCGCTCCTCGCCGTATGCGGCCTTCATCGCATCGTCGTACGCGGGAATCGCCTTGTACTTGCTGTGGATGCTGAAGTTCACGCCGGTGAAGCTGTGGCCGTTGTCGTAGGTGCGAACGCCCATGTCCTCGAAGAACTTGTAGTCGGACATGAAGGGGACGAATTGCTCGATCGCCATCGGCTTCGGCTCGTCCGCCGGCTTGTCGGCCCACATCGTCTTGGCGGTGCCCGCGGAGGATTCGTGCGCCACCATGGGGTGCATGGTGTCGTTGAGATTCTCTACGAACATCTTCCAGTTGCACTGGTGCATGAAGCGCAGGCAGCCGCCGGCGATCTCCAGTTCGCCTTCGGGCGAGCGGTCGGCCATGTTGTCGATGGAGGACAGCGAATCGCCGAAGTACTCCTCGAAGCCGGGGCCCACGTCGTTGATCTTGACGAAGATGAAGCCGCGGTGGAGACGCACGTTCTTCACCAGGGTGAGCCCCTCGGCGGACTCGCATTCGTGCAGCGCGGTGCCTTCGTAGCCGTTCTTCAACGGAATGGAAAGCAACGAGCCGTCGGTCTTGAAAGTCCAGGCGTGGTACGGGCAGCGGAAGAACTTGCCCGTGTTGCCGCAGGGCGCACTCACGAGCCGCGAACCCTTGTGCGCGCACCGATTCATCATCACGCGCACCGCGCCGTCGGTGTGGCGCACGATGATCAGCGGGCGGCCGGCGATCTCGCTGCTGATGTAGTCGCCGGGCTTGGGCAACTGGCTGTCGTGGCCGACGTAGTTCCAGGTGTTGGCGAAGAAGTGCTCCTGCTCGATCTCGAAGAGTTCCTGGCTGATGTAGAGGTCCCGGTGCACGCGGTCGGGCCGGACCAGCGCACGGACGGCGTCGGGGTTGCCGCGGTAGGAAGTCATCGTGTGGATCTCCTTCGGTCAGATGTCAAGCACCAGGCGGTCGCCCTTGGCGCGCGAGATGCAGATCTGGATCACGTTGCCTTCGGCCTTCTCCCGGGCCGTCAGCACATAGTCGCGGTGATCGATTTCACCGGACATGACGGGCGTGGCGCATACGCCGCATTCGCCGCGCTTGCAGTCGAACATGGGGTCGCATCCGTGCGCGATGAGGCAGTCGAGGATGCTCTGGTCGGCGGGCACTGTGAAGCGCTGGCCGGACTGGGCGAGCTCGACCTCGAAGGGCTGGTCGCCCTCCTCCGCCACCGGCGCGGTGAAGAGTTCGAAGTGCACGCGCTCGTGTGTCCAGCCACGCTTCTGCGTCGCCGCCAGGACGGCGTCGAGCATCAGTTTGGGGCCGCAGACATAAAGCTGGTCCTGCGGGGCGCAGGCGTCCAGCAGCGCCTCCACGTTCAGCGGTGCGCCGGTTTCCGCGTCGGCGTGCAGCGAAAGATCGGCGCCCAGCAGGGACTCCAGTTCGGGCAGGAAGGCCATCAGTTCACGACTGCGGCCGGCGTAGTACATGCGCACGGGCCTGCCCTCGGCCTTGCGGCGCGCGGCCATGCTGATCAGCGGCGTGATGCCGATGCCGCCCGCCACGAGCACCGTGTCGCCGGAGCCCTCGTGCAGCGGGAAGTCGTTCTTGGGGACTTCGATGATCAGCGTGTCGCCCTCGCTCACTCGCTCGTGCATGAAACGTGATCCGCCCCGCCCGTCATCTTCGCGGCGCACCGCGATGACGTACTCGGCCGGCGCTTGCGTGGCGCCCGCTTCGGTGCCGGCATCGATGAGCGAATAATGCCGCCAGTCATGGCTGCCATCGCCGAGCTCGACCTGCACTCGAACGTGCGCGCCGGCGGTGAAGCCTGGCAGCGCCGCGCCGTTTTCCGCGCGCAGGCGGAACATGCGGATCAGCGGATTCAGAGTGCGCGCCTCGGTGACGCGCATTGCGAGGGTGGCCGGTGCTTCGTGGGACATCGCGTCGCTTCCTTCTCAAGCCAGCGAATGCTGCGCGAGCACGGCGCGTAGCTTGTTGCCGTGCTCGTCCGCGAACGCGGCGTCGCGCAGTTCGCGCAGGGTCGCCGGAGCCAGTGCCTTGCCGGCGCGCTGCGCGGCATCCATCACCACTTCGTAGTTGCGCAGGCCGCGTTCGTGCGTGTCGCTGTAGCCCTTCACCAACCGCTGGCATTCGGCGATCTCCACGGCCAGCGCCGGGTTGAATGCGGCCGCGTGCGCGATGCGTTCCAGCCATTGCTCGATGAGCCGGTTTTCCTGCTCGAAGCGCAGGGTCGACCGGCGCCAGCGCTTCATGGCGGCGACGCAGCGCAGCATGAGGAAGCCGCGCAGGGAACTGGTCTGGATGACACGGCCCTTCCGGGTGAACCGCTCCACCAGGCGGCGTGGCGCGCTCGAGTTCATCAGCCAGCGGCCGATGCCGCCGGGCAGCGTCTCGCAGATTTCCTGCAGACGCGGATGCATGTATTCGTTGATGGCGAGCACCTGGCCCGCCTGCACGCGCGTCTCGCCGCGCACTCGCTCGAAGCGCGTGGCGCGGGTCTTGAGGGCCGCGACGCGAGCGGTGTCCTCGTAGGACATCCAGAGCGCCAGATGACGGGCTGTGGTTTCCGCCAGGCGGCCCTGGTCGTTCGCGGGAAGCGCGAAGACCTCCTGCAGCCGGTCGAGGTAAGTGCCGGCGTAGGCTGGGTCCTGGTAGTCGATGAGGCGGCGAACGCCTTCGAGCAGCAGGGGATGCGCTGCGGAGGGAAACTGCCGCTGTACCCGGTCCACCAGCGCACGCACGGCGGGATGGGTGGGATTTGGAACCTTCGGCGACTGCGCCGGCGCGGTGGATGCCCCGGCCTGTTCCTGCCCGCTTTGCGCGCGATCGAAGGCGGCGCCGAAGGCCTTCAGGCTGGGCTTGACGCCAACGCCCCCGCGCTCGATCGTCGCCTCGAATTGCGCCCGGCCGAAGGGCAGCACGCCGGAGCCGGCCAGCGCACCGAAAAGCACGGCGCTGATCACGCTGCCGGCCTGTTCGGCCGCGTCCGCCATGTCGAAGCGAATGAAACGCTTGGCGGCGCCATCCGCATGCTTGATGAGTTGCGCGCTGTCGACGCGGCCATCGCCCATTGCCGACTTCTCGGCGATGGAATAGACGCGATGCGTCGATGCGATGAGCGTGGTGCGGTCGCGTGTGACCAGGCCGCGCTGCACCGCGCGACCGGCCTCCATGAGCTCCGAGGCCAGCACGAGGTCCACGTCGCCCGGCAACGGCATGAGCGCGAGCACCGGCCGGCCGCTGTCGACGCTGGCCCGCGCCTCTGGATAGAGCTCGACGTAGTAGATGGTGGCGCCGGTGCGTTGCGCGACGCCGGGCACCGACGTGGTCTGCGCGATGTAGCCGCTGTGCTCGCCGAGGTCGACGATCCAGTCGGCCAGCACGCCGCCGCCCTCGCCGCCCATGGCGAGGATCGCGATCTTGATGGGTTGTGCCGGATTCATCTGCGGGTTCGTTCTTGGTGTGCCGGGTTCAGAAGGCGAAGCGCTCGCGCCTTCGCGCCTCGCCGCGCTGGAGCCAGCCGATGACGGACGCTCGCAGCTTCTCCCGCGTGCGGTCCCACCAGCCCGGGTTGCTGACGATCTGCGCCTTGTAGAAGGAGGGGCACAGCACGGCGGCGTGCGAGACCTCGCCGCACACGCCACAGCCAACGCAGCTGTCGAGCACGGTCGCGACCGGATCGGTGCGCAGCGGATCGGGGTTGGGCTTGATCGAGAGCGAGGGGCAGCCGGAGAGGCGGATGCAGGAGTGGTCGCCGGTGCAGGTGTCGGAATCGACGCCGAACTTCTCGCGCACCATGCGCTTGCCATCGGCCACGGCCTTGCGCACCAGTGGCTTCTCGCGGCGCTGCTTGTTGAGCATGCATTCCGATTGGGCGATGAGGACCTTCGGGCCTTTTTCCTTCGTGGTCAGCGCCTCGCGCAGGGTGTCGCGCATACCGGCGATGTCGTAGGTGCGGCGCAAGGTGCGCACCCATTTCACACCGACGCCTCGCACCGCCTGCTCGATCTCGTGGCCGGTGCTGCGCGTCGGGTTCAGCGCGGTGGACGACGGGATGTCCTGCCCGCCCGTGGCGGAGGTGTAGTTGTTGTCGACGACGATGGTCAGGTTGTCGCTGCGGTTGAAGACCGCGTTGGCGATGCCGCTGGTCAGGCCGTTGTGCCAGAAGCCACCGTCGCCCATCATCGAGATCGCACGCTTGCCTGCTGGCACGTTGAGTGCCGCGGCGCCGGCCGAACCGAGGCCGTAGCCCATCGTGGTGTTGCCGAGGTTGAAGGGCGGCAGGATCGAGAAGAGGTGGCAGCCGATGTCGGCGCTGATGTGGTGGGCGCCGAGTTCGCGCTCGACGAGTTTCATCGCACTGAAGATCGGGCGCTCCGGGCAACCGGTGCAGAAGCCCGGCGGGCGGGCGTGGACGTCCGCCTCGATCGGCCGCGAGGGCTCAGGTGCGGCATCCACGCCGATCGCGGCGACCTCGGTCAGCGGAATGATCTTGCGCACCGGCGCGGGTACGGGCAGCGGCGCGAGGCGCTCGTAGCGCTCGAAGAAGGTGCGCGCGCCTTTCAGTAGTTCGGCGGCCGTGTATTCGCCGGCGACCGGGAGCATGTCCTTGCCGTGGAGCGCGGCGGTACAGCCCGTCTGACGCAAGATCGTCGCGAGGTTCTGCTCGACAAAATTGGGCTGACCTTCCTCGACCAGCAGGACGGCGCGCTTGTTCCGGCAGAAGCGCACCACCTCGCTGTCGATCACGGGGTAGGCCACGTTCATCACATAGAGCGGCACCTTCGAATTGCCGTAGACGTCGGCCAGGCCAAGGCGCTCCAGCGCGCGCAGCATGGTGTTGTAGTTGCCGCCCTGGATGATGACGCCGATGTCGTCGGCATCCTCCGCGAAGAACTCGTTGAGCTTGCGCTCCTCGATGAAACGCACGGCCGCGGGCCAACGGTCCTTCACCTTCTCCTGCTCGTGCACAAAGCTCGCGGGCGGCAGCACGATGCGGCTTACGTCGCGCTGCGGGTTCTCCATCGCGCTCTTCAGCGTGAAGGCGGACGGCACGTTGTCGGAGGCCAGGAACTGGCCGTGCACATGGCAGGCGCGAATGCGCAGTTGCAACATCACCGGCGTGTTGCTGGCCTCGGACAGCTCAAAGCCATACTTCACGGCTTCGACGATGGAAGGGAGGTTGGGACGCGGGTCGAGCAACCAGATCTGCGACTTCATCGCAAAGGCGTGGCTGCGCTCCTGCATGATCGAGGAGCCCTCGCCGTAGTCCTCGCCGACGATGATCAGCGCGCCGCCCGTGACGCCGCCGGAGGCCAGGTTGGCCAAGGCGTCGGATGCCACATTGGTGCCCACCGTCGCCTTGAAGGTGACGGCGCCGCGCAGGGGGTAATTCACCGACGCGGCGAGCGTCGCCGCTGCGGTCGCCTCGCTGGCACTGTTCTCGAAGCGAATGCCCTGCTCGGCCAGGATGTCCTGTGCATCGGCCAGCACATCCATCAAGTGCGAGATCGGAGCGCCCTGATAGCCCGCCACGTAGGCGACGCCCGATTCCAGGAGGGCCTTGGTGACGGCAAGAATGCCCTCGCCGCTGAAGACTTCTCCAGCCCCCAGCCTCAGCTTCTTGACTTCCTCGACAAAGGACCGCTCAGCCATGATGCTCCTTGAAAACCCTCGAACCGATTGGATCGAAGGGCGTATATTCTTTAGAACTCAATCTATCCACAATCATGAATAACCCTAGACATGCAAGCAATGTGCCCGCGCGCAGTTCGCGCGCGAGCGCGGCCGCTGCCGTGCCGAAGCCTCGCCGATTCGTGGACGACTACCTGCCCGCCTTGCTTGCGCAGGCCAGCCACCTGATCTCGTCCGAGTTCCACAAGGTCGCACGAGAGCACGGCTTTTCCGTCTCGGAATGGCGCGTGATGGCGACGCTGGCGGGCGGTGACCCGGTGAGCATCGGACGGCTGGCGCAGGTGGCCGTGATGAAGCAGCCGACCGTCACGCGCATGCTTGACCGCATGGCGCTCAAGGGCCACGTCGAGCGCCTGCCCCACGACAGTGATCGCCGCATCACGCTGGTGCGCATCACGGATGCCGGCGAACGCACGGTCAAGCACCTGATGGAATTGGCGCGCGAACATGAACTGCGCGTGATGGAGCCCTTCGGACTGGAGAGCGCCGAGGCGTTGAAGACCACGCTGCGCCGGATGATCGAATTGCACGAAGGTGCACCGGCGGAGGAGATCGAGGAGGACCTGGACTGAGTCCAGGCCTCAGCGGAGGCCGTCGAGGAAGTCCAGCACCGCCTGCGCGAACGCCTCGGGCAGTTGGTCCGGTAGCGGCACCATGCCACCTGCGATGTCGATAATGCGCGCGTCATGGAGATGCCGCGCCAACTCCGCAGCATGAGGAGACGCGAACGGATCCCCCGGCGCGCGAATCACGAGGGTCGGGTGCCTGACGCGACCGATCCGATCTTCCATGCGGTACGAAGCGACCGCTCGGTGGCCGCCTTCAAGTTGGCCCGACACCTTCAGCGCATCGAGGACGAACGCTTCGAGCAATTCGGGTCGCTGCAGCGGATAGAACGCCTGTCGCTTCCGCCACATTGCAGCCAGGTGCGAGCCATCATCGCTGGACTCGACCTCATCGATCGGAGGCCGCGCCGCGCGCGCCACGCGAAATGCCTCGTCGGTGAAAGGCGTCGATGACAGCACCAGCGCGCCGACACGTCCAGGAAAGGCTGCAGCCAGCTCCACGGCGATGACGCCGCCGGTGTGATGCCCGACGACGTGCGCTGTCTGGATACCAAGGGCATCGAGCAGCTCCACCGCCACGGCGGCCCAGTTCTCGATGCTGGGAGACCAGGGCGGTGGCGCTGAATCGCCGAAGCCAACCGTGTCCATTGCAATGGCGTGATAGTGACGCCCAACCAAAGGCAGCACAGCGCGAAATTCTGTCCAACTGCGGGGCGTCTGATGGAGAAACAGGATCGCAGGGGCGGCAGCATCCCCGCACGACGCGTGATGGATCTGGCCCACCGAGAGATCGGCAAAGGCACGCCGGACAACGGGCTCAGTCATCGGACAATGCATTGCGGGCAGCTTCGGCCGGCGGGCGCCACAGACCCGCATGCTTGAGCATGCCGAGAGTGCGCGACAACACGTCGTCCCGGTACGCTGTCACGTCGCGGCCGGCGTACTCATAGAAGCCGCTGCCCGTCTTCAACCCCAGTCGCCCTGCGCCGATCATGCGATCAAGAATCGCCGGCGCCTGGTAGCGAGCTTCATCGATGGACGCCGACATCTCGCGACTGGCGTGATGCAGGATGTCGCAACCGCCGAAATCGATGAACTCGACCACGCCGAGCGCGGCGAAGCGCAAGCCAAGGCCAAAGCGGGTCGCCTTGTCGATCTCTTCCGCGGTGGCGGCGCCCTCCTCGATCATGCGCGCCGCCTCGTTCATGACGAGCGCTTGCAGGCGCGGCACGATGTAGCCGGGCGTCGCGCCGCACACCACCGGCAGCTTGCCAATGTCTTCCATCATCTGCTTGGCGCGAGCGAGCACGGCGGGCTCAGTACCGGCATGACAACTCAGCTCGACCACCGGGATCACGTATGCCGGATTCAGCCAATGGATGTTGAGGAAACGTTCCGGCCCTTGCACAAACTCCGCAATCCGGGTGACCAGGATGCTGCTCGTGGTGGAGGTCAGGATCGCATCCGGCCTGCACAGCGCATTGATCCGCTCGAAGGCCTCCCGCTTGGCCTCGAGGGTCTCCGGAACGCCTTCGAATACAAGCTCCGCGGCGCCCAAGGCACGCGGCGCGTCGTTGACGGCGACGAGCTCGACGCGCGCCGCGATGTCCGGTACTTGCTCGGGCGTCAACACGCCCAGTCGTGCCAAGCCGTTCAAGCTGGATTCGATCTCCGCATGCGCATCGTCTCGCAGCCTCTGCCATCCTTCCTGACTGCGAACCCGCAAGTCGACGAGCGAGATGCGATGGCCGGCGTAGGCGAATGCGATGGCAATGCCCCGGCCCATGCGCCCCGCCCCGACAGCCGCGAAACGCGGCGCGAATTCAGGCGCCGTCATGGAGACGCTCTTTCAACGCATCACGGCTGAGATCGCTCAAGCCAAGTGACTCGAAGGTACGCGCGCCTCGACGCAAGTCGCGGCCGAGAAAGCCTCCCACAATGGCAAGCAGCCCGTGCGCGATCGGCGCGTCGAGACCGGCATGGCGCGCTGCCGATGCAAGGAAGGCGAGGCCGAGTTCAGTGTCTTCTGTGATGTAACGATGGCTGTGGAGATCGATGTTCTCGCGCCAGTCGCCGGACTTGACCAGCTTCTTGTGCGCATCTCCATACATCCACTTGTCGTTGTTGTAGTGGTCGGCCAGCGGATAGTGCGGACCGGAATAGCCGAACGCTTCGCGAACCGCGATGCGCTCGCCGTCGAGTCGATCGGTCACGGCGCGGACGGCGGGCTGCGTGCCTTCATTGTGGATGTCCCAGCGCTCGAAGTGCTGCAGCGGGGCGCCGTTCATCACCATCAGCGGTGGATGAATCACCGGACCCGCATTCATCAATGCACCTGAAAGCGCATCACCGCAGCCGTGCACACTCGGGTAGGCCTGCCGGATCGTGTCGACGGCTTCCCTCTCCTTGCGTGCCGGATACACCCCGGTGGGCAAATGAATGGCTCGCACCGTCACGTTCACTTCGCGCTCGCCATGCTTGCGAGCAAGATACGGCAGCGTTCCCGTCTCCGCCCAGGCGACATCGGCGCGGCTGCCGGCAGCACGCGCGATCTGCGCCATCACGTAGCTTCCAAAGGTGCCGGGAGGCAGAAACACCACTTGGCCGTCGACGAGATGCGGCGCCATGGCTCGAGCGATATCTGCTTGCGCGATCGCGGGGGATGGAACGAGGATGAGTTGCGCCCCGCGCATCGCGTCGCCAATGTCCGCCGTCGCAGTGGCGATCTTCACATCCCGCGCCGCGCCTGCATCCTTCAGCCGGATCGAGCCAGCCTCGATGACGGCCCTCAACGCGGCGGCATCGCGACGCCAAAGGCGGACTTCATGTCCTGCTTCGGAAAGGTCGGCGGCAGCGGCATAACAGCCATGCCCTCCGCCGAGGATTGCAATTTTCATGAACGGACACTCCATTAAGTCGGAATGGATGCCTCGCGAGCGCGGCGGCAGCGAAACGTGTCAGTACATTACTTTTCAATTGTTTATGTGTCAACCAGTTCTTCCCGGCTATCCCGCACTCGCGGAACGGAAACCACCGTGAGGTGCCGGATGCTCGCGGCGCCAGATCCAGGGCGGGACAGGCCGCGGCGAGGACCACACGCCCAGCCGCCGAGCGCGCGCGGTCTGTTCAGCGCGCCTGTAGTCGACCCGGTCGCGCGCCGTCTGTTCGCCGGCATGACTGCGATACCACCACGCCATGCCGCGCTCGAGTTGCACCTGATTGATGTCGAGATCGCCCAGGTAGACGATACCCAGGTCCCGCCCGTACCGGTCGGAAGAATCCGCGCGCACGCGCACGGCCCTTCCGCCCACCAGGCCGGCCAGGCTCTCCCTGGAACGTCTGCCGAACGGCTGTCCGCTTTCGGGTGCATCCACGGCGCGCATGCGAATCCGGTGAGGTTGCTGCGCATGGTCGATGACCACGATCGTGTCGCCATTGGAGACTTTCACGACGCGCCCGACGATCATCTTGGCTTGAACCTGCGCGGCGAGCGACAACACCGCACACCCGATCAACAACCCGAGGAATGTCCAGGCACCGCTCCGCGGCAACGCCATCATGAAGCGGTGCGATCGTCCTGGGAAGGCCACAGGAAGCGCCACCACGGGCGCTTTCGCTCGGGCTCCGCGGAAGCGGCGACCGCCATCAACTCCGCCACCTGGGATGCGCGCACCCTCTCGCGCAGCGCGGTTTCGTAGGCGTGCGCCGGCGCGCGCGCACCGCGGTCACCGCGCAAGGCTTGCCTGCGCCAAGCCTTTGCATGTTCGGCCAGTTCGGCATCTGTCAGGTCATCGGGGTGAGGTAGAGGCTCCGTCATGCTGGTGTCATTGTCGCGCGACCGCGGGCAAAACGTGAGGAACGACTACGGAAGCAATCCGCCACGGCGCACTGACGTGGCAGAAAAACAAAACGGGCCGCGAGGGCCCGTTTTGCTATCTCAATTTTGGCGGACCGGAGTCTGCCGCATGTCGGGCTACAGCCCGCATGAATTCAGGATTCCTTGGCCATCAGAAACCATGAATTCCCCCGCTGTTGCCCCCAGTCCCAAACCCGGCCAAGCTGCCCAAAAATTGAGCAGCCGCACGGTCTATCGGGACCCTCGGCCCGCGGCAATTTCACACGGAAAATAGTCGAAGGAACGTCGCCACCGGACAACATACCGCCGCGCGACCTGGAGGCTTGCGATACTCCGCGCGGGAGCATACCAACACGGAGGGGATGCGATGGAGATCTTTCTTTTCTGGTTCGGCCTGTCGATCGTCGTCGGCATGTGGGCCAGCGGCCGGGGCCGGGCAGGTTTCGGCTACTTCTTGCTGTCGCTGGTGCTGTCGCCGCTGCTGATCGCGCTGCTGGTGCTGGTGCTGCCCAACTTGAAGGCCCAGCCGGTCCTGGCCGGCGCCGAGGTGGCCACAGCGGCGACACACACGCGCTGCCCCGAGTGCCGCGAGCTCGTGCGTAAGGACGCGCGCAAGTGCAAGCACTGCGGGACTGAACTCACGCCGCTGCTTGAGGCCGGTGGCCGGTAGTGCGCGATGGCAGAGCACGTGCATCGTCGGCGCACAGCGATTGCCCTCGCACCGCTAATCCTGGCCGGCTGCTTCGATGGCGGCGCCTATACGCTCTACCGGAATAGCCCGATCGACGCCGCCATGCGGATCCACGTCGCCACGTTCGACGCGGCAGACGGTGACGGCTACAACCAGGAGAACTGCTTGCTGGCAGCCGACCTGTTCAAGGCGCAGCCCGGCGTCACGAGTCGGTTCTGGTGCGAGAAGGGTCTCTTCAAAAAGTGATGGCCGCCCGTGCTGTGCGTTTAGGACGTGCCGCATGACTGCAGCCCAACGCCAAACCTGGCCGCCTATGATGAACGCTCCACCAACTACGCCATCGGCACTTTTCAGCCATGAAGAAAAGCATGATTGTCGACCCGCGCCTCACGAAGGCGGAGGCAATGCTCAGCGAAGCACGTCGTGCGGTTGTCAACGTCGCAGACGCCGGAACCAAGGATGCTGTTGAGCAAATCGTCCAGGCGGTCGACTCCCTGCGCGCGGTGCTCCGCGACTGGGAAGCGGATGAGAACGGCTGGACGCGCCCAAGCGAAGGCGACTGAGCGCACCAGTCACGAGGAGACACAAGAATGAAGCGCGATTGGGATCTGATCCGCAAGCTGCTCACGGATATTGAGGAGGAGAAAGACCTCCTGGCAGACGCTCCTGAGACTCCGGAATGGCTCGACCAGCCGGAGGCCGAGTTCGTCGCGCAGATGAAGGCCTATCGAGAGGCGGAGACACGCCTGTTGGGTCACCTGGAGCTGCTACTCGAGGCCGGCTACACCGACGGATACCGGGTGGTGCGGGGCGCCGACGGCAGTTTCGGCTTTAGCCGAAGTAGCCCCAGGTTGACGATGGCAGGCCACGATCTGCTTGGCACTATGCGATCCTCAAAGGTGTGGAGCTGGATCAAGACGACGGCGAGCACCAAGGGCGTCGAGCTAACGTTCGACACGGTGAAGTCGCTCGCCGCGCCCGCACTGAAGAGCATCTTGGGCGGGTGAGGTTGGGCATCCGAGAAGCAGGCTTAGAGACCGGTCGAAACGAGATGAGCCACACGAGCAAGACGGGCCGCAAGGCCCGCGTGCCCACGGAAGCCGAGGACAGGGCGATCAACGCCGGGATCGCGGCGGACGCGGATCCGCCAGAACTCACGGAGGAGTTCTTCGCGAAGGCGAAGCCGGCGGCCGAAGTGCTCGGCGCGGACACGGTTGCCGAACTAGTGAAGATCCGGCGCCCGCGTGGCCGCCCGGCGGGCAGCGTGGCAGAGCGCACGAAGGGAGCATCGAAATGATGTACCCCGTCAGGTCTCGGCCGCGCCCTTGCCAAACATTACCTCGTGCAGCGCCTCTACGGCCCGCACCATGACGTCTGGATGAGCATTGTCGCTGGCTAACAGATGGGCGATCGTGTGCTCGAACATGTTCTCCAGCGTCGCGCGAAGCTCTGGCTGGAAAGCCTTCGGCTGCTCGCTCACCAGTGCCTTGAGCAGAAAGCTCGTGAAGCCTATGACGACAGCGTGCTGCGCCTCCAGCGCATCCACGCGCGCGCGCAGTTCGTCGAAAGCACTGGGGTGCCCGGAATGGGTCATTGACATTGCACTCGCTCCTCAGCGTAGAGGGTGATCCAGACGCGAACATCCGGCACCAGTCGGACGGCTCTTCCTCGCAAAGCCTTGATGGTCTCGCCGGGCAAGCGTACGACGCGCGTGCTGCCCATCGATGACTTTAGGCCAATAGTCGTCTCGTCGTTCAAAAGCACGGGGATGCCGGCCGCAAGTTGCTGGGGGTCTGGCGTCGCCGTGTCGCAGGTGACGACGAACAACGTCGGATCCGGCACCTTCTCGACACCAATCCACTTTTCCAGTTCCGCCACGCGCAGAGCCTGATGCTTGGTCACCATGATGTTTCTTGCCCGTCGGGCGCGTGCATCGTGGTCCGTCCGTCATCGGCGATCTCACAGAGCAGCGTAGCGCCAGTACAGCTCTTGGACATCACCGCATATAGGCCGGGCCCGGGCGCGCGCAGCACCGCCGCGGCTGGCGTCTCGCGCGGATCGTCGTATTCGAGCACCACTCGAAAGGCCAGCGGCCCAACGGCGGCCTCCAGTGCTTCCACGCGTGCCATCAGTGCCTTGTTGACCATGCTGCCTTGTCCTTCGAGGTGGTGCGCTCCAGTGCGTCGAGCCGCTTCTCCAGGTCACTGCCCTCGATCATCCGGCCAAGGATGAAGAGCAGGTTGGCCAGGCGCGAGGCGTCCTGCGTTTCAACCTTCTTCGCGCGCGCCTCGCGGTACAGCCTGGCGAGTTCGCGCTTGACGTCGTCAATCGTCTGCAGGCGCGTCCGCACGCGAAGGGGGGGTGCGGCCCGATCGCCAGCATTGGCGCGGCTCACAGGTGATTTCGTTGTACGTTTTTCAGCCATTTTGGAGTGAAAACGAGGGCAGGATGGGAGGTCGTTTATTCACCATGGCAGCAGCATCAGTCCGTTGCGCCGCTGCATGGCGCGGATGCCACCCTCAGGAGCGATCTCCTCGTGCAGGCGCTTCAAGTAGTCCGCCGCCCGCTCGCCGGCGCGCCGCCCCTCGCCGAGGAAGCGCACCGCGGCGGGCTCGAACAGCGCGACGGCAGCCTCAAGCTGCTCGGTCGAGCTCTGCATGGCGACCAGGCCGAAGGCGTTGCCTGCGTCGCTGGGCCCGTCCCCCGCCACGGTGGAGAGCGCCAGGCCGGCGAAGGCCTCTTGCTCCGCCAGGTGGGCGGCGAGCGCCGCGTGCGCCGCGGTGAAGCGCTGCAGGTCGCTGTGCGTCCGGTACTTGTAGGCGCGCATGTCAGCCTCCCGTGGCAGTGTCGAACGCGCGAAGTGACATCCGGCCATCTGCCGTGCGCGGGCCGGTGGCGGGCCGCTGCATGTCGCGCGCCTGAACGTCCGTCACCACCTTCGCCAGCACGCGGCCATCGGGCATGACGATCGTGTTGTTGATCGCCTGTGTGCCCCCAGCAGGCGCGCCGCGCACGCTGCGGAAGCCGACGAACGCCCCACCCTCAGTCGCGCTGCCCACCAGTCCGCCTGACCCGCGCGCGCCGCGCCGGCCCTCGCCTCCCCACGAATCAGGCTGGCGCATGGCGGTGGACAGGGAGTCGAAGGCATTGGGGATGCCTCGCGTGGGGTTGAGCTTGTCTGCGTAGTTTGCCGCCTTGCCGATCCATTTCATCAGTTCGGAGTTGCGCTCGACGAACTCGCTGATCGAACGCAGGATGTTGGCGCCGTTGTTGAGCATGTTCGTGAAGGCGGGGAGCGCCGCAGTACCGAATTCGGTCTTGAAGTTGCTCCACGAGGCCATGAACTCGCCCTCCTTCCCGGCCGCCGACTTGCGCCATTCGTCGATCGTCTGCTCCGCCCCCATGGCACTCCTGGACTGCTTGAAGTCGCGAAGCGCCTGGAGCGATTGCGTCGTGAAGTTCGCCGCCATGTTGCTGCCGGTGCGGTTGGACACCAGGCTGTTCATGAAGGCGATTGTCTCCGAGTCAGTTGTCGCGCCTGCCTTCCTGGCAGCCTCGGTGCCGTAGGTCATCAGCCAGAGGCCCGGGTTCTCCCGGAGCATCTTCTCGTCCTTGATGGATGCGATCTGCGTGCTGGTCGATTTCTTTCCACCGACGGTCCCCGTGCTGACGCTGCCCAAAGTCACCAAACCCGCCGCCTCGAGAGCCGCCATCGTCTTCTTCGTCGTCCGGCCGGCGATCAGATTCTGGTACAGCGACATCAGCGCCGTACCGGTGGTCGCACCGCCCTGCTCCTGCGCCAAGGTGGACAGCATCAAGATGCCGTCATCACTCAGTCCCTTGAATGCCGCGCCGCCGCGCTTCGCAAACTGTTCGACGTCCGTGAATTGCAGGGCACCGCCTGAACCCGTGACCATGCGCTGGGCCAAGTTCAGGCCACGCATGAAGTCCTGTGGCGAATCGGTGAGGCCGCGCATGTCATTGAAGCGCGCGACAGCTCGTGCAGCTCCTGCATCTATCGAGCCGATCTTTCCGCCGAAGAGCGCCGCGTTCGCCGAGTTCAACTGCGCGATGACCGGTGCCAGCTTAAGCGCGTTGGGCACATTGCCGAACATGCCGACCGACTCGCGCAGCGTTTCCAGCAGATCCTTGTTGGAGACGCCGAAGACCCGCGTGCCGCGCGCGAAGGCGTCAGCCTGCTTGTTCACAACCTCGCCGAGGTTCAGAGTCTTGAAGCGCGTGAACGCGGTTTCGTAGTCCCTGGCGCTCTCATACAAGGCCTTGCCGCCATAGATGCCGGCGGCCGTGACGGCCAGCGGCACGAAGGCGTCGCCTGCCGCGACTCCGACCGTGCCGATCCCGATTCCGCCTGGGCCCATGTGGATGTTTCCGCCGTGTGCGCCGCCCGCCGATCGGCCATGCCCCATTCCAGCCCGGCCGCTGCCCCCGCCGGCTGGGCCCGGAAGAACGCGCTGCGCGCCGCCACCAGCACCAGCGCCACCGAGCGTGGCCATAGCGGGCATGGAAGCTGCGGTGGCGCGCGCCGCCGCCAGGTTCGTCTGAAGGTTCGCTGCGCTGCGCGCCGCGCGGTCCAGCGCGGTCGACGTCGAGCCGATCGAACGGCTCAGTGCGCGCAGGGCCGGCGACTCCGCTCCCAGCGCCTTCAAGTTGATGTGGAGGCGGTCGACGATCGCGTCTACCGCCTTGAACTCGCTGGACAGCAGAGCGAGCTGCGCCGAAACAAGGTTATTGATCTTGAGGGTGACGCCGATTTGATACGCCTCGAACATTCGATGCTCCTTGTGCTGGCCTGCAGGGCGCGATGGCCTGGGGAATGGTGTGGGGGGTAACCTTCGGCGGCGCCTGGCCATGACCAGGAAGGCCGCGGCCCGCCGCCGAAGATGTGGACGCCTGGATGGCGGCGAGAGCCTCGATACCGATCTCGTTTGCCGCTCGCCGCGCCGCGATGGCCAACATGCTGCGTTGCAGGCCCTGGGCCGCCGGCCGCTCGTCAGCGCGCGCGAGGCGCATCACGGCCGGCAGGAGGCGCCAGGTCTGCTCCAGCGACAGTTCGAGAGCCACGATCAGCGACCGGCGAGCGCCTGCTGCTTGAGGATCAGCTTGACCCGAGACGCAACATCCTTCCCGATGCCGAAGACCTTGTACGTGCTGTGGAACGAGGAGTCCTCGGAGGACAGCAGCAGACCGGCGATGCGCTCGTGGTCCCAGCCGATGGCGTTCTTGCTGATCCCTGCGACGAACGCGACACCACGGCGAGCCCACTCGACATTCTTGCGCCCCTGCTCTATCGCAACAACCGCATCGGGATTGGCCTTCTGCTTCATCTCGTTCCACAGCGAGCGCGCGAACTTGGCGTGCCCATCAAGCTGCGGGATCGGCGACCTGAGGAAGGCCAGCATCATGATCTCCTGGTCCGCGGGATTCGCCCGCATCTCCTCCATGACCTTGCGCTGCTCCTCGCTGGATTGGGACCGAAACCAGTCACGGCACTCGCGGGCTTCGATCGCCGCCACCGCGTTGGTAGGATCGATCTGGGGCAGCGCCAGCAGGTCCGCTTCCTGCTGGTTCCAATGCCGCTCCTGCACATCGATGGACGCATCCGCACGTGCGATCGTGAACAGAATGTCTTTCTGAAGCGGTTCGAGCCTCTCCGCGCGCCCGATCATGCTCAACCTGGCGTCTTCATTGATCGAAGCCGCCTCATCAGCGAACTTGCCGAGCTTGACGACTGCGCTGGAAAACATCAGCGTCGGGATCGAACCCTTGTGAAGGTCATCCACCGCGGGCATGTTGAAGTCTCCGACGCCGGGGATCACGTACCGGTCGAGGCCTCCGAGGCCTTCACCTGCGAGCACATGCAATGCCATGGTCCTGCTCCTCAGCTGGCCAAGAGTTGGCGATGGCGTGCCATCGCCAGATCGGCGACCGCGACGCGGTTCGTGAGCGCCGGAATATCTCGGAGGAAGGTGCTGTGTCCCGCGACCTCCGGCGGCTTGCCGAAGCCGAGTTGCGAGGCATCGCCGCCGCTGACATTCGCCACGGTCATGTCGTAGGCCTGCAGCTCAACGTAGGCAGCGATGTAGGCCGCTGCGGCTGCTGCGTATGCAGCGCCAGCCGTCGCCCGATTGGACTTGTGGGTTTCGAGAGTTGCCATGGTGAGTCACCTCCTGTTGGCGTTGATGGGGTGGAACGCGTGATGGGGCACGCGGGGGCGGGAGCTCGCCGTCCAATGGAGGACGCGCGTCGAGATAAAAGGGGGTGTCACTTTGGGATCCCCCTTCGTGGAGCAGCGAGGCAGGTGAGCGCCGTAACGCGATGCGAGACGAGGTCATCTCATGCCGGCTCGATGGCGACCCATGCGCCATCAACAAGTCGCCACTTGCCGGGCTCAAGGTCGAAGTCCTCGGGGACCTCCACCTTGGTGTCGTCGTTGTTGGACTCGGCATAGCCCCACGAGGTGAGCACGCCGTCGACGTCGATAAACGCATGCTTCATTTCATTCGCCTCCATTGGGCACGCTGTACCCGTTGACGTTGATGCTCACAATGGCGCCAGCGCCGCTACCGAGCGTCAGCTGGTACGAGAAGGTTTGCGCGATGTTGTTGAGTCGCTTTGCTGTGCCGGCCGCTCCGAAGACCGAACCCGCGACACCGACACCCTGTAGTCCAAATTGGAAGTTGCCTCCGGCTCCAGCCGAAACGCTGCAGGTCAGCCCGTAGCCCCCCGACCCGTTGGATGTCAGCGCGAGGTTTGAGCTGTAGATCTCGAACTGCAACGCGTTCGGTGGAACCATCGCGGCGACGGAAACCGGAGTCAGACTGGTCGCACCACCCGAGGTGAGTGCTGCGGGCGCTGTGGTGTATTGGAACCAGGTCCCTCGGAAAGAACCCTGTGCAAGTACTGAACCCGCACTCAGATAGAGCGCTCCGATGTACGCCCAAGCGATATAGCCGGCAGGCAGCGCAGCAGGCGCGGATGCCGACGCGCTCGCGATGGTGTCGATGGCCCCGGTCGTCGGGTTGTAGATGTAATAGAAATGGACCCAGCTGGACGCTGTGAACGCGCCAGCCTGGTCGCGGCCGTTGGCGGCCGGACCCGCCGTCAGGATGTTGCAGGTCTTTGATGCTGGGCTCTGGACGGAGTAGATGGCGCCGGTAGCGGGGTCGCGGAGGTCAACCGCTGCTGCGAGGAAGTCGAACTGCGTATTCGGCGTTCCCGAGTTGTTCCCGCCCAACAGGCCCTTCACGCGTGCCGTTCCGCCGATGAGCTTGCGCACGGCGAGCAGCACTTGGTTCGCCGCGTTTGGATCCAGAGTCAGGCCCGCTGCCGCCACCAACGTTGCGATCTCGTCCTGAATGTTCGGGTAGGTCTTGCGCGTCGCGCTGTACCCCGTGTAAAGGCTGATGTTGGCGTTGACGACGGTGCTCGCGCCGTTCGCCACCGTCACCACGTAGAGCCCGAGCTTGCCCGCATCCGGCGCCGGCGTCGTCTGCGTGCCAGTGGTCGCGGCCGTGCCGGCCTTCACCGACACGATGGCCTGGCCCTTTCGAAGCGTCGGCTGGGCTGCGCCGCTGTTCGCCGGACCCGAATAGGCGACGGAGGGGTTCGTCGCGTTGTAGTACGCCAGCACGGTCGAGCCGCTGTCCGTGTCCTGGTAGTCGACCTGCACCAGGTAGTTGATGCTGAAGCCCGCGGTGCCGGGCGGCGTGATCGCGAGCGTCACGGCGTCCAGAAGCAGCCCCTGCTTCACGATCGAGTGCGTGAGATCCTGCGGCAGAGAACTGAAGGCCGTGGACTCGAGATTCTCCTGGCTGTAAACCTCTCCGGGCCCGACAAGGACTGCCAGCGACGGCACGACCGTCTGCGAGGTTGCGAATCCGCGGGCGATGCCCGACGTGCCCATCAGAGCCTCGCTGAGCTTGGCCAGGCCGACCATGGTGTTCTGGTTCGTCTTGAGCAAGTCCACCTCCAGCGGCACCTGCCCTGGGTAAATGAGCTGGCGGTCCATCAGCGCGCTCCTTTCGCCGCCTCGGTGCTGTTGCTCTCGCCGGCGGGCGACGCGTCGACAGCGATCTCGGTGGTTGGGTCGGGCGCATACCGGCCGCCGACAGAGGCCACGCCGTAGGCAGCGCATGCGCCGCCGTGCGTGCTCAGGTTTTCGACCGCCTTCGCGGCGGGGTCCGGTGCGGAGCCCTGAGGCGTCCGCGTGTTTTCGCTCATGGAAAGATCCTCGATGGTTGAGGGTTGGGGGAAGCTCGGGGACTCGCTGCCCCCTTGCGCAGGTCGCACCGCCGCGCAAATGCTGGCGCCGCGGGCGAGATGGGAAAGCGTCAAGAGCGGCCTCACGCACGGCTCCCGCGATGGCTGGGCCACGCGCACGGCACAACCTGGGCACCCTCGCGCAGGCGGTCATAGACCCGATCGCCGAGCACCTGCTTGAGCTCGGCCATGGATAGATTCGAGATGACGATCGTGGGCCGCTCGAGGCGGTACCGCTCGTCGACGATGGCAAAGAGCTGCTCGCGCTGCCATTCGCTGTCGCGCGCAACGCCGATCTCGTCGAGCACCAGCAGCGCCTGCGTGCCGAGGCGACGGATCAGGTCATCGGTGGACTCGCGGTCCTCGCCGTCCTTCCGGCCGAAGCCCTCGCGCAGCATGCGCATGATCTCGTGCACCGCGTGGATGCTGGCGTCATGGTGGATGGTGCGGATCACGTGCGCCACCACCGCCGAGCCGAGGTGCGTCTTCCCGGTGCCCGGCGGCCCGATGAGCCACAGCCCGCCCCCGCTGCATGGTTTGAAGCCCTGGGCGAAGTTCCGGCAGGCCTGCAGCGCCTCGGCCTGCGCCGGAATCTCCGCGACGAAGCTGTCCAGCGTGGCGCGTGCGAAGCGCCCCACCAATCCGCTGATGCTCAGACGGGACCGAAGCTCGGACGCAGCACGATGCTCGACTGCCTCCGCGTGACGCCGCGCGTCTTCGCGCGCACGCTGCTCTTCCACGCACCGAGGGCAAAAATCGCGTCGACCCCCGAAGAGTACCAACGCCATGAAATCGCCGTGCTTCGGGCACGAGAGCTGCAGGTGATCGCTACTCGGGAATGACATCGCCTGCCCTCCCGTAGTCGCGATCGGCGAAGCCGTGGTGTCGGCTCGCCTGCTCCTTGCGGCGCGCCTCCTCGATGAGCGGCGCGAAGGCGTTGAAAGTCGACTGCGCGCGATCGCCGAGCCGGGCCTCGGTGTGGGTGCGCTGCTGCCCGGTTTTCCACTCGGTGCGCAGCTTCTCCGCATCGGCGAGCAACATCCCTACCGCGTGGCCCTTGGCAACGTAAAACTGGTTGTTGCTCCGCACGTAGAACGCGGCCACCGAAGGAGCTTCGTCGGCCGGGATCCGGCTCAACAACTGCGAGAGCTGAGAGTAGACCTTGGCGTTGCCCACGGGCGGTTCGCTGTAGCGCTCGGTGTAGGCCGCCTTGTAGGCCTCCCAGGTGGCCCGGGTCCTGGGCTTCTCATGCTCCGAAGATTTGGGCTTTGCAGGCTTTCGAGCGCGGCCCGACGGCGGTGCGTCAGCACCGAGTCGGAAACTCTCCTGCTCGGACTCCGACTGTTGCTCCTGCTCCTGCTCCTGCTCCTGCTCCTGATTCGGAAAGGGTTCCGAAAGGGTTTCAATGCGAGGCGCGGGCGCCGACCATTCGATGCCGAGCATCGGGCCGCAAACCCGCATGAACTCTGGCTTCCAGGCGCATTCGTCGGGGATGCTCAGCGCGATTTTCTTGGCGGCCTTGACCTGGTTTGGGTTCTCGAGCGGGTTCCACTCAAAGTACTTCCGAATCCACACCCATTTCGTGGTTCCGCAACGGTTGGCGAAACCCTTCCGGAACAGTTCCTCGAACCCTTTGGCGACCCTTTCGGAAGCCCACTGGAGGTCATCGCAGACATACCCATCAGGCAAGCGATAGACGCCGGCGATGTTGCTGTGCGGGCTGGTGATCCCGTAGCAGGACAGCCAGCGCCCATCCTCGCTCATGCTGCGGATCGTCTCGCTCGCCCAGAACTGGGTGTAGACCTTGCCCCATTCACGCATGGCGGGCCTGGCCTTCGATGCACTTCTGAATTGCCCGCGTGAACGCGCGCAGCTTCTCGCCGTCGCCGGTGGCCCGGATCGCCTGCAGGGCGGCATGCAGCGCATCCGGAAGGGCGCAGCCGGTGCGCAGCTGGGTGACGAGCTTCTGCGCGTCCTGGCAGCCCTCGACGGACCTCGCCGCGGTGTCAGCGGAGCTCATGCCGACGCGACCTCGCTTGTTGCCTCCAGGAAGGCGAGGAGCTTGTCGCGGTCGTAGAGAGTCACCCGCGGCGTGGGCCGGCTGGGCTTGGGGAAGTCGGGCCGCTCCTTCTCCCAGCGCAGCAAGGTCGCCTTGCTGATGCCACAGAGCTGGCTGGCCACGCTGGGCCGGAGTTTTTGAGAGGTCGGCTGATGCATATATTCGCTCCATATGGACTCGAATCGAGCCATGGAGCGAATGATTCCCGGAAGGGGGCGGCATAAATTGCCACCCATGCATCAGGCGATTAGTTGGCGCTTCGCAAGTAGCGCTGGAGCTTCCGCAGTTCGTTGTCGATCAGCCGTTTCACGACGTCATCAGAGCGTCCTGGTCGGTTCTGCCGGATGATCTGCTCAAGAGCCTCACGGCAATTCGACGCTGCACCTTGCGCCATGAGGATCGTCACCTGGCTATAGAGCGATGAGTGATCAGCAGCCGGGCGGCCGCGCCGCCGCTTCGTCGCAGGAGGCTTGGGCGGGTACTTGGCCACGAGCACCTGCTGCGCGGCGCGAGAAAGCAGCATCCACGGCGCGAGCCGGCGCACCTTGCCCAGATCGCGCTCGCTCAGCGAATGAATGAAGCCAGCGGACAGCGCCTCAGCCGATTGCAGGCTCTGTTGCAACTGCAGGATCCGAGTCCGCAGCCCTTCGATCTCGTAGCGCATCGCGATGATCTGCCCATCGCGTGTATCGAGTTGCACACGCAGTTCGTACGCCTCGGACTTCACGGCGTCGAGTTCCTTCAAGACCTCAGCCAGCGTGGGTTGCTTTGCAGTCATCGACCTCCCCTGGGGGCATGAAACGGGGGAGGCGCGCCGCGCGCGCCACTCAGGTCGACAGCTCGGCGCGGCGTACAGGCGGAGATCATGACGAGTGGTTCTCTACCGAACGAACGACGTCTGCCTCGTGGCGGCGTCGCTCGCGGAAG
The DNA here is from genome assembly GCA_966211435.1 of uncultured Variovorax sp. Classification (GTDB taxonomy): domain Bacteria; phylum Pseudomonadota; class Gammaproteobacteria; order Burkholderiales; family Burkholderiaceae_C; genus Variovorax. The sequence goes on along the minus strand of CBIHOG010000014.1, from coordinate 42,943 downwards.
ATGCGCCGTCGCAAACATCACGACTGGACGGCGGTCCGAGGTTGAGCGGGGGGTGTGCACAACCCGCCACCGCCGATCGACGAAGTGAAGAGGCCTACACCGACCACAGGCGCCGGGTCGCGGGCCTTGATCGAGATCTTCAGGGCCGCGAGCGGGGCCCAGTGCAGCAGGTTGCCTCCCGTTGGCTGGTCGTACACGCCGAGCGCCCAGATCGCGCCACCACCCGGCACCCACTGTTCAGACGGGCGTGGAAAGGCGATCGGTTGATTATTCGACGTGATGCCTGTTGCGCCGATGGAGGCCTCCGTCGAACCGGGCCCCTGAGTGCCTGCAAAGCTTGCGAGCGAGGCGCGCACCGAGCCGCGTCGATACGATCGGGCGCATACCTCGGTCACGGCCCCCGCGTCGGCGGCGATGCTGCTCTCCATCAGGATCGCGCCACCGTCGCAGACAACCTCACCGATCGCGCCTGAGAAGGACGGCTCCGCGCGGCCGCTCAGCCCTGCCGAGATCACGGTGTACAGGTGGATCGCACCGTCGTTCGCGCGCACGGCCACCGTGTCCTTCGTGGCGTAGACGGTCGTCCGGGCGAGTTGCCCCCTGCTGCAGGTCAGCAGGGCGAAGTGCAGCGTCTCCGGAGGAGAGAACGGCTGGCCGCGGAAGACCAGGTCATTGATCCGGTTCTGCGCGTAGTGAGAGAAGCCGGACATGGTGTCACCTCGCTTCGCAGTTGCGGAGGTGGGAAGAGCTGGCCAGCTCGGATCGTTGGGCGCCGGCGGCGCCACAGTGGATAATTTCGGTTGCCATGATGTGCGTGTCCTTCCACGGTTGCACGTTGCGGTAGACGGCTGGGGTGTTCGTAGCACCCTGGCCGTCGCTTTTTGCCTCAGACAGGTCCCCTCAATCTCAGGAGACCTCGCCCTGAGGCGCGGCGTCATTCCTTCGGCAGCTTCGCCTTGTCGATGCGCTCGCGCACCCAGGATGCACCACCGAGGCGCTGCAGCTTGTCCCGTTGAGGTAGCGTCATGCGGACGGCAACGGGGACCGTCTCCTCCCCATCCTCTCTGCGCGGTCGGCCGCGGCCTCGTGTGATTGGTTGCTTCGTTGCCATGGATTTAATGTAAACATCTAATCTGTGGTTGGCAAGTATTTTTTGTAAACATTAGGTCACCTCCTCCGAGTGCCTGGCCGAACGGGGTGCGATTCAACTCCCTGCATTGCAGGAAGTTCGGAATCACCTGGGCCAGAGCAAAGTTGCGCATACCCCTCTTTTTGTGGTTGCGCGCGCAACTTTCGCAACTTCTCCTTCAAGCTCCCCCAGTAGAAAGGGGGTCAGCGTTTCGTTCACCCCCGCCGGCCTGAAGGGGGTGGCGTTTAGCGACCCCCATCGCAGTGATCGCGCATCGCCACGTCGTGGATCGTCAACCTGACTCAAAAAATTTGAGAGCGGTTGAGAGACCCAGCCGCGCAATGCTTGGCAGATCTTTTGCGGGGCTTTGCGAGGCTGCGCCAAGGGCCAGATTTGCCAGCGGTTTCCAGTACTTTCCTGTGGTTTCCATTCGGAAGGGGTACATCACTTCGATTGCCCCATAGCCGCCCTCACGCGACCTTGAACGGCAGAATCTTGGCTCCGGCGCGCATGGCATCAAGGTGATCAGCCCACTGCTGCATCATCTTCCGACGCTGCGGCAGATAGGTCGCGAAGTTGTACGCGGCGCTGACGCCGTCGCGTTCCTGGTGTGCCAGCTGCAGCTCGATGATGTCGTGGCGGTGCCCCTGCTCGTGCAGGATGGTCGACGCGACGCCGCGGAAGCCGTGCCCGGTCATCCGGCCGGCGTAGCCCATGCGCTTCAGCGCGCCCAGGATCGTGTTGTTGCTCATCGGCCGTTCGTGGTCCCGCTCGCCAGGGAAGAGCAGACCGCTGAGGCCACGCAGCTCATGGATCGCATTGAGCACGTCGATCGCCTGCTTCGACAGCGGCACGATGTGCGGCGTCTTCATCTTCATTCGCTCCGCAGGGATGCGCCACTCCTTGGCGTCCTCGAGGTCGAACTCGTCCCAGTGGGCCGCGATCAACTCGCCGGTCCGCACGAACGTCAGCGCCATCAGCTTCATGGCAAGGCGCGTCACGGGAGTCCCCGCATAGGCTTCGATCTTGCGCAGCAACTCAGGCATCTCCTTCGCCTCCAGGCGCGCGTAGTGGTTCTTGACCCGCGGCTTCAGCGCGTCGCTCGGCTTCACATCGGCCGCTGGGTTGCGCTCCAGCAGGCCATGAGCCACGGCGTAGCGGAAGATCTGGCCGCAGGTCTGCCACGCGCGCTTCGCGATGTCGACCGCGCCCCTGCCCTCGATCTTTTTCGCCACTGCCAACAACTGCGGCGCCGTGATGCCGGCGATGGGACGTGCGCCGATCTCGGGGAAGACGTCTGCCTCCAAACGGCGCAGCACGTAGTCCGCATGCCGCGCCGAACGCGGCCCCTTCCAATGCTCGAACCAGGCACGCGCGACCGCCTCGAAGTTGTTCTCCATCTTCACCCGGTCGGCCAGTTTGCGATCAGCCTTTGTCTGCACGGGATCGCTGCCGGCCTTCAGCACATCGCGGGCGTCGTCACGGTCGCGCCGCGCCTTGGCCAGCGGCACACCGGGATAGGCGCCCAGCGCAAGCCGTTTTTCCTTTCCCCCGAACCGGTACTTCCAGTACCAGTGCTTGCCCCCAGTCGTTGAGACTTCGAGGTACAGGCCGCCGGCGTCGGCGAAGCGGGTGCGCGGTTTGTCGGGGGCACATTTGGCGTTCTTGCACGCCGTGTCGGTGAGGGGCATGTGGGGGAAAAATCCGAGGAACAGGGGGCAAAGCGCCCTTCCTTCCCCCGAATTTGCCCCCAAAGGCCATGCGTTGTCAAAACGCGATTTGAAGCGACCAGATGCAAAAAAGCCCCGACTAGCGGGGCTTTTGAGGGCTTTTTGATGCACCGTGAAGTGATCTGGAAGCCAATACTGGCGGAACCGGAGGGATTCGAACCCTCGATGAGGCTCTACACCCCATACTCCCTTAGCAGGGGAGCACCTTCGGCCACTCGGTCACAGTTCCGGAACGCACGATTATGCCAGCTTCAAACGGCTGGTTGGTCGAGATCGAAGGCTTTATGAAGCGCGCGGACCGCCAGCTCCATATATTTTTCATCGATCACCACCGAGGTCTTGATCTCGCTGGTGGAGATCATCTGGATGTTGATGCCCTCCTCGCTCAACACGCGGAACATCTTGCTCGCGACGCCAACGTGGCTGCGCATGCCGATGCCCACGATGCTGACCTTGCAGATCTTGGTGTCGCCAACGATGTCTGCCGCGCCCAGCGTGGGCAGCACCTTCGCCTTGAGCAGGTCCACGGCCTTCGCATAGTCGTTGCGGTGCACCGTGAAGCTGAAATCGGTCCGCCCATCCTTGCTCAGGTTCTGGATGATCACATCGACCTCGATGTTCGCATCGGCGATGGCGCCCAGGATGTGGTACGCGATGCCCGGCTTGTCGGGCACGCCCAGCACCGAAATCTTCGCTTCGTCGCGATTGAAGGCAATGCCGGATACGACGGCTTGTTCCATTTTTTCGTCCTCTTCGAAAGTGATCAACGTGCCGGACCCGGCTTCCTCGTTGATGTCGATGTCCCACGGCGTGAAGCTTGAAAGCACGCGCAACGGAACCTTGTACTTGCCGGCAAATTCCACCGAGCGGATCTGAAGCACTTTGGAGCCCAGGCTCGCCATCTCGAGCATCTCCTCGAAGCTCACGGTCGCGAGCCTGCGCGCATCGGGCTCGACGCGCGGGTCGGTGGTGTAGACACCATCGACGTCGGTATAGATGAGGCACTCGTCGGCCTTCATTGCCGCGGCGATCGCGACGGCCGAGGTGTCGCTGCCGCCGCGCCCCAGCGTCGTGATGTTGCCGGCATCGTCCACGCCCTGGAAGCCCGTGATCACGACCACCCTGCCCGCGTCGAGGTCAGCGCGCACGCGCTCGTCGTCGATGCTTTCGATGCGCGCCTTTGTGAAGGCGCTGTCGGTCTTCACCTGCACCTGCCAGCCGGCGTAGCTGACGGCCTGCATGCCCTCGGCCTGCAGGGCGATGGCCAGCAACGCTGAAGAGGCCTGCTCGCCGGTGGAAGCCAGCATGTCGAGCTCGCGGTTGTGGTCGTCGCCGGGTTTCGGCGGCGCCAATTCCTTGGCGAGCCCGAGCAGACGGTTGGTCTCGCCGCTCATGGCGCTTGGAACCACGACCATCCGGTGGCCGGCGCGCGCCCACTTGGCCACGCGCTTGGCGACATTCCTGATGCGCTCGGTCGAGCCCATCGACGTGCCGCCGTATTTATGAACGATCAATGCCATGGGTGAAGTCAAAGAGAAGGATTCGGACGCCGCAATGCCGGCATCCGTGCACCGGTCGCAAGCTCCATTCAGCGCAAAGGCTGCGGGCTACGGCAAGGGCGGAGCATTGTACCAATGGAGCGTGGCGCCCTCGCGCTCGACCCGGCCGTGGGCGATCTTGAGCCGGATGCGATGACCCTTCGTACTGCAGGCAGCGATCTGTTCGATCAACTGGTCCAGTTGCGCTTCGCTGGGCACGGCCGCGTGCTCGCGCTTGAGCCAATGGCGCAAGGTGTTCGCGAGGCGCTCGCGCGGCAGTGCACGCAGCACGGCCAGCTCGGGCGGAAGGCCGGCGGACGCCAGATCCATCGCCGCCATCTCGGCCAGCAAGCCTGAAGCCTTGGCGGCATTGCGCGCCGAGCGGGCGAAGGTTTCACGGAACTGCGGCAATGCCGATGCCAGCGCCGGCAGCACCTTCTGCCGGATCCGATTGCGCGTAAAGCGGGAGTCGGCGTTGCTCGGGTCGTCGACGCATGCAACACCGCTGGCAGCGATCCACTCGCGCAACGCACGTGCATGCACTTCGAGCAAGGGGCGATGGAATCGGACCCCATGCCGTTCCATTTCCCTCGGCATGCCCGCCAGCCCGTCCACACCCGCGCCGCGACTGAGCGCGAGAAGCATCGTCTCGACCTGGTCATCCGCATGCTGTGCGAGCGCGACGCCCTGCAAACCATGGGCCTGTGCCAGCGTCGCCAGCGTCGCGTAGCGTGCGCGGCGCGCGGCATCCTCCGGGCTCTCACCAGACGCATGCCGCGCATCGACGCGCCCTACATGCAAAGGAACGCCCAGCAAGGCGCAAGTGGATGAGCAATGGGCCTCGAAATCATCCGCAGCGCTCTGCAGGCCGTGATGCACGTGAAGGGCATGCACCTGCCCGGGCCAGCGCCCGGCGGCGGCATGCAGCAATGCGGTGGAATCGGCGCCGCCGCTGTACCCGATGCCGAGCGGCAACGGCGCTGCCCAGGAGGCAAGCGCAGGGGCGGCGGGATTTCGCATCCAGGCGGAAACGGCGCCGGGCAAGTGCCCGCGCCGCCCTATTTGCTGCTCTCGGCCTTGGTGTCCGAAAAACGGCCGTAGCTCTGCAGGCGCTCGTAGCGGCGGTTGAGCAGTTCCTTCACCGTCAGGTCGCTGACCTGGCGGAAGGCATCGTTCAGCGCGCGCTTGAGGAAAGCGGCCATCTGCCGATGGTCGCGATGCGCGCCGCCCACCGGTTCGTTGACAATCTTGTCGACCAGCCCCAGCGCCTTGAGCCGGTGCGCCGTGATGCCTAGCGCATCGGCGGCTTCCTGGGCCTTGTCGCTGGTCTTCCAGAGGATGGAGGCACAGCCTTCCGGGCTGATCACGGAGTAGATCGAGTACTGGAGCATCAGCAACTGGTCACCCACCGAGATGGCCAGCGCGCCGCCGGAGCCGCCCTCGCCGATGATGGTCACGATGACCGGCACCTCGAGCTGCGCCATCTCGTAAATGTTGCGGCCGATGGCTTCCGACTGGCCCCGCTCCTCGGCGTCGATGCCGGGGTAGGCGCCGGGCGTGTCCACGAAGGTGAACACCGGCAACTTGAACTTCTCGGCCGTCTTCATCAGGCGCAGCGCCTTGCGGTAGCCCTCCGGCTTGCTCATGCCGAAGTTGCGCGCCGTGCGCTCCTTGGTGTCGCGGCCCTTCTGGTGCCCGATGACCATGCAGGGCGTGCCGTTGAAGCGCGCCAGGCCGCCGACGATCGAGAGGTCGTCCGAGAAATGCCGATCCCCATGCAGTTCCACGAAATCCGTGAAGATCTCCTTCACGTAGTCGAGTGTGTAGGGCCGCTCCGGGTGGCGCGCGATCTTGGTGATCTGCCAGGGGCTCAGGTCACTGTAGATGTCCTTGGTGAGCTGAAGGCTTTTCTTGCCCAGCTGATCGATTTCTTCCGAGATGTCGACCGCCGATTCGGTCTGCACATAGCGCAGTTCTTCGATCTTGCTTTCGAGTTCAGCAACGGGCTGCTCGAAGTCGAGGAAGGTTCGTTTCGCCAACGTCTTCTCCTGTTTTCAATATGCGACCGGTAACGGGTCGAGCGATCGCCAAATATACCAAGTCGCGACGCTGCAGTAAGGCGCCCAGGCCACGGCCACTTCGCGGGCATCGCTGCGGCTCACCGGGTCGCCTGAAAAATAGTTCTGGCTGATGCCGTTGATCAGGCCGAGGTCATCCAACGGCAGCACGTTGGGCCGCATCAAGTGGAAGATCAGGAACATCTCGGCGGTCCAGCGGCCGATCCCGCGGATGGCGACCAGTTCCGCGATGATCATCTCATCGGACATGTTCTCCCAGGCGTCCACGTGCACCGCGCCTGAATCGAAGTGAATGGCCAGGTCGACCAGGTACTCGACCTTGCGTGCCGAGAGGCCGGCCGCGCGCATGTCGTCGACCTTGAGTTTCAGCACATTGGCCGGCGCCATCTTGCGGGGCAGCTTGGCGAACCGGTCCCAGACGGATTGCGCCGCCTTCACCGAAATCTGCTGGCCGACGATGCTGCGCGCCAGCGTGGTGAAGGCGTCGCCGCGGGACTCCAGGCAGGCGTCCCCGAAGCGCGGAATGAGGCGCTTCATGACGCGGTCCTTCCGGGCCAGGAACTTGCAGGCTTCTTCCCAGTAGTCGGGCGTGAAGACTTCAACGATCGGTTGTTTGGCAGGTGGCATCGGTTGTTCAGGCGTTCACTTGGCCGCGGTCCACGTTGTGCCGGTCGGCGAGTCTTTCAGCACGATGCCTTGTTCGAGGAGTTCGTCGCGGATACGGTCGGCCTCGGCGAAGTTCTTCGCGGCCTTGGCGGCGGCGCGTTGCAAGATCAGGGCCTGGATCGTCGCCTCGTCGAGCGTCGCCCCGGCTTGGAGGAAACCCTGCGGATCGCCCTGCAGCAGACCCAGGCAGCCGCCCAGTGCCTTCAGCAAGCCGGCCGATGACGCGGACTTCGTCCGGTTGACCTCGCCGGCCAGGTCGAAGAGTACCGCCACCGCTTCAGGCGTACCGAAATCCTCGTCCATCGCCGCCTTGAAGCGGGCAGCATGCGGATCAGCCCAATCGATCACGACCGGCGCCGGCGGCACCAGTTGCAAGGCCGTGTAGAGCCGCTTCAGCGAATTGCGCGCATCGTCGAGGTGCACGTCGCTGTAGTTGAGCGGACTGCGATAGTGCGCCCGGGCGACAAAGAAGCGGACCGTCTCGGCATCGAACTTCTTGAGCACGTCACGGATGAGGAAGAAGTTGCCCAGGCTCTTGGACATCTTCTCGTCGTCGATGTTGATGAAGCCGTTATGCATCCAGAAGCGCGCCAGCGGCTCGCCGTTGGCGCCCTCGCTTTGCGCGATCTCGTTCTCGTGGTGCGGGAACTGCAGGTCGGCGCCGCCGCCGTGGATGTCCAGCGTCTTGCCAAGCAGCTCGCAGGCCATGGCCGAGCACTCGATGTGCCAGCCCGGCCGCCCGGGGCCGAAATTGCTCGCCCACTTGACCTCTTCGGGCTCGCTGGGCTTGGCGCTCTTCCAGAGCACGGGGTCGAGCGGGTCGTCCTTGCCGTCCAGCACCGCGACGCGTTCGCCGGCGTGGAGCTCGTCCAGCGTCTTGCCGCTGAGCTTGCCGTAGCCCGGGAACTTGCGCACCGCATAGTTCACGTCGCCATTGGTCGAGCGGTAGGCCAAGCCCTTGCGCTCCAGCGTGGCGATCATGGAGAGCATCTGCGGGATGAAATCCGTCGCCCGCGGCTCATGCGCCGGCCGCTCGATGCCCAGGGCGTCGGCGTCCTCGTGCAGGGCATCGATCATGCGGTCGGTCAACGCGCGGATGCTCTCGCCGTTCTCGACGGCGCGGCGGATGATCTTGTCGTCGATGTCAGTGATGTTTCGCACGTAGTCGACCGCCAGGCCGCCCCGCCGCAGCCAGCGCTGCACGATGTCGAAGGCGATCATCGAGCGCGCGTGCCCGAGGTGGCAGTAGTCGTAGACCGTCATCCCGCACACATACATGCGCACCCGGCCGGGTTGCAAAGGAGAAAACTCCTCCAGTTCACGCGACAGCGTGTTGTAGATGCGAAGACTCATGAGGCTCGGAAGACGTCTGTTCGCGCACGTGCGGCACGGGCGAAGGACGGCGGGTTATCAGGGGTGGATGCGATGCTGCAACACCGGGCCGGACGGGGCCCCTCGGCTACAATCAAGCGCAGTATAAACGGCCGTCGCCGGGTATTTTCCGGGCGATCCCGAGGCCCGCGTCCCTCCCTTTCCCGAGGCTTCATGCAGCACGCCGCTTTCTCCCTCTCCTCCTTTCTTCGCCTGATCCCTGTCCTCCTGTTCGCCCTCCTCGCGGGTGCGGCGCGGGCCGACGACTATGCGGATGTCAACGCCCTGCTGCGCCAGGGCAAGCCCGACGAGGCGCTGGCCAAGGCCGACACCTACATCGCCGGCAAGCCGCGCGATCCGCAGATGCGATTCCTGCGCGCCGTGATCCTGACGGAGCAAGGCAAGCAGGCCGAAGCCACAGCCGCCCTCACCCAGCTCACGCAGGACTTCCCCGAACTGCCCGAGCCGTACAACAACCTCGCGGCTCTGTACGCGAGCCAGAGTCAGTTCGACAAGGCCCGCGCCGCGCTCGAGATGGCGATCAAGCTCAACCCCAACTACGCGACTGCCTACGAGAACCTGGGCGACATCTACGCCCGCCTCGCGGCGCAATCCTATGGCCGAGCACAGCAGCTGGAGGCCGGCAACACGACCGTGCCGCCCAAGCTCGCGCTGGTCCGGCAATTGTTCAGCGTCCCTGCCTCGGGCGCATTGCCTCCCGCGAACGCCCCGGCGCGCAAGACCGTCCGCTGAGCAGGCATCAGCCCGCTCGGCGGCGCAATCCATCGAAAGCAACTTCTCGTGACTCTTCAAGCCTTCCCGCGCCGCAAGGCGCTGATCCTCGCCGCCACGCTGACGCTGGCAGGCATCTCAGCCACCGCCTTGGCGCAGGCCGCACCGCGCGTCAAGCTCAGCACATCCGCTGGCGACATCGTCATCGAGCTCGCACCCGACAAGGCGCCCAAGACGGTCGAGAACTTCCTCCAGTACGTCAGGGACAAGCACTACGACGGCACGGTCTTCCACCGCGTCATCGACGGCTTCATGATCCAGGGCGGCGGCTTCACGGCCGATCTCCAACAGAAATCCACCCGGGCGCCTGTCCCGCTGGAAGCCGCCAACGGCCTGAAAAACGACAAGTACACGATTGCAATGGCCCGCACCGGCAATCCGAACTCCGCCACCTCGCAGTTTTTCATCAACGTGAAAGACAACGCGATGCTCAACGCGCCCAACCCGGACGGCTACGGCTACACCGTGTTCGGCAAGGTGGTCGCCGGCACCGAAGTGGTTGACAAGATCAAGGCTGCGAAGACCGGCAACAAGGGCGGCATGCAGGACGTTCCGCTCGAACCCATCACCATCCAGTCCGCCACCGTGGCGAAATAAGCAAAGGAGCATCCCATGAGCAACCCGCAAGTCGAACTGCACATCAAGGACCAGGGCGTCATCACCCTCGAACTCGACCGGGAGAAAGCGCCCAAGACGGTCGAGAACTTCCTCGCATACGTCACCAAGGGCCACTACGACAACACCGTGTTCCACCGCGTGATCCCTGGCTTCATGGTCCAGGGCGGCGGCTTCGAGCCCGGCATGTCGCAGAAGGCAACCGGCGCCGAGATCCAGAACGAGGCAAACAATGGCCTGAAGAACGACAACTATACGGTCGCCATGGCACGCACCAACGCGCCGCATTCGGCCACCGCGCAGTTCTTCATCAACGTCGCCGACAATGCCTTCCTGAACCACACCGCCCCCTCGGCCCAGGGCTGGGGCTATGCAGTGTTCGGCAAGGTCATCGCGGGCAAGGAAGTGGTCGACAAGATCAAGGCCGTGAAGACTGGCCGCAAGGGCTTCCACGACGACGTTCCCCTCGACGACGTGGTGATCGAGAAGGCTGTCGTCAGGGAAGCCTGAGGTTCATGACGGCTTTTGCCGAACTCGTGGCGCCCGCGGCGTGGCACACGGTCGACTTGATCTCGGACCTCCATCTGCAGCCCTCCGAGGCCGCGACCTTCGACGCCTGGCAGGGCTACCTGCAGACCACGCCGGCCGACGCCGTCTTCATCCTGGGCGACCTTTTCGAGGTCTGGGTCGGCGACGACTCGGCGGACGCGCCCGGCTTCGAGGCGCAGTGCGTCGAGGTACTGCGGCGCGCGGCCCAGCGCCACCCCGTGTTCTTCATGCATGGCAACCGCGACTTCCTGGTCGGCGCCGCCTTCGCGGCCCGGACCGGCGTGACGCTGCTCGAAGATCCGACCGTCCTGGTCCTGCACGGCAAGCGTTGGCTGCTCAGCCATGGCGACCTGTTGTGCCTGGAAGACACCGAGTACCTGCGCTTCCGGGCGCAGGTGCGGGCGCCGGCCTGGCAGCAGGCGCTCCTGGCCCGGCCGCTCGAGGAGCGCCGGCAACTCGCCCGCTCGATGCGCACGCAGAGCGAAGACCGAAAGAACAATCCCGGCATGATCTGGGCCGACGTCGACGCCGACGCTGCGAGAGAGTGGCTGCGCGGCGCGAACGCGGCCACCCTGGTCCACGGCCACACGCACAAGCCGGCAACGCATGCGCTGGGCGATGGGCTGGAGCGCATCGTATTGAGCGACTGGGATGTCGCTGCGCATCCGCCGCGCGCACAAGCCCTGTGCATATCGAGCACCGGCGCACGACGCGTCGACCTGCGCTGATGTTCGGCTGGCTGCGCGCCCTGCGCGCTCCGCCGCGCATTCCCGATCCGGCCTGGCATGCCGTCTTGAAGCGCTATCGTTTCCTGGATGAGTGTTCCGCCCTCGACAAGGAGCGGCTGCGCATGCTCTCGGCGGAATTCCTGCGGGACAAGGAGTTCCACGGGGCGCATGGGTTCGCCATCACGGATGAAGTGGCGCTCGCCATCGCGGCACAGGCCGTGCTGCCTGTGCTGCATCTCAAGGGCGGCCTGCATTGGTACGACGACTTCGTCGGGATCGTCGTCCACCCTTCAGAGGTAGTGGCGCGGCGCAAGACCGTCGACGAGACCGGTGTCGTTCACGAGTACGACGAGGTCGTGGCCGGCGAGGCAATGGACCGGGGACCGGTGATGCTGAGCTGGCAAGACGTGCTTGCAAGCAGCATCACGCAAAACGAAGGCTACAACGTGGTCATCCACGAGTTTGCCCACAAGATCGATATGCGCACGGGCGCTGCGGACGGCTGCCCACCGCTGCCTCCCGGCTTCCTGGGAACATCGACGGCCAGGGAAGCGCGCCGAGCCTGGTTCGCCGTGCTCCAGCCTGCCTTTGAGGGCTTCCGCGAGAAAACCATCGTGGCCGAGCGCTTCGGAGGCGAGGAGCCATGGCTCGACCCCTATGGCGCCGAATCGCCGGGCGAGTTCTTCGCGGTCGCCTGCGAAGCCTACTTTGTGAACAACGCTCAGTTCACGGCCGAGTTCGCCGCGCTCGCCGCACTCTTCGACGCATTCTTCAAGCCAACCAGCGGGCGCTGAGCACCCGCCGGAGTTCCCTCACTTGCGCAGCAGCGCCTTGAGCGCGTTCTGCAATCGGCGCGCTGAAGCCGGATCGTGCGGCGCAGCCAGCACCTTGCCGGCGTCCTGGCCCCAGGTCTGCGCCGGTACCGGATCACCGCGCCGGGTCAACAGTTTCAGCTGGAGCGCACGGCGGGCTTCCAGTTGCTCCGCCGGCGTGGGCACTTCGGCGGCCATTTCCAGACGCAGCAACGCCTCGGCTGCATCGCCTTCCTTCACGGATGGCGCCCCGCCGAGGGACTGAGACCAGCCGCCCCGCACAGCTGGCGTCACGGCGCGGCCGAGCTCCTGAACGGTGGGCAACTGCGACGCGTCGCGCTTCTCCCAGGCGCCGAGCAACTGCGTCAGCGCCTCCCCGTGGGCCTGGGCCGCGAGCTTGCGCAAGGCCAGGTCTGCGCGTTCGAGCGCCTCACGCTGAGCGCGGAATGCGGCATCGCCAAGGCGAGGGCCACGGTCCTCGAAGCGCGGCGGCCGGTCGCCAAAGCGCCCGCCGGGCCCACCTGCCGGGGCTCCCCGGTCACCAGCGCGCGGCGGGCGATCGCCCATGCGCCCGCCCGGGCCGGAAGACCCGGCACGGCTGTCGCGCCGATCGCCAAACTTTCCGCCGCGCATCGGCGGCGCGACGTCGGCCTTCTTGTTGCCGGGCCGGTCGTCGCCGCGCACGGCAATCACTGGCTTGGGCGCCGGCTTCGGCGGTGCCGCAGGCGCGGGCGCAGACACCGAAGCCTCGTCGCCGCCCGCATCGGCGCGCGCCGCCGGATCGGCGCCATCGGCTGGCGCAACCAGATCCGGTGTGGCCGCCGCGGGCGCGGCGGACGCGCCGCCGGGCAAGGCATCCGCATCCGTCGGCGCAGGCTCCATCGCAGCGCTTTCCGCAAATTCGGCGGCGGCCTGCCCGGGCGCCACCACCTCGGTGGCGCCCACGGCGGGGCCGTCCGCCGCAACCGGGGTCGCCGGCGCGGACGCCTCCCCGCGCAGCGCGGCTTCGAGCCGAGCCACCGCGGCGCGGATCTTCTGCGCGTCACCCGTGGTGTTGGCTGCATCGACCGCCTTCGACGCCTCCAACACATGGCGGTCGTGCTCGCTCATCGCGGCCGAGGCCTTTTCGCGCTCGGCACTCTTGCGGTTGAAGGCTTCGTCGATCGGCGCGCGGAACGCGTCCCACAGCTTCTGCTCCTGGCGCCGATCCAGCGGCACGGTCTGAGCCTCGGCCTGCCAGCGCTGCTGCAGCGCCTTGACCGCGTCGATGCGCAACATGGGCGCGGCACCCAGCTCGGCCGCCTCGGCAATCATCGCCTGGCGGCGTTCGACGCTGGCCTTCTGCGCGGCTTCGAACGGCGCGCGGGCAGCACCAAAGGCGTCATTCCATTGGGGCTGGAGTTCGGCAAACACCTTCTCGCCTACATGGCCCGCATCGCGCCAGCGATCGGCGAACTGGTGCAGCGCGCGGTTGTGCGCCTTGAGGTCGGAGGCACCCGCGTGCTCCGCCGCCCATGCCTTCACTTCCTCGATCAGGGCGATGCGATGGGCGCGATGCTCGGCGGCGTCGGCGCGCACTTTCTCGAGCCAGGCCTCGACCACCTTGTGGGCCTCGTTGCACGCTTCGTCGAAGCGCTTCCAGAGCGCGTGGTTCGGCACGCCGCCCTGGTCAGCCTGCTTCCACTGGTCGCGCAGGGCGCGCAGCGTCTCCTGCATCTTGCGGCCGCCGAGGGCTTGGCCTTCCGGGCGCTTGAGCAGGCCTTCCGCCTTCGCGACCAAATCCTCGCGCACCTTGTCGGCGCTCCAGCGTTGCCAGCCTTCAAGTTCGCCTGCCGCGACCAGCGCCGCATGCACACGCGCTTCAAGCGGCGCCTCGACCAGCTTGCCATGGTCCTTGAGCACGGCGCGCAAAGCGGCCGCCGCGCCAGCGCTGGCCTTCCCGTGGCCTTGCGCGGTCTCCTGTTCGAGCTTTTCCAGCGCTGCCTCGACGGCGGCGTGCGCCGCGGCCCGCTTTTCGGGGTCGACCTTGGGCGCCGCGGGCTTCGGTGCCGCGGCGGGCGCCGCTTCGGGTGCCCCACCGCGCGCAACGCGCAGCTCGTCCGCCCAGACCGGAACGGGCGGCAGCGGCGCGGCCGCATCCGCCGCCGCGGCGATGGTCTGAGCCAGCGCCGCGTGGAAGGCATCAGACACCACCAGCAGTTGCGCCTTCGAAGACTCCAGCTGCGGAGCAAAACGAGCGTCGAGACTGTTCCAGTTGCCGTCCGAGACAATGTCGGCAGCCTGCTGCTGCCAATGTGCCACGTCGGCGCGGAGTGCTTCCTCGGCGGCCTGCGCATCGCGCCAGCCCTTGGTGGAAAGCACTTCGAAGCGTTGCGCCAGCAGCACGGCCGCCTCGCGGTGGACCTGCGCCCGGTGTTGCAGATCCTCGATGCCCTTGACGCGCTCGGCCAACTGCGACTTGAACCCCGCCAGCGGCTCGCGCGACAGGGGCGCGCCCGCCTTCGCGGCGTCCCGCTGCCAGGCCAGCGCGTCGGCAATGTTGAGCTTGGGCTGCGCCAGCAGCGATTCGGCCTTCTGCGCCCATTCGGCCGCGATGGCCTCCTGGCCCTTGGCGCGCTTGAGTTCGTCCAGCTTCTCGCGCAGCAGGCGCGCGGCGCCCTTGTCGCGGCCGCTCAGCTCCTTGAACACATCCTGCATCTGCTCGGGCGCCGGATTGCCCGCGAGCCACTCCCGGATGCGCTGGGCACGCTCACCCGAGGTCGGCGCCGTGAAGGCGCCGCCCGTGAGCGTGTCGAGGGACTGGAGGTCGTGGGGCTTGGAGGAAGTTGAGGTCACTGCGCGAATATCGTTTCTGAAGAGGAAAAGCGAAGGCGCCGGCATTTGCCGGCGCACGCCCCATTTTCACAGAGTTGGCGGCGGGCCGCCTCAGCGGGTCGCCAGTTTCAGTTCGGCACCCGGTTTCCAATCATCGCCCTCGGCCTGCGTACGCACCGCGCCAAGGAACAGACGCTCGCTCGGCACCTTCTGGGCGAGCAGATAGTCCCGCACCACGGCACCGCGCTCGACGGCCAGTTGGCGTATCGATTCCTCGTCGACCGGGATGGTCGCCATGAGCAGCTTCTCCATCTCCTCGGTCGGCACGTCCTTGGCCAAGCCGATCATGTTGCGCGGCTTGCTGATGTTGTCCGCGCGTTTGTAAACGGCGGCCAGGAGTTCGGGATATTCCGCGTCGGTCAGCGGCGCGACATCGGCCGCATTCTGGCTGGCGCGCACGGCGGCGCGGCGCTTTTCGGTCTGCGCCATCTGACGCAAGCGCTGACGCTGGTAGCTCTCGCGCTCCTTGTCAAGGCTGGCCATGCCCACGACGGTCATCTGGAGACCCGGGCGGTCGGCCAGCGCCTTGGCGACCTTGTCCAGGCTCTCCTTCGCCCCGCTGGACAGCACCGTGCTGCCCGGCGCGAAGGCGATGGTGCTTGATTCACCGCCCCCGCCCCCGCCGAATCCGCCCGTCAGCAGACTGAAGGGTGCCGTCGCGGCCTTCACGATGAGGTTGACGATCGCCTTGAAGATCAGCGGCCCGATGCTGAACTGCGGATCGTTGAGCGAGCCGCTGAGAGGCAGATCCACGTCAATGACACCATTGCGGTCCGCCAGCAAGGCCACCGCAAGCCGCACCGGCAGACTCGCCGGAGCGCCTTCCACCTGCTCGCCGAATTGCAATTGGTTCAGCACCAGCTTGTTGGTCGCGGTGAGCTGGCCGTCCGGCGCGATCTTGTAGCTCACGTCCATGCTCAGCTTGCCACGCTCGATGCCGTGGCCCGCGTAGCGCACCGAGTAAGGCGACAGCGGTGGAAGGTCGAGGTCGCGCATCTTGGCCGTGATATCGAGTTCGAGCGGCTTGGCCAGCGGATTGAGCTTGCCGCTGATGTCGAGCGACGCAGTCTGCTGCGCCTTGCCCCGGAGTTCGAGATCGGCCATGGCGGGCCGGTCCCCCTGCGGCTTGGAGGAGAAGGCACTCAGCTTGCCGGTCAGTTCGCTGAGGTCTGCCGAGTAGTTGGGCTTGACGAACAGGTCGGTGAAGTCAATTCGGCCATTGACCAGACTCATCGGGCCGAAATTGATCACCGGCGCATTCCCGCCCCCAGCCGGCGACTGGGCAGCGGCAACGGCGGCCTTGGGCGGCGCCGCGGCAGGCGCGGGCTCGCCGACGGCGGCCTCGGCGGGCACCGGTGCGCCGGACGGCCGGGCGATCGTCGTCGTCCGGGTCCCGCCCAGGCTGCGCCGCGTCGTAGCCTCCGGCGCGGCGCCGGCAGGCGCAGGCGTACCGGGAGCACCCTTCGTGAGATCCTGCAGGTTGATGCGCCCGGTCGGGTCGACGATCACGCGGGCGAAGAAGTCGGTCAGCGTGGTCTCGCGCACATCCATCGCCAAAGGCACGTTCGGCACCATGTTCAATTGGAGGCCGCGCAGGCTCAGGGTCTTCCAGCTGAGCAACTGGTTGCCGCGGGCCGTGCCGGGCGACTGGGTGAGCGTGGCGCTGTTGGCCCGGAAGTCGTCCAGGGCCGTGTCGCCCGCAACCTTGAGGCTCATGCCCGCCGGCGCTGCCGCGTACTTGACCGTCCCGCGGAAATTCGCAAAGGCGCGGCGAACGTCGACGTTGAAGGGATCGGCGTAGTACGCCTTGAAGGCGTGGACGGGAATTGCCGCCACTTCCAGCCGGCCCTCGGCCGCCACCGGCTTGAGCACCACCGTGCCCTTGTAGTCGAAGCGTCCGGCGTCGGCGCGGCCCGCCCCAATCCGCCCGGAGACTTCGAGCGGTGACGTCGCATTGGTGTCCGGCGCGATCTTCTGGGCGTTCACTTTGAGCGAGGTGATCTCGAAGGCCACCGGCGTCGCGCCTGCCGCCTTGTCCGAATAGGAGAGCGCGCCGTTGTCGACCGCGACCGTACCAATCGAGAGCGCCCATGGCTTGGCATCGGCGCCAGCCGCCGTTGCGCCCTGCGGCACCTTGGGAGCCGCCGTCTTCGCAGAGACCTCGCCGCCGTTGCCGTTGGCCGGCACCTTCAGCCAGCGCTCGAACATCCAGCGCTTGTCGTTGTCGCGCTCGATCCGGACCTTGGGGTTGGTCGCCGTGAACGATGCGATGGCAAGGGTGTGCTTCGTCATGTCGACTTCGGCATCGACCAGCTCGAAACGCCCCACGCTGGCCAGCGCGGTCTTGGCCTGGGTCAGGGCCAGGCCATCGGCGGCCAGGCGCCGAGCCTTGAACTTCAGTTCCGGCGCGGCCCAGGTCACGTCGATCTGGCCGCTCAGCTTGCCGTCCAGCGTAGGCTCCAGGCTCTGGGCCAGATACGGCGCGGCGAGCGACAGGGGCAGGCCGTCGACCTCGGTCTCGATCCTGGCCGCCTTGTCAGTCGCCTCGCCGCTGAACTTGAGCGCCGCTCCGCCGATGGTTGTCGAGCCGTTGAACGGGGCCGGCTTTTCCATCGGCCACGCGACGGCGCTGGCCTGGAGGGCGAGCTGCTTCACGTCGATGGAGGCCGCCGGGCTGGTGGTCTGGTCGCGCCAGCCGACCTCGCCGCCGCTCAGCGCGACCTTGTCCACCTGCACGCGCCAATCGGGCTGTCCAGCCGGCTTCGGCGCCGCGCCGCCGGGCGCCGGAACCGAGGCGACCTTCTCGGTGGCGCCCGTGGCCCGGTCGGTTGCAAGCAGATTCAGCTGTCCGGCCGCGTCGCGCGACACGACCAACCGTGGCGCGGCCAGGGCGACTTCGCCAAGATGAACCACCCGGTCCAGCGGCCGGACATCCGCCAACGCGATCCTGAGCGAATCAAAGCCGAGCAGATCCCGGCCCTTGCCGTCCGCCAGCTTGATCTCGCGCGCAGCAACGGTACCGGTGATCTTCAGGCCAGCCGTCGCGGCGCGCTCGAAGTCGATCTTGAGATGCGCATCGAGCTTGCCCGCACGCAATCCGACCGGCAGGCCGCCCGGCACGTAACCCAGGTACGGGGCGAGATCCAGCCCCTCGAAGTCCACCTGGGCATCCGTCTTGCGGCTTTCCGCGAAGGGTGTCGTGAAGGCAGCCGTGTCGAACTTGCTGCCATTCAGGATGAAAGCCAGCTTGGGCTCTGTCTTGATCTCGCGCTGCGACGGCAAGTTGCTGAGGAAGGGCACGTTGAGCGTGAAGTCCCGCAGTTCATGCTTGCGCTTGACCGTCTGGTCGTCGAAATCCACCGATCCGCCCGAGACGGTGATGTTGTAGATGGCAAAGCGCGGCGGCTCGCCCTTGGGTGCCGCCGGCTGGCTGGCGAACTTGGCGAGGATGTCGTCAACGTCGTACTTGCCGTCGGCCAGGTGCGTAAGCAGGATCGCCGGCGACTCCACCTTGACCGCATCGATCACCGGCGCCAGGCGAAGGATCGATTGCAGTTCGGCATCCGCGTAGATGCGCGCCACGGCAAGCTGCGACTTGCTGCCATCGGCCGTTGCGACACGGAGATCGCTCAGCGCCAGCTCGAGCGTCCAGGGCTTGAAATCGATCTTGCCGACGGTGACCTGCCGGCCCAGCGACTCGCTGGCGATTTTCTGAATCTGGCTCTTGGCGATAGGCGGCACCGCCAGCCAGGCGAGGACCCAAAGCGCCAGCAGGGCCAGCAACGCGACGATCCCACGCCGCACCCACTTGTTTTGTCTTAGAGAAGCTGCATTCATCGAGGGGGAGTGTGCCCCAAACCGCATGGCGTTCCCACAAACAAGAAAGCCCGGAGTCACGACGTGGCGCCGAGTCTCCGGGCTCGATGGCGGGCGCAAGACCCATGCCATCTTTTCGCTCGACCGGAAGTTCAATCGTTCCGATCATGCTGGCAGCAAGAGATTGCCACCATGGGGCCTCGGCCGCTGAGCCTTCGGATTGCGCCTTGGGCTACCGGACCTCGGTTGAACGCCTGAAGCTCAGGCCTCCAAAGCGTAGGCGCGCGAGTAAAGGAATGCAAATAAGCTTTTCAATGAGGCAGCATCCATCGATGCGAGAACGAATGTATTCATTTACTTTCGACCATATATCATAAGAAGTGCCTTTCATATTCTTGACCGGGTATTAAGGCACTTCTAGAATGCGCCCAGCCCGGCGGCACCCATGCGCCGGGATCTCCTAGAAACCGCTGCCGAACACCACCGGCTTGATCAGGCGGCCGCGCAACCCTCTCGCGCGGCGCCTGATTCGTACCAATCCAAGCGCCGCTGCCTCCGAGCCTTCGCCCTCCGGGTGTTGCGATCCAGGTGCCGCACAGAAAGGAAGAGCGATGAACAAGGCGTTTGAAGCCACGGCCCAAGGGCTCCGGACATTTGCGTCCGACGTGGTCGACGGCTTTTTTGAAATCACGCACAACGGCTTCGCCCTTGTCGGCCTGACCATCGTGTTCGCCGCGCTGGCCCTCGCCGCACGACCGGACCTGCGTCAGTCGAGCGAAGAGCAGCTCATGGGCTGGCTCCAGTCGCGCAAGCCGCCGCCGGAAGTGAGCGACCTGGAACTCGAGCCGACCGCCATCGAGCGGACCACCGCGGCCAGTCCGAAGGAACTGCCCAAGCAGCAGGCTGCCGTCGCCTACTGGCTGAGCAAGAAGTACCGCGTGGCCGCGGAGCCGCTGAGCGTGCTCGTCTCGGAAGCGTTCGACCTGGGCAAGCGCACCAAGCTCGACCCGGCGCTGATCCTCGCCATCATGGCGGTCGAATCCAGCTTCAACCCCTTCGCCCAGAGCCACGTGGGCGCCCAGGGCCTCATGCAGGTCATGACGCAGGTCCACGGCGAGAAGTACGAAAGCGCTGGCGGGACCCTGACCGCCTTCGACCCCGTCACCAACATGCGCGTGGGCGTCAAGGTGCTGCAGGAATGCATCGCGCGCGCGGGCTCGCTGGAAGGCGGACTGAAGTACTACGTCGGCGCCGCCAACCTGGCGGATGACGGCGGCTACGCCGGCAAGGTGCTGGCTGAGCAATCGCGCCTCCTGCAGGTGATCGCGGGCCGCTCGCCATCCACTGCGCCCACCCCGCCCGGCGTGCGCGCCAATCCCCTGCCCGTGGTGGCCCCGCCCGCCAAGCCCGAGGCCGGCAATCCGCA
This sequence comes from uncultured Variovorax sp., assembly GCA_966211435.1. Taxonomy (GTDB): domain Bacteria; phylum Pseudomonadota; class Gammaproteobacteria; order Burkholderiales; family Burkholderiaceae_C; genus Variovorax. The sequence continues at coordinate 22,819 of CBIHOG010000014.1, read as the reverse complement.
GGTCGCCCTGCTCTCCGATCAGCCCTTTTGAGCCGACGGCCGCTTCGGTCAGCTACACTCGAGCGGCACGCGACTGGCGATAGGCGCGCACCTCTTCAGGTGCCTGGCGCTGACGTGGAACACCACTGGGAAGCGTGCCGCCCGCGGTCGGCGCGGGCGTTCCGCCGTTCGCCTGGGCAGCCCTTGTTTGGTTGAAGAACAAGGACCATCGTCTCGAAGGACTGCCATGTACAACCGCAACATCCTGGTCGAACAGACCGATCCTGAACTCTGGGCCGCCATCCAGGCCGAGAACGCACGCCAGGAACACCACATCGAGCTCATCGCGAGCGAAAACTACGCTTCGCCTGCCGTCATGGCCGCGCAAGGCTCGCAACTCACCAACAAGTACGCCGAAGGCTACCCCGGCAAGCGCTACTACGGCGGCTGCGAGCATGTGGACGTGGCCGAGCAGCTCGCCATCGACCGCGTCAAGCAACTCTTCGGCGCCGACGCCGCGAACGTGCAGGCCCATTGCGGCGCCTCGGCCAACGAGGCCGTGATGCTCGCCTTCCTGAAGCCGGGCGACACCATCATGGGGATGAGCCTGGCCGAAGGCGGCCACCTGACCCACGGCATGCCGCTCAACATGAGCGGCAAGTGGTTCAACGTCGTGAGTTATGGCCTGAACGACAAGGAAGAGATCGACTACGACGCCATGGAGCGCAAGGCGCACGACGCCCTGCCCAAGCTCATCATCGCGGGCGCGTCGGCCTACTCGCTGCGCATCGACTTCGAACGCTTCGCCAAGGTCGCCAAGGATGTCGGCGCGATCTTCATGGTCGACATCGCACACTACGCCGGCCTCGTGGCCGCCGGCGTGTACCCCAACCCGGTGCCGCACGCGGACGTGGTCACCTCCACCACCCACAAGAGCCTGCGCGGGCCGCGCGGCGGCATCATCCTGATGAAGTCGCAGCACGAGAAGGCCATCAACAGCGCCATCTTCCCGGGCCTCCAGGGCGGCCCGCTGATGCACGTGATCGCCGCCAAGGCCGTCGCCTTCAAGGAAGCGCTGGCGCCCGAGTTCAAGACCTACCAGCAACAGGTGGTGAAGAACGCGCAGATCGTGGCCGAGACCCTCACCCAGCGCGGCCTGCGCATCGTGAGCGGCCGCACCGAGAGCCACGTGATGCTGGTCGACCTCCGCTCCAAGGGCATCACGGGCAAGGAAGCCGAGGCGGTGCTGGGCAGCGCCCACATGACGATCAACAAGAACGCAATCCCGAACGACCCTGAAAAGCCGATGGTCACCAGCGGCGTGCGCATCGGTACCCCCGCCATGACGACCCGCGGCTTCAAGGACGAGGAAGCCCGCCTCACCGCCAACCTGATCGCCGACGTGCTCGAGAACCCGCGCGACGCCGCCAACATCGATGCCGTGCGGGCGAAGGTGCATGAGCTGACCAGCCGCTTCCCCGTCTACCGGTGAACGCATGAGCCGCACGGGAACGACCGCATGAAATGCCCTTTTTGCGGTCATCTTGAAACGCAGGTCGTCGAGACCCGCGTCTCGGAAGACGCGGATTTCGTGCGCCGAAGGCGCCAGTGCAGCGCATGCGACAAGCGCTTCACGACCTACGAGCGGCCCGACGTCAACTTCCCGGTCGTCGTCAAGAAAGATGGCAGCCGGGCCGATTTCGACGCCGGAAAGGTGCGCGCATCCATGATGCTGGCCCTGCGCAAAAGGCCGGTGAGCATCGAGCAGATCGACAACGCCTTGCTGCGCATCGAGCAGAAGCTGCTTTCCAGCGGACTGCGCGAGATCGACTCGACCAAGGTGGGCGAGTTGGTCATGCGCGAACTCAAGCGCATGGACAAGGTGGCCTATGTGCGCTTCGCCTCCGTCTACCGGAGCTTCGAGGATGTCGACGAGTTCAGGCAACTGCTGCGCGACATTTGACCATCACAACAGTTGGAAAGAATCGCACCAAGACGAGACAATCATCCGGAATTGTCTTTCTTGTAGTCATTTGATCCGTTCGTCAGACATCTTTCGCCACTGGGCGAATTCCCCCCGTTGAGCTCCCGGCGGGCCGTAGCATCCGGCCCGCCATGCCAGTCTCCCTTTTCAAGTCGGTCCGCCGGCGACGCTTCCGAAGCCGAGGCTTCACGCTCATCGAGATGATGGTCGTCGTGTCGATCCTCTCCGTTCTGGGCGCGCTTGCAATACCCCGTTTCGGCGACATCGTCGAGCGCCAGCGCGTCCGGCAGGCAGCAAGCGACCTGACGGCAGCCATCTACCTCGCACGCTCCGAAGCCCTTCGGCGCGGCGGACAGGTCACGCTCCGCAAGGTTTCGTCTCCTGAATGCCACGCCGCTGAACTCAAGGAATGGAGTTGCGGCTGGCTGGTGTTCGCTGATGCCGACAACGACGGCGTGCATGACGCGGAGGAGACCCGTATCGAGGCCTGGCCTGCGCGGAGGGGCGTCAAGGTCGAGCTCGGCATCGGCGGCAAAGGCGCTGGCGCCCACCTCAAGGCCGATCGCTGGGGCCAGTTCAACGGCCTCGGCGCGTTCAGCTTCAGGTTGCGCCCCCACTCCAGGGAAGGCGCCGACGCCTCGCTTCTCCTGTGCATGTCCGCGGGAGGGCGCCTGCGAGCGCTCCATGGCGCGACCGATTGCCGAACCTGATCTCCGCGCGGGCCGAAAACAGCCCGCCACTTCATCTCCCGACCCGTTGAAAGGCTTCCGATGTCGCTGTATCCACCGTCCTGCCTTGGCTTCCCGCCGAGGGCCCAGCGGCTGAGCGCGCTGGCCGCCGGCACGACGCGCCTTCCTCCTCGCGAGCATCCGCACATGCATGACCGCGTTCCAACACGTCCGCGTGGCCTCGCGCTGCTCGAGGCACTGGTCGCGATGGTGATCCTCGGCTTGGCGGTGCTCGGCGTGCTACGCGCGCATCTGCGAACGCTGGCCGACACGCGCGCGAGCGTCTACCGCGCGCAGGGCGTGCGCCTGATCGAGGACCTTGCGGAGCGCATCAAGACCAACCCCGAAGGTTTCAGGCAGCTGGAGCATGTGGCGGAGATCACGCCGGCCGCGCCGCCGGACTGCACGAAATCCGCCTGCGCTCCCACGGCGCTGGCAACGAGGGACATCGCGATGTGGCGGCAGGCGGTGGCCCACACACTGCCCGGCGGGCAGGGTTCGGTCTCCCAGGACACCTTGGAATCCGGTCCCCCATCCGGCCGGCCGCTGGCCGTCACCGTGGCTTGGCGGGCAGCACATGCGTCGCGAGAGCAAGACCCTCGCGGGAGCGACATCGGCTGCCCGCAGGACCACGACTGCCATGTCGTCCATGTGCGGCCATGAAGCCGGGCGGGGCCAATGCGGCATGACCCTGATCGAATTGCTGGCCGGCCTTGCCGTCGGGCTGCTTGTGATCGCAGCCGCGCTCGGCACCTTCGCGCTCTCCCACGGCATCTCATCCACCATTGACGACATCACGCAGCTGCAGCAGCAGGGTTCGTTCGCCTTGCGCGTCATCGGAACGCAGCTTCGTTCCGCCGGCTCCATCGAGCCGGCCCACGACGGCGAGACCGGGCTCTACGCATTCGAGCGCGGGGCCGGTGCGATCATCCACGGCGCCGACGGCCATGGCGGCGGCGCCGACAGCCTGTCCGTCTTCATGCCGCCCACCCATGCGCTCGCCGAACAGCTGCGGGATTGCCTGGGCAACCGCCTGGACCCCGACGCCACGGCCGATGCGACCTTCGCGGTCAACGAGGCCGGCGAACTGACTTGCACAAGCCGGCGCAAGAGCGCGCCGCTGATTGGAGGCGTGGCGGACTTCCAGATCAGCTACCGGCTCCATGTGGATGGAGGCCTGCGGATCATGAACGCCGCCGAAACCGATGCCGGTGATCTCTGGCCGGCGGTTCAAGCGGTCGAGGTCTGTCTCGACCTTCAGGGCAGCGTCGAGGTCCCAGGTGCGGAGATGCCCTACAAGGACTGCGCGGGCGAGGACCGGCCGCGCCGCCGCCGCACCCATCTCGTCTTCCGCAACGTCTTCGACTTGCGCACGCAGGGCCTTTGAGATGCGCACTCGCGTTCCGGACGCGCGGCGGCGCGGTGCCTCCTTGCTGGTCGTGATGGTCGTGGTGCTGCTCACCAGCCTGCTCGTCCTGGGGGCGGGTCGCACCGCATTGCTTCACGACAGGGTGATCGGGAGCGACAGCGACCACCAGCGCGCCCTCGAGTCGGCTCACGCGGCGCTTCGCGACGCGGAACGGAGCATTCGAGGCGAAGGCACCGATGACACGCCCTGCCCCAGGGATTGCGGACCCGCAGGACCGGAGAGCGACCGCGTTTCCTATCCAAGGACCGAGGCCGAATTCATGGACCTGAAGATGCTGCTCGCCGCCGAAACGCCTTCGTGCATGGCCGGTATCTGCGCACCTGACAAGGTCTCGGCCGCGTTCTGGGACGACAAGACCTCGCTCGACGCGATGAAGAAGAAAGCCATCGCCACCGGACGCAGTTGGTACTGGGTGGAACTGCTGCCCTATGACACGACGGCGGCGCTCGCCGGAGGCGCGGCGCAGGCTTTCGCCCCGGACAGCACGACACCCTGGCTCTATCGGATCACCGTCGTCGCGGAGGGGCTCAAGCCCGGCACGCGGACGGTCATCCGCACGCTCATCGCATGGAAGAAGTCGAAGTCATGAAGTTTCACTCGCGGAGAGCGATGAAGACGCCGTTCTCCTTCCGCCAGCCGGTACTCGGCCTCGCGCTGGCGACGCTGCTGGCCGTCCATGCCACGCGGGCGCTGGCAGTGCCTCTGGTGCTCAGCACCGCGCCCGCCGGCGCCGACCACAAGCCGCCGGCGCCCAACCTCATCGTATCCATCCACGACGCGGGCCATTTACCGGCCGTGCGGGACGCGCTTGCCGCGGCGTTGGGCAAGGCAAATGCGCCGGATGGCAGCGTCCGGCTGGCCTGGCAAGCCTCCGGCGACGAGGACTGCCACGAACTGCCCAGCGCCCGATGCGCGAACCTCAACGGCATGAGAAACCTGGACAGCCGCCATCGCGCGCAGTTCTTGCGCTGGCTCGGCAGCCTGCGCAGGCCGGGCGTAACCTCCGCACGCAGGATGCTGCGCCACGCAGGCGCGTATCTCGAAAAGCCACCGGACGCGGAAAGCCCCTGGGCCAACGTTCCCGGGAAGCTGCAAGAGCCGGTGCTGGGCTGCCGCAAGAGCCACAATCTCTTCGTGAGCGCGGGCACCGGGCACCATGCTGAATCGCTCTCCGACCTGGCGCTGCACTATTGGTCGACGGATCTCCAGCCGGCAGTGGCGGACAAGGTCGAGCCCGCGCATCCGGAAGACAGCGCGACGGCCGCGGATCCCGCGACCTGGCAGCACCTGAACGTCCACGCGGTGGCCTTCGGAAAAGGCGCCCTCGACGACGAACTCGAGCGCGTGGCCATCCAGAGTCGCGGCAGGTTTGTCGATGCGCGGGACGGCGCCACTCTTGCCGAGGCCGTGAAGCGCACGGTCGGTGAAATCATCTCGCACCGAAGTCTTCCGGTCACTTCCTTCAGCGCGGCGGCGCACTCGGCCGCCTGGGGCGCGGGTGTCTTCGAGACCGCCTACGACGCCACGCGGTGGAGCGGCCACGTGGCGGCCTACAAGGTCGAGCCGGGTGCCGCGCGCCTGGATCCCACGGGTCTGTGGGGAGCCGACAAGGCCTCGCGGCCCCACACCACGGCCTCGCGCATGGATGCCATGGACGACCAATGGCCGGCAAGGCGTCTCGTGCTGTCGGCCCGCACTGACCCGGGCTCGGATGCGGCCGTCGGCATCTCCTGGGAATGGGCGCTGTTGACGCAAGACGCCAAGGCCTCGCTGATGGCGGAGGACGCGCACGATGCACCGGAAGTCGCGGAAGCCATGGGCAGGAGCCGCCTCGCCTACCTGCGAGGCGACCGAAGCAGGGAGCAGTCGTCCACGCGCGCCGGCCCGTTCCGCAAGCGCGCGTCCCGCCACGGCGATATCGTGAACTCGCGGATCTGGTACCTGGAAGGCCGGCCATCCGGCGCGTACACGCGCGAGAACCACGCCGGCTTCCGCGCCACAGCCGCCGCGCGCCCTCCGATGCTCTACGTGGGCGCGAACGACGGCATGCTGCATGGTTTCGACGCCACCACCGGCGAGGAGAAGATCGCCTACGTGCCTGAGGGTCGGCATGCCGGACTGGTCGCTCTCACGCGTCCCGGCTACGTCCACGCCTACCACGTCGATGGCTCGCCGTTCAGCGGCGACCTGTACCTGGGCCCGCGCGGCAGCAGCGATCCGGCCCGCTGGCGGACCTACCTCGCCGGCTTTCCGGGCGCCGGCGGCCGGGGCTACTTCGTGCTTGACGTCACAGACCCGGGCGCATTCGCCGCGGAGAACGCGGCCGGCCTGGTCGTGCTCGACAGGACGAGCGATCTCGCGATGGACCCGGACATCGGCCACCTCACGGGCGAGCCCGTCAGCGAGCCCGGCGATGCGGCCACCAGCCGGCAGATCACGCAAATGAACGACGGCCGCTGGGCGCTCGTCATGGGCAACGGCTACAACAGCCGCAACGAGAACGCGGTGTTGCTCATCCAGTATCTCGATGGCGCGAAGGAACTGCGCAAGATCCCGACCGGCAAGGCAGATGGCCGCGGCAACGGACTCTCCGCAGCGCGCCTGGTCGATCTCAACGGCGACCGCATCGCGGACGTCGCCTACGCGGGAGATCTTCTCGGGCAGCTCTGGAAGTTCGACCTGAGCGCGACCGACCCTGGCGCGTGGCATGTGGCCTTCTCCGGGCAAGCCCTCTTCACCGCCCGCGGCCCAGGCCAGGGTGGCGCAGCCCAGCCGATCACCACAGCCCCTGTATGGAAGGCGCATCCGGAGGGCGGCCTGATGCTTGCGTTCGGCACCGGCCGCAACCTGAGCGTCGCCGATCGTGCCGACACGCGGAAGCAGACGGTCTACGGTATCCACGACGACACGCGCGTGAGCCGTGCCAAGACCGTGAATCCGCTCACGGGCAGCGGCACCGTCACGCTGGACGGTGGCAGCGCGATCGTCGACGGGCGCAGGCGGCTCGTCGAGCAAACGGTGAACGTGGTCTCGGTCGCCAGCGAGGTGGAGACCCGCAGCGCGTTGTGGACGCTCTCCTCGAACCCCGTCGCCTTCACCGGCAAGGACGCCGCGCGCGGATGGTTCATCGATCTTCCGGCGCCACGCGAGCGCGTTCTGCGCAACCCCGGATGGTTCGACGGCGACCTGATCGACATCGTGAGCACGGTGCCCGCGCAGTCCGGCAGTTCGGGCGTGGAGACCTGCGATCCGGCGGTCGCCGCCGCGAAGGGGTACCGCACCCTCCTCGACATCATGGATGGCTCGGCGCCCAAGTCCCCGATCTATGCCGCCGTGCCTGAACAGCAAGGCGCGCAACCGTCGCGGGTGGAAAGCAGCAGCGGCAGCGTCGGCGTCCGCAGCGGCACCCGCGAGGCGGGCCTCGCGGCGCCTGGAATGCCGAGCGCACCTTCGGCGGCCCTCCTCGGCAAGGTCATGAAGCGCGCCAGCTGGCATCAACTCCAATGAGCAAACACCATCGATCGACGGGCCTCACGCTGGTCGAGATCATGATCGTCGTCTGCATCATCGCCATGCTGGCCGCCGTCGCGGTCCCCGGCTACCAGGCGTACGTCCGACGCGCCAACCGAACGGAGGCGCACGCGGCCCTGCTGCGCGCGGCGCAATGGCTGGAACGGGTCGCCACCGCGACGGGAGGCTATCTCAAGAATGCGGAAGCCTTGCCGGACACACTGAAGCGCGTCTCCTCCGAACGCTATGTCATCGAGCTTTCGGTGAGGGATGAAGGCATCGGCTACATCCTGACCGCCACGCCGCGCGGCGCCCAGGCGCGCGACGCATGCGGCGTGCTCACGCTCGATCACGCAGGCGAGCGCGGACTGGCCGCGGCCGATGCATCGGACAAACTGAAGGCGGAGTGCTGGGGGCGCTGACCGAGACGCGGGGCGCGTTCGCGAGGCCGCGCCATGGGCCTGAACAATTCTGTCGGTATCGGAGGCTGCGGCTAAACTCCTCCGCCCATGTCTTCCCCAACGCCCGAAAGGCTCGATGCCGACGCCGCGATGGCCTTCGCCGCCACCCTGGCGCGTCAGGCAAGCTTTGCCGTGCCGCCCAACCCGGCGGTGGGCTGCGTGCTGCTGGCGCGTGACGGCGCGGTCCTCGGCGTCGGCCAGACGCAGCGTGCCGGCGGCCCGCATGCCGAGGTCATGGCCCTGCGCGATGCAGCGGCGCGCGGCCACGAGGTCGCCGGTGCCACGGCCTTCGTCACGCTGGAACCCTGTTCGCACCATGGCCGTACCGGCCCTTGTTGCGATGCGCTGATCGCCGCCGGCATTCGCAAGGTGATCGCCTCCCTGCCCGATCCCAATCCGCTTGTGGCGGGCCAGGGTTTCGAGCGCCTGCGCGCCGCCGGCGTGGAGGTGCAGACCGGCCCGGGGGCGGCCGAATCGCGCGAACTCAACATCGGCTTCTTCAGCCGGATGATCCGCGGGACGCCCTGGGTACGCCTCAAGGTCGCCGCGTCGCTGGACGGCAAGACCGCGCTCGACAACGGCGTCAGCCAATGGATCACCTCCGAGCCGGCCCGCGCCGACGGCCACGCCTGGCGTGCCCGCGCGGGCGCGGTGCTGACCGGCGTCGGCACCGTGATCGAGGACGACCCGCGGCTGGACGTGCGCCTGGTCGAGACGCCACGCCAGCCGCCGCTGGTGATCGTCGACAGCCATCTCCAGACACCGCCCGGCGCGCGGCTCTTCGGCACCGCCCGCGAAGTCTGGATCTACGCCGCGCGCCGCGACGACGAGAAGGCCCGCGCCCTCGAAGCCCGCGGCGCGACGGTGAGCTGCGCCGCGAACCCGCAAGGCAAGGTCGACCTCGCCACCATGCTGCGCGACCTCGCGGCGCGCGAAGTCAACGACCTGCACGTCGAAGCCGGCCACAAGCTCAACGGCTCGCTCCTGCGCGAAGGCCTGGTGGACGAACTGCTCTTCTACGTCGCGCCCAAGCTCATCGGCGACGGCCTCGGCATCGCCAGCCAGCCCCACCCTGGCGGCCCGCTCGCCACGCTCGAAGGCGCGCTGGCGCTGGAGTTCAAGTCTTTCGAGGCCATCGGGCCGGACCTGCGCATCATCGCCCGCGTCGCCGGGCGAGACCGGTTTTAGGCCCCGCCCGGAGGCGGCGCCGCTTCTCTGCGAAAATGCCGCGATGTTCACCGGAATCATCACCGGCGTGGGGCGTATCGCCGCCGTCCACGACCTCGGAAGCTCTTCATCCCACGGCAAGCGGCTCAGCATCGCGGTGCCGGACGGCTATCTCGACGACGTGGGGCTCGGTGACAGCATCGCGCTCAACGGCGCCTGCATGACCGTCACCACGCTCGACCCGGCTCGCCAGGTCTTCACCATCGACATCTCCGCCGAATCGCTCGACAAGACGGCCGGCCTGGCGGTGGCGGGAGCCCGCGTCAACCTCGAGAAGGCGCTGCGCGCGAACGATCGTCTCGGCGGCCACATCGTCTCCGGCCATGTGGACGGCATCGGCACCGTCAGCCATTTCGCGCCGGTCGGCGAAAGCTGGGAGCTGCGCATCGTCGCCCCGGCGGCCCTCGCCCGCTTCCTGGCCTACAAGGGTTCCATCACCGTCAACGGCGTGAGCCTCACCGTCAACAGCGTGGTCGACCGCGCGGACGGCAGCGAGATCAGCATCAACCTGATCCCCCATACCGTCGAGAACACCTCCCTCGGCAGCCTGAAGGAAGGCAGCCCCGTGAACCTCGAGATCGATACCGTGGCCCGCTATGTGGAGCGCATGCTCCAGGCCGGCGCCCTCCCCCTCCCGCAGAAAGACAGCTCGCCATGAACGCATCCGTCACGCCGATCTCCGCGCCGCGCAGCGGCCGCGCGCCCGCGCCCATCTCCAGCGTCGAGGAGATCGTGGCCGAGATGCGCGCCGGCCGCATGGTGATCCTGGTCGACGAGGAAGACCGCGAGAACGAGGGTGACATCGTGCTTGCCGCCGACCACGTGACGCCGGAGGCCATCAACTTCATGGCCCGCCACGCGCGCGGGCTGATCTGCCTGACGCTCTCGCGCGAGATGTGCGAGCGGCTCCAGCTGCCGCCGATGGTGGCGCGCAACGGCGCCAAGCATGCCACCGCCTTCACCGTCTCGATCGAGGCGGCCGAGGGGGTGACGACCGGCATCTCGGCCGCCGACCGCGCCCGCACCGTGCAGGCGGCGGTGGCGCCCAACGCGGTGGCGGCGGACCTGGTGCAGCCGGGCCACATCTTTCCGCTGCAAGCCGTCGACGGCGGCGTGCTGATGCGCGCCGGCCATACCGAGGCCGGCTGCGACCTCGCCGCGATGGCCGGCTGCTCGCCCGCCTCCGTGATCTGCGAAGTGATGAACGAAGACGGCACCATGGCTCGCCTGCCCGACCTCCAGCTCTTCGCGGCCGAACATGGCATCAAGGTCGGCACCATCGCGGCGCTGATCGAGCACCGCAGCCGCACCGAGACCCTGGTCGAGAAGGTCGGCTGCCGCGAGATCCACACCGCCTGGGGCTGGTTCACGGCCCACGCCTTCAAGGACAAGCCGAGCAACGGCGTGCACCTGGCCCTGGTGCGCGGCAAGTGGAGCGCGGACGACACGGTGGACGTGCGCGTGCACGAGCCGCTCTCGGTGCTTGACGCACTGGAAGTCAACCGCTCGCTCCACTCCTGGAGCCTGGACGCCAGCCTCTCCCACATCGCGGCCGCCGGCAAGGGCGTGGCGGTGCTGCTGAACTGCGGCGAGACCGGCGCGGAACTGCTCTCGCAGTTCGACGGCACCGCACGTCCCGCTCAGGCGCCGGAGCGTGGCCGCATGGACCTGCGCAGCTACGGCGTGGGCGCGCAGATCCTGCGCGCCTGCGGCGTGCACAAGATGAACCTGCTGGGCACGCCGCGCCGCATGCCGAGCATGGCGGCGGGCTACGGCCTGGAAATCGCCGGCTACCTGAGCAAGGACGAAGAATGAACATCACACACGACATCCGGAGGAACGACTGATGCAGCACGCGAACAAGGGCGCCGACCAACCACTCGACGGCCAGGGCCTGCGCATCGGCATCGTGCAGGCGCGCTTCAACGAAGACGTCACCGACGCGCTGGCCAAGGCCTGCCTGTCCGAACTCGCCAAGCTCGGCGTCTCGGCCGACAACATCGAGCACATCAGCGTGCCGGGCGCACTCGAGGTGCCGGTTGCGCTGCAGGCGCTCGCGCGGCGCAAGCGCTACCACGCGCTGATCGCGCTGGGCTGCATCATCCGTGGCGAGACCTACCACTTCGAGCTGGTCGCCAACGAATCCGGTGCCGGCGTGAGCCGCGTGGCGCTCGATGCCCACATCCCGGTGGCCAACGCCATCCTCACGACCGAGAACATGGCGCAGGCCCTCGCGCGGCAGACCGAGAAGGGCCGCGACGCGGCGCGCGTGGCGGTCGAGATGGCGCAGCGCCTCGCCACGCTTTCATGACCGAAGACACCAAGAGCACCGGCGGCAAGCCGCGCCAGTCGCGCGCGGGCCTCACCAGCACGGGCGCGCGCAAGGCCTCCGCCAAGTCCAACCGCAGTCGCGCGCGCGAGTTCGCCTTGCAGGCGCTCTACCAGCACCTGGTGGGCAAGAACGACGCGAGCGCGATCGACGAGTTCACCCGCGACCTCTCCGGCTTCCACAAGGCCGACGCGGCGCACTACGATGCGCTGCTGCACGGCTCGATCCAGTCGGCCACCGAGCTTGACGGACTCATCGTGCCGCTGCTCGATCGCAAGCTGGAAGAGATCTCGCCGATCGAGCATGCGGTGATGTGGATCGGCGTCTATGAATTCCAGCATTGCCCGGACGTGCCCTGGCGCGTGGTGCTCAACGAATGCATCGAGCTCGCCAAGGAGTTCGGCGGCACCGACGGCCACAAGTACGTGAACGCCGTGCTCAACGGACTCGCGCCGCAGCTGCGCCCCCTCGAAGTCGAAGCGGACCGCGTGAGCGGCAAGGCCCGGCCGTGAGGATTTCCGGCCGCGCGGAGCGCATCGAGCCCTTCTACGTGATGGAGGTGGCCAAGGCCGCCGCCACACTGGCGCGCGAAATCGCGCACACCGAGCGCCCGATGATCTTCCTCAATATCGGCGAGCCTGACTTCACCGCGCCGCCGTTGGTACAGGAAGCCGCGGCGCGCGCCGTGCGCGCCGGCGCCACGCAGTACACGCAGGCCACCGGCCTCGACCATCTGCGCGAGCGCATCAGTGCCTGGTACGCACAACGCTTCGGTGCCGAGGTGCCGGCACGCCGCATCGTCATCACGGCCGGCGCGTCCGCCGCGCTGCAACTGGCCTGCCTCGCATTGGTCGACCCGGGCGACGAGATCCTGCTGCCCGACCCGAGCTACCCGTGCAACCGCCACTTCGTTACTGCCGCCGACGGCCGTGCCGTGCTGCTGCCGACCACCGCCGCCGAGCGCTTCCAGCTCAGTGCCGCGAAGGTCGAGGCCGCGTGGACGGATCGCACGCGGGGCGTGCTTCTGGCCTCGCCCTCCAACCCGACGGGCACCTCGATCGAGCCCGGCGAGCTGCGCCGCATCCACGAGGTGGTGTCGAAGCGCGGCGGGATCACGCTCATCGACGAGATCTACCTCGGCCTCTCCCACGACGACAACTTCGGCCAGACAGCGCTCGCCATCGACGACCAGGTCATCAGCATCAACAGCTTCAGCAAGTACTTCAACATGACCGGCTGGCGGCTGGGCTGGCTGGTGGTGCCGGATGCGCTCGTGCCGGCCGTCGAGCGGCTCGCGCAGAACCTCTTCATCTGCGCCAGCACCGTCTCGCAGTACGCCGCGCTCGCCTGTTTCGAGGCCGACAGCATCGCCGAGTACGAACGCCGCCGCGCCGAGTTCAAGGCACGGCGCGACTGGTTCATCCCGCAGCTCGACGCGCTGGGCCTGAAGGTGCCGGTCATGCCCGACGGTGCCTTCTACGCCTGGGCCGACTGCTCCGCCTTCGCGGACAAGCTCGGCATCTCCGGCAGCTGGGACTTCGCCTTCGAGGCCATGAAGCAGGCGCACGTCGCGATCACGCCCGGGCGCGACTTCGGCTCGGCCGAGACCGGCCGCTTCGTGCGCTTCTCCACCGCGAGCTCGATGGCGCATCTCGAGGAGGCCGTCGCGCGGCTGCGCGCCTGGGCCGGCGCATCGACCGTCGCATGAGCTTCTCGCTGCCCATTCGCGTGTACTGGGAAGACACCGATGCCGGCGGCATCGTGTTCTATGCCAACTACCTGAAGTTCATGGAACGCGCGCGCACCGAGTGGCTGCGTTCGCTCGGCATCGAGCAGCGCCGCCTGCGCGAGGAAACCGGCGGCATTTTCGTCGTCAGCGAGACGCAGCTCAAATACCATCGGCCGGCCCGGCTCGACGACGAACTGCTGGTTACAGCCGAACTGCGTGAGCTGGGCGCCGCGTCGTTGATAATCGGTCAGCGCGTGCTATCAAAAACAGAGCACGGTGCAAGGCATCCGACGGACCCGGGCAGCCCACCGGCGCCGGACCTGCTTTGCGAAGGCACCATCCGCATCGGCTGGGTCCAGGCCGCCACCCTGCGGCCCACCCGCCTGCCGCGCCAAGTTTCGGGAACCCTCGAGCCCCATGCGGGCTCCATGTCTCAACCTCTCAAGCCATGAACCAAGACCTCTCGATCATCTCTCTCCTGCTCCATGCCAGCATCCCGGTACAGCTCGTCGTGCTGCTGTTGATCGTCGTGTCCGTCGCGAGCTGGGCCGCCATCTTCCGCAAGTACTTCGCGCTCAAGCGCACCCGCGCATTGAACGACGACTTCGAACGCGACTTCTGGTCCGGCACCAGCCTGAACGAGCTGTTCTCCTCCGCCGCGCAGAACGCCAAGTTCGCCGGTCCCATGGAGCGCATCTTCGCCTCCGGGATGCGCGAGTACCAGAAGCTGCGCGAGCGCCACGTCTCCGACACCGGCACGCTGCTCGACGGCGCGCGCCGCGCGATGCGCGCGAGCTTCCAGCGCGAACTGGACGCGGTGGAGCAGAACCTCTCCTTCCTCGCCACCGTCGGCTCGGTCTCGCCCTACGTCGGGCTCTTCGGCACGGTCTGGGGGATCATGCATGCCTTCACCGGCCTCGCCGCGCTGGCGCAGGTGACACTCTCCACCGTCGCCCCCGGCATCGCGGAGGCACTGGTCGCTACCGCCATCGGCCTTTTCGCCGCCATCCCGGCCGTGGTCGCCTACAACCGCTTCGCCCGCGAGATCGACAAGATCGCCATCGCGCTGGAGACCTTCATCGAGGAGTTCTCGAACATCCTGCAGCGCAACCTCACGGCCCACGTCAGCCCCGCGGCCGCGACCTCGGCCACCGGCCGCTGAAGCGGAGGAGCCCGCCATGCCAGCGATGTCCTCCCGCGGCCGCGGCCGCCGAACGATCAACGAGATCAACATGGTCCCGTTCATCGACGTGATGCTGGTGCTGCTGATCATCTTCATGGTCACGGCGCCGCTGATCACGCCCAGCGTGATCAACCTGCCCACCGTCGACCGCGCCAACAAGCAGCCGGACAAGCCCATCGAGATCGTGATCAAGAGCGACGACGAGGTGCAGATCAAGAAGGACCCTTCCACCGGCAGCGGCGGCAGCTCGATCCCGATGACGCAGATCGGCTCGGCTGCGAAGCAGGCGCAGGGTGGCGACGACCAGCGCCCGGTGGTCATCAGCGCCGACAAGTCCGTCAAGTACGAGACGGTGGTGAAGGCCATGAACCAGCTCAAGCGCAGCGGCGTCGAGCGCGTGGGCCTGTCGGTCACCACCACGGGAAGCCGCTAGCAGCATGTCGCTCGCCGCAGACCGTCCGGAGTTCGCACCGCCGCCGCAGCGCGGCACGCCGCGCGCCGTGGCGCTCGCGCTCATCGCGCATGCGCTGCTCATCGCGGCGCTCACCTGGGGCGTGAACTGGAAGCGCGAGTCGGAAAACGACGCCGTCGAGGCCGAGCTCTGGTCCTCGACCATCCAGCAAGCCGCGCCGCGCGCCGTCACGCCGCCCGCTCCGGTGCCGCCACCGGTCCCGGTGCCCACGCCCGCGCCACCGCCCCCGCCTCCCCCTCCGCCGCCGCAGGTCACGAGGCCGCCGGACCCGACGCCCGCGCCGCGGGAACCCGACATCGCCCTGGAACGCGAGAAGAAACTCAAGGAACAGCAGCGCGAGCGCGAGCGCGAACTGGAACAGCAGGCCCAGCAGCAAAGGAAGCAGGAAGCCGCGAAGAAAGCGGCGCAAGAGAAGAAGGATCTCGAGGCGAAGCAGCGCGCCGAGGAAGAAGCCGACCGGAAGCGCGAGCAGCAGCAGAAACAGGCCGAACTCAAGAAGAAGCAGGAAGCCGAGGCCAAGCAGCAGGCGGAAGCCGCGAAGAAGAAGGAGGCGGAGGCCAAGCAGGCGGCGCAGGCCGCCGCCGATCGCGCGGCGACGCTCAAGCGCATGCAGGGCTTGGCGGGCGCCAGCGGCGACGAAAACTCGAAGGGCACGGCGCTGAAGTCCTCGGGCCCATCGGGCGGCTATGCCGGCAGGATCGCCGCGGCAGTCAGGCCCAACATCGTCTACCCCGACGCCGACCTCGTGAGCGGCAACCCGACGGCGGAGTTCGACGTAAGCCTGGCGCCGGACGGCACCATCGTCGGCGTCAAGCTGCGCAAGTCGAGTGGCGTTCCCAGTTGGGATGATGCCGCCGAGCGCGGCTTGCGCAGGACCGAGAAGCTGCCGCGCGACGTCGACGGACGGATCTTCCCCGCGCTCACCGTGGCGCTTCAGCCCAAGCGCTGAACTGCCCGTGCGAGGAGGACCGCGTCCCGCGCGCGGCGTCGCGCGGGACCCGGCAGCCCGCTTACTGCATCTTGCCCCAGACCGGCTTGGCGAGGGTCGACCACAGATTCATTCGCCAACTCGCGGCGTCATGGGCCACGGTGGGAAACTCCGCGAACTGCACGTTGGGCTGGAACGTCGCGCCGAAGAGCGGCCAGAATCCCAATGACGCCTGGCCCAGGTGAACCGGCCCGGCATACACGATGCCTCCCGCCTCATGCACCTTGGTTTCGAGCTTGGTGAAATCCCACGCGGCCTGGCCGTTCGCGATCAAGGCGTCAGCGCTCGACAATCCGCAGAATTGCGCGTCCCCGCCCGCCCAGAGGTAAAGAGTTGGACCGGGCGCGCGTCCGCTGTCGGAGCGGATGAGACATTGGCCGCTCCTGCGACTCTTGATGACATGCCGCACCTTTTCGCCGGAAACGACGGGATAGATGTCCCAGATCGTCTGGAGGTCGGATGCCTCCAATCCACAGAAGGCGCCGCTGCCCGGCCAGTGGTAGGCGGACGGTGTCTGCGAGGCCGCGTTGCCGTCGATCATGCAACCGACGCCGGAGGGTGGTCCGGCCGAATACATGTACCAGGCCTCGATCTCGTAGCTGCCCTGGATCAGCGGGCCGCTCTCCACCGCCGAAGCGGTTGAGCCAAGGCCCAGGCCGATGCCCAACAGCACCGCCCCCAGGCGCGTGCGCCACGCTCGATTGCTTTTACAAGGATTCATGATTTCCAAGACGTGAGTTGAAGACACTTGCGGTTCGCTCCCGCCGCCCTACAGCGGTTTGCGGGGAAGGGGTTTGGCAAGCGTGGACCACAGGTTCATGCTCCATCGCGAGGTGATGACGGTATCGGTCAAGAACTCCGCGGGCGAATAGTCGACTCCCGGTGGCGGGATGTGCAGCGAGCGGAAATGCAATCCGCCGGACGCCAGGCTGATCCGGCCCGAATAGACGATGTCGCCGACCTCGTCGACCTTGGGTTGGAAGTCCGTGAAGTCCCAGGCCGCTTGTCCATTGGCCACAAAGGCATCCGCGCTCGCCAATCCGCAATAGCGCTTGTCGGCGTTGTCAGGCCACAGATAGAGGCTCGGATTGCCCGCCTGGCCGTTGCTCCCTCGGATGAGGCACTGGTTGTTGGTGCGGCTCTTGATGACGTGCCGCACGGTCTGCCCGGAGACGACCGGGTAGATGTCCCATATGGCCTGCGCGTTGGGATTGTCCAGGCCGCAATGGTTGCCGCCGGACGGCCATTGGTAGAGCGCCGGGACCAGCGACGCCGGGCTCCCGCCCATCATCGTCAGGCAACCCGTTCCATACACGATGCCGACCGAATCGGTGAACCAGGTCTGGATCTCGTAGCTGCCCTGGATCAGGGGCCCGCTTTCCAGGGCCTGCGCGGGCGCGGCGAGGGCCGTGCCGAAACTCAGCAGGATGATGCGCAGATGCTCAATGCATTTTCGCGCCACGCGGCGAAGTCGTCGGTGCAGGGAATTCGCCGAGCCGCTGTATTGGCCAACGGGATATGAATAGTTCGCAATTTTGTCCATGCTTTTCCGATCTTTGATTCTCCAAAAGGCACGGTGCCCGCTTACTCCGGCTTGTCCGGCACGTGCTTGGTGTTGGAAGACCAGAAATTCAGCCGCCAGCGCCCGGCGCTGACGGGGTCGGACATGAAGGTGGCCCACGACCAGCGCTCACGGGCAGCGCCGAGCCAGATGGGGTCGAAGCCGAGCACCTGGCCATTCTTCGAGGAAATCCGGCCGGCATACACGACGTCGCCATCTGCATTCACATTGGTCTCGAGTTGCGTCATGTCCCACGCCGCCTGGCCGTTGCTCATGAAGTCGTGGACATTGTCGAAGCCGCAAAGCCGCTGCTTGTCCGGGTCGTTGGACCAGACGTACAGGATGGGATGCCTGCCCTCGCCGCCGCTTCCGCGTATCAGACACAAGCCGTTGACACGACTCTTGATGACGTGGCGCACCGTCAGGCCTTCCACGATCGGATAGATTTCCCATTGCGCCTGCGGATTGGGGCCGAGGTGGCCGCAGTTCTGGGTGCCTTGGCGCCAGTGGAAGAGCGACGGCACGGAATCCCGGCCGCTGTCGCCGACGATGACACAGCCGGCGACGGCCAGGCCTTGCGAGCTCTGGAACCAGACGTCGATCTCGAAGGTGCCGTTGAGCAACGGGCCCTGTTCCATCGGATCTCCGCTGCCATGCGCCAAGGCGGGGCCTGCAAATCCCACGGCGCCGCAAAGCAGAAGTGCAATGAGACCTTTGCTTCCTTTTCGTTCTTTCAGGCTCTTTTTCAACTGGCTCATGATTTCTCCCATTTGAAATGACAGTCAGCCCCGGCCGCCTCTGGGAGGCTCGCCGGAACACCAAGCGAGAACGCCGAACCAAAAGCGGCGCGTCGCGTGGCTAGTCTATGAGCACTCTTTTCAGGAGCACTCTATTTCAATGGAAAAATCATTTTTGACAATGGTCAAAAGCAACGCGGCAATTCACTATCGTTTTTACTAATTCTTTTTATGATTGCCTTGAGCTGATTCACCCCCGCTCATGGGGAAGCGCGGCTATTCGTACACCACCGCTGCCCTGCCGGCATCCGCCTGCGCCATCCAGCTCGCGAGCGCGGCATCCGTCGGAAAGAACTTCGCCTTTTCCCCCAGTTGCAATTCCACCTGCGCACCACCGCGTGCCAGTGAAAGGCGCACGCCCAGCCCCTGCAGCAATTCGCCGTGCTCGCTCTGCTCCGTGCGCGGCGGGAAGTCGCGCACCAGGCGCGCGATGTCCGGCGCCTTGCCGTTGACGGCCACGCGCAGGAACTTGCCGAAGCGGCAGCGCGCCGCCGCCAGGTCCCACACCTGCATGACCTGGAAGCGCGCCTCGAAGCCGCCGCGCCCCGGTTGCAGCCGGCCGCTGACGATCACCAGTTCGTCGTCCTTCAGCACATTGCGGTTCGCGTTGAAGAGCGCCTCGTCGGCCGTCGCGTCGATGGCGCCCGACTTGTCGTCCAGCTTGAAGATCGCCAGCCGGCCGCGCTGGCCGTTGATGACGCGGAAGTCGCTCACGATGCCCGCGATCACCTGCTGGTCGCGGGTGTCCAGCAGGTCGTCGATCTGGCGCTTGCAGAAGCGGCGCACCTCGTGCTCGACCTCGTCGAAGAGATGTCCGGAGAGATAGAAGCCGACCGCCGTCTTCTCGTAGGTCAGCCGCTCCTTCACGCCCCAGGGCGTGGCGTCGATCAGGTCAGGCTCCTGGGTGGCGGAGCCATGCTCGCACTCGCCGAAGATGTCGGCCTGCGCGGCATTGGCTTCGGCGGCGCTGGCGAACTCGAAGGCGCGGTCCAGCGATGCGACCAGCGCCGCGCGGTTCTGCTGCAGCGAGTCGAAGGCGCCGGCCTTGATCAGCGCCTCGACCGTGCGCTTGTTGATGCGCTGGCGGTCCACCCGCACGCAGAAGTCGAAGAGGCTCTTGAAAGGGCCATCGGCCTCGCGAGCGCGCACGACGGCCTCGACCGCCAACTGACCCGTGCCCTTGACCGCGCCCAGCCCGTAGCGGATCACCTTGTCCGTGACCGGCTCGAAGCGGTAGTTGCCGCGGTTCACGTCCGGCGGCTCGAAGCTGATGCCGAAGTTCTTCTGCGCGTCCTCGAACAGCACCTTCAGCTTGTCGGTGTCGTCCATTTCCACGGTCATGTTCGCGCAGAAGAACTCGGCCGTGTAGTGCACCTTCAGCCAGCCGGTGTGATAGGCCAGCAGCGAGTACGCGGCCGCGTGCGACTTGTTGAAGCCGTAGCCCGCGAACTTCTCCATCAGGTCGAAGATCTCGTCGGCCTTCCCCTGGTCGATGCCGTTCACCGCCGCACCCTTGCGGAAGATCTCGCGGTGCTCGGCCATCTCCTCGGCCTTCTTCTTGCCCATCGCGCGGCGCAGCAGGTCGGCGCCGCCGAGCGAGTAGCCGCCCAGGATCTGCGCGGTCTGCATCACCTGTTCCTGGTAGACCATGATCCCGTAGGTCTCGGAGAGCATCTCCTCCACCAGCGGATGCGGATACTCCACCGGCTCGCGGCCGTGCTTGCGCGCGACGAAGCTGGGGATCAGGTCCATCGGGCCCGGGCGGTACAGCGCGTTCAGCGCGATGAGGTCTTCCAGCCGCGTCGGCCGCGCGTCCTTCAGCATGCCCTGCATGCCGCGCGATTCGAACTGGAACACGGCCTCGGTCTTGCCGTCGGCGAAGAGCCTGTAGGTCGGCGCATCGTCCAGCCGGATGTTCTCGTAGGCGAAGTTCTCCTGGCCCTTGTGGCGCTTGACGATGAACTCCCGCGCGATCTCCAGGATGGTCAGTGTCGCCAGGCCCAGGAAGTCGAACTTCACCAGGCCGATGGCCTCCACGTCGTCCTTGTCGTACTGGCTCACCGCCGAGTCGCTGCCTGGCTGCTGGTAGAGCGGGCAGAAGTCGGTGAGCTTGCCTGGCGCGATCAGCACGCCGCCGGCGTGCATGCCGATGTTGCGCGTCATGCCTTCGAGCTTCTGCGCGAGCTCGACCAGCATGCGGACTTCTTCTTCCTTCTCGATGCGCGCCGCGAGCTGCGGCTCCATCTCGATGGCGTAGTTGTTCTTGTCGCCCTCGATCTTCGGGTCAGGCGGGTACTGGATGGTGACGGGTTGCCCCGGCTTGTTCGGGATCAGCTTGCTGATGCCGTCGCAGAACATGTAGCTCATGTCCAGCACGCGCCCCACGTCGCGGATGGCGGCGCGCGCGGCCATGGTGCCGAAGGTCGCGATCTGGCTCACCGCGTCGCGGCCGTACTTGTCCTTCACGTAGTCGATCACGCGGTCGCGGTTGCCCTGGCAGAAGTCGATGTCGAAGTCGGGCATCGAGACGCGCTCGGGGTTCAGGAAGCGTTCGAACAGCAGCTTGTATTCGAGCGGGTCGAGGTCGGTGATCTTCAGCGCATAGGCCACCAGCGAGCCCGCGCCCGAGCCCCGGCCGGGGCCCACCGGGCAGCCGTTCTTCTTGGCCCAGTTGATGAAGTCGCCCACGATCAGGAAGTAGCCGGGAAAACCCATCTTCAGGATCGTGTTGATCTCGAACTCCAGCCGCTCGACGTAGCGCGGGCGCTCCGCGTCTCGCTTCGCCGCGTCGGGGTAGAGGTGCGCGAGCCGCTCCTCCAGCCCCTCGAAGGAGGCGAGGCGGAAGTACTCGTCGATCGGCATCCCGTTGGGCGTGGGGAAGTTCGGCAATTGCGGCTTGCCGAGCACCAGCGTCAGGTTGCAGCGCTTGGCGATTTCAAGCGTGTTGGCGATGGCGCTCGGCACGTCGGCGAAGAGCTGCTCCATCTCGGCCGCCGACTTGAAGTACTGCTCGCGCGTGAACTTGCGCACCCGGCGCGGGTTCCCGAGGATCTCGCCCTCGGAAATGCACACCCGCGCCTCGTGCGCCTCGTAGTCCTCGGCGGTGGCGAACTGCACGGGATGCGTCGCGACCACGGGCATGCGCAGCCGGGCAGCGAGCTTCACGGCGGCGATCACGTGCGGCTCGTCTTCCGGCCGGCCGGCACGTTGCAGCTCGATGTAGAAGCGGTGCGGGAAGAGCCCGGCCATCTGCAGCGCGATCTCGGCCGCGCGCTCCTCCTGCCCCTGCAACAGCGCCGCGCCCAGCGGGCCGGCCTGCGCGCCGGAGAGCGCGATCAGCCCGCCCTGCAGTTCCTCGATCCACGCCAGCTTGCATGCAGCCTGCGTCTGCCCTCGGCCGACGTTCTGCGTCCAGGCGCGCGCCAGCAGTTCGCAGAGGTGGAGGTAGCCCTCCATGTTCTGCACCAGCAGCACGATGCGGGTGAGCGCAGCGGCGTCGTCGCCCAGGCCTTCGAGAAACACTTCCGCGCCCATCACGGGCTTGACGCCCTTGCCGCGTGCTTCCTTGTAGAACTTGACGCCGCCGAAGATGTTGTTGAGGTCGGTGATCGCCAGCGCCGGCTGGCCATCGCCGGCGGCGGCCTTGACGACTTCGTCGATTCTGTTGGTGCCGTCGACGACGGAAAACTCGGTGTGCAGGCGCAGGTGGACGAACATTCGCCCATTGTAGAAAACAGCCCCTCCACCATGTGATTTGCCGATACCTACAATCCCGCCCCGTGCAAGAGATTCTGAATATCGCCGCCTACAAGTTCGTCCGGATCGATGACGGGGAAGCGCTGCGCGGCGCGCTTCGCACGCGCACGCATGCGTTGGGCCTCAAGGGCACCATCCTGATCGCGCCCGAAGGCATCAACCTGTTCCTGGCCGGGACAGCGCCCGAGGTGCGTGCCTTCCTCGAGGGCCTGCGCGCGGACGCGCGCTTCGCGGACCTCGAAGCCAAGGAGAGCTGGTCCGCCGCGCAGCCCTTCCGGCGGATGCTCGTCAAGCAGAAGCGCGAGATCATCCGCATGGACCACCCGGCCATCCAGCCTGCCGCCGGCCGCGCGCCCGGCGTCGACGCGCCCACGCTCAAGCGCTGGCTCGACCAGGGCCATGACGATGCCGGCAAGCCCATCGCCCTGCTGGACACGCGCAATGCCTTCGAGGTCGACCATGGCAGCTTCGACGGTGCCATCGACTGGCGCATCGGCAAGTTCACGGAATTCCCGAAGGCCCTGCACGAACACCGCGACCAGCTCGCGGGCAAGACGGTGGTGAGCTTCTGCACCGGCGGCATCCGCTGCGAGAAGGCGGCGATCCTGATGCGCGAGGCCGGCGTCGCCGACGTGCTGCAGCTCGAAGGCGGCATCCTCAAGTACTTCGAGCAGGTCGGCGGCGCG
>CBIHOG010000013.1:0-105743 GCA_966211435.1 uncultured Variovorax sp. | reverse complement strand
GCGCGCACTCGCAGTTGAGCACGCTGATGTTGTAGGGCGGGCGCACCTTGTCGACCTCCGAGACCAGGGCGGCCGGCCCCATCAGATAGCCCAGGCGTACGCCAGCCAGACCGAACTTGCTGAGCGTGCGCATCAGCAGCACATGGCCGTGGCGCGCGACGCGGTCGATGTAGCTGCGGCCCGCGAAGGGCTGGTAGGCCTCGTCGATCACGACCAGACCACCCTGCGCGCCCTGGGCCTCGACGATCTTCTCGATTACCGCGTCGTCCCACAGGTTGGCGGTCGGGTTGTTGGGGTAGGCCAGGTAGACGATGGCCGGCTTCTCGTGCTCGATCGCCTGGAGCATGGCCTGCTCGTCCAGTTCGAAATCCGCCGTGAGCGGCACGCCGACGAAGCGCAAGCCCTGCAGTTGGGCGCTCATCGCATACATCACGAAGCCGGGCACCGGCGCAAGGACGGCCGCGCCTGGAAGGTCGCAGGCCATCGCCAGCAGGGAGATCAGTTCGTCCGAGCCGTTCCCGAGCATCAGCTCGAAGCCTTCCGGCATCGCGGCATGCGCGGCCAGCGCGCGCCGCAGGTCGGCACCGCGTTCGCCCGGGTAGCGGTTCAGCGCCAGCACGCCCAGGCGCTCACCCAGCGCGGCCTGCAGCGCGGGCGGCAGGCCGTAGGGGTTTTCCATGGCGTCGAGCTTGAGCAGGCCGCGCGCGTCCTGGACGGCATAGGCATGCATGGATTGCACATCGGCGCGGATGCGGCCGAGTGCGCGAGGCGGGGCTGAGGTGGAGGTCATTCGGTTCAGGGGCAGCGGTAGCCGTTGCGCAGCGCGGCCGAGACCACGAGTTGCACGGGCATGTCCGCCTCGTAGCTGTCGGCGTTGCGGCTGAGTTCGGCCTGGTAGAGCGAGCGCGCCATCGCGGGTTCCAGGCGGCGGCCGTTGACGCAGAAAAGTGGCTTCTGGCCAGCCCGCTGCTCGGCCTCGCTGGCCTCGCGCAGGCCCTCGACCAAGCCGACCAGATAGTAGTTGGCGTAGAGCTTGCCATCCTTTTCCTTGGCTTCCAGCGTACGCAGTTCGCGAATGGTCATGGCATGGGAGGCCGCGACGCCAACGAGCAGGCCGAGCCCCAGGGCCAGGCGGGGAATCGTCGTCCGGATTCTCATCGGGCCATCATCCACCGACGCGGCATCAACGCAAGCGCATGCGGGCGGCTTCGGCATGGGCTTGCAGTCCTTCCCCTTCCGCCAGGGTCACGGCGATGTCGCCCAGCACCTGCGCGCCTGCCTCACTCACCTCGATCAGGCTCGAACGCTTCTGGAAGTCGTAGACGCCCAGCGGCGAGCTGAAGCGCGCGGTCCCGCTGGTCGGCAGCACATGGTTGGGGCCGGCGCAGTAGTCGCCCAGGCTTTCGCTGGTGTAGGCGCCCAGGAAGATGGCGCCGGCGTGCTTCAGCAGCGGCTCCCAGCGCTGCGGATCTCGGCTGCTGACTTCCAGGTGCTCCGGCGCGATGCGGTTGCTGATCGTGCAGGCCTCCTCCATGTCGCGGGTGTGAATGAGCGCGCCGCGGCCATTGAGCGAGGCGGCGATGATCGCCGCCCGGGACATGGAGGGCAGCAGGCGGTCGATTTCCGCCTGCACGCGATCGAGGTAGACCGCATCCGGGCTCAGCAGGATGCTTTGCGCCAGTTCGTCGTGCTCGGCCTGGCTGAAAAGGTCCATCGCCACCCAATCGGGTGGCGTGCTGCCGTCGGCCAGCACCAGGATCTCGCTCGGTCCGGCGATCATGTCGATGCCCACGGTGCCGAAAACGCGGCGCTTCGCTGCCGCCACGTAGGCGTTGCCCGGTCCGGTGATCTTGTCGACGGCCGGAATGGCGGCCGTGCCGTAAGCCAACGCGGCGATGGCCTGCGCGCCGCCGACGGTGAAGGCGCGCGTGACGCCCGCCACGTGCGCGGCGGCCAGCACCAGCGGATTCTTCTCGCCACCCGGCGTCGGCACCACCATGATGATTTCGCCGACGCCCGCCACGTGCGCAGGAATCGCGTTCATGAGCACGCTCGACGGATAAGCTGCCTTGCCGCCCGGCACATAGATGCCGACGCGGTCGAGCGGCGTCACCTTCTGGCCCAGCAGCGTGCCGTCGGCATCGCGATAGCTCCAGCTTTCGCCGTTCGCCTTCTTTTGGGCCTCGTGGTAGCTGCGCACGCGCCGTGCCGCGGCCTGGAGCGCGTCGCGCTGCACGGCAGGAAGGGATTCGAAGGCGGAGCGCAGTTCGTCGGACTTGAGTTCGAGCGCGTTCATGCCCGTGACGTCGAGCCGGTCGAAACGCCGCGTGTACTCCAGCACGGCCGCGTCGCCGCGGAGCTGGACGTCCGCCAGGATGTCCGCGACCACCTGCTCGATGGCCGCGTCGGCCTCGGCCGACCAATGCAGGCGAGCCTTGAATTCGGTCTCGAAGGAAGCGGAGGCGGTCGACAGGCGGGCGGGGGTGGCTTTCAGTTTCATCGGGCTGGCCCCTTCACGGGGAGGGAATGGCGGAAGCGAAGGCGTCCACGATGCGGCGGATCGGCTCCTGCTTGAGCTTGAGGGCGGCCTGGTTCACCACCAGGCGCGCGCTGATGTCCATGATGCGTTCGACCTCTACAAGCTGATTGGCCTTGAGCGTATTGCCGGTCGAGACCAGGTCGACGATCGCGTCGGCCAGGCCGGTGAGCGGCGCGAGCTCCATGCTGCCGTAGAGCTTGATCAGATCGACGTGGACGCCCTTGCTCGCGAAGAACTCGCGGGCAAGGCCGACATACTTGGTCGCGACCTTCAGGCGCGAGCCCTGGCGCACGGCCGAGGCGTAGTCGTAGTCGGCGCGGACCGCCACGCTGAGGCGGCAGGCCGCGATGCGCAGGTCCAGCGGCTGGTAGAGCCCCTGGTTGCCATGCTCGAGCAGCACGTCGAGGCCGGTCACGCCCAGGTCGGCGCCGCCGTACTGGACGTAGGTCGGCACGTCCGACGCCCGCACCAGCACCACACGCACGTCGCCACGGGTGGTGGGGAGGATCAGCTTGCGCGATTTCTCGGGGTCTTCCGTGACCTCGATGCCGGCCGCGGCCAGGAGCGGCAGCGTCTCCTCGAAGATGCGGCCCTTGGAGAGCGCCAGCGTGATCACGGCTGCAACTCCGCGGGCCCGGCCACGCGCTCGATGTCGGCGCCGATGCCGCGCAGCTTGGCTTCCATGCGGTCGTAGCCGCGGTCGAGGTGGTAGATGCGGTCCACCAGCGTCTCGCCCTCGGCCACCAGGCCGGCGATGACCAGGCTGGCCGAGGCGCGCAGGTCGGTCGCCATCACGGTCGCGCCGGAGAGCTGGTGCACGCCCTCGATGACCGCCACCTTGCCGTCGGTCTGGATCTTGGCGCCCAGGCGCAACATCTCGTCGACGTGCATGAAGCGGTTCTCGAAGATCGTCTCGGTCACGGTCGAGGTACCCTCGGCGATCACGTTGAGCGCCATGAACTGCGCCTGCATGTCGGTTGGGAAACCGGGGTATTCGGTGGTGCGGAAGCTCTGCGCCTTGAGCCGGCCTTCGCTCTGGACGCGGATGCCGTGCTCCACGGCGCTCACGCGCGCGCCCGCCTCGCGCAGCTTCTCGATCACGGCGTCCAGGTGATCGGCCCGGCCATGCTTGAGCACGACGTCGCCGCCGGTCGCCGCGACCGCGCACAGGAAGGTGCCGGCCTCGATCCGGTCGGCCACCACCTGGTGCGTGCAACCGCCGAGCTTCTCCACGCCCTGGATGCGGATGCGGCTGGTGCCATGGCCTTCGATCTTCGCGCCCATGGCGATCAGCATCTCGGCCAAGTCGGAGATCTCCGGCTCCTGCGCGGCGTTCTCCAGCACGGTCTCGCCTTCCGCCAGCGCGGCGGCCATCAGGAAGTTCTCGGTGCCGGTGACCGTGACCATGTCGGTCGTGATGCGCGCGCCTTGCAGCCGCTTTCGTCCGCCGCCCAGGCCGGCGACCATGTAGCCGTGCTCGACCACGATCTCTGCGCCCATTGCCTGCATGCCTTTGATGTGCTGATCAACCGGCCGCGAACCGATGGCGCAGCCGCCCGGCAGCGACACCTTGGCACGGCCGAAGCGCGCGAGCAGCGGGCCGAGCGCCAGCACGGACGCGCGCATCGTCTTGACCAGCTCATAGGGCGCCTCTGGCACTTCGAGCGAGCGCGCGTTGATGCGCACCGTGCCGTTGTCGTCGCGCTCCGCGCTCACACCCATGTTGTGCACGAGCTTGAGCATGGTCGCGACGTCCTTCAGGCGCGGCACGTTGTGCAGCACCACCGGCCGGTCGGTCAGCAGGGCCGCGCAAAGCTCGGGCAAGGCGGCGTTCTTGGCACCGGAAATGAGCACCTCGCCGCGGAGCTTGCGCCCGCCGCGAATCAGAAGTTTGTCCATGAGGAATCCAGCGGAGGTCTAGCGGGAGGGCGAAGGAGTCTGGGCTGCCCATTCGGCGGGCGTATACGTTTTCATCGAGAGCGCATGCACTTCGTCGGTATGCATTTTCGCACCGAGGGTGGCGTACACGCGCTGGTGCCGCTGGATCGGGCGCTTGCCTTCGAACTCGGCGGAAACGATGGTGGCGTACCAATGCCGGCCGTCACCTTCGAGGGCGATGTGCTCGCAGGGCAGGCCGGACTTGATGATCGTTTGCAGTTCTTCAGCGGTCATGGGATCGAGCTTAGCCGCGAATCTTGTAGCCGATGCGCAAAAGATGGACGGCGATGGCACTCACCACCAGCCACGCGCAGCCCACGATGGCGAGGCTTGTCCAGGGCGACACATCGCTGACGCCGAAGAAGCCGTAGCGGAAGCCATCGATCATGTAGAAGAACGGATTCAGGTGGCTCACGGTCTGCCAGAAAGGTGGAAGCGAGCCGATCGAATAGAACACGCCGGACAGAAAGGTCATCGGCATGATCAGGAAATTCTGGAACACCGCCATCTGGTCGAACTTCTCTGCCCAAAGGCCGGCAATCAGGCCCAGCGTGCCCAGGATGGCTGCCCCCAGGAAGGCGAACACCACGATCCACAGCGGCGCGACGAAACCCGGGGTCGCGAAGAGCGCGGTCACCACGAACACGCCCAGCCCGACCGCCAGGCCGCGCACGATCGACGAGCCGACGTAGGCCAGGAACCAGCCCCAGTGTGACAGCGGCGTCAGCAGCACGAAGACCAGATTGCCCATGATCTTGCTCTGGATGATCGAGGACGAACTGTTGGCAAAGGCGTTCTGCAGCACGCTCATCATCACCAGGCCCGGCACCAGGAAGGCGGTGTAGCTCACCGTGCCGTAGACCTTCACGTGGTCTTCGAGCACGTGGCCGAAGACCATCAGGTAGAGCAACGCCGTCAGCACCGGGGCGCCGACGGTCTGGAAGCCCACCTTCCAGAAGCGCAGCACTTCCTTGTACAGGAGCGCCCGCCAACCCAGCGCGCCGATCATCATCGCGCCACCTCCAGCGGTGTCTGTTCGCCAGCCATCAGGTCGATGAACACGTCTTCGAGGTCCGCCTTGCGCATCTCCACATCCTCCACATCCAGGCCGGCCTCACGGATGGCCGCGAGCAGCCGCTCGACTTCGAGGGCGTTCTGGGCCGGCAACTGCACGATGCGCCCGGTGATGCGCGCGTGCTGCGCGATCGCCCAGGGCAGCATGCCGTCGGTCTTGAAGCGCAGCACGTTGCTGGCGGCGGAGCGCAGCAGTTCGCTGGTGCGGTCCAGCGCGATCACGCGACCCTGCTTAAGCATCGCGATGCGATTGCACAGCGCCTCGGCTTCTTCCAGGTAGTGGGTGGTGAGCAGCACGGTGCTGCCCTGCTTGTTGAGCTTGGCGACGAACTGCCACAGCGTCTGGCGCAACTCGACGTCGACGCCGGCCGTGGGTTCGTCCAGCACGATGACCGGCGGCTTGTGCACCAGCGCCTGCGCGACCAGCACCCGGCGCTTCATGCCGCCGGAAAGCTGGCGCATGTTGGCGGAGGCCTTGTCGGCCAGGCCCAGGCTGTGCAGCAACTCGTCGATCCAGTCGTCGTTGTTGCGGATCCCGAAGTAGCCGGACTGGATGCGCAGCGACTCGCGGACATTGAAGAAGGGGTCGAACACCAGCTCCTGCGGCACGATGCCCAGTTGGCGCCGCGCCTGGGCGTAGTCACGCTGCACATCGAAGCCGTGGACGCTGATGGCGCCAGCCGTCGGGCGTGAGAGTCCGGCCAGCATGCTGATCAAGGTGGTCTTGCCGGCGCCGTTCGGACCGAGGAGGCCGAAGAATTCACCCTCCTCGATCTGAAAGGTCACCTGGTCCACCGCCTTGAGGCCGGGTTTTCCCTGGGCGCGTTGCTGGCGTGAGGCGGGGTAGGTCTTGGAGACCGATTGGAAGGAGATCGCGGGCATGAGAGCCGGCGATTTTACGGGCCGGTCACTTTTTCTAGGGCGCGGCCGGCAAAAGGCCCGCGACGCCGTACAGCGAAGCGAGTTCGCGCAGGCGCGGCGGCAGGCCCTTGACGGCGAAGCCGCGGCCCAGCGCACTCGACTCGCGACGGCACTCCAGCAGCACGGCGAGCGCAGAGGAATCGAAGTGGATCAGCGCGCTCGCATCCACCACCGTGGACGAGCCGCCCTGCCCGGCCAACCCCTGCTGAAGCATGTCGACGCAGGCCGGCGCCTCGTCGTGGGTCAGTTTGGGCGGCAGGACCAGCATGGCGGACTCAGCTCTTGCCGTTGCTCTTGTTGCGCGCCGCCAGGGCAGCGATCAGGCCGTCGATGCCCTTGCTGTTGATCTGCTGCGCGAACTGCGAGCGGTAGGTATCGACCAGCCAAACGCCGAGCACGTTCAGGTTGTAGATCTTCCAGCCGCCGGACTCGCCGGGCGTCTTCTCGAGTCGGTAGTCAAGCTGCACCGGGTCGCCGTTGCCGCCGCGCACTTCGGTGCGCACGAGCACTTCCTTGTCGTCAGGCGAGCCGCGGAAGGGACGCACGGTCACGACCTGGTCGCTGACCTGGTCCAGCGCGCCGGCGTAGGTGCGCACGAGAAGGGTCTTGAACTCCTGCTCCAGGCGCTCCTGCTGCTCGGGCGTCGCCTGGCGCCAGGCCGGACCGACGGCGGAAGCTGTCATGCGCTGGAAATTCACGTTCGGCATGATCTTGCTATCGACCAACTGCATGATCTTGTTGACATCGCCCGCCTTGATCGTCTTGTCGGCCTTGATGGTCTCGAGCACGTCGGTGGAAAGGCGCTTCACGAGTGCATCGGGCGTCTCGTCCGCAGCATGGGCGGGCCGGACGAAGGCCGTGGCGGCGCCCAGCAGCAAAAGGCCGGCGAGGGCGAATTGCCCCAGGGTACGGCGTTGAAGGATCTGATTCATCTTGTGGATTCCCTTGTCTTTCAGGTGGCGGCGCGGATGCGCGCAAGTTGGAGCGATGCTGCCCCAGGACGTTCCGCCATCTGCAGGCGCATGCAAGCGAATGCAATGCCTGCGTCAATTTCCGTCGTTGGGCAGATTGCCGTCGTACACCTCGTTGCGCCGGCGTTGCAGGTACGCATCGCGCGTGAACGAATACTTGTCGAGGGCGGCGTCGTCCAGGAGCTGGCCGACACGCAGGAGGTTGGCGCGCGCATCGATCACGCGCACCCCGTAGAGCGAATTGCGCCACGGAATGTCGTGGACATAGCCGACCAGATCGCCCTTCATGTCGACCGGCAACGCTGCCGTGTCTCGCAGGGTGGACGAACCGAGCAGCGGAAGCACCAGGTAGGGCCCGCTCGGAACGCCCCAGCGGCCCAGCGTCTGGCCGAAGTCCTCGCTATGGCGGTCGATGCCGGCCTCGGTCGCGATGTCCAGCAGGCCGCCCAAGCCGAAGATGGTGTTCACATGCACGCGCATGAAGGTCTCGGCGCTGTTCTGCAGCTTGAGCTGGGCCACGCTGTTGACGAAGCTCCAGACGTCCGAGAGATTGCCGAAGAAATTGTTGATGCCTGTGCGCACCGGCGACGGCAGCACCTTGCGGTAGGCCGTCGCGGCGGGGCGCAGGACAGCGTCATCGACCGTCTCATTGAAGCGCGAGACATTGCGATTGAAGGGCTCGAACGGATCGGCCGGGTTGGCGTAAGGTCCGCTCGCGCAGCCGGCCAGCAGGACGATGGCCGCACTGAGGCTCGCCTGGATCGCGCGGGAGACTGCCCGGCGAGTCGCGACCGGCAGTGCGGGAAGAGTTCGTGGTGTCATTTCTTGTTGGAGTTGCCTGACGGCGTGCTGCCCTCCGCAGCCTTGCTATAGAGAAACTGTCCAATCAGATTCTCCAATACAACGGCCGATTGCGTGTTGCTCACGACATCGCCGGCCTGGAGGTTCTTTTCATCGGCGCCCGCCTCGATGCCGATGTACTGCTCCCCGAGCAGTCCGCTGGTCAAGATCTTGAGCGAGCTGTCCTTGGGAAAACTGTATCTGCTTTGCAGGGCCAGCGAGACGCTGGCCTGGAAGTTCTTGTCGTCGAACGTGATCGATTCGACACGGCCGACGACGACGCCCGCGCTCCTGACCGCGGTTTGCGGCTTCAGCCCGCCAATGTTGTCGAAGCGGGCCGTCACGGAATAGGTTCGCTGGAAGTTCAGGCTCAGCAGGTTGGCCGACTGCAGCGCCAGGAAAAGCAGCGCCGCCGCGCCGATCAGCACGAACAGGCCGACCCAGACGTCGTTGTTGGAACGTTGCATAGATGGTCCTCTTGCGGTCTTTCTTGTTGCTCAGATGCTGAACATCATGGCGGTCAGCAGGAAATCGAGGCCCAGCACCGCCAGGGAAGCCACGACCACCGTGCGGGTGGTGGCGCGCGAGACACCTTCCGGCGTCGGCTGCGCCTCATAGCCCTGGAGCAGGGCGACGAAGGTGACGGTGAACCCGAAGACAAGGCTCTTGACGAAGCCGTTGCCAACGTCGCGCCACACGTCGACGCCGCCCTGCATCTGGCCCCAGAAGGCGCCCGGGTCGACGCCCAGCATGAGCACGCCAACCACATAGCCGCCGAGCACGCCGACCGCGCTGAAGACCGCCGCCAGCAGCGGCATGGTGATCACACCAGCCCAGAAGCGCGGCGCGAGGATGCGCTGAACGGGATCGACCGCCATCATCTCCATGGCGCTCAGTTGCTCTCCCGCCTTCATGAGGCCGATTTCCGCCGTCAGCGATGTGCCGGCGCGGCCGGCGAAGAGCAGCGCGGCGACCACCGGGCCGAGTTCGCGCACCAGGCTCAGCGCCACCAGCAGGCCGAGCGCCTCCGAGGAGCCGTAGCGCTGCAGCGTGTAGTAGCCCTGCAGGCCGAGCACGAAACCCACGAAGAGGCCCGAGACCGCGATGATCGCGAGCGAGTAGTTGCCGAGGAAGTGAATCTGGTCCCGCACCAGGCTGAAACGCCTCATGCTTTGCGCGCCCCGGCCCGCCAGGCGCACGAAGAGACGCGCGCCGCGGCCCAGGTCGCCCAGCTTGCCGCGCACGGCGAAGCCCACGTCGGACGGGCGGTACCAGCTCACGAACGCGCTCCGTGCGCGTTGCCGAAGTCGTCCTCGACGCCGGCGGCGGGGTAATGGAAGTGCACCGGCCCCTCAGGCAGTGCATTGACGAACTGGTGGACGAGCGGGTCCTCGCTCTTGCGCACGTCCTGCGGCTTGCCTTGCGCGGCGATGCGGCCGTTGGCCAGGATGATCACGTGGTCGGCGATGCGGAAGGTTTCCTCCAGATCGTGCGAGACCACGACGCTGGTCAGCCCCAGCGCGTCGTTCAACTGGCGGATGAGCCGCGCGGCCGTGCCGAGCGAAATGGGGTCGAGGCCCGCGAAGGGCTCGTCGTACATCACGAGGTCGGGGTCGAGCGCAATCGCGCGCGCCAGCGCCACCCGTCGCGCCATGCCGCCCGACACCTCGCCGGGCATCAGGTCCCGCGCGCCTCGAAGGCCGACAGCGTCGAGCTTCATCAACACGATGTCACGGATCAGCGGCTCGGGCAGCTTCGTATGTTCCCGCAGCGGGAACGCGACGTTGTCGAACACGCTCATGTCCGTGAACAAAGCGCCGAACTGGAACAACATGCCCATGCGGCGCCGCGCGGCATAGAGCGCGGCGGCGTCCAGCTTGCCCACGTCCTGCCCGTCCAGCAGCACCTCGCCGGCCTGCGCCCGCAATTGGCCGCCGATGAGACGCAGCACCGTGGTTTTTCCGCCACCCGAAGCGCCCATGAGCGCCGTCAGCTTGCCGCGCGGCACGGTGAAAGACACGCCGTCCAGGATCGGGCGGGTGCCATAGCCGAAGCGAAGAGCGCGGAATTCGACGAGAAAAGGGTTGGGTGCGTCCATATCAACAAAAAAGCCGGGCGCCCTCAGGCATCCCGGCTCGCGGTTGGCACCCATGATAAGGGAAGCGCGGGCCATGCCCGCGCCTGCCCCTACCGGGGCAGGTCGCTGTATCCCATCAGGAATTCATCCACAGCGCGGGCCGCCTGGCGGCCTTCGCGGATCGCCCAGACCACCAGCGACTGGCCGCGGCGCATGTCGCCGGCGGCGAAGACCTTGGGAACGCTGGTCGCGTAGCCGCCGATGAAATCGACGCTGGCCTTGGCGTTGCCGCGCGCATCCTTCTCGACGCCGAAAGCTTCCAGCACGCTGCCCACCGGGCTCACGAAGCCCATGGCCAGCAGCACAAGGTCGGCCTTCAGCACCTGCTCGGAGCCCGCGACCTCGATCATCTTGCCGTCCTTCCACTCCACGCGGACGGTCTTGAGCCCGGTGAGCTTGCCCTTTTCACCGATGAACTCCTTGGTCGAGATGGCGAACTCGCGCTCGCAGCCCTCTTCATGGCTGGAACTGGTGCGCAGCTTGTACGGCCAGTAGGGCCAGGTCAGCGGGCGGTTTTCCTCTTCAGGCGGCTGCGGCATCAGTTCGAACTGCGTCACACTCACGGCGCCGTGGCGGTTGCTGGTGCCCACGCAGTCGGAGCCGGTGTCGCCGCCACCGATGACGATGACGTGCTTGCCGTCGGCACGCAACTGGCCCTTGACCTTGTCGCCGGCGTTCACCTTGTTCTGCTGCGGCAGGAACTCCATCGCGAAATGGATGCCTTCCAGGTCGCGGCCCGACACCGGCAGGTCGCGCGACTGCTCGGCGCCGCCGGTCAGCAGTACGGCGTCGAACTCCTTGTCGAGCTGCTCGGGCGTGACGGTCTCCTTGGCCCAGTTCGTGACCTTGGAGCCCTTGCCCAGCGGATCCTTCGCCGCCCCCACCATCACCCCGGTGCGGAAGTTCACGCCCTCGGCCTTCATCTGCTCGACGCGGCGCTCGATATGCGTCTTCTCCATCTTGAAGTCGGGGATGCCGTAGCGCAGCAGGCCGCCGACGCGATCATTCTTCTCGAACAGCGTGACGTCGTGGCCGACGCGCGCAAGCTGTTGCGCGGCCGCCATCCCGGCCGGGCCGGAGCCGACGACGGCAACCTTCTTGCCGGTCTTGTGCTTGGCCGGACGCGCCGCCACC
Source organism: uncultured Variovorax sp. (assembly GCA_966211435.1). GTDB lineage: Bacteria > Pseudomonadota > Gammaproteobacteria > Burkholderiales > Burkholderiaceae_C > Variovorax. The sequence goes on along the minus strand of CBIHOG010000013.1, from coordinate 94,189 downwards.
CAGCCCTCATCCCAGGCGCGGTCGATGATCGCGTGCTCGATCGACTTGATGCCTACCGGGTCGTCGTTCACGTTGAGCACGCAGGCCGCCTCGCAGGGGGCGGGGCAGATCCGTCCGGTGAACTCGGGGAAGTTGTTGGTCGAATCCAGCACGGTGAAGGCGTTCTGCCAGTCGTTGCGGTAGACCAGGTCGTTGAAGTCCGGAATGATGTTGTTGACCGGGCAGCCGCTGTTGCAAAAGGGCGTGCCGCAGTCCATGCAGCGCGCGCCCTGCACCTTGGCCTGCTCGGCGTCGAGGCCGACGACGAATTCCTTGTAATGCTTGACGCGCTCCTCGACGGGCTTGTAGCCCTCCTCGATGCGTTCATGCTCCATGAAGCCGGTGATTTTTCCCATCGTGCTGTCCTGTGGTTCTCTTGTTCTTGCGCCGTTCAGACCGCGGCGACGGGCTTGGCGGGCTTGCTCATGGCGTGCGGCTCCAGGCCCACGTGGGCGTTGTTGCCGCTGCTGGTGAGCTCGACCTTGCGATCGTGGATCTCGGCCAGCGCGCGCTTGTATTCGTTCGGGAAGACCTTCACGAACCGGGTGCGGGCGACCGCCCAGTTGTCCAGCAGTTCACGCGCGCGCTTGCTGCCGGTCCAGCGGTGGTGCTCTTCCAGCAGCTTCTTGAGCTGGGCCTCGTCGGTCTCGCCGTCGTGCCAGATCTTGCGGTGCACGCTGGCGGTCTGCTCGGCCGAGGTCAGCACCTTGTCAAGCGAGACCATCGAAAGATTGCAGCGCGAGGCGAACTCGCCGTCCTCGTCGTAGACGAAGGCCAGACCACCGCTCATGCCGGCCGCGAAGTTGCGGCCGGTCTTGCCCAGTACGGCGACGGTGCCGCCGGTCATGTACTCGCAGCCGTGGTCGCCGGTGCCCTCGACCACTGCCGTGGCGCCGGAAAGCCGCACCGCAAAACGCTCGCCGGCCACGCCGCAGAGGTAGGCCTCGCCGGTGGTGGCGCCATAGAGCGCCGTGTTGCCGACGATGGTGTTGCGCACCGCCTCGCCACGGAAGTCGAGGCTGGGGCGCACGACCACGCGGCCGCCGGACAGGCCCTTGCCGGTGTAGTCGTTGGCGTCGCCGATGAGGTAGAGCGTGATGCCGCGCGCCAGGAAGGCGCCAAAGGACTGGCCGCCCGTACCTTCGAGCTGGATGCGGATCGAATCGTCGGGCAGACCTTGCGGATGTACCTTGGTCAGCGCGCCGGACAGCATGGCGCCGACCGAGCGGTTGACGTTGCGTGCCACCTCGATGAATTGAACCTTCTCGCCCCTCTCGATCGCCGGGCGGGACTTCTCGATCAGCTTCACGTCGAGGCTTTTCTCGAGCCCGTGGTCCTGCGCCTCGACGTGGTAGCGCGGTACGTCGGCCGGAACGTTCGGCTGCGCGAACAGCCGGCCGAAATCCAGGCCGCGCGCTTTCCAGTGCTCGACGCCCTGGCGGGTGTCCAGCAGGTCCGCGCGGCCGATGAGGTCGTTGAACTTGCGGATGCCCAGTTGCGCCATGATCTGACGCACTTCCTCGGCAACAAAGAAGAAGAAGTTCACCACGTGCTCTGGCTTGCCAGAGAACTTCTTGCGAAGCACCGGGTCCTGCGTGGCCACACCCACCGGACAGGTGTTCAGGTGGCACTTGCGCATCATGATGCAGCCCTCGACCACCAGCGGCGCGGTGGCAAAGCCGAACTCGTCCGCGCCCAGCAGCGCGCCGATGGCGACGTCGCGGCCAGTCTTCATCTGGCCGTCCGCCTGGACGCGGATGCGGCTGCGCAGCCGGTTGAGCACCAGGGTCTGCTGCGTCTCGGCCAAGCCGATTTCCCACGGGCTGCCCGCGTGCTTGATGGACGACCAGGGCGATGCGCCCGTGCCGCCATCGTGGCCCGCGATCACGACGTGGTCGCTCTTGCACTTGGCGACGCCGGCGGCGATGGTGCCGACACCGACCTCGCTCACCAGCTTCACGCTCACACTGGCGTGCGGGGCGACGTTCTTCAGGTCATGGATGAGCTGCGCCAGGTCCTCGATCGAATAGATGTCGTGGTGCGGCGGCGGCGAGATCAGGCCAACGCCCGGGACCGAGTAGCGCAGTTGGCCGATGTAGTTCGACACCTTGCCGCCCGGCAACTGGCCGCCCTCGCCCGGCTTCGCGCCCTGGGCCATCTTGATCTGCAATTGGTCGGCCGATGCAAGATACTCGGCGGTGACGCCAAAGCGGCCCGACGCGACCTGCTTGATCTTCGAGCGCAGGGAGTCGCCGTCCTTCAGCGGCAGGTCGACCTCGACGTTGGCTTCACCGATCACGCTCTTGAGCGTGTCGCCGACCTTGATCGGGATGCCCTTGAGTTCGTTGCGGTAGCGCGCCGGATCCTCGCCGCCTTCGCCAGTGTTGCTCTTGCCGCCAATACGGTTCATCGCCACGGCCAGCGTGGAGTGTGCCTCGGTGCTGATCGAGCCGAGGGACATCGCGCCGGTGGCGAAGCGCTTGACGATCTCGGCGGCCGGCTCGACCTCGTCCACGGAAATCGCCTTGGCCGGGTCGATCTTGAACTCGAACAGGCCGCGCAGCGTGAGGTGGCGACGGTTCTGGTCGTTGATGAGCTGCGCGTATTCCTTGTAGGTGTTGAAGTTGTTGGCGCGCGTGCTGTGCTGCAGCTTGGCGATGGCGTCGGGAGTCCACATGTGCTCCTCGCCGCGCGTGCGCCAGGCGTATTCGCCGCCGGCGTCGAGCATGTTGGCAAGCACCGGGTCGTCGCTGAACGCCGCCTTGTGCATGCGGATGGCTTCCTGAGCGATCGCGAAGACGCCGATGCCCTCGACGCGGCTGGCCGTGCCGGTGAAGTACTTCTCGACGGTCTCGGTGTTCAGGCCGATGGCTTCGAAGAGCTGCGCGCCGCAATAGCTCATGTAGGTGCTGACACCCATCTTCGACATGATCTTGGACAGGCCCTTGCCGATCGCCTTGACGTAGTTGTAGATCGCCTTCTCGGCGCTCAGCTCGCCCGGAAGGTCCTCGTGCATCGCGGCGAGAGTCTCCATCGCGAGGTAGGGGTGCACGGCTTCCGCGCCGTAGCCGGCAAGCACGCCAAAGTGATGCACTTCGCGCGCGGAGCCGGTCTCGACCACGAGACCGGCGGTGGTGCGGAGGCCTTCGCGCACCAGGTACTGGTGCACGGCCGACAGTGCCAGCAGCGCCGGTATGGCGACCTGTGTCGGGCCCACGGCCCGGTCGCTGACGATGAGGATGTTGTGGCCGCCCTTGATCGCGTCCACCGCCTCGGCGCACAGCGACGCCAGCTTGGCCTCCACCCCCTCCTCACCCCAGGCGAGCGGATAGGTGATGTCGAGCGTGTAGCTCTTGAACTTGCCCTGCGTGTAGGTGCCGATGTCGCGCAGCTTCGCCATGTCGGCGAAGTCGAGGATGGGCTGGCTCACTTCGAGCCGCATGGGCGGGTTGACCTGGTTGATGTCCAGCAGGTTGGGCTTGGGGCCGATGAAGGACACCAACGACATCACGATCGCCTCGCGGATCGGGTCGATGGGCGGGTTCGTCACCTGCGCGAACAGTTGCTTGAAGTAGCTGTAGAGCGGCTTGTTCTTGTTGGAGAGCACGGCCAGCGGGCTGTCGTTGCCCATGGAGCCGATACCCTCCTCGCCGGCCTGCGCCATGGGGCTCATCAGGAACTTGATGTCTTCCTGCGTATAGCCGAAGGCCTGCTGGCGGTCGAGCAGCGCCACCTGGCTCAGCGGCGCCGGGGCGGTCTCGGCCTCCACGCTGTCGAGCTTGATGCGCAGGTTCTCGATCCACTGCTTGTAGGGCTTGCTGTTGGCGAGGTTGGCCTTGACCTCCTCGTCGTCGATCATGCGGCCCTGCTCCAGGTCAATCAGGAACATCTTGCCGGGCTGAAGGCGCCACTTGCGCACGATCTTCTGCTCAGGCACCGGCAGCACGCCGGACTCGGAGGCCATGATCACCAGATCGTCGTCCGTCACGCAGTAGCGAGACGGACGCAGGCCATTGCGGTCCAGCGTGGCGCCAATCTGGCGGCCGTCGGTGAACACGATGGAGGCCGGGCCATCCCACGGCTCCAGCATGGCGGCGTGGTATTCATAGAAGGCGCGGCGGCGCGGATCCATGGTGGCGTGCTGCTCCCAGGGCTCCGGGATCATCATCATCACGGCCTGGCTGATGGGGTAGCCGGCCATGGTCAGCAGTTCGAGGCAGTTGTCGAATGTGGCGGTGTCGGACTGGCCCGGGAAGCTGATCGGATAGAGCTTCTGGAGGTCGGCGCCGAGCACCGGCGAGGACATCACGCCTTCGCGGGCCTTCATCCAGTTGTAGTTGCCCTTGACCGTGTTGATCTCGCCGTTGTGGGCGACATAGCGGTAGGGGTGGGCCAACGGCCACTCCGGGAAGGTGTTGGTCGAGAAGCGCTGGTGCACGAGGCCCAGGGCCGAGACGCAGCGCTTGTCCTGCAGGTCCAGGTAGTAGGTGCCGACCTGGTCGGCCAGCAGCAAGCCCTTGTAGACCACGGTGCGGCTGGACATGCTGGGAACGTAGTATTCCTTGCTGTGCTTGAGCTTCAGGCGCTGGATGCTGGCGCTGGCGGTCTTGCGGATGACGTAGAGCTTGCGCTCCAGCGCGTCTTGCACGATCACGTCGTTGCCGCGGCCGATGAAAACCTGTCGCAAGAGAGGCTCCTTCTTGCGCACGGTCGGCGACATCGGCATGTCCTTGTTGACCGGGACGTCTCGCCAGCCGAGCAGCACCTGGCCCTCGGCCTTGATGGCACGCTCCATCTCCTGCTCGCAGGCCTCGCGCGACGCGTGCTCCTTGGGCAGGAAGATCATGCCGACGCCGTACTCGCCCGGCGGGGGAAGCGTGACACCCTGCTTCGCCATTTCCTCGCGATAGAGCAGATCGGGCAGCTGAATCAGGATACCCGCGCCGTCACCCATGAGCTTGTCAGCGCCCACTGCGCCGCGATGGTCGAGATTCTCCAGAATCTTGAGGCCCTGCAGGACAATGGCATGGCTCTTCTCGCCCTTGATGTGGGCAACGAAGCCGACGCCGCAGGCATCGTGCTCGTCGGCACCGGAATAAAGACCGTGTTGTTGGAGATGCTCGATCTCTGCAGCCGTCGTCATGGGGCGTGCTCCTTCAGTTTTCGCAGGGAAAAGGAGCATATTGCTTTGCACAAACAATGCCAAATGCTTTATTCGGGGTCAGATTCTTATTAATAGTCGAATGCCGCGGTCAGGAGTTATTAAGGGACATATCAAAAATGCTAGCGCGGATGCCCGTCAAATCAACGAATCCGGCCCCTGTTGCTAGCTGCGGGAGGCGGATGGCGGTCGGCCCGCACGCGCCTTCAGTACACGGCGTTCCGTCGTTTTTTGTAACGAGTTCAGGTAGTCAGGATCGCCGGCCGCCCAGCCATGGAGGGTGGCGTCCGTCAGAACAGCCTCGTCGGCCACCGAAACCCCGCCGCGCACCATTTCGGCATACGCGGCTTCACGGGCGAAAGGTGTGTTGCCCAGCGTCCAGTAAAGAGGATGCGGCGTCAAGAGCTTGTCCTGGCGCAGTCCCGCATAGTGCGCGTGGCTTGACCATGGATAGTCGCGCGCCTCCGCCGCAATGCCGGCGCGGACCGGATTCAGGTCGATGTAGACCATGCACGTCAGCAGATAGCGATCGGTCTGGATCAGGGTGGACTTGTAGCGTCCTTCCCACAGCGTGCCGGTGCGGCCATGGCGGTCATTGAAATAGCGCACATAGCGGCGCCCCACTGCCTGCATCCACTGCGGCAACCCGTCGCCGGACGAGGGCGTGGCGAGGAGGTGGAAGTGGTTGTCCATCAGCACGTAGGCGTGCACCGCCACGCCGAAGCGCGCCGCGTTCTCGCCCAACAGGCCGAGAAACATCTCTCGGTCGGCGCGGTCGACGAATACCGCCTGCCGGTTGTTGCCGCGCTGGATCACATGGTGCGGCTGGTGAGCCAGCGTGAGACGGGGCAGGCGAGCCATGGCAGGACGGGTTGGGGGCGTCGGCTTCAGGGGAGCCGGAAACGCGAGGCGAGCAGGGATTCGAGCCCGAACTGCCTCAGCAATTCCTGCAGGCGTACCGCCGCGCCGGCTTTGCGCTGCCCCGTATGGCGGGCGATGATGAGTTCGTTCTTCATGCTGTGCTCCCAGCCCACGAGTTCGGTCACCGTCACCTGGTAGCCATGCGCTTCGAGATAGAGGCAGCGCAGCACATTGGTTAGCTGGCTGCCGATCTCCCGCGTGTGCAACGGATGGCGCCAGAGTTCCGCCAGCGGCGTGCGCGAGAGCGCCAGCGCCTTGGTCTCACGCAGGCAGGCGGCGATTTCGGCCTGGCAGCAGGGCACCAGCACCATGAAGCGGGCCTGCTTGGCCAAGCCGAAGCTGATCGCGTCGTCCGTTGCGGTGTCGCAGGCATGCAAGGCGGTCACCACGTCGATCCGCGCCGGCAGTTCTGCGGCGGTGGCGGATTCGGCCACGGTGAGGTTGAGGAAAGACATGCGCTCGAAGCCCAGGCGCAGGGCCAGGGCGCGCGACTTCTCGACCAGTTCGGCGCGCGTCTCGATGCCGTAGACATGCCCAGCGGCGCGCTGCCGGAAGAACAGGTCGTAGATGATGAAGCCGAGATACGCCTTGCCCGCGCCGTGGTCCGCCAGTGTCGCCTGTGCGCCCTCCGCCGGCAGTTCGAGCAGCAGTTTCTCGATGAACTGGAACAGGTGATAGACCTGCTTGAGCTTGCGTCGGGAATCCTGGTTCAGCCGACCCTCGCGGGTGAGGATGTGCAGTTCCTTCAGAAGCTCTATCGACTGGCCGGCACGCAGTTCGCTCAAGACATCGGCTTCGGCCTTTGATGCCTTCGATGCCTTCATGGCGACGGCAGGCTTGTTCATCGCCCCGCTCCGCCCGGCCCAACGCCGAGCGCAGACCAGCCTTCGACACCCAGCTTCTCCAGCGTCGCGATGTTGCGCTCGAAGATTGCCTCGGCCTCCGGAAAGGCATCGACGGCCCGACTTACGCTGTCCTCTCGCAGCAGGTGCAGGGTGGGATACGGTGCCCGGTTGGTCGCATTCGACAACTCATCCACCTGCGTTCCCGCGAACTGGAAACGCGGATGGAAGCTCGCGAGCTGGAATACGCCTTCGAAGCCCGCGCGCGCCAACCTGCGCTCCGCACGGGCGATGAAATCGTTGAAGTACAGGAAATCGGCCAAGGTATTCGGTGCAATCAAGAGCGTGGTATCCCTTTCGGAGGGCGGGGTGGCCGCGAGTTCCTTCGCCTCGGCGAGCAATGCCTCGATCAGGCCGGCCTCGTCGTGCGGCAGGTACGCGGCGTAGCGGATCTGCTGCCTGGCATGCACGGCCTTGGCGAAGGGGCAGAGGTTGAGCCCGATGACCGCCCGCTCGAGCCAGTGCCGAGTGTCAGCCTCGGCCTGGAGAGCGGAAATTGTGACAGCCTCGCTCATTCGGTGCCCGCGGGGGGATTCCATCGGCGTCCCGTGAGGCGTTCGCGCTCGCGGATCGCGAACCTGTCCGTCATGCCGGCGATGTAATCGGCGACGGCGCGATGCCTGTCGGTGCGCTGCGCAAAGGAAGCGCGCATCTCGGCCGGCTGGTCGAGGTACGCGGCAAAAAGCTCGCGCACCACGTCCTTCGCCTGGTTGGCGGTCTCCATGACCCGGGGATGCCGGTACAGGTCGCGAAAGAGAAAGCGCTTGAGCACCGAGGATTCGGCGCGCATGCTGTCCGTGAAGAGCACCAGCGGCACGGCCAGTCGGGCCTCGTCAGCATTGGTGGGCGCGGCAGCTTCCAGCGCGGCCTTCGTCGCCTCGATCACGTCGTAGACCTGGGCGCTCAGCATCCGGCGGACGGTCTCGTAGAGCACCCGCCTCCCCTCCAACCGCGGATGCTCGGCAAGTGCTTCCAGGCGATATCGGTCGAACAGGGGAATACCGCTCAGGCTTTCGATGCTGATCAGTCCCGACCTGACGCCGTCGTCGATGTCGTGCGCGTTGTAGGCGATCTCGTCCGCGAGGTTGCACAGCTGTGCTTCCAGGCTCGGCTGCGTACGGGCCAGAAAACGATGGCCCACGCCCGCGGGCTCTTGCGCCTCGATGCGCTCGGCGTTCACGCGTGAGCAGTGCTTGAGGATGCCTTCGCGGGTTTCGAAGCTCAGGTTGAGGCCGTCGTACTGCGGATAGCGATGCTCCAGTTCGTCCACGACGCGCAGGCTCTGCAGGTTGTGTTCGAAACCGCCATGCCCCTCCATGCAGGCATCCAGCGCGTCCTGGCCTGCGTGGCCGAAAGGCGTGTGGCCCAGGTCGTGGGCCAGCGCGATGGCCTCGACCAGGTCTTCATTGAGGCCCAGCGACCTCGCGATGGAGCGGCCCAGTTGCGCCACCTCCAGCGAATGGGTCAGCCGCGTCCGAAAAAGGTCACCCTCGTGGTTGAGGAACACCTGGGTCTTGTAGACGAGACGCCGGAACGCGGTGGAGTGCACGATGCGGTCACGGTCGCGCTGGAACACATCCCGTGTCGGTGCCGCCGGCTCGGGATGCCGCCGCCCGCGGGACAGGGCCGGATCGCTGGCGTAGGGCGCCTGGCTCATCGCTCGTCGGCGGCCTTCAGGCCGCGCTGCAGTGCGCGATCACCTCGCGCACCACGGCATCCGGTGCGCCTCGCATGACGGCAGTGCCGGGTTTGTCGATGACCACGAAGCGGATCTCGCCGGCCTCGGATTTCTTGTCGATGCGCATCAGTTCGAGGTAGCGCTCCGTGCCGAGCGCGGGCGCCACCACCGGCAGGCCCGCGCGCTCGACCAGCGCCGTGAGCCGCCGCACGAAGGCCTCGTCCACGCCGCCGAGGCGCTGCGACAGGTGGGCGGCCATCACCATGCCGCAACCCACCGCTTCGCCGTGCAACCATTCGCCGTAGCCCAGGCCTGACTCGATGGCATGGCCGAAGGTGTGTCCGAAATTGAGAATGGCGCGCAAGCCCGCCTCCCGCTCGTCCTGGCCGACGACCTGGGCCTTGATCTCGCAACTGCGCTTGATGGCATGTGCCAGCGCGCCGCGATCCTTGGCGATCAGCGCGTCGATGTGGGCCTCGATCCAGTCGAAGAAGGTCATGTCGTAGATCGGGCCGTACTTGATGACTTCGGCCAGCCCGGCGCTCAGTTCGCGCGCCGGCAACGTCGACAGCGCGACCAGATCGCAGAGCACCAGTTGCGGCTGGTAGAACGCACCGATCATGTTTTTGCCGAGCGGGTGGTTGATCGCCGTCTTGCCGCCAACGGAGGAATCGACCTGCGCCAGCAGCGTGGTCGGCACCTGGACGAAGGGCACGCCGCGCATGTAGCTCGCGGCCGCGAAGCCGGTCACGTCGCCCACCACCCCGCCGCCAAGCGCGAAAAGCACGGTCCGGCGGTCGCAGCCATGGCCCAGCAGCGCATCGAAGATGAGATTGAGTGTCCGCCAGTCCTTGTGCGCCTCGCCGTCGGGCAACTCGAGCACATGCACCGCGCGGAAACGTCCGGTCAACGCCTCGCGCAACGCGGCCGCGTAGAGCGGCGCCACCGTGGTGTTGGTGACGATGAGGGCGGAGGCGGCCGCGGGCACGGCTTGCAGGTTGTCGGGTTCGCTCAGGAGGTCGCTGCCGATCAGGATCGGATAGCTGCGCTCGCCGAGACGAATCTCGACGCGTTCGGGAGAAGCTGACAGTCGCATCACCCGAGTTTAGGTGCACTGCGGCGGCGCATGGGCTCAGGGCGGCGGATCGACCTCGGGCTCTGGGAAACGGATGCCGGCGAGTTCGAGCTGCATCACGATGATGTTGACCAGCATGGTGACGGTCGGTCGGCCGGTTTCGACCACGTCGTGGGCGGTCTCGCGGTAGAACGGATCACGGGCCGCATAGAGTTCGCGCAGCCGGCCCAGCGGATCGGCCACCTGGAGCAAGGGGCGCTTGACGTCATGGCGAAGGCGGCGGAACAGGTCTTCAGGCGAAGCGCGCAGGTAGATGACGTGGAAATGGCTGCGGAGCTGGTCGCGGTTTGCTTCACGCAGCACGGCCCCGCCTCCCGTCGCCACCACGCCGCTGGGGGCGGCGGCGAGATCTGCGATCACCCGGGTTTCGATGTCGCGGAAACTGGCTTCGCCTTCGCGCTCGAAATAGTCGCGGATCGAGCAGCCGATGCGCTGCTCGATCTCGTGATCGCTATCGACGAAGGGAACTTGCAGACGCTGCGCCAGGCGCCGGCCCACAGCGGATTTGCCGGCGCCGGGCAAGCCGACGAGTGCGACCGCCACGCGGTGCTGCGAACGCGCGCGCGTCAGCGCGCGGCGTTTCGATCGGTAATCATCTTCGGGGTGATAAAGACGAGCATTTCAGTCTTGTTCGCAACGCGATTGCGCGTCCGGAACAGCGCCCCGAGATAGGGCACTTCACCGAGCACCGGTATGCGCGATTCATCGTTGGTTTCGGTGAGTTCGAAGATACCACCGATGACCACCGTGCCGCCGTTTTCAACCAGAACTTCCGTCTGGACATGCTTGGTGTTGATCGCGAAACCGGCCGTCGTCGCCTGGCCGACCGTGTCCTTGTTGACGTCGAGCGTCAGGATGATGTTGCCTTCGGGTGTGATCTGCGGCGTGACTTCCAGCTTCAGGTTCGCCTTGCGGAACGCGATGGAAGTCGCGCCGCTGGAGGTGGCCACCTGGTAGGGCAATTCCGTGCCCTGCTCGATCAGCGCCTTGGTCTGGTCCGCGGTGACGACGCGCGGGCTGGACACCACCTTGCCCTTGCCGTCGGCTTCGAGGGCGGAGATTTCGAGGTTGATCATCCGCGACAGGCTCGAATTGAAAAGCGAGATCGCGAAGGCGCCTGGCGCATTGCCATTGCCGCTGACGCCGGTGGACGGCAGGTTCACGAAGTTGCCCTGCGTGAACTGCGGGAAGGTCACGGTGGGGCTCGTGGAGGTCGACGTGACCACCGGCACACCGCCCGTGATGGTCGTGGTACTCGTCGTCCCACCGCCCGTCACCGAAGGCCAGGTCCCGAGACTGCTGCGGCTGTTGATCGAGCCGCCACCCAAGCGGACCCCCAATGACTTGCCGAAGGTGTCCGAAGCCTCGACGATGCGCGCCTCGATCAGCACCTGGCGCACGGGAATATCGAGCTTCTGGATGAGTTCGGCCACCTGCGCCAGCTTGGAAGGGATGTCCGACACGAAAAGCTGGTTGGTGCGCGATTCGGCGATCACGCTGCCCCGCGGGCTCAGGATGCGGGTGGTCGTGCCCGAGCCGCCGCCGCTGGAGGCACCGGTGCCGGTCAGGCCTTGCGCGATGGCGATGGCCTTCGTGTAGTTCAGCTGGAAGGACTGGGTACGCAGGGGCTCGAGGTTCTCGATGGCGGCCTGCGCCTCGAATTCGAGCTTCTCCTTGGCGTTGATTTCATCCTTCGGCGCGATCCACAGCACGCTGCCGTTCTTGCGCATGCCGAGGTTCTTGGCCTGCATGATGATGTCGAGCGCCTGGTCCCAAGGGACGTCCTTCAGGCGCAGCGTGAGGGCACCCGTCACCGAGTCCGAGGTCACGATGTTGAAGTTCGTGAAGTCGGCGATGACCTGCAGCAGCGAGCGGATCTCGATGTTCTGAAAGTTCAGCGAAAGCTTCTCGCCGTTGTAGCCGACGCCCTGCGTGAGCTTGGTCGGGTCGACCTTGCGGGGGCGCACCTCGACCACGAACTGGTTCTCGCTCTGGTAGGCGCTGTGCTCCCAGTCGCCCTTGGGCTCGATGGTCATCCGCACGCGGTCGCCAGCCTGCTGCGTGGTCACCAATTGGACGGGCGTGCCGAAATCCGAGACGTCGAGCCGGCGGCGCAGGCCCTCGGGCAGTGTCGACTTGGTGAATTCCACCACCAGGTTCTTGCCTTGCTGGCGAATGTCGACGCCGACCTGGTTGTTGGGCAGGTCCACGATCACGCGACCGGTGTGGTCCGAGCCAAGGCGGAAGTCGACGTCCTTCAGCGGGAGCATGTCGCGGTTGCGGTTCTCGGCGAAGGCCGAAGGTGTCGACGCAGCCAGGGCCGCGCCAGGGACCGGCTCCAGCGACACGAGAAGGGACTTGCCCTGGATCTCCGTCTTGTACGCGGTCGCCTGCTTCAGATTGAGCACAAGCCGCGTGCGTTCACCGGCCTGCACCACGTTGACCGACCGCAGGTTGCCTTGGTTGACCTCGATCGCCGATCGGCCGATCGCGTTGGTCACGCCGGGAAAATCGAGCGCGATGCGCGCCGGCGACTGGATGGCGAAACCGCTGGGTGCCGCGGCAAGCGGCTGGCTCAGGTCGATGCGGATGACTTCCGCGCCGGACTGCATCGAGCTCGTCACCGACTCGATCGCGTTCTGCGCGTGCACGATCGCGGCCGCGCCGAGGGCAAACAGGGCGATGCCGGTTACGCGCAGCCACTGCGCGAGCATTGATTTTTGTTGGTTCATTTCGACCTCTCTTGCAACTGCAGCGTCGCCACGCGTTCGATCCACTCACCGGCGGCGTCCTGCACGATTTCACGCAAGGCGAGTTCGGTTTCATTGATACGGGTGATGCGCCCGTAGTTGAGTCCCAGGTAGTTGCCCACCCGTACCTGATAAAGCAATTTGTCCACGCGGATCAGGGCCACGGGCTTGCCGTTGCGATCCAGGCTGCCGACCATGGTCATCGAATCGAGCGGGAAGGCCTCGAGCGCTTCCTTGCGGCGCACGAGTTCGGGCCCGATCAGGCCCGAGGTGTTCGGCTGGCTCGAATCGCGACGCAGGGCCTGCGTCAACTTCTGCATGTTGAAAGGCTCGAAGGCGGAGCCTTCGGTGTAGGCCTGCGGAATGAACTTCTTCGGCTCCTGGATCGGCGGCACGGTCGGGCGCACCTGCGCCCGCTGGTCCGCCATCCAGCGCTGAAGGTCCTCCTGCTCGGAGCCCATGCAGCCGCCCAACCCGAGGATGACGGCGCCCAGGCAGAGATACGCGGGAACTCTCATCATTTCTTTGCCTTCGCCGCGGCGGCCGCGCGCTTCTGGGCCGCCTGCTCTTCCTCGTCCAGATAGCGGAAGGTCCGGGCCGTTGCATCCATGACCAACCCGCCATCCTTCTGCGGCGTGATGGAAAGGTTGTTCAGCGTCACGATCCGCGAGAGATTCGCCACGTCGGCGGCAAAGGCGCCCATGTCGTGGTACCGGCCGGTCACGCGCACGGCGATCGGGAGTTCGGCGTAGTAGTCCTTCACGGACACCTGGCCGGGCCGGAACAGCTCGAATTGCAGGCTGCGGCCCAGGCCGGCCTGGTTGATGTCCGACAACAGTGCGTCCATTTCAGCCTTGCTGGGCAGTTGCTTCTCGAGCAGCGTGACGTATTGCTGGACTTGTTCGCGCTGCTTCTTCAGCAGTTCGAGATTGGCAGCCTGAGCAACCTTCTTCTGGTAGTCCGCGCGCAACGTCACTTCAGTGGCGCGCTCGGCTTCGAGTTCGTCGTTCGAGTTGGTGAGCCAGAGGAACCACAGTGCGGCCAGCACGACCACGGTGACCAGCACGCACAGGGCGTAGCGCGGCACCGCGGGCCAGACCGAAGGGTCGTTGGGATTCAGGTTGCGGAACTGATCGCCGAAGCTCCGCATAGCGGCGCCGAGGTCGATGCTCGGGGAAGAGCGCTTGGTTGCCATGATGAACGCCTAGCCCTTGGTTGCGGCGGTCGCCGGCGGCACGGTTGCGCCGGTGGCGGCCTTCTGAGCGTCGGTCGGCCGCTTCAGGCCGATGCGCATCGTGAAGTTCGCGACGCGCCGCTGGTCGCGCGGGGTCAGGGCCACCGAACCGGCCGTGATCTCGACAAGCTCCGGCTTGACCAGCCAGGGGCTGTTGTTGCCGAGGTTGCGAAGAAGCTCCGACACCCGCTCGTTGGACTGCGCCATGCCCTGGAGCGTGACGGTCTGGTTGTCCTGCTTCATGCCGGTCAGGTAGACGCCGTCGGGCAGTTGCCGGACCAGCTCGTTCAGCAGGTGAACGGGCATGTTGCGGTCGCCTTGCAGATCCTCGACGGCCTGCTGCCGCGCGCGCAGGGCGGCGATTTCGGATTGCAGCGTTGAAATCTCCTTGATCTCGGATTCGAGCTTGGTGATCTCGGTCTTCAGCAGCCTGTTCTTCGACTGCTGCCCGGCGATCTGGGCTTCGAACCACAGGAAGGCCGCGCCAGCGATGGCGCAGCCGATCACCGCGGAAATGCCCAGCGTGGCGTAGAACGCCTCACGCCGGCGCTTGCGCGAGGCCTCCCTGTGCGGGAGCAGGTTGATCAGGATCACTGCAGAAACCTCCGCATGGCCAGACCGCAGGACGTCAGGTAGGAAGGTGCTTCGCGCCGTACCTTCTTCTCGCGAATGCCGCTGCCGATTTCCATCCCGTCGAAGGGATTGACAAGCGAGCAGGCGAAGGAAGTCTGGCGCGTGACGGCGCTGGTCAGCCCCGGCAGTGCCGCCGAGCCACCGGCGAGCAGGACGTAGTCGACTCGGTTGTGCGGCGTACTCGTGAAGAAGAACTGCAGCGCACGCGCGATCTCTTGCGCGATGCTGGCGACGAAGGGCTTCAATACGCCGGAGCCGTAGTCGTCGGGGAGATCGCCGCTGCGCTTCTTGGTTTCAGCCTCTTCTGCCGAGAAGCCGTACTGGCGAACGATCAATTGCGTGAGCTGCGCACCTCCGAAGGCCTGGTCTCGGTCGTAGAGCACCTCCTGGTTGCGCAGCACCTGCATGCTGGTCGTGAAGGCTCCCACTTCGAACAGGGCGACCACCGCATCGCGGCCTTGGCCAGGAAGCTGCTCGATGAGCCGCGCCGTGGCCAGGCGAGAGGCGTAGGACTCCACGTCGAGAATCATGGCCTTGAGGCCCGCGGCTTCGGCGAGGCCCTGACGATCCTGGACTTTTTCCTTGCGCGAGGCCGCGATCAAAACCTCGACATCGCCCGCCGAATTGGCGGCCTGGCCGATCACGCAAAAATCCAGACTGACTTCGTCCAGCGAAAAAGGGATGTATTGATTTGCCTCGGATTCGACCTGAATTTCCAGTTCCTGCTCGCTCATGCCCCCGGGAAGGACGATTTTCTTGGTAATGACAGCGGAAGGTGGAAGCGCCAGCGCGGCATTTTTCGTGCGCGTTCCGCTCTTGCGAACGACGCGACGGACCGCCTCCGCGACTTCGTCGAACTTTTCGACGTTTCCATCCGTGATCCAGCCGCGTTCGAGGGGTTCGATCGCGCAGCGCTCGAGAACCAGCTTGCCGCTCGCGTCACGGCCCAGCTCGACCAGCTTGACGCTGGACGAACTGACGTCCAACCCGAGCAATGGCGCGGGCTGGCGGCGAAACAACGATCCCAAGGCAGTCAAGTTCAATCCCGTCCGTTTGTAACGATTGGAAAAACATGCGAGTGGTTGCATGCTAGCAGCAAGGTGCAAGCCGATCCAAGCGGCCAAACCTTAGTCAAGGGCCAATCGTTGTCAAAAGTCGACGTAACAGTTCCCTTGTGCAACTTGCGTCACAAATTAGAGTACTTGGGGCTTATGTGATACGACATGGGGGTATGCGATGGGCTGCTTTTTATAATGTACGCTGACTCTCAGAGCCTCAATGCCCGAAACCTCTCGCCCCGCCGGGCCACCCAAATCCTCCCCTCCCCCCAAGCGCCCGGCTTGGCTGACATGGCTGATTCGCCTCGTCGCATGGGCCCTCGGCATCACGATGGCCGGGGTGCTGGCGCTGGTCTGCATCATCGCCGTGGCGCTGGCGGTTGCCTATCCGAACCTGCCGGATATCTCGGAACTGGCGGACTACCGTCCCAAGCTGCCCTTGCGGGTGTTCTCGGCAGAAGGCATCCTTATTGGCGAATTCGGTGAGGAGCGCCGCAACCTCACGCCGATCGCGACTATCCCGAAGGTGATGAAGGATGCGGTGCTGGCGGCGGAGGATGCACGCTTCTACGACCACGGCGGCGTCGACTACAAAGGCATGCTGCGTGCCGGTCTCGCGAACATGAACCGGGTCAAGAGCCAGGGCGCCTCCACCATCACGATGCAGGTGGCCCGCAACGTCTACCTGAGTTCGGAGAAGACGCTGACCCGCAAGATTTACGAGGTTCTGCTCACCTTCAAGCTGGAGCACCTGCTCACGAAGGACCAGATCTTCGAGATCTACCTGAATCAGATCTACCTCGGCAACCGGGCCTACGGTTTTGCCGCCGCCTCCGAGGCCTACTTCGGTAAGCCGCTCAAGGACATCACGATCGCGCAGGCGGCGATGCTGGCGGGCCTGCCGAAGGCGCCCGGCGCCAACAACCCGGTCAACAATCCGTCTCGCGCTCGCGGGCGGCAGCTCTACGTCATCGACCGCATGCAGGAAGCCGGTTTCATCACCGCCGACCAGGCGGCCGAGGCCAAGAAGGAAGAGCTTCACTTGCGCGACGCCGCCGACCCGACCCGGCTGCATGCCGAGTACGTGGCCGAGACCGTGCGCCAACTGATGTACGCGCAGTACGGCGACAGCACCTACACGCGCGGCCTCAAGGTCTACACGACGCTCGTCGCGGCCGACCAGGCTGCCGCCTACAAGGCTCTGCGCAAGGGCATCATGGATTTCGAGCGCCGCCAGATCTATCGCGGCCCGGAGAAGTTCGTCGACCTCCCCGCCAATCCGAAGGAGTTGGACGAGGCCGTGGACGATGCGCTCGCCGACCATCCGGACAACGGCGACGTGATGTCAGCAGTGGTGCTGAAGGCCACGCCGAAGGAAATCACGGCAGTGCGCGCCAATGGCGACACGTTGCAAATCGTCGGCGAAGGCCTTCGGCCCGCGCAATCAGGCCTTTCCGACAAGGCGCCGCCGAACATCAAGATCCGCCGCGGCGCCGTGATCCGTGTCGTGAGGACGCCCAAGGGACCGCTGGAGATTACCCAGCTGCCCGAGGTCGAAGGCGCATTCGTCGCGCTCGACCCGCGCGACGGCGCGGTGAAGGCCATGGTCGGCGGCTTCGACTTCGACAAGAACAAGTTCAATCACGTCACCCAGGCGTGGCGCCAGCCGGGTTCCAGCTTCAAGCCCTTCATCTATTCGGCCGCCCTCGAAAAAGGCTTCACGCCGGGCACCGTCGTCAACGATGCGCCCCTCTTCTTTGACGCGGCCACCACGGGTGGCCAGCCGTGGGAGCCCAAGAACTACGACGGCGGCTTCGAAGGCCCGATGTCGCTTCGCCGCGCGCTGGCCAAGTCGAAGAACATGGTCTCGATCCGCATCCTGCAATCCATCGGCACGCGCTACGCGCAGGACTGGATCACGAACTTCGGATTCGAACGCGAGAAGCACCCAGCCTACCTGCCGATGGCGCTCGGCGCGGGATCGGTCACGCCGATGCAGATGGCAACAGCCTATTCGGTCTTCGCGAACGGCGGCTACCGGGTCGCGCCCTACCTCGTGACGCGCATCACCGACCACAAGGACAAGGTACTTCTCGAACCGCAGCCCCCCCTGCTGAATGAATCGATGCGCGCGATTCCGCAGCGCAACGCCTACATCATGGACAGCCTGCTGCAGGAAGTGGCCCGCAGCGGCACGGCCGCCAAGGCACAGGCGACGCTGAAGCGGCCCGACATCTACGGCAAGACCGGCACGACCAACGACTCGCTCGACGCATGGTTCGCGGGTTTCCAGCCGACGATGACCGCGGTGGCATGGATGGGCTACGACACGCCGCGCAAGCTCGGCGATCGCGAGACCGGCGGCGGCCTGAGCCTGCCGATATGGATCACCTACATGGAAACCGCGATCAAGGGCGTCCCGGTGGCGGAGATGCCGGTGCCCGCTGGTGTCGTCAACGTCGGCGGCGAGTGGTACTACGACGACTATGCACCGGGCCGCGGCGTCGCCAGCCTCGGCCTCGACACCTCGCCGACCCCGCCTGTGGAGGCGATCACCGGTGCGCCGATCAGTTCGACGCCGCCGCCCGAGGAACGAAGCAAGATCCTCGATCTTTTCCGCAACTAGTCGGCCGCGAAGTCCAGTGCCTGACCGGCTTGGACGCTCGCTTCGCGCGACAGGTTTCCGAAGAGTTCCTCGCCGGTCTTCGTGTCGACCCATTGACGGCCATCGTGCCGGTAGTGGTAGCCACCCGAGCGCGCCGCCAGCCAGATTTCCTGCAGCGGCTTCTGCAAGTTGATGATCAGCTGGCTGCCATTGACGAAGGTGATCGTGATCATGCCCCCGACGCGCTGGTTGTCGATATCGGCGTCAGTGGCGTCGTTGATGCGGTCGCAACTGCGCTCGATGGCGGCAAGCGCCGCCTCGGCGCGGTCCATGTACTCGGGGTCGGTCATTACAGTTTCTGACCCAGCGCCTTCAAGCGCGTCTTGATCGTCTTGGCCAGGGCTTCGTCGCCTGATCTCACAGCGTCGTCTAGCACGGCTTCTAGCGCTGCCTCCGCAATGTCTTCCTGAGCCACTTTCGCCAGCATCACGCGCGAGCGCGGAGTGCAGGCCTTACGACCGTGACGCCACATGGAGATGTGCGTCTCCGGAACTCCGATCTGCTCGGCCAGCGCGCGGCCACTACCGGCTATCGAAATACCTTTTTCGATAAGTAGATTCAATTGGCTCATGTTTACCTCTTTGGGTATAGTGGCATAACTTACGTATTTAGGTAAGTCAACCTGTTTCGGTAAGTCCGATTCTGCCACCTAGGAGCCGCCATGTCCAAGCCTGCAGTTCAATCCGTCTTGCCGCTCGATGACGAGTTGGTGGGGCGCGTCGCTTGCTCGCCTTCGCTCAAGCTCGTGCCGTCTGGTGGCTTGGCGGCTCCGGTTGGTGCGAGTGCGAAGGCGAGCACCCCTCTTGGCCGTCCTCCCGTTCATGCCGATGTCAATGCTCGTGTGCGTGCGCATCGTGCCAATCGCTTTCGCCTGGACTACACCGACAAGCCGGAGATTGCCGGAACCATCGCTGAGATCGCCGAGCAGCTTGGGTGCTCACGAAACGAGGTCATGCAGTCCCTTGTTCGCTTCGCGCTGACCAATCGCAACTGGAAGCAGGTTGGCCTGTACGGCTCCAAGGGGCGGCAATGAATGCGAGCGAGAAGCAGGAATGGAAGCGCCGCGCGCAGTCGGTGCTTCATGCGCCGATCCCGCATAGCGTGCGCAATGGCTCTGCAAACAAGGCCGTTCAATATCGCGACGATGCCGCGATCCTGGCGGCGTTCGTGCGTCGTGGCTCGGCACAGAGCTTGGAGCGCATCTCCATGGCCGTGCTGCGCCTGGAAGGCGCGCAGCGGGGTGTGCAGTGAGCCGGCCGCCCTCGCCTGCTCGCCTGCGCGTAGGTCAATCCGGCGCGGCGTTCCTCGTGCCCCTGGGCGCCCCTTCCTTGCCAAGCGGAAGTCCCATGGCGTGCAGCCATGGCCTGCCTGTCGCTGCGACTCGCAGAGTCGTAGCCCTGCACGTCGTCTCCATGACCACGCTGCGTGAGGGATCGTCACCCGAAGGGCCGAGACCGAAGGGCTTGGTGGAGCGAAGCGGAGTAGAGCCCGGTCCGAAGGACACGCCCGACGCCTCGTGCCTGCTCCAGTGCTTGTACATGGCCGATCGCTGCGATCGCCGGTGCGAAGGCTGTGCAGCAACCTCGGGCGTGGCCGCGCAGGCGCGGGCGAGGTACGAGCCGCGCACGGCGCGGCAGAGCGTCGGCGACCCCGATGGTAATCACGGGGAGAGCAATTCGACCGAGGGGGAGTTGTCGTGACCAGAGTAGCGGCGAAGAATTCTTTGGTCCTCGATGGCAACACCATCAAGGTCCGCCTTCAAGCGGAGCGCCTGAACAGCGGGACCCTGGTGCATATAGATTGGCTACGGTTCACTGCACGGCTGCGCAATGCTCCGCCTTTCCTCACCGACCAGCGCGCCACGTCGACCAGCATTTGGGACGAAGGCCATCGCCTGCACAAGCTCCTGAGCATCGTCAACGATCTGCCGGATTGCGAACGCGATGCGTGTGGTCAGGCTGCTCAGCTTGCGGATCAGGTCTGCGGAGCCCTCGGCTTCGACTTCGTTCGCGCTGTTGCGCTCCAGAAGGGGCACGACTTCTACAAGCATCGTTGGGCAATTCAGCGCAACGGCCAGGAAGTCGGCTGGGTGGGCTTCGGCGCGAGCTCTGAGAGCCCGCGTCAACGCACCCAAGCGGAGACGGTGCACGTCAATCTCTATGGCGTGGCGTGCACGTTCGCTGAGGACGGCTGGGCCGACTGCATGGCTAGCATCATCGAGGACCTGGACGCCAAGATCACGCGCGTAGACCTTGCGCTGGACTTCTTCGACGGGTTCGCTGGTGGCATCGAGCGCGTCAGCGATGAGTACAAAGCGGGGCTCTGCGACGTGCACGGCCAGCGTCCCAAGATGCGCGATATCAACTGGCTCAAGGGCTCCTCGCGCTCGCTCTACATCGGCTCCAAGGAGGCAGGCAAGGAGACGAACGTCTACGAGAAGGGCGATCAGCTTTTCGGCGAGGAAGCTGAGACTGAGTGGCTGCGCTTTGAGCTTCGGTACGGCAACAAGCTCCGCGTGATTGATAGCGATGTGCTGCGCCGCCCGGCCGACTTCTTCGCAGGGGCGAGCGACTGGCATGCATCGATCTTGCGCGAAGCCGGTCAATCCGCTGTCCCTGAGCCGATCAAGACGACTCCACCGCTCGCACTCATGAGCGTCAAGGCCGAGTGCTCGCGCAACGCGCGTTGGACAGTGCAAACGGCTGCGGCAAGCGTGGCCATGTGCTTCAAGTACCTCGACGACGAGCAGTTCATCGAACTGGTCAGCAATCGCAAGCCGCCAAAGCGCCTTGCGTCCTTCAAGGATCGCGAGCTTCGCGCCGCGTTCAGCGAAGCCTTCTCCGAATACGTGGTTCCGCGATCTGGCCCAGTCGCGCAGGACCTTCAATCAACCGGGCTCGGAGCCATCAACCATGCGTTTCAACAGTGAAGTCATCGTCCACGCGGTCAAGGAATCGGCGGGCAACTATGAGGGCCGCGATTTCAGCAGCTGCACGTTCCATTGCGAGGTCGACCTTAAGGAGAACGGCGCAGGCCGTTCCATCGGTCGCGTGACGCGGCCGTTCAAACTCGGCGACGCTAAGGAATTCGACAAGTGGGCACACCTGGGCAACTCGCTGCCGATCAAGGCGAATGCAGTGTTCGAGATGGCGGCTGGTCGCGAGGACTCGGCGAAGCTGACGCTGGTCGAGATCAAGCCCGTCGAGCGCGCCGCGAAGGCTGCGGCCTAACCGCCATGCGGCTCATTGTCCAAAGCTTGGCAACAGGGCGCTTCCTTGCTCCGTCGCTGACCGACGGTCAGCCGGAGTGGGTTCGCTCGCTTGCGCAAGCTGGGGGCGGTGTTGTCGAGGACGCAGAGCGTGCGGTCCAACTCATTCACGACTGGGCGGACCTCGACGATCAAGCGTCGATTGTGGACCTCGATGTGCTCGGGACTACCGAAGACAAGCTGGACAGCCAATCGAATTTCGTTGCCGGTAACAGCAGGGAGGGCTTGTGATGCTGGAATTCTTCGCGGGGATCTTGGCGTGCGCCTTGGTGCTCCTGGGCTTCGATCTGCTGTCGCAGTGGATGGAGGCTCGATCGCGCGTGATTGCGGCTCGCCGTCGTGCCGCTTGGGCAGCGCGTGACGCCCGTTGGCCTGGTCAAGCGAACGCAAGACAGTGATGCGCTGGCTTGCTCGCACCTTCGCCTCCGCGTTCGTTCGCAGGCTTGGCTATGCAGCCGCGGCTCTGGTCGTTGCTCTCATCGCGATGGTGGTCCGTGGCTGAGCCAGCTGTCATTCAATGTTCATCGGCGTGCACGGTCACGGTCGTGCATGAGCTTCATATCCCTGTTCTGGATTTGACACCTGAGCAGGGAACACAGATCGCGGGGGCAATCATCCTCGTGTGGGCGATCGGCTGGGGCTTCCGGCAGCTCGGTCGTCAAATTTCTTCCGGAGCAATCAAAGACGAAAGTGAGTGAGCTATGGATGTGACGGAAGTTGTCAGTGCGATTGCAGCCGTGTCGGCGTCGGTCATTCTGATCGGCAATGCGGACCTGATCGTGCGCGTGGGCGTGAAGGCCTTCTCGTACGTGCGTTCCGCGCTCGGCCGCTAAAGGGCGCCGTTGGTGCAGCCGGGGGACGCCTCGGTTGCCCTTTTCAAAGCACCGGCGGTCGGTGCTTCGCAAAGGGTTCGCTATGGGAATCTTCGTTTTGATCGCTGCGCTGGGTGCCGTATGGCTCATCTTCTCCGCATAGTCGCTTTGCTGTTGCTGGTGCTGTCCAGTAGCGCGCATGCACTCATCCCAAAGATCGGTACGCTGTTCGCTGTGGATGATCCCAGGGGGAGCGGTGCTGCGGTGTACACCGGTGCTACTGCGAGTGCGGCTTGCGAGGCACCTCTGACTGGCTGGGTCGCGATGTTCGGGCCGGGTGGATGGCAGTCCCTGCGCGTGGTCACCGAAGGCATGGTCTGCACGGCGTATGGGAAGCCCGGTGCCAACAATCCGGAGACCACTATTGGCGGGCGCGCTATCCGTGTGACGGCGAACGCCTGTCCAGCGAATAGTACGGCCTCTGGTACTGCGTGTGCATGTACGCCTCCCTATGTCGAGAACTCGGCTCAAACAGCATGTGAGGCGCCTCCCGACCCTTGCCTTGCCCTTGCCGGACAGTCGGCTGGCTTTAAGAACTGGGAGGGTGAGGCCCAGGAGTTTTACTTCTGTGATACCTACAACGAGACGGGGCAAGGCAAGTGTGTTGCTAAGGCTTCGAAGCAGCTCGCGTGGGAGGACCCGCCTAAGTCTGGGCACTACATCTCGCAGGGTGCGGCGGTGTACACGGGCGGGCGGTCGACGTCGTGTGATGGCACGGGCGGTGGTGGGTCGGATGCGGCGCCTTCAACGCCTCCTGACTCCGATGGCAAGCCGCCGATCAAGCCGGGTGATGGGGAGGCCGCGCCGTCGCCTTGTCCTCAGGGTCAGGCGGCAGGGGAGGTCAACGGGACTCGCGTGTGTGCGCCGGTTGGTCCGGACGTTGATGCAACGGACAAAAAAGAGATCAAGCATCCCGATGGCTCCACGACCACGCAAACCTCGGAGTCTCGATGCCGCGATGGCAAATGCACCACCGACACCACGACGTGTCAGAAGGCGGCGGGCTCAGACGCGCAGACCTGCGAGACAACACAGACTGTCCAAGGGCAGGCGGCTCACTGTGCTCAGAACAAGGGTTCCAACGCGTGCACTGGTGATGGTGATGGCTCGGCGGGGAGTTTCAGCGGTGACTGCGTTGCTGGGTTTAAGGCGGAGGGCGATGACCCGGTGTTGAATGCGATGGCTCTGGAGGTCTACAAGCAGAACTGCAAGATCAACCCGAAGGATGAGGAGTTGGTGTTGGCCAATGCGGAGCGCGTCAAGACGGGCAATCAAACCTTGACCAATCCAAACAACAGCACCGTCACATTGAGCAGCGCGTCGTTCGACACATCCGACGCCCTCAACGCGGGTTCGTCGTGCATCAGCGATGTGAATGTGTCGGTCTTCCACGGTTCCTCGGTGATGCTGCCGTTTTCTCGCGCGTGCGATGCGTTTCCGATGCTCGGCACGCTGTTGGTCGGGCTGAGCTTCCTGGCCGCCGCTGTGATTGTCATGAGGGGTTGAGATGCCTGCGATTCTTCTTGCGCTTGGTTCGCTGCTGCTGCAGCTGGTTGGCTCGATGGCGGGCCGGGCCTTGATCGGTCTCGGTGTCGGCGTGGTCACCTATTCAGGCCTGAACACCACGATCGGCTGGCTCAAGTCTCAGGCGGTCGGCGCGCTGCTTGGCCTCGGCCCTGAGGTGGTGGGCATCCTGGGCATGCTGAAGGTCGGGCAATGCATCAGCATCATCTTCTCGGCGATGTTGGCGCGAGCGCTGATCAATGGTGTGCAGGGCGACACGTTCAAACGCTGGGTGCTCAAGTGATGGGCCGGAAGTATCAGCGTGGGTACCTGTACCTGCGCACTGGCGGCAACGGCTCGTGCAAGACGTTGTTCACGTTGCGCGACGTGCGGGATATGCAGCTCAAGGAAAACCGCCCCGTGTACTTCGTGCAGGGGCGCTTTGAGCCGATGCCGATCCTCACGCAGGAATTCGGCTGGGTGCCGATCGACTTCAAGGAATGGGAGTCGTGCGAGGACGGCGCGATCATCGTTGCCGATGAGTGCCACTACGACTTGCCAAAGCGCGCGCCGAGTGGCGCAGTGCCTCCGCACATCGCGCACCTGTCGGAGCATCGCAAGCGCGGCTTTGACTTCTTTTTGATGACGCAGCACCCGATGAACATCGATGACTTCGTACGTCGGTTGGTGCAGGCGCCCGGCTATCACGAGCACTTCAAGCGCGTGCTCGGTGGGACGAACACCACGAAGGTTTTGCAGTGGGACGCGGTCAACCCGCAATGCGAGAAGGATGGCTCTGCCAAGGGCGCGCAGGTCTCGACGCGGAAGCACCCGAAGGAGGTGTACGACTGGTACAAGAGTGCGACGCTGCACACGGCTAAGGTGCGCATCCCGAAGCAGATCTACACCTTCGTCGGTTGCGTCGTCGCGTTCATCGCTGTCGGGTACTTGCTCTATCAGCGCTTCAAGCCTGCTGACGCTTCAGCGAAGCCTGCGGCCGCCGCGAGCTCGTCGACCAGCTTGCCGGGCATGCCGACTGCCGGCACGCCAGCGAATGAGCGCAAGCCGATGACAACACGCGAGTATGTGACGGCCTATCAGCCGCGGCTCGCGGGATTGATGCACTCGGCGCCGATCTATGACAGTTTGACCGAGCCAAAGCGTGTGCCGGTGCCTGCGGCGTGTGTTCAGATGCCGAGCAAGGGCTGCAAGTGCTACACGCAGGATGCGACGCCTTACCCGGTCGACCTGGCCATGTGCAAAGAGTTGGTCGCGCATGGCGCGTTCTTCGCGTTCCAGCCGGAGGGCGAGCGGCGGTCTGCTGATGTGCGCAGTACTGCCGCGCCCGTGGCACCAGCAGCCGCGCAGGCGCGTTCAGAACCGATCGTGATAGGTGACGCCCTGCCCTCGGCGCTTCCTGCGGCTCCTGCGCCTGCTCCTGAGGCGCCGAAGCCTCAGAGGATCGCGTCTGTGAAGCGCTGAATGCTGTCGATGTGGGGTCCGGTCGGGCGCGCGGGGATCGAGTTTCGTTACCGGCTATTGGACAGGACAGTTGTTTGCGCGGAGTGCGGAGTTGATCGCGACGGTTCGCTGCTGGTCGGGGTTGATGACCTCTGGCGGCTGCCACTGCCAATTCGTGTAGCGGCTTTCAATCTGCCGCCGCTCGTTCGTGAGCTGCGCACAGTACTGGAGGCGATTGAACGCGGGTTGGCCATTCGCCGTGGTAGCGGTGCGGGCACGCTCGCGGGAGCGCTCCGCTTGCTCGACCTGCTGATCCCAAGGCACATCAGCAACCGACTCCGTACGCTCAATAAGAGCGTTGTGCCGGTTGCAGTGCTGCTTGGCCCAGAAGGTCGAGCCGTTGTATGCGCGACACAGGTAGATCGTCGCTGCATGCCCTTGAGTGGCGACGGTGCAAAGCAAGGCAAGCAGAAGATTTCGCATGACGCTCCTATAGTCGGTCACGTGCAGTTACAACTCTAAGAGATTTTAGATAGTGGACTATGGTTATGCGCGCGTTTCCACAGCGGAGCAAAACACGGCTGTGCAGTTTGAGGCCTTCTTGAAGGCTGGTATCTCGAACGTTTATGAGGAGAAGCGATCGGCAGTCAAGAAGCGCCCAGTGCTCGAAGGCCTTCTGGAGCACATTGGACCGGGGGATACGCTGGTGGTCTACAAGATGGATCGGCTGGCCCGGTCCCTTGTCCACCTGCTCAGCGTCTTGGCGCTGCTTGAGAGCCGCTCAGCTGGTTTCCGATCTCTCACGGAACCGATTGAGACGATCACACCGGCTGGTCGCCTCTTCATGCAAATGCTGGGTTCCTTCGCGGAGTTCGAGCGCGCCCTGATTCGCGATCGCTGCATGGCCGGGCAGTTGGCCGCTCGGGCCAGGGGGCAGCGATGGGGCAGGCCTCGCGTGCTCGGAGGCGAGGATGAGGCTGGAGTAGTGGAGATGTACAAGTCTGGTTGGTTTACGGTCGACCAGATCGCCGCGATGCTCAATGTCAAGCGTGGCGCCGTCCGTGGACCGCTCTGGCGGGCGGGGGTGCTCTCGCAGCGCTAGCGTAAAGGGCTCACAGCACATCAAAGTTTCGCTACCAGCGAAAAAACTTCTTGACTTGGCGAATCTGAAGGCGCATACTTGCATCAGCGGTAAGAGATCGAATCTCGCGATTGTGGGGCGCAAGCCCTGTGGAGACATGAAAGTCTCTGATCTCTCCCCAGCTGCGGTTCGGCGGGCCTCACGGTCGATGTCTTCTCCGCAGTGAGGGGATAGTCCCGTTGGCGAGAGCCACCGGGTTGATATAGGCCGGGGAAATGACGCAGTTCGCTCTGTTTTGACATTCTTTAGTTCGTGCGAGAGGTTTAGACAATCCCGTCTAAACCGAACTGAGGAAATAAAATGGAAAAACTGAAAACCGCTGAAATGCGTCCGTTGAAGGAAGAGGTGAAGTCGGGGTCGAGGAGCGAAGGAGGCTGGAAACAGCGCCCTAGTCCTTTGGCCATTCTTAACGCTGTGATGATGTTCGTGGGCGGTGTCGGCCGAGTGCTGCAGTTCATTGACAAAGTCTGGTCGTTGTGGAGCGACAATCCTTAAACTGAGACTTACCTAGCTTTTATTAATATCCAAATTTGGAGGCCCTATGCTTGGCGAAGCTCTCCGACTTATTCGTGTATATCACGATCTCACGCAAACTCAACTTTCATTTGAGCTTGGCGTTTCCAATTCATTTCTTTCGGAAATTGAATCCGGAAAGAAAAGTCCGTCTCTTGATCTTCTCTCCAAATATGGGGAAAAATTTGAGATACCTTTGTCATCGTTACTTTTCTTTTCCGAGAATCTCGAAAAATCAAAAATGACCGAGCATGTGCGCGTGGGCGTTGCTCGAAAGGTGCTATCCCTACTTAGCTGGGTCGCCAAAACCAATATCAAGAACACGCCGGTGAAAGCTTAAGTATGAAATGCGCTTTGTATGGACTCGATCAATGCGCTCTATACAAAGTCCAATCGAAAGCCAGGCTGGCGGAAATTCTTCACGTAAGCATCGCTGGGTTAATCGCCTTGTCCAAGGGGGATGAGTACAAGGTATTTACGTTGCCGGCGGATACTTGCGAATTCACAGGGAAAACTAGAAAAGCGCGACAGGTTGAAGAGCCCAAGCGAGGGCTTAAGCGTGTTCATGAGCGCATTCGATCATTGCTCGCACGTGTGGTTACCCCTGACTATGCTCACGCTGCGGTCAAGGGTCGTTCCTATAGATCTAACGCAGAATTTCACAAGCTCTCTGATGTTGCTGCAACATTTGACGTCAAGAGTTTTTATCCTTCGACTTCAGAGGATGCGGTTTTTCGTTTTTTCAAGAATCAGCTTAGATGCGCGGCGGACATTGCAGGCCTCCTTGCGAAACTTGTTTGCTTTAGAAAAATAGCTGAAGGCCTAGGCTGCCTTCCGACTGGAAGCCCTCTCAGCCCGCTGCTCTCGATCTACGCCAACAAGCCAATGTTTGATGCTTTGGCTCAATTGGCGTTAGACCATAACCTTAAATTCACTTGCTACGTTGATGATTTGACGTTCTCTGGCTCACGGCTTCCCGCCAGACTTAAGCGTCGTGTGACTTCAATAATTGAGAGTCATGGACATAAGGTGGCCACAGAGAAAACAAAGATTTTTCTAAAAGGATTTCCGAAGCATATAACCGGAGTAGTCATTCATAAGGGGAAGGTATCCGTCCCTTTCGGAAGATTTAGAAAGGCCAGAAAAATCGAACAGGCGATTAAAAACGAGCCTGATGTTCTGAAAAATCTACGACTAATGCAGAAGCTTTCTGGGTTGCTCGGCGAGGCCGCTTATTTGGATGCACGCTATAGGCCATGGGCAACAGAGAGCTATCAAAAAATGAGCGCGCTACGGGTGCTCCCATTTACGACCTATATGGGTACTTTTAGTGCAGTGGCGTCTCCTGCGTCGCCCGGTGCAAGTTCAAAGCCATTACATAGCAATCGAGGTGGAAATGAAGGTGCTCCTTGGGATTAAGCCAGATCTCTGAGGCCCGAGTTGGCAGAGAGAGTGGAGTTCGGTCCTGAAGCGCGCTACAGCATCTAGGCAAGGTCGATCAAAGTGCGCACTGCGTGTCAGTCGCAGCATGGTTGAAAAGTACAATTTCACCATGTTGAATGTTCGCCAAATTCTAGTGAGCGCCCTTGGCCTCGCGATCGCAGGGGTCGGGTTGGCCGGATGCGGCCAGAAGGGGCCGTTGCGCCTGCCGACCGAACCCGCCGCGAAAAATCGAGCCACGCTGCCCGAGCTCCTGATTCCGGGTTCGAAGACGGCGGACCCCGCCGCGCCGGCTACCCCGCCCGCCGCGACGCCGGCCCCGGCAACGCCCCAAGCCACGACACCCGACGCAACCGGAGCTGCGAAGTGAGCATCTCGACGAACCTCCCAGGCCATCCCTACATCGCGCGAAGGAACGGCGAGTTGCATGTCGAAGGCCTTCCGCTGTCCGTCTTGGCCCGCGAGCATGGCACCCCCTTGTTCGTCTATTCGAAGCAATGGATGCTGGACGCGCTGGCCGCCTACCAGCGTGGCTTCGAGGGCCGCGATGCCATGGTCTGCTACGCCATCAAGGCCAACTCCTCGCTCGGGGTGCTGCGCGTCTTCGCCGAGGCCGGCTGCGGCTTCGACATCGTCTCCGGCGGTGAGCTCACGCGCGTACTCACGGCCGGCGCCGACCCGGCGAAGGTGATCTTCTCAGGCGTCGGCAAGACGCGCGCCGAGATGCGGCAAGCGTTGGCCGCCGGCATCGGCTGCTTCAATGTCGAGAGCGAAGCCGAGCTCGATGTGCTCGACGCCGTCGCCCAAGAGGAAGGCCGCCGCGCCGCGATCAGCGTGCGCATCAATCCGAACGTCGACCCCAAGACGCACCCGTACATCTCCACCGGCCTCAAGGGCAACAAGTTCGGCGTGGCGCACGACCGCGCCGTCGCCATCTACCAGCATGCCGCCTCGCTGAAGGGCATCGAGATCCTTGGCATCGACTGTCACATCGGCTCGCAGATCACCGACGCCTCGCCCTACCTCGAGGCGCTGGAGCGCGTGCTCGACCTGGTCGAGGCAATCGAGAAGACCGGCATTGCGCTTCACCACCTCGACTTCGGCGGAGGCCTCGGCATCGACTACAACGGCGACACGCCGCCCCAGGCCGATGCGCTCTGGTGGAAGCTGCTGGACCGGCTGGACGCGCGCGGCTTCGGCAAGCGGCGCTTGATCGTCGAGCCGGGTCGCTCGCTGGTGGGCAATGCCGGCGTCTGCGTGACGGAAGTGCTCTACACCAAGCCCGGAGAAGACAAGAACTTCTGCATCATCGATGCGGCGATGAACGATCTGCCCCGGCCGGCCATGTACCAGGCCTTCCACCAGATCGTGCCGATCGCGGCGCCACACGGCGAAGCTGTGACCTACGACGTCGTCGGACCGGTATGCGAAAGCGGCGACTGGATCGGCCGCGACCGCGCGCTCGGCGTGAAGGCGGGCGACCTGCTGGGCGTGCTTTCCACCGGCGCGTACTGCATGGCCATGGCGAGCAACTACAACACGCGCGGCCGAGCCGCCGAAGTGCTGGTGAGCGGCGAACGCGCCACGCTGATCCGCCGCCGCGAGACGATCGAGGACCAGCTGCGCAGCGAGCGCTTCAGCGAGGAAGGCTGAAGGCGCCGCGCTTGTTCACCTACTTGGTGGTGAGCTGCGTTCTTGCCACGGGCGTGCGCTGCACGCCCTTTTTCTTGCTCGCGTAGTTCCAGATGCGCCACGCGAGCAGAACGGCGATGATGCCCGCGTAGACGAACACCTCCGCGAAGTTGTTCTTGCCCGCGCGCATCCAGAAGAAGTGCAGCAGGCCCAGCCCCGCGATCAGGTAGACCAGCTTGTGCAGCGCTTGCCAGCGCTTCGCGCCCATCGCCTTGATGGCCCGGTTGAAGGAGGTCGCCGCCAGTGGCGTCAGCAGCACGAAGGCCGAGAAACCCACCAGGATGAACGGCCGCTTGGCGATGTCCTTCGCAATTTCCGGAAGATCGAAGCCCATGTCGAACCAGCCATAGCTCAGCAGGTGGACGACGACGTAGAAGTACGCGAACAGACCCAGCATCCGCCGCAAGCGCGCCAGCGCGTTGACCCTGGTCATCACCCGCAGCGGCGTGACGGCCAGCACGATGCAGATGAAGCGAAGTGTCCAGTCGCCCGTGGCGCGTATGAGGTATTCCGCCGGATTGGCCCCCAGCCCGTCGGTGAACGCGCCGTAGACCAGCCACGCGAAGGGCAGCAGGCAGAGCACGAATACCAGCGGCTTGACCGCCGGGTGCATCAGGAGCTTGTTCACGGCGGGCTCAGTAGTTCTTCTTCAGGTCCATGCCGGCGTAGAGCTGGCCGACCTGTGCCTCGTAGCCGTTGAAAAGCAGCGTCTTGTTGCGCTTGGCGAAGAGCCCGCCACCGTCGCCGATGCGGCGTTCGGTCGCCTGGCTCCAGCGAGGATGGTCGACATTGGGGTTCACGTTGGAATAGAAGCCGTACTCCTGCGCGGCGGCCTTGTTCCAGGCCGTGCCCGGCTCCTTCTCGACGAAGCGGATCTTGACGATCGACTTGCCGCTCTTGAAGCCGTACTTCCAGGGCACCACGATGCGCACCGGCGCCCCGTTCTGGTTGGGCAGCACTTCACCGTACATCCCGAAGGTCAGCAGCGTGAGCGGATGCATGGCTTCATCCATGCGCAGCCCTTCGGTATAGGGCCAGTCGAGCACGCGCGAGCCGACAAAGGGCATGGTCTTCGGGTCCGCCAGGGTCACGAACTCCACGTACTTGGCGCTGCCCTGCGGCTCGACCTTCTTGATCAGTTCGGCCAGCGAGTAGCCGACCCAGGGGATGACCATCGACCAGCCTTCGACGCAACGCAGCCTGTAGATGCGTTCTTCCTGCGCGCTGAGCTTGATCAGGTCCTCGATGCCGTATTTCCCCGGCTTCTTGACCAGGCCCTCCACCTCGACCGTCCAGGGGCTGGTCTTCAGCGTGCCGGCATTTTTCGCCGGGTCGGCCTTGTCGGTTCCGAACTCGTAGTAGTTGTTGTAGGTCGTGGCATCCTTGTAATCCGTCACCTTTTCCATGGTCTGGGCGCCGGGCACGGATGACTTCGCACCTTTCAGCGGCGCCAGCTTGCCCGGTGCCGCGACCTGCGCGAGTGCATCGCGCGCGGCCCAGGAGGCCAGCGCCGCGCCGGCCACGCCGGTGGCCAGCAGCTTGAGCATGTCGCGCCGGCCTTCGTAGGCACTGCGCGGCGTGATTTCGCTCGGATGGGGATGGTTGAAGCCGTCGTCCCGGGAATGAATCAACATGGAATGCCTTTCGCCTGAAATGCTTTTGCTCAGAGGAGTTCGTTGCCAACGCTGATTCGGTTACGCGGGAGCAGGCCAGGCGGTTTCAAAAATGCCGCACACGCCCGCGCGGACCCGGTCGCTACAACGTACCGTAGCTGTGCAAGCCGCTCAGGAACATGTTGACGCCCAGGAAGGCGAAGGTGGTCACGGCGAGCCCGCCGAGTGCCCACCAGGCGGCGACCGTGCCGCGCAGCCCCTTGACCAGACGCATGTGCAGCCAGGCCGCGTAATTGAGCCAGACGATGAGCGCCCAGGTCTCCTTCGGATCCCAGCTCCAGTAGCCGCCCCATGCGTCGGCTGCCCACAGGGCACCAAGCACGGTGGCGATGGTGAAGAAGGCGAAACCGACCGTGATGGACTTGTACATCACGTCGTCGAGCACTTCATTGGCCGGCAGACGTGCCGCGATGCGCTTGCGCCCGAACAGGATGCCCGCCGCTATCACGGCCGAGATCGCCGCATAGACGAACCAGTAGCTTCCGCCCGCCTCCTGCACCCGCTGGCGGAAAGCCACCGGTACGAAGCACAGCGCCACGCCCAGCAGCCACATCGGCGTGAGCTTGTACCAGCGCGTCTCGGCTGCCTGCTCCTTGATAAGGTAGGCGAACGCCACCATCGCCGCCAGCGAGAAGGTGCCGTAGCCGATGAAGTTGGCAGGCACGTGCAGCTTCATCCACCAGCTCTGCAAGGCGGGCACCAGCGGCTGGATCTCGTGGGCGTCACGCACCAGCGTGTACCAGAGCAGGAAGCCGACCGCCGCGCTCACCACCAGCATCACGAACGCACCCAGCGCACGGGTGGCGTAGCGCGTCTCGAAATAAAGATAGAAGGTCGCCGTCAGCCAGCAGAAGAGGACGAACACCTCGTAGAGGTTGCTGACGGGAATGTGGCCGATGTCCGGGCCGAGCAGGTGGCTTTCGTACCAGCGCACCATCGTGCCGACAAGCGCCATCGTCACGGCGGCCCAGGCCAGGCGAGAGCCGATGAGGTCCATCGCATCGGCCTGCTTGCCGCCGAAGAAGCCGAACCAGTAGAACAGGGTGCTCATGAAGAAGAGCACGCTCATCCACAGGATGGCCGACTGGCTCGACAGGAAGTACTTGAGCCAGAAGACCGTGTCGGCACGCGCCAGGTCACCCTGGTAGGAGGCGATCGCCAGCAAGGCGGCGGCCGCGACGACAATGGCCAGCACGCGCAGCGGCCGCCAGAACCAGCCGAGCCAGATGACCGCGGGCAGTGTCACCAGGAGAAT
Organism: uncultured Variovorax sp.; assembly: GCA_966211435.1. Taxonomy (GTDB): domain Bacteria; phylum Pseudomonadota; class Gammaproteobacteria; order Burkholderiales; family Burkholderiaceae_C; genus Variovorax. Next base: position 61,195 of record CBIHOG010000013.1, on the reverse strand, counting down.
GGTCTTCTCGTAGTAGTCCATCGACCCCGCATAGCGCGAGAAAGCGAAGATGCCGCCCGCCAGCACGAGCACGGCGAACACCCAGTCGAAGGTGTTGCGGCGCGAACGCCAGCTATCGTTGAGCGTGAGGGTCGTGGTGGTCATGGCGGCGTATCTTTCCTGATGGAGAGCAGCTTGTCTTTGAGGTTCTCGAACTCGCGGTCGCTGTCGATGGTCTTGCGGTTGACCGAGTAGGCCATGGTGGCCGTCGTGCCGCCTGTGGCGGCGTCATCCTTCGCGAGCCACACCCAGAGCCTGCGCTCGCGCACGTACAGCATCGCAAAAATGCCCACGATCAGCAACAGGCAGCCCAGGTAGACGATGCTCTTGCCCGGCGCGCGGGCGACCTGGAACACGCTGGCCTGGACCTGCTTGAAGTCAGTCATCATCATCGCGACGGGGGCGGGGTAGAAGTGCGCGTCGCTGATCGCAAGTACCGCCTGCGTGAGGAAGTTCTGCGACTTCTCGTCGGCCGGCAAAGGCGCCTGACCCGCCTTCTCGCGGCTGAGGTTGAGCACGTCGAAGAGCACGTCGTTGAGGATGCGCACCAGCACCGCGCCCGCGCGCTCGCGGTCGGCCTCTGGCACGTTCGCCTCCATGAATTCGGCGATGGCCTGCCAGCCGCCGGAGGTCACGGCGTCGGCCTTGGCGCGCTCGGTGCCGGCGAAGAGCGCCAGCGCGCGCGTGGCCGAGGTCCGCAGTTGCTCGGCCAACTGCGGGCGGGCCGGATCGGTGGCCCGCGCAATGTAGCGGTCGATCGCCTGCGCACGCATCCCGTCGTCCGCCAGCGCCGCGCGCATGCGCACGAAGCCATCCATCGAGCCTTGCTCGTCAGCGGGCACGCGCAGGTAGCGGAAGGGCTCCTCCGGCCGCTCTCGCACGCCGAGCAGGAAGACCGGCTGCCCATCGCCGGTGTCAACCGGCACCATGTAATTCTGGTACTCGCGCGCCTGCCCCGCCGCATCGCGCAGCTTGTAGCCGATGCTGGGACCGATGTTACGCAGCGTCTTCGGCTTGTTGGTCTTGTTGGCCGCGCCCAGTCGCGCCTCCAGGCCGCTCTGCAGGTCGACCTTGCGCACATCCGCGCCGCTCGTCATCGCGCCCTTGCCCTCGTCGCCGAAGTTCTCGACGTTGATGACACGCAGCGCCGTGTATTCCAGCGTCAGGCGCTCGGTGCCGTTGGTGATTTCCGAACTGCCGCCGATCGTGCCTTCGAGTTCGAAAGGCTTCGCCGCGTCGGCCATGGGCACGGCCTTCAGCTTCACGCTCGAACCGCCGTCGTCGAAGCTCGACTGGTAGATCTCGATGCCCTTGTAGCTGGCCGGATGGTTCACCTCGATGCGCGCGGGAACCTGCTCGCCGGTCGCGCGGTCGTGGAGCACGACCTCGCTCGCGAACAGCTTGGGCATCCCGGTCGAGTAGTAGTCGACGATGAATTTCTTGAGTTCGATCGAGAAGGGCAAGTCCTGCAGGAGCACCCCATCGGCCTGATTCAGGATCGCGACGCTCGACTGCCCGCCTTCGGGCACGAGGATGTTGCCCCGGAAGGTGGGGTTGTTCGGCGACAGGCGGTACTGGGCCGGCACATCCGCGATCATCCCGCCGCCCGTGTAGACGCTCTTGCCGTTGAACCAGGTCTGCGCCCGCACGACCAGGTCGCCGTCGAGCAGGCCGCCGATGCAGACCAGCACGATCGCGCCGTGCGCCGCGATGTAGCCCAGCTTGTGGGCACCGCCCGCGCGCGCGGCGACCATCCATCCATCGCCGTCGCGGTGCTGGAGCTTCACCTTCCAGCCGCCGGTCGCGAGGAGCTGGCCGATACGGTTGGCGGCGGTGTCCGGGGTCTCGCCGAGCACGGCCTCGGCACGCTGCCCGAAGGCCCGCAGGCTCTGCGCGCGAATGCCCTCCTTGAAGGTCTTGAGATCGCGCAGGATGTGCGGCGTGTTGCGCGCGATGCAAAGAGAGGTGCTGATCACGAGAAATAGCAGGATCAGCAGGAACCACCAGGCGCTGTAGATCGAGTCGAGGCGTGCCGACCGGAATACTTCGGCCCAGAAGGGACCGAACTGGTTGATGTAGTTGTTGATGGGTTCGTGCTGCTTCAGCACGGTCCCGATGACCGAGGCGATGCAGATGACGGTCAGCAGCGCGATCGCGAAACGCATCGACGAGAACAGCTCCACCCCCGCCCGGACCACCTGGGGGCCGCGCCGGACTCGAAGACCGTGAGTGGAAACTGACATGGTTGGCGAACCGTTCGGAAGCAAAAGGGCGGACCGTCCTCGCTGGATCGGCCCGCCCTGTTTGGTTTGGTTGACTGCGCTTAGTTCACGCTGAACTGGTGGAGATCAGCGCAAGCCGGCGATGTAGTCCGAGACCGCCTTGATCTCGCGGTCGTTGAGCTTGGCGGCAACACCGGTCATCGGGATGCTGTTCTGGCGCACGCCGTCGCGGAAAGCCACCAACTGGGCGGTCGTGTAGTCCGCATGCTGGCCGCCGAGGCGCGGATATTGCGCCGGGATACCGGCGCCGTCGGGGCTGTGGCAGCCGGCGCAGGCCGGGATCTGGCGCTCGCCGATGCCGCCGCGATAGATCTTCTCTCCCAGCGAGACCAAGTCCTTCTCTTTCGAGAAGCCGGTCTTGACCTTCTTGGCGCCAACGAACCATGCGACGTTGCGCATGTCTTCGTCGGAGAGCGCGGAAGCCAGGGGCTTCATGATGGCGCTCTTGCGCTTGCCGGACTTGAAGTCCTGCAACTGCTTGAGGATGTACTCGGGGTGCTGCTGCGCCAGCTTGGGGTTGGTCGCGATGGCCGAATTGCCGTCCGCGTTGTGGCACGACGCGCAACTCTGGCTGTTGGCCGGCGTCGCATTGAAGACCGTGTCGCCCTTGGCGGGATCGGGCTTGGCAGGCTTCGCGGGCGCGGCGGCGGCCGGTGCGGCTGCGTGCTCGTCGGCCGCGAAAGCGGCGCTGGCGGCGGCACCCATGAGGGCTGCAAGCAGAAAATGGGCAAACAACTTCATATCGGGGGCTCGGATTTATGGCGCAAAACCCCGCGATTCTACAATGGCGCCCCGTTCCGAAAGCTCATCGATGACCACCCCGCCGCGCAAGCAGGCTCCCCCCTCCTCCCGCCCGGCTCCCGTCGTCGACGCCGCGGCCGCCGAACGGGCCCGCGTGGCGCGCGGCTGGCTGCATACCGCGCACTTCCTCACGAGCGCACCCCAGCTTGAGCATCTGCCGCCGCTGGGCCTGCCCGAGATCGCCTTCGTCGGTCGCTCCAACGCCGGCAAGTCCACCGCGATCAACACCCTCACGCAGCAGACCCGGCTCGCCTTCGCTTCGAAGACGCCAGGGCGCACGCAACACATCAACCTCTTCGGCGTCGGCAAGCAGAAGGTGGACGACGCGGTGCTGGCCGACCTTCCGGGCTATGGCTATGCAGCCGTCCCCAAGGAGGCCAAGCTGCGCTGGCAGCGCGTGATGGGCAACTACCTGATGACACGCGAAAGCCTGCGCGGCGTGGTGCTGATGTGCGACCCGCGTCACGGCCTGACGGAACTCGACGACATCCTGCTCGAAGTCATCCGGCCGCGGGTCGAAGCAGGCCTCAGGTTCCTGGTGCTGCTGACGAAGGCTGACAAGCTCACGCGCTCAGAAGGCGCCAAGGCCCTGTCGATTGCGCGACTGCAGGCCGGCGGCGGCGAGGTCAAACTGTTCTCCGCCCTGAAACAGCAAGGCGTCGACGAGGCGGCCGAGTTGCTGTGGCGCTGGGCGCATCCGGAAGACGAGAAAGACGAATCAGGAGACATCCCGCCATGATCGAGACCTTCGCCCGCGCGCTGCCCAACGGAATCACCCTCAGTTGCCGGGCAGCGGGCGAGCGAGGACGGCCGCTCATGGTGTTCCTCCACGGCTTCCCCGAGGCCGCCTTCATCTGGGACGAACTGCTCGAACACTTCGCCCAGCCGGCACACGGCGGCTACCGCTGTGTCGCGCCGAACCTGCGAGGCTTCGAGAGATCCAGCGCGCCAACGGAGGCGTCGGCCTACCGCGCCCACCTGCTGCTGCAGGACATCGAACAACTCGCCGCCACCGAGAACCCGCAGGGCCGCGTGGAGGTGCTGGTCGCGCACGACTGGGGCGGCGCCTTCGGCTGGGCCTATGGCAACCAGCATGCGGAAAAGCTCGGCAAGCTGGTCATCATCAACTCGCCGCACCCGGGCCTGTTCACGCGGGAATTGCTCGACAACCCCGCGCAGCAGGCCGCGAGCGCCTACATGAACTTCCTCTCCAGGCCTGATGCCGAGGCGCTCCTGGCCGCGGACGACTTCAAGCGCATGTGGCCCTTCTTCACCCTGATGAAGGCCGGGCCCGATGGCTTCGGGTGGCTCACCGAGGAGGTCCGCAACCAATACCGCGAAGTGTGGCGCGCAGGCCTGACAGGCGCATGCAACCTCTACCGCGCGACGCCGATGAAGCCGGCGATGCCGGGCCAGGCCGCGCCGCGGATCCCCGTGCTGGCGCGTGAGCGACTCACCGTCGGCGTGCCCACTTTCGTGCTGTGGGCGCTCGACGATGCGGCGCTGCTGCCCGGCCTTCTCGAAGGCCTCGAGGACTACGTGGCGGATCTGGAGATCCGGAAGGTGCCAGGCGCCACCCACTGGCTGGTGCATGAGCAGCCGCGCCTGGTCGCGGCCGAGATCGAGGCCTTTCTGCGACGGCGCCCGGCCTAGTACACCGGCGCTTCGCCCTCGGGCCGGGTCTTGAAGCGCCGATGCACCCAGTAGTACTGGGAGGGCATGGTCTCGATGTAGCCTTGCAGGCGTTCGTTCATCAACGCCGTGTCGGCGACGGCATCGTCGCTCGGGAAGTTGTCCCAGGCCGGCAGGATGTCCACGTCATAGCCTTCGGGCGTGAGCTTCGACACCACTGGCACCACCTTGGCCCGGCCCAGTCGCGCGAAGCGTGACAGCGAGGGCACGGTCGCCGCCTGCACGCCGAAGAAAGGCACGAACACCGTCTGCTCGCGGCCGAAATCCATGTCCGGCAGCAGGTAGAGCAGGCCGCCCTTGCGCAGCGCGGCAACGATGGGCTTGATGTTGTCCGCGCGGCTGAAGGTGGTCACGTCGCCGAAGCGCTTGCGGCCCTCGCGAATCCACTCATCCACGACCGGATCGCTCTGCGTGGTGTAGATCGTGGTCGAGGGCCGGGCCGTGCGGATGGTGATGCCGGTGGCGGCCGCGTCGAGGCCATAGAAATGCGGCGCGAACAGAATCATCGGCTCGGTGCCATGGACGATCTCGTCGAGTTCGTGCGCCGATCCTCGGATCCGGATGCGCCGGGCCACGAGTTCGCGCGGCGCATGCCAGAGCCAACCGCGATCAAGCCAGGACTGGCCCACGCAGATGAAGGTTTCCAACGCAATGCGGTCGCGTTCGCCGGGCGACTTGTCCGGAAAGCACAGCGCGAGGTTGGTGTCGACCACGCGCCGCCGCGACCTCGCCACGCGGTACAGCAGGCGCCCGAGCACGGCCCCGAAACCGCGCAGGAACGGCAGGGGCACATGGGCGAGCAGCCGCATGAATGCGATGCCGAGCGTGGAGACCAGCTTCATGGCGCCGCCCCCGGCGGCACCGCGCGTGGCTGCTTGTAGCGTGCGTAGTCCCAGACGTACTGCCCCGGCAACCGGCGGATGAGTCGCTCGATGCCCTCGTTCATGGCGCTGGCCGCGGCTTCGGGCGTGGCCTTCGGATCGTTCAATGCGGTGCCCTCGAAAGGCTCGAAATGAATCGCGTAGCCCTGGCCGCGCGGCAATCGCTCGCACACGCTCAGGAACACGCGCGCACCGGTCTGCTGGGCGAGGCGCGGCAACAGGGTCATCGTGTAGGCCGGCCGGCCGAAGAAGGGCGCCCAGACGCCCTGGCCCAGCGGCGGCACCTGGTCGGGCAGGATTCCGGTGTAACCGCCGGAGCGCAGCGTTCGCATCAGGCCCCGCACGCCGGCCACGCTGGTCGGCAGGGTCTGCAGGCCGATTCGGTCGCGCGAACCGGCGACCAATTCGGCCATCCACTGCTTGCGCGCGGGCCTGAACAACGCGGTGATCGGCCCGTAGGCCGCGAAGAAACGCTCGCCCACCGCCTGCCCTAGGATCTCCCAGCTGCCGATGTGCGGCGAGACGAGGATCACGCCCTTGCGCGCGGCCAGTGCGGCCTCGAAGGCCTCCACGCCTTCCCAGCGCACGATGTGCGGCAGCACGCTCTCGCCTTGCGGGCGCAGCCAGATCCACGGCAGTTCGGCCGCCATCGCACCCGCGGCGGCGATGGCCGGACGGTACTGCGCGCGTGTGAAGCCCGCGCTCTCCGCGTTTTCCCTGAAACGCCTGCGGTAGTCCGGCGCCAGCCACCACACGAGCCAGCCCAGGCAGCGGCCGAACGCGTGCATCCAAGGCAGCGGCACGCGGGCGAGCAATCGGAACAGGAGGACCATCAAGACAAGGGGGGTTGAACACAGGACGCGCGCGCAGGTTAGCGCGGCTCGAATAGAATGCAAATTGTCGCTGAGTTATGGAACTACTTGCAGGGCGACGTTAAACATCACTGCTAAAGCGTTCGCCAAGGCTCCATCCGGGTTGGCAACGCGCCAACCGACTTGCATGGAGTTTCATCGAAATGGCGAACGACTTTCTCTTCACCTCCGAATCCGTCTCCGAAGGCCATCCCGACAAGGTCGCCGACCAGATCTCCGACGCGATCCTCGACGCGATCTTCGCCCAGGATCCGCGTTCACGCGTGGCCGCTGAAACCCTGACCAACACCGGCCTGGTCGTGCTCGCCGGCGAGATCACGACCAACGCGCATGTCGACTACATCCAGGTCGCGCGCGACACCATCAAGCGCATCGGCTACGACAACACCGAGTACGGCATCGACTACAAGGGCTGCGCGGTGATGGTCTGCTACGACAAGCAGTCCAACGACATCGCCCAGGGCGTGGACCAGGCGAGCGACGACCACCTGAACACCGGCGCCGGCGACCAGGGCCTGATGTTCGGCTACGCCTGCGACGAGACGCCCGAGCTGATGCCCGCGCCCATCTACTACGCGCACCGCCTGGTCGAGCGCCAGGCGCAGCTGCGCAAGGACGGCCGCCTGCCCTTCCTGCGCCCGGACGCCAAGAGCCAGGTCACGATGCGCTATGTGGACGGCAAGCCGCACAGCATCGACACCGTCGTGCTCTCCACCCAGCATCACCCCGACCAGAGCGAGACACCGACCAGGATGAAGGCCTCCTTCAACGAGGCGATCATCGAGGAGATCATCAAGCCCGTCCTGCCCAAGGAATGGCTGAAGGACACGAAGTACCTGATCAACCCGACCGGTCGCTTCGTCATCGGCGGACCGCAAGGCGACTGCGGCCTCACCGGCCGCAAGATCATCGTCGACACCTACGGGGGCGCCTGCCCGCACGGCGGCGGCGCCTTTTCGGGCAAGGACCCGAGCAAGGTCGACCGCTCGGCAGCCTACGCGGCACGCTACGTGGCCAAGAACATCGTCGCGGCGGGCCTCGCGCGCCAGTGCCAGATCCAGGTGGCGTACGCCATCGGCGTCGCGCGGCCGATGAACGTCACCGTCTACACCGAAGGCACGGGCGTGATGCCGGATGACAAGATCGCCGCGCTGGTGAACGAGCATTTCGACCTGCGCCCCAAGGGCATCATCCAGATGCTCGACCTGCTGCGCCCGATCTACCAGAAGACCGCCGCCTATGGTCACTTCGGCCGCGAGGAGCCCGAGTTCACCTGGGAAAGCACCTCCAAGGCCGCTACCCTGCGCGCCGCCGCCGGCCTCTGATCAGAAGCGGTACGTCCCGCCCACGCCGATCGTCCAGTTGCGGCCGGGGGCGGGCTCGTAGAACCGGCCGTTCCCCTCGTTGACGATCACCGAGCCGACGTAGCCTCGGTCGAAGAGGTTGTCGATGCGGGCGAAGGCGTTGAACTCCCAGCGCTCCCAGCGCTTGACGTAGCCCGCATGCAGCGCCACCACGGCATAGCCGGGAGCGCTGACGGTGTTGCGGTCATTGGCCTCGATGCTGCCAAGTGCACGCAGCTCGGCGCCGGCCCGCCACCCTTCGGGCGGCACCCAGCCGAAGGCCGCGAACAAGGCTTGCCGCGCGATTCCCGGAATGCGGCTGTCGGGCGGCACGATGTTGCCCGGGACACAGGGCGCGGGTGAGCAAAAGCTGTCGCGGTACCGCGCATCCAGCCACGTGTAGGCCAGTTCCGTGCGCCAATGAGTGGCGGTCTCGTGCTGCCACCCGAGTTCGAAGCCGTCGCGCCGCGTGCGACCCGCATTCTGGAAGGTCGCGCGCCCGCCGACGTTGGTGGCGGTCACGATCTCGTCGCGCGTGCGAGTCTGGAACACGGCCGCGGTGAGCAACCCACCCGCCACCCGCGCCTTCGCGCCCGCCTCCACGCTGTCGTTGACCGAAGGCCGCAGCGCGAAATTGAGCCCGCCGATGCCGTCCGGCCGGTACGAAAGCTCATTGAGCGTCGGCGTCTCGAAGCCCCGGCCAGCCGACACATAAAGCGCCAGGTCCCGCGTGGCTTCGAAGCGCAGCGAGGCGACGGGCAGCGTCTCGTGGTAGCGCGCGCTGCCGCTGTCGTCGCGGTTCGGTCCGACGATGTAGCGGTCGTCCGATTCGAAGCGCACGCTGCTGCGCCGTACGCCGGCCTCCAGCGTCCAGCGGTCGGCGACCTGCCAGGTGGCCTGTGCGTAGGGATCGAGGTTGCGCACCTCGTTGCGCTCGTTGCGGCGCAGGCGCCCTTGGACGCCCAGCACCGGCGTGGCGAGCGAGCCGGTGTAGTTTTCATAGCCCGCGCGCTGCTCGCGCAGGGTGTCGTAGCTGAGGCCGGTGACGAGTTCGAAGGGGCGGCCGGCCAGTTGCAGCTTCGTGCTCCATCGCAGGTCGAGGCCGCCGTAGTCGCGCTTCAGGTCGATGACGCCACCCGCATGCAGCGGGCTCTGCTGCGCCGAGGGCGGGATCGACTGGAACTGCGTGGTCTTGCGCTCGCCGCTGTAGACCATCAGCCGCAACGAGTTGTCGGCATCGATGCGGCGCTCGTACAGCAGGCCCGCCTGCGTCTGGTCGACCGTCTTGCGCGTGTCGAACTGCGTGGCGAGCGGCGCGCTGCGCGGATTCAGCGCGTACTCGCCCGCCGTCAGACCCAGCGGATCCTGCGCGCGGATGCGCACGCTGTTGACGATCAGTGTCAGCTTGTTCCCGTCGTCCAGCTGGAAGCCCATCTTGCCGTTGACGATGTCGCGCCGCGCCGCGCTGTGCTCGCGCCAGCCGTCGGTCTCGAAATGGTTGGCGCTCAGGAGATAGTCCACCGCGCCCGAGGAGCCGCCGGCCTTCACCCCGGTGCGCCAGGTGCCGAAGCTGCCGCCGGCCGCCGAGAAACCCAGCTTCGGGGCTCCCTCGCCCTCTTCCGTGAAGACCTGCAGCACGCCGCCGGACGAATTGCCGTAGAGCGCCGAGAAGGGGCCGCGAAGGATCTCGACATGGTCCACCGAGGCGATGTCGATGTTGGAGGTCTGGCCTTGCCCGTCCGGCAGCGTGGCCGGGATGCCATCGACGTAGAGCCGCACCCCGCGTACGCCAAAGGTCGAGCGCGCGCCGAAGCCGCGCACGGAGAGTTGCAGGTCCTGCGCGAAGTTGTATCGGTTCTGGATCTGCAGTCCGGGCACGCCACCCAGGCCTTCGGACAGCTGGACGCCCAGTCGGCCGTCACGCATATCCGTGCCCTCGACACGGTCGACCGAGCCGGGCACCTCGAACGGGACCGCGGTGCCGGCCGGCGTCGAGACCGTGACCTCCGGGAGCGAGGGCACGTCGCGCGCCGCCTGCGCCTTCGCCGGAACGGAGATCGCAAGAGAGGCAGCGCACAGCAGGCAGGCCGGGGCGACGGTGTTTTTCATCGGCGCGATTCTGCGTCCGCCCGCGCGAAGCACGAGACAGGCAAGACCCTATGGCGCCCGCCGCGCTGCGGCGTTCATGAACGCCGCGGAGGCCGGCCGCCAGCCACGCGGCTTCCTGAAGTCGTCGGCGGGCGCCGGGGCAGGCGCGCAGAGGCGGAAATGGCCAACGAGCCGGCCGGAAAGAACTGCGGCAGGTGCCGGGCGCGAAGGGCTTCGATCAAGCGCCTCGCTCCGCGATGCCGTTGTCAGCGAATCGCAAACTGCATTCATGAGGCGAAGCAAGCAAACAAGACGCCCAGGCGAATTCGGACTCGCACCGGGCGGACTACCATCGGTGCGGACCCCCACCCCGCTCACGATGCACGCGCCCCGCTTGATGCCGCCTCGCACCCTCTTCATTTCACTGCTGCGCCGCAGCGTCCTCGGCCTCATGTGCCTCATGGCGGGGTGCGCCAGCGTCCCCCTGCCGACGCCCCTGGCCGAGATGCCGGTGCTGGCGATTCCCGCCTCGCAACAGACCGAACTGGGCCGAGCCGCAGCCCAGTTTTCTCCCGGGCCGGAGGGCCTGTCGGCCGTGCGGCCTCTGCCCCAGGCCAGCTTCGCGCTCGACGCGCGGCTCGAGCTGATCCGCCGCGCCCAGGTCTCGCTCGACCTGCAGACCTACCAGCTCGGCAAGGACAAGACCGGCCTTCTGATCCTGCGCGAGTTGCGCGACGCCGCCCGCCGCGGCGTGCGCGTGCGCCTGCTGATCGACGACTTCTATACGGCCGGCCTTGACCCGCTCCTCCTCGCGCTGGCTGCCGAACCCGAGGCGCAGGTCCGCCTCTTCAACCCCTTCATGAACGGCCGCGAACACACGGCGACGCGCTGGATGGATTTCTTCACCGATTTCCGCCGCCTCAATCACCGCATGCACAACAAGCTGTTCATCGCGGATGGCGCCATGGCCATCGCCGGCGGCCGCAACCTCGCGGACGAGTACTTCCTGCGCAGCGAAGGCGCGAACTTCATCGACTTCGAACTCCTGATGGCCGGCCCCGTCGTGCCTCAGTCCGCGGCCGTGTTCGACAGCTACTGGAACAGCGACGTCGTCTACCCGTTGCAACGGATCACCTTCTCCGCCGATCCGCCGGAAAAACTGGTGTCGGATTTCGATGCAGCCACGTCGCCAGCGCATGCCCCCTGGCCCGACAAGCCGGCCGAAAGCGATGTGCTCGGCGAGCCGCGCCTGGCCGAACAGCTCGAAAGCGGCACGCTGCACTGGATTCGCGCCCGCGCCGAGGCGATGGCCGACAGCCCCAACAAGGCACTGGGGACCCGGAAGGCCGCCAGAGAGACGCTCGCGCATCATTTCTACGGGCAGATGGCCATGGCGAAATCACAGGTGTTGGTGGTCTCGCCCTACTTCATCCCGGGGGACGAAGGCATGGAGCGCATCCGCGCGGCACGCGAGCGCGGCACGCGCTTCACCGTCATCACCAACTCGCTGGCGGACAGCGACGAACCACTCGTCAACCTCAGCTACAACCGCTACCGGGTTCCGCTGCTGCAACTCGGCGTTGAACTGCTGGAAGTCAGCACCCGCCAGCTGAAACGCAACAACGAGATCCGCCGCTTGTTGCGCCAGGCGCGCGGCCGCCTGCATGCCAAGCTGGCACTCATCGATCGCGAATGGGTCCTGCTCGGCTCGATGAATCTCGACCCGCGTTCCGAGCGCCTCAACACCGAATTCGGCGTACGGGTGCAAAGCTTCGAACTCACGCAGGCACTGCTGTACGCCTACCTGCTCGACGACCTCGAAGGTGTCTACCGCGTCGTCCTCAAGGCCGACGGCCAGACCATGCAATGGGTCGGCACGGGCGACGAGAACAACGAAGTGCTGGACGACGAACCCGACTCCAGCTTGCTCACGCGCATCCAGCTCCTGCTTTTCTCCTGGTTCGTGCCCACCGACCAGCTGTAGACAGACAGTCGGGCGCGCGCCCTGACCTGTGTTTCATCTGAAATGCCGCCTGCCCGGGCGTTCCGGACTTCGGAAGTTCGAAATGGACGCGCGCGGCCGCCGGCCGCTCACTTCAGCATGTCCACATGTGTTTCGAACACATAGCCAGCGCCGCGCTCCGTGCGGATGAAACGGGGCGCCGAAGCATCGTCCTCGATCTTGCGGCGCAGGCGCAGGATCTGCACGTCAATGGAGCGGTCGTAGACCTCGGCCCCATGCAGCCGCGAGAGCTCCAGCAACTGGTCGCGCGACAGCACGCGCTGCGGCGCCTCGCACAGGGCCAGCAGCAGGTTGAACTCGCCATTGCTCAGTTCAACCCGTCGTCCATCGGGCGCCGTCAGCCGCCGCGCCAGCAGGTTCAACTCCCAGCCCTCGAAGCGGTAGGCCCGGCACTTGAGTTCGCGCGCTGGCTGCGCGCTTTCGCGCTTTACCTGGTAGCGGCGCAGCACGGCGCGGATTCGCGCCAGCAACTCGCGGTTGCTGAAGGGCTTGGTCACGTAGTCGTCCGCGGCGATCTCCAGACCCATCACGCGGTCGGCCTCGTCGCGCTTGCCCGTGACGATGATGACCGGGATTTCGCTCACCTCCCGCAGGTGGCGGGCCAGTTGCATGCCGTCTTCGCCGCTCAGGCGCAGGTCGAGCACCACCAGGTCGATGACATGCTCCTCCAGGGCGCGCTTCATCTCCGAGCCCGTGGCTGCCGCTGTCACGCGCAGCTCGTTCTCGGCCAGGTACTCCGCGAGGAGCTCCCGGATCGCAGGATCGTCGTCAACGATGAGGAGATGGGGCGTGCCGGAGGTCATAGGGGCCGAAGGTTAAGGCAAGAGGCGAAGCGACGGCAAGTTCCCCGGGTTACAGCTGAAACGCGGGCTCGCCCTCGCGAAATGCGCCCGGCACGCGAACGCGCTCCAATCGACCCATGCTGACAATTATGGTGATCGAGGAAGATATCGCGATGCGCGAATTGATCCGTGAATGGCTCGTGGACGAGGGCTACGTCGTCCGCACGCCGTCCGCGGCCGCCGGGACGCGTGACATCGACCTCGTCATCCTCAATGTTCTCAACCTCCCCGGGCAGGACACGGCCAGGTTGCGCGAAGTGAAAACCATGTACCCCCGCTCCGCGTTGATCGGCATCTCCACCCAGCTGGGTCGCACCCTCGCGCGCAACTCCGACGCCGCGCGCGCCCTGGGCGTGAGCCGCCTGGTGGCCAAGCCCTGCACGCGCGGCGAACTGCTGGACGCCGTGGCCGGCACCATCGGCACGGCCCCGGCGGCGTGAAGCCATGAAATCCAGGGATCGGCTGCGCCGTCTGATCGTCGCCGGCGGCGTGCTGCTGGTCGCCGCCTTCACCGCCTCGGCGGCTTATGACGGCTGGCGGCTGCACCAGCAGATCATGTCAGCCACCGAGCGCGAGCTGGGCAACCTCGCCAAGGCCCTGGCCGCGCAGGGCGCCCGCAGCCTGGAGTCGGTGGATGTACTGCTGCGCGACACCGCCAGTTGGTACCAGGTGGCGGGCGGCCAGCTCCCGCCCGAGGCGATCGAGGCAGCGCTCGCCTCACGCGCGGTCGGCGTGTCGCAGCTCAGCGTGCTGACCGTCGTCGACGCCAGCGGCAAGCAGCGCTATCGCTCGCGCGAGACCGGCGAGCCGCTGGCCGACGTGTCCGACCGGCCCTACTTCCTCGCGCAGCGGGACAACCCCGCCTCCGGCACCTTCTTCAACGAGCCGATCGTCACGCGCACGGAGCGCATCCCGGCCATGGTCGTCTCCCGGCGCCTGGAGACACCTGACGGCCGCTTCGCCGGCGTCGTCACCGGCATCGTGACCTTGCAGCAGCTCCAGTCCATGTATTCGGCCATCGAGCTGGGCAAGCGCAGTTCGCTGATCCTCACGCTGGACGACGGGACGCTGGTGATCCGCCAGCCGGCCTACTCCACCACCAGCGCCGCGGGCACGATCAAGATCCCAGAACTCGCGGCACTCAAGGACGGTCCGCTGATCGACCGCACCGTGAATCCGATGGACGGCCGCGTCAAGCTGGTCGCCGCCGTCGGCGTCGGCGACCGGCCGCTGGTGCTCGCCATCACGCGCGACGAGGAAGAAGCGCTGCGCCCCTGGTACGACGAGATGTGGAGCGGCGCGGTGCGCACCCTGCTTCTCGCCGTGCTCGTCATGCTGACCATCGCCGCCGTGCTGCGCCAGCTGCGCCGCCTCGAACTCGGCGAGCAGGCGCTGCGCCAAAGCGAGGAACGCTACGCCATGGCCATGGAAGCCGCGAACGAAGGTCACGCCGAATGGAACATCCCGCAAGGCACGGTCTTCGTCTCCGAGAAATGGCGCACGCTCCATGGCATCGACGCGAACGCCACGATCGAATCCGCCTCCGACCTGATGCACCACACCACGCTGCATCCCGACGACGCGCCGGAAGCCAGGAAGGCCGTGGACGACCATCTGGCCGGCCGCACCCCTGCCATCGAGCTCGAATACCGGGTGCGCCACGGCGACGGCGGCTGGCGCTGGATCCACGCGCGCGGCCGCTGCCTGATGGATGGCAAGGGCGCGCCGGTGCGCCTCTTCTGCGCCGCGACCGACGTGAGCGCGCGCAAGGAGGCCGAAGCCTTCAAGGCCGGCCTGGAAGCCCGCCTGGAACAGACCCAGCGGCTCGAGGCGCTGGGCACGCTGGCTGGCGGCATCGCCCATGACTTCAACAACATCCTCGGCGCAATCCTCGGCTTTGGCGAAATGGCGCAGCAGCATGCCCAGCCCGGCAGCGCGCTGCGCCGACACATCGACCGCGTGATGCAAGGCGGCGCACGCGCGCGCCTGCTCGTGCGGCGCATCCTGGACTTCAGCCGCAGCGGCATCGTCGAACGCGTGCCGGTGAGCATGCAGGCCGTGGTCGAGGAAGTTGTCGCGATGCTCATGCCTTCCCTGCCCTCGGGCCTGAACGTGGCTGCGCAGCTGGAGGCAGCGGACGCCGCTGTCATGGGTGATGCCACGCAGCTCTATCAGGTGGTCATGAACCTGTGCACCAATGCCGTGCAGGCCATGGGCGAGGAAGGCGTGCTCGAACTCTCGCTGAAACGCATCGAAGTGGACCGGCCGCGTTCGCTTCTCCACGGCGACCTCGAAGCCGGCGCCTACGTCCGCCTGCAGGTGGAAGACACGGGCGGCGGCATCTCGCCCGAAGTGCTGCGGCGGATGTTCGACCCCTTCTTCACCACCAAGAAGGTGGGCGAAGGCACCGGCCTCGGCCTCTCGGTGGTACACGGCATCGTGGCCGACCTGGGCGGCGCCATCGATGTCGTCACGCATCCGGGCCGAGGAACCTCCGTGTCCGTCTGGCTGCCGGTCACTGGTGAATCGGCGCTCCCGCCCTCGCGCGCCGCGACGGACTGGCCGTGCGGCAACGGCGAGGTGGTGATGGTGGTCGACGACGAACTCCCCCTCGTCGAGCTCGCCGAGGAACTGCTGGCCGGGCTGGGCTACGAGCCCGTCGGCTTCGCCTCCAGCGAGAGCGCGCTGCGCGCCTTCGAGGCCGACCCGCATCGCTTCGACGCCGTGCTCAGCGACGAGATGCTGCCCGGCATGCCCGGCAGCGAACTGGCGAGCAAGCTTCTTTCGACGCGGCCCGGCCTCCCCGTCGTCCTGATGAGCGGCAACGTCGGTGCCGCCCTGGAGCAGCGTGCGCGCGATCTCGGGGTCGCCGCGTTGCTGCACAAGCCCCTGGCCCTTCGCGAGCTGGCCGAATGCCTCTCCGAGGTACTCGAAGAGCACGGCCGCTGAGCCTTGCCTTTCCGCAGCGCGCGGGCGTGATGTTTCAACTGCAACGGGCTGCGTTGCATCGGTATCCGATGCGTTGCGCCGCGCAATGCCTGCGCAACGGCATCCGCCCAGATTAGCGGCTGCGGCGGGCACCCCGTCCCCGCGGCCCCGCATATCGAGGCCTTCCCAGCGCTCGAAGAGGAGAGAGATCCAGATGCCTTCCCGAACTCCGCCAAGCTGGCGGCGCACCCTGCCGCTTGCCCTGCTGATCGTGGCCGCCATCACCGCGGCATCCGGCGCATCCGCCGACTCGCCCCAGGCAGCCTTCGCCGCCGAGAACGACGCCGCGATGACCCGGATGATGGCCGGCATGGACCTCCGGCCCACCGGCGACATCGACCGCGACTTCGCCGCCATGATGATCCCGCACCACCAGGGCGCCATCGACATGGCGCAGGCCGAGTTGCGCTACGGCACCAACGAGCAACTGCGCCGCATCGCGCAAGAGATCATCGTCGACCAGCTGCAGGAGATCGCTGCGATGCAGCTCGCGATCGACCAACCACTGGCGCCGCCGGCCGCCGCACCCACGCAGGCCACCGCCGCCGCGGCGCAGGCCATGGCGATGCCGCAACCGATGCACACGCACAAGCACTGAGATCATCATGACGTACTCCTCCCTCACCAGCGTCCTGCGCGGCGCGATCCTCCTGGCGATGGCCCCCTTCGCGGGCGCGGGCCAGGCGCCCGCGGCCGCTTCCGACGCCGACATTGCGCTCAGCCACCGCGATCGCATCTACGCGGCCGAGCAGTTCTCCAACACTGTCTCGGTCACCGACCCTGTCGACAACAAGCTGCTGGGCGTCATCCGCCTGGGCGATCCTTCGCCCGGCAATTTCAGTCCTCTCTACAAGGGCCAGGTACTGGTGCACGGCATGGGCTTCTCGCCCGACCACCGCACGCTCGCGGTGGTTTCCATCGGCTCCAATTCCGTCAGCTTCATCGACACCGCTACAAACGCGGTGAAGCACACCACCTACGTCGGCCGCTCACCGCACGAGGCCTTCTTCACGCCCGACGGCAAGGAGGTGTGGGTCACGGTGCGCGGAGAGAACTACGTGTCCGTGATCGACGCCGCCAGCTTCGAGGAGAAGACCCGCATCGTCACGCCCGGCGGCCCGGGCATGCAAATCTTCTCGCCCGACGGAAAGTACGGCTACGTCTGCTCATCTTTCAACCCCGAGACGGTCGTGATCGACACCGTGACGAAGCAGATCGTCGGCCGCGTCAGGCAGGAAAGCCCCTTCTGCCCCAATATCGCGGCCACGCCCGACGGAAGGCAGGTCTGGATGACGCTGAAGGACATCGGCCGCACCATGGTCTTCGATGCGAGGCCGCCCTTCGCCGTGATCAAGTCCTTCGACACCGGGCCCATCACCAACCACGTCAACTTCGCGCGCACGCAGCAGGGCACCTTCGCCTATGTCTCCGTCGGCGGGCTGAATCAGGTGAAGGTCTTCCGCACCGACGACTTCTCGCAGGTCGCGACCGTCATCGTCGGCAAGCTGCCGCACGGCGTGTGGCCATCGGGCGACGGCAAGCGCGTCTATGTCGGGCTGGAGAACGCCGACGCGCTCGCCGCCATCGACACGGCCACCAACACCGTCATCGCCAATGTGCCGATCGGCCAGGCGCCGCAAGCCATCAACTACGTGCCGGACGCAGTGCCCGAAGGCAACGGCCTCCAGGGTCTGCAGCCGCTGGGCGTCGCGGGCATGGTGGCGCACCTCACGCTCGCTCCGATCCTGGACGGCAAGGCCTCCAACACGGCCAACGCGCCCACCAGTGTCGCCCTCTTCGACCAAGGTCTGCTTCAGGTTCTGCAAGCCGCAGCCTCGGGGCTCGAGCCGAAGCAGCCCTACGTGCTCGCGCTCGCGGAGCGGCCCGACGGCGGCGGCGCCTTGCAGCCACTCGCCAACTTCATGACGAATCCCGCCGGCTCGGCGATCGTGAATGCAATCGGCCCCATCCGGCAGATCGTGCAGACCAGCGGCGACCAGAGGCGGCGCTATCTCGTGATCGCGCCGCAGGTGGAGGGCAAGCCAGGCAAGCCGGTGCAGTTGCAGGCGCTGTAGCCGCGCAGCATGGCATCTCGCTGAACTGGCGCGACCGAGGACTGGCGGACGCAACCCCGAAGCGCCATACTGGCTGCGGAAGAAGCAGGGGGAAGGGAGCCCGCGATGGCTGCTGTGGACACTTCAGACAATGAGCTGGCGCGCAGCTTCCTGGGCGGCCGCCAGTTGAGCTTCGGCGAGGCCGATGGCCTGTGGCGAAGGCTTCGGGAGGCGAACGAACCATCGCTCGCGCGCGCCGTGCTCGCGAATATTTCGCAATTCGGCGCGCTCGCCGACAAGCTCCCCGCCAGGCAATCGATCCGCGACGAACTCTCACGTGCCGAGGCGGAACTCACGAGCAAGGATCCAGAGCTCGGCATGGCGGTGCGTCACGACACCGCGCTGGAAATCCTCGGCAGGCGCTTCGATCTCGACGACCCCGCGCTGGACGGCGAGAGCGAAGTGCTCGGCACGGCCGGCGGCATCTTCAAGCGCAGATGGCAGGACCTGGGCCGCATCGAGGACCTGCGGCGCAGCGCGGATCTGTACGAACGCGCCGCGAGCGGCGGCCTCGGCAGCGATGCCTACGCGCAGATCAACGCCGCGTTCCTCGACGACCTGCTGGCGTCGAACGGCTTCGATGCGGACAAGCGACGCGCGAGCGCGGCCGGAATGCGCGAGCGAATCCTGCGCGAGCTGCCGGCCGACACGGCGTCCTGGTGGAACATCGCGAGCCGCGCGGAGGCGCTGCTCGGCCTAGGCCGCTACATCGAAGCCACGGACGTGCTGCGCAGTGCCGATGCCGGCGTATGTCCAGCCGCGTGGGAACTGCAATCCACGGCGCGCCAACTGGGGCAACTGGCCTTGCTGCGCGAGCCGCACCCCCTCGAAGTCCCGGCGCTGAAGGCCTTCTTCACCGCGCTGCTGCCCGATGCGCCGCATGCCGCCATCTCGGCCGTCACCGGCCGACTCGGGCTGGCACTGTCGGGCGGCGGCTTCCGCGCCTCCTTCTTCCACCTGGGCGTGCTCGCGCGGCTGGCGGAAGCGGATGTGCTGCGTCACCTGGAAGTGCTCTCCTGCGTCTCGGGCGGCAGCATCGTCGGCGCCGGCTACTGGCTTGCCCTGCGTCGCTGGTCCATCGATGGCAGGCTGCGCTCGTCTGCGGATTACGTCGCGCTGGTGCAGGAGGTCGTCGCGCAGTTCCGGCAGTCGGTCACTACCGACCTGATCCGGCAGGCCCAGCCGGGCGCGGCCGCCGCCATCTGGCGGATGCTGAAGGACGACCAGCGCGGCGCCATCGACCCGGAACGAGTCGCGGCGGCGCTGGAAGCGAATTTCTACCAGCCTGCATGGAGCGGACCCGATGCCGCGCCGGCGCGGCAGGCGGCCTTGCGAATGCACGATCTGCCCTTCGTTCCGAAGGACCATTCCGCCGGCCCGCTCGGACACGAGGACTTCCATCCGCTGCGCCATAACTGGCTGCGGGCACACAAGATCCCCGACCTGGTGATCAACGCAACCACCCTCAACACCGGCCACGGCTGGCAGTTCACGCCGCGCTGGATGGGCGAGTCGCCCTGGGCCTGCCACGAAGCGGCGGACAGTGTGCCGCGCCTGGAATGGGCCAGATACGACAGCGCATCCGGATGGCAGATCGAGCTCTCGCGCGCCGTTGCGGCTTCGGCCTGCGTGCCGCTCATCTTCGCGCCGCTCGAACTCGCGCAGGACTACGAAGGCGCGTTGCGCGTGCAACTGGTGGACGGCGGCGTGTTCGACAACCAGGGCACCACGGCGCTGCTGGCGCACAACTGCGGCGTGCTGATGGTGAGCGACGCCTGCGGCCAATTGACACTGCAGGAGCGGCCGCCCGCGGGCGTCGCCGGCCTGGGCGGACACGCCCTGCGCGCCATGGACACACTCATGGCGCGCGTGCGGCTCGCGAACTTCGCCGACCTGGAGGCGCGCCGCCGCTCCGGACTGCTGCGCGGCTTGATGTTCCTGCACATGAAGGACGGCCTGAGCTCGCCACCCATCCGCCGCATGTCCTCTCAGCGCATCGAACGACTCGTGCGTGCACCGCTTTCACCCGCCGGGATGCGCAAGGACATGCAGCGCGCCATCGCCGATCTGCGCACGGACCTCGACGTCTTCACCGACGAGGAGGCAAACGCGCTCATGGCCTGTGGCTACCTGATGGCCGGCCACGCCCTGCGCCGTGATCTCGCGCACCTGCCGGGCCTGGTAAACACGGCGGCGCAAGTCACTTCATGGCCCTTCGATGCGATGCTCGCGGAACTCACCTCGACGGACGAGGCATCCCCGTCGCGCGCGCGACTCCTTGCGGAACTCGCCGCCGGCAAGTCACGGCGCTAGCGAATGGCATCGAAGCCGCCCGGACCGCCACGGTGCATCGTCTTCGCGGGCCATCGGGTCGATGCGCCTGGCCGAGTGCCCGCGCGCTTCCCGGAACATCTCGCGCAAGCCGCGGCCTCGCGCATCGGCCAGGAGCTCGCGACGCTCGATGCCGGCCCGGCCGACCTCGCGCTCACGCAGGGCGCGGCCGGTGGTGACCTGCTGTTCGCGGAATGCGCACTGATGCGCGGCATGCGATTGCGGTTCATGCAGCCCTTCGACGAACCGCGCTTCGTGAGCGAGTCGGTCGCGTCTCGCGGAGAGCGCTGGGTGGCGCGCTATGACAGCGTCAAGGCGCGCGTGCGGCCCAAAACGCCGATCCTCTCGGCGCTCACGGTGCTCGGCCCGCTGAAGGACGGCGAGGATGCATGGGAGCGCTGCAACCGCTGGCTGATCACGCAAGCGCTGGCCGGGGGCGCAGAGCGCATGGTGCTGATCGCCCTGTGGGACGGCGGCGGCGCCGACGGCCCCGGCGGCACCGCGCAGATGGTCGAGATGGCGGCGCAAAGCGGCGGCAAGGTCGTCTGGATCGACACCCGAACGCTTTCAGGCCTCGGCGGAGGCGGTGCCGACTGAATCCTGCAGTCGCCTCGCACGCCAGTTCCAGGCCGCGCCGGCCAGGAGCAGGACGCAGGTGCCGAGAAATACCGAGCGCATGCCGAAATGGCCGCCGACGAAGCCGCCCAGCAAGGGCCCGGCGACCTGCCCGGTGTACTGCGCGGAGATCGAGTAGCCGAGCATGCTGCCGGCGCTGCGCTCCGGCACGCTGTGGCGGATCACGCTCGCGATGCAGGGCAGCAGCCCGCCGAGCGACAGGCCCATGAGGAAGCGCAGCGCGACAAGCTGCCAGCCCGAAGTGACGAACGCCTGCGGCACCAGCAGCGCACCGGACACTGCAAGACATCCGACGATCACGTTCCACTGCCCGATGCGATCCGCCAGCCTGCCCAGCCGCGCCGCCGAAAGAATGCTGCCCAGTGCGCCGGCGGACATGGCCAACCCCGCCATCATCGTGACGTGCGCCGGGTCGGCCACCAGCGTCGCGACGTAGACCGTGATGATCGGCTCGATCGACATGTTCGCGAGCATGAGCAGCGTGCCCGTGAAGAGCATGGCGAGCACCGGGCGCTTGTCCGGTATCGAAGACCAGGCGCCCCTGGCCTTGCCGTCCTTGGGCGGCGCCGGGCGCTTTTCTTCCTTGATCAGGAAGACCGTCGCGAGGAAGGTGAGGAAGATGACCGCACCCGCGTAGAGGAAAGTCGCGCGGATCCCGATCAGCGGCGGCAGCGCGCCGCCGATGAGCGGCCCCGCGAGGTTGCCTGCCATGATGGCGGACGACATCGTGCCCAGCGCCCAGCCGGAGCGCTCCTTCGGCGTCTGGGTGGCGACCAGCACCATCGAGCCCGAGGCATAGCCCCCGAGCAGCCCCGCCAGCAGGCGCAGGCCGACGAGTTGCCACACGTCCTGCGCCATGCCGATCAGCGCCATGGCGACGGCCATGCCGAGGCTGGCGCGGATCAGCATCAGCTTGCGGCCGTAGAGGTCCGCCAGGCGCCCCCATAACGGCGCGACGAGCGCGGCCGTGAAGAAGGCCGCGCCGTAGGCCACGCCGGACCATTGCACGATGGCCGCGTGCTCGCGGACACCGAGCTCCTCGACGTAGAGCGGCAAGAAGGGCAGCAGCAGCGTCATCGCCACGATCGTGGTGAAGGAGCCGACCATGCACACGAAGAGATTGCGCCGCCAGTGTGGCGACGCGGCCGGTTCCGCGGCGGCGGGGGTCGAGGGCGTTTTCATGGAGAGCGTTCCATTGTGATTGCATGCATCGAAGCGCGCCCATGCCCGTTCGCGCTGGCCCCCATCGCGCGAGCGCAGCGCCGAGACTGGGGAAAACCCCGCCCGGTCACACGTTGACGAGACAAGTCCGCGAGCGAAGAATGTGGACATGTCTACATTGAACGCCGCGACGCCGCGCGGGAGACGCGCATCTTGAAGAAGAAGACGCCCGAGCCCTGCCCCTGGCTCGACGCCGGCCCGCGCGGCGGCGGACTGTCCTTCGACGACTATCCCGCCGCGCTGCTGATGCGCGCGGCGGGCACCGTACAGCTCGCCTACACCAGCGTCCATGCGCGCGAACACGGCCTGAGCGTTCCGGAATGGCGCATCCTCGGACGCCTGCACGAGTCCGCGCCGATCCAGCTCGCGGCCCTGTGCCGCGTGTCGCTGTTCGACAAGGCCTACGCCGGACGCGTGCTGCGCGGACTGGAGGCGCGCGGCCTTGTCGCCATGCGGATCGATGAAGCCCACAAGCGCCGCCAGATCGTCGACATCACGCCGGCGGGACGCGAGCTTGCGCAGATCATCACCCCGATCGCGCGGCGCAACCAGATGCGTCTGCTCGAGGTGCTCGAGCCCGAGGAGCGCCGCGCCCTCTACCAGACGCTGCGCAAGCTGCTCGCGGCTGCGGAGCGCGCGAAGTCATCCACCCCGCCACGGAAACCATCAGAATGAAAATCGTCAAGGTCGAAACCCTGCAGGCCGATGGCGGCTACCGCACCTGCTCCTACATCAAGATCACGACCGATGAAGGTCTCGTCGGCTGGGCCGAGTTCTATGACGGCTTCTTCGGCGTCGGCCTCGCGCCGCTGATCGAGGCCTTCGGCAAGGCCGCCATGGGCATGGACCCGCGTCAGGTCGGGCGCGTGAGCGAGTCGCTGCTCGCCACCACGCGCATCGCCTCGGGCGGCATGTCGCACCAGGCGGTCGCGGCCATCGAGAACGCCTGCCTCGATATCCAGGGCAAGGCGCTCGGCGTGCCGGTCTATGCGCTCTTCGGCGGCGCCTTTCGCGAACGCGTGCCGGTGTACTGGACGCACTGCGGCAGCTACCGCGTTCGGCACGCGGCCTTCTACGAAAAGCTCGGCTACGAGCCGGTGCGCACGCTCGACGACTTCACGCGCCTCGGCCGCGAGGCCATCGCGCTGGGTTTCGGCGCGGTGAAGACGAACCCGGTGTTCTTCGACAAGCCGGAGCCCTACATGTTCAACGGCGGCTTCCGCATCGGGCCGGGCTTCATGGAACGCAGCATCGGCGACGCGCACCTCGCGGCCATCGTGGACCAGCTGCATGCGCTGCGTGCCGGCATCGGACCGCATGCGGGGCTGATGCTGGACGTGAGCTTCAGCCAGCGCACCGAAGGCTACCTGCGCATGGCGCGGCGGCTGGAGGCGCTCAACATGTACTGGCTCGAGCTGGACATCCGCGACCCGGAGGCGCTGGCGATGATCCGCGGCGCCACGGGCACGCCGATCGCGTCGCTCGAATCCATCCACGGCCTGCACGAGTACCGGCCCTACATCGCGCAGCGCACCGTCGACGTGGCCATCATCGACCCGATGTGGAACGGCGTCTGGCAATCGGTGCGCGTGGCCACGCTGGCCGAGGCCTTCGAGACACATATCGCGCCGCACAACCCGGTGGGCGAACTGGGAAACCTGATGAGCCTGCACCTGTGCGCCGCGGTGCCGAACGTGCGGATCATGGAGTTGCGCCCCGACGAAGCGCCGTGGACCCGCGAGTTCGTCACGCACGCGCCGGTGCTCGAGGACGGCCACATGCAGGTCCCCGACCGGCCGGGCTGGGGCGCCGACGTGAACGAAGAGGCGCTGCGCGCGCATCCGGTCAAGCCCCGCGGCTAGGCCTTCATCCCGAGGAAAGCAACATGAAGATCGTGTACTGGGCGCGGCTTGCGCTCGCGAAGGCGCAAATCACTGCGCAGCTGAATGCCGTGGACGGCGTCGAACTCACGGTGGCCGACAACCTGCCCGACCTGCTCGCCGCCCTCCACGGCGCCGAGGGCCTGGTGCTGGCCGACGCGCCACCGGCCGAAGCCCGGCAGGTGGTCGACGCGCTGCGCGCGCCGGGCGGCACGCTGCGATGGATGCACTTCATCACCGCAGGCCGCGAAGGCTTCGAGGCGGTCGGGCTGCCTCCCGGCGTGGCCATCACCTACGCCGCCGGCGGCGCCGCACCGGCGGTCGCGGAGCATGCAATGGCGCTGCTGCTGGCGCTCGGCCGCCGCGTGCCCGACATGCTGCGCCAGGGTGCCGAGCGCCGCTGGGATCGCGCGCTGGCCGCGCGCGCCACTTCGCTTGAAGGCCAGACCATGGTCATCGTCGGGTTCGGCCACATCGGGCAGGAGATCGCCAAGCGGGCGCGCGGTTTCGGCGTCCGGATCGTCGCGCTCTCGCGTGCCGGAAAGCCGCATGCGCTTGCGGACCAGTCGCGGCCGCTCTCGGAACTGCACGCCGTGCTTGGCGAAGCCGATTCGGTGATGGTCGCCATCGCGCTGACAGAGGAGACGCGCCATCTGCTGGACCGCGCGGCCTTCGCCGCCTGCAAGCGTGGCGCCCTCATCGTCAACGTGGCGCGCGGCGGCGTGATCGACCAGACCGCGCTGCGCGAGGCCCTCGCCTCCGGCCAGCTCGGCGGCGCCGGTGTCGACGTGACGGACCCCGAGCCGCTGCCATCCGACGACCCGCTGTGGGGCGCGCCGAACCTCCTGGTCTCGCCGCATTTCGCCGGTGCCGGAAGCCCCGGGACGCTCAACCGCCTGGCCGGCGGCGCCGCCGACAACCTGCGGCGACTGCTTGCCGGCGAGCCGCTGAAGGACCAGGTCGCCGGCTGAAGCGGCAAGGGCCGCATCGCTTCCCTTCGAACAACAGGAGACATACGTGAGCCACTTCTCTTCCCGCCGGACCTTCATGTCCGCGCTCGCCGTCGGCGCCGCCGCGCCGGCCGTCCTTTGCGGGGCCGTCGCCCGCGCCCAGACACTAGCACCCGTCAAGCTGCTGACGGTCATCGTTCCCTTCCCCGCGGGCGGGGCGACGGATGCGGTGGCACGCCTCACCGCCGAGAGCCTGCGCGGAACCTACGCGGAGAACGTCGTGGTGGAGAACCGGGCCGGCGCCGCCGGACGCATCGGCGTCGAGTATGTGAAAAACCGGCCGGCAGACGGCAGCACACTGCTCTTCACACCTGCCTTCCCGATATCGATCTTTCCGCACATCTACAAGAAGCTCAACTACGACGCGCTGGCGGATTTCGTTGCCGTCGCGCCGACATCCAAGGGCGGGCTCGCGCTGGCCGTGGGCCCGGCCGTACCAGCTTCGGTCAAGACGCTGGGCGATTTCATCGCATGGTGCAAGGCGAACCCGGCCAAGGCCAACTTCGGGACCGCCAGCGGATCGAGCCAGCATTTCGCCGGCGTGACTTTCGCGCGCTCCGCGGGCATAGAGCTACCGCTGATTCCCTACAAAGGCGGTGCACCGGCCGTCGTCGACTTGCTCGGCGGCCAGATCGCAGCGACCGTGAGCCCGATGCCGGAGGTGCTGCCCTTCGCGCAGGACGGCCGCCTGCGCATTCTCGCGACCATGGGCACCAGCCGCTCGCGCTTCACGCCCAACGTGCCGACCATGGTCGAGCTCGGCCACAAGGAGGTGGTGTTCCAGGACTGGTCGGGCTTCCTGGCGCCGGCGAAGACGCCGCCCGCGCTGGTGGCGCAGGCCAATGCAGCCATCACGAAGCTCGTGCGCTCCGAGAAGGGCACCGAGGCTCTCGCCAAGCTGGGCACCGAGGCCGACACGCAGACGCCGCAGGAATTCGCGTCGACGGTGAAAGCGGGTTGGGAGCGCTATCGCGCCGTGGTGCAGGCCACCGGCTTCACCGCCGAGGACTGAGCCGAGGGGGCGCCACCGGCAGCGAGAGCAGGAGGCTGCAGAGGAATTCGATGGTCGCATCGCTGCAGCCCCGCTCCGGCGCGACCTGGTGGAAGACGATGTAGCCGTCAAAGGCCATCATCAGGAAGTGCGAGAGTTCGACCTGTTCGATCGACTCGCGCGGCACCCCCGGCAGCGCATTGGCCACGATGCCGAGCAGCCGCTCCTCCAGCCACACCATCAGCGCCGGCCGGTATGGGTCCTCCGGCCGCGCCGTGGCGAGGCCCTGGATGATGTTGTTCGCGAAACCGCCCTCGCGGCCCGGCAGTTCCCGAAAGAGCACGGTGAACAGGCGCCGCAACTTGCCGCGCGCGTCCGCGATGGCTTCGATCTCGCGCTCCAGGACCTCGAACTCGCGCTGGATCCACGGGCCGTGCACCGCGTAGAGGATGGTCAGCTTCGACTCGAAGTAGATGTAGAGGTTGGTGGTGGAGACACCCGCCCGCTGCGCGATCTGCGGCAGCGTCGTGCTCGCGTAGCCCTTGGTCGAAAACAGTTCGAAGGCCGCCGCGAGAATCGCCTCGCGGATCTCAGGTTTCTTGACTTGCACGTTCTCTTCTTTTCCTCGGTTCGATCCTGCAGCAGCGCGACGCCAGTTTGGTGCGGTGCGCCGCATTCTGGCGCACGCGCCGTCTGCGACCACCCTTCTCGCACCACGAAACATGCCAGCTGCGCCGGCGCCGGCGTGGCACGCGGATTGCTAAAACAGAATCGTATTCGGTTTTGAGCTTTGCGCTGCTGGCGCGGGAGAACGTGTGATGAAGTCCTGGATCCATGTCGTGCTCGGCCGCCCGGCCGCGGCGCTCTTCGGCGCGGCCCTGCTGGCCGCGGCAAGCCTGTCGGCGCACGCGCAGCAGCCGGCGCGCAAGGTCGTGATCGCCGGCGGCACGCAGGTGCTCAACAGCTCGTACCCCTACCTGATGATGCCGCTTGCCCTCGGCTACTGGCAGGAGGAAGGGCTGGACGTCGAGGTCATCCCGGCCGGCGGCTCCTCCCAAGCCATCCAGCAGATGATCGGCAAGACGGCCGACTTCGTCGAGATCAACTCCAGCTCGCTCATCCAGGCGCTGTCCACCGGCGCCTCGATGCGCGCCGTGATGGCAAACACCACGGTGGACTGGTCGCTCGTCGTGCCCGGTGCCAGCGCGATCAAGTCGGTCGCCGACTTCAAGGGCCGCTCCATCGGCGTCTCCAACCTCGGCAGCGGCGGCATCCCCTTGCTCAAGGCCTTCCTGCGCGCCAATGGCGTCGATCCGGAGAAGGACGTGACCATCCTGCCGGTCGGCTTCGGCGGCATGGCCCTGCAGGCGATGAACACCGGCCGCGTCGACGGGCTCATGTACTGGGCCTCTGCCATCGCGAGCTTCGAGAGCGCCGGCACCGCGCTGCGCTACTTCCGCGCGCCGGAATGGAAGGACTACGCGGACTTCAGTCTCGCAACGCTGGAAGGCACCTTGAAGGACAAGCCTGAGCTGGTCGAGGCCGTCGTGCGCGGCATGGCGAAGGCCTCGTACTTCACCGCCACCAACGCCGACTGTGCGCGCCGCCTGTTCTGGAAGCGCTTCCCCGAGTTGCGCGGCAGCGGCGCGGACGACGTGGCCCGGGCGAAGTTCGACCTCAAGCAGATCGAGGTCGGCGTCACCAGCATGAAGGAAGTCCGCGAACTCGGCGGCGGCAAGTACTGGGCGGTCGCGCCCGGCATCGGCTACGAGCGCATGCAGCAGTTCATGATCGACAACAAGGTCATCGCCAAGGGTGTGCCGCCAGCCACCCTCGTGCCCGCGACGCCCGCGCTTTACGAACGCGCGAACAACTTCGACCACGACAAGATCCGCCAGGCGGCGATGAGCTGCGCCGGGGCTTGATCCATGACGACGCTTGCCGAGCCGGCCCGCGCGATGGACACCGCCACTTCCCTGCAACCGCTGATCAGCGCGCGCAACGTCGGCATGGTCTACGCGGGGCGCGACGGCACGCCGGTTCAGGCGCTGCAGGGCGTGAGCTTCGACATCGCCGACGGTGAGTTCGTCACGCTGCTCGGACCGAGCGGCTGCGGCAAGAGCACGCTGCTGCGCATCCTGACCGGCACGCTCAAGCGCACGGCTGGCCACCTGACCATGCGCGGCAGCGAACTCGACGCGCCGCGGCCCGACACGGGGCCCGTGTTCCAGAGCCCGGTGCTGCTGCCCTGGCGCACCATCCTCGACAACCTCCTGCTGCCACTGGAACTGCAACACGGCAGCCGCCGCGGCCCATGGCGCGCGCCGGCGGAAGCAAAGGCCCGGGAATACCTCGGCCTGGTCGGACTCGATGGCTTCGAAGGCCGCTATCCGCACGAGCTCTCGGGTGGGATGCAGCAGCGCGCGGCGATCGGGAGGGCATTGATCCGCGACCCCGCGGTGCTGTTGATGGACGAGCCCTTCGGCGCGCTCGACGCCATGACGCGCGACCTCATGAACGTCGAGTTGCTGCGGGTCTGGCAGGCCAGCCGCAAGACGGTGGTGCTGGTCACCCACAGCATCGCCGAAGCCGTGTTCCTCGCCGACCGTGTCTTCGTGATGAGCGCCCGCCCGGGCCGCCTGAGCGAGGTGATCGAGATCGACCTGCCGCGCCCGCGCAGGCTTGAGATGGTCAACTCGCCGGAATTCGGTGCCTACGTGTCGCGCATCCGGCGGCACTTCGATTCACACGGGAGCCTCGGATGAGCCGGGCCGACACGCAGCACATCGACACGGTGGCCGATGCACCCGCGAGGCCTGGCATCCGGACGTTCTGGCGCGCTGCTTCCAGCCCCCTGCTGTTCCTCGCGCTGATCGCCAGCTGGGAACTGGCCGTGCGCATCTTCCGCATCGAGCCGCTGCTGCTGCCGGCGCCGAGCGCGGTCGCTGCGTCGCTCTACGGCGGGCTGTCCTCGATGCTGTTGGTGCGCCACTTCGGCGTCACGCTGTTCGAGACGGCGGCCGGCTTCGCGCTCGGCGCCTTTGGCGGCCTGCTGCTCGGTGGACTCATCGCGCAGTCCGCGCGGCTGGAGCGGCTGCTCTACCCCTACGTGATCGCCTTTCAGACCATCCCGAAGGTCGCGGTCGCGCCGCTGATCGTCATCTGGTTCGGCTACGGCATGTCTTCCAAGGTCGTGATCGCGGCGACCATCGCCTTCTTTCCCGTGCTCGCGAACACCATCGTCGGCCTGCGCGCGGTGCCGGCCGACCAGCTGGAGCTGATGAAGGCCTTCATGGCCACGCGCAGCCAGATCCTCTGGAAGGTGCGCGTGCCGCAGGCGCTGCCCTACATCCTGGTCGGGCTCGACGTGGCCGCCGTGCTGGCGGTGATCGGCGCGGTGGTGGGCGAATTCGTGAGCGCCAAGGAAGGGCTGGGCTTCTACATCCTCCAGGCCGGCTTCGCGCTGGACACGGCGGGCGTGTTTGCGGCGCTGGTCCTGCTCGCCCTGATGGGCATCGCGATCCACCTCGCCATGCGCGCGCTCCGGCGGCGGCTCCTCTACTGGATGCGGGACGAGGAAACGATCAACTTCAACGGCTGAGACACGCCCCACCGATGACCACTCCAGACAAGACCGACACGCCATGGCCGGGCGGCGCGACAGTTCGCCAGGTCTGCTTCACGCGGGCCACCTGTTCACTCGACGCGGTGCTTGCCTTCTACCGCGACGGCCTCGGGCTCGCGGTGCTGTTCCAGTTCGACGGCGGCGCGATGCTCGGGCTGCCGGGCAGCGGCCATCACATCGAGCTGCTGAAGGTGAGGCCGGAAGAGTTCTCCCCGCCTGGCCGGCATGACGCGATGGTGCTGCACCTTCCGGCGCGTGCCGACGTCGATGCCTTGGCCGGGCGCCTGCGTGCGCGCGGCTGCACGCCGGTGGCGCCGGCCAATCCCTACTGGACCGCGACGGCCATCGTCTTCGAAGACCCGGACGGCCGGCCGGTCGTGCTCAACCACGGCGAAGGCCTCCCCGGCTGATATCCAGGCAGACAAGGACACGCGAAAGAAAACAGATCCCATGACCACAGAAACCGTTCAGATCCTCACCTCCGACAACCGCGCCGTCTCGGCAGCGCTCGCCCGCGCCGCCGACCCGAGCGCGCCGGCCCTGATCCTCATCCACGAGTGGTGGGGCCTCATCGACGAGACCCGCGCCATGGCCGAGCAGCTCGCGTCGCGCGGCTTCACGACCCTCGCCGTCGACCTCTACGACGGGCGCACCACGCTCGACGCCGCCGTGGCGGGCGAGCTGATGAACGCGGTCGACCCCGCCCAGGCTGGCGCGACCCTGGCCGCATGGGCTGCCTGGCTGCGCGGGAAGGGCGCGGCGAAAGTCGGCACCCTCGGCTTCTGCTTCGGCGGCACCTGGTCGATGAATATCTCGCTCGCCACGCCGATCGATGCCACGGTGATCTTCTACGGCTGGGTGGTCCGCCCGCCTGAAGTGCTGAAGACGCTCTCCGGCCCGGTGCTTGCGCACTTCGGCAGTGAAGACCCGGTGGTTCCGCAGGACTCCGCCGACAAGCTGCGCGCGGCGCTGGCCGAGGCTGGCAAGCCCGGCGAGGTCTACGCCTACCAGGCGGGCCACGCCTTCGCGCGCGTGGGTGGGCCTTCCTATGACCCCGCCGCCTCGGCCCTGGCCTGGCAGCGCACCGACGCATTCCTGCGCAAGCACCTCGGCGCGAGCGCGGACGCCGCCGTCGCGCTCCCACCCAGCCGACAGGCCAGCTTCAGCGAGATCCCGGTCCTATCGATCGAGGCGCTGGGCCGCGGCGATGCCGCGGAGGCCGCGCTGATCGGGCAGATCCGCAAGGCCAGCGAAGAAGTCGGCTTCTTCTACGTCAAGGACCACGGCGTCGGCGCGGAGCTCGTCGAGGGCATCTTCGAGCAATGCCGCCGCTTCTTCGCGCTGCCAAAGGCCGAACGCGAGGCACTGCGCATCACCAACTCGAAGGTCTTCGCCGGCTATCTGTCCGTGGGCGAGCTGGGCGCCAACCAGAGCCGGCCGCGGGACCTTCTGGAGGCCTTCAACGTCTGCACCGAATTGGGCGTCGACGACCCCTACGTGAAGCAAGGCAAGCCGCTCTATGGCGCGAATCAATGGCCGGCGTCGCTGCCCGCGCTGAAGGAGACGGTGCTCGCCTACTATGACGCGATGGACCATCTGGGCCGCCGGCTGCTGCAGGCCTTCGCCATGGCCCTGGACCTGCCTCGCGAAGCCCTGGATCACCAGTACGGCAAGCCCATCAGCCAGCTTCGCCTCCTGAACTACCCCGCACAGGAGAGCGCGATGGAAGAGATGCTCGGCGCCCGGCCGCACCGGGACACGGGCATGTTCACCATCTTGCTGCAGGACGATGCCGGCGGGCTGGAAGTGGGCAACGCGTCAGGCGAGTGGATCGTCGCGCCGCCGATCGACGGAACCTTCGTCGTCAACGTCGGCGAGATGATGAAGCTGCTGACGAACAACCACTTCGCCTCCGCGCTGCATCGCGTGGTCAACCGGTCGGGCCGCCAACGCTTCTCGGTGCCCTTTTTCTACAACCCCGACTACGAGACGCGACTCGCCACGCTGCCGCAGTTCGACAGCGCGGAGCGACCCACGCCCTTCAAGCCGATCCACGTCGGCGAGCACATGTTCAACTTCTACCGCAACCTCTGGCCGAGCGCGCCGGGCGGGACGGCAGCCTGAAGGCGCTTGCAGCCATGCCTCGCTTGTTGACGCCGGCCTTCGCCGGCTACCTGCGGCAGGTGCCGAAGACCGACCTGCACTGCCACGTCGTCGGCGCGCTGCGGCCTGGCACGCTCGCGGAGCTCGCGCGCAAGCATCGCGTGGCGCTGCCCAGGCCCGCGCAGACGCTCTACACCTTCGCCAGCTTCTACGACTTCCTCGAAGTGCTGGAACTCGCTGCCGCCGTACTGCGCGAGCGCGAGGATTTCGCTCGGCTCGCGTACGAGGCCCTGGAAGACGGCTATCGCCTCGGGCACATGCTGCACGCCGAACTCCTGTTCGACCCGCAATACCACCTGCCGAACGGCGTGAGCTACCGCACGATGGTCGACGGCCTGGTCGACGGCCTGCGGGAGGCCCGCCGCGCGCTCGGCGTCTCGGCCTTGCTGGTGCCCTCCTTCGACCGGATCATCGACACGCGCGGCGCGCTTGAGATTCTGGACGACATCCTCGCCTACCGGCCGGACGAGATCGCCGGCATCGGCCTCGATGGCGCCGAGCGCAATGGACCGCCGGCCCGCTTCGTCGAGGTCTACGAGAAGGCCGGCCGGGCCGGACTCAGGCGGACCGCGCACGTGTGCGAAGACAACCAGACGCTCGAGGACGCCCCGCCGCTGCACTATGCGATCTGCCGCGACCAGTTGCACTGCGACCGCCTGGACCACGGCTACAACCTGCTGGCCGACGACGCGATGATCCGGCGGGCACGCGACGAGGGACTCTTCTTCAACGTCTGCACGGTCACGAGCGTCACGAAGAACCTGGAGCGCCGCCGCGCGAGCATCGCTCGCATGGTGGCGGAGGGCATCCGGGTGACGGTGAATACCGACGACCCGGCAATGTTCAAGACCGACCTCGCGGACTCCTACCAGCGCCTGTTCGCGGATCAGCCCGCGTGGGGCGCCGAGCAGGCGCGCGCGTTCAGCCTCGCAGGAGTCGAGGCCTCGTGGCTCGACGACACGGAGAAACGCCGCTTGCGCGAGCGTTTCGAGGCCGAGTTGGCGGCACTCGGCCCCGCGACCGTCGCGCGGCATTGATTCGGTTGCGAACCGTCATTCGGCAAGGATGATGTTCAGCACCGCCTGACGTCCTTGCTCGCGCACCACGCGCAGGGCGCGCCGCAATGCGGCGGGCAATTCATCGGCCGCGTCGACGCGCTCCCCATACCCGCCGACCGCCTCGACCAGCTTCTCGTAGTCCGGCGCCGGCTCCAGCATCGTCAACGGCGGCACGCTCGCGCGCACGGCGGCTCCGTCCGGGAAGACCGAGCGCGTGGCCTGGTGCACGGCCGCCCAGCGGTGGTTGTTGAAAATCACCCACAGCACCGGCAGGCCGAGCGCGCGGCCGACCATGTGCGTGGGCGTCGGGTTGCCGAAGAGATACGCACCGTCGCCGACGCCGGCGATGACTGTCGCCTCCGGCCGCGCCAACTTGATGCCCAGCGCGGCGCCGGTCGCCCAACCCAGTCCGCCGGCCGAGGACAGCGCGAAGAAGCTATGGGCGCGGCGGTGCGTCAGCTCCTCGGAAAGCAGCGGGTATTCGTTGACCAGCACCGTGTGCTCGTCGCGAAGTTCATCGATGCAGCGCGTGACCCACGCGGCGGTCATCTTGTCGACGGCCTGGCGGCGACGTTCCTCGCGCCGCGCTGCATGGCGCGCGGCGAGCCGCTGGTAGCGCTCGTCGCGAGCCGACTGCGCCACGGGCGAAAGTTCGCCCACGTGTTCGTCGAGCTGCCGCAATGCGCCGGCCGAGCCGCCCTCGATGGCGAGGTCGGCCGGGAAAGTGCGCATCGGATAGCGCGCGTGCAGCGGATCGATGCCGAGATGGACGACGCGCGCGTCCGGCGACGGCTGCGCGGCGGAGGGCAGCCACGGGACGTCGCTGTCGACGACGATGACAAGGTCGGCATCCGGCAGCAAGGCGGTCGCGTCGAAGCCCGCATGCATCGGATGGTCCGAGGGGAGCGAGGCCACGCGCGGACGGTACTCGACCACCGCGATGGCCAGACGCTCCGCGAGCCGCGACAGCGCGTCGAAGGCCTCGGCGTGCTGCCCCGCATCCGAGGTGACGATCAGCGGATTGCGCGCCTCGCGCAGCCATCCGGCCACGCGCTCGAGCGCCTCGATGTCCGCCTGCGGCGCAGTCGCGGGCACCACCGGCCGGAAGGGCGGTAGCGCCTGCATGTCGCAGGGCGCGGCCAGCACCTCGCGCGGCAGCACAAGGTAGACAGGCCCCTGCGGCGCCGAACGCGCCAACGCCATCGCCCGCTCCACGACCGAGCGCACCTGCAGCGGATG
Organism: uncultured Variovorax sp.; assembly: GCA_966211435.1. Taxonomy (GTDB): domain Bacteria; phylum Pseudomonadota; class Gammaproteobacteria; order Burkholderiales; family Burkholderiaceae_C; genus Variovorax. Next base: position 27,076 of record CBIHOG010000013.1, on the reverse strand, counting down.
GCGCAACTCGTAGTCCCACTTCACCAGTTCGCGCACCATGCCGCCCTGGTCGAAGAGTTCCTGCGCCCAGTGGATGAAGTTGTTGCGCGATGCCGGCGTGCCATGTTCGAGCACCGGCGTGCGGCCCGCCGTCATCAGCAGCGGCACCCGCTGGCGCGATGCGTTGAAGAGGTTGTTGACCGCATTGGCCGTGCCGTTGCCCACATGCACCATCACCGCCTGCGGGCGGCCGGTGACCAAGGCGAAGCCGGAGGCCATCGCGACCGCGACCGCCTCGTGCGGCACGATCACCGGCACGGGCACCTTCTCGCCGGATTCCGCGGCGAGTGCATAGGCTTCGGCGATCGGAGCGAAGTCGGTGCCCGCGTTGGCGAAGAGATAGTCGACGCCGGCATGCGCGAGCGCGGCCAGGTATTCCGATGCAACCAGGCGCACGGGCGGGTGAGTCATCGCGGTATCGCTCCTTAAAAGGGAATGCGATTCCTTTATGCAAAGCGTATGCCAATGCACCAGGCCGCTTGCACGACCCACTTAAATAGTTTGCAACTCTATCGCGTGCGATATAGAATTCGTCCATGGCAACGAAACAATCCCCCGCCCGGCAAGCAGCGCGGCAACCAGCAGATGCGCTGTCGCTGAACTCGCAGCTGTGCTTCGCGGTGTACTCGACGATGCTGAGCTTCAACAAGGTCTATCGCGGCCTCTTGCGCAGCCTGGACCTCACCTATCCCCAATACCTCGTGATGCTCGTGCTGTGGGAGCAGGACGGCGTGAACGTCTCCGAGATCTGCGCCCGCGTGTTCCTCGAGACGACGACGCTCACGCCCTTGCTCAAGCGACTGGAAACGCGCGGCCTGTTGCGCCGCGAGCGCTCCGCGGTCGACGAGCGCCAGGTCATCGTCTCGCTCACGTCCGCCGGACGCGAGTTGCGCGCCAAGGCGATGGCGATTCCACCGTGCATCGGCCGGGCGACCGAACTCTCCGCCGAGCAGATCGATGGCTTGCGCGAGCAGTTGCTCTCGCTGCGCGCAAGCCTCGAAAAGAACGTCTGAATCAGTACCGCCTCGGTCACACCAGCATCATTTACATCGCACGCGATATTCAATCGAACAATTCTTCCCTCATCCCTTCAACCACCCGCAGAAAGGTATTCACCATGTCCGCAGACTCCAACTCCCCTTCCGCCGGCCCTTCGCGCCGCAACCTGCTGCTCGGCGGCGCATCGGCCGCGGCCGGCGGCCTGCTGGCTGCCGGTTTCTCCGGCGCCGCGTCGGCGGCCGCGAATGCCGCACCCGCCGCCTCCAAGGGCAAGCGCACGTCGGGCAACACCATCGTCACGAAGGACGGCACGCAGCTCTACTTCAAGGACTGGGGTCCTGCCACGGGCCAGGCGATCGTCTTCAGCCACGGCTGGCCGCTGAACTCCGACAGCTGGGAATCACAGATGCTCTTCCTGTCGTCGCTCGGCTACCGCACGGTCGCGCATGACCGGCGCGGCCACGGCCGCTCCAGCCAGCCCTGGGACGGCAACGAGATGGACACCTATGCCGACGACCTCGCGACGGTGATCGAGACGCTGGACCTGAAGAAGGTCGTGCTGGTCGGCTTCTCGACCGGCGGCGGCGAAGTCGCGCGCTACATCGGGCGCCATGGCACAAGGCGTGTCGCGAAAGCCGCGCTGGTTTCGGCCGTGCCGCCGCTGATGCTCAAGACCGCCGCCAACCCGGGCGGCCTGCCGATCGAAGTCTTCGACGGCATCCGCGCGGCGCAGATCGCCAACCGCTCGCAGCTGTACAAGGACATTCCTTCGGGCCCCTTCTTCGGCTTCAACCGGCCGGGCGCCAAGGTCTCGCAGGGCCTGGTCGATTCATGGTGGGCGCAGGGCATGCAAGGCGGCCACAAGAACACCTACGACTCCATCAAGGCCTTCTCCGAAACCGACTTCACCGAAGACCTGAAGAAGTTCGACGTGCCCACGCTGGTGATCCACGGCGACGACGACCAGATCGTGCCGATCGGCGCCGCGGGCCTCGCGTCCGCCAAGCTGGTGAAGAACGCGCAGTTGCTCGTCTACCCCGGCGCACCGCATGGCCTGACCGACACGCACAAGGAGAAGTTCAACGCCGATTTGCTGGCCTTCATCAAGGCCTGACACGGGCCCAGCCATGGCGGCACCGCGCGTGCCCCATGGCTGAAGGCTTCGCGCTATTCCTTCGCGAGGCCGATATTCGCGACCGTGTCGCTCCAGAGCTTGTAGGACTCGCGGATCATGCCGGCGAACTGCTGCGGATCCGCCCACTTCGCCTCGACGCCGCCTGCGCGGAACTCCTCCTTGATCGTGGGCGTGTCGATCACCTTGCGCAAGGCGCCACTGAGCTTGGCAACGGTCTGCGGCTCCATGCCCGCCGGCCCGACGAAACCGATCCAGCTCTCGATGTCGACACCCGAGATGCCCTGCTCCGCCATGGTCGGCAGCTCGGGAAAGAGCGCGCTGCGCTTGGGCGCGACAGCGCCGATCATCCGCACCTCGCCCGACTTCGCCAGCGCGACGGCGGCGGAAGACGACGCGAACTGCATGTGCACGCGGCCCACCACGAAATCCTTCGCGACATCGTTGGCGCCCTTGTAGGGGATGTGCACGATGTCGATGCCAGCCTGCTTCGCGAAGACCTGGCCGAAGATGTGCGCGGGCGTGCCGACGCCCTGCGAGACATAGTTCAGCTTGCCCGGGTTCTTCTTCGCATAGGCCACCAGCTCGGGCACGTTGTGCGCGGGCACGGACTTGTGCAGCACGAGCACCAGGGGCCCGAGCGCGGCCAGCGAGACTGGCGTGAAATCCTTGAAGGTGTCGTACTTGACGGCTGCGAGCGTGTGCGGCAGCTGGGCCAGCGTCGAGGCCGGCGTGTAAAGCAGCGTATGGCCATCGGGCGCGGAGCGAGCCACCTCCACGGCCGCGAGCATGGTGCCCGCGCCTGGGCGGTTCTCTACGATGACCGGTGCGCCGCCGAGCGCTTCGCCGAGCCGCTGCGCCACCTGGCGCGCTTGCACGTCGGTGCCGCCGCCGGCGGGAAAGCCCACGATGATGCGGATCGGCTTGCCCGCGAGCGGGAACTCGGCCGCATGCGCCTGCCCCTGAGAGGCCAGCCCGAGGGCCAGGGCGCCGCAGCTTGCGAGCAGTCGTCTTCTGGTGTGCATGAATGTCTCCATCTCATTTTTCTGATGCTGCCGGGTCCGGCTACGCCACGGCACGCAGGTCGTGCACGGCGGATGCCGCGGCTTGCGCGCCCTCGTCTGCCGCCGAAGCAAGACGCCAGTCCGCGCCGCTGCGCGCGTCGCCTGCCGCGTAGATGCCGGGCACGGAGGTGCGCAGACGCGCGTCGGTCTCGATGCGTCCCTGTGCATCCAGTCTCACAAGGCCATCGAGAAGGCCGGTGTCCGGCACGAGTCCTGCGTAGACGAAGATGCCGTGCGCGGGAACGCTGCGTTCGCCAGTCCCGTCACCTCTCACCTTCACGTGCGTGACGCCGCTCGCGTCGCCCGCGATCTCCACCACGCGCGCGTCGCGCATCCATTCGACGCAAGGCAAGGCGCGCACCGCCTCTTGCAGATAGGGCTGTGCAAGCGGCTCGCTCTCGGGGAAGACAAGCTTCACGCTGGCCGCATGCGCCGCCAGCACCAGCGCCTCGCCGAACGCGGAGTCTCCGCCGCCGGCGACAACGACTGTCTGCCCGCGAAACAGCGGCCCGTCGCAGGAGGCGCAGTGGGACACGCCACGCCCTTCGTACTCGTTCTCGCCCGGCACGCCGAGCAGCTTGCGGCGCGAGCCGCAGGCCAGCAGCACCGCACGCGCGGCGACGGTCTCGCCGCTGCAGTGCACGAGATGGCGCGCGCCATCAGGTGCCAGCGCCTGCACCTCGTCCAGCATGAATTCCGCGCCGGCCGCCTCCGCCTGCTCTTGAAGCAGCGGGCCCAGCTCGTAGCCGGAGATGCCCGCCGGATGCCCGGGCAGGTTGTCGATGCGCTCCACGTTCATCACCTGCCCGCCAGCGCCCATGCGCTCGATGACGAGCACGCCCATGCCCTCCCGCGCCGCGGCCGCGGCTGCCGTCAGGCCGGCGATGCCCGCGCCGATGATGACCAGTTCCACTTCACGCATGTGCCCGGCCCCTCAACGCCACTCGTCCACCGACACGGTCGCCTTGTGGTGCGCGCCCATGATCTGCCAGTAGCCGTTGGCTTCGCCACCGGTCACGACCACATTGATGTCCTTCTCCTCGAAGATGCGCACCGGCGTGTCTTCCGACACGCCCACATACTTCGCCTTGGGAGATTCGGACTCACCGAGCGTGGCGCGCGAGTAGATGTAGTTCTGCACCAGCTGCAGGTCCCAGTAGCGGCCAGCCGGCATCTCGGCCGTCTCATGCAGCCAGCGGATCAGCTTCTTCTTGGTGTCGAAGCCGCCCCGGTCGACGAACTGGCGCGCCGTGATCGGATCCAGCACCAGCACCGGCGCGGTGATCGCGTCCGTGCCGAGCAGCATGTCCTTCACATGCTCGCGCCAGTAGGTCTTGCGCAGGCCCAGGTTGAAGGTGGTCGAGCGGCAGCCGTGGAACACGGTCACGGTGCTCGAGTCCTTGTCGAAGCCCTTCTGCACGTGCAGCGGCTCCCACGGGCTGCGCTCCTCGTTCTCCGCGAAAGTGATGCCGTTGTAGGTGTAGTTGTTGCCGATCGAGCCCATGAAGGTCTCGTCCGGCACCGAGCCGCCCTGGAGGTTCTGCGACAGCAGCGAGTACGCACGGCCGATGGTGGCGTTGGCGTGGTTGTAGGGGCCCATGGCGCCAATGCCGCAGTTCATCCGTATTTCGTGGCGGATCGGCCCGTTCACCACCGTCATCACCGACGCCGAGCTGGAGGTGCTGCCGCGAGCCGTGATCCCGGTGGAGGCGAGCGCGAGGATGATGGGGAAGTATTCGGGCTTCGCTCCGGCCATCACTGCGTTCACGGCGACCTTCTCGACCGTGTATTCCCACAGGCCGCGATTCGGCGTGGGTTGCATGCGGCCAACCACCTCGTCGGGCCTGCGGCTGGTGGCGGCGAGCATCGCGGCGACGCGTGCCTCGGTGGGCAGCACGATCGGCAGGTGATCGGTCCAGAGATTGCGCTCGAAGAGCGCCTGCAAGTTCTCCTCGGTATCGGGCTCTTCAAGGCGCGGCGTGCTCCGCGCATAGGGCTCTTCGCCCGAGAGACTGGCGGCCAGGCCTTGCGTCAGGCCGTCCACGATCTCCTTCATCACGGGCTCGCCCGTGTACGGGTCATTGCCTTCCACGTAGGCGCGCAGTTCGTCCGCCGACTTGCCCATCACCGGCTGCGGCACGAAGACCAGCGGCGATTGCGGCAGACCGCCCATGCGGGTGACCGACTGCACGACCTTGATGAACTTGTCGGTGTGGATGGCCACGGTCGGCACGCCGTAGCGGGTCTCCAGGGTGATGGCGTGCGTGGAGACGGCCGGCGCGCAGGTGCTGCAGTGGCCCACGCCGATGATGGCGGCGTGACCCTGCGTCTGGATTTCGGTCCACAGTTGCGGATCGTCCTTGCCGTAGTAGCTCGCCATCTGGCGCAGCACGGTCTTGACGCCCGGCATCTTGGCCGCGAACCAGGCCTGCACCTGCTTGAGCAATTCGACGGAGTCGTCGAACTTGCTGTCGATGAGGTAGATGGTCTTGCCGTCCAGGCTGTCCAGCCGCGGCGCCGGCTGCTTGCGGCTGATCTTCGGCGGGTAGCCCACGGGGTTGTGGACGCTGAGCAGGGGAACGGTCTTGACGGTCGTCAGCATGAGGCTTTCCTTCTGGGGTCTTCGGGGTCTGGCAGGGTCAGTGCGCGGCCTGGCTCGGGGCGCCGGCCTTGGCGCGTTGCATGGGTTCGAACTCATGCACCTTCTCCGGCCGCAAGGTGCGGTACGGCGGCGCGACGGAGCGGTCTTCGTCGACCAGCGTGATGCGGTCGATCTCGGTCAGGTCCTCTTCCGTGAAGCGCACCTGGAGCGCCTTCACGTTCTCCAGCAGGTGCTGCGGCTTGTCGGCGCCCGCGATGACGGTGAAGGTGGCCTTGCGCTGCAGCAGCCAGGCCAGCGACATCTGCGCGAGCGTCCAGCCGCGCGCCTGCGCGAAGGCCAGCAGCTTCTCCTGCACGTCCCAGTTGCGTTCGGACTGCCAGGCCGCGGTGTTGGGGTTGTTGGCCTGGCGCGTGCCCGGCGTAACGTGGCCGCGCGTGTATGCCCCGCTGAGCATGCCGCCCGCCAGCGGGAAGTAGTGCGTCATGCCCACGCCGTACTTCAGGCAGAAGGGCTCGAAGCGCTTCTCGATGTCACGGTAGAGCAGGCTGTAGTGGTCCTGCGCCGAGATGAAGCCCGGCACGCCCAGCTTCTCGGCCGTGAAGTGCGCCTCGCAGAGCTGCCACGCGAAGAAGTTCGAGGCGCCGATGTAGCGCACCTTGCCGGCGCGCACCAGGTCGTCGAGCGCGCGCAGCGTCTCGTCGATGGGCGTGTCCGCGTCGGGCCAGTGCACCTGGTAGAGGTCGATCCAGTCGGTCTTCAGCCGCCTGAGGCTCGCCTCGCAGGCATTGATCACCGCCATGCGCGAGTTGCCGGCCTCGTTGGGCCCGTCGCCCGTGCGGTTGCCGAACTTGGTGGCGATCAGCGCCTGCGCGCGCCGGCCGCCCTGCAGCGCCAGGCCCAGCGCCTCCTCGGACTTGCCGATGCCGTAGCTGTTGGCCGTGTCGAAGTAGTTGATGCCCAGTTCGAGCGCCTGGTCGACGACGGCCTGCACCACGTCCTGCCGGACGAAGCCGCCAAAGGGGAAGCAGCCGATGCCGATGGCCGAGGCCTTCAGGCCCGAGCGGCCGACCCTGCGGAATTCCATGGTGCCGGCCTTCGGCGTGAGGCCGATCGCGGTGACGCGTTGCTGGATGTCTTCGGCCACGGCTCAGGCGTCCATCTTGATGCCGGCGTCCTTGATGACCGGCGCCCAGCGGGCGCGGTCCGCCAGCACTTTTCGGTGGAGTTCGGCCGGCGTGCCGCCCACAGGCACCAGGCCCATCTTGTGCAAGGCTTCGACCACAGGCGCTGTCCCCAACGCCTCCGTGACGATGGCCGCGTAGTCGTCGACCTTGCGCGCGGGCGTGCCGGCCTTGGCATAGAGGCCGAAGGAGGTGACCGCCACATAGCCCGGATAGCCCGCCTCGGTCAGCGTGGGAATTTCGGGCGCCAGCACCGATCGCTTCTCGCTCGCATGGGCCAGCACCCTGAGCTTGCCCACGCGGTGCATCTCCAGGTAGTCGGGAAGGATGGAGCCGCTCGCCGGCACTTGGTTGCCCAGCAAGTCGGCCAGCAGCGGCGAGCCGCCGCGATAGGGAACGGACTGCAGCGGCAGGCCCAGTTGCTTTCCCAGTTGGTAGATGACGAGCGCGCCCATGCTCACGGGGCTGGGCACGCCGATGAAGCCGCGCCGCGGATCCTTCCGCACGGCATCGAAGTAGTCGGGCAGCGTCGCCAGGCCGGAGGCCGTGTTGACGGTGAAGGCCATTGGCGCGGAAGCGCATTCGACCACCGCGGTGAGTTCCTTCTCGTAGTCGAAGGTCGGCTTGGTCGAAAACAGCGGCAGCAGCGACACCGCCGAGTTGGGCGCCATCATCAGCCAGGAGCCATCGGCGTCGTAGTTCCGCAGCGCCTGGATGGCGACCAGGCCTCCCGCGCCGGACCTGGACTCGACCACGACGGTGCGGTGGAGCCTGGCGCGCAGGCTTTCGCCCAGCATCCGCGCCAGCGTGTCGGAGGAGGTGCCCGGCGGCACGGTCAGGAAGATGGTGAGCGGCTTGTCCTGCGCGCTGGCGAGCGCAGGCAGGGCAAGCGCGGCCGCGCCGGCCGCCATGGAGACGGCGAAGCGCCGCCTGTCGAGCTTGATCATGGTCTTGTCTCCTGCGGGCTCGTCCGGCCCTGTCGACCGCATTCTTGCCGGCCTGGGTTAACACCTCATGCAGCGCATTGTTCGCCTATGACATGGCCACGCCAAGTGAAAAGAACGACCTCACCGTTAAACTGCGGTTAACACCTGGAACCACCCGAGCACACCCATGAATCTCCGGCAGATGGAAGTGTTTCGCGCCGTCATGCTGGCGGGCGGCGTGAACAGCGCCGCCGAACTCCTGCACGTGTCGGCGCCGGCCGTCAGCAAGGTGTTGTCGCAGGCGACGCGGGCCAGCGGGCTGGTGCTGTTCGAGCGCGTCAAGGGCCGGCTGATTCCCACGCCCGAGGCGCAGCAGCTCTACGAGGAGATCGACAAGCTCTGGCAGGGCGTGGAGAAGGTGAAGGACACCAACCGGGAACTGGCGGCGGGGGCCCGGGCCACGCTGCGGCTCGTCTGCTCGGCGAGCCTCGCGCCCTACCTCGTATCACGCTCGGTTGCCCGGCTGTACGCCGATTTCCCACGCCTTCATTGCCGGGTCCAGGTCGTCGCGCCGGAGATCATCAACCAGACGCTGTTGGACCGCTCCACGCACCTCGGCGTCGCCCTCGCGCCGCACGAGAACCCGAACCTGGAGACCGTCAAGAGCTACCAGTGCGGGCTGGCCTGCGTGATGCGCGGCGACCATCCACTGGCGGCGAAGAAGCTCATCCGACCGGCGGACCTGGCGGGCGAGCGGGTCATCTCGTCGCCGGAGTCGACGCCCTTCGGCCAGACCTTGCGCCGAGCCTTCGGCACGGCCGGTGCCCGGATGCACCGGGACTTCGAATGCACCAGTTCCACGACCGCCTGCTGGTTCGCACAAGCCGGCGTGGGCATTGCCGTGGTGGACCAGGTGGCCATCGCGGGCGGCTTGCTGGCGGGGCTGGAGGTGCGGCCGTTCCAGTCGTCGGAGAAGCTGCCCGTGCGGATCATCCGCAACCGTTACCGGCCGATGTCGGTGGCGGAGCGCGCCTTCGTCGAGGCGTTCGACGAAGTCTGGAAGTCGATGGCGAGCGCGTCGCGCACAAGCTAAGGCGCCTGCAGGCGCTGGAGCAGCTCGAGGTTCGGATATCCATCCGCTGGAAGACCCACGCTGCGCTGGTAGCGCCGAAGCGCATCGCGGGTGGCCGGGCCCGCCATGCCGTCGGGCGTTCCGCTGTCGAAGCCGCGCTGGTTCAGCGCGGTCTGCAGGTCGCGCACCTGGCTGCGCGACAGCGCGCTCGATTCGCGCGGCCATGGCGCCTGCACGCCCGGCCCCCCAGCGAGCCGCTGAGCAAGCAGGCTCACCGCGAGCGCGTAGCTGTCCGAGTTGTTGTAGCGCAGGATGGTGCGGAAGTTGGGACCGACCAGGAAGGCCGGCCCGCGCGCACCCGCGGGCAGCAGGATCGCGCCATCGTCGAACGCCGGCAGGGGTTGTCCATCCATGCTGCGCACGCCTTCGACAGCCCACTGGCTGCTCGGCTGGCGCAGCGACGGATCGGCACGGCCGTAGTCGAAGCCGGCGGGCAACCGCACCTCGGTTCCCCAGGGCTGCCCGGGTTGCCAGCCCGAGCGCGCCAGGTAGTTCGCGGTCGACGCCATGACGTCCGCCATGCTGCCCCAGATGTCGCGCCGGCCGTCGCCATCGGCATCCACCGCGTAGGCGAGGAAGCTCGATGGCAGGAACTGGGTCTGGCCCATGGCGCCGGCCCAGGAGCCGATCATTCGTGCATGGTCGATGTCGCCGTTGTCGATGATCTTCAGCGCGGCCATGAGTTCGCCACGCGCCCAGTCCTGGCGGCGGCCTTCGAAACCCAGCGTCGCCAGCGCGTCGATGGTTGGCGTGTTGCCGAAGTTGCCGCCGTAGTTGCTCTCGATGCCCCAGATCGCCGCGATGGTCGCGGGCGGCACCCCGTAGCGCGCCGCGGCCGCGTCGGCTTCGGCACGGAACTGGGAGAGCTTGTCCTGACCGGTGGCGACCCGCGCATCTGTCACCGCGCTGTCCAGGTATTCCCAGATGGCGCGCGTGAATTCCGGTTGCGCGCGGTCGAGCTCGATGACGCGCGGAAGGTAGCGTGCATCGTCGAAGGCGTCGCGCAGCGCTGCGTCACGGACGCCGGAGGCGCGTGCCTGCGCGCGGAAATCCGCGATCCAGCGGTCGAAGCCTTGATCGGGCCCGGCCGGCTCGGGGCTTGCGGGCGCGGCGGTTCGCGGTGAAGGCGGTGCTGGCACCTGCACCTGCACCTGCGCAGGCGGGGCCGCGGTCTCGGAGGCGCATCCCGCCAGCACGGCGGCGACGAACACCGTCAGGACGAAGCCACTGGGGCGCGACGGGAGCGAATCGGATCTGTGCATGCCGCCCATTCTCCCGCCTCCCGGGAAGCGCGGGCGTCAGGCAGCCGTCGACGATCCTTGCCGGCGCAGCGTGGCCGGATTCGTCTGCAAGCCGCTCAAGCCCTCGATCGTCGCGAGCGACTGCTCCCGGCGGCGGAGGTCCTGCGGATCCTTGGACAGGGATGCCTTCTCGACGGCGCGCAGCAACTCCCGGAAATCCCATGAACGCGCGCCTTCGCCGGGCGTCGTCGTGTCTTCCTCCAGCCTCCCCATCATGTACTTCTGGACCCGCGTGGACTGGCTCGCGGACTGGCTGAGCGATGCCCTGACCAGCGCGCCATCGCTGTAGGCAATGTCGGTCGAGCTCCGGGCATCGTCCTTGATCTGGTTGTAGTAGTAGAACTGCGATTCCTTCGCGTTGGTGAGGAAGAGCGACAGCTCCGGGGACAACGCCTGGTGGTAGCTCGCGTTCAGGTGCGACTGCTGTTGCTGCTTCACCGAACGGTTGCGCGGATCGTTGCCGATGACGCTGGTGTCCTGCGACGCCTGGTAGGAGAAGGTGTCGAGTTCTTCCGGATGCATCGGATTGCTCGACTGCGCCGCCTGCACGACCGAGGCGCTGAAGTCGGCCAGACCGCTCAGCATGCTGTGGTCCACGTCATTCAGCGCCATCACGCCCGGCGCCGCGCGGCCGGCCAGGGGCGCCGTCACGCCGTAGTTGCTGTTCAGCTCGGTGAAGGCGTCCTTGAACATCGCCATGAGCGATGCGTCGCCCCTGCCACGGCTGTTCGCGGCATCGAACTGCTGCAGGTAGCGGTCCACGGCCTGGGCCTGCTGCCGGGCGTTGCCGAGGATCGAGGGATTCGACAGGTCCACGTCCACCTTCACCGTGCCGGACGGCCCGGTCACAGCCACGGTTCTCGCCTTGCTGTCAGCGTGGAAATCCACCGCCTGCGTGTTCTTGCCGTCGAGTTTCAGGCTCGCGTGGAAGTCGACCGAGGACAGGACCGAAGTGTCGAACTGCGTCAGTCCGCCGAGATCGAGGCGCGGCGGCTTGGCGCCCAGGCCGTCGATCGCCTCCTGGAAGGCGCCGGAGAGCTTTTCCAGCGCGGCGCGCTCGGCGTCGCTGAGCTCGCCGCCGCTCACCTCGACCTGGACCGCCAGGCCGCCGTCCTGGCTGCCCAGGCTCAGGTGGACATTCGCGCCACTGGCTGTCTTGATGTCCAGCGTGACCTGGTCGTCGGCCTGCGCATGCATCTGCGACTGCATCACCGTCGCCAGCGCCGAGACGTCCGCACCCGGTGCGGCGCCGCCGGGGACCCGGATCACCGATTGCGAGAAGTCGCCTTTTTCGCTGGAAAAGCGCTCCAGCAGCGCCGCGCCCAGGCCCTGGAAGCGGCTGCCGACCGATTGGTAGACATAGTTGCGCGCCATCAGGGAAGAGATGGCGTCACTCGACCGGTGCTCCCACACCGGCGGCGAGGGCTCCACGCGCAGCGGCATGGGATAGGTCTGCGGGTCGAGCGTCGCGGCGCGCTGCCCCAGCGTGACCGTCGTGGCAGCGGACACCTGCGTCACCGGCGCCAGGGCGTTGTCTCCAAGGCTTGCCGCTCGAGGCGAGGCCATCTGCCCAGAACCGCTCAAAGGCGCGAAAGTCGTCAGTGGGCTGATCAATGTGAACTCCGGTTGCCGGGCGCGAATCCTCGGTGGATTCTCTATATCGGCAGATTCCGGAAAAACTTGAACTCGACGGAAGGATCTCAACCCTGCGGCGGCCTCAGCCGCAGATATCGACCCAGTGCGCGTTCGCCAGCGTGGCGAGCCGCGAAGGAGCGATCCGGAAGGCGTGCGTCTTCGAGCCCGCGCCGGGGACGACTTCGGCGTACTGCTTCAGCGCGATGTCGAAATACACGGCAAGCGGGGTGCGCAAACCGAGCGGGCACACACCACCTACCGGATGGCCGGTCACTGCCTCGGCGTCTTCTGGACCCGCCATCTTCGTCTTGCCGCCGAACACCTCCTTGCACTTGCGATTGTCCAGGCGCCGGTCTCCGCAGGTGACCGCCATGACCCACTCGCTCCCCCGTCGCAGCAGCAGCGTTTTCGCGACTTGCGCGGGGAGCACATCCCACTCCCGCGAAATGACGGCAGTCGTGTGCTCGCGCTCGAGTCGGACGATCTGGACGTCGGGCGCATGGGCATGAAGGAAAGTGCGAACGGACTCGAGGCTCATGGCGGCAGGCGGGGTGAAGTAGTCTTTGCCGCGAGTCTGTCGGACCCGAAAATCCGCGTATAGAACGATCGTGTGCCAACGCTTTCGCCCGAATTGGGCCGGGCGACGTCATCTTCGATGCAAGCGGACGAATTCCCGTGGCGTCATGCCGATCGCCAGGCGAAAGACGCGCCCCATGTGGGACTGGTCGGCAAATCCGGTCTGCTGCGCGACCTCGGCCAGGTCGACTCCGGAGAGCAGGGCCGCGCGAACCAGTTCAAGCCTGCGCATCAGGAGGTACCTGTAGGGTGAAGTGCCGAATCGCCGCTTGAACTGCGTGGCCAGATCGAAGCGCGTGAGCCCTGTGATCGCTTCCAGCTCGCGCGAATGGACCACGCGGTCCGCGCTGCAGCGCAGGAACTCGGCCGCGCGATTCAGCGCGGCGACGTCGAGGCGCCGGCGGACGACTTCGACCTGCAAGCCGAAAGCCAGGTCCGCCAGATGATTCGCGAGCGAGACGACGAGCGAGTCCGCAAACAGGGGCTCCAACTCGTTTTCGAACGCGGCTCTCACAGCCTGTGCTATCCCGGGATGATCCAGGACGGGCTCGCTGATGAAAGGCAAGGTTGCCTTGCGCACACCGGTCGCCGCGATCGCATCCTGTATCGCCGCAGGGCTCAGGTACAGGCAGTTGTATCTGAGGGGCTCGCCAGTCGCCGGTCGGCCGTCGTGTCTTTCATCGGGGTGCAGGACGGAAACCTGACCTCTCGCGCAACGATGCACGGAGCGCCGGTACGCAAACTCCTGGATGCCGCCTTCGACGACGGATACCGTGTACGTATCGTGGCTGTGCGGGCGATACCCGCTCTTGCGCAACTGGGCGCGCATCCCGCTGATGCCGGCCGCATGCCGCTCGTCGCGGATCCACCCGGAAAGGGAAGCACGGTCCGCGGAATGCAACAGGGTCGCCATGCCGAATTATCGAACGCGCCACCGCCGTTGCAGAACGACACTGGACTTTTGCGGCTAGCAGACACCCCTCTCCTTGCGGCGTCGCCCCATCCAGGCGCCACATGCGTCATCCGAGCTTCGCGCGGCACGCCATCGAAGGTTCGCGAATTCGGTACCGCGCCAGTGCACCTGCGCGTGTGCGGATGGGTTCCGGTCCGTTCCGTCCGTAACCCACCTTTCCCGTCGACCCCGACGATGGACCCGTGAGGGACTCTAACGTCGGCGGTGATCGAGCCGTGAACAGCCGTTCTGGGCCGAGGCTGTGTGAAAACGCTTCCTGCACTCACCCTTCCAAAATAAAATGAGGTCACCCGTTTTCAGCGAGGTGGCCCATGAAGCGATTCATCGAAGGCGCGGACCGACACCAGGTCACGTTGCTTCCGGAATGCCTTGACGACTACGTCGGCGAAGACAACCCGGTTCGCATCGTCGATGCGTTCATCAACGAACTGAATCTAGCCGCACTCGGCTTCGGCGGCGCAGACCCTGCAACTACGGGTCGCCCTGGGTACCACCCCGCGGTCTTGCTCAAGCTGTACATCTACGGCTATCTCAACCGGATCCAGTCCAGTCGCCGGCTCGAACGCGAGGCGCAGCGCAATGTCGAACTCATGTGGCTGACAGGCCGCCTGACACCGGACTTCAAGACCATCGCCGACTTTCGCCGTGAGAACGGCAAAGGCATTCGCAACGTGTGCCGCAGCTTCATCGTTCTGTGCCGGCAAATGAAGCTCTTCTCGCAAGCGGTGGTGGCCATCGACGGCAGCAAGTTCAAAGCGGTCAACAGTCGCGATCGCAACTTCTCGCCGGGCAAGATCGATGCTCGCAAGGAGCAGATCGAGCAGAGCATCCAGCGCTACCTCGACGCGCTGGAAACTGCAGACCGCGTCCAACCGGCTGACCTCGAGGCCAAGACCGATCGCCTGCAGGACAAGATCGGCAAGCTGCGCGAGCGGATGCGGCAACTTGACGAGACCAAGGAGCAGCTCAAGAGCGAACCAGGCCAGCAGCGCTCGCTGACGGATCCTGATTCGCGTTCGATGCTTCAATCGGGCAAGAGCACAGGCCTGGTCGGCTACAACGTACAGACGGCAGTCGACGGCAAGCACCACCTCATCGTCGCCCACGAGGTCACGAACATCGGCAACGATCGAACTCAGCTCACCAAGATGGCAGTGGGCGCACGCGAGGCCATGGGCAAGAACAAGCTGCAGGCCTTCGCTGACCGCGGGTACTTCAACAGCCTGGAGATCAAGGCCTGCGAGGATGCCGGAATCACTGCCTTCGTTCCCAAGCCAATGACCTCCAACGCGAAGGCGCATGGTCGCTTCGGCAAAGCCGACTTCATCTACATCGCAAAGGACGATGAGTACCAGTGCCCATCCGGTGAGCGAGCCATCTACCGGTTCAGCAGATGGGAGGACAACCTGGACCTTCGCCTGTACTGGCCCAGCGCTTGCCCAGGTTGCGCGTTGAAGGATCAGTGCACGACGTCATCCGCGCGACGAATTCGCCGCTGGGAACATGAAGCCGTGATCGATCGTATGCAGCAGCGCTTGGACCGAAAGCCCGATGCGATGACGTTGCGACGCGCGACCATCGAGCATGTGTTCGGCACGCTGAAGCACTGGATGGGCTCAACGCACTTCCTGATGAAGACGATGGCTCACGTCGGGACGGAGATGAGTCTTCACGTGCTCGCCTACAACCTCAAGCGGGTGATGAGCATCCTGGGCATCGCGGGAACAATGAAGGCAATGCGGCTGGTGGAGGCTTAAGCCTCTTCTGTTCGGCCTTGCCGGCGTGAAGCGTGCTCGGCAAACACTACGCGCGATCAACCGCTGCTGAATGGCCTGTGAGGCTCATCACGCGCCCATCACGCGCGTGCTCAGCATACGAATGCGCTGAGGGCGTTTGCACACAGCCTCGGCCCATAGCGGGCCTTGAGTCTGTCGGAAAGCTGTCGCTTGTGAGCATGCGCCGGATCGCCGGCACCGCGAGTGTGAAGCCGACGATCCAGCGCCGCCGCGCGATCGAGCAAGCCTCCGGCCGAGGAGTCAGAGCTCAGTCCATCGCCGCTCGTGCAAACCGCTGTGCGTACTCTTTAGGACTGACCCCGACCCGACGTACAAAGGCCCGTCGGAGGACATCCACACTTCGGTAGCCACAACGGCGGGCGACTTCTTCCATAGAGCCGCCGAGCTCGAGTGCGCGACGCACGGCTTCCAATCGAACGTCCTCGACGTACCGCGCCGGAGTGGTTTGCAACTCTCTCTCGAAGGTTCGAATGAGCGTGCGCACGCTCATCGCAAGATGGTCCGCCAGAACATCGACCGTGAGCGCCAGGCTCAGGTTTTCGCTGATCCACATCCGCAGACCCTCCAACTTGGAACCCAGACCATGCTGCGCCTGAAGCGAGACGCTGAACTGCGCCTGGCCACCCGGGCGACGCAGGAAGAGCACAAGATTTCTGGCGACTTCGAGCGCGAGGTCGTCACCCAGGTCCTCGTCGACAAGAGCCAGTGCAAGGTCGATGCCAGCTGAGATGCCCGCCGATGTGTAAATGTTTCCGTCCTTGACCCAGATCGGGTTGGGATCCACCACCACTGCTGGGTAAAGCTCGGCCAAGCGTTTGGCCATGCCCCAGTGAGTCGTTGCCCGACGGCCGTCAAGCAGGCCGGCATCCGCCAATGCGAACGCGCCGACGCAGATAGAACAGATGCGCCGAACCGAGCGCGATCGATTCCTGATCCACTGAATGACCGTCCTATCAAGTTGCTGCTCGGGATTGAAGCCCGAAGCCACCAGCAGCGTGTCGATGGGCTTGCTGAACCTTCGCTCCCGGTCGAGCGTTCGATGCGCTCTGAGGCCGATACCGGTCTCGCTCTCCAGGTCCAGGTCAGGCCCTGGGCAGACCAGTTCCAACAGGTAGGGGCGTCTTTCTCCCCTGTGCAGTCGGTTCGCCAGCGTGAACACCTCAGCAGGCCCGATGACATCCAACGCGTCGACGGGCGGTAACCCCAAGATGACCATGCGCTTTCGTGCCGCAGGAGCAGACAGCGTGCGCATCGTAGTCCTCTTTTTCCCAGTCATGGCGGCTCCAAGTAGGTCGATGAATTGTGGCACGAATGATCGTTAAAGAGTCATTCATGCCTATGGCCCAACTCCTAAAGTTCAGGTCATGCAAGCGAAATCGTTAAGGGGTCGGCGTAATGAACAAAGAAATTCTCATCGGCGGCATCGGTGCGCCGAATACCGCACTGGCCCGCAAAGCGGCTTACGTGGTGCAAAGCGTGCATGCGCCCGCCATGCGCAACCACGTTCACCGCACCTGGTGGTTCGCCGAGTTCCTAGGTCGCAAGCGCGGCCTGAAGTACGACCGTGAGGCGGTGTATCTCGCCTCGCTCCTGCACGACCTTGGCCTCACCACCGACTACTCAGCAGAGCATCGATTCGAGGTGGACGGCGCAGACGCCGCTAGCAAGATCCTGGTCGCAAATGGCTACCCCGAGGAAAAGGCTCAACTGGTCTGGGATGCCATCGCGTTGCACTCAAGCGCCGGCATCGCCGACCGAAAGGAAGCAGAGGTCGCGCTGGTTCACATGGGGGCCCATGTCGACGTGATGGGACTCTGGATCGACGAGATCACGCCATCACTCATCGACGATACGCTGGCGCTCTACCCCCGCCTTGGCTTCAAGGCCGCTTTCCAAAGCGCGCTTGCCGAGGTTGCCCGCAAGAAGCCGCACACCGCCGTCGGAACCGGACTCGCCGATATCGGGCACCGCCACGTGCATGGGTTCGAGATCCCCGACGTGTGCGACCTCCTAGATCGCGCCCCTTTCGAAAGCTGAATCAGGAACTGATTCGGTCACATGTGTCGGTCACGGGCCCATCTTCCTAGACGGAAGCAACGGCCCTCTTCATCGGAGTATTTGCATCATGAGCAAAGCAGAAATTCTCGTCAGCGGCGCAACGGGCCGCACCGGCGGCCTCGCCATTGACAACCTGTTGAAAATGGGCCTGCCAGTTCGTGCCTATGTTCGCCGGGACGGAGACGAGGCAGCTGAGCTTCGGGCCAGGGGCGTTGAAATCGCGCTGGGCGACTTCACCGACATCGACGCCATCCAGTCCGCGATGCAAGGCGTTCGGTCGGCGTACTTCCTGCACCCGTTTCTTCCAGGCATCGTCCAGGCCAGTGCGTTCTTCGCACAAGCGGCCAAGGAAGCTGGCGTGAGCGCCATCGTCAACATGTCCCAGATCTCGGCGCGCCGAGATTCGAAAAGCCATGCAGCCCGTGATCACTGGATGTCCGAACGGGTGTTCGACTGGTCGGGCGTGCCGACGACGCATCTGCGGCCGACCTTCTTTGCGGACTGGCTCACCTATCCGCACTTCGCGAAGGAAATCTGGGCGACCAAACAGATTCTTTTCCCTTTCGCTCACGGGCGCCATGCGCCGATCAGTACCGACGATCAGGGCCGCGTGATCGCAAAGCTCCTGGCCGAACCCGAGGGTCATGGCGGAAAGATCTACGGGCTGCACGGGCCGCGAGAGATGGACCACGACGAAATCGCCGCAGCCATGACCGACGTATTGGGCGCCAAGATTTCCTATGCGCCGATGTCCATCGAGGCGTTCCGCGATCGGATGGAGCAGACATATAAGTTCAACGAATTCCTGGTGCAACACCTGTGCGAAGTCGCCCAGGATTACCAGAACGGCGTGTTCGCCGGCACCAACGACGTCGTCGAAAGACTGACCGGCACGCCGCCGTTGTCTCTCCCGACCTTCATCACCCAGAACCGGGCGGCGTTCGCCTGAGCCACACCCATCACCGACGGAAGCGAGGTTCGATATGTTCAAGACCTGGTTCATCACTGGGGCCAGCAGCGGCTTCGGCCGACAGTTGACCGAAATCCTGCTCGCGCGTGGCGACCGCGTCGCTGCGACGGTCCGCAAAGCCGACGTGCTTTCCGACTTGGTCGAGCAATACGGCGACCGCTTGTGGGTCGGCATCCTCGACGTGGTCGACGCCGCCGCCGTGCACCGCGTCGTCGACAAGGCGTTCGCGGATCTCGGGCGCATCGACGTAGTAGTTAGCAACGCCGGCTATGCCCTGCTGGGCGCAGCAGAGGAAGTGGATGACGCACAGATCGAGCGCCAGTTCGAAACGAACCTGCTGGGATCGATCCACCTCGCCCGGGCGGTCATTCCTCGGCTGCGTGCTCAGGGCGGTGGGCGAATCATCCAGATCTCCTCGATGGTGGGACAGGGCGCCTACCCCACCATGGGCATCTATGCGGCGAGCAAGTGGGGCATCGAGGGCTTCTACGAAGGCACGATTCCCGAGATTGCCGGCTTTGGCATCGAGGTGACGCTTGTCGAACCGGGCGCATCGCGGACGAACTTCGGCACATCGAGCGCAGCCTTCGGTCGACCAATGGAGGTGTACGAGCAGTCCGCGGTGGGGGAGTTTCGGCGCATGGTGGCGTCCGCGGGGCTGGGCATGTTTCGGGGGGATCCACGCAAGGTGGCGCAGGCGATCATCAAATCCAGCGATCAAAGCCCCGCGCCCCGGCGGCTCACCTTGGGCAGCGATGCATACGCCTTTGTTCACGATGCATTGACCCGCCGGCTCGCTGCCCTGGAGGCTCAGAAGGATCTGGCGCACTCGACAGATGTCGATGACTGAACGCCAACGGATTCTTCGTCCACCGCTAAAACAACTGAAGGTTGAACTCTAATGATCCCCCTCGAACTGATCCTTCCGCTTAGCGTGACCATGGGCCTGCTGGCGTCTGGACTGATGGCCCTTTGGTACATCTGGCCGCGCATTCGGACCCTGCCGGCGCGCGACGCGCTGATGATCCTCATCTTCCCGCACGTGTTCCGGTACCTGGGCCTGTCCTTCCTCATTCACGGTGTCACGACCGGGCCGATGAACCCTCGGTTCACTCTCCCTACCGCCTACGGCGACCTGCTGACCGCGGTTCTCGCCTTGATCTCCATCGCCGCACTGAAAGCCAACGCCCGTTGGGCCGTCGCATGCGTGTGGATGTTCAGCGTCGTGGGGACGGCCGACTTCCTCAACGCCTTCGCACGCGGCTTGACGTTCGCGGCGCCCGGTGACTTCGGCGCCACCTACTACATCCCGATGGTGGTGGTGCCACCCTTGATGGTGGGTCACATCCTCATCTTCGCGCGGCTCCTCCTTGGACCAAAAAGCGCGACGCATGCCTGAGTCCAGCGCGTGCGTTCGCGCTCGACTGAAATCAGGAGTTCTCAGCATGTCATCCCGTCGATCACTGTTGTACGTTGTCGCATTCATCCCATTGCTGATCGTCGCAGGCTGCGGAACGGCCACCTCGCCGCCCTTATCCTCACTTGGAGTATCTAGCATGCCAACTCAGCAGACGGAGCAAACCTCGGCGGGTCGGTGGATCAGCACCGAACAGGTCCAGCAAGCCGTCGTCGGCGACTGGACAAGCATCGCCCCGGAGGTACGCCCCAGTGCCGCAAAGAATGCGGACGGTTCGCTCAAACCGTTCTACCTCCAGCGTGAGTTCAAAGCGTTGCCGGACGGACGGTTCGAACTGACCATCCTCAACTTCGCCGATCCCTACGGCAGAGCGCCAGTCGCACGCCTACGACTCAAGGGTCATATGCTTTGGCGCGGCGGCCATGCAATTGCACTTGGCGCTCAGAAGGTGGATTTCATCGCGGATGAGGCCTACGAAGTGACCCCATTGCTCCAGGGCTTCGCTGATGTGCTGAACCAGGTTGCGGGACAGGACTATGCAAGGTGGGAGGTTGGCCATACGCAAAGTGTTCTCGGCAAGAACTTCGCACCGTTCGGGCTGGCAGCCGGCAAGAACTTTATGGAGTACGACTTGGTCTATCTGTCACATGGGTTGCTCTTCTGGGGCGCGCGCAATGTAGACGGTCGCGGCTTTGATACAGAGCTGAACAGGCCGACAAATCTTCAGATCCCGTTGGTGCGCAGGTGACGCGGCGCATTGGGGCGGTGGTACATCGGTCCGGACGAAAAACCGACACTTCACAAACTTCTCCACGCTCCCCCTAGCGTGCGCTTCGGACAGTCAACCCGCGCTCGCGCCTTACGCAAGCCTATCGTGGCTGACGTTGCTGGCGGTCAGCGTGGTATTGCACGAGGACTGCTGTTGTCCGAATTCTGAGGCGACCTCGGCAGTCCGGTGTTGGCCGCAAGCTGCGAATCAACCGCCGTCGGCTGCAGGCGCAGAGAAGACCTTCACCACTTCGTACATCCCTGGGTCGAACTTGGCTATGGCCAGTGCCTGTTCCAGATAGGGTGAGGCGACTGGATTCGAGCGCATTGCCTGGTAGTGCTCGGCACTTTGCCATTGCGCGTACATCGCGACCTTTGTACCGTCGAAGCTGCCATGAAGGGCAGCCGAGACGAAGCCCGGCACGTGGCGCACGGATGTATCGGTGGCGCGCGCGAGCAGGGTGAGGAGTTCCTGTTGATTCGCAGGCTCGACCGTGAAGACGTTGATGAGCGTGACAAATCCCGTGTTCTCGGCAATCGTGGTCATGTGAAGCTTTTCCGCGTGTGGGAAAGAAGTATTGCTTGACTCATAGAAGACGGTCGGCAGCGTCTGAGCGAATTCGGCTTCGGCGCTGGACGGCCGCTTCTGGCCGGGTCCGGGCTTCAGGCAGTATTGGTCGGATGCGACCATTCGGCATCCATGGCAGCACGAATGGTGCGGAGAGCGGCATCGCCGTTGATGCCCTTCGCCTCATATGCCGCAGCAACGTGATTCGCAAGGTCCGCAAGCAGCGGACCCCAAGCCCCGGGGTCGGCCCACATGGCGGGCGAGAGGGTGACCACCTGGTCGCCATCGGCGACCCACACGCGGAGCATCTCGGCTGCTCTTGCGGCACTGAGCACCCGGTCTGGGACTGGAAGGTCGGTTCGGTTCGTCATGTTGAAAGCCAATCGCGGATGTCCGGCTCTGGCCGGGACCGGCTGTTGGACCGCATTCTGCCTTTTCCAAGGTCGGCGCGTGCCTGGCGCCGCCGCTGATCACCCGATGCAGCGTGGCGGCGCAGGCCGCCCCCGAAAGTTGAGTGGCGCGTTCGCCAGGCCAAGTGTCGTTCCGCAGCAGCTGTCGATGATCAACTCATCCTGAATCAGACCTCTTGATGGATCAGGCACTTACCGAGTGTAGAGCTACGACATCTTGAACTGCCTGTTCACGTCACCTTGAATTCTTCGGCAGGTTTTTCAACTTACCTTGAATTTTCCAGGTACCTGCGTTGGCGCTGGCCCGCGACCGCGACCGCGAGATCATGTGGAATCAATCGTCACCGTCGGTGCGGTTGCCCAGAAGCAACGTGATTCGATACCCGTTTTGCTGCACAAGCACCTCCTCCCAAAGCTGCCAGCTACGAGCATCACGGTCCCCGAGCCACCAGTGGGGGTCGCTCTCCTCTTGGTCTGAAATGTCTCCGTCGTCCCCTGAGAAGGTCCGCGCAAGCGAATCCCGAAAGAGATCCTGGCCGCGGCGCGGCTCGATCCACGGAAAATCGCCACCTCGAACTGAATAGAGCATTTTTCCGTCTCGGGAGAAGATGATCGCAAAATTGTCACCATGAAGCTCCGCGTACCTGCGCGCGGCAGCTTCCTTACTCACGTTGCAACGCTGCTGCAAAGCAAGGATCCGAGCCATCTCAGGGCTGCCGCCCAGCATCGGGGTGAGGTGACTTTTCGGCATGAGCAAACAGGACGCGAATTCGTTGGCTTGTGCTTCCATTGTGTGGATCTGCCGCAGATTGCGCCGTTGTTTCCGCGATTTGGTTGCCTCGATCGCGAGCCAAGTCGAGAGCTTCTCGGCATAGGGATCGAGCTTGCTTGAGCTCGCTCGCTTCGCGTAGCGCGGCTCCTCTTCACCGGCTCGCAGGTATTTCTTTACGGTGTTGCGAGACAGGCCTGTACGCCTTGCTATCTCACGAATGGACATCTGCTCGCGCAGGGCCCAGCGTCTGATGACACTCAATGTCGCCACGTCTATCACTCCTAGGAACTCCCCGCTTTAAAAAGTAGCAGGGTAGGGTTTTACGTGGGTCAGTCTTAGATGGAAATTACTGCATTAAGTGGGTCAGTTTTCGACGGCAATCAACAGCCTGGGCACAATTCGGGGCCCGAGGGCTAGGAGAAATGGCTCAATTGAATGCGGCTGAGCGCCCCACCAAATTAAGATATTACGCCCGGAAAGAAGCGCAAGGTAGCTCTGGGGCTTTCTTTGGAGCCCTTCTGCTTTCGCGCCACGGCGGAGATTTGTTAGAGCATGCTGATTCGATGCTTCAAAAGCTCTCAAAATTTGAACTGGAATGCGGAAAGTCTCTTAAAGATGTGCTGGGCTATATCGCCGCCATGCATGCGGAAGGTTTTGAAAAACTTACTTTCATTACACTAGCGGCGCTTTTGCAAATGCCGGTCTCGAAATTACAACAAGAGGTTATCCGACAATTGGGTAGAGAGGCAGCAGCGACCAGCACCTCGAGTGCCATCTTTACGCGCCACCGTTACATTGCGGAGGCAATTGTGGAAGTCTTGCATGGAAAGTTCAATGAAGATGTGTCTCAATATTTTATTGATTTGGCAATATCTGAGTCGGAGCGCGCAAAAACCGAACACGTTATGAATTTGCAGTTCTGGCGTTTTGAAATGGCGGAGCGCCTTTTTAATAATGGGAAACAGGGTCTTGCCATAGAAATTGCGCGGCGCCTATATGAATCTGATACCTCCAACGTTCGCCTTCTCACACGACTTGCTTCTTTTTATCGAAAAAATGACAATGCCGCCGAGGCTGTTTCGCTCTTTAGGAGTTCACCGGATTACCCAAAGCAGCGGGGATTTTATTTTGAATGGGGCATGTGTGAGAGTGTTGAGCGAAAGTACCTTGAAAGTGCTTTACTGGCGTTCTACGCGCTAACGGACGAGTGTGAATCTACCTCCCCAACCATTGAGCAGGCTTGTATGTATCTGTCCGGGCTTTCCGCTTGCGCAGACCAACTTCACATAGTTTTCGCCGATCCTATTTTCCGGGAGGGGGAAGCCGCTGCAAATTCACTTTTAGCCTCTCTGTACAAAATTCCTGGCACGTCGTTTCGCAAAGGGGATTCTCGCATCGGCACATTTTTGCGAGATGTTGAGAGAAATCGACGTAAGGCTTACCGCCGCACCGAGGCACAGGAAGTTATTAAAGAGATGATTCGATCGCTCAAACAGTACGGATACTCTACGAACATTGACGCCGCAATTGGCGATCAAAATTTTACGCTCGACTATTTAGATAAGATAGTAGTGAATGCCGAAAAAATAACGCATTGAGGAGAAATTTCATTTCAAACAAAATTCGTTGGAAAATCGAACCACTTCGCGAACCGTGCCGACGTTCGATGGCAGTTTCCCGGTCCCGGTTCGCATCATTACGGTTGTATCTTCGCGATACGCAGCAGCGCGATCGAGATGCCACAGCACTGTAGGCCCAATGTACGCAGCTCTATCCAATAGCTGGAGAACGTCCACGCGAGTCATAGCTGTTATTGACGTATATGCAGAGAAATCCGGCGGCCTTCCGCCTGGCTCGTCTGAGCTGCACCGTAGATCGCTCGAAATTTATCCGCAGCAGAATTGCCGGCATCTTCGCTAGTGAGCCTATTCGCGTGGCGTTGCCGTTTCTGAGCGTGAAAGCTTCAAAGAGTGCGCGTCACGCTGACTTCGGCGGTCGGCCCAGTGGGGGGTGATGAGCCCGCGCACTAACTCTCCTAATGTCGGAGTGCCGAGCGCAACTTGAGGAAAAATTTAGAGACGTTCTGGTGTACCTGTTGGTTCGTGCGCCGGAATGGGGCCAATTTCAACTAACTTTGACCCATGTTTTCTTCTTTCAGTTCATGCATGGATCAGATCACTCTCGAGTGAATGAACGACACGAGGTGGATCAAGTAGGGTGAAAATTTCTTGAAAAAATGGCTCAATTTTGGATGAAAAACTGCCCCCGTGTTGATTGCCGTCGAAAACTGACCCACTTAATGCAGTAATTTCCATCTAAGACTGACCCACGTAAAACCCTACCCTGCTACTTTTTAAAGCGGGGAGTTCCTAGGAGTGATAGACGTGGCGACATTGAGTGTCATCAGACGCTGGGCCCTGCGCGAGCAGATGTCCATTCGTGAGATAGCAAGGCGTACAGGCCTGTCTCGCAACACCGTAAAGAAATACCTGCGAGCCGGTGAAGAGGAGCCGCGCTACGCGAAGCGAGCGAGCTCAAGCAAGCTCGATCCCTATGCCGAGAAGCTCTCGACTTGGCTCGCGATCGAGGCAACCAAATCGCGGAAACAACGGCGCAATCTGCGGCAGATCCACACAGACTTGATCTCACTAGGCTACGACGGCTCCTACGGCCGCGTGGCGGCCTTCTACCGGAAATGGCAAGCCGAGCGCCAGGAGACGCTGCGCATCGCCGGCCGCGGGACATTCGTACCGCTCGTCTTCGGTCCTGGCGAGGCATTCCAGTTCGACTGGAGCGAGGACTGGGCCGTCATCGCCGGCGAGCGCACCAAGCTGCAGGTCGCGCACTTCAAGCTCAGCCATAGCCGCGCCTTCAGTGTGCGGGCCTACCTGCTGCAAACCCACGAGATGCTGTTCGACGCGCATAACCGTGCATTCACCATGCTGGGCGGCGTACCGAAGCGCGGCATCTATGACAACATGAAGACGGCTGTGGATAAGGTCCGCACGGGCAAAGATCGGGACGTCAACGTCCGATTCAGCGCCATGGTGAACCACTACCTCTTCGAGGCCGAGTTCTGCAATCCCGCGTCTGGCTGGGAGAAGGGTCAGATCGAGAAGAACGTGCGCGACGCCCGTCATCGTCTCTGGCAGCCCATTCCGGCCTTCCCAACCCTGGCCGCGCTCAATGAGTGGCTTGAAATGCGCTGCAAGGCGCTGTGGAAGGAAATTGCGCACGGGCAGTTGCCAGGGACCGTCGCCGATATCTGGGCTCAGGAGAAACCCTTCCTGATGTCTCCGCCAGCTGCCTTCGACGGCTTCGTAGAGCACACCAAGCGAGTTTCTCCCACCTGCTTGGTGACCTTCGACCGGACGCGCTACAGCGTCCCCGCGTCGTTTGCGAACCGCCCAGTCAGCTTGCGGGTGTACGCCGACAAATTGGTGATGGCGGCTGAGGGCCACGTCGTGTGCGAGCACAAGCGCGTCATCGATCGGCGGCACGACGTCGCCGGGCAAACCATCTACGACTGGCGTCACTATCTCGCCGTGCTGCAGAGGAAGCCTGGTGCACTTAGGAATGGCGCTCCATTTGCGGAACTGCCGACGCCATTCAAACGGCTGCAAGCGATGCTGCTCAAGAAGCCCGGAGGTGACCGGGAGATGGTGGAAGTCCTGGCGCTGGTGCTGCATCACGAGGAGCAGATGGTTCTGGCCGCGGTCGAAGCGGCACTGGATGCTGGCGTTGCGACCAAGACGCACGTCCTGAACATCCTGCATCGGCTGGTCGATGGGAAGTCAGCCGTTCCGGAAGTGGTCGCGCCACAGGCCCTAAAACTCTGCAGGGAGCCGCAGGCGAACGTCCTGCGATACGACTCGCTCCGGGAGCCGCAGCAGCCGAAGGGAGTCCGCCATGGCACATGATTCCACGACAACGGCGATCGTCAGCCTCTTGAAGAGCCTCAAGATGCATGGCATGGCGCACGCGGTGTCGGAATTGGGCGATCAGGGCGCTCCCGCCTTTGAAGCGGCCCAACCGATCCTGTCAAAGCTGCTCAAGGCTGAAACAGCAGAACGGGAAGTACGTTCGCTGGCCTACCAGATGAAGTTGGCGAAATTCCCTGCTTACCGGGATCTGGTCGGGTTCGACTTTGCGCATAGTGAGGTGAACGAAGCAATGGTGCGCCAGTTGCATCGATGCGAGTTCCTCGAGCAGGCCCACAACGCGGTTCTCGTCGGCGGGCCCGGAACTGGAAAGACGCACCTCGCGACTGCGATCGGGGTTCAGGCCATCGAGCACCATCGCCTCAGGGTGCGGTTCCTCTCCACGATCGAGCTGGTCAATGCTCTAGAAGTAGAGAAGTCCAACGGGAACACCGGTCAGATTGCCAACAGGCTCTTGCACGTAGACCTGGTGATTCTGGATGAGCTTGGCTACCTACCCTTCAGCGAGTCGGGTGGCGCGCTCCTGTTCCACCTGCTCTCCAAGCTCTACGAGCGGACTAGCGTCGTGATCACCACCAACCTCAGCTTCGGGGAGTGGGCGAGTGTGTTCGGTGATGCGAAGATGACGACTGCGCTGCTCGATCGATTGACGCACCGGTGCCACATCCTGGAGACCGGAAACGACAGCTACAGGTTCAAAAACAGTTCAGCAAAGCCCCAACCTAAAAAGGAGAACATCAAGAACTTATCCACACCGTGAGCAGCTTTAGCTCACAAAGCGGGTGGGTCAGCATTCAGTGGAAATCTTGGGTCAGA
>CBIHOG010000012.1:0-106560 GCA_966211435.1 uncultured Variovorax sp. | reverse complement strand
TGGCGATCAACAAGGATCCGGAAGCACCCATCTTCAGCATCGCCGACTACGGCCTCGAAGCCGATCTCTTCAACGCCGTGCCCGAGCTGGCGCAGGCGCTCTGACCCTTCTTTCCATTCGACAACCCCAACGATCCCATAAAGACACCCATGACAGAACGCGAACAGACCCTCGAACTCCTCGTCGATGCAGCCCGCCGCTTCGCGCGCGAAGTCCTTCTGCCGGCCGAGACGGTGGTGGAGGAAACCCAGGAGATTCCGGAGAACGTGGTGAAGGGCTTGCAGGAGCTCGGCCTTTTCGGCATGACCATCCCCGAGGCGTACGGCGGCCTCGGCCTCGGCATGTTCGAGGAAGCCAGCCTGGTCTTCGAGATCGCCTACGCGCAGCCTGCCTTCCGCTCGTACTTCGGCACCACCAATGGCGTGGGCACGCTGGGCATCATCAACGACGGCACCGAGGCGCAGAAGCGCAAGTACCTGCCCAAGCTGGCGACGGGCGAGATGATGGCGTCCTTCTGCCTGACCGAGCCCGACTCCGGCTCCGACTCCGCCGCACTGACGACCAAGGCCGTGCGCGATGGTGACCACTATGTCATCAACGGCACCAAGCGTTTCATCACCAACGCCCTCCATGCGGGCGTGTTCACAGTCTTCGCGCGCACCGCGCCCAAGGAGGCCGGGTCGAAGGGCATCTCCGCGTTCCTGGTCGACCGCGACACGCCCGGCATCACGGTGGCCAAGCCGTACCGGAAGATGGGCTTCGCCGGCTCGCACGAGTCCGACGTGATCTTCGAGGACTGTCGCGTGCCCGCCAGTGCCTTGCTCGGCGCCGAGGGCACGGGCTTTCGAAACGCGATGATGTCGCTGGACCATGCGCGCCTGCACATGGCCGCGGTGGCCACCGGCCTGTGCCAGCGCCTGCTCGACGAGGGCACGCGCTACGCGATGGAGCGCAAGCAGTTCGGGCAGCCCATCGCCAACTTCCAGCTCATCCAGGGCATGCTGGCGGACAGCCAGGCCGAAGCCTTCGCCGCACGCGCGATGGTCGAGAAAGCCGCGCGCGAGAAGGACGCCGGGAGGAAGACCACCAAGGAAGCCGCCTGCTGCAAGTACTACGCGACCGAGGCGGCCGGCCGCATCGCCGATCGCATGCTCCAGGTGCACGGCGGCAATGGCTACATCAAGGAGTACGCCATCGAGCGCCTCTACCGCGACGTGCGGCTTCTGCGCATCTACGAGGGCAGCAGTCAGATCATGCAGCTCATCATCGCGCGCGAGCTGTTGCGCGAGAACGCGTAGCACCCGAGCACACCCGCCCCGATCACAAGAAAAGGAGACAACACCGTGACCACGATCCGAACCCTCGCGAGCCTCGGCCTCGCCGGCCTGCTCGCCATCGCGCCGCTCGCCGTATCCGCGCAGGACTACCCGTCCAGGCCCATCCGCATGATCGTCCCCTTCGCGGCGGGCGGGCCCACCGACGTGCTGGCGCGCTCGCTCGCCAAGAGCATGGGCGAGGCGCTGGGCCAGCCCATCGTCGTGGACAACCGCACGGGCGCGGGCGGCAGCATCGGCATCGACATGGTCGCCAAGGCCGCGCCCGACGGCTACACCATCGGCATGGCGCACACCGGCTCGACCGCCATCAACCCGCATCTCTACGCGCGCCACCCCTACGATCCGCGCACCGACCTCACGCCGATCACGCCGGTCGTTTCGTACACCAACGTGCTGGTCGTCAACCCCAAGGTGCCGGCCAGCACGTTGGCCGAGTTCATCGCATGGACCAAACGCAGCGACGTCACCGCCGACTTCGCCTCGGGCGGCAATGGCGCGACCAACCATCTCTCGGGCGAACTGCTCAAGGCGCTGACCGGCGCCAGGCTCAACCACATCCCCTACAAGGGCAACGCACCCGCCCTGGTGGACGTGATGGCCGGCAACGTCTCGGCCATGTTCGACATCCCCATCACCGCGCTGCCGCAAATCCGCGCGGGCAAGGTCAAGCCGCTGGCCGTGACCAGCGCCCGCCGCAGCAGCTACCTGCCCGACGTGCCGACGATGCGCGAGGCCGGCGTGCCCGGCTTCGACGAGGCCGGCAGCGACCTGTGGTTCGGCCTCGTCGGACCGGCGAAGCTGCCGCAGCCGGTCGTCGATCGCCTGTACCAGGCCACGCTCAAGGCCATGCAGACCCCCGAGCTGCAGCAGGCCATCCGCGGCATGGCCTACGAGGCGTGGACCCTGCCGCCCGATCAGTTCAAGGCCTTCATGCGCACGGACTACGACAAGTGGGCCAAGGTCATCAAGCTCTCCGGCGCGAAGATCGACTGAACATGAGTGGTCCTCTTTCAGGCATTCGCGTGCTCGACCTGACGAGCGTGATCATGGGCCCCTTCGCCAGCCAGCAACTGGCGGACCTTGGCGCGGACGTGATCAAGATCGAGCCGCCCGGCGGCGACGTGATGCGCCAGGCAGGCCCCATGCGCAATCCCGGCATGGGGCACTTCTATCTCACGACCAATCGCAACAAGCGCTCCATCGTGCTGGACCTGAAGCAACCCGCCAGCCGCGATGTGCTGCTGCACATGGCGGGCAGTGCGGACGTGCTGGTCTACAACATCCGGCCGCAGGCCATGGCGCGGCTGGGCCTGGCGTACGAAGACCTGAGGAAGGTCGCGCCGAAGATCATCTATGCCGGCGCCTACGGCTTCAGCCAGCGCGGCCCCTACGCCGCGCGGCCGGCGTACGACGACCTCATCCAGGGCATGTGCGGCATCCCCTGGCTGTCGGGGCAGGCGAGCGGCGAGAAGCCGCGCTATGCGCCGATGGTGCTGGTCGACCGCGTGGCCGGCCTCCAGCTGTGCAACGCCATCACCAGCGCGCTGTTCTACCGCGAGCGCACCGGCATCGGGCAGCGCGTGGATGTGCCGATGTTCGAGGGCATGCTCTCCATCGTGCTGGGCGAGCATCTGGCGGGCGAGCTGTACACGCCGGCCGCGGCGCCCGCCGGCTACCAGCGCAGCCTCGCGCGCGACCGCCGCCCCTACGAGACGAGCGACGGCCACATCTGCGTGCTGGTCTACAACGACAAGCACTGGCGCAGCTTCTTCGAGGCCATCGGGCGGCCCGAAGTCTTCGAGCAGGACAAGCGCTTCGGCAGCCAGGGCATGCGGCTCACGCACATCGACCACGTCTACGGTTTTCTCGGCGAGATCTTTCGCACGCGCGGCACCGCCGAATGGCTCGCGCTGCTGGAGCGCGCCGACATTCCCGCCGCGCGCATGTACAGCATCGACGACATCCTGGCCGATCCGCATCTGGCGGAGACCGGCTATCTGCAACGGGTGACGCATCCCAGCGAAGGCGAGATGGTGGACACCGCCATCCCGACCGAGTGGTCGCACTCCGTGCCCGAGCGGCGGCACCACGCGCCGGAACTGGGGGAGAACACGGTGGAGGTGCTGCGGGAGTTCGGCTATGGCGAGGAGCGGATCCAGGAGCTGCTGGCCGATGGATCGGCGCGATAGCGGCTCGCGATTTCCGCGCAGGGATGGTTCAATACGGCCCGACACCCCAGCACGGCCGCACATCGGCGAACGAGGTGAGCGACGTGGACCGTATCCGGATACTTTCCCTCGACGGCGGCGGCTCCTTCGCCGGCGTGCTGGCGATCGCCCTCGGCCGCCTCTACGGCGACGACACGCCCGGGCGCCGCATCATCCGCCAGTTCGACCTCGTCGCGGCCAACTCCGGCGGCAGCATCGTGCTCGCGGCGCTGTGTTGCAACTACACGCCGCGCGATGTGGCAGGCTTCTACGCTGATGCCGACACCGTGCGGCGCATGTACAGCCCGCGCTGGTCGGAGGTCTTCACGGGTTCGAAGTGGCTTCTGCCGCTGCGCGTGCTCTTCCCGCCTTATTCAACCCTCGGCAAGCGCAATGCTCTGGGCGAGATGCTCGACCGCAACCAGCAGGCCGGCGAGCCACCGCCGTCGAGCGTGCTGCTTTCGGAATGGCCCAGGCTCATCGGCGGCGATGTGCAGTTGCTGATCACGGCCTACGACTACGAATCGGAGCGCGGCGCCTTCTTCCGCTCCAACGAGGCGAGCCTGGCCCGCAGCGCCGCGCCGCATGGCAGCCCGACCCTGCTCGATGCGGTGCACGCGTCGACCCACGGGCCGATCCTCTACTACCCCGAGCCGGCCGAAGTGAGCGGGCGGCGCTACTGGGACGGCGGCATCGCGGGCTACAACAACCCGGTGCTTGCAGCGGTGGTCGAGGCCGCTGCCAACTTCCGCGGTCGCGGGCGGGACATGTGCGTGCTGAGCATCGGCACAGGCGCCGTCGCGCGGGCCTCGACCGCCGAGGGCGCGGAGCCGCCGCTCGGCGAGCCCGCGCCCGGCAATGGCCTCTTCACTGCGCTCAGGAAGGTCGGCACGGCCGTGCTCGCGGATCCGCCAGGCGCCGCGAGCTTCCATGCCTACGCGGCCCTGGGCCACGCGATGGACGGCGCCGGACCCGGCCCCGGTGCCGCGCCGCGGCGCCTGGTGCGCATCTGCCCCTTCGTGCATCCGTCCTGGACGAAGGGCGCATGGACCTTGCCTGAAGGCTTCTCGGCGGACGAATTTGCGAGGCTCGCCGACATGCCCGCCGACACGATGGTGCCTGCGGACCTCGCGCTGATCGAGAAGACGGCGCATCTCTGGATCGCGGGCAAGGTCGCGAACCAGCCCATCCGCATGGGCGCGCGCATGCAATGCGACATCGGCGACGACAGCTTCGGCGAGGCCGCCGCACGCTGGTGGCGCATCGCGGGCGACGCCGCGGCGCCCGGGCCGCGCTACGTCTCGCGCACCAGGTACCGCAGCGCCGAGCGGCCGGGCATGAAGAAGTAGCCGCCGCCGATCATCGACACGAAGTCGTGCTCGATGTCCAGCTTGATCGGCCCGTCGGGCGTGGGCAGCGTGAACTTCCGCGATGCGCCATCCGCGCGCCTGCGGCCCATGATCGGATCGCCCTCGTCCTCCAGCCCGTGCATGTTCGGATTGAGCAGCCAGGTCTTCTGCACGAACTCGAACTGCCGCTCGATGTCCGCGTTGAGGCACATGAACATCAGCCCGGCGCCGTTGCGTGAAGTCTGGTCGTCCCGGTCCCCCCAGCGGCGGCCGATGCGCAGGATGCGGTGTCGGTTGACCGAGGCGATCTCCGCCTTCGACTGCTCCGGCGTCGCGTGGAAGCGCGTATCCCTCGGGTTCGCGCGCCGGATGTGCGCGCCGAAGGGGCAGGCCAGGCCGCGCGGGTCCTCCGCGCCGAACTGGAAGGCGTTGTCCGGGCGGGCCGGCGGCGTGCCGCGCGTGCCGGGGAAGCGCGGGTTGCGCACGAGCGAGGTGCCATCCGGCCAGCGCCCGGCCAGCAGCGCGCCGACAGAACGCGCCGTCTCCATCGGGCTGCGCTGCCGGCCAGGGGCCGCGTTCTCGTCCCCCGCGAAATAGATCTCCGGCAGATCCCTGAGCCGCTCGTAGTTGCCTTTGCACCAGTCGTCGAATGCCTCGCGGTGCTGCTTGAGCTGACGCACGACCAGGAAGGTGCCGTTGGCCCCCAGGTCGCGCTCGCCCGCCTTGCCCTCGTAGCGCGAGAACTCCGGTCGCCGGCGGAACGGGTCCGGCCCCTTGTCGGGCAGGAAGTGCTCGGGGTCGTGCCTGTCGGCGATCGAGGGGGAGGGGGGGAGCTCGCCCGTGTTGTCCGGGTAGCCCAGCACGATCTCGCCTGGCGCCACCAGGTCGGAGGGGAGGGCGCGCGAGTTGTTGCGCGGTGCCCCGCGGATCACGGGCTGCGAGATGCCGTCCGCGAACCCGAAGGGCTCGGTGAAGGGCCCCGCGCCGCTGAGGAAAAGCGGCTCCTCCTTGATCACGCGATGGCCCAGCTCGCGGGCTCGCAGCGCGTAGTCGCTCATCCCCGCAAAAGGCGCGCAGTCCTTGGGCGGATAGATCAACACCACCACGTCGGCATGGTCGGCGCCGTCATCGCCCCAGTCCCAGTGGTCCGGCGCGTTGGGGCCGATGTCGCCAAGGGCGCGCGCGCGCCATGCGGGCCACATGTCCTGCTGGAAGGCGGCGGGAAAGGTCGCCATCGCCTCCGGCGGCAGGCCCAGCTTCTTCAGGCCCGAGGAGGACAGGGCCACGGCCACTGCCATCTCGTCCTTCCGGGCTTCTCCGAAGGTCGCGGCTTGGGCCACTTCGCGAAGCCATCGGCGGGCGTCGGCGGGGTGGCCCTTCCATCGCACGAGCAGGCAGTACGCCTGGGGTCGCGATGAGAGTCCGCCTAGCACCAGCGTCGGGATCTCCGGCAGGTCCAGCGCCTGCGGCGGCCTCTGCGAGGAGCCGAAGAGCGAGAACCAGTCCCGCGCGTCCGCGTCGGAGGCGGCCGAAGCCAGGCCCTGGCGAATCGCGGCGTTGCGGCGGATGCGCTCTGCTGTCAGCTCGGGATAGGCCGAGTACCAGAACAGCGTCGGCTGTTGCTGGCGGCGTGCCCACTGCACCAGGCGGTCACGGTTTTCGGCACCGGCCGTGAAGAGCGAGTGCGTGCGCGGAAAGCCACGGCAGTTGCTCCAGATCGCCGAAACCCCCGCCGGCGCGTCGGCGATGAAGTCGGCCACGTAGGACTGCCATGTCCCGTCGTAGTTGGACCAGAACATCAGTTGCGAGGTGCCGGGGATGCGCATCCACCGCGCCGAGTGGATGACGCCGTTCTTGCCCAGGAAACCCGGTGCGCCCACGAAGCGGCCGGAGCCCACCACCACGAAAGCGATGCGCAGCGTGAGACGCCGCAGCAGCCCGGGCTTGAGGCGCGACACCGTCGCCATGTGGTTCTGCGCGAAGTGGTTTTCCTGCTTCATCAGCGCCTCGACCTGCTCGGCCGGCGGCGCGCAGTCGTCCACCGCATCCGCCTGCTCGTGGTGGAGGAGGCGGTGGTAGAACAGGATCGCTCCCAGCACGAAGGCGGTCAGCAGCATGGCCGGCACGAAGAAGGTCCAAAGCACCGAGAGATGCGCCGGCCCTTCGGTCCAGGCCGGTGCCACGAAGTAAATCGATGCCGCCAGGAAAGGCAGGTACAGCGGCCACAGCAAGGTGTTCAGGATCCAGTGCAGCGCCTTGAGCGCCTGCGGGTTCTTGAGGTTGTAGCCGGAGTCGTCCCACTTGTTGGCCGGGTCGCCGGGCAGGCAGGGCGCGGGCTCGGGCGCGAACGCCCACTTGGTGTCGCCCAGGTTCCAGGCGAACTGGCGGATCACGGCCAGGCGCTGCATCGGCGACTTGTTGCTCCAATCCCCCATGATGCGCTGCTTGTCCACCTCGAGGCCCAGCACGCGCGCGAGCTCGCGCTCCCGCTGGATGCGCCGCACGCCCATGCCCGGCGCGCCGACGTGCACCTGGCCCAGCGCGCCGCCGAATCGCCAGCCTGCGCGAATGGGCCGATGGTGCCTGCGCAGGAAGTCGGCAAGCCGGTCGCGCCCGCGCTTCACCTGCGCCGCGGCCAGGATCGCTTCGAGCTCGCTGCCCATCGTGGTCGACAGCTTCTCCAGCACCTCGATCACTTCGCCGTCGGCCGTGATCTCCACCATGAGGTGCGCCTGGCCCGAGGTCTCGGGGTCGCGGCTGTCCGGCGGCTCGGAGCGCGTCGCCGGGCATTCGTCGCCGACCGCGACGATGCTCATGTAGTGCACCATCTTCAGCTCGTCCAGCCGGCTGCCGATGACGCCCAAAGGGTGAGCGCCTCCCCGCGTGGCCGACAGCGCCTTGATCGCATCGTCCGCCTGTCGCACCTGCCGATGCTGAAAAGGAATGACGAGCGTGATGAGCGTGGGATGCATCGCGTTCAGCTCCCGTCGATGTTGATGAGCAGCCGCTCCGGGAAAGAGTCCCGGTACGCGAGCCGGCCCCGCAGGCCTCCCAGCCGCTGCGGCTCGCCCAGTGACAGCAATGCCTTGAAAGTGTGCGTGATCTGCGCGCGCGCGATCATCGCGCCGATGCACCAGTGCATCCCGAAGCCGAAATGCATGTGATTCGACGCGGGCCGCGATGGGTCGTACCTGCGGGGGTGGAGGACCTGGCGCTTGTCGAACATGGCCGAACTCGTCATTGCGAACACCGTCTCCCCCCGATAGATCCGCGTGCCGCCGATCACGTGGTCGCGCGCGCAGAGGCGGAAGGGGCCCGGATTGATCGGCATGAAGCGCAGCGCCTCGAAGAGGCACTGCATCAGGCCCTCGTCATCGCCCGCCTTCACGGCCCGCAACGCGAACTTCATCATCTCGGGCTTGCGCAGCAGCATTTCCAGGATGAAGCCGCCGGCCCGGGTGTTGGTGGGCACGAAGCCGACGATCATGCCCACCAGCATCGCGCGCACCTGTCGCCGTCCGGCCGGGTCGCAGCCGCAGGCGGCCAGCAGGCGCTCCAGCACGGTGTGCGGTTCGGTCGGTCGCCGCATGACGGCGCGCGCGATGGAGCGGTCGACCACCGCGCGCACGAAGGTGCCGGCCGCCTCCACCTGGGCGTCCTTCGGCTTGATCGGCGGAGCGCCGAACAGATGGCCGCTCAGCGCGATGGCCGCCAGCGCGAAGCTTCGCCGCTCGGCTTCGTCCAGCATCTCCACGCCGTAGTAGGCCTCGCACACGTCCACCGGCACGGCCGTGATCAATTCGCGTATCGCGTCGAAGGGTGCCCCGCCTTCTCTCATGCGCTTCGCCGACATGCGGGCCGATACTTCGGCGACGCGGGATTTGATGTCCCACAGCGGGAACACCGCCATCAGCAGCTTCGCCTGCCGTGCATGTTCCTCCGGGTCGTCGACGCCGAGCAGGAAGGGCGTGCCCGGCTCGCTGCCGTCGTTCAGACGCGCGATTTCCTTGTCGAAGGGCACGCGGAACACGTCGTGCCGGCTCAGCACCTCGCGCACATGGTCGTGTCGCAGCACCAACCGGAGGCCGCGGAGAGTCGGTACCGGCCACAGCGTGCAGAAGGGCCAGATGTCGCGGTAGACCTTGGCCACGAACTTGAGCAGAAGCAGGATCGCGCGGCCTTTGACCTCGGCGAAGCGCTTGGGCGGCGCGGGGATGAAGCGCGCGCTGACGGCCTGCAAGGGTTCGAGCCCCGCGGGTATCGACGCTGGTGGCTCGCCCGCTGGAGCCTGCTGTATCCCGGTGAACGCCATGACACACCTCCGTCTCGCTTGCTCGCGGCGCTCGGGTCGAGCACGCTGGAGTGCGCGTGAAGGATAGCGCCGCATGGCGCGCGGCGCCTCGATCGAATGGGGTAGGCCGCCCGCTCGGTCAGACGCGCAGCATGTCCAGATTCGCGGCGCCGGGGAGAGCGTGAAAGCTCGCAGCGGTGCGCACGGAATAGTCGTGACTGAACACGGTGTCGACCTCGATCCAGTCGCCCCGCGCGTCGGCGGCGCTGAGCGTGAGCAGCAGGTAGCCGCGCTTCGTTGTCTCCGCGTAGCGCAGGTCCGTCACCATCTTCGGGAAGGCGTCCGTGAGCACGGGGCCGGAGATCAGGGGAAGAAGAAGCTCCAGCCCCGGCGAACTCACCGATGCCGTCGCGAACTCGACGCCCACGCGCTGGCCGTTCGCATCCGTGAGGTTGCTGGCCCAGGCGTTGTGCGTGTCGCCCGCGAGCGAGACAAGGTTCTTGCCTTGCGAGCGTGCCATGGCCAGCACGCTCTCGCGCGCGGCGGGGTAGCCATCCCACGCGTCCAGGTTGTACGGCACCTTGCGCTGGGCGAGAAGGGCGCGCTGGCTGTCGCTGCGCAACGCATCGGGCGTGGATTGCGCAAGCACGTATTCGCCCAGCGTCTGCGCCGTGAAGGCGCTCGCCACGCTCAGCGGAATCTCCATTCGCGCCATCAGCACCTGCTGACCCAGCACTTGCCAGGTTGCGCTTGACGCCGCCATCCGCGCTGCAAGCCAATCGGATTGCTCCGCGCCCAGCAACTGGCGCGTGGCACTGGCGGCCGCGCCGCCGAGGTATGCATCCAGCGATACCTGTTCGTCGCGCGCGATGAGGCGCGTGTCCAGCATGTGCAGCGACACGAGATTGCCGAAGTCGAAGGAGCGGTAGATCTTCAGCGGGTTGGCCGGGTCCGGCAGGCGCGTGGGCAGCCACTCGTGGTAGGCCCGCACGGCGGCGGCGCGTCGGTCCGTGAAACTCCCCTCGGTGGCTGGGTCGTGATTGCCGGCGCCGCCGGACCACGCGTTGTTGGCGAGGTCGTGGTCATCCCACACCGCGATGACCGGCACGCTCGCGTGGAACGCGGCGAGGTCGCGGTCGGTGCGGTATTGCGCGTGGCGGCGCCGGTAGTCGTCCAGCGTGATCAATTCATGGGAGGGTTGCGATTCGCGATCGAAGGCGAAGGCGATCTGCGACGCGAAGCCCAGCGGGCCGTACTCGTAGATGAAATCACCCAGGTGCAGGGCCACGTCGATGTCGGTGCGCTTGGCCACCTCGGCATACACGTTGAAGTAGCCGGCCGGAAAGTTCGCGCACGAGAGCACGGCCATGCGTGCCTGTGCCACGTTGCCGACGGGCAGTGTCTTCGTTCGGCCCGTGGTCGAGATGTCCGAGCCCAAATAGAAGCGGTAGTGGTAGCTGCTGGCAGGCAAAAGGCCGGAGACGTCGACCTTCACCGTGTAGTCCTGGTCCGGGCCGGTGGCGGCGGTGCCGCGAGCGACGATCACGCCGAAGTTGGTATCGCTGGCGACTTCCCAATTCACGTTCAGCGTGCCGGGGCTGGCGGCGGTGACGCGCGTCCAAAGGATCACGCGATCGGAGAGCGGGTCGCCGCTGGCGACGCCGTGCTTGAAGACGGTCGTGGAGTCACTCCCCGTACTGCCGTCTCCGCCATCGCCTCCGCCTCCGCAGCCGGAGAGGCTGACGCCAGAGCCCACGAGCATGGCGTAGAACACGGCGCCGCGAATGATGGACCGGCGCGATGGCTCGGCGCAGTCTGCGTTCGCCAGCGAGCCGGGGATGACAGGTTCAACCATGATGAGTCCCTCGTTGCGACCGGGGTCGCATGTTGTTGTCGTTGAGCTGATGGAAGTTATCTGCCCGGGCCACCGCCGCCGCCCGGACCACCGCCACCGCCACCGCCACCCGGGCCACCGCCACCGCCTGCGCCTGCGCCACCAGCACCAGCACCAGCACCAGCGCTGCCAGCACTCGCGCTCGCGCTCGCGCTTGCCCCGTTGCCGCCCGGATCAGCGCTGGCGATCGCTGAAGCGGTGCCCGTGCCTTTCGAAATGCCGATAGCGGTCACGGCATTCGCTATCGCCGTTCCGATTGCCGCGGCTGCCTCCGACGCGTTCGACGCTCCCGCCACGCGTCTTTGCGCACCGGCATTCACGCATGGGCGTTCGCCGTACGGGTTGTAGGCGTCGCATGGCGCAATGCTCCTCGGCTCCTGACGCACCGTGGCTGGCGACCCCGCAGGTGCCCGCCAAGCGGGACGCGCATCTTCCACGGGGGGGAGTGCGGCGACGACCGGCACCCCGGGCGCCTCGACGGTCTCCATGCGCGAAGCGGCGGCCTGTGCATGCCGAGCGTCGCGTGCTGGCGCGTTCCACCGGTAGGCGGGCGGGCGCTGAGTGGGGGCAGTAGCTGGTTGCGAAGCGAGCGGCCTTTCGACCACGGGCTCCGGCGTCAGGAACCCGGACGGCGGCGTGTCGACCGGCCTCTCCACTGTTGCGACGGGTAGGGGCGCAGGCGCCCGTTCCGTCGACACGGCTCGCGCCTTCACCGTTGCGTCGGGCTGGGGGAAAAGCTCTGTGCGTGGCGAGGGACGACTCAGGTACCAGAGAACGAACGCGCCGTGCAAGGCGGCCAGCACGATCAGCAGCCAGACGATCGACACGTCCACGCCGTGCGGCACCGGAATCCATCCCACGCGCCTTGGCGCCGCCAGCCTCCCCCTTGCCTGCGCCAGCGCGCGGGGTGCCGCCCACGCCAGCGGTACCGACCGCGACGGCTCGATCGCGTCGCGCAAGGTGCTCTCGTATCCGCCGTCCTGCAGGCCAAGCCCCGAGAACTTGCCCGCGCAGCCGCGGCAGTATCTAGCCTTGTCGCGATTCGACGTATGGCAGGAGTCGCAGAACTTCGTCATCGCCCGATCCTTCCGCACCGATTTGCTCAAGGGCGCTCGACAGCCGCGTCTCGGCCACCGCGAGGCGGGCGAACAGCAGCAAATCCGCATCCGCCGGCCCGGGGCCTGAACCCTCCGCTTGTCCGCGGAATGCGGCGACGATGCGGTCTTGCACCACCACGCGCAGGCATGTCAGCGCCGCATGCGCGACGCGCGTATTCGACGCCGCCGGATCGATCGCCTCCCTCGCCCGTGCCTCCTGGCGCCGATGCGCGATCGGGCGGCTCTTTCTCCAAGCCCCGAAGCCCTTGCCATGTGTGACAGCCTTTCCCATCTCGATCCTTCGGTAAGAGTTGGAAAAATGTGAAATATTCACATTTGTAGTGCTCTTTTCTTATGGATCGAATCGCTGTCTTGTAAGACAGAAGCGCAAGTCACTGTCCCGGCGCCACTCGGATGCCAGGCTCGCGCCATCTGCAGGGCATGGCGGAGGCCGCGATGAGCGGCGCGAATCCCGGCGTGGCTGTCTATCCGCCGCTTACTCGACGGCCTGGGCCCTGCTTGCCTCCGACAGCCGGATCCGGATGAGATGGAACACCTGCCTTTGCGCGAAGCCCAGGCGCTGATACAGCGCGATCGCCGCATGGTTGTCAGCGAAGACGTGCAGGAAGGGGACATCGCCACGCTGCACGATCTCCTTGCGCAGGATGTTCATGAGCCGGCCGGCCAGGCCCTTGCCGCGGTGCTCGTCGCGCACGCACACCGCGCTGATCTCGACATGGCCTTCGGGCCGCATGCGTTCGCCCGCCATCGCGATGAGCTGACCTTGCTCGCGGATGCCGATGTAGTTGCCCGTCTCGTGCGTGCGTTTGCCGAAGGGCCCGGGCTTGGTCAGCGTCGCGAGTTGCAGCATGTCTTCGGCATCTGCGGGGCCGAGACGCAGCACGCCCGTGGCGTCCACGGGGCCATCGAAGCCGCGCGTGTCGACCATTTGGTGAACGACACCTGATGGCACGGCCAGCAAGGCAGGGGTGGGATCGAGCGTGTCATCGAAGCTCAGCAACGCCGCCTCTTCACCCGGGCGCAGGAGTTGGTGAAGTGCTTCATAGGCGGCCTGGCCGGGAGGCGACAACTCGGCGAAGGGCGCGACGTCTGGGTGATAGCGGCACGCCAACGGGCCGCCTTGGCG
Organism: uncultured Variovorax sp.; assembly: GCA_966211435.1. Taxonomy (GTDB): domain Bacteria; phylum Pseudomonadota; class Gammaproteobacteria; order Burkholderiales; family Burkholderiaceae_C; genus Variovorax. Next base: position 93,238 of record CBIHOG010000012.1, on the reverse strand, counting down.
GAAGTGCTTGTGCCTGGCGGCGAGGGCGGATCCTATGGGATGGTCGAGTGTGTGTGCGGACGGGTTCATCCGGACACTTTAGACGGCGCCGCGATGTCGCGCCAAGACAGTGAGAGGCCGGCCCGCGGATGGCTGGCGCAACCAGCTCACGTGGGCCCAGAACCTGTCGCCGAAGCACCGTGGAGCTTGCTGACCTGGTCGACGGCGCGCAGTGCGAGAAGCGGGGCGTCGACCCGAGGGATAGAGGTGCGTGGTGATCGGGCCCGGGCCTCGGCGGCGAGTCTCCCAGAGGGCGGGGATTCCCTCATCAGAACGCGCGTGAGAAATCGTACGGAATGCAAACTACCGTACTACACTGAATGAATGTCCCCTTCGCGAGCAGCGTCTCATCATCAGGAGCGTTGGAAGATGGGCGATCAGGTGTGGTCGCGCAATCCGACGACGGGTGCCTTCGATCTCGCGGACTACAGAGGGTTGGGTGCGGCGCCGCCGGGCTGCAACCTGCTCGACCTGGCGTCGCTGGTCGGGGCCCGCGTGTGCGGCGACGCGGCGGACCGGGGTTCCAAGCCAGTGGCGCTCTACCCCGGGGCCTTCAGGTTCTCGCCGGTCACGGGCAAGCCGCTGCCTGACCCGCCCGACGCTCATCCGGATGCATGGCTGCCGCCCTTCGGCGGGGATGGCGCCGATGGCGAGCTGCCGCAGGGGCTGCGCTTGACGGCCGTGCCGCTGGCGCTGCGAACATCGCTGAGCGTCGAGGCCCTGCCGGACAGCGAGCTGGCCATACTTCCCGCAGGCAACTACCACTTCCTCGTGAGCGCATGCCAGACGCACGAGGCTCGGTTGCTCGCGCTGGATTTTTCACGCGGACTCATCTATCACTGGCTGCCGCACTCCGAATGCTGGCACGAGATCGATCCCGGCGGCGAGGAGATGATCGCCGAGAGTTCTCTCGGCGACGACGCCTGGGGCATGGCGGCGCCGGACCCCGAGGGATCCACCAGGGTCTTCTTGCCCACGGACGAAGGGCTGGCCATCGTGTCCATCAACCTCATCGCCAGGACCTACGAATCGCACACCGTCGGTGGATGCTGCGTGGGTGCGCCGGCGCTGTGGGACGGCAAGGTCTATGTGCCGATGCTGGAAGAAGACGGCGAACTTGGCGTCTACGCTCTCGAACCCTACGGCACTTCGCTTCGTCGTGTCGAAGGGCCGCGGCTCGATGCGGCGGCGGCGGAATGGATCCGCCCCCTCGCGGACGGGCTGCAATTGATCTGGATGGCGGCGCAGGGCCAACTGGTCGTCCAGCACGGCGATGGCGGCACGCCCGGGGCGTCCTTCCTTGCGTGGCCGCCGGGCGTCACGCCGCGCTTCGACCTGGGCAGCCCTGGCCTTTCCGCCGGTGGCGAACTGTGGCAGCAGTGCCACCAAGAGGGCCGCAAGGGCGGGGCCTTCGTCTCCGTCCAGCTGGGACGGGCCACGCCGCAGATCAAGGCGCAGAAGTCGGCGCGGCTCGGCACCGGCAGGGCGAGTCTGCCGCTCGAGGGCTCGGGCTCGAGCGCCGACGACGAAGTGATCTTCCCCTTGCTGGAGTCGACCTCCGCGTCGACGCTGCTGTGCGCGCGCGTGCAGGGCGTTCGACCGGTGGATGGCGTCTTCGAGTCGAGCGAAACCTTCACCACCACCTTCGAGTTGCGCGGCAAGCACGACGTGCAGTTCTGGGTGGCCCGCATGCCGCGGCCGTGGGCGACGCGCCCCTTCGTCTATGCGGGGCACCTTTATCTCTATCACCCCGACAAGCGCCGCCTGCAAGGCTGGCGGATCGATGGATGAGTTGCCCTGTGGACTGACCTATGTACAGAACCATGGCGAATTCCCCTGATCTTGACTTGATGCTCCCCGTGCCCTGCGAGCATTGCGCCGAGCCGTTGCAAGGGCGGGTGCGCTTCTGTCCTTATTGCGGGGAGGATGCGTCCCTCTCGTTCAGTGGCGGCGCGGCGAGCGAGGGCTTCGAACCCGAGCGTGAGACTCCCGGCTTCGCGAAGACGATTGCACCCGCTGCCACGGATCTGGCGGCTGGCAAGAGCCCGGTGGAAGAGGCGGACTCGCAGGTTGTGCTTCTCGGCCCCGCCGCCTTCGAGTGGCCTGAGGGGCTGCCCGCGCGGATCGATGTGCCGCCGCCTGCGCTGACGCAGCCTCACGGCGCCTTCCTGACGCGTTTCGGGCTCGGCAAGGCCGCCGCGCTCGTGCTTGCTTCGCTCGCCCTGGCGCTGCTGGTCACGCCACGCTCCAACAAGCAGGACGAGACACTCAAGTTGCGTGATCAGGCTCGCGTTACCGGCCAGCGGGCGGCGGGGGTTCTCGCGCTCGGGGACGCCGTCGCGCCCGCGGCCCAGGTGCCGCCGGTGGTGGCGGCGCCGGCGGCCGAAGCACCGTCCGTGGGACCGGCGGCGGAACCGCCGGCCATCGCGGCCGCCGCGCCGGCGGTCAGCGTGGCGCCCCCGAGAAGGAGCGATTGCAGCGACGCGCTCGCTGCCCTGGCCCTGTGCGAGCGATGAGATGCGTGCGCCGCGTTGACAAGTCCACCATGAAAATTCTTCTCTGGAGCCAGCCATGCCAATCAGAGCAATCCTGACCGGGCTGATAGCGATGGCCCTCGTGTCGTCGGTGCTTGCGCAGCCCCGCGCCGAATACAAGATCGTCACCGCGTCGAAAAGCGGCACCTACATCCAGATCGGGCGCGACCTGGCCAAGTGGGTGGCCGAACCCGCCGGCATCGATCTCGAAGTGCTGGAGTCGAAAGGCTCGGCGGAGAACGTGCAGCGCATGCGCTTCGAGCCAGGGGTGAAGTTGGCGCTGGTGCAATCCGATGTCTACCAGGCCTTCCTGGACGAGGCGAAGGCGGGGAACGCCGAAGCGGGCAACATCATCCGGCCGCTGCGGCTCATCATGCCGCTCTACGATGAGGAGATCTACTTCGTCGCGCGGGCCGACTCGCCGCTGACTTCGATCCACGAGATCAAGAACAAGAAGATCGGCGTCGGGCCGCTGGGCAGCGGCACCGCGCTCACCTCGAGAACGCTCTACCAGCTGATGTTCGGCGAGCCGATACCGCCCGACAATGCGCAGTACCTGAGCAACGAGGACGCGCTCGCGAGACTTACCGTCGACAAGACGATCGACGTCGCCATCATCGTCGCCGGGCAGCCGGCCAAGCTGTTCTCGGAAATGAAGCCCGAGGCGCGCAACTACATCAAGATCCTCAAGCTCGACGACAAGGCGCCCGAGACGGCCCGTGCGAAGAAGACCTACTTCCCCGCGACGATACGCGCCGCGAACTATTCGACCTGGCTGACGGACGACATCCCCACGCTGACGGTGAAGGCCTACCTGGTCACCTACGAATACGGCCTGCAGTCCACAGTCGGCAACCTCACGCGCCTTGCTGATTCGCTCTGCGCCAACTTCGACAAGCTCCAGGCGAGCGGGCATCCCAAGTGGAAGCAGGTGCGCCTGGAACTGCCCGCGCTCAGCCAGGGATGGAGCTACTACAAGCCGATGGAAAAGCGCCTGCGCGCTTGCATTGGTGCCCAGTCCGTGGCCGGTGCGCCCGCGTGGGCCAAGCCGCCGCCGAAGGGGCGAACCTGCACCGAGCAGGAACTGGTGCTCGGCATCTGCAGGAACTGAATCCGTCGTGCGTCCGCATGCCGCCGCGGCAGGCGGGGCCGAGGCCGGCGGGCCTGTCATCGGTTTGTGAGACATTCGCCGCTCATCTTGCATTTGCGGCCCGTGCAGGGCAGCGCTCCATGACGACGAACACCATCTCCACGACGACGACGATGGCGCCGCCGCCGCCCGCTCATCCGAGCTTCGGCGAAGCCTTTCTCTACTGGCTGAAGCTCGGCTTCATCAGCTTCGGCGGCCCTGCCGGGCAGATCGCGATCATGCACGAGGACCTGGTGGAGCGGCGCCGCTGGATCTCGGAGGGCCGCTTTCTGCATGCACTGAACTACTGCATGCTGCTGCCCGGCCCGGAGGCACAGCAGTTGGCGACGTACATCGGCTGGCTGATGCACCGCACCTGGGGCGGCATCGTGGCGGGGGTGATGTTCGTGCTGCCCTCGCTGTTCATCCTCATCGGGCTGTCATGGGTGTACATGGCGTACGGCAACGTGCCGGTGATCGCCGGTTTGTTCTACGGCATCAAGCCCGCCGTGACGGCGCTGGTGGTGCATGCGGCGTATCGCGTGGGCTCGCGGGCCTTGAAGAACGCATGGCTGTGGGGCATCGCGGTGGCGGCCTTCGTCGCGATCTTCGCGTTGCGTCTGCCGTTCCCGGTCATCGTGCTCGCAGCGGGTGTGATCGGGTACCTGGGCGGGCGCCTGGCGCCATCGAGCTTCAGCACGGGTGGCGGCCATGGCCAGGCGGCGAAGGCCATGGGCCCGGCGCTCATCGACGACAACACGCCGACGCCGGCGCACGCGCTCTTCAACTGGGTGCGCTTCGGCCGCGTGCTCGCCACCTGCCTCGCGCTGTGGCTGGCGGGCATGGGGCTGCTGGTGGCGCGCTACGGGTGGGACGCCGTGCTCACGCAGATGGCGTGGTTCTTCACCAAGGCGGCGCTGCTGACCTTCGGCGGCGCCTACGCAGTGCTCCCCTATGTCTTCCAGGGCGCGGTGGAGCACTATCAGTGGCTGACGGCGCCGCAGATGATCGACGGTCTCGCGCTGGGCGAGACGACGCCGGGGCCGTTGATCATGGTGGTCTCCTTCGTGGGCTTCGTGGGCGGCTGGACCAAGGCCGTCTTCGGGCCGGAGGCGCTGTTCTTCTCGGGCGCGGCGGCGGCATCGGTGGTGACTTTCTTCACCTTCCTCCCGTCGTTCTTCTTCATCCTGCTGGGAGCGCCCTTCATCGAGTCGACCCACGGCAAGCTCAAGTTCACCGCGCCGCTGACGGGCATCACGGCCGCCGTGGTGGGCGTCATCGTGAACCTGGCCGTGTTCTTCGCCTACCACGTGCTCTGGCCGCAGGGGCTGCCTGGCCATTTCGAGTGGGCGTCGGCGGTCATCGGGCTCGCGGCGGCGGTGGCCCTGTTCCGGTTCAAGGCCGGGGTGATCACTGTGGTGCTGGCCTCGGGCCTCGCCGGGTTGGCGCTGAGCCTGGCGCGGCCATTCTTCGCCTGAGTGGGCGCGCAAGCCATCGCGCGAGATTCAATCCAGCCGGCGGCATCGGCATGGCCCTCGTTGCCGCATTCGACTCCTGCCTCTTGCGCGAGCCCGGACCATTGCTGCCGCGGCAAGGGGCGCCGCATGAAGGCCGCCTTCGGCTACCAGTGGCGAGCTGAACGCTAGGCCGCGGCCGCGCAGCCTTGCGGCTTGAACACGCGCTCGGTCGAGGCGGGGAACTTCGCCAGCTTCGACGCCGGCCTGCGTGGGCGGGCCAGCAGTTCTCCGCCGCAGTTCGGACAGGAGCCGCCGAGCCGCTGCCCGGCGCAGTCCGCGCAGAAGGTGCACTCGAAGGTGCAGATCCGCGCGTCGGGTGAATCGGGGGGCAGGTCTCGGTTGCAGCATTCGCAGCCGGGGCGCATCTGGAGCATGGCGGTGTCCTCGGGAATTTGGATGGCGGAAGCTTAACGATGCCGCGAGCGCTCAGTGTGGCGGCCCGCCGCCGGTGGAGGCGAACAGGGAGGCGGCGATGCGCTGGCGGCCTGCCTGGCGTTCGCCTGCCGGGCGAGCACCTGGACGTCGTCTTGCACTGGCAGCATTGGCGCATTGACTCCGAGCTGCTGTGCGCGCTCACCGGGGGCGGTGCACGCGGCGGCACGGGCGATGCTCGAGCCCCCTTGACCGGCGAAGCGCGCGCTCGCAGCATCCGGACATGACCCTCCACACTTGGCTCATCTACCTCGTCGCCGCCATCGGGCTGTCGCTCTCGCCGGGCCCCAACGGGCTGCTGGCCCTCACGCATGGCGCATTGCACGGGCGCCGCAAGACGCTCTTCACCATCTTCGGCGGCGCGCTCGGCTTCGTCGCGGTCGTGGCGCTGTCGATGTTCGGCATCGGCGCGCTGCTCAAGACCTCGCTGGCCTGGCTCGCGGTGCTGAAGTGGGCGGGCGGCGCCTACCTCGTCTGGCTGGGCATCCAGGTCTGGCGCTCGCCGCCTATCGGGCTGGAACTGCGCGATGCGGCGCCGCCCCGCTCCGGCGGCTCGATGTTCCTGCAGGGCGCGCTTTCCGCGATGACGAACCCGAAAGGCATCCTCTTCTTCGCGGCCTTCCTGCCGCAATTCATCGACCCCGCTCGCAGCCTCCTGCTCCAGTTCCTCGTGATGGCCGGGACCTTCGCCGTGATCGAGATCGCGACCGAGCTTTTCATCGCCAGCATGGCGCATCGCATCAGCCCGTGGCTTCGGCGCGCGGGACGGCGTTTCAACCAGGCCTGTGGTGGCCTCTTCATGGCCATCGGCGCCGCGCTCCCGTTGCGAAGCTGAGCAGTGCCGGCACTCGAAGCGCGCTCGAGAAAAGGGGAGGACGCGGCGCGCGAATCGATGTAAATTGCCGGAAAACAAGGCAAGGGGGAGGACATCATGGCCGCTGCCTATGGCGACGTGAAGAGCGCGGCGATCGGCATCGTCGACGACTACAGCATCCATCACAAGGTGGCCCTGGGCTATGGCGAGCCTTGGGATGCGCCGGAATTCTCGGCCGAGACGCCGCTCGCGAGCATCGGGCTCAACATGCATGTGCGCCGCGCGATGATGAAAGCCATCAACGCGCGCATGCGCGCCCGCTTTCCCGATGACTGGCGGGCGATCACCCAGACCGAGCTGCGTGAAACCGAGACCATCGGTGCGTTCATCGAATTGATGTGCGGCCACGCGTCGGCCGAACTCCCGGCCGGGGAGCCGACATGAGCCCGCGCCTGGCCACGGCCGCCACGGCGCTGGCGGCCGTGCTGGTTCATGCGCAGGAGCCCTCCCTCGTCACGTGGAAGATCCGCGATGCGAGCGCGATCAGCCCCGCGGGCCTTGCGGACGTGGGCGGCGGGCCCGCCCTGTTCCAGCTCGGGCGATCCGATGGCCAGTCCTTTTCCACCATCCGGCTCGCCGCCCTGGGCGCCTTCCGCGGCATCGACACGCCCGGCTTCTTCGAGGGTTGGGAGCCATTCGTTGCGCTCGGCTGGGAGCGCGATTCGGGCACCGACCCGCCGAAGGACCAACGGCAGTTCGTCCTTGGCCTCACGGGCCAGGTTCGCGACCCGGGCATCGACGGCACCACCTTCCTGCCGACGCTCCGTCTGGGCCACAGGCAGGAGCGCCACACCGACACGAGAAGCGATTTCGCCAACCTCCACGTCGACGTCATCCATCTTCCCTGGGTCGGCGGGGACCAAGGCGAGGGACTCAACTACTACGCGCTCATTCCCTTCGCGGGCGTCCTGTTCGGCAACGCCCGCTCGCGCATCCCCGACCCCGCGCTGGAGGGCGGGCGAGTCGGCCTTTACGCTGGCATCCGCGGCGAGGCGCAGCTCTACGCCCTGCTGCCGCGGCTCACTGCCGTGGCGAGCGCGCAGTGGTACCAGGATGTGCGTGCGCCGGCCGCGAGCGAGAAGCGTGGCGAACGCTTCACCACCGTCGGCGTGCGTTACGACCTGGTTGATCCCGCCGCGAAGGCCGGCTGGATTCCCTCGCTCTCGCTGAGCTACCAGCAGGGCACCGATCCGGTCACGGGCGAAGGGCCCGCGCGCAGGACGGTGCTGGGACTGGGCGTCAAGTTCAACTGATGCCCTGCTTGACCCGCGCGGCCGCGCCCCGCAGCATGTCGGAAGCGCCGGAGCGAGCAACTTCCTTCCGCTACGATCCGCGATAGCCATGCCGCAACCATTCGCCGACGAGATTCCCGACTTCCTCCGAGGTGGAGGCGAGATGGGCGCTCTCATTCGCGCCCACGACTGGGCGCCCTCTGGCCTCGGTCCGCCCGCGGCCTGGCCGCAGAGCCTGAAGACGAGCGTGCGGCTGCTGCTTGGCACGCAGCATCCCATCTTCATCTGGTGGGGGCCGCGGCTGATCCAGTTCTACAACGACGCCTACCGTCACTCCATCGGTCCTGAGCGCCATCCCCGCGCGCTGGGCCAGGAAGGCCGCGTGTGCTGGGAGGAGATCTGGCCGATCATCGGTCCGCAGATCGAGCAGGTGATGGCCGGGCGCGGGGCGACCTGGCACGAGAACGCGCTTGTGCCCATCACCCGCCATGGACGCCGCGAGGAGGTCTACTGGACCTACGGCTACAGCCCGATCGACGATCCCGAGGCGCCGGCCGGCGTGGGGGGCGTGCTGGTCATCTGCAACGAGACCACCGAGACGGTCGAGGCCGCGCGGCGGCTGGCGGCGGAGCGCAACCGTGTTTGGAGCAACTCGCGCGACCTGTTGGCGGTGGTCGGTGCCGACGGCATCTTTCGCGCCGTCAACCCAGCGTGGACCCTCATCCTCGGCCATCCGCAGGACGCGGTCGTGGGTCGGCGCTTCGATGATTTCATCTGGCCCGACGATGCGGCCGCCACGCGGCATGCGCTGGAGACGGCGGCCTCCACGGCCGACCCGACGGATTTCGAGAGCCGTTGCCGCCACCAGGACGGCGCACCGCGCTGGATCTCCTGGCGCACGACGACGGAGGAGGGGCTGGTCTATGCCTATGGGCGCGACATCACCGCCGAGAAGAAGGCCGAAGAAGAACTCGCCGCCACGCAGGACGCCCTGCGCCAGAGCCAGAAGATGGAAGCCGTCGGCCAACTGACCGGCGGCTTGGCGCACGACTTCAACAACCTGCTCACGGGCATCACCGGCGCGCTGGAGTTGATGCAACGGCGCCAGGCCATCGGACGACTCGACGCCGACAGCCTGGATCGCTACATCACCACCGCGCAGGGCGCCGCGAACCGTGCCGCGGCCCTCACGCACCGGCTGCTGGCCTTCTCCCGCCGACAGACGCTGTCACCTCGGCCGACGGACGTGAACCGCCTGATCGTCGGCATGGAGGATCTGTTGCGGCGCACCGTCGGCCCGGCCATCCAGGTGGAGGTGACGCCGTCCCCGGGCCTCTGGCCGACGCTGGTGGACCCTGCGCAACTGGACAACGTGCTGCTCAACCTGTGCATCAACGCCCGCGACGCCATGCCCGACGGCGGCCGGTTGACCATCGAAACCGACAACCGCTCGCTCGACGCGCGCTCGGCGCGCGAGCGGGATCTGGCACCCGGCCAGTACATCTCGCTGTGCGTGACGGATACCGGTACCGGCATGTCGCCCGAGACCGTGTCGCGCGCCTTCGAGCCCTTCTACACGACCAAGCCGCTCGGCGAAGGCACGGGGCTGGGTCTCTCGATGGTCTACGGCTTCGCCCGGCAGTCGGGCGGGCAGATCCGCATCTACTCGGCCCTGGGCGAGGGCACGACCATGTGCCTCTACCTGCCGCGCTACCTTGGCACGGCCGACGCCGGCAGTGCGGCGCCGGAGGACTCGGGCTTCGCGCCGCTGGGCACCCAATCGAGCGTGCTGGTCGTCGATGACGAGCCGACGGTGCGCATGCTGGTCACCGAGGTGCTGCACGAACTGGGCTTCCTCTCCATCGAGGCCGCCGACGGCGCGGCGGCCCTGCGCATCCTGGAGTCGGGCACGCCACTGGAGATGCTCATCACCGACGTCGGTCTGCCCGGCGGCATGAACGGCCGCCAACTCGCCGACGCCGCCCGCGCCGCGTCGCCTGATCTCAAGGTGCTCTTCATCACCGGTTACGCGGAGCACGCCGTGGTCGGCGACAAGATGCTTCCGCTGGGCATGACCGTGCTGGTCAAGCCCTTCACGGTCGAGAGCCTGGTCGAGCGGATCCGCAGGATGGTCAAGCTCGGCTGAGCGGCTCAGCGTCGCGTGACGACGATCTCCAGGTACTCGCTGGGCACCACCAGCGAGTCCGGCCCGGCCTGGTTCAGCGAGTTCAGCAGGTCCTTGAGGTCCGTTTCCAGCGCCGCGGCCTTCTCCGGCGGCAACGCGGCGAAGGCCTTGTGCACCGGTCCATACCAGGTCCGGAAAATGTCGATGAAATGAGCCGCCGAGCGATAGCGGAAGTTGAACAGGCGCTTGCTCGCCGCGATGGAGGCGGCCGCGTCGCCGAAGAGCGAATGCAGGTGCGACTCCACGCCCCAGAGCGAAGGCGGCTGCACGCCGGCGGGCGGCGGCACATGGCGGCCCAGGGTCTTGAACATCTGCCCGACAAAGCCTTCGGGGGTCCAGTTGGCCAGTCCGATGCGTCCACCGGGGCGGCACACGCGCGCCAGTTCAGAGGCCGCCTTGCGCTGGTCGGGCGTGAACATCACCCCGAAGGTGGAGAGCACGGCGTCGAAGCTGGCTTTCTCGAAAGGCAGGGCCTCGGCGTCGGCGGCCTGGAACTTCACGTCCAGGCGCTCGGCCCTGGCGCGCTCGGCCGCGCGTTCCAGCAGGGTGCTCACGTAGTCGGTGGAGGTGACCTGGCAACCCCGGCGCGCGGCGGCGAGCGTGGCATTGCCGTTGCCGGCGGCCACGTCGAGCACGCGCTCGTCGCAGCGCAGGTCGCAGGCCTCGGCGAGCTGCTCGCCGACGATCTGCAAGGTGGTGCCGATGACGGCGTAGTCGCCGCTGGCCCAGGCGCCTTGCTGGCGGGTCTTGACGGCGGCGAGATCGGGGGTCGGATCGGTCATGGTGATGGCTCCTCTGGTTGTGGATGAAGCGGTGGGTGATCGGTGATGGTCTCGCCGTGCGCGCCCGGCGTCCTGCTCTTGCGTCCCGGGGGGCTGTCCGATCGTCCGGGCGGCATAGGCGGTTCGCCCCATTGGCCCGGTGGCCCGGGGCCCCCACAATCCGCCGGATCGAATCCACCCCGGAGGGCTTCGCCATGACGATGCAGGATGTCGCGCTGGCCATCGATCGCGTCGAAGCGGTCCTGCGCCGCCGCCCGGAGGCGGGCCTGCACGACGACGCGCCCGCCGCCGCGCGCTGGGAGCGCGGCACGCGCGTGGTGTCGAGCCACGCCAATGGCACGCTGCTTGCCACCGACATGCCGGCGGAGCTCGGCGGCAGCGGCGACAGGGTCACGCCCGGCTGGCTCTTCCGCGCCGGGCTCGCATCCTGCGCGGCCACCACCATCGCGATCGCCGCCGCGCGGCAGGCGATCGAGCTGGACGCGCTGGAAGTGCGCGCGTCCAGCCGCTCGGATACGCGCGGGCTGCTCGGCATCGAGGAGGCCGACGGCATGCCCGTCGGCGCCGGGCCGAGCGAACTGCGGCTTTCCGTGCGGATCGCTGCCCGGGGCGTGGCGCCGGAGCGTCTGCGCGCGCTGGTGGAGGAAGGCCTGCGCCGCTCGCCGATACCGAACGCCGTGCAGGCTGAATCGCCCATCGCCCTGCACATCGACGTCGAGGGCGTCTAGCACCTGCGTCCGATGGATGCTCTTTCGGAAACCCTTCGCGTCGTGCGCCTGGTCGGCGCCATCTTCATCCATGCCCGCTTCACCGCGCCCTGGTGCTACCAGTCGCCGCGCGCCGACACGGCGGCGCCCTTCCTGGAGCCGGGCGCCGACCGCGTGGTGATCTTCCACTTGATCACCGAAGGCGAGTGCTTCCTGGAGATGGTGGGCCAGCCGCCCCTGCGCCTGAGCGCTGGCGACGCGATCATCTTCCCGCAAGGCGATGCACACCGCATGACTTCCCACCCCGGCTTGCCGCCGGCGACCGGGGCGCGCCTGGATGCCGTGCTGGCACGCCGTCCGCGTTACCTCTCCTATGGCGGCGGCGGCCCGACCACGCGCCTGGTCTGCGGCTACCTGGCCTGCGATGCGCCGCTGGCCCGCATGCTGCTCGGCGGGCTGCCGCCCGTGGTGCGGGTCAACGTGCGCGGGTCGAGCGCGGGCGTCTGGCTCGAAGCGTCGGTGCGCTACGCATTGGGGGAGGCGCGCTCGCCACGCCCGGGGGGCGCGGGCGTGCTGGCAAAGCTGGCGGAGGTGCTCTTCATCGAAGTGCTGCGCCTGCACATGGTGGAGCAGAGCGCCGGGCGCACCGGCTGGCTGGCCGGCGTGGGCGACCGCATCGTCGGCGCGGCGCTGAAGGCGCTGCACCGGGATCCTGCCCGCGCCTGGACGCTGGAGGACCTGGCGCGCGAGGCGAACACTTCGCGCTCGGTGCTGGCCGAGCGCTTCCAGCAACTGGTCGGCAGCTCGCCGATCCAGTACCTCACGCAGTGGCGCATGCTGCTGGCCGCCAACCTGCTGTGCCGCAGCAACGCGACCCTGACAAGGATCGCGGAAGACGTGGGCTATCAGACCGATACCGCCTTCAGCCGCGCCTTCCGCCGAGAGTTCGGCACGCCGCCGGCGGCCTGGCGGCGAAACCAGGCCGCGCGAGAGCGCATCGCCTGAGCGGCTCACAGCAGCTCCTCGGCCACGAAGAGCGACATGAACTCCAGCCGCACCCGCCGCATCCAGCCGGTGTCCGGCTCCCGCGCATGCACGACCTCGCGGCCAGCCTCGCGGGCCACCCATTCGAGGCCCGCCGGCGCGGCGGACGGGCGCACGCGCCAGGTGCTGGTGTCGCTGTCGCGCTGCAGCGTGCGCGCGACTTCGCCGGCGAGCGCGGGGCTGTCGATGAGCAGGCCGATCTCGGTGTTGGCGCGCATCGAGCGGAAGTCCATGTTCATCGAGCCGACCAGAAGCTGCCGTCCGTCGATCACCGCCAGCTTCGCGTGCAGCCGGCCCAGCGAGGACGAGCCGTGCTCGCCGCGCGCTGCCGCCTCGCGGCCGAGCGTTGGGCTGAGCTCGTGCAGTTCCACGCCCAGGCGCACCATCTCCTCGCGGTAGCGGGCGTAGCCGCGGTGGACCAGCGGCTCGTCGGTGGCGGCGAGTGCGTTGGTCATCATGCGCACCCGCACCTTGTTGCCGATGGCTTCGCGGATCATGGCCAGGCCGCGCGGGCCTGGCACCAGGTAGGGCGTCGCGATCAGCACCTCCGAGCGCGCCGCCAGCATGGCCTGCAGTGCCGCCGCCAGCGCCGTGGCGTCGCGCGGCGGTGCGTCGCGCACGGAGGCCTTGCAAGGCGCGTCGGCCATCAGCCGCACCGGCGCGAAGTGCAGTACCAGCTTGCCCGCGTCGAGCTGGGCCGACACGGGCGTGCGCCCATCGCGGTCGAGCGGTACCACCGGCAGGTCGCCACCCAGGCCGTGCATCCAGGCGCCGAAGCGCTGGCGCGCGGATTCGGCGCTTTCGGTCTCGGGCAGCAGCGCCGTCACCGGCCAGGCTTGCGGGCTGTTCCAGAATCGGTCGAACAGGGCCGACATCTCGTCCACCACCGGCCCGGAGGCCAGCACGTCCATGTCGATGAAGTTCGAGGGCTCGCCCTGCTTGAAGTAGTCATCGGCGATGTTGCGCCCGCCGGTGATGGCCAGCGCCGCGTCGGCGATGAAGAGCTTGTTGTGCATGCGGCGGTTGATGCGCTCGAATTCGTGCATCGACAGCAGCACGCGCGCCGCCGGCGCCGCGCCGCGCACCGGAAGCGGGTTGAACACGCGCACCTCCACGTTGGGGTGGGAGGCGAGGCCGGCGAGCAGCACGTCGATGTTGTCCGTGTAGAGGTCGTCCACCAGCAGCCGCACGCGCACCCCGCGCGCGGCGGCGTCGCGCAACTCGCGCAGGAAGCGGCGGCCGGTGTCATCGCGGGCGATCAGGTAGTACTGGATGTCCAGTGACAGCTGCGCGCGGCGTGCCAGGGCGATGCGGGCCTCCCAGGCCTGGTCGCCTTCCGCCAGCAGGCGGAAGCCGGAGAGCGCCGTGTCCTCGCCGGCGGCGGAATCCCTCGCCACCTGCACCAGGCGGCTGCCGGCGGCGGGTGCCAGGACCTCGCTGTGCGGGCGCGGCACCTCCGCCGGCAGGCTGGCGCAGCCCGAGGCCATCATGGCCGCCAGCAAATGCCCCAGCACATGCCCGGCGCCCGGCTTGCAGCGCAGCAACTGGCGCGACATCGACGCGCGCAACTGCCACGGCAGCAGCACCAGCAGCGCGCGCAACTGCCAGTAGATCCGCGCGGAAAAGGCCGGCACCGGAAGGACTCTAAGCTCGGACATGGGACGCTCCTCGTTCTCGCGGCACCGTGCTGAAGGAAGATGGACGGGGCCGGGCATGAAGCATCGAAGGCGCCGGTATCCGTGGCGCGTCCCGCGATCGCGTTTTCGTAGCCTTTTGACTGCACGCGAAAGTGCCTTGCAATCGCCATGTAACCGGCATGTATCCGCGGAGCAATCGTCGCCACGGGCGCACGGCGCCGGCCTAGACTGGCGCCATGCATGCCGCTGCCGCATCCATCACCGCGGACGCCGAGGCGCTCGCCCGCCTTTCGGCACAACTGCAGTCGCTGCGCCGCGTGGCGCTGGCCGTGGCGCACCCCGGCGGGCCCTGCCTGTTCGAGGACCTGGCGTGCGAGCTGGCGCTGGCACTCGACGCGCCGGTGGTCTTCATCGCCGTGTTCGCCGACGACGAATGCCAGGTGATGCGCACGCTGGCCGCGCGGCTGGACGGCAAGACCCTGCGCAACTTCGACTACCGCATCGAGGGCAGCCCCTGCGAGCAGGTTGTCGGCCGCGAGTACCGCTACATGGCGCGCGGCGTCTCGGGCGGCTTTTCGCCGGATTCGCTCTTCGGCGCCAAGGGCATGGATTCCTACGCCGCCTTCCCGCTGAACGACAGCACCGGCGACGCGCTCGGCCTGCTGGTCGCGATGGACCGCGTGCCCATCGCCGGCGGCGACGCCGAGCACGCGGAGGCCGTGCTCAAGATCGTGGCCGGACGGGCGGCCGCCGAGATCGAGCGCTCGCGCACCGACGAGGCATTGCGCGCCACCGCGCTGGCCGTCTCCGGCACCCGCAGCGGCACGGTGATCAGCGAACTGGTGAAGCTGCTGGCGACCATCCTGCACGTGGAGGTCGCCTTCGTCGGCCGTTGCGACGAGGAGCATGCGGGGCAGATGCGCATGCTCGCCATGTACGTCGACGGGCAGGTGGAATACGACATGCGCTACCGGATCGCCGGCACGCCCTGCCAGACCGTGCTGGGCCAGCAGTACCGCGCCTACACGGACCATGTGCAGGCGCTCTTCCCGGAAGACGAGGACATCAAGGCGCTTGGCGCCGCCGCCTATGCCGGCTACCCGCTGCTCGCGCTCGACGGTGCGCCGCTGGGCGTGGTCGGCGTGGTGTCGCGCCGGCCGATGACGCAGGTGGGGCGGGTGGAGTCGATGCTCAAGATCTTCGCCATGCGGGCCGCTGCCGAGGTCGAGCGACTCGCGGGAAGCGAGGCCTTGCAGCAGTCCGAGGCCAGCTACCGCACCATCTTCGAAACCGCCGAGGACGCCATCTTCATCCACGACTGGGACACGGGCGCCTTCGTCGACGTGAACCCGAAGGCCTGCGAGAACTACGGCTACACGCACGACGAGTTCACCCGACTGACGCTGGAAGACATCAGCTCGGGCGAGCCGCCCTACACGGCCGAGAGCGGCATGCGCCTGCTTGAGCTCGCCAAGCTCGGCCGCTGCCCGCCTTTCGAGTGGCATTGCCGCAACAAGGACGGCAGCCTGCGCTGGGACGAGGTGCGGCTGAAGCCCGCGACGCTGGGCGGGCAGCCGCGCATCCTGGCCTTCGCGCGCGACATCACCGAGCGCCTGGTGCGCGAGCGCGCGCTGCAGCGCAGCGAAGCGCGGCTGCGCGCGACCGTCGAGGCGGCCTTCGACTGCGTGATCGGCATGGACGGAGACGGCCGCATCGTCGAGTTCAACGGCGCGGCCGAGCGCGTGCTGGGCTTCCGCCGCGAGGATGTGCTGGGCCGGCGGCTGTCGGACACCCTGGTGCCCGAGCGCCGCCGCGAGGCCCACGTGCGGTGGCTCAAGGAGTACCCCACGACCGGCAACAGCTCGATGCTCGACCGGCTGGTCGAGACCACGGTGCTCACGGCCAGCGGCACGGAGATTCCGGTGGAGCTCGCCGTGCGAGTCGCGGAGGCGCCGGAGGGCAGCATCTTCGTCGGCCACGTGCGCGACATCACCGCCCGCCGCGCCGCCGAGGCCGCGCGCTGCGCGCTGGAGGCGCAGCTGCGCCAGGCGCAGAAGATGGAGGCCATCGGCCAACTCACCGGCGGCATCGCGCACGACTTCAACAACATCCTGACCAGCGTGATCGGCTACCTGGTGCTGGCCGAGGAGCGGGCGGAGGCCATCGCCGACACGGCGCTGGTGCGCCAGCTCGGGCAGGCGCACCTCGCGGCCCAGCGCGCGCGGGACCTGATCGCGCAGATGCTGGCCTTCGCGCGCCGCCAGCGCGGCGAGCGTCGCGTGCTGGACCTGGCGCCGCTGGTGCGCCAGACGCTGCGGCTGCTGCGCGCGACGCTGCCGTCCTCCGTCACGCTGGAAGGCTGCGCCGGTGTGCTGGAGGCCGGCGAAGGCGAGGGCGGCGGGCGAGGCGACGAGTCCGACGCGCTGCTGGCCTGCGTGACCGCCGACCCGGTGCAACTGGAGCAGGTGCTCTTCAACCTCTGCATCAACGCGCGCGATGCGCTGGAGGGCTCCGGCCGCATCCAGGTGGAGCTGCGCACGCATCAGGCCTTCCGCTGGCAATGTGCGTCGTGCCGCGCCCCGGTCGACGGCGGCCCGTGGGTTGAACTCAGCGTGGCCGACAGCGGCAGCGGCATCGCGCCGGGCCTGCTGGAGCGCATATTCGACCCCTTCTTCTCGACCAAGGCGCCGGGCAGCGGCTCAGGCATGGGCCTGGCCATGGTGCACGGCATCGTCCACGACCACGGCGGCCACCTGCGGGTGCAGACGGGGCCGAATGCGGGGTCGGTGTTCTCCGTGATGCTGCCGCGTGCCAGCTCGGCCGCTCAGGCGCCCGAGGTCCTGGTGCCGCGCAAGCCCACGGCTTCGGCGACGGCCCTGCGCGGGCGGGTGCTGGTGGTGGAGGACGACCCGATGGTGGGCGACTTCCTGGTGGAGCGGCTCGCCAGCTGGGGCCTGGAGGTCGTGCTCAAGCGCGACGCGCAGGACGGGCTTGCCTGGCTGGAGGATTCGTCGAATGGGCCGGACCTGCTGATCACCGACCAGACCATGCCGCAGATGACCGGGCTCCAGCTCGCCGCGCGCGCGCGGGCGGTGCGCCCCGCGCTGCCGGTGCTGCTGGCCAGCGGAAACGCGGCGGTCTTCGATGCACAAGAGTTGTTGCAAGCCGGCGTGAGCGCCTCGCTGGCCAAGCCGATCGACGCGGAGCGCCTGCGCACGGTGCTGTGCGAGGCGCTCGCCGGGCAGGCCGCGGGCTGACCCGCGGCGCGCCTTTCCTTCGCTTCGCTTCAGGCCGCCATCGGCAGGATGGCTTCCTCGCGCTGTGGAACGGCATAGCCCAGTGGCGCCAGCGCGTTGCGCACGCGCGTGGCCTGCGCCGCGTCCAGGCGCGAGAACAGCGCCTTCTGGAATCGCGGCGACATCGAGCCGGACACGATGTATTGCCAGCGGTAGGCCTTGAGGATGCCCTCCTCGATCCGCTGCACGCGCGCGGCGTCGCCCGCCAGCCCGGCGATGCGGCAGAAATAGCCGGCATCGGCCACCGCCTGCGCCTGCACCATGCCGTCGATGGACTGGATCAGCGCGATCAGGTCGTCGACGCCCGTGTCCCGCTCGGCCGCGCTCACTCGCGCGTCTTCGCGTGCGAACTCCAGCTCGTCCAGGATCGCGTGCTGGGATTCCTCCTTCCAGTGGAAGAGGAAGACGTCCTTCCAGAGCGGGCACAGGCCTTCGCCGGGCCCGATGCTGCCGCGGTAGTGCGCCTGGGACATCAGCTCGATGTTCAACGTCAGCGCCAGCACGGCCCAGGTGCTTCGGCCGAGCACCAGCTGGGCCACGGCATTGGGCTCGCCGGTGGCGGTGTAGCCCTCGGGCATGTCGGCCGCCATCATGGCCTCCAGCCGCCGGAAAAGCTCCTGGTGCTTCAGTTCCTCGTCGGTCATCCGCACCAGCGCCTCCAGCGCGACCTGGTCGCCCAGGGCCTGGGACAGCCCCACCTCCATCACCTTCGCGGTGACGAAACGCTCGACCAGGCCGAACATGCAGGCGTAGGTGCGGCCCTGAACCTGGCTGAGCAGGCGCCGGTCCTCGGGCCCCAGGAAGGCCAGCTCGTCGGCGAGCGAGAGCCCGTCAGGCATGAAGTGCCGGCCGTAGTCGAAGCGGCGGCCGCGGATGATGTCGCGGTCGATCTCCCAGCGCACGCGCTTGGAAACCTCGATCACCTTGGCGTACGAAGCATCGTGGTTGAACATGGTGGACTCCTTTCAATGGTTGGATGGGGAGGCGCCCAGTCTCGGAAGCGCGGGTAACCGGCATGCATCAGCGGTGCGCGCTTGTGTTTCGGTTTTGTTTTTCGCTGGCGCGGCGGCAGAATCCGGCGCATGAGCGAGTCCTCCCGCGTGTTGATCGTCGACGACGACCCGGCCGTGCGCGCGATGCTGTGCGAGTACCTGAGCGGCCACGGCTACGCCTGCGGCGTGGCGGGCAGCGGAGTCCAGATGCGCGAGAGCATCGAGCGCGACTTCCCCGACGTGGTGCTGCTGGACATCCGCCTGCCGGGCGAGGACGGACTGGTGCTGGCCAAGTACCTGCGCGAGCGCTATGACCTCGCGATCATCATGGTGACTGCCTCGGGCGACGTGATCGACCGCGTGGTCGGGCTGGAGGTCGGTGCCGACGACTACATCGCCAAGCCCTTCGACCCGCGCGAGCTGCTCGCCCGGCTCAAGAGCGTGCTGCGGCGCATGCAGGCCCGGCCGGCCGCCGAGGTCAGCCAGCCGGCGCCGCTCGCGCCTGTGCGCCAGCGTTTCGGCCGCTGCGAACTGGACACCGAGTCACGCCGGCTCTTCGCCATCGGCGGCGAGGAGATCCCGATGACGGCGATGGAGTTCGAGCTGCTGCGCGTCTTCCTGGCCAATCCCAACCGCGTGCTCTCGCGCGACCAGTTGCTGGTGCACACCCGCAACCGCGAGTGGGAGCCCTTCGACCGCTCGATCGACATCCGCGTCGGCCGGCTGCGGCGCAAGGTGGAGCCTGACCCGGCGGGCGAGCCGCGTTGCATCCGCACCGTGCGCAACGCGGGTTACATGTACGTGCCGGAGCCTTGAGGCCGGCGGGCTGCGTGTATCGTGCCGGCTTTCCCGGCACTTTGGCTCTTCCATGGAACTGCGTCAGCTGCGTTACTTCGTCCGCACCGTCGAGCTCGGCAGCATGGGCCGCGCGGCCCTCGACCTGGATCTGGTGCAGTCGGCGCTCAGCCAGCAGATCAGCCGGCTCGAAAGCGAGCTCTCCACCCGCCTGCTCCAGCGCACCGCCAAGGGCGCGGTGCCGACGGAGGCCGGCCTGGCCTTCTTCCGCGAGGCGCAGCTCACGCTGCGGCACGCGGACCAGGCGGCGCGCGTGGCGCAGCACGCGCGGCTCACGGGCACGGTCAGCGTCGGGCTGGCGCCAACCACGGCCGCCGTGCTGGCCATGCCCTTCATGCGCGCCATGCGCGAGCGCTACCCGGACGTGCGGCTGCACATGGTGGAAAGCCTCTCCGGTCACCTGACCGCGATGCTCAACGCCCGCCAGCTCGACCTGGCCGTGCTCTTCAACACGCATGCCGCCACGCGCTGGAGCGTCACGCCGCTGCTGGAGGAGAAGCTGCTGCTCATCCGCGCCCGCCGGCACATCTCGGCCGCCGCGGCGGCCAGTGTGCGCGGCGTGCCCACGATGAAGCTGGCGAAAGTGCCGCTCATCCTGCCCACCGGCACGCACGGCCTGCGCAGCGTGATCGACGCCGCCTTCGTTCGCGCGCGCGTCACGCCGCACCTGGTGGCCGAGATCGATTCGCTGGCAATGCTGATGGACACGGTGGATGCCGGCTTCGGCGCGACCGTGCAGCCCGGCGCGGCGGTGGGGCGGTGGCCTGACGCGGCCGAGCGCTTCCACATGGCACCACTGGCCGACGGCGAGGCGCGGCGGCGCAACGCGCTGTGCAGCCTGTCCGACGACGAGCTCTCGCCTGCCGCGCTGGCCGTGCGCATCGTGCTCACCGAGACGGCGCAGGCGCTGGTGCGTTCCGGCCACTGGCCCGGCGCGACACTGGCCTGAGCGGCCGAGCCCGCGTCCCCGCGCGCGTGAAAAGACTGTTCAGCAACTTCTATTGTCCGGCTCCGGCGCCTCCGCCATCATGGCCGCTCATCGATTTCAGGAGACCTCATGACAGGAGCGGCATACGACATGAAATGGTCGGGCGGCGAAGAACACTGGACCACGCGCGACAGCGACATCCGCCTCTTCATGTGGCGCAAGCCCGCGGCCGCGGACGTGCCTCATGCGGGCACGATCCTCTTCGTGCACGGCTCGTCCATGGCATCGCAGCCCACATTCGACCTGACGGTGCCGGGCCGGCCGGATTCTTCGGCCATGGACTGGTTCCGCGCGCGCGGCTTCGACACCTGGTGCCTGGACAACGAAGGCTACGGCCGCTCCAGCAAGCACCGGGACATCAACTACGACATCTCCAACGGCGCCGATGACCTGGCGGCCGCGAGCGCGTACGTGATGCGCCAGACGGGCGCGAGCGGGCTGATGCTCTACGGCATCTCCTCCGGCGCGCTGAAGGCCGCGCTCTTCGCGCAGCAGCATCCGGAGCGTGTCGCGCGGCTGGCGCTCGATGCCTTCGTGTGGACGGGGCAGGGCAGCCCGACGCTCGCCAAGCGCGCGGAGCGCCTGTCGGAGTGGAGCTCGATGAACCGCCGGCCGATCGACATGGACTTCGTGCGCAGCGTGTTCAACCGCGACCACCCCGAGGCCGCCGAGGCGCGCGCGGTGGAGGCCTTCGCCGAAGGCATCCTCACGCTCGACAGCTCGGTGCCCACCGGCACCTACGTCGACATGTGCGCGAAACTGCCCCTGGTCGACCCCGCGAAGCTCGACGTGCCGACGCTCGTGATGCGCGGCGAGTACGACGGCATCGCCAGCGTGGACGACCTGATCGCCTTCTTCCAGCGGCTGCCGAACCCGGACAAGCAGTTCTCGGTGATGGCCGGCATCTCGCACGCGAGCTTCCAGCAGAAGAACTACCGCACGGTCTATCACATCCTGCACGGCTTCTTCAGCCACCCGGCGCGGGTCTATCCCTGAGCGCGCTCAACCGCCGGGCACGAAACCCCAAAGGTCGAGGATCACGCCCGCGCCCGGCACGAACAGGTCGGGCGCGACCTCGATCGCGCTGAAGGGCAGGCCGGCCTTGCGCAGGCCTGCGTCCCAGGCCATGTAGCCGCCGCGGAAGGCGCGCAGGTCGGCGTGGAAGTGAAGGGCACGCGTCACCTGGCCGAGATCGGTGCCGGCGGCTTCGCAGATGCGCCGCGCCTTCGCGAGGATGTCCGTCATCTGCGCATGCACCGTGTCATGGAAGTAGGGCGCCGATTCGCAAACTGTCGCCGCGGCGCACAGCCCGCCATCCTCCAGCGCCATCAGGCCCGCGACGAAGAGGATGCCGTCGAAGACGCGCGCCGGGATCATCTCGCCGCCGACGAGCGCGACGTCGCATTCGACGTCGCGCACCTTCGCCGCCGCCGATGCGTGCGCCGCGACCAGGTTGACCTCGATGGTCGCAGCGCTGGTGCCGAAGCCCGGGTGCCTGACCGGCACCACCGTGGTCGGTGGCACGCGGCCACCGAAGGCCTGCGCCCAGCTTTGCCAGAAGGCAGGGAAGTCCGTGCTGTCGCTCAAATACACCTGCGCCTTCAGCACCAGGGAAAGATCGCTGCCCGCCGCCGCGAGCGCCGGCACCAGGCGCTTGTGCACCAGGTACTCCGTCTCCAGCTTGATGCGCGTGCCGTTCCAGAGCTGGCCGGGCGGCACCATCGCCTCGGGCGCGATGTTGCCGGTGGCGTCGCGCGCCAGCTGCCCGGCGACGAAGACCATGTCGCCCGCGCGCACGCAGGGCGCGTAGCCGGAGCTTTGTGGCGCGTTCAGGTTCTGTCCGCCGCGCTCCACCCGGTAGCCGCTGTCTTGCGTCGCGGCCATCACCTGCACGTCCATTGCCGCATCCACGTTGAGCAGGCCGCTCACGATGACGGAGGTGCTCGGCGCGACCTGGCCGGCCAGCGCCTTCTTGCGCGCGACGTGGTACGGGTCCACCGCGCGGTGATCGGGGTAGTACTGGTCCAGGCGCACCACCTGGCGCAGGGCCGAGCCCGCCTGCTCCAGCGATCGGGCCATGCCGAGGAAGATCGCTTCCGCCTCGCGCTGCGCCTTGGGCGGCGCGTTCAGCGGGCGGCCGGGGCGCAGCACGGCGGGGTCCATCGCGCCGCCGGGCAGGGTCGCGCGCAGGCCCGTGCCGAAGACCCATCGGCCGGCGCGCACGAAAGGCACATGCACCACGTCGCCATGGCCGTAGGCGCGCGTGCCGAAGCGTTCGATGCTCATTGTCGGATGTCTCTTCTTCAGTCGATGCTGACGCCCGCGTCCTTGATGGCCTTGGCGTAGCGCTGCTTTTCTTCCCGCATGAAGGCCTGCATCTCGGCGGGTGTGTCCGTCACCGGCTCGACCGCCGCCTTTTCCAGGAAGCCCTTGACGGCCGGTGTGGCCAGCGCGGCCCGCAGGGCGCGGCCGAGCTTGTCCACCACCTCGGGCGGCGTGCCCTTGGGCGCGGCGAGGCCCGACCACACGTAGGCCGAGAAGCCCGGGAAGCCCGACTCCGCCAGCGTCGGCACGTCCGGCAGCAGCGGCGAGCGCTGCGAGCCGGTGACGGCCAGCGCGCGCAGGCGGTTCTCGCGGATGTGCGGCACCATCGCCGCCAGACCGGGCATCGCGGCCGGCACCACGCCGGCCACCACGTCCGTCACGGCCTGCGCGCTGCCCCGGTAAGGAATGTGCTTCATCTTCAGGCCGGCTGCCGAAAGAAACATCGCGGTGAAGAGGTGCTGCGCGCTGCCGTTGCCGGAGGAGGCGTAGTCGACCTGATCCGGCCGCGCCTTCACGTAGGCGATGAATTCGGCCAGCGTGTGCACCGGCAGGGCCGGGTTCACCACCAGCACGCTGGGTTCTCGCCCGAAGAGCGAGATGGGTGCGAAATCCTCCACCGGGTCGAAGCTCAGCTTGCCGTAGAGCGTCGCGCTGATGGCCTGCGGGTTCGAGGCCAGCAGCAGGGTATAGCCGTCGGGCGTGGCGCGCGCGGCCAGCTCGGTGCCGATCATCGCGCCCATGCCGGGCTTGTTGTCGACCACGATCTGCTGGCCCAGTTGCTTCGACAACTCCTGGCCTATCACCCGCATCGGCGCATCGGAGGAGCCACCGGCGGAGTACGGCACGATCACGCGCACGCTGTGGTCCGGGTAGTCACCGGCCCGTGCCTGCAGGCCGGGGAGCCCGGCGCACAGGGCGAGCAGGCACAACATGCGCCTGGGCACGGCGCGGGTTTCGAAACCATTCATCAACATCGGGCGGGCTTCCTTGAACGGCGGTGGATGGGAGGCGGAGCGGATCGCGATCTATGCTGGGGGACCGGGCTCGCGCTGACAAGGCGATCTCGTGAACACTCTTTTCACCGCCTTCAGTGCGGGGGCTGGACGAAGCCGAGGCCTTCCTCCCACGGCGCCTCGCCCGCGAACTCCGCCTCCAGGAAGCGAACGAAGGTCTGCACGCATTGCGCCATCGTCGGGTTGGGCAGGTAGGAGGCATAGAGCGCGCCTTCCGGCAGCAGCTGGTCCGGCAGCAGGCGCACCAGCCGGCCGGCGCGGATCTCGTCGGCCGCCGCACTGGTCGTGATGGCCGCGACGCCCAGGCCGGCGAGCGCGGCCTGCATCACGCCGTCGGCGTTGTTGGCCTTGAAGTTGCCCTTGACCTGCACAGTGCTCTCTTCGCCTCGCGCGTCGCGGAATCGCCATTCGCCGCTGGTGTTGGAGCTGTAGACGAGGCAGTTGTGCCGCGCCACCTCCTGCGGCGTTCGCGGCGCCGGATGCCGCTTCAGGTAGGAAGGCGCGGCGCACAGCACCCAGCGCCAGGGCACCAGCTTGCGCGCGACCAGCGAGAGCAGGCGCGGCTCCTCGGCCGTGCGGATCACCACGTCGACGCCGCCCGTGACGAGATCGGCGAAGCGGTCGGTGAGGTGCAGGTCGACGCAGACGCCCGGGTGCGCTTCCAGGAATCGGGCGATCAGCGGCACCAACCGCAGCCGCCCGAAGGCGATGGCCGCGCTCACCTTGATGTGGCCTCCCGCCGCATGCCGGAACTGCTCGATCTCGCTGACCGCGCCTTCGGCCTGCGCGATGAGATGCTTGCAGCGCTCGAAGAAGACATTGCCCGCCGTCGTCAGCCCGATCTTGCGGGTGGTGCGGTGCATGAGCTTGACGCCGAGCGAATGCTCCAGGTCGGCGACGTGCTTGGTGGCGAGGGCCTTGGAAATGCCGAGCCGCTCGGCGGCACCGGTGAAGCTGCGCGCGTCCGCGATGGCTGCGAAAGTGACGAACTCGTTGAGCTTGAGTTGCGGTTGCATGGGCGGTCTTGCGGGAAAAGAGGAGACCTCTTCGCCACGCAAAAACCGCGCCGGACAAGCCGGCGCTCTCTTTCAGACGACGGCAGGGAAATCCAGCGTCGTGTCATTCACGCGGTTCACCAGATTGGTGAAGGTGATCGCCGCGATGGCCAGCATCGTCTCGACGACTTGTTGCTCGCTGTATCCCGCCGCGCGTACCGCGTCCAGATCGGCCTGCGCGACCGTTCCGCGCGTGCTGACCAGCAGGCGCACGAAGCGCACCAGCGCATCGCGCTTCGCGTCGCCGGTGGCGCTGCCGGCGCGCACCTGCTTCATCGCCTCGGGGGAGAGGCCGGCGAGCTTGCCCATGAGCGTGTGCGCGGCGACACAGTAGTCGCAGCCCGCGATCTCGCTCACCGCGAGCTTGATGGCCTCGACATCCGCCTTCGGGAGGCTGCCGGCCGCGAGCACCTGGTCGGCGCCGAGGACGGCGGCCAGCGTCGCCGGACTGTGCGTGCCGACGGTTGCATAGGCATTGGGAACGCGGCCGACGGCCTTCTTGATCTTGGCGAAGATTTCCGCGGTGGCGCCGGTGGCGTCGGCGGGATTGACGATCGAGAGACGGGACATGATGGACTCCTTCGTTGAGTTGAATGGCCAGGAAGCTGGCTGGGTTCAACTGTAGGTTCGATGGGTGAGCAAGTTAATGCCAAATATCAGCATAATCATGCTCATTCGACTCACAGGCGTCGCCGCAAGAAAGGCACTCCATGGACCTGCTCAGCCGCCTCCTGTCTCTCACGCCGATCAGCGGAAGCCTCGACGTGCGCTGCCACTTCGGCGCCCCCTGGCGCATCGAGAAGAGCGAAGGTGCCGCGCACGAGATCGACTTTCACGTTCTGCTGAGCGGCGAGGCCGTGGTTGAAGACGGCAGCGCGGCGCCGCAGCAACTCGGGCCGGGCGACATCGTGCTGTTCCCACGCGGCGCGGCGCACCGCCTGCATGACGGCAGCGGCCGCAAGCCGCCCCCGGCGCAGCGCCGGCAAGGCCCGGCGCTGACCACTCTCGAAAGCAAGGGACGGGGCGAGCCGGCAGACGTGCTATGCGGACGCTTCGTGCTGGGCGCCATGCCCGACCGCCTTCTTCGCGACTACCTGCCGCAACGGCTGGTGGTGCACAGCGCGCTGCCTTCCGCGCCGGAGGCGAAGGTCTCGGCGGCGGCGACGCGGCTCGCGCGGCTGGTGCAACTGATGCGCGAGGAGGCGGAAGAACAGGGGCCGGGCAGCGCCTCCATGGTGAGCCATCTCGCCGGCGCGCTCTTCGCGCTCACGCTGCGCTTCGCCGGCGAGTCCGCCGACGCGCCGCAAGGCCTGCTCGCACTGAGCCAGCGCACGCGCCTCGGCCCGGCCATCGGCGTGATGTTCGAGCGGCCCGAGCATCCGTGGAGCCTGCCCGAGCTCGCCGCGCTCTGCCACATGTCGCGCGCCACCTTCGCGCGCCATTTCGACGAGGCGGTCGGCCGTTCCGCGTCCGATGTGCTGACGGAGATCCGCATGACCCTGGCCGGGCGCAAGCTGGTGCAGACGGCGCTGCCCGTCGCGGCCATCGGCGAAGCCGTGGGTTACCAGTCGGAGGCAGCCTTCCAGCGCGTCTTCAAGCGCCATCTGGGCATCACGCCGGCGCGCTGGCGGCAGTCGCGCCGGCTTCCGGCCCTTCACGATTCGTGAAGGGGCCATGCATGGCGACCGCTGGGCAGCGGCCCCGGCCGCTCCTAGAGTTCCGGCTTCGAGATGAAAGCGAAGAACAAGGTGCATGACTTCTCCTGATGTCCTGGTGATCGGCGGTGGCAATGCCGCCCTGTGCGCGGCGCTGATGGCGCGCGAGGCCGGCGCCTGCGTGATGCTGCTGGAAGCCTCGCCCAAGGCCTGGCGCGGCGGCAACTCGCAGCATGTGCGCAACCTGCGCTGCATGCACGATGCGCCGCAGGACGTGCTGGTGGAGGCCTACCCCGAAGAAGAGTACTGGCAGGACCTGCTGAAGGTGACGGGCGGCCTCACCGACGAGAAGCTCGCGCGGCTCGTGATCCGTGCCTCCTCCGATTGCCGCGACTGGATGCGCAGCCACGGCGTGCACTTCCAGCCGCCGCTCTCCGGCGCGCTGCACGTCGCGCGCACCAACGCCTTCTTCATGGGCGGCGGCAAGGCGCTGGTCAATGCCTACTACCGCAGTGCCGCGCGACTGGGCGTGCGGATCCGATACGACACGCCGGTCAAGTCCGTCGAACTCGAAGGTGACCGCTTCGTCGCCGCCATCACCGAGCACGGCGAGCGCATCACCGCCAGGAGTTGCGTGATGGCGGCCGGCGGCTTCGAGTCGAACCGCGAATGGCTGCGCGAAGCGTGGGGCCGGAACGAGCGCGGCGAATGGCCGGCCGACAACTTCCTGATCCGCGGCACGCGCTTCAACATGGGCGTGCTGCTCAAGTACATGATCGATGCCGGCGCGGACACCATCGGCGACCCTTCGCAATCGCACTGCGTCGCGATCGACGCGCGCGCGCCGCTCTACGACGGGGGCATCTGCACCCGCATCGACTGCGTGTCGCTGGGCGTGGTGGTCAACCGCGACGCGCAGCGCTTCTATGACGAGGGCGAGGATTTCTGGCCCAAGCGCTATGCCATCTGGGGGCGGCTGGTCGCGATGCAGCCGGGGCAGATCGCCTGGTCCGTCATCGACCAGAAGGCGGTCGGCCGCTTCATGCCGCCGGTGTTCGAGGGCACGCGCGCCGACACGCTGGCCGAACTGGCGCGGAAGATCGGCGTGGACCAGGCCACCTTCCTCAAGACCATGGGCGACTACAACGCGGCCTGCCGCGTCGGCAGCTTCGACCACACGGCGCTGGATGACTGCCACACCGAAGGCGTGATGCCGGCCAAGACGCACTGGGCGCGGCCGCTCGACACGGCGCCCTTTCACGCCTATCCCGTGCGCCCTGGCATCACCTTCACCTACCTCGGCCTGAAGGTCGACGAGACGGCGGCGGTGCGCTTCGGCGGACGCGCCAGCCCCAACCTCTTCGTGGCCGGCGAGATGATGGCCGGCAACGTGCTGGGCAAGGGCTACACCGCGGGCGTGGGCATGAGCATCGGCACCGCCTTCGGCCGCATCGCCGGGACGCAGGCCGCGCGCGCCGCGCTTGGCACGAAGGCGCGGAATTCCATGGAGACAGCCGTTGCAGCAGCTCACTGACATCGTCGCACGCGCCAAGGCCGACGCCGAGGGCGCGGGCACCGCGAACCCGCGCGTGATCCCGATCCGCCCCGCGCTGCCGCTTACTCCCGCCGAGGGCGAAGTCTCGCGCATCCTGCAGATCTGCAATGCCTGCCGCTATTGCGAAGGCTTCTGCGCCGTGTTCCCGGCGATGACGCGCCGGCTCGAGTTCGGCAAGGCCGACACGCACTACCTGGCCAACCTCTGCCACAACTGCGGGGCCTGCCTGCATGCCTGCCAGTACGCGCCGCCGCATGAGTTCGCGGTGAACGTGCCGCAGGCGATGGCGCGGGTGCGCATGCGGACCTACCACGACTACGCCTGGCCGTCCGCGATGGGTGCGCTTTATGGTCGCGCGGGCCTGACGGTGGCGTTGGCGCTCGCCGTCGGGCTGGCGCTCTTCCTCGTGCTGGCGGTCGCGATGTCAGGGTCGCTGCTGCACGCGCCGCTGGCGGGCAACTTCTACGCGATCTTCCCGCACGACTTCCTGGCGCCGGTCTTCGGCGTGGTTTCCCTCCTCGTGGTGATTGCGCTGGGCGTGGGCGTGCGGCGCTTCTGGCGCGATGTCACGCCGGCGCACGAGTACGCGCCGCCCAGCGTGGCGGGGGTGCGTGCCGCGGCGGGCGCGGAAGCGGCAGGCGACGTGCTGCGGCTCAAGTACCTGGGAGGCGGCCACGGCGAAGGCTGCAACAACGAGGACGACCGTTTCACCCTCTGGCGCCGGCGCTTCCACCACATGAGCTTCTACGGTTTCATGCTGTGCTTCGCGTCGACCAGCGTCGCCACGCTGTACCACTACCTGCTCGATCTTCACGCGCCCTACGCTGTGGGAAGCCTGCCCGTGCTGCTGGGCACGGCGGGCGGCATCGGCCTCGTCGCCGGGCCGCTCGGCCTGCTGTGGATGAGCCTGCGCCGCGACCCGGCGCACGGCGACCCGGCGCAGCGTCCGATGGACCGCGGATTCATCGCGCTCCTGCTGCTGACCAGCCTCACGGGCCTGGCGCTCCTGGCCTGGCGCGACACGGGCTTCATGGCGCTGTTGCTGGCGGTCCATCTCGGCGTGGTGATGGCGCTCTTCCTCACGCTGCCCTACGGCAAGTTCGCCCACGGCATCTTCCGCTCGGCGGCGTTGTTGAAGTTCGCGATCGAGAAGCGCCTGCCCAATCGGTTGCAGTTGGGCGCGGACTAGCGGACTATCCGCGGTCCTCATGACAATGCAACGGAGACACAGAAGATGAGCAAGCGCGCCGTTCTCGTGGGCGCGGCGGCCCTGCTGGCGGCGTCTTCGCCGCGATCACCGCGCACTGGCAAGACGCCTGCGCAAGACAACCCAAGGAAAGAGAGAACGCTCCCATGTCCCGTGATGGAATCCTCCACATCCCTTCGATGAAGGGCCGATGCTCCGAGGCCGAATGGCAGGCCCGTGTCGACCTGGCCGCCTGCTATCGGCTGGTCGAGATCTACGGCATGGCCGACATGATGGCCAACCACATCACCACGCGCGTTCCGGGCGAGGAGGGCGCCTTTCTCATCAACGCCTACGGGATGATGTACGAGGAAGTGACGGCGTCGAGCCTGATCAAGGTCGACCATTCGGGCGCCATCCTGTCGAAGCCCGACTTCGGCGAGCTGGACTATGGCGTCAACAAGGCGGGCTACGTGATCCACAGTGCCGTGCACGACGCGCGGCCGGAGGTAGGCTGCGTGATCCACACGCACAGCTGGGCCTCGATGGCCGTGTCCTCGCTGGAATGCGGATTGCTGCCGCTCACGCAGACCGCGATGCGCTTCCTCAAGATTGGCTACCACGACTACCAGGGCGTGGTGCTGAACACCGACGAGCAGGCCTCCCTCATCGCCGACCTCGGCCAGGGCGAGGCGCTGATCCTGCGCAACCATGGCGCGCTGACCGTGGGCCGCACGGTGGGCGAGGCCTTCAACTGGATGCACCGGCTGGAGCTTGCCTGCCGCGCGCAGATCGGCGCGATGTCCTGCAACACCCCGCTGCGGAAGGTGCCGCGTCCGGTGCTGGAGGAAACCTGGAACCAGTACCAGCCCGGCACCCGCCGGCCCTACGGCCTGATGGAGTGGCCGGCGCTGCTGCGCAAGCTGGATCGGGTGGATCCGAGCTATCGCGACTGAGCAGGATGCAAGGCCAAGGGCCGCTTCTTCGCGCCCAGCGGCACGCCGGGAACGGTCGTTGCGCTGCTGAACAAGAACGTCAACGATATCCTTCCGTCGCTGGAAGAACAGATGGTGCGTGAAGGCGCGGACCCGGTCGGCGCAAGCGCCGCGCAGTTCGGCCAGTTCACGCAGAAGGAATATGAAAAGTGGAAAGTGATCTTGCGCGAATCGGTCGCGACGGCGGAGTGAGCGGCGCGGGCGGGCCCCTGCGCATTCTGATGTCGCAGCCGGCGCGCGAGCAGGTCGCGTCCGCGGTCGCGGAGATCCTGGGCGACCGGCCGCATGTCTTCGTCGCCGCCGCGGCGGGCGTGGATGCCGACATCGCCTTCGTCTCGCGCGACGTGACGGGCCTGTCGACCAAGCACACGGTGCTGCCGCCTACGCAGGTGTTCTATGACGCCTTGCTCGGCGCATCCGGCCTGCGCTGGGTGCACGTGCATTCGGCAGGCGCCGACCGGCCGGTCTTCGTCGACCTGCGAGCGCGGGGCGTGGCCGTCACCACATCGTCAGGCGCCAATGCGGAAGTCGTCGCGCAGACGGCCCTCGCCGGACTGCTCGCGCTGGCCCGGCGCTTCCCGCAGCTGATGGATGCGCAGCGCGAGCGCCACTGGGCGCCGCTGATCGGCAGTGGCCTGCCGCGCGACCTCGGCGGGCAGACAGCCGTCATCGTCGGCTGGGGTCCCATCGGCCAGCGCATCGGAGCGATGCTCGCGATGCTGGGCTTGCGCATCGTCGCCGCGCGCAGCAGCGCCGCGTCCGCCGGGCCCGCCATCGAGACCGTGGCTTTCGAAGACCTGCCGGCGGTGCTGCCGCGCGCCGACTGGCTGCTGCTCGCCTGCCCGCTGACCGACCGGACGCGCCATCTCGTGGACGCCAGGGCGCTGGCCTTGCTGCCGGCCGGCGCGCAACTCGTGAACGTGGCGCGCGGCGAATGCGTCGACGAGCCGGCGTTGATCGACGCGCTGCGGCGCGGGACCTTGGCCGGCGCCTTCCTCGATGTGTTCGCGCACGAGCCGCTGCCAGCGGATTCGCCGCTGTGGGAGATGCCAGGTGTCATCGCCACGCCGCACAGCGCGGGTTTCTCGGACGGCAACGGCGCACGGGTCGCGCGCATGTTCCTCGACAACCTCGCCGCCTGGCACGCCGGGCGGCCGCTGCACCTGCAGGTGCAGGTGCAGGGGGCCTGACTACTTCAGGCCCTGCCACCAGCGGGCGTTGGTGCGCGGCTGGCCGATGGTGAGGACCTCGCCGATCTCCGGCGTCGCGAGCGCGATCTTCTTCTGTTCCGAGAGGTCGGCGATGCGGTCCAGCGGGTCGTGCCAGGTGTGGAAGGCGAGGTCGAAGGTGCTGTTGTGTACCGAGTACAGCACCTTGCCGCGCAGGTCCTCGAAGGCCTGCACGCTCTGCTCGGGCGTCATGTGCACGGCGGGCCAGTAGGCGTCGTAGGCCCCGTTCTCCATCATCGCGAGGTCGAAGCCGCCGAAACGCTCGCCGATCTTCCGGAAGCCGGGGAAGTAGCCGGAGTCGCCGCTGTAAAAGATGCGTTGCGGGCCGCTCTGGATGACCCAGGAGGCCCAGAGGGTGCGGTCGCGGTCGTTGAGCGTGCGGCCCGAGAAGTGCTGCGCCGGCGTGGCGGTGAGCTGCACGCCGTCATGCTCGCCGGCCTGCCACCAGTCGAACTCGGTGATCCGGTCCGGCGGCACGCCCATGGACTTCAGCCGCTCGCCCACGCCCAGCGGCACGAAGTAGTGCCGCACGCGCCGGGCCAGGTACTCGATGGTCGCGATGTCGAGGTGATCGTAGTGGTCGTGCGACAGGATCAGGCCCTCGATGGGCGGCAGCTGTGCGAGCGTGAGCGGCGGCGGATGGAAGCGCTTCGGCCCGAGCCACTGGAAGGGGGAGGCACGCTGGCTGAAAACCGGGTCGATCAGCCAGTACTTGCCACGCAGCTTGAGCAGGTGCGAGGAGTGGCCGAGGCGAATGAGGTGGTTGGCCTGCGGATCCAGCGCATCGAGCTGCGCTGGCGTGAGCGGGCGCACGGGAATGGGGTCGACGGGCACGGTGTCGGTCTTGCCGCCGGCCAGGAAGCGCGACCAGATCTTCCACCCGCTGGCCGAGGGCAGGGCGTCCGGGTTCTCGGCGTTGCGGAAGCCGCAGCCCTTGAATTGCGGCGAGGCGGCGTAGGGCGTGTCGCAGTCGCCGCTGCTCGCGCAGCTCGCGAGCAGTGCCGCGGCCGCGGCCACGAGGAGCCGGCCGCGCAGGCGGCGCAGCCATGCCGGGGCGGGCGCGAATCGGGGTGTCATGGCCGCGAGCTTAACCAATGCGACCTGTGAATCCACGCTCCGGCATAGGCCGTTCGAGTCATTGAAACGGCTTCCCATGCATGAAATATTGCGCGCAGACCAAGAGGAGCGGCATGGACGACACCATCCGGGAGCTGGTCGGCGCGCGTCGCAAGGCGCTCGACGGCACCGACGACGGCCGCAGGCCCTGGGGGCTGGCCCTCTCCGGCGGCGGGATTCGCAGCGCGACCTTCTGTCTCGGCCTGCTCAAGGCACTGGCCGCGCACCGGCAGTTGTTGCGCTTCGACCTGGTGTCCACCGTTTCGGGCGGCGGCTACATCGGCGGCACGCTGGGGCGGCTGTGCACCGACGCCAAATCCGCCGACGGTGTGCGCGACATCGAACGCGCCTTCGCCGACGTGGACCGCGCGCGCTTCGGCTGGTGGCTGCGCGGCAACGGCCGCTACCTCATTCCGGGCGGCCTGCGCGACACGCTCTTCGCGACATCGCTCTACCTGCGCAACCTGCTCGGCACGCACGTCGAGATCGCGATCGCGGCGAGCCTGATCGGCATGGTGCTCGCGGCTGTGAATCTGCTGTTGTGGGACGCGGTGTTCCGCGCGGTCGACCTCAACAGCGTGCCGGCCGACGGCATGACGGGGGTGACCGACCTGGCCAGCGTGCAGTCGCTGCGCTTGCTGGTGCAGTGGGCCACGCAATGGCCGACGCTCTGGTTCACGCTCGTCGGGCCCTTCGTCGCGTCGCTGGTGCTGGCTTGCGCCTATTGGTCGGTGCGCGACAAGCCTTCGCCGGGTGGCATGCTGCTGCAAGTGGCCATGTGGCTGGCGCTGGGCGCCGGAGCCTGCTGGGTCGGTCCGCAGCTCGTGGCCCACTACAGCGGGCCGCTGTGGCCGGCGCCTGCCTTCGTGGCCTTCGCGTTGTGCTGGGTGGTGGCGCTGCTGTGGGTGCTGTGGCGCGGCGGCAAGCGCACGGCAGGCGAGCTGCGCAACGAGCTGACGGACGGACTGGCCTCGGTCCTCAGCACCGCGCTGCTGATCGTCGGGCTCGGACTGCTGGACCGCAGCGCCTGGTGGCTGGCCGCCGAGAGCCAGCAGGACCGCGTCTCCTACGGTGCGGCGCTGCTGGTGGTGGCCGCGGCCTTGCGCGGCGTGCTGCCGACCCTGCTGGCGCAGAAGAGCCAGGTGCCGGGTATCGCGAAGTCGCTGGTACTGACGCTCGCGAGCCTGCTGGGCCTGGTGCTGGCCTTCTGCCTCGCGGCGTGGTGGGTGGGCATGGTGTATTCGGTGGTGCTGCTGCCGGTGTTCACGCCCGAGGGGCTGGACTTCGCGCGCGGGTGGGTGTGGCTGGGCACCATCGCCGTGGTCATCGGCAGCTACGCGCTGGTGACGGGGCGCAATTTCGCGTTTCTCAACGTCTCCTCGCTGCACATGTTCTACAAGGCGCGCATCGTGCGCGGTTACCTGGGGGCGGCCAATGGCAAGCGCCTGGGTGCCTGCCCGACGGACGAGGTCTCGGGGTTGGAGCCGCCGCAGGTGCCGGTCGGTGAAGTGGACGCGCATGACGACATCTCCCAGCTGCGCTACGCGCCGCATGTGCACGGCGGCCCGGTGCACCTGGCCAATGTCTGCATCAATCAGACGCACGACACCAAGCAGCGCCTCTTCAACCGCGACCGCAAGAGCCAGCCGCTCACCATCGGGCCGCTGGGCTGGATGCAGGCGGGCGGCGCGAACTGGGCCCAGGCGCATGGCGACGGCGCGCTGACGCTGGGCGCGTGGATGGCCATCTCCGGCGCCGCTTTCGCGCCGGGACTGGGCCGCCTCACCAAGCGGGGCATCGCGGCACTCTCGGTGTTCGGCGGGCTGCGCCTCGGCTATTGGTGGAACAGCGCCGAGGCCGGCATCGCGCAGCGCGGCGCGGTGGTGCGCGGCAGCACGTTGCTGATGAAGACGCGCTTCATGCTGCTCGAATGCTTCGGCGCCTTTCCGGGCAGCAGCTCGGCGAACTGGTATCTCAGCGACGGCGGGCACTTCGAGAACACCGGCGCCTACGCGCTGCTGCGGCAGCAGGCCTCGCTGATCGTGATCGCCGATTGCGGCGCCGACCCGGACTACCGCTTCTACGACCTCGAGAACCTGATCCGCCGCGCGCGCATCGACCTCAGTGCCGAGATCACCTTCATGAAGCCGCGTCCCGGCGCCTGCGGGCCGTGCGTGGGCCCCTTCGGATCGCTCAACGACCTCGCCTCGGCCAACAGCCAGGCCTGCCTCGCACTGGCGCAAGTGCGCTACGAGAGCGGCGCGACGGGACAGATCGTGCTGGTGAAGCCGAATGTCTCGGCGACGCTGCCGGTCGATCTCGTGAACTTCAAGGCCGCGAATCCGCTCTTTCCGCAGCAGCCGACGACCGACCAGTTCTTCGACGAGGCGCAATGGGAGAGCTATTTCCGCCTGGGCGCCGAAATCGGGTCGCGGCTGGAGGGCGAGATGCTGGATTGCGTGGCGCTGGGCGCCGTGGGCATGTTCGTGCCGGACGACGGCCAGGCGATTGCGCCCGCGGCCGGCGCGATCGCGGAGAAGGACGGCGCCGCCGGCGCGATGAGCCGACTGCAGGCGCGCGTGATCAAGGCTGGCGCGGTGACGGCATCGGTCGGCATTGGTACCGCCGCCACTTTCGGGGTCGCGGCCTGGCAGGGCATCGACAGCTGGCGCACGCAGCGCTCGCAGGCCGAGCAGTCCGAGAACAGTTCATTCAAGGAACTCACCGAGCGATGGGCCCGCTTGCGCGCGGCCGGCGCATCTGGCGACGCGCCAGCCCTGCTGGCGGCTGAGCTGCTGCGCACGGGCGACCTGCTGTGCCGCGACGGCGGCGAGAACTTCATGGCGAGGTTCCGGCTGTCGGTGCGCATCGTCGACGATGCCAAGCAGGCTTGCGCGGGCGAGACCCCGGAGCAGCGAAGCCCGGCCTGCGCGCGCCTGCTCGACCCGGGCAACGGCATCGACTGCCTGCAACCGGCGCAGGCGCCGCCATGCGCCCCGCGCTACTGGGCGCGCGACTATACCGGGCAAACGGGCTCGAAGCAGAACTGCAGCGGTACCTTGCCCGCGCCCTGGCCGATGGTGGTGCGGCTGCGGGACTTCCTCATCGGGCCGCCCGATGCGCAGGTCGCCACGGCGCCGGAGGTGGTGCAGGGCGCGAGCCCGGCCTATCCTGTGCCCGCGCCGGAAGCCGCGCCCGGCCCGCAGGCCGCGCCGCCGCCCGGCGTGTGCAATAACACGGTCGTCTACATCCAGACCTATGGCCCCGCGATGCGCGAGAAGGCGCGCGCATGGCGCGGCACATGGCGTGCGCTGGGCGCGTCCGTGCCGCCGATCGAGGATGTGCTCAGCACCTCGCGCAAGGCGGGCCGCTCGCCGCCCATCGGGCATCCGGAGCCGAGCGTGATCATCCGCGAGCAGTCCACCCGAGCTTGCGCTCAAGCGTTGATTCAGACCGTCGCATCGCCGACCGGCCAGCCCTGGGTCATCAAGGTGCTGCCGCCTTCGCCTCGGGCGGCGCCCGGCGCGATCGAGGTCTGGCTGCCGAGGACCAAGGAAGCGTCCGCGAGTTGAAGCGACATCGAAGTTCAGAACGAAGAGGAGAATCACCATGGCCACGTCCGGCAAGCCGGTCCGCATCATCCGACCCCAGCAACTGGGTTTCGGCGACAACAGCGTCAGCCCGGCGGACTTCGGCTGGCACATGCTGGCGGAGGGCGACTCGTGGTTCTCCTTCGGATCGCTCCTCGGCAACAACCTGCTGAACCGGCTGGCCTTCACGCGCGGCACGCTGATCACGAGCACGGCGCGGCCGGGCGACACGCTGCAGCATATGGCGCAGTGGTGGCGCGATCCGGACTTCTCCGCGCTGGTCGATGGCGGTCCCAACGGAAACCGCGCCTGGAAGTTCAATGCCATCTTGCTGAGCGGTGGTGGCAACGACCTGATCGATGCCGTGAACGCGAATCTGCCGGGCCAGCAGATCCTGCGCGTGCT
The DNA here is from genome assembly GCA_966211435.1 of uncultured Variovorax sp. Lineage (GTDB taxonomy): Bacteria > Pseudomonadota > Gammaproteobacteria > Burkholderiales > Burkholderiaceae_C > Variovorax. The sequence goes on along the minus strand of CBIHOG010000012.1, from coordinate 56,871 downwards.
GCCCGCCGGCAGCGCGCCCGCGCGGCCGGAGGACTGCATCGACGAAGCAGCGTGGAGCCTGTTCGAGGGCTACCTGCGCGAGAACTTCAGGATGGTGTCGCAGCTCGCGGCGAACAGCCGGGTCAATCACGCGACGCCGATCTTCGTACACACCTACGACTACCCAACCCCCAACGATGCGCCCGCCGCGCCCGGCAGCGGGCCGTGGCTGCTGCCGTCGATGGTGGCGCATCGCATTCCGGAGCCGATGCGCCAGCCGCTGGCGGACCATCTCATCAACCGGCTGGCCGGCGTGGTGCGCACGCTCGGGCTCGCCAACGTGCATGTGATCGACACGCTCGGCACGCTGGACCGCGCGGCCCCCGGCAGCAACGGCGAGAGCGGGGACTGGAAGAACGAGATCCATCCGAACCCTGCGGGTTACCGCAAGCTGGCGGCGGTGTGGCGCGGGAAGATCGAGCCGCTCATCTAGCCGCGCGGGGCTTTCGCGGCGGCCGGCGGCAACGATCGTCTGCCCGCTCTATCATGCTCGGCTCGTGAAGTACCGCCGCGCGCGTATCGGACCATGTTTCTTGAAGCCGCCTTCTCAAGACTCATCAAGATCGGAACCCTGACGGTCGTGTTCCCGGACGGATCGCGACGGCGGTTCGGCACCGGCGAGGCGCCGCATGCCGGCTTCGCGATCCGCACCGCGCATGCCCGGCGTGGCCTGTTGCTGAACCCGGCGCTCGCGCTCGGCGAGGCCTACATGGATGGCGAGCTGGAGCCCGTCGGCGGCACGCTCTTCGACGTGATCGACCTGCTGGCCCTCAACGTGATGGAGGGCGGCCGGCATCCCTTCGACAAGCTGATGGAGAAAGTGCGCTGGCTGCGGCGCCGCCTCGACCAGTTCAACCCCAAGGGGCGGTCCCGGCAGAACGTCGCGCATCACTACGACCTGGACGAGCGGCTCTATTCGCTCATGCTCGACGAGGACCGGCAATATTCCTGCGCGTACTTCCCCGACGGTGACGAAAGCCTCGAGGAAGCGCAGCGCAAGAAGAAGCTCCACATCGCCTCCAAGCTGAAGCTCGACCGGGCGGGCCTCGAGGTCGTGGACATCGGCTGCGGATGGGGCGGCATGGCGCTCTACCTCGCGCGCGAGTTCGGCGCGCGCGTGACGGGGCTGACCTTGTCCACCGAGCAACTCAAGGTCGCCAGCCAGCGTGCAAGGGATGCAGGGCTCGACGGCCGGGTGCGCTTCGAGCTGATGGACTACCGCAATTGGGCGCGACCCGTCGACCGCGTGGTGTCGGTGGGCATGTTCGAGCACGTCGGCGTCAACCAGTACCGCACCTTCTTCGGCAAGCTGCGCTCGATGTTGAAGGAGGACGGCGTGGCGCTCATCCACGCGATCGGCCGCGCGGACGGGCCGGGGAGCACGAACCCCTGGATCGCGAAGTACATCTTTCCCGGTGGCTACTCGCCGGCGCTTTCGGAGGTGATGGCCGCCGTGGAGAAATCGGGGCTCTGGACCACTGACATCGAGATCCTGCGCCTTCACTACGCGAAGACGCTGGTGCATTGGCGCGAGCGCTTCTCGGCGCACCGCGCGACGCTGGCGAAACTCTATGACGAGCGCTTCTGCCGGATGTTCGAGTTCTACCTGGTCGGCTCAGAGCTGGCCTTCCGCCGGATGGGACACATGAACTGGCAGTTGCAGCTCACGCCCGGATTGGCGACGCTGCCGTTGTCGCGTGACTACATGGGCGAGGTCGAATGGGAGCGCGGCGAGGCCGCCGGCATGGACGCAATGCGCGCGCTCAATCCGAGCCCGGCCGCCACACCCGCGCCAGCACCGCCAGCTTGGTGCGAAAGGTGTGCCGTTCATCCGACAGCGCATCGATGAAGTCGGACAGCCGCCTGGACTTGACCATCGTGTAGAAGGTCAGCAGCGTCGTCAGCACGAAGACAACGCCGAACCACAGCAGCTTGCGCGAGAGCGGTGCGTCGGCTTCGGCCAGCAGGTTCATGCCGAGGAAGCCGGTGGTGACGGTACCGATCAGCCCGAAGAGCGTCACCACCGTCAGGCGCACGACGGTGTTGGCCTGGCGCCGCAGGCTGTCGGCGTCGAGATAGGTGTTCATGTCGGCGATGCGCTCCTTGACCTCCGCGTAGAGCGGATCGAGGCCGAGGTGCGTGGTGCACAGGTGCGAGAGTGCGCGCACCTGCGCCTGTTCCGAGATTTCGTGGAACCAGTAGCGGTGGGTGAAGCGCAGGAAGCCTTCGAAGCTCGCGCGGATGGCCCGCTTGAAGCGCTTGACGCTCGCCACGTCCCGCACGTCGAGCATGCGCAGCGCCTCCACCAGCCGGTCGGAAAACATCAGCAGCGCCGCCTTCTGGAAGTGCGCGATGAGGAAGAGCAGGAAGTGCTGGTGGCGGAACTGCGCCAGCACGCCACGGTCGCGGCAGCAGAAGAACTCGGAGCGCGCATCGCCGACCGCGATGAGGGCGCGGCCGTTGCAGAGGTAGCGCGTATTCGGCGCGGCGCCGGCATCCACCCAGAAGCGGTCGTAGCAGTAGCGCTGCTCGAAGTCGGCCATCTGATCCTCGGCGTAGGGCAGGGGGCCGTTGCCGCTGGCGGCGGGGTCGGCCGCGCCCGTCACCATCGCGAGCCGGATGAAGTCGGCTCGCGTGAGGCCGCGCGGTTCGTCGAGCGCGAGGTAGGCCATGACCGGCATGCGGTAGTACTCGATCTGCCGGAAGCGCAGCGCGCCGGGCTCGCCCGAATGATCGCTCACCAGCGGTTGCATCAGCCAGGCCCAATGCGTGGCGATGCGCGGCGCGCGGTGCTCGGCCACGTGGGAGATGAAGAGGTCGCGCTGCTGCGCGTCGGACGCGGAAAGCACGCGGCCGCCCGCGTCCAGCCATTCCACGCTGCTCATGCAATGCAGGGCCTGGCCCTGCGCGTCCCAGCCGCTGGGGTAGGCGCGGCCGAAGCGGTAGAGGATCTCTTGCGCCTGCGGCAGGCTCAGGTCGTCGACGCCGACTTCCATGTTGAGCATCACGACGTCGACGTCGAAGAAGAAGTAGAGGTCGACATGCACGACCTGAAGCGTGACGGGCGTGTCGCCCGGCCGCGCAACGACGCGTACGGCAGCGATGTCGTGGCGGCGGAAGATGCGCATGGGCGAGCCTCCGCCGTCCTCGTCGGGTCGGCGCCTAGCGTGGCCCTCGCCGTAGAGGAAGCGCTGCACGTAGGGCAGGAAACTCACGAATTCGTTGTAGTGCCGCTCGTGGAAGCGTTCGCTGCCGCCGGTGTATTCGTCGATCTCTTCGCGCCACGGCGATGCATCGCCGAGGTCCCGCAGCAGCTGCCATGGGCCGTGTCGCGTGGGATGCGCGCCGGGCGCGGGCATGAGCCGCAGAGGCCACAGCAGCGATTGACGCAGGTGGCGCACGGCTGGCGCCGCGGCCGCGGAACGCCGCTGCGCGGTGGCGGTTGTCTCGGTGGTAAGCATTGCGCCAGTGTAGGAGCGGTCATGCCGCGGGCCAACCCGTCGTCGACATGGTGGGACATATGCGGAAAGAAACCAGGATTGACTGGCCGTGTCCGTTCGGTGAACTTGGAAGGGGGAAGGAATCCCCGCTTTTCATCATCACAAGCAAGGGCACCGTGAGTGTCCGTCAGGGAGCAGACCATGAAATCACCTTCTTCGTCATGCCACGTCGCGCGCGCCGCGTCCTGGGCCGGCTTGCTGCTGGCGGTCGGGCTCTGCATCGTCCCGCCCAGCGCGGCGACCCCGGCGACGCAGTCGCCGCCTCTGGGCTGGAATTCCTTCGACGCCTACGGCGGGGCGGGCGCCGCCATCAACCTGATGAAAATGGCGGACTTCCTTGCCGATCCTGCCCATCGGCTCACGCATTTCAAGTACGTGGTGGTCGACGACGGCTGGATGCATGCGCGTGTGTCGCGCACCCGCACCATTCGCGGCCAATCGACGACGGTGGAGGATCTGGATCCTTATGTCGACTGGATCCGGGCCGATGCCTCGACCGGCATGGACGATGACGCAGCCATCCACAAGCTCCAGGCCGCGGGGCTGCTGTCCCAGACCTTCGATGTCGACAAGCCCGAGGATCGCTCCAGCTTCATGAAGGCCCTCGGCGACTACGTCCACGGCAAGGGCATGAAGTTCGGTCTCTACACCAGCCAGACGCCGAAAACCTGCTTCGGCTATCCCGGCAGCCTGGGCCATGAACTCGAAGATGCGAGCCTGCTCGCGTCCTGGGGCGTCGACTTCGTCAAGCTGGACGATTGCGCCTATGACAACTACGACATCGCCAACTGGAAGAAGATCATCGACCTGCTGCGCGAGTTCAATCCTGCCATCGTCGTCAGCCTGTCCAACCAGGGGTTGGACAAGGTTCCGCTCAAGTCCCCGGTCATCACGGAGTGCGTGACGGGGGCGCCGGTGAGGGACGACTCGCCCGCGCTGCCGAAGGAATGGTCGCGCCAGGTGGGGGCCGACATGTGGCGCGCTGGTGCCGACGTCCTTCCCAACTGGGGCGACGTGGTGCGAGGCATCAGCGCCCAGGCGCGATTCCTGGTGCGTTGCAGCAACCTGGTGGATGGCTGGACCGACGGCGATTTCCTGGGCGCGGCGGGCTTTGCGTTCTGGGGCCCGCCAGGGCGGCCCCAGCGCTTCCTGACGCTGGCGGAGAATCGCACGCAGCTTTCGGTGTGGGCGATGTTCAATTCGCCATTGATCGCCGGCTTCAAGGTCGAGGACGGGCAGTCGGGCGATCCGCATCGCCGCCGCGTGTTCTTCGACGGCCTGTCCCTGCTGGCGAACCCCACCCTTTCCTACATCGACCAGACCAGCATCGCCGGAACGGGCGCCATCGATGTGGCCGTGCCCGGGCACGAGCGGCTCTGCGATATCGCGGGCGACCAGGGCAATGTGCGCCTCCCCTGTGTCATGGCGCTCGCACGCTGGCTGGTGAAGCCGGATTGCAAGGCAGGCAAGGCCGGTGAATACGCCTTCTCGATCAGCAATCTGACCGATGCGCCGCTTTCCTTCCGTTTGCCCCTGCGCGATATCGAGGCGGCCCTGGGTGGCGCGGCCGGCGCATGCGGCGATAGCCGCTCGATGACCCAGGCCTGGGGCAACCTTGGAAGCCTGCCCCCGCCTTCGGAGGCCTATCAGGCCGGCACCGCATTCCTGCACGACGTGCTGCCCCCGCGCGATTCCGTGCTGGCCCGGATCAGCATGAAAGCCGGCCGCGCGATGATGCAACTCTCGCCGACCACTCTCCAGAACAGGGCCACCGGCCTGTGCATGCAGGCGCAGCCCGATGGCGCACTCGTCCAGGCAGGATGCACGGGAGGTCCGACGCAGCAGTTCCAGCATGACTACGACGCCAACCACATCTACGCCGTCGATTGGAGCGTCCGGGACGCGGGCAATCGGCCGAGCCTGCTGCCGATCGAGCCGGCCGACGAATCCGGCGCGACCGGCACGCGCATGGTGCGTCGGGCGGCCGGGACATCCGGGCGCGAATGGTGGAACTACGGCCATCCGGAAGACAGCATCCGCGCGTACTTCGCCAACAAGTGCATCGGTCCGCAACCCAACGCCGACGGCAGCGTGAACAGCACGGCCGGTGCGCCGCTGGTCCTCCTGCCCTGCAACAACCCCGCCGTGCGATGGGCCCGCTGAACGCGATGGCATCCTCCTGCAAACGGTGATCAGGGATTCCCCGCCAGCAAACCTAGGGGAATCCCTAGTATGGGGCTGAAACCGGTTTCATATACTACGTTCCTCTTCGCTCGATGCCCCGTCATGGGAGCCCCGCGCCGGGATGCACCATCCCGAAGCCCCGCTCCCCATCCATCCTCCCCGTGAACTACCAATTCCAGTTCGACGCCGTCTTCGCCGCCTGGCCGCTGCTGCTGAAGGGCACGTGGATCACGATCCAGCTCTCGCTCGTCGCGACGCTGCTGGGCCTGGTGGTCGCCATCTTCTGCGCCTGGGGCAAGACCTCGGGTCCGGGCTGGCTGCGCTTCATCGTGAACGCGTACATCGAGGTGATCCGCAATACCCCGTTCCTCGTCCAGCTCTTCTTCTTCTTTTTCGCGCTGCCGGCGATCGGCCTGCGCTGGTCGCCCTACACGGCGGCGCTCACGGCGATGGTGGTGAATCTTGGCGCCTACGCCACCGAGATCATCCGCGCCGGCATCGAGTCCATCCCCAAGGGCCAGATCGAGGCGGGCCGGGCGCTCAACCTCAAGCCCTGGGAAATCTTCCGCTTCGTCATCATCAAGCCGGCGCTCAAGGCCATCTACCCCGCGCTCACGAGCCAGTTCATCCTGTTGATGCTGAGCTCGGCCGTGGTGTCCGTCATCTCCGCTGACGACCTGACCTCGGTCGCCGCCAACCTGCAATCTCAGACCTTCCGCAGCTTCGAGATCTACATCGTGGTCGCGGCCATCTACCTGGTGTTGGCGCTTGCGTTCTCGGGGCTCTTCAAGCTGATCTACAAGCGCACCCTCAACTACCCCGACCGGCGCTGAACACCATGCGTACCTTCGGCTATCCCGAATTCCTGTTCATCCTCGAAGCCGCCAAGTGGACGCTGGCGCTGTCGCTCATCGCTTTCATCGGCGGCGCGATCCTGGGGCTCGTCATCGCGCTCGCACGCACTTCCGACAACAAGACCGCTCGCGCGCTCTCGACCGGCTTCATCCAGGTCTTCCAGGGCACGCCGCTGCTGCTGCAGCTCTTCCTGATCTTCTTCGGTGCGCCGGTGCTGGGCTTCGACATCAATCCGTGGATCGCGGCGGGCGTGGCGCTCATTCTCAACAGCGCTGCCTTCCTGGGCGAGATCTGGCGCGGCTGCATCGAGGCCATCCCGCGCGGCCAGTGGGAAGCCGCCGAGGCGCTGAGCCTCAGCTACAGCTCCCGCATGCGCGACGTGGTGCTGCCCCAGGCCTTCAAGATCGCGCTGCCACCTACCGTGGGCTACGTGGTCCAGATCATCAAGGGCACCTCGCTCGCGGCCATCATCGGCTTCACCGAGATCACGCGCGCCGGGCAGATCATCAACAACGCCACCTTCCAGCCGCTCTACGTGTTCACCACGGTGGCCGCGATCTACTTCGTCATTTGCTGGCCGCTGTCGCTGGTCGCCGGCCACATGGAGCGCAAGCGGGCCCGCGCGCTGAGCCGATAGCAGATGACCTCCCACAGTCTTCGCGCACTTCGTGTCGCTTCGCCAACCCCCTCGCCGGGGGCGACACGGGCGGCCCGGCGGAGCCGGTTCCGCGGTGTCCGCCCGCAGTTCCCGTTTCTATTTTTTCGTTCTTAACCAAGGAGACTTCGACATGATCCGTTCCTCCACCCGCCGTGCCATCCTGGCCGCCATCGGCCTCGGCGCCGCGCTCAGCGCGCTCGCCCCCCTCGCATCGGCCCAGACCGTCGCCGACATCAAGAAGAAGGGCGAGATCACCATCGGCATGCTGGTGGACTTCCCCCCCTACGGCACGACGAACGCGCAGAACCAGCCCGACGGCTACGACGCCGACGTCGCCAAGCTGCTGGCGAAGGACTGGGGCGTCAAGGCCAACATCGTGCCCGTCACCGGTCCGAACCGCATTCCCTTCCTGCTGACCAACAAGGTCGACCTGCTGGTCGCCTCGCTGGCCGTCACGCCCGAGCGCGCGAAGCAGGTGCAGTTCTCGCAGCCCTACGCAGCCGCGACCATCGTGCTCTACGGCAAGACCGGCGCCAACATCAAGGGCGCCGCCGACCTGAAGGGCGTGCGCGTGGGCGTCGCCCGCGCCAGCACGCAGGACGTCGCCGTGACCAAGGCCGCGCCGGAAGGCACCGAGATCCGCCGCTTCGATGACGACGCCTCCGCCATGCAGGCTTTGATGTCGGGTCAGGTCGACGCCATCGGCTGCTCGGTCACCGTCGCGGCGCAGATCGCCAAGCGCGTGCCGGCCAACACCTTCGAGAACAAGTTCACCCTGGTGCAGCAAGCCATGGCCGTCGCGATGCGCCCTGGCCAGGACGACCTGCTGAAGAACGTCAACGAGTTCGTGCAGAAGAACACCGCGAACGGCGAGCTGAACAAGCTCTACAACAAGTGGCTCCAGACGGACCTGCCCAAGCTGAACTGATCCCCGGGAACCCATCGCCATGACTGACGACGCCGGCGCCGCGCCGATCATCCAGATCGAAGCGGTCAACAAGTGGTACGGCACCTTCCAGGTGCTGACCGACATCGACCTCTCGGTGCGCACCGGTGAGCGCATCGTGATCTGCGGGCCTTCGGGCTCGGGCAAGTCGACGCTGATCCGCTGCATCAACCGGCTGGAGACGGTGCAGAAGGGCCGCATCGTGGTCGACGGCATCGAGCTCACGGCCGGTGGCAAGAACGTCGACGCGGTGCGGGCGGAAGTCGGCATGGTGTTCCAGCAGTTCAACCTCTTCCCGCACCTCACGATCCTGCAGAACTGCACGCTGGCGCCGATGCGCTCGCGCGGCATGAGCAAGGCGCAGGCCGAAGAGGTGGCGATGAAGTACCTCGCGCGCGTGCGCATTCCCGAACAGGCACAGAAGTACCCGAGCCAGCTCTCCGGCGGCCAGCAGCAGCGCGTGGCCATCGCGCGAGCGCTGTGCATGACGCCCAAGATCATGTTGTTCGACGAGCCGACTTCGGCGCTCGACCCGGAGATGGTCAAGGAAGTGCTCGACACCATGATCGGCCTGGCCGAGGACGGCATGACCATGCTGTGCGTGACGCACGAGATGGGCTTCGCCCGCAGCGTGGCCGACCGCGTGATCTTCATGGCCGACGGCAAGATCGTCGAGCAGGCGCCGCCGCAGGAATTCTTCGGCAATCCGAAGCACGAGAAGACCCGCCAGTTCCTCGGCCAGATCCTCAGCTCCCACCAGCAGCATTGACGTGCCTCTTCCTGTCCTGATTTCCCTCTCGTCCTTCGGCGCCGCCGAGATCGGCCGCCACGGTCAGCTGTGGTGCGCGCGGCTTGCGCTGGCCGCCGGCGCGGACAGCGTCGAGGTGCGCGGCGAACTGCTGCGCGACCCGGCTTCGGAGCTGCCTTCGATGGCCGGGCTTGCCGCCGTCTACTCCAGCCCCGAGGGCCTGTGGGCCGAAGGCGGCTGGCTCGACAGCGCTGCGCTCGGCCGCGGCATCGCGGCGGCGACCACGCTGGGCGCGCGCCGGCTCAAGATGTCCATCGGCGACTTCCGCGTGTCCTCGCACGGCTCGCTTTGGGGCCTGAAGGTGCAGCTCGCGGAGACCCGCGTCGAACTCGTGATCGAGAACGACCAGACCGTCTCCGCCGGCACGCTGCCTGCCCTGCTGAACTTCTTCGACGCAGCCGACCGCGCCGGCATCGAGCTGGGCATGACCTTCGACATGGGCAACTGGCACTGGCTTGGCGAATGCCCATTGCAGGCCGCGCAGGCACTGGGCCGCCGCGTGCGCTATGTGCATTGCAAGGGTGCCCAGCGCCTGCCGGCGAAATGGGTCGCGGTGCCGTTGGCCGAGTCGGTCGCGCCCTGGCGTGCCGTGCTGCGCGCGCTGCCGGCCGACGTGCCGCATGCCATCGAATACCCCCTGATCGGCGACGACCTGCTCTCCGTCACGCGCGAGCAGATCGCCCACATTCGCGCCACGCGCGCCACGCCATGACGAATCCTGCCTTCGATGTCGCGCTCTTCGGCGAAGCCATGCTGCTGCTGGTGGCCGACCGGCCCGGGCCGATCGAGAACGCGACCTCCTTCCACAAGCGCACGGCAGGCGCCGAGACCAACGTGGCCATCGGCCTCTCGCGCCTGGGCCTGAAGGTCGGTTGGGCGAGCCGCCTGGGCACCGACTCCATGGGCCGCGCGCTGCTCGCCACCATGCAGGGCGAGGGCATCGACTGCTCGCACGTGATCTGCGACGCCACGCAGCGCACCGGATTTCAGTTCAAGGGCCGCGTGACCGACGGCAGCGATCCGCCGGTCGAATACCACCGCAAAGGCTCGGCCGCGAGCCACATGGGGCCCGCCGACGTGGACGAGGCCTGGCTGCGCTGCGCGCGCCACCTGCACGCGACCGGCGTCTTCGCGGCGATATCCGACACCAGCCTGCAGGCGGCCATCAAGACGATGGACGTGATGCGTGCCGCCGGCCGCACCATCTCCTTCGACCCCAACCTCCGCCCCACGCTGTGGGCTTCGACGGAAGTGATGCGCCACTGGATCAACGAGCTCGCCGCGCGCGCCGACTGGGTGCTGCCCGGCATGGAAGAGGGCCTGCTCCTCACCGGCGAGAGCACGCCCGAAGGCGTGGCGCGCTTCTACCGCGAGCGTGGCGCGAAGCTGGTGGTGGTGAAGCTCGGCGCGGAAGGCGCGTACTACGACAGCGACGTGGCCGGCACCGGCCGGGTCGAAGGCTTCCCGGTCAAGGAAGTGATCGACACAGTCGGCGCGGGCGATGGCTTCGCCGCCGGCGTGGTCAGTGCCTTACTCGAAGGCAAGTCCGTGCCGGACGCCGTTCGGCGCGGTGCCTGGATCGGCGCGCGCGCCGTGCAGGTGCTCGGCGACACCGAAGGCCTGCCCACGCGGGCGCAACTTGACGAAGCGAGGTTGTGATGCGCAAGAACGTTCTGGTCTTCCGTGAACTGCCCGGCGACCAGCTGGCCCGCCTGCGGGCCGCGCACGAGGTCATCGTCGCCGACCCGAAGCTGCCCGCGCAGCGCGCCGCCTTCGACGCCGCGCTGCCGAAGGCGCACGGCCTGATCGGCTCCAGCTTCCCCGTGGACGAAGCGCTGATCGCGCGTGCCTCCACGCTCGAAGTGGTGTCCAGCGTCTCCGTGGGCGTCGACAACTACGCGCTGTCCGCGCTGCATGCGCGCGGCATCCTGCTGTGCCACACGCCCGGCGTGCTTGACGAGACGGTGGCGGACACCGTCTTCGCGCTGCTCATGGCGACCAGCCGCCGCCTGGTCGAACTTGCCAACCTCGTGCGCGAAGGTCGCTGGACGAAGAACATCGGCGAAGAGCTCTTCGGATTCGACGTGCACGGCAAGACGCTCGGCCTGCTCGGCTTCGGCCGCATCGGCCAGGCCATCGCGCGCCGCGCCGCGCTGGGCTTCGGCATGCCGGTGCTCTACCACGCGCGCCGCCCGGTCGACCTCGCCGCGCAGGCGCCAGAACTGCAAGGCCGCGCGACGCACACGCCGCGCGACGAGCTCCTGGCCCGCGCCGACATCGTGGTCGCGATGCTGCCGCTTTCCGACAGCACGCGCGGCATGATCGACGCCAAGGTCTTCGGCGCGATGAAGCCCGGCGCGATCTTCATCAATGGCGGCCGTGGCGCCACCGTGAACGAAGACGCGCTGCTCCACGCGCTCGACCAGGGCACGCTGCGCGCCGCCGGCCTCGACGTCTTCGCCACCGAGCCGCTGCCCGCTGGATCGCCGCTGCGCACCCACCCGCGCGTGACGCCGCTGCCGCACATCGGCTCCGCCACGCACGAGACGCGCCACGCGATGGCCGAACTCGCGACGACGAACCTGCTGCAGGCGCTGGCCGGCCAGCGGCCGGCGGCTGTCTTCGACACCTCCTCCGTGTGACCCGCAAGGCAGCCGACAGCGCGCTCAAGCGCCCGGGCCGCGCCACCATCGGTGACGTGGCGAAGGCAGCCGGTGTCTCCAAGGCCACCGTCTCGCGCTTCCTGAACCACCGCGACCGCCTGCTGAGCACCGACATCGCCTCGCGCGTCGAGGCCGCCATCGCCGAGCTGGCCTATTCCCCGAGCCCGATGGCGCAAGCCTTGAGCCGCGGCCGATCGCGCCTCATCGGGCTGATCGTGGCCGACATCACCAACCCCTATTCGGTCGCCGTGCTGCGCGGCGCCGAGAAGGCCTGCCAGGATGCCGGCTACCTGGTGATGCTCTTCAACCTCGGCAACGACGTGGACCGCGAACGCGAGGCCATCGACGCGCTCACCGGCTACCAGGTCGACGGCTTCATCCTCAACACGCTGGGGCGTGGCGCGGGCCTGGTCGATGCCGATGCGCTGCACGGCAAGCCGGCCGTGCTGGTCGACCGCCGCCACGCCGGCATGCACACCGACTTCGTTTCGCTGGACAACCCCGCGTCGATGAAGACCGCCTGCGGCCACCTGGTCGAAGGCGGCTTTCGCGAACTGCTCTACATCACCGAGCCGCTGAAGGGCGTGAGCTCGCGGCGCGAGCGCACGGCCGCCTTCGGCGCCTGTGTCGCCGCGCACGAGCCGCGCGTGGCCGGCGAGATCTTCGAGAGCACTGGCGAAGACACCGACGCGCTGGACGCCGCCCTGCGCGCCCTGCACAAGCGCGCGAAGCGCGGTCGCCGCGGCGCGGTGCTGGCCGGCAATGCGGTCGTGACGCTGCGCGTCGCCGCGGCCATGGCCCGGCTGGGCTGGCGCTTCGGCCAGGACCTGGGCTTCGTCGGCTTCGACGATGCCGAATGGGCGCCGCTGATCGGCCCCGGCCTCACGACCATCGCGCAGCCCACCGACGAGATCGGCCGCGCGGCCGCGCAATGCCTGATCGAGCGGCTCGGCGGCCTCGACGTCGCGCCGCGGCAACTGCTGCTGCCGGGCCGGCTCGTCGCGCGCGGCTCCTCCGCTCCTACTGCTGCCGCCTGACGCCCATCACGGTGTCCATCGTCTCGCCCTGAAGGAAGATCTCCGTGCGGCGATTGCGCGCGCGGCCATCGGCCGTGTCGTTGCTGGCGATCGGGCGTTCGAAGCTGTAGCCCTGGTAGCTGATGCGCGATGCGCCGACGCCACGCTCGACCAGTGCGCGGCCCACCACCTGCGCGCGCTCTCCCGAGAGCACCTGGTTGCGGTTGCGCGTGCCGACGTTGTCGGTGTGGCCTTCGACCGAGATCGGCTTGCTGCTGCGATTGAGCAAGGTCGCCGAGCGTGACAGCACCGGCGCCGCGGCGGCGTCGAGCGTGGCCTGGTTGGTGTCGAAGAGCACGACCTCCGGCAGCTTCAGCCGCACGCCGCCATCGGCGGGCTCGACCTCGATGCCCGCCTTGCGGTTCAGCATCTCTTCCTGCTCGCGGCTCAGAGTCGCCGGCTTCTCCGGCCCGCTCGCGCAGCCCGCGAGCAAGGAAACACAAGCCATGCCAATGCAATGGCGACGCGAAACGACCATCTGAAAAACTCCCTGGTATTGATCTGAGCCGGGAATATAGCGAGGCATCCGCGAGGGACGCGCAAGCCCCTAGATGCGCGAGGGGCGGGTGACCATTGCTTGCAATTGCCAACGGGGACTTCGCCTAGCATCCCGTCCGCTCGTCGCGAGCACATGAATCCAAATCCAACAAATCAGATGCGAGTGTCCCGGTGCCGACCCGCCGAGGACGCAAGGAGGTCGCTGTCATGGTCGAGATGCGAAAGAAGCCTCGCGCTTCCTGGCGGCGCCCCTTTGCCGTGGCGTTGCTGCTGTACTACTTCGTCATGGCGGCCGTGGGCTTGCTGGTGTCCGATGAGTTCCTGGCGTCGCAGCCGTGGGCGCGCGGCTTCGGCGACTTCATGGCGTCCGTCATTCCGCAGATCGATCGCGTGACGGCGCTCGACGTCGAGCCGGATGTGAACCGCTTCTACTTCTCCGCGCTGTGGGCGGGGAAGCTGCTCGTCCTTGCGCTCTCGCTGGTGCTGGTCCTGAGGCGCGCGTCGCGGCTCGTCAGCGCGGGGCGCTTGTGGCTGCTCGAAGTCCTCATGGCGCTGCCGGTCCTTGCGCTGCTCTTCGCGTCATCGCAGATGCTGTGGGCGGTCGAGTCCTCGGCGCATCTGACGGCGCTGCTCTTCGAGAACGATTTCGGGCGCAGCTTCCTGGCGCAACTGGTGTTCAGCACCGGGCCGGTGTTCGGCGTCGCGTGCGTCGTGCTGTGGATCCTGGAGCGCTATGCGCAGCCCGATGCTTTCGACTACGAGGCTTCCGCGGCGCAAGGCGAGGAGGACACCGCGAATGCGGGGAAGGACCCGGCGGCGGAGGCCGGCGCGAGCTTCGTGGTCGATGCCATCGAGCTCGGCTTCGCGTTTCCACCCAGCGAAGCCGAACGCGCGCGCGCCTCGCCCGAGGATCGGACGATTTAACAACAGCAACGGTTCCTTACAGGTCCGCAGTTGTCATACCATCAGCCGAACATGACGAGATGGCGCATAGACGCCGCCGTTGAAATACCTGTCACAACGAATGCGAGCTGCCGGTCATCGACATGACCGGCATGCAAAGGAGGTCGCTATGTCGAGAGATTCACGCCCGTCCGGGGCCCGGCCACGTCCGCGATGGATGTTCACGCCGTTCGTTCAACCTCTGAAAGACCAAGGGCCCTCCTTGTTCCGGAGATTCATTGCCTGCGCCTCGTTCATCGCGCTGACCGGCTGCGTCGCACCCATGGTCACGCAGGAGTCGGCGCTGCTGAAGGCGTCGGAGAGGTTCGAGCGCGTGGTCTTCGTGATCCGGCCCGGCGCCATCGAGGCGACGCGCTCCGACGACCCGAACCTGGACTTCCTGGGCGTGGCCCTCAAGGATCACCTGGCGAGTGAAGACATCGAATCCAGGTTCGTGATCCCGAAGATCACCGACATGGACAGTGGTGAACTGGACGCCCATGTGATGGCGATGCGGCCGACGCACATCGTGATCGCGACGCCGACGCGGAAACTGCGCGGCGCCAACGATGAGATGGTCGAGTGGCTGTTCCAGGTGAATCAGGCGCACGAAGTCGGCGCGGCCGCCAATTTCTCGCCGATCTACAAGATGGTGTTTCAGGCGCCGCATTGCCAAAGTTCGATCTGGGGCGAGACGCGGCAGAAGGCGTGCTACAGCGCTTGGGCCAGGCCAATGCTCGAATCGCTTCGTGGCAAGGGGTTCCTGGTGCAACGCGACGCCAAGGCGGTCTCGGATTCGAAGCCGTCCTGATGGCTCGCTCGATTGGTGGCGACCGGGCTGGGTCGAGGGTGATATGGGTTGAAACGTGTCATGACTCGGCCTGGTCGTCTTTTTTTGCAATCGTGAACCGCGACTTCACATTTCTCCTGACGCTTCGATGGCCTGTCGGTGTCGGGTCGGCATGCACGCGAAGACGCGGTGAAGAACCATCGAGTGGAAGGGTCATGTGGATGAGATTGCTCAGATTCAGACTGCTTGTGTCGGCGCTCTCAATGGTCGCCTTTTCTGGCTGCGGCGCGAAAACAGCGACGCCGGGTTCCAAAACTGCCTATTCGCCGGATTCCTTCGCCGCTGACGTGGTTGGTGACTTGGGCGGTGTTCCCGTGTTGATTCCGGGTGCGTACGCGCGCCTGGTCGAGTACGAAGGTGATCCACATTGGCTTGAGCGGCGCAACGGCCCACCGCCGGTGCGTACTGTTGAATCGAAGCTCGCAAGCTTTGGGATCTTGGCGCGTTACCCTGACATGAAGCCCTTGACCAAGGAAGAGGACGCAGGCTATCGGAGGACAAAGTTCAAGGGGTCAGAGTGGATTCGCGTCAGCGTCTTTGCCGGGTCGAGGTTTTACCTCAAGGACAAAGGTCTTGATCGCCCCTACGAATTCAAGGTGCCTGGTCAAGAACCGCATCGCTCCTATGCCTACGACCAGATGCCGACCAGCCACGGTCTGACGCCGTATAGAGCCACCAAGAATCATCTGCTTGATCTGAATCTTGAGGATCAGAACCCTGATCACAGTTTCTATAACCACATTCTGTATTTCGCGCGCGAGCATGGGCGGATTGTGGCGGTCATACGTTGCGGTGCTGGGGCGACCTCGACATTCGGCGGGACACATACATGCCAACACCGTTTTCTTCTCTGGCCGCAGATGAAAGCCGAAGTGGAACTCTCGTATGCCGATGGGCTGCTCTCCAACTGGCGGAAGTACCAGGAGAGCTTTCGGACTCTCCTGCTTGGCTTCCGCGTCGGCCCTCGCTGAGAGATCGACGATTGCTAGACCTTGGAAAATTTGCACATGCCTGCATCCATTTCAGTAGATCAGCTTGATGGGCTTCTTAGGCTCGTTGGTCAAGGAGATATCAGTACGGCGTACGCCTATCTCTCGGAGAGAGGCTATGCATATGCCAGCTGGGCCAATGGCGTCGCAACGGCAAACTCTCTCGCGGGCGCCTCTGCCATTGCCTATCTTCAGAACAGTGCAATGATCGGGCTGGGATCTGAGGCCTGCAAGATGCTCGACGAATCTCAGATACAGAAGATTCGTTCCGATATGGCTGTCGGCTATCTTGAGGCACTGGCAAGGCAGCTTGACAATGGCAATGCAGTAACCATGGACGTCACGGCAAGCGAAGCTGCGGCGTTTCACGAAAGAGCCTTCGATGCAAATCGCCTCGGCATCGAAAACTGGACACTCGACATCCCCTTCAAACTTCTTGAGAAGAACGGCGGACCGGCGGCTGTAGAGCGCTATTGGCGCGGCATGCTGGAGACCCGTGGCACAGGCGTCGATGCCTTGGTCGCGAACACTTCCACGTACGCTCTCGTGCTCGGCGCGACCTACAGCAAAGACCCGGAGACGCGCGCACTCGCGCAGCAATGGCTGAACACGGTACCCGGCATCGCGAGCGGTCCCGCGATCGGCGGCTTGGGCAACGCCATCCTGCGGCTCGTGAA
Organism: uncultured Variovorax sp.; assembly: GCA_966211435.1. Lineage (GTDB taxonomy): Bacteria > Pseudomonadota > Gammaproteobacteria > Burkholderiales > Burkholderiaceae_C > Variovorax. The sequence continues at coordinate 40,186 of CBIHOG010000012.1, read as the reverse complement.
GGAAGGCCATATCGATCCGCTCGCGACGGACATGAAGCAGATGCTCCGGGACATGGGTGGCCAACTCGACAGATTGATGGATCGACTTTCCATCTCCGAGACGAGTGGCCCGGTCGCGGTGGGCGAGCAACTCGCATCTCAGGGCGTCCTGGCCACGCAAGTTGCTGGTGGGGCCGGCGCGATGGATGGTTTCGATCCGGCGCAAGAGGCCCTGGCCCTCGAAATTCGCGCCCGTCAGGCACGGGCCGCTTCTTGGGCCGACCTCCTGGAGGACCGCTATGGCGAGGGCGTTTCTCTCCAAGCCATCGGCGATGACACGCAGGTGCTGGTGGACGGACAGGGCGGGGCACTTGCCTTGGTCCTCACAGGCAGAGGCGCTGACATCAGTCTGCTGGATGTGCGCCAAGGTGAGGTCGTCACCGTGGACCATGAGGGCCAGGTGTCGGACACGGGCCTTGCCGATGAGGAGGCGAGACAGCCACAGGATTCTGAAGCTGGAGCGAGAGCCGAGCAGACGCGGGCAGCGGCGGATGCCGTCGCATTGCTCAACAGCATCGTCGGCCTGTCGAACTGGGAGCAGATGAGCGAGCTTCAGCGTACAAGCGCGCTCGCAGGCATCTACAACGCGCTCGACCGCATGACGGGTGGCGAGCTTCCAGGCGACCTCGGCACTGCAACCAGCGTGTTGGGGCTGCTCAACGCGCTGGAGCAGGGCGACGCGGGCCGGGCCATCGTCAGCGGCGTCAGCCTTGTCGACTCTGTCGCCGGTGGCGCGGCGAGCAGCCAGATCGGCGCGGCGTTGGGCATCGAGGCGGGCAACGTGGTGCCGGTACTCGGCCTCGCGCTGGCCGTCGAGTCCGGCGACACGCTGGCCATGGTCGCGGCGGCGGCGAACTTCATCCCGGTGTATGGCCAGATCATCTCGATCTGTATCACCCTGTTCGGCAGTTTTTTCGCGGACGATGACATCCCCATGCGCGAAGGGCTCGCGCATGCGCAATGGGATGCGCAGGGCCATGCGAATGTCGTGACCGACCTGGACGCCGAAGGCGGCGGCGCGACGGCCACGGACTGGATGCGGAGCCTGGTCAATGGCCTGCAGGCTCAGTTGTCGGCCACGCGCGGGGCAGACGGCAAGCCGATCTATGGGATGGTGCCGAACCTGCTGCCCGCCATCGGGTTCCAGTACGACCCGGACGGATTCAATCTGAAGAACGGCGCCAAGGGCTTCCTGTACCTGCGCTGGACGGATGAGGATGGCCAGACGCAGACGCGCTATTACGACGGCGCGGGCCAGCGCGGTGACGGCAGCGGCGAGACGCTCGCGGGTGATTTCGTGGAGCGTGCGATGAGCGCGGTGGCGCCGGCATGGCAAGTCGAGACGGTGCTCGCGCACTGGCAGCGCGATGGCGTGGTCGAGATGCCAGGCATGGCGGTGGCGCAGGGCGCCGGCGATGGTGCGAGCCAGCGCCTGGAGGTGCTGGGCACGTCGCAGGCCGGTGCCTCGCTTCGCGAAGCGCTCGTCGATGTCGATGGCGACGGCTATCTGGAGCGGACGCAGTGGGCGGCGGCCGACGAGGAGATGCTGGCCATTGACGCAGACGGCGACGGCCGCATCGATGCCCGCGAACTGCTGACGACGCGGCCGGGCGCGTACGGCAACAGCCTTGGCTGGCTCGACGCCAATGTGGATGAAGTACTTGACTTGAGCGACCCGGCCTTCTCCGCGCTTCGCGTATAGCTCGATGCCAATGGCGATGGTCAGAGCAGTGGAGAGACGCGCACGTTGACCGAGGCCGGGATCACCGCGATCGATTTCGGCGCGGAACCGCCGCAGATCGTGCGTGCGGACGGGACGCGGCACGCGATGAGTGCGCAGGTGCTGACCTCGGATCTGGTCGGGCGCATCTTCGCGGCAGTCGAAGGTGGCGTGCTTGAATCGGTCGAGGACGGTGCTCGCACGCTGCATGCGGTCAACACGCGCGCCTTTGATGGGCAGGCGGCGCACACGCACGGCGGCGGCGCCGATCTTGATGGCGACGGCGTTGGCCGGTCAGGCGACGGCCGCGTGGCTGTCGGCGCGGGCGACAAGCGTCTTGCAAGCACCAGTGCGCGCACGCAAGCTGGGCAACACCGGCGCACCGAGATGCTTGTTGCCCAGCGGGATGCGCGCCTGTCCGACGCGGCGGCAGGGCAGGTGATGGCTGGCCAGGATCGAGAGCCCCTCCATGCGGCGGCCGCAACGTCGGTGCGCGGCAACGGCATCGTGTTCGTCGCCGCCGATGCCCGGGGTCCGGGCCAGCAGCAGCGCGACGTGACGGCCGCGTGGATTCGCAGCGCGGACAACCCGTTCTTCGGCCTCGGTTCGGTTGCCACACCCCTGATGGCACTGGCGGCAGGTGCCGGTGCGACGCAGCATCGCTCGGCCGCAGCTGCCTGGGCTCCGGAGGAAGTTGTCGTCGCGAGAGACTTGCCGACGCCGGTGGTGCCCCGCCAAGCGTCGCCCGCGGCGCAAACCCCGAACGCGCCCGCGATCGTTTCTGCGGGCGCCAGTATTCTTCGCGAGCGCGAACAGCGCGCCGCCTTGGATTCGGAGACAGTGCGCACAGTCATGAGTGCTGCGCCATCACCGGCCGCCGACGCGCAGGCGGCAGGTCTGGACGTGCCGGTGGCGCCCGAGACGCCCAAGGGCTTGGTTCCCGCCGAAAGACTCGCGCGCCTGTCCGATGCGGCACAGTACGGCCCAGGGAGCACGCCTGCCGCGCCGATGGTCGTCGACCTGCCGCACCTGCAAGGCGAACATGCCGAGGGCATCGAAGACATCGGCTTGCGTTTCACCGAAAGCCTGCTGCTCGCCAACGACTCGACCCTCCACACGCCGCCGTCCGGCCAGCCCGCGCTGCGCATCGTCGCCGTGTCCGCGCCGGAGCACGGCACGGTGTCCCTTCAGCGGCGTGCCGACGGCGGCGTGGATGTGCTGTTCGTGCCTGAAGCCAACTACCACGGCCCCGCGCGGTTCAGCTACACGGTGTCGGACGCCTACGGCCTGACGCAGACCGCGACGCTCACCATGAGCGTGGGCGCGGTCAACGACGCGCCGCATACGCTCGACGAAACCGCGTCCGGCGACGAGGACCGCACACTGGTCTTCACTGCCGCCAGCCTGATCGCCAACGACCTTGATGTCGACAGCGCGGTCGATGGCGACATCCTGCGCATCACCCGCGTCGGCACCGCCGAGCACGGCACCGTCGCACTGCGGCCCGACGGCACGGTGCGCTTCGTCCCCGACCCGGACTACAACGGCCCGGCCCGCTTCAGCTATTGGGTGGGTGATCGGGATGCCGCGGACATCGCTGCCGGCGAGGGCTGGGAGACGCAGGGAACGCTGAATCTCGCCGTGCTCCCGGTCAATGACCTGCCGGTGGTCGCCTGCGAGATGCTGGACAGCGAGGAGGACGTGATGCTCCGCATCCCGCCCGCGTTGCTGCTGGCCAACGACAGGGACGCCGATGGTGCGACCAACGGCCAGGTTCTCTCCATCGCCGCGGTAGGCGGCGCCCAGCACGGGCGGGTTGGTCTCATGCCCGATGGCACGATCCAGTTCACGCCCGAGCGCGACTACTTCGGGCCGGCAGCGTTCACATACACGGTCGACGACGGCCATGGTGGCCAGGTGCAGGGCACCGTCGTGCTCGACCTGGCACCCCGCAACGACGCCCCCTTGGTGGTCGGCGAAGACATCCGTTTCAGCGAGGACGAGATCCAGACCATTGGCAGCGCACTGCTTCTGGCCAATGACAGCGACGTGGACACGCCCTGGTCGCGCCTGCGCATTGTCGCGGCGGACAACGCCACGCATGGCACGGTGCGGCTGGACCCCTCCGGCGCCATCCGCTTCGTGCCCGAGCACGACTACTTCGGCGGTGCCAGCTTCACCTACACCGTGTCCGATGGTGCGGGTGCTTTCACGGTGGGCGTTGCCAACCTCGACATCGCACCCGTCAACGATGCACCGCGCGTCGTCGGCGAAGTGCTGGCCGCTGACGAAGACACCCGGCTGCGCATCGGTATCGCCGCCCTGCTGGCCAACGACGTGGATGTGGACGGCACGCATGGCGACCTGAGCATCGTCGGCGTGGGCAACCCCACTCACGGCAGCGTGCAACGCATCGGCGGCGAGATCGTCTTCATGCCCGACGCGGACTTCCACGGCCAAGCCGGCTTCACCTACACGGTGGCCGACGGCGCGGGCGGGCTGAGCGAGGCGGCGGTCAAGCTGGTGTTCCGCTCGGTCAACGACGCCCCTGTCGCCAACGACGAGTTGCTGTGGGGCAAGCAGGGCATTGTCTATACCCTGACGCAGGCTGCCCTGCTGGCCAACGACAGCGACGTGGAGGACGCCACGGCGCTTCGCATCGTCGACGTGCGCAACGCGCGGCACGGCACCGTCGTTCTGAATTCCGACGGCAGCGTCGGCTTCAGTCCCGAGGCGCGCTATGCTGGTCGCGGTACCTTCGAGTACGTCGTGGAGGACTCGCACGGCGCGCAGTCCACGGCCACGGCCCGGATCGACTTCTCGCGCGTCAACGTCAACCCCCTTGCGACGGACGACAGCTTCATCGGCTACGAAGACGTGGCGTTGAGCATCGCGGCCGCCCAACTGCTGCTGAACGACAGCGACGCTGACAACAGCGCCCAGGAGCTGCGCATTACGGCCGTGGACGACGCATTGCACGGTACCGTTGGCCTCGCCGCCACCGGCGACGTGAGTTTCCTGCCTGACGCCAACTTCCACGGCATGGCCTCGTTCCGCTACCGGGTGAGCGATTCCGACGGTGGTCAAACGTGGGCCACGGCACACCTGAATGTGCAGCCGGTTAACGATGCACCGGTGATCGAAGATGTCTGGCATGGCCGCCCAATCTATGGCTACCGCTGGGAGGCGACCAAGCCGACCGATGGCCGGCACAACACGCCGTTCTATGAGTGGACCTTGAGCGCGGTCACGAGCGAGGCACAAGCACAGGCATTGCTGGCCGATCCGAATGACGTGATCGTCGCGCCGGGACCACTGCTGCACGGCGAGGGTCCCGTCCGGCCGAATACGTTGCTGGATGCGAGCGGCTCGCCGCTCATGCCCAGCAACTACCTCAACGGCGACATGCGGCCTGTGGCCTTTCACCGGGAGGATGCGGTGTTCACGGACCGCTACGGCAGCCGTTCGCTGGATGACCCCTACCGTCAGAACGGCGCCATCGTGGCCTACGACCCGGACGGCAACTCCGATGCGATCCGCTTCGACATGGCCGCCACGCCACAGCACGGCCATGCGTGGATCAACCACTACGCCGCGCTCGGTGCGTCGACCCGCCTGGACCACACGCAGATCGGAGCGCACCTGATCGCGGAAAACGGTGCGTGGCAGTACTTCAGCCATCGGGGTGACCCGTACACCGGTGCGGATCCATTCTGGCTGACGGCCACCGACGCGGAGGGTGCCTCGGCCAGCGTGCGCGTCGATCCGGTGCACGCCGGCTCCAGCGCCGGCGGCGGCCAGACAGGCCTGCCGACGACCAATGCACGCATGAACATGAAGGCATTCAGCACGCCGCTGGAGCCCATGCCCGAGCCGGCGGACGAACCACGGATACAGGATGAATCCACGGCCCGCGTGATGAAGATGGCGCTGCTTTTCAATCATGCGATGAACAACGCCGCGTCCACGGACGGGGCCGGCGACGTGCCCTTCGTGCCGATGGACGAGGCCTCGCCTTTGCAAGCCGCCGCGGCGCAGGAGCAGGCCATGGCACAGGCAGCCCAGCTGACCTGAGCCGGCGATGCACGACACGGCAAGCCAGGGAGTTTGACTTGACAGAGAAACAAGCCGCGCTGGCGGCAGCGGCGAGCGAAGGCGATCGCCTGCGCGTCGACCACGATTGGGAGCTGATCCGGGTCTTCGCGCAGCTCAGCAACTTGCAGCTCGATGCAGCCTCGGTGCAGAGGCACTTCGCCCCGGCGCGCGCCTCCGTCACGCTGGCCCTGGCGATGGAGGCGATACGCGCGCTCGGATTCGAGGGTGCGTTTCGGCGGGGCTCCGTGAAGCATCTGGCCCGGTCCACCGCGCCGGTCCTGGCGTTTTCGAACCAGGGGCGGCTCATGATCGTCGCCTCCACGAAGAATGGTTCCTTCGTGGTTCAGGAAGCGGGCCAGGACGCGCCGAGGACGGTCGATGCCGTCTCGCTGGACAGGCTGTGGACGGGCGAATGGATCGCCGCCGCGCGCTCCGCCGACGCCACGCGCCCCTTCGGCGTCGGCTGGTTTCGGGTCGCGCTCGGGAAGCACCGCAGCCTCATGGGCGAGATCCTGCTCGCCTCCTTCTTCGTGCAGGTCTTCGCGCTGCTGACGCCGCTCATCTTCCAGGTCGTCATCGACAAGGTCCTGACGCATCGTTCGCTCAGCACGCTGGACGTGATGGTGGTCGCCTTGGGTGGCGTCAGCCTGTTCGAACTCCTCCTCGGCGCGATGCGCCACTACCTCTTCGCCCACACCACCACTCGCGTCGACCTTGAACTGGGGCGCAAGCTCTTCGGCCACCTGCTCCACCTCCCGCTGAGCTATTTCGAGTCGCGCAAGAGTGGCGAGACAGTGGCGCGGATGCGCGAACTCGACAACGCGCGCAGTTTCCTTTCGGGGCAGGCGCTGACCAGCTGGCTCGATCTCATTTTCGCGCTTGTCTTCCTGGCCGTGATGTTCCACTACAGCGCGACGCTGACCATCATCGTGCTCGCCGCGCTGCCGTTGCTCTTCCTCGCTTCCTGGATCGTCACGCCGCTGATGCGTGGCAAGCTGGAGGACAAGTTCGCGCTCGGCGCGGAGAACCAGAATTTCCAGGTCGAGACGATCACCTCCATGGAGACGCTCAAGAGCCACGCGGTGGAGGCTCGCTGGCAGCGCGAATGGGAAGACAGGCTGGCGAGCTATCTTCGCGCCGCCTTCGAGGCGGGGCAGATGGGGCACCTGACGGCCCAGTTCAGCGGCCTGGTAAGCAAGGGGCTCACGGTCGTGCTGCTCTACTTTGGCGCCAAGCTTGTGATCGATGGGGAGTTGACGGTCGGTGCCCTGATCGCCTTCAACATGTTGGCCGGACGCGTGAACGCGCCGATCCTCAAGCTGGCCTCGTTGTGGCAGGACTTCACGCAGATGAAGGTCAGTGTCCGCCGGCTGGCGGACATCATGGATGCCCCTGCGGAGCCGGTGTTCCGGCCGGGCAGGACCGCGTTGCCGGTACTTCAGGGCCGGTTGACCTTCGAACGCGTGAGCTTCAGATATGCACAGGGCGAGCCGGAGGTGCTGGCGGACCTGAGCCTGGACATCCAGGCCGGCGAGATCGTGGGCATCACCGGCTTCTCCGGTGCCGGAAAGACGACATTGATGCGCCTGGTGCAACGTCTTCATGCGCCAGAGCGCGGGCGCATTCTGCTCGATGGCATGGACCTTCACCTGGCAGACACGGGCTGGCTGAGGCGTCAGATCGGCGTGGTGGGTCAGGACACGCTGCTCTTCAACCGCACGGTGCGCGAGAACATCGCGCTCGGCGATCCGGGGCTTTCGATCGATGCAGTGATGGAAAGCGCGCGGCTTGCCGGCGCGCACGAGTTCATCCTGCGTTTGGGCGACGGCTACGACACGGTGATCGGCGAACGCGGTGGCAAGTTGTCCGGCGGCCAGCGCGCGCGCATCGCCATTGCACGCGCCCTTGCAGGCAACCCGCGTCTGCTGCTTCTGGACGAGGCCACGGCGGCGCTGGACTACGAGAGCGAACGCGCGGTGCATGACAACATGGCGGAAATCTGCCGCGGCCGCACGGTGCTGATCGTCGCGCATCGGCTCTCCACGCTGCGCCTGGCCAGCCGCGTGCTGGTCCTCGAGCGGGGGCAACTGGTGGAGTCGGGCAGCCACGCCGAGCTGATCCGGCGCGATGGCCGCTACCGCGCGCTGTACAGGGCACATCAAGTGCTGGAGGCGGCTTGATGGCGACTTTGTCCTCTGGGCAGCCCGGCAGAGAAACTTTCGCAACGGCGGCCATGGCCCTGGAGCGCGACCTGCCGTGGGCGCTCAGCCGCGTGGTCACGCTCGGGATTTGTGCAATCTGCGCTGCGGCGCTGACATGGGCATGTCTTGCTTCCATTGACATCGTCGTCACCGCGCAGGCCCGTGTCATTCCGCCGGGCCGCAGCAAGGTAGTGCAGCCGCTGGAGGCCGGTGTGGTGAAGTCCATCGCCGTGCGCGACGGCCAGCGCGTGGCGACTGGCGACCTGTTGGTGGAACTCGACAGCACCGCCACCGACGCGGACCGGCAACGCCTGCAGCGCGAGGTGTGGGAAGCCGATTCCGATGCCTTGCGGCTTTCGTCGATGCTCGAGGGCTCGGCTGAGATGCTGGCGCAGGCGGATCTTCCGGCCGGCATCCTGGCCAATCAGCAATCGATTCTCGCGAGTCGCATGCTGGAGCAGCGCTCGAAACTGGCGGCGCTCGATGCCGAGATCGCGCGTCGAGGCGCGGAAGGCGAGGCCATCGCGGCTTCCATTGCGCAGCTGCGCCAGAGCCTGCCGCTGTTGAAGAAGAAGCACGGCATGCGGGAAGAGCTGGCGTTGACTGGGCACATCGCCGAGACTGGGCTGATCGAGACGCGTCTTGAACTGCTCGGTATGGAGAAGGAGCTTGCTGTTCAGGCTCACCGCCTCAAGGAAGCGCGCGCCGGTCTTGCCGCGGTGGCGCAACAGCGTGCTCAGGTGCAAGCCGACTTCCGTGCCCGCGCCAGTGCCGAGCGGGTGGAGGCCGAGAAGAAGCGCGATGCGGCACGCCAGGAACTGGTCAAGGCCAGCCAGCGTGTCGTGCTGCAGAGCCTGAGGAGCCCGATTGACGGCGTGGTGCAGCAGCTGGCGCTGACCACCGTGGGCGGCGTCGTCACGCCCGCTCAGCCGGTCATGACCATCGTGCCCGCGGATTCCGCGCTGGAGGTCGAGGCACAGGTGCTCAACCGCGACATCGGCCACGTCAGGCCGGGGCAGCGCGTGATCAACAAGATTGAGACCTTCGACTTCACGCGCTACGGTTACATCGAGGGCACGGTCCAGTGGGTGGGGACGGACGCCGTCAACGACCCGAAGCTGGGTCCCGTCTACCCGGTGCGCATCCAGCTGGCCAGCGCCCGGACGCCGCGCGTCGTCGGTGGCCACCACGGCGCGGTCAGCGCCGGCATGACCGTGACGGCGGACATCCGCACGGGCGAGCGGCGCGTGATCGAGTACTTCCTGGCGCCCCTCCTTCGGTATCGGCAGGAGGCCCTGCGTGAACGTTGAGTGCTGGCTGGCCGGTGCCGTGCTGGCCCTGGGATGCTGTGGTGCCTTCGCCGAAGATCTTTCGGATGTCTACAGAAAGGCCCGGGAGCGCGATCCGGTCTACAGGGCCGCATTTCAGGTGCTGCAAATGGCCGTGGAACGAGTCCCGCAGGCGCGCGCCGGCCTGCTGCCCGCGTTGTCGTTGACCAGCGGGACAGGCCGGCAGGACGGACGCGCTTCTTTCGGCGGTGCGCCCGAGGAAGCGCGAGGCGTGCGCAACTGGAGCTGGAGCCTGCAGCTCACGCAGCCGATCTGGCGCGCAACGAGTTGGGCCGGGTTGAATCTGGCCGAGCAGGAGGAGCAACTCGCCAGGGAGCGCTTTGGGCTGGCGGAGCAGGACTTGACGCTGCGCGTTGCCCAGGCCTACTTCGACGCTCTGGTTGCGTTCGAGGCGGAGCGCGTGGCCGGGCTTCAGGTCGGGGCTGTCGAACAGCAGTTGGGATTGGCCCGCAGGAACTTTGAAGTCGGCACCGCCACGGTGACGGACGCGCACGAGGCACAATCCCGGCTCGATCTCGCGAGAGCTCAGGTCGTCGCGGCGCGCAGTGAAGCCGAGAACAGGCGCACGGAACTGGAGCGTATCCTGGGTGAGCCGGTCGGCGATCTGGAAGTGCTGCGTCGGGACAGCCCCCTGCCTTTGCCGCAACCCGAGAGCGCTCAGGCCTGGGTCGACAGTGCGCGCGAGCTGGCGCCACACGTGCGCATTGCGCAAGCCGCACGGGCGGTCGCGGATCGCGAACTGGACAAGAGTCGCGCCGCACATTCGCCCAGCCTGGACCTGACGGCTGGCTACGGCAGCACCTTCGGTTCGGGCAGCATTGCGTCGCCGGCGGACATTTCCGCTCGTACACGTTCTGCCCAGGTCGGCATCCATTTCACCGTGCCGCTCTACGCGGGCGGCGGCGTGCAGGCGCGGGTGCGCGAGGCCATCGCCTCGCAGGCCAGGGCAGCGGAAGAACTGGAGACCGCACGCCGACAGGCGGCCGCTTCGGCGCGTCAGGCCTATGGGGGCGTGGTGAACGGCCTTGCCCAGGTCGAAGCGCTGGCATCGGCCGTGCGTTCGAGCAGGAGTTCCCTCGAAGGCAACCTGATCGGCTACCGCATCGGGACCCGCATCAATATCGACGTGCTCAACGCGCAGCAGCAGCTCTATGTGGCCGAGCGGGAGTGGCACAAGGCGCGTGTCGAGACTTTGATGCATGGTCTGCGCCTGAAGGCAGCGAACGGCAGCCTGGATGGAGAAGACCTGCAGGTGATCAATGAACTGTTGCAGAAGCCGGGCGCCTGACGCGGATGCCTTTCGCGCGTCAGGCTCGTCGTTTCGCCCGAATCGCCCGCCGGATCGACGCTTTCGCATCTTCCCCCTGCCAGCCCTTCCTCCTAGAGTCGAAGCGGATCGACCCGCAAGACAGCAAAGAAGGAGGTGCGCATGAACACGATCGATATCCGCAGGGTGCTGGTGCTCGGCGCCGGCAAGGTGGGCGGCACGGTGGCCGACATGCTGGCGGAATATCACCGCCTGCCCGTCACGCTCGCGGACCGCGTGCACGCCGCGGCCGAGGGCGATGACCGGCTGGTCCGGCGCATCGTGCTCGATGCGGAGCGAGACGACGAGGCGCTCGCGGCCGCCGTGGGCGCGCACGACGCGGTCATCAACGCGCTCCCTTTCCACCTCGCCGCGCGCGTGGCAACGGTCGCGCGCGACCTGGGCGTGCACTGCTTCGACCTGACGGAGGACGTGGCGGCCACCACCACCATCCGCGCACTGGCCGAAGACTCGCGCAGCGTGCTGATGCCGCAGTGCGGCCTCGCGCCCGGCGTGATCGGCATGCTGGGCCAGCACCTGTCGGAGCGCTTCGACACCCTGCACGACCTGCATCTGCGCGTCGGTGCGCTGCCGAGGCAGGCGACGGGCAGGCTGCGCTACAACTTCACCTGGAGCATCGACGGCCTGATCAACGAGTACTGCAACCCCTGCGCGGCCATCGTGCAGGGCCGGGCGGTGGCCGTGCAGCCGATGGAAGGGCTGGAGACCTTCACGCTCGACGGCCAGGCGCTGGAGGCCTTCAACACCTCGGGCGGCCTGGGCACGCTGTGCGAGACGCTCGCGGGCCGCGTGCGAAACCTCGACTACAAGAGCATCCGCTATTCCGGCCATCACGAGGCGATGGATTTCCTGTTGCGCGACATGCGCCTCGCCGAGAACCGCGACCTGCTGCGCCAGGTGCTGGAGCAGGGCGTTGCGCACAGCCGGGACGACGTGGTCATCGTCTTCGCGTCGGCATCTGGCCTGCGTGAAGGGCGCTTCGAGCAGGAGACGCGCACGACGCGCATCTTCGGCGGCCAGCTGCGCGGCGTGGCGCGCACCGCCATCGAACTGGCGACGGCCGCGGGCGTGGTGGGGGTGTTCGAACTGCTGCGCACCGGTCGCTTGCCGGCGCGGGGATTCGTGGGGCAGGAGCAGGTCGCGCTCGGCGCGCTGCTGGGCACGCGCGTCGGCGGCTACTACGCGGCGCTGGGCGGCACGCCGGAGCCTGCGGCGGCAGCGGCACCGGCGCCCGCGACGGCGCCGCGCCGGTCCACCTTGCGGCTCAAGACCACCGAGGTATGCGTGTGCTGAACGCCGTCGATCTGCCCGACGCGGTCGAGCAGGGCGTCCAGCTGCTCGTTGGTGTCGCAGCGCAGCAGCACCATGTAGTCGTAGGCGCCGCTGACGGCCGAGACTTCCTCGACCTCGGGGAAGCGCTCCAGCGCGCGGACGATGCCCGCGCCCATCCTGGGCGCCACGCTGAGACCGCAGTAGGCCTGCACGGCGGCATGCTGGAGCTTCTGTCCGAGCCGAACGCCGTAGCCGCCGATCACGCCGTCGCGCTCCAGCCGCGCGATGCGCGAGACGACCGTCGTGCGGGCCACTTTCAGCTTGCGCGCGAGCTCCGCCGCGGGTGCGCGCGCATTGGCCTGCAACAGGCTCAGCAGGTGGCGATCGGTGTCATCCATGGGCAAAGTCGTCTCAAACCAAGGAATACCGCGGAGCCGGCTTCGCCGGGCCGCAGGTATTGCCCCCTGCAAGCGGATTGGCGGCCACGCGAAGCGGACAAGCCCGGGGGTGTCACTCCAGTTCAGCGACAAGCTCGATCTCGACGCACGCGCCCATGGGGATTTGCGCGACACCGAAGGCACTGCGCGCATGCGCGCCCTTGGCGCTGCCGAAGACCTCCGCGAAGAACTCGCTCGCACCGTTGGTCACGAGGTGCTGCTCGGTGAAGGTGCCGACCGAGTTGACCAGGCTCATCACCTTGACGATGCGCTTGACCTTGTTCAGGTCGCCGATGGCCGCATGCAGCGTGCCGAGCAGGTCGATCGCGATCGCGCGCGCGGCCTGCTTGCCTTCGTCGGTGCCCATCGTGGCGCCGAGCTGGCCGACCCAGACCTTGCCGTCCTTCCTGGCGATGTGGCCGGAGAGAAAGACCAGCTTGCCGGTCTGCACGAAGGGGACGTACGCGGCGGCGGGGGCCGCGACGGGCGGCAGGGTGATGCCAAGGCTGGAAAGTTTGTCGTAAACGCTCATCAGGGCTCCTTGTTCCGGGTCTGCGATTGAGATGGTGGCTGCGATGCAGCCTGCGATTGTGATTGCGTCCGTGCCGCCGCCGCGGCCTGCTCGCGCAGTTCCTCCAGCGGGCGCACGGTGACGCCCACGTCCAGCGTGTGCCGCGCGCCGCCGTGCAGCACGCCACGCATGGGGGAGACGTCCGAATAGTCGCGGCCGATGGCCAGCGTCACGTAGTCCTCGCCGGGCTGGCGGCCGTTGGTCGGGTCGAAGTCGGCCCAGTCGCCGGGGCCCGCGGCGCCGGGCAGGTACACCGACACCCAGGCGTGCGAGGCATCGGCGCCGACCAGGCGCGGGCGGCCGGGCGGCGGCTGCGTCAGCAGGTAGCCGCTCACGTAGCGCGCGGGCAGGCCCATGATGCGCAGGCAGGCAATCATGATGTGCGCGAAATCCTGGCATACACCCTTGCGCTGCGCCAGCGCCTCGATGGCGGGGGTGTTGATCTCGGTGCTCTGCGTGTCGTAGACGAAGTCGCGGTACATGCGCATGGTGAGATCCATCGCCACGTCGAAAGCTGGCCGGCCCGCGGCGAAGCTGGGCCGCGCGTAGGCGGCGAAGTCATCGTGGCGCGGCACGTAGCGCGAGGGGAAGACGAACTCCGAGGCCGGGTCGTAGCCCGAGTCCTTGACGTAGCGGAAGCGCTCGCGCACCTCCTCCCAGGGCAGCTCGCGCGCCACGGCCGCAGAGAGCTGCGGCTCGGAGGTCTCGACCACGCTTTCGGCCGTCACGACGAGTTCGTCGTGCGTCGAATCGAGCGCGAAGAAGGCGCGCGCGTTGCCGTACACGTCGGGCGATTCGCTGCGTTGCGCGGGCGTGGGGCTGATGGTGAGCGCATGGCTCACCAGCCGCTGCGAGCGCGTGCTCATGGGCTTGAGGTGCGCCAGATGCTGCGCGGTCTCGACGGGCGGGACGTAGTCGTAGCGGGTTTCGTGGGTGACGTGCAGCAACATGATCAGGCTCCGACGGAGCGCAGCGACTCGGAGGTCAGCGTGAAGTAGCGCGTGCCGATCGCGTCCGACACATGGTAGGCCGCCGTCTCGCAGGTCATGAAGAGCTTCACGAGTTCGGGGTAGTTCGTGTCGGGGCCGGCCTCGCACAGGTGCTCCAGCGTCCAGCTTGCCGGGTCCGGCAGCTCATAGGACAGCGCGGTGAGCTTGCCCGGCGCGCTGCCCGCCAGCCGCGCGATGCGCCCGCGCAGGGTCTGCGTGACCCAGGCCAGCGAGCGTGGGTTGTCGCCGTCGAGCACCAGCAGGTCCACCAGCGTCGCCACGTCGCGGCGCTGCTGGTAGCGCGCATGGAAGGTGATGGTGCTGTCGAAGAGCGCCACCATGGCCTCGAAGCCGCTGACCTCGTGCACGGCGCCGTTGTCGAACCCGGCCGCGAGGGCGCTGGAGAGGAAGCCCAGGCGCTCGATGTGGCGGCCGATCGACAGCAGCCGCCAGGCGTCGTCGCGCGTCATGCGGTCGGTCTGCGCGCCGGTCATGGCGGAGAGCGCGGTGCTCGCGGATTCGAGCAGGCGCAGCGCGGCGCCGCTCGCATAGCCGCCTTCGTGCCGCTCGCCGGCTTGCTCCGCCGTGCGCCGCAGGAAGTCGGCCTCGGCGCGCACGATCTGGTTCCAGTGGTCCTGCGACAAGCGTTCGCGCACGGCCGCGGCGGCCTGTCGGATGCAGCGCAGGTTGTAGCCGACGCTGCCGCCGTGCTCCACGTCGCCCAGCTCCGCGATCAGCGCGCGCTCGAACACGCGCCTGGATTTGGGTGGGCCTGGCACTTCTGCGGGCACCAGTGCGTTGCGCACCGCGAGGCGGTGCAGCCAGTCCAGCAAGGCGCGCGAGGATTGATCTTCCCCGCCCAGCAGATCCAGCGTGAGCCGGGCGAGGCGCACCGCGTTCTCGGCGCGCTCGGTGTAGCGGCCGAGCCAGAACATGTTCTCCGCCGCCCGGCTGGTGACCGGCGCCCGGTGCCGCGCCAGCGAGGCCGGCGTGGCGTGCGGCTGCAGCAGCGTGGTGCGGTCGACCTCGCCATGCGTCTGCACCCACACGTCGGCGCTGCTGCCGCCGCGCTGCATCGAGGCGATCTGCGCATCGGCGCCGGCCAGGCGCGCGAGGCCGCCGGGCAGCACGCGCCAGGACTGCGGCCCGTCGCTCACCGCGAAGACGCGCAGCAGCACCGAGCGCGGCGCGATGTGGCCGCGTCCCAGGTCCTGCGCCCAGGTGGGCATCTGCGAGAGGGGCAGGTAGCTCTGCACCGTGTGCTCGTCGCCCTGGCGCACGATGCGGCCGGCCCATTCGTCGAGTTCGCGCCGGCCCATGCGCCGGCCGAGCACGGCGTCGAAGGCGGTGTGGGAGTCGTCGCTGGGGTAGGTTGACTTGATCGCGCTGTCGCCCAGCTGCGGCAGCACCGCCTCCATGGCGGCGCGCTCGCCGCACCACCAGGTGGGCAGGGCGGGCAGCTTGAGCTTCTCGCCGATCAGGCGGCGACCCAGCGCCGGCAGGAAGCCGAGCAGGGCCGGGGATTCGAGGAAGGCCGAGCCCGGCATGTTGGCCACCAGCACGTTGCCGGCGCGGATCGCTTGCAGCAGGCCGGGTACGCCGAGCGTGGAATCGGGGCGCAGTTCGAGCGGGTCGAGGTACTGGTCGTCCAGCCGCTTGATGAGGCCGTGCACCGGCCTCAGGCCCTGCAGCGTCTTCAGGTAGAGCCGCTGGTCGCGCACCGTGAGGTCGTTGCCCTCGACCAGCGTGATGCCCAGGTAGCGCGCGAGGTAGGCATGCTCGAAGTAGGTCTCGTTGTAGGGGCCGGGCGTCAGCAGGGCGATGTGCGGCGGCTGGCCGGCGGGGCACATGCCTTGCAGGCCGTCCATCATCGCGCTGTAGGTGGCGGCCAGGCGCTGCACGTGCAGCTCCTCGAAGGCCTGCGGGAACTGGCGCGTGATGGCCAGGCGATTCTCCAGCAGGTAGCCCAGGCCCGAGGGCGCCTGCGTGCGCTGCGAGACGACCCACCAGTTGCCGTCCGGCCCGCGCGCGAGGTCGAAGGCGGTGATGTGCAGCCAGGTGTCGCCCGGCGGCTTCACGCCGTGCATGGCGCGCAGGTAGCCCGGATGGCCCTGGACCAGGGCGGGCGGCAGCAGGCCTTCGGCCAGCAGCTGCTGCGGGCCGTAGACGTCGGCCACCACGCGGTCGAGCACGCGCACGCGCTGCTGCACGCCGGCCTCGATCTGGTCCCAGCTCTCCGGCGAGACGATGAGCGGGAAGAGGTCGAGCGACCAGGGCCGCTGCGGGCCATCGGCATCGGCGTAGACGTTGTAGGTGACGCCGTTGTCGCGGATCTGCCGCTCCAGGCTGATCGCACGCCGCGGCAGATCGCCGAAGCCGCCGGGGCCCAGGTGCTCGAAGAAGCCCGCCCAGGGCGAGGCCAGGGGGGGGCGCTCGCGCGAGGCGCCATCCTCTCCGGCGGGCGGGGCTGGCGTGGCGGGTGGGGGCGGCGGCGGGAGGGTGGCGGCGTCGTACAGCGGCGCCGGTTGCGAGGCCGGGCCCAGGCGCGCGGCGCCCTGGACGCCCTGGGGCGTGATGGCGCCCCGCAGTTCGTCGAAATGCCCCGGCGCCGCAGGCGGCGCGAGCGCCGAGGCGAGCGCGGCCGGCGCTTCCAGCGACTGGGCGTCAAAGAGAGATTCGTTCAATGGATCCACGGTGCGCCGATTGTCACACCCCCGTCATGCCCGGGGGATGGCGCCTTCACCTTCGCAGATCGAGAGTGAACGGGAATTCACGGCTGCCGGCCAGTTCGATGGTTGCCGGCGGCGTGCTCATCAGCCCCGGCGTGTGGCCCATGCGCGTGAAGCGCGAGTGCCGGCGGCTCTCCGCCTCGTAGGCGTTGACCGGGAAGGTGTCGTAGTTGCGCCCGCCCGGGTGGGCGACGAAGTACTGGCAACCGCCCAGCGAGCGCTTCATCCAGGTGTCGACCAGGTCGAAGGTCAGCGGCGCATGCACGCCGATGCTCGGGTGCAGTGCCGAGGGCGGGTTCCAGGCCTTGTAGCGCACGCCGGCCACGAACTCGCCCACCGTGCCGGTGGGCTGCAGCGGCAGGACCTGGCCGTTGACAGTGATCACGTGGCGGCTCTCGTTCAGGCCCGTCACGCGCACCTCGATGCGTTCCAGCGAGGAGTCGACATAGCGCACCGTGCCGCCGGCCGAGCCTTCCTCTCCCATCACGTGCCAGGGTTCCAGCGCGTTGCGCAGCGAGAGTTCGACGCCCATGGCCTGCACCTGGCCGACCAGCGGGAAACGGAACTCCAGGTGCGGAGCGAACCAGGTCGGGTCGAAGGGGAAGCCGGCCTGCCGCATCTCGGAGATGACGTCCTCGAAGTCCATCTTCACGAAGGTCGGCAGCAGGAAGCGGTCGTGCAGCTCGGTGCCCCAGCGGGTGGCGGGGGCCTTGTAGGGCGCGTCCCAGAAGCGGGCGATGAAGGCGCGCAGCAGCAGTTGCTGGGCGATGCTCATGCGCGCGTGCGGCGGCATCTCGAAGGCGCGCAGCTCCAGCAGGCCCAGGCGGCCGGTGCTGGAGTCGGGCGAGTAGAGCTTGTCGATGCAGAACTCGCTGCGGTGCGTGTTGCCGGTCACGTCGACCAGGATGTTGCGCAGCGTGCGGTCCACCAGCCAGGCCGGCATGTTCTGGCCGTAGATCTCGCGGTTGCGGGCGATTTCCTTGAGCGCGATTTCCAGTTCGTAGACCTGGTCGTTGCGCGCTTCGTCCACGCGCGGCGCCTGGCTGGTCGGGCCGATGAACATGCCCGAGAACAGGTAGCTGAGCGAGGGGTGGTTGTGCCAGTACAGCAGCAGGCTGGCCAGCAGCTCCGGCCGGCGCAGGAAGGGGCTGTCCGACGGAGTGGCGCCGCCCAGCACGAAGTGGTTGCCGCCGCCGGTGCCGGTGTGGCGGCCGTCGGTCATGAACTTCTCGGCCGACAGGCGCGTCTCGAACGCGGCGTTGTAGAGGAACTCGGTGTGGTCGACCAGCTCGCGCCAGTTGTGCGCGGGGTGGATGTTGACCTCGATCACGCCCGGGTCGGGCGTGACCTGCAGCATCTTCAGGCGCGGGTCGCGCGGCGGCGGATAGCCTTCCATCACGATCTGCATGCCGAGCTGGCGGGCGGTGGCCTCGACGGCGGCGACCAGGTCGAGGTAGTCCTCCAGCCGCGCAAGCGGCGGCATGAAGACGTAGAGCACGCCCGAGGCGCTCCCCACCTTCTCGGCCGCCGGGCCGTTGGCGCGGCGCGGGTCGCGGACCTCGACGCACAGCGCGGTGCGCGTGACCCAGTAGGCCGACTCGCCGCGGCGCGGCTGGCGCGGCGTGGTCGGGTCTTCCGCCGAGGCAGGGCCGGAGCCGGCCGCGGTGGTGCCCGGGCCCTGCATGCGAAGGGCGGCGGGGGATTGATGGGATGTGCCGAAGGCATAGGGGACGGCGCCGCGGTCCGCTTCCGTCGCACCTGTCGCAGCGGCGGCGTAGCGCGCGCGGTAGTCGGCCGAGCTCGGCAGGCTGGCGCGCGGCGCGGTCGGGTCGCGCTCGATCAGGTAGGGATAGTCGCCCTTGCTGGCCCAGGGCTGCGAATCCAGCGGCAGGCGGTAGCCCATCGGCGAATCGCCCGGAATGAGGTACATGCGGTCGTCGCGCAGGAACCAGGGGCCCGTCTTCCAGCCGGGGCCTTCGAGCGGCGGCGCGTCGCGGTCCGCGTTCGAGGCCTCGATGGGCAGCATGTAGCCGATGACGGCATCGAGCTTCTGCGTGAAGACGCGGCGCAGGCGCACCCGCTCCATCTCGTCGTCGAGCTTCGACTCGAAGGGATCGACGTTCACGGGCAGCCGGCGCTCGCGCCAGAGGTAGTAGTAGACGTCCTCGTAGCCGGGCTGGATGTAGCGCTCGGTCAGCCCGAGGTTGTGCGCCAGCACGGTGGTGAAGCGGCGCGCATCCTCGCTGGTGTAGTGGGTCGGCGTGCGCTCGTCGGCGAAGAGGGCCGGGTCGTGCCAGAGCGTCTGCCCGTCCGCGCGCCAGAAGATCGACAGCGCCCAGCGCGGCAGCTGCTCGCCCGGGTACCACTTGCCCTGCCCGAAATGCAGGAAGCCGCCGTCGCCGTACTCGGCGCGCAGCTTGTGCACGAGCTCGGTGGCGTAGCCGCGCTTGGTGGGGCCGAGCGCGTCGGTGTTCCACTCGGCCGCGTCGCGGTCGGTGGTGGCCACGTAGGTTGGCTCTCCGCCCATGGTGAGGCGCACGTCGCCGGCCTTCAGGCGCGTGTCCACGGCGTCGCCGAGCGCCAGGATCGCGGCCCACTGCTCCTCGGTATAGGGCTTGGTGACGCGCGGTGATTCGTAGATGCGCGTGACCTTCATCTCGTGCCCGAACTCGACCTCGGCCTCGTCCACCACGCCCTCGATGGGCGCGGCGCTCGACGGCGTGGGCGTGCAGGCCAGCGGGATGTGGCCTTCGCCGGCCATCAGGCCCGAGGTGGCGTCCAGCCCGATCCAGCCCGCGCCGGGCAGGTAGACCTCGCACCAGGCGTGCAAGTCGGTGAAGTCGACCGTGGTGCCGCTCGGGCCGTCCAGTGCCTTCACGTCCGGCGTGAGCTGGATCAGGTAGCCCGAGACGAAGCGCGCCGCCAGCCCGCAGTGGCGCAGCAGCTGCACCAGCAGCCAGCCGGAGTCGCGGCAGGAGCCGCTGCCGTTGGTGAGCGTTTCTTCCGGCGTCTGCACGCCGGGCTCCATGCGGATGAGGTAGTCGACATCCTTCTGCACCTGCTGGTTGATGCCGACCAGGAAGTCGAT
The DNA here is from genome assembly GCA_966211435.1 of uncultured Variovorax sp. GTDB lineage: Bacteria > Pseudomonadota > Gammaproteobacteria > Burkholderiales > Burkholderiaceae_C > Variovorax. Next base: position 20,369 of record CBIHOG010000012.1, on the reverse strand, counting down.
GGTGCGCTGCGTCTTGCGGTCGATCTTGTCGAGATAGGCCTGCACCATCGGCGTCGCCTCATCGGCGACCAGGTAGGGCGCGAGTTCCTGCGCCTGCGAGTCGGTGTACTTGAAGGGGAAGTTCTCGGCCTGCGGCTCGAGGAAGAAGTCGAAGGGGTTGTAGACCGCCATCTCGACGACCAGATCCACCGTGACCTTGAACTCGCGCGTCTTCTCCGGGAAGACCAGCCGCGCGAGATAGTTCGCGAAAGGATCCTGCTGCCAGTTGATGAAGTGCTGCTCGGGCTCGACCCGCAGCGAATACGAGACGACATTGCTGCGGCAATGCGGCGCCGGGCGCAGGCGGACCACCTGAGGGCCCAATTGCACCGGACGGTCGTACTTGTAGTGGGTGACGTGGTGAAGGGCGGCGTGGATGGACATTTTTTCTCAGGTCATCGAGGTTGCCTCGGGTGAGACGCATACTAGCCCACACAAAGCAATTAGCGCGCCACGGAGCAGCGCACAGGGAGTGTCGGAAGCATGCGTTTGGATGTTGACCCGGTGATGTCGGCCGGGGATGAGGCGCGCGGCCTCGGCGTGTTTGCCGCGATGGCGGGGAGCGTGCTGGGCGCGGCGCTGCAGATGCAGCAGGCGGTGCTGTGGCCAGGCGTGGCCTATGCGGGGCTGGTGCTGGCGGGCCTGGCCGGGTGGCTGGGCTTCCGGCGCCTGCGGCTCGCGCCGTGGCCGGCGGCCTTGCTGCTGGGGGCGCTGCTCGGCGCGGGGGCAGCCGGCTGGCGCGTATCGCTGCACGCGCAGGGCGCGCTGCCGCCGGCGCTCGAAGGGCGCGATCTGCAAGTGGTGGGCGTCGTCGCGCAGATGCCGCAGCGTGGCGAGGGCGCCGTGCGCTTTCTCTTCGATGTCGAGTCCGCGGGATGGGTCGGCGTGGAGGAGCGCGCCGCGCCGCGCGTGCCGCCGCGCATTTCCCTCGGCTGGTATGCGAACGACGCGGCGCCGGTGGATGCCGCGAACACGCCCGCGCCGGTGCACGCGGGCGAGCGCTGGCGCTTCACCGTGCGGCTCAAGGCGCCGCACGGCAACCTCAACCCGCATGGCTTCGACCAGGAGCTTCGCTGGTGGGAGCAGGGCGTGCACGCCACGGGCTATGTGCGCGGCGGTGCCGCGCGCGTCGGCGGCACGTGGCGGCATCCGGTCGAGCAGGCGCGCGAGAAGGTGCGCGACGCCGTGATGACGCGCATCGCGGACCGGCGGCAGGCGGGCGTGATCGCTGCGCTGGTGACGGGCGACCAGAACGCCATCGAGCGCGCTGACTGGGATGTCTTTCGCGCGACGGGCGTGGCCCACCTCATGTCCATCTCCGGCCTGCACGTCACCATGTTCGCCTGGCTGGCCGCGCTCGCGGTGGGTGCGCTCTGGCGCCGCGGTGGGCGCTTGATGCTGCTGTTCCCGGCGCCCCATGCGGCGCTCGCGGGCGGCGTGCTGTCGGCCGCGCTCTACGCCCTTTTCAGCGGCTGGGGCGTGCCTGCGCAGCGCACCGTCTGGATGTTGGCGACCGTGGGCCTGCTGCGCCTGGCCGGGTGCCGCTGGCCCTGGCCCTTCACGTGGCTTTGTGCTTGCACGGTGGTGGTGGCGCTGGATCCGTGGGCCTTGATGCAGGCCGGCTTCTGGCTCAGCTTCGTGGCCGTCGGCGTGTTGTTCGCGGCCGGCGCGATGGAGGAGGGCGGGGTTGCCACGCCGCGTGGCCGGCTGGCGCGGGCATGGCGCGAACAATGGGTCGTGACGCTGGCACTGACGCCGCTGGGCCTGCTGCTCTTCCACCAGGTCTCCATCGTGGGCCTGCTCGCCAATGCCGTCGCCATCCCGTGGGTGACCTTGGTCGTGACGCCGCTCGCGATGCTTGGCGTGCTGTTGCCGCCCTTCTGGGATGCCGCCGGCGGGGCCGTGGAGGCGCTGGGCCTGCTGCTGCGATGGTTCGCGCAATGGCCTCTTGCCACCGTGGCGATGCCCGCACCCGCCCTGTGGGCCGCGATCGCCGGCGTGGCCGGGGGCGCGCTGCTGTCGATGCATCTGCCGTGGTGGATGCGCGCGCTCGGCGTTCCGATGCTGTTGCCCGCGCTGCTCTGGCAGCCGCCAAGGCCCACGCATGGCGAGTTCGAACTGCTGGCCGCCGACGTGGGCCAGGGCAACGCCGTGATCGTGCGCACCGCCACGCGCAGCCTGCTCTACGACACCGGGCCGCGCTACAGCCTGGAAAGCGATGCCGGCCACCGCGTGCTGGTCCCGCTGCTGCGCGCCCTGGGGGAGGAGATCCACACCCTGGTGCTCAGCCATCGCGACCTCGACCACACGGGCGGCGCGCAGGCCGTGCTCGCGATGCAGCCGGATGCGCGGCTGCTCAGCTCCATCGAGGCGTCGCATCCGCTGCAGGCCCTGCGCCCCGCTGAACGCTGCCTGACCGGGCAGTCCTGGGAATGGGATGGCGTGCGCTTCGAGGTGCTGCATCCCGCCGAGGGCGACTACCTGTCCTTCACCAAGCCCAATGCCGTCTCCTGCGTCCTGCGCATCGGCAATGGCCGTGCCGCCGTCCTGCTGGCGGGCGACATCGAGCGCTTGCAGGAAGCGGCGCTAGTCGCCCGTGCGCCCGAGCTGCGTGCCGACCTCCTGCTCGCGCCGCACCACGGCAGCAAGACCTCGTCCAGCCCGGCGCTGCTCGACGCGGTACGGCCACGGGTCGCGCTCGTCCAGGCCGGCTGGCGCAATCGCTTCGGCCACCCGGCGCCGGAGGTGGTGGCGCGCTATGCCGGGCGCGGCATCGCCCTGGTCGAGAGCGCCCGTTGCGGTGCCGCGCACTGGTCCAGCACGGCGCCCGGCCAGGTGGGCTGCGAACGCGAGCGCCGCGCGCGCTACTGGCATCACCGCATGCCGGCGGACCCATCGCCCCGCGCGTGGCCTTGAACTTGCTAAGCTATGCCCAAGGAGATTGGTCGTCCCATGCACAAATTCGACGAGATGTACGAGCAGCTGCCCTACAACGGCGCGGCGGTCCGCAGCCACTACAAACGCTACGACCAATGGCTTGCCAAGCAACCCCGCGAGGTGATGCGTTCGCGGCGCGAAGAGGCGGAAATGATCTTCCGCCGGGTGGGCATCACCTTCGCCGTCTATGGCGCGAAGGACGAGGACGGCTCGGGCACCGAGCGGCTGATCCCTTTCGACCTCCTGCCGCGCATCATCCCGGCGCATGAGTGGGCCTCGATGGAAAAGGGCCTCGTGCAGCGCGTGACCGCGCTGAACCGCTTCATCCATGACGTCTACCACGGCCAGGAAATCATCAAGGCCGGCGTCGTGCCGGCCGAGCAGGTGCTGAACAACGCGCAGTACCGCCCCGAGATGGCCGGCGTGAAGGTGCCCAACGACATCTACTCCCACATCGCCGGCATCGACATCGTGCGCGCGCCCGATTCGAGCGGCAACGGCGAGTACTACGTGCTCGAGGACAACCTGCGCGTGCCCAGCGGCGTGAGCTACATGCTCGAGAACCGCAAGATGATGATGCGGCTCTTCCCCGACCTCTTCAGCCAGAACCGCATCGCGCCTGTCGCGCACTACCCCGACCTGCTGCTGGAAACCCTGCGCGCCTCCGCGCCGCCCGCGACCGCCGAGCCCACCGTGGTCGTGCTCACGCCCGGCATGTACAACAGCGCCTACTTCGAGCACGCCTTCCTCGCGCAGCAGATGGGCGTCGAACTGGTCGAGGGGCAGGACCTCTTCGTCAAGGACGACTTCGTCTACATGCGCACCACGCGCGGCCCGCGCCGGGTGGACGTGATCTACCGTCGCGTCGACGACGACTTCCTCGACCCCGAAGTCTTCCGCCCCACCTCCACGCTCGGCTGCGCGGGCCTCATGCGCGCCTACCGCGAAGGCAACGTCGTGATCTGCAATGCGGTGGGCACCGGCGTGGCGGATGACAAGTCCATCTACCCCTACGTGCCGAAGATGATCGAGTTCTACCTCGGCGAGAAACCGATCCTGAAGAACGTGCCCACCTACATGTGCCGCAACAAGGACGAGCTGGACTACACCCTCGCCAACATGAAGGACCTGGTCGTCAAGGAGGTGCATGGCGCCGGCGGCTACGGCATGCTCATCGGCCCGGCCGCGACGCAGGCCGAGATCGAGGACTTCAAGAAAGCCGTGATCGCCAAGCCCGACGGCTACATCGCCCAGCCGACGCTGAGCCTGTCGACCTCGCCCACCTTCGTCGACGCCGGCATCGCGCCGCGCCACATCGACCTGCGGCCCTTCGTGCTCTCGGGCAAGGAAGTGCAGATGGTGCCCGGAGGCCTCACGCGCGTGGCGCTGAAGGAGGGCTCGCTGGTCGTCAACTCGTCACAGGGCGGCGGTACCAAGGACACCTGGATCCTCGAAGCGGACCGCAACGGCAAGCCGCGCGCGGCCGCGCAGTCCCAGTCGCAAACCCAGACGTCCTGAGCAGAGAGAGAGGGCCACCCCACCATGCTGTCACGCACCGCCGACCACCTCTACTGGATGTCGCGCTACACCGAGCGCGCGGAGAACACCGCGCGCATGCTCGACGTCAACTACCAGACCTCGCTGCTGCCGCAATCGGCCGAAGTCGCGCAGCACGGCTGGCAGGGCCTGCTGTCCATCAGCGAGCTGCGGCCGCTCTATGCCGAGAAGCACGCGCAGATCAACCCGAACGAGGTGATGGAGTTCATGGTGAAGGACGAGTCCAACCCGTCCTCCATCCTCTCCTGCCTGCGCGCCGCGCGCGAGAACGCGCGCGCCGTGCGCGGCGCCCTCACCACCGAGGCCTGGGAGACGCAGAACACGACCTGGCTCGAAGTCAACCGCATGCTGCGCGCCGGAGACTTCGAGCGCGACCCGGCGCAGTTCTTCGAGTGGGTGAAGTTCCGCTCGCACCTCTCGCGCGGCGTGACGCTGGGCACCATGCTCCAGGACGAAGCCTTCTACTTCTCGCGCCTGGGCACATTCCTCGAACGCGCGGACAACACCGCGCGCCTGGTGGACGTGAAGTTCCACGCGCTCAACAGCGAGTTCTTCGGCACCGCCACCGAGGAAGACCAGGAGTACGACTTCTATCACTGGAGCGCCATCCTGCGCAGCGTCTCCGCCTTCGAGGTCTACCGCAAGGTCTACCGCGACGTCATCAAGCCCGAGCGCGTGGCCGAGCTGCTCATGCTGCGCCCGGACATGCCGCGCTCGCTGCATGCCTGCCTGGTCGAAGTCGTGAGCAACCTCGACAAGGTCAAGAACGAGCAGAGCGCCGAGACCCAGCGCCGCGCCGGCAAGCTGCTGGCAGACCTGCAATACGCGCGCGTGGACGAAATCCTCGCGACCGGACTGCATGCATACCTCACGCAGTTCCTCGACCGCGTGAACGAGCTGGGCTGGCGCATCAGCCAGGACTTCCTGGTCCCGGCCCATTGAGATCATCCCGCGTTCTCCTGTCTCCGCAGTCCTCCTAAAACTTCTTGTCGACTGGCGTTCCTGATCCGCGTGTGTAGAGTCGCGCGCAAACGAACAGATCAGGGAGCGTCGCATGAAGGCGATCGACAAGGCCGCAAGGAAGGCCGATGGATACGCGCCCGTGCCGCGCGTGCTGCTGGCATGGGAATACGGCCGCAACTACGGGCCCGTCTCGCGCCTGCATGCCGTGGCGGCGCTGGTCGAGAAAAGCGGCGGCTGCCCGATCTGGGCCTTGCCGAAGTCCTGCCTGCGGCAAATGAACTGCATGGAGCCCTCGCACCAGTACGTGGAGGCGCCCGCCAACCTGGCCGCGCAGGCGGCCGCCGGCTTCGGCGCCCGCTCCTTCGCGGACGTGCTGCTGGCCTGCGGGTTCGACGACGTCGCCGAGCTCACCGCGGCCGTTCGCGCCTGGCGCAGGCTCTTTGAGCGCATCTGCCCGCACAGCGTGGTGCTCGACAGCGCACCCACCGCGCTGCTCACCGCCCATCTGATGGGCCTGCGCACCTTCCAGCTAACCAACGGCTTCGACGCGCCGCCGGCCTCCTGCCCCCGCTTCGACATCGAGGCCGGGGGCGCGCATGCCGAGCGCGTCAACGAGGCGCGCGTCCTGCTCCTGAGCCGCCGCATCCGCGACGCGGCCCGCCTGTGCACGGGGCGCGACGACGTGTCGGCGCAGAGCTTCTTCGAGCATGCGGAGAAAGTCTTCGACGGCGTGGCCGAGACCGACCCTTACGGCCCGCGCTACATGGACTGGAAGCTCGGCCCGCTCGGTGCGCCGCCGCACGCGCTGTCGATGGAGTGGCCCGTGCCGCGCAACCACCGCAAGCGCGCGCTGGTGTGCATGCGCTACACGCCCGGGGGAATGCAGGTGCTCGACGGCCTCGCGCGGCGCCAGGTCGACACGCTGTGCGCCTGGCCGCAGGCGCCGGCCGAGGCGCTCTCGCGCTTTCGCGCGACCAGCGTGCGCATCGCGCCCTGCGCGGTGGCGCTCGGCCCGTTGCTGCCGCAGGCGGATGCGGTTGTGAGCTACGGCCCGAGCAGCTTCGTCTGCGCGAGCCTGCTGGCGGGAAAGCCGCAGCTGATGCTGCCGCTGGATGTGGAGAAGCATGCGATCGCCCAGCGCGTGGTGCAGGCCCGCGCGGGCGTGGTGTGGGGGCGTGATGGCGTGGGACTGGACGGATGCCTTGACCGGTTGCTGCATGCGCCGGAACTGGCGGCCAGGGCGGAGGCGATCGCGGGGGGGTACGCGCAGGCGGGGTGGGGCGCGCGGCGGGAGGCCTGGGGGAGGGCATTGATGGCAGATGTGGAGGCGGGGCCGATGGCGTCGGAGGCGGTTGGGCTCTTGGTGTGACGGTCGGGTGAATTTACGTGCGAGAAATTAACAATTGTGCGTTGGATGAATTGTGGCTGAATCTGATGAAATCTGATGGAAGCCTATTTTGGGTGGGAGCCACTGCTTAATATTTTTACTTCTCGAAGGTCGCATCTCTTGAGTTGATGTGAAAGAAAGTATTGAAGGGTTCTAATGAAAAACAAGATGGATTGCAAAAACTTGAGGCTAGCGCAAAGCAAGAAAAATGCTAGGTCTGGGATTGTTTGGGTTGTTCGTTTGATTAATTTATTGCTTTTGGTGAATATGCTTTACTTGAAGTACGTTGATCAAAGGGGTGGGATCAATTATTTGATTGACCCGTTTAATCTGGGGTTGATGCTGTCGGCGATTTGTTTGAATCTTGCATATTGGAGTTTGCTCGGAAGAGAGTATGTCGGGGTCGTTTTTACCTCTGGCGGGGCGCTTCAATCTGCGATGCGGAAAGTGGCGGAAGAAATGAGTGAAAAGACTTTCTTTTTCGTAAAACCAGTGCCCAGTGCGCGCGCGCTAGAGAAGCATGCTGTCAGCATTTTTTCCGAGAGAGAGAATATTTTCGTTAATAGAAAGATAGAGTTGATTTTCTTGGCTATGAGGGTAAAGAATTTATTTTCTATGAATTGCCTTGCCATTTTCATATCAGCGATCGGACTTTGGTTTGGCGAAGCGTTTAACTACTCTAAGGCGATAAAAGCCGTATGGTTTGTTGTGCCGTTGCTCATGTATGTGATCATGAATATATTGATTTATTCGACTTCGATTGTTTTATTTTTTACTTGGCGAAAAATCTTCAGGAGTAGCAATGCGTTATCTGGTTTCTAGTAGTTAATTATTCGGGGGTGAGGTGCGTGTGGGTGGATTTTTATTCTCGCTTGGAATGATATGGGTCTTGGTCGGGGCTGGATCAATTTTGCTTGGCCCATTTGTTGGGTTCAATCGGAGTAATGTCAAAATTGAACTGATTGAATTTTACGAAAAAATGCCTGTTAAGCGTTTCCGAAGAATTCCAGTTTTGCTGGTTTTCTGGGTGGCGCTGTTGGGTTTCTTTTTGCCTGCGGTGTATCCCATTGGTGGCATTATTTTTGGGTGTTTGTTTTTTGCTTTTTCTTAAGGGAGATAAATATGAGTCTGATCATGACTGGAGTTAAAATTGGTCTCGGGCAGTTGAAGCATCTTGGTGCGCAAACTCCAGGACTAGCTAGTGTTGGCGTGACTGGTGCAGCAGCAACAGGGCTGGCCATTTCAGCACCTATGATAGGGAAGGAAACTGAAATATACATCCCAATTTACGGGACTGCCGAAATTGATGCTGGTATTGTGGGGTACACAGCCGCAGGAGTTGGGTTCTTGGCGGGATTAGGGTCAGTCGCAGCACTTTCTCTTGGGATGCCGGTTGCGGCTGGCGTCGGGACGCTCGCGCTAGGTGTTGGAATTATTGCCGCTGCTGTAAATCCTGATCTACAGGACAAGTTCTTCGATTTGGTTGATAAATTTAAGGAGACTTTGGACGAAAAAATCAAGGAAGGAGCGTTGTCTCCGGACATTCAACCAATTGATCTTCCGCAATTTGACTGGACTATTCCGACTGGAGTGGATCGCCATTCGAACGGCTGCTTCCGCGACGCCAAGGGCTGGCGCCAGCCCGTCGACCCCTTGATGCTCGACTTGGACGGCGACGGCCTCGAACTCTCGTCCGCCTCCGGCCAAGTCCTCTTCGACCACGACGCCGACGGCATCCGCACCGGCACCGGCTGGCTCGGTGCCGACGACGGCATCCTCGTGCGCGATCTCGACGGCAATGGCGCGATCGACACCGGCCGTGAGCTCTTCGGCGTGGACACGCGCAAGCGCAACGGCGCGTTCGCCGTCGACGGCTTCGACGCGCTTGCCGATCTGGACACGAATGCCGACCGCCACATGACCGCGGCCGATGCCGGGTGGAAGGAACTCCAGGTCTGGCGCGACCTCGACCAGGACGGCATGGCAGGCCGCGGCGAACTCTTCACGCTCGCGGAGCTGGGCATCAGCCGCATCGCCGCCCTCGGCAGCGCGGCCAACGACAGCGGCGGCGCACAGGCGGGCACCACCGTCAATGGCAACCTGATCGCGCAAAGCGCCAGCTTCACGCAGGGCGCGGGCGCCGCACAGGTGCAGCGCAGCATCGGCGCGGTCGATCTCGACCACAACCCCTTCCACCGCGAGTTCACCGACGCGCCCGCGCTCAGCGCGCAGGCCCAGGCGCTGCCGGCGATGCGCGGCTCGGGTCGGGCGCGCGACCTCGTCGAGGCGGCCAGCCTCCATGCGCCGCTGGCCGAGCGGGTCGCCGCCTTCAGCGTGGCGGGCACGCGCGAAGGCCAGCGCGCCTTGCTCGACGGCATCATCGACGCATGGGCCGAGAGTTCCGGCTTCATGCGCACGCTGGAAGAGACGCTGGGCGGCGTGGTCAGCATGACCGTCACGGGCATCACCATCCCGCAGTTCCGCAGGCTCATCTCGGTACTGGAGGTGTTCAACGGCGAGCGCTTCTACGAGCCGCCCGCCAGCAGCCGGACGATCACGATGGCCGGGATGACCTCGTCGAGCAGCACCAGCACCTCGGGCGGCATCACGCTCACCACGCCCAGCTTCAACCTGAATCCGCCGGCCGGCCAATTGGCGCTGCTGCTGCAGAGCTACGACACGCTGAAGGAAAGCATCTACGGCGCGCTCGCGGTTCAGACGCGGCTGAAGCCCTACCTCGACAGCATCGCGTTGTCGATCGACGAGGGCGGCATCCGCTTCGACACCGCCGGCTTGACCGCCATGCTGGAAGCGAAGCGGCAGGCCCGGCCGCTGGACGCCCTGCTCGATCTCTTCGATCTTCACCGCCACGCGGCGCCGACCTTGCAGGCCGCGGGCCTCGACAGCATCGGCATGCTCGGCGACTGGGTGGAGGCGCTGCCGGCGGGCTCGCCCTTGCTGGCGGAAGCAAAGGCGGCTGGCCTCGTGCTGGTGTCGTCGGCCTCCGGCACCGCCGGTGCGGACGCCTTCTTCGGCACCGCCGCGAACGACAGTCTCGGCGGCGCGGCGGGCGATGACGCGATGCATGGCGGCGCGGGCGATGATGTCCTGCGCGGCGATGCGGGCGACGACATCCTGCATGGGGGCGGCGGCAACGACGCGCTGAGCGGTGGGGCCGGGGCCGACCGGCTCGTCGGCGGCGCGGGGAACGACACGCTCAACGGCGAGGCCGGCAGCGACGTCTATCGCTTCGCCCGGGGTTTCGGCCGCGACGTCGTCAACCAGTACGACACCTCCACGGGCCGCAAGGACATCGTGGAGTTCATCGACCTGAAGTTCACCGAGCTTTGCGCGCTCACGCGCAGCGGCAGCGACCTCACCCTGAGTTTCGACAGCGGCGACAGCGTGAAGCTCGCGAACTTCTACTACGGCGACAGCCTCGGGGAGTACAAGGTGGACGGTGTGTTGTTCGCCGACGGCGTGGAATGGGGGCGCAACGACATCATCTCGGCCACCACCAGCCTGAGCGAGCTCGACGACAGCGTGAGCGGTTCGAACCTCGCGGGCGACGACCTGCAGGGGCTGGCGGGCGACGACAGCATCACGGGTGGCGCGTTGGCGGACCGGCTCGACGGCGGCGCCGGAAACGACACGCTCAGCGGTGGCAGCGGCAACGACGTGCTGATCGGTGGCGCGGGCAACGACAGCCTGAACGGCGGCGGCGGCGACGACATCTATTCCTTCAGCCGCGGCTCCGGCAACGACACGGTGAACCAGTACGACACCTCCGCCACCCGCAAGGACGTGCTGCAGCTCACCGGCTTGCGCAGCACCGACCTGAAGGTGCTCACGCGCAGCGGCAGCGACCTCGTGCTGGACTTCGGCGGCGGCGACAGCGTGAAGCTGGCGAACTTCTACTACGGCGACAGCCTCGCCGAGTACAAGATCGACGGCATCGCGTTCGCGGACGGTGTGGCCTGGGACCGCAATGCGATCCTCTCCGCCGCCACGAGCCTGAGCGAAGCCAACGACAGCGTGTCCGGCTCGCATCTCGCGGCCAACGACATCCGGGGCCTGGGGGGCCACGACAGCATCACCGGCGGCGGCAAGGCGGACCGGCTCGACGGCGGCGCCGGTGACGACACGCTCAGTGGCGGTGCCGGGAACGACGCGTTGGTCGGCGGCGCGGGCAACGACAGCCTGAGCGGCGGAAGCGGTGACGACACCTACGTCTTCGCGAAGGGATTCGGCGCGGACACGGTGAACCAGTACGACACGGCGGCCGTCCGCGCCGACGTGGTGCGCTTCACCGACCTGCGCAGCACCGATCTCACGTCGCTCACGCGCAGCGGCAGCGACCTCGTGCTGGCCTTCAACAGCGGCGACAGCCTGAAGCTCGCCAACTTCCACTACGGCGACAGCCTGCCGGAGTACAAGGTGGACGCCATCGCGTTCGTCGACGGCGTGACCTGGGACCGCCAGGCGATCGTCTCGGCGGCGGTCGGGTTGAGTGCCGCCAACGACAGCGTCTCGGGCTCCAACCTGGCAGGCAACCAGATCCACGGCCTCGCCGGCCATGACAGCATCACCGGCGGCAGCCAGGCGGACAAGCTCGATGGCGGTGCGGGCGATGACACGCTCAGCGGTGGCGGGGGTGACGACACCTTGACCGGGGGCGCGGGCAACGACACGTTGAGCGGCGGCGCGGGCAACGACACGTATATGTTCACGCTCGGCTTCGGCGACGACATCCTGAGCCAGTACGATGCGGCCCCGATGCGGACCGACACGGTGAGCTTCGCCGACCTGCGCAGCACGGACCTCGTGGCGTTCACACGCAGCGGCAGCGACCTGACGCTGAACTTCCGCGACGGCGACAGCCTGAAGCTCGCCAACTTCCACTACGGCGACAACCTGCCGGAATACAAGATCGACTACATCGTCTTCGCCGACGGCGTGACGTGGACCCGCGACAAGATCCTCGAGGCGGTCGTGGTCCTGAGCGAGGGCAACGACAGCATCTCGGGCACGAACCTCGCCGGCAACGACATCGCCGGCCTGGCCGGCCACGACAGCATCAGCGGCGGCAGCAAGGCCGATCGCCTCGACGGCGGCGCCGGTGACGACACACTCAACGGGAATGCCGGCAACGATGTGCTGATCGGCGGCGCGGGCAAGGACACGCTCAGCGGCGGCACGGGCGACGACACCTACGTGTTCGGGCGCGGCGATGGGCGGGACACGCTTTCCGACTACGACACCGCGAGCACCGACGTGGACGTGCTGGCCTTCGGCGCCGATGTTTCGTCGGAGCAGCTCTGGCTCCGCAGGGACGGTAGCAACCTGGAGCTGAGCATCATCGGCACCGAAGACCGGGTCACGGTGAACAACTGGTACACGGGCGACGCCTACCGCGTCGAGCAGATCCGCGCCGGCGATGGCAAATTGCTGCTCGACGCGCAGGTGAACCTGCTGGTGGAAGCGATGGCCGCCTTCGCGCCGCCGCCCATGGGCCAGTTCACTTCGACTGCGAGCCAGGAGAGCAGCCTGGGGATGTTGATTGCAGCGAACTGGCAGTGAGGCCGACGTGGGTTGGATGACGCATCAACGGCACATCCTGGTCGGCGGCGACGGCTGGCTCAAGGCGCGGCGCGAGCCCTCCGGCACCACGGTCGCGCTGCCTGAGTTCCTGCGCGTCGAGTTCGAAGGCTCGGCCGATGGGCGGGATTTCTTCACCGTGCGGGAGGGCATGGAGCGAGGCAACCGTTTCTCGGTGAAGTCCGGAAGCCTGCGTGCGGGAAGCCCGGCCTATCGGGGGCCGGCGGGCCTGCAGTTCAGCATGTCGCGCCGCGCGCTCGCCTTTTCGGGCGGGCAGGTCCGGGCGGTCACGCGGGAGAGCGAGCCGATCGCGTTCGGCGTGCATCCCCTGTACATCCCGGACTTTCCTCACCTGGACGGCGCGACGTACCTGGCCCAGAGCGTCTACGCCAAGACCTGGTTCTGCCTCGGCTTTGCGCGCTCGGTCGCCGTGGGGGGCGACTGCTATCTGCAGCCGGGCGCCATCAGCGCCGGCTGCATCACGGTCGAGCCGGCGGACTGGACGCGGGTCTGGCGGTACCTGATCCTGTGCAGGAGCCGGGACGAGAGGACCGTGGGCACGATCACCGTCGTGGCATAGGGGGCCAGCCGTGGCGGCTACTTCAGCGTCGCCTGCCGGACCGCACGCTCCCAGCGCGCCATCGATTCGCCGGCCTGCGCACGCCCCATCGTCGGCAGGAAGCGCCGCTCGACGCGCCACAGCTTCGACAACTGCACGGCGTCGCTGAAGACGCCCGTCGACAGGCCCGCGAGGTAGGCGGCACCGAGCGCGGTGGTTTCGGTGACTTCGGGGCGCACGACGGGGATGCCCAGCAGGTCGGCCTGGAACTGCATCAGCAGGTCGTTGACCGCCGCGCCTCCGTCGACCCGCAATTCGGCCACCGGCGCACCGCCCGCGGCCACCGCATCGCGGCTCATGGCCTGCAGCAGCGCGGCGCTCTGGTAGGCGATGCTTTCGAGCGCGGCGCGCGCGATGTGCGCGACTGTCGTGCCGCGCGTGAGGCCGGTGATGGTGCCGCGCGCGTCCGCATCCCAGTAAGGAGCGCCGAGGCCGGTGAAGGCCGGCACCATCATCACGCCGCCGGCGTCGGGCACGCTCTCGGCCAGTGCCTGCACCTGCGCGCTGCCGGGAATGGCCTTGAGGCCGTCGCGCAGCCACTGCACCACCGCGCCGCCGACGAAGACGCTGCCTTCCATCGCGTACTGCGGCACGTGGCTGGTCTGGGCCGCGCTGGTCACGAGCAGGCCATTGTGCGAGGGCTGGAAGGCGCCGCCGGTGTGCATGAGCAGGAAGCAGCCGGTGCCGTAGGTGTTCTTCGCCATGCCGGCCTCGAAGCAGGCCTGGCCGAAAAGGGCGCTCTGCTGGTCGCCGGCCACGCCGCCGATGAACAGGCTCTTGTCGAGGAAGCGCGCATCGGTGTCGGCGAAGTGTGCGCTCGACGGCTTGACCTCGGGCATCAGCGAGGCCGGGATGTCGAGCGCCTTCAGCAGGTCGGCGTCCCACTGGTTGCTGCGCACGTTGAAGAGCATGGTGCGCGAGGCGTTGCTGACGTCGGTGGCGTGTACCTTGCCGCCGGTCAGCTGCCAGATGAGCCAGCTGTCGACGGTGCCGAAGGCCAGTTCGCCGCGCTCGGCGGCGGCGCGCGCGCCGGGCACGTTGTCGAGCAGCCAGCGCAGCTTGGTGCCGGAGAAGTAGGCGTCGATGACGAGGCCGGTCTTCTCGCGGATGGTGTCGGTCATGCCCTCGTCGCGCAGGCGCGCGCACAGGGGCTCGGCGCGGCGGTCCTGCCAGACGATGGCGTGGTGCACGGGCTGGCCGGTCCGGCGGTTCCACAGCACCGTGGTCTCGCGCTGGTTGGTGATGCCCACGGCGTGGATGTCGGCGGCGGTGATGCCGGCCTTGGCGAGCACCTCGCGGGCGGTCGCGAGCTGGCTGGTCCAGATCTCCATCGGGTCGTGCTCGACCCAGCCGGGTTGGGGGTAGATCTGCGTGAGTTCCTGCTGGGCGATGGCGACGATGCGGCCTTCGCCGTCGAAGACGATGCTGCGCGAGCTCGAGGTGCCTTGGTCCAGGGCGAGGAGGTAGGTCATGGTCGGGTGTCCTGTGGCGCGATTTCGCAGCGTACCTGCGCGCGCTCCAGCAGTTCGGGGAAGGGCGGCGGCGGCGCCGCGTCGGTGAAGAGGCAATCGATCTGCGACAGCTTCGCCAGCTCGATCATCGCCGGCCGGTTGAACTTGCTCGCGTCGGCCGCCAGCCACACCTCGCGTGCCTGCGCGATGATGGTCTGCGCCACCTTCACCTCGCGCAGGTCGAAGTCGCGCAGCGTGCCGTCGGCCTCGATGCTGGAGACGCCGATGAGCGCGATGTCGACCTTGAACTGGCGGATGAAGTCCACCGTCGCCTCGCCGACGATGGCGCGGTCGCGCAGGCGCACCGGGCCGCCGGCCACGATCACTTCGCATGCGGGGTTGTCGCTCAGGATGGTCGCGACGTTGAGGTTGTTGGTGATGACGCGCAGGCCGGTGTGGTGCAGCAGCGCCTTCGCGATGGCCTCGGTGGTGGTGCCGATGTTGAGGATGAGCGAGCAGTCGTTCGGCACCCGCGCCGCCACGGCGCGCGCGATGCGCGCCTTGCCTTCGGCGTGCAGGGTCTCGCGCTGCCGGTAGCCGATGTTCTCCGTGGTCGAGCTCGGCACGCGCACGCCGCCATGGAAGCGCGCGAGCAGGCCTTCGTCGGCCAGCCGCTGGACGTCGCGCCGCACGGTCTGCAGCGTGACGCCGAGCATGTCGGCCAACTGGTCGACGGTGATCGAACCGCGGGCGCGGACGGTGTTGAGCAGCTTGAGCTGGCGCGGATTGGAGTTCACGTGTGGACTGCCGTCGCAGGGTGGAAGTGACTTTAGAACGAAAGCAAACGAATGGACTTAAGGGAAAACGCCGAAGAAAATCGCAACTTAAGGAACCAGAATGAACAAATACGAAAGCGTACACCCTGCGAACCGTGCACAAAGTCACAAGCCCAAGGATTCGAAGACTGTGAGTGCCATCGCCCCTTCCTCGACGCCGGCTGCCACCGAATGCGACGTGCTCATCGTCGGCGGCGGCATCAACGGTTGCGGCATTGCCCGCGACTTGGCGGGCCGGGGCTGGCGGGTGGTGCTGTGCGAGAAGGACGACCTGGCGGCCCACACCTCCTCGTCTTCCACCAAGCTGATCCACGGCGGGCTGCGCTACCTGGAGTACTACGAGTTCTCGCTGGTTCGCAAGGCGCTGCAGGAACGCGAGGTGCTGCTCAAGAGCGCGTCGCACATCATGTGGCCGCTGCGCTTCGTGATGCCGCACGACCCCTCGATGCGGCCGGCCTGGATGATCCGCCTCGGGCTCTTCATGTACGACCACCTGGCCAGGCGCGAGGTGCTGCCGGGTTCGCGCACGGTCGACCTGCGCCACCACCCGGCGGGCGAGCCGCTGAAGCCGCAGTTCAAGCGCGGCTTCGTGTATTCCGACGGCTGGGTGGACGACGCACGGCTGGTGGTGCTGAACGCGGTCGATGCCCGCAGCCGCGGCGCCGAGGTGCTGACGCGCACGCGCTGCGTCAGCGCGCAGCGGGACGCGAAGGGCTGGACGGCCGTGCTCGAAGGCCCGCAGGGCCAGCGCACGGTGCGTGCCCGCGCGGTGGTGAACGCGGCGGGGCCGTGGGCGGAATCCTTCCTGCGCGGCGTGGCGCGTCCATCGAACGGCGAGGCGCTGGCGACGCGGCACCTGCGCCTGGTCAAGGGCAGCCACATCGTGGTGCCGCGCCTCTTCGCGCACGACCATGCCTACATCTTCCAGAATCCGGACAAGCGGATCATCTTCGCGATCCCCTACCAGAACGACTTCACGCTGATCGGGACCACGGACGTGGAACTGGGTGGCGACGACCCCGGTACGGCCTATGCCGCGCGGGAAGAGATCGACTACCTCTGCACCCAGGCCAGCCGGTATTTCGAGAAGGCGGTGCGGCCGGCGGACGTGGTGTGGACCTACTCGGGCGTGCGGCCGCTGCTCGACGATGCCTCGGGCGACCCGTCGGCCGTGACGCGCGACTACATGCTCGAATCCAGCACCACGGCCGCGCCGCTGCTGTCGGTGTGGGGCGGAAAGATCACGACCTTCCGCAAGCTGGCGGAGGACGCGGCCGACGAGGTGGGCCGAATGCTGGGCGAGGCGCGCGCCGCGTGGACGGATGGCGCCTACCTGGCCGGCGGCGACCTCAGCGAATGGATCGGCGAGCGCACGGCGGCTTCGCGCCCGGACGACGACTTCGAGCGCTTCGTCGCGGCCGTTCAGTCGCGCCACCGCTGGCTGGATGCGCGGCTCGCACGCCGCCTGGCGCGGGCCTATGGCGCGCGCATCTCCGAGGTGCTCGGCAGCGCGAAGTCGATGACCGACATGGGCACGGCCGTGGCGCCGGGGGTCTATTCGCGCGAGCTGCGCTACCTGTGCGAGCAGGAGTGGGCGGTGACGGGCGATGACGTGCTGTGGCGCCGCTCCAAGCTGGGGCTGCGCCTGACGGCGGCGCAGCGCGAGCAGGTCGAAGCCTGGATGAAGTTCCATGCCTAGCGCATAAGAAGCAGAAAGAGAAAGGGAGACCCATGCAACTGGCACTCGACAACGTCACCAAGAAGGTTGGCGCCCAGACATGGCTCTACCCCCAGAGCATCTCGCCGCGGAGCGGCGTTGTGACGGTGCTGCTTGGCGCCACGCAGGCCGGCAAGACCAGCCTCATGCGGCTGATGGCCGGGCTGGACACGCCGACCGGCGGCAGGGTGACGGTCGACGGCAAGGACGTGACGGGCGTGCCGGTGCGCGAGCGCAATGTCGCGATGGTCTACCAGCAGTTCATCAACTATCCCTCGCTGAAGGTCGCCGACAACATCGGCTCGCCGCTCAAACTGCGCGGCGAGAAGAATGTCGAGGCGCGTGTTCGCGAGCTGGCCGACAAGCTGCACATCGGCATGTTCCTCGACCGCTATCCGGCCGAACTGTCGGGCGGCCAGCAGCAGCGCGTGGCGCTGGCGCGTGCCCTGGCCAAGAACGCGCCGTTGATGCTGCTCGACGAGCCGCTGGTCAACCTGGACTACAAGTTGCGCGAAGGCCTGCGGGAGGAGCTGACGCAGCTCTTCGCGAGCGGCGACTCGACCGTGATCTACGCGACCACCGAGCCCGGCGAGGCATTGCTGCTCGGCGGCTACACGGCGGTGCTGGATGCCGGCGAGCTGCTGCAGTACGGCCCGACGGCAGAGGTCTTCCACGCGCCGCGCTCCCTGCGCGTGGCGCGCGCGTTCAGCGATCCGCCGATGAACCTGCTGCGCGGCCGCGTGGCGCCCGGCGGCGTGCAGCTGGAAGGCGGGCCGCTGCTGCCCGTGACGCTGCCGCACAGCGTGGACGGCGCCGTCACCATCGGCCTGCGTTCGAGCGCGCTGAACATCGATGCCGACGGTGGCGGGCTCGCCTTGCCGGGCAAGGTCGAGCTGGCCGAGATCTCCGGCTCCGACACCTTCGTGCACGTCGAGACGCTGGTCGGCGAGCTGGTCGCCCAGCTCACCGGCGTGCATCGCTTCGAGCTGGGCACCGCGATCACGCTGTACTTCAGCGCCGCGCAGGCCTATGTCTTCGATTCCGGCGGACAGCTCGCGCTGGCGCCTGCCTGGCGCAGAAAGGGAGACTGAGATGGCCCGCATCGACCTCGACCTGGCGCACGCCTATCGCGCCGACCCGCGGCAGGAGAGCGACTACGCGCTGCTGCCGCTGAAGATGAGCTTCCGCGATGGCGGCGCCTACGCCTTGCTCGGTCCTTCGGGCTGCGGCAAGACGACGATGCTGAACATCATCTCGGGCCTGCTGGCGCCCTCGCAGGGCAGCGTGCGCTTCAACGGCCGCGACGTGACGCTGGAGACGCCGCAGCAGCGCAACATCGCGCAGGTGTTCCAGTTCCCCGTCATCTACGACACGATGACCGTGGCGCAGAATCTCGCGTTCCCACTGCGCAATCGCAACGTGCCGGCCGAGCAGATCCGCAAGCGCGTGGGCGAGATCGCGGAGATGCTGGACATGAGCGGCCAGCTCAACCAGCGGGCGGCCGGCCTCGCGGCGGATGCCAAGCAGAAGATATCGCTGGGTCGCGGGCTGGTGCGCAGCGACGTCTCGGCCGTGCTCTTCGACGAGCCGCTGACGGTGATCGACCCGCACCTCAAGTGGCAGCTGCGGCGCAAGCTCAAGCAGATCCACCGCGAACTCAAGCTCACGCTGATCTATGTCACGCACGACCAGGTCGAGGCGCTGACCTTCGCGGAGGAGGTGGTGGTGATGACGCGCGGCAAGGCGGTACAGGTGGGCAGCGCCGAGGCCCTGTTCGAGCGGCCGGCCCACACCTTCGTCGGACACTTCATCGGCTCGCCGGGCATGAATTTCCTGCCGGTGCACAGCATGGACGGCGTGCTCGAGGTGGGTG
Source organism: uncultured Variovorax sp. (assembly GCA_966211435.1). Taxonomy (GTDB): domain Bacteria; phylum Pseudomonadota; class Gammaproteobacteria; order Burkholderiales; family Burkholderiaceae_C; genus Variovorax. Next base: position 1,392 of record CBIHOG010000012.1, on the reverse strand, counting down.
GCGCGCGGCTCGCGGGCACGCGCGAATTGCCGAGGGGCGCGCTCAAGCTGGGCATCCGGCCGGAGTACGTGGCGCTCTCGGAGCCGAATGCGGCGGGGGCGCTGCCGGCGGTGGTGGTGCAGGTACAGGACGTGGGCACGCACCAGATGCTCACGGCGCTGGCCGGGCAGAGCGTGCTCAAGGCCCGCCTGCACTCGGATGCGCGCGTGCCGGCGGCGGGCGAGCCGGTCTGGCTGCGGGTGGTGGATGCTCACACCTGCTACTACCGGGACGATGAGCTGGTCGCATGAACGCGAGGGCATTCACATGAACGGCATCAACAAACCCATCAACCAGAAAGCCTGGTGGCTCGTGCTGCCGGTGCTTCTGTGCGTCGCCTTCTCGGCCATCGTGCCCTTGATGACGGTGGTCAACTACTCGGTGCAGGACATCATCTCGCCCGAGCGCCGCGTCTTCGTCGGCACCGAGTGGTTCGCCTCGGTGATGCGCGACGACGAGCTGCATGCGGCGCTGTGGCGGCAGCTCGGCTTCTCGCTCGCGGTGCTGGTCGTGGAGATCCCGCTGGGCATCTGCCTGGCGCTGTCGATGCCGGCGACGGGGTGGAAGTCCTCCGCGGTGCTGGTGATCGTCGCGCTGTCGCTGCTGATACCGTGGAACGTGGTGGGCACCATCTGGCAGATCTTCGGGCGTGCGGACATCGGGCTCTTCGGCTACGCGTTGCAGAAGATGGGCATCGACTACAGCTACACCGGCAACGCGACGGACGCCTGGCTCACGGTGCTGCTGATGGACATCTGGCACTGGACGCCACTGGTGGCGCTGCTGTGCTTCGCGGGGCTGCGCTCCATCCCCGATGCCTACTACCAGGCCGCGCGCATCGACGGCGCCAGCAAGTTCGCCGTGTTCCGCTACATCCAGCTGCCCAAGATGCGCGGCGTGCTGGTGATCGCGGTGCTGTTGCGCTTCATGGACAGCTTCATGATCTACACCGAGCCCTTCGTGCTGACAGGCGGCGGGCCGGGCAACGCGACCACCTTCCTGAGCCAGTACCTCACGCAGAAGGCGGTCGGGCAGTTCGACCTCGGGCCGGCGGCGGCCTTCTCGCTGATCTATTTCCTGATCATCCTGCTGCTGTGCTTCGTGCTCTACAACTGGATGCTGCGGGTCGGCACGCAGGAAGTGGAGGAGACGAAATGAACGAGCGACGCTTCCGCAAGCGCAGCATCTTCCTGCTGCTCTACCTGCTCTTCGCGCTGCTGCCCATCTACTGGATGGTGAACATGAGCTTCAAGACGAACGAGGAGATCCTGTCGAGCTTCTCCTTCTTCCCGCAACAGTTCACCTGGGCCAACTACGCGCGCATCTTCACGGACGAGTCCTGGTACTCGGGCT